>JAKLFC010000017.1 GCA_022711405.1 Bacteroidota bacterium
GGAATTTGGAGATTGGGATTTGTTTGGAATTTGGTTCCTGGAATTTGGAATATATGAGCATCTAAGGTACCAGCCAGAGTTTACCCGTGAACGAATAGGATTCGGCCCTCAGCCGTACAAGATAAACCCCTGCCCGCAATCCGGTCAGGTTCAGGGTAAGCGTTGATGAACGAATGTCCGTTATCAGGAAAGGCACTTTCATCCCCAGCGCATTGAATAATTCAACCCGGTCAGGTGTGTTGCTTCTGTCGCCAAAGAAAATCCGGAATTCATCATGGGAGGGATTGGGTATGATGACAGGCTCAACCCGGATGTAATCTGCTAAAAGGAGAGTGTCCGTATTGATCTCGTTGCCGCTGATCAGTCTGACATCATATGTCCCGTAGTTAGAATACATGATCCCCTCCGGATTTTGTACCATGGATGCCGAAGGATTTCCCCCTTCGAAGTACCACTGCCATTGTTCGGGTTTGCCGGAGGAGAGATCTTTAAAATCAATTTTCCCTTTGACCGGTACGACGGTAGTATCCGCCTTGAACAATGCAACAACGACATTTTCATAATAGGTTCCCCCCAGCACAAGGGCACCTTCGTGGTCAGGGTCCAGCCAGGGTTCCAGCTGATCACCCGTTTGGGATCCGTTGGATGTCCAGTGGTAGAAAAATTTTCCATAAAAGTCTGCACCTTCGGTATTGCCGCAGGATGATTCCCCTCCTGTAAGTGTGCCAACGATAAGACCGTGCTCATTGAACAGTGGTGAACCGGACGAACCCGATTCCGTTACCCCATGGCCATCGGGTGTTTCTGTCCAGGATACCATCCAGTGTGACTGAACCCCGTTGTTCGACCATTGCGAAGATACGGTGGATTGATCATAGGTGGATATTTTCTTGATATCGCCCTGTGGATGATGAATGCATACACCCTCCGGCGATGGGACATTTTGCCGGTCCCACCCCAGGAAAAACGGATCATAGGCGGCCGGAACCAGATCGTTGAGGCAGACAAGATAAAAATCAGAACCGGTATTTCCTGTATTTCCGCCATGGGCTTTCAGTGTGGCTCCAACCATTGTTTTGTAAGCAGGTTCCGTCGAAGGATTCGTGCAGTCGGGCGACTCATAATTGAAATAAAAGATCCATTGCATGAGGTCACTTGCACTGGCGTACTGGTCATTATAAAAGGCACAGTGGTCGGCAGTCAGCACGTAGGGTGTAAAATCCTGCCTGACATTATTTATAAGGGATCCGTTGCACCAGAAAAGGGAAGATCCCACCCTGCTCAGGATCCTGAGCACTCCTTTTTTCTCGTCCTGCCAGCTGTTCCCTTCATCACAGTTGATATTCACCTCGCAGTCGCCTGAATCGCCAAATCCCCGATCAGAAAAACCAGTGCTGGTATTGACTCCCCTGTAGAAATAGCCCAGGCCGGTCAAATGGAGTCTCAGGGTCTCACGGGTTCCATAGGGTTCAAAATACTCGAAGGTGATGGACGATCCCCGCACAAATTCAGTGGCAAAAGCCTGATCCAGAGGATTGCTGGCAGATGTGAAGGCACCCAGGATGCCGGATGCCGGATGGTTGTAAATGTAGAGTTCTCCTCCATCCGGTATCTGAAAGACATCAAAATAGGGTGATAGTGCCAGCGCACCTTCTGCACTCAGTGTAAAATACCACACCCTTCCCTTTCCCTGAACGGATATCCAGTGACCGGAATGGTCGGGATCAAGATCCACTGGCAGCAAAACAGCAATACGATATGGAGTTATTCCTTCTCCCCTTTCCTGATCCTCGAGCCGGATGGACGTCAGGTCGACCTTCCCGGCACGGATATCATCAGATGGCAGTGTCAATCCGTACCGGAGGGAAGGAAGTACACCGGGCTCCGATGGTTGCGGGAGCGCTGTTGTCACAGAAAATAAAAAGAATAGTACACACCCGTAGCGGAAATATCTCCAAAGGCTGCGGGGACATTTCATCATCATGATCTTTAAACGCTGATCGGATCAGCTTATTTCACCAGGGTGATCCGTTTGATAATGATATCTTCATCAGTCTGTACCCTGAGCAGGTAAACTCCCGGGGGATTTCCCGCCAGATCGACCTGCATCTGATGAAGGATGCCATTGTCGGTGGGCACTTCCAGAATACGCCGGCCAGTAGCATTGAAGAAGCTGATGTTGACAAGCTCCTTCAGGTTGCCTTTGAGGACAAGGGTAAAGGTTCCGGTGGTCGGATTGGGATAAAGTTCGATCCTGTCAGGTGTAAGCTGCAGGTCGTCCACCCCGACGTACCCCACTTCTACAAAATCACTTTTTAGTTCAGTATCCTGACCGTAGGTATTGGTCACCGTCAACGTGACATCGAAAATTCCGGTCTCGTTGTAGGTGATACTGCCCGGATTTTTAAGAGACGAGGTTCCCGGTGTTCCTCCCTCGAATACCCACGACCAGGTAGTGGGATTGTTGAGCGTAAGGTCCGAAAAACTGATGCTTTGTCCCACCGCAATGAAGGTTTCGTTCGCAGAAAAATCAGCCTCCGGTACGTCTCCCACATGAATGTATTTGGACTTCAGCAGGCTTTCGGATCCAAATGCGTTGGTTGCGGTCAGTTTTACGTTAAAATCACCCACCTCACTGTAAACGATCTCGCCGGGATTTTGCAGGTCTGAAGTGGCAGGGGTACCCCCCTCAAATTCCCAGGACCACGACGTAGGATTCCCAGACGTCATGTCGTTGAATGTAGTGGATGTTCCTGCCTGGATATAACGGTTGGGAGAATTAAAATTCGGTATCGGTGCTGACATCACCTTAATATAACCCACCATGGTGGTATCATCGGTAGCTATATCGCTGGTCACGGTAAGTGAGACATTGTATTCGCCCGCTTCATTATATACGATATTCTGCGGATTTTGCTCCGTTGAAGTAGAGGGATCCCCGCCCTGAAAATCCCAGACCCAGGAAACGGGATCTCCTGTTGACAGGTCCGTAAAATCAACCGAACCGCCGACAGGTATTGTTGTTTCGTTGGCTGCGAAATTGGCATCAGGCGGGCCAAGGACCGTAATGTACCCTTCCTTTAACTCTGTGTCGGTGCCAAAATCATTGACTACCATCAGCTGTACCTTAAAAACGCCGGCAGTATTATAATAGATGGGGCCGGGGTTCTTAACCACAGAAGCGCTGGGAGTGCCTCCTTCAAAGATCCAGTTCCATGAGGTGGGGGTATTTGCCGATGCATCAAAGAAATAGGTAGGATTTCCGGCAATGATGACCGTCTCCTGCGCATAGAAATCAGCTGTAGGGGGATCCCCGATCACAATGTAGCCCGTCTTGGTCTCTGTATCGGAACCCCAGGGATTGGATGCCGTAAGTTTTACGGTGTAGGATCCGTAGTTGTTGTACACAATATCCTGGGGATCCTGTTCCGTTGAGCTCGAAGGTTCTGCTCCGGTAAATGTCCACGACCATTCCGTTGGACTTGCCATGGAGAGATCGGTGAAATCGATGGGGGTGCCTGGCGGGACCGTTGGATCGCTTGCTGTAAAATCAGTGATCGGTGGAACGCCCGCTGTTCCGGGTAAATATTCCTCCCCGGTGTTGGCCGGATCCAGCCAGTATTTCAGCTGCTGGTTCTGTGCGCTGCCCATCTTGTCCCACGACCAGTAAACTTTTCCGTAAAAGGATGAATAACCTCCAGGGTTGTCACAGTCAAGCGAGGTGTATGATCCGGTGAGGTCTCCCACGATCCGGTGCTCGCTGTCGAACAGGGCAGAGCCTGAAGATCCTCCTTCCACTACCGAGGTGCCATTCTGGGTTTGTGCCCATCTGACGACCCAGTGCGACAAAACGCCGTTATCGTTCCATTCACCATTCTGGAGAGTTGTGTTATAGGTTGATATCTTTTTGATGTCGCCGGCAGGATGATGTATGCTGACTCCGCTCTGGCTCGGTGTATTCGTGCGGTTCCATCCATTCCAGTAGGGTTCATGCGATTGCGGGGGATCCTGATTCAACAGGTACAGGGCAAAATCGGAACCGGTGTACCTATCGCCTTCTGCTTTAAGTGCGCAACCGTTGACCGTGAAATTGGTTGGCCCATTTGTTCCTGAGCATGAGGATGCTTCGTATTTAAAATAAAATATCCACTGGTTGAACATCGAAGAGGTACAACCTTCGCCGCAGTGGTGTGCTGAAAGTACGTAGGGGATAAGATTCCATCCGGTATTATTGATCAGTGAGCCCGAGCACCAGCCAACATAGCTGTCGGGCAATATCATGTACTGGCGGACCACTCCTCTTTTTTCCTGCTGCCAGTCATCCCCTTCCGGGCAGCTGACATTGATCATGCACCATTCCGACTGGTCCCTTCCGCTTCCCGGAACCATCTCAAAGGAAACTCCCCTGGCGATGTAGGCCATATCGGAAATGCTTATGATAGGTTGCAGGGTGACTGATGCCGGCTGGAAGTATTCCAAAGTCACGCTTTCACCCTGGATGATCTCCATCGAGAAAAGTCCCGAGGGATCATTGTTGAAATCGGTAAAGGCGCCAATGACCTGCGTTTTCGCTTCGTTATAGGCATACAGCTCACCGCCCTCGGGTAAATAGAACTGATCGAAGTAAAGGCTTACCGCCAGCGCACCTGCTGATTGTAACTTCAGGCGCCACACACTGCCGCCATCCGTCAGATCCTCCCATAAACCGGCATGATCACAGGTTACCCCGACAGGAAGGGTCTTCCCAATGCGGTAAGGGCCCGGACCATCTTTCAGGTTATCGTCGAGGGTTGCTATCACTTCCGGGGCAAGGGACTGCAGGGTGAGTACCGGAACCTCGGATGAAAGCCCTTCGAGTGAAAAGCTGGGAGGCACTCCCTCACGGCTGATCTGAGCCTGGCTGAGTGTGATGAGAAAAAGTGAACCGAAAGCGATCAATAGTTTTAATGTGTTGTAAATCTGCTTATTCATTTTATGATATTTATCTATTTTCCGTTGTTAAAAAGGCTATAAAAGTACATTTTTTTATGATTGGTTTGAGAACCATGGATGGTATTAACCAAAAAAGCTGTCAGACATCCTTAAAATGTTTGACAGCTTTTCATTTTCAAAACCTTGTCTTCGCTTGAACTATTTTTGCTTGTTGGGATCTTCCAGCCCGTAATGCTTGATCCTTTCCTCACGGCGCAGCAAAAATCCCAGGAGGATCGCAAGAACACCCAATCCGGCGAAAACGAGCATGGGCACAGTGTAATCGTAGGTAGCCGGTTCTCCAGCCTTGATTTTCTCGGCGACGCCGGGATTCACCGCTTCAAGGAGATAGCCGATCAGCCAGGGGATCAGCAGCAATCCGATGTTCTGGATCCAGAACACCAGGGCATACGCTGAACCCAGGTATTTCTCTTCCACAATCTTAGGTACGGATGGCCACATGGAAGCAGGTACCAGGGAAAATGCGATCCCGAGAACGATGATGGCAACTATGGCAATGAACATGTTCAGCGGCACGATGGCAAAGGTCAGGTGGGCAAGGGTGAGCAGTGCCGCTCCAAAGATCATCATGGTCGCTCCTTTTCCCTTTCTGTCGAGGTATGTACCGATCAATGGAGTCAGAACGATCGTCCCGACAGGTAGCAATCCGGAGATCCACCCACCGGTCTCGGCCGAGACACCCAGCTTGTTCTGCATCATGTTCACCGCATATTTAAGAAAGGGGAAGACGCCTGAATAGAAAAGCACACAGAGCAGGGCTATGAGGAGGAATCCCTTATTGGTGATGATCTTCCGCAGGTCTCTTACATGGAATTCCTCCGTGGGATCTGCAACCGGGCCGGTCTGTCCGGTCTGCTTATCAAGACGAGAATCCATGAAGGTATAGGTCAGGAAGGTCAGAAAACCAATGGTCACCAGCGCAATCCCCACATAGACCGGATTAAGGACATTACCCTGGGGGACGCCGTTGACCATCTGGATGCCGGCCATTTTGGCCGAGAAAAAGAATGCAACGGATGCACCCAGCCTGGCAGTAGCCAGCTGCATACCCATGGCAAAGGCCAGTTCCCTTCCCTTAAACCATTTCACGACCGTTCTTGAGGTAGTGATCCCCGCCATTTCGACACCGATGCCGAAAATACCATAACCCAGGGCAGCCAGCTTGGCAGTGGCTGGCATGACGGTCCAGAACGAATTAAAAAAATCGAATCCAAAACCACCATTCCGGAAATAGGGCGTCAGGGCATAGAACTTGATCAGCCCGCCTCCCAGCATGACCAGGGTGGCCAGCAAACCCGTGAAACGTATCCCCATTTTATCCAGAATGATCCCTGATATGATCAGAAAGCCCAACACGTTCAACAGGTATTCCGAGCCGGAAAATAGACCGTAGTTCCGTGGTGACCATCCTAGATCGACCTCGAGCAGCGACTGCAGGGGTGCAATCATATCCACAAAATAATAGGCCGCCAGCATGGTGATGGACACAAGCGCCAGCGCTGACCATCGGGCAGCCTTCGATTCGCTTAGCAATTGCTTTACTTTTTCAGTCATGGAATTGGTTATTAAATGATCGTAACAAATTGAACGTGCAAACGTAATCAATTTATTTCACGTAGGCGACCTGCTATGATGTAAGAATAAAGATCAGGATATATGAATTTCAGGTTTTCTTCGTTTGATCCATGACTATTGTTCATTATCTTTACATAAACTAATCACACAAGGCTTTACCTATGATCGTCGTAACAGGTGCAGCAGGCTTTATCGGCAGTTGCATGGTCAACAAGCTGAATAATAAAGGACACAAAGAGCTGATCATCGTGGATGATTTCTCCAGGTCCCTTAAAAACAAGAACATCAATAACAAAACATACCTGTCTCAGGTCCATAGGGATCAATTTTTCGAATGGTTCACCGCACATCATGCGGATATCCAGTTCATCATCCATCTGGGCGCCCGGACCGACACTACAGAGCTCGACAGAAGGATCTTTCAGGTATTGAATCTGGATTATTCCAAATCCGTATGGAATCTTTGCAGCCGGTTCCAGATACCCCTGATCTATGCTTCCTCGGCTGCTACGTATGGCCTGGGTGAGCTGGGGTATGACGATGATCATGAGCTGGTCGGCAGGCTGAAGCCGCTCAATCCATACGGAGAATCAAAGAACGAATTTGACAGGTGGGTCCTCCTTCAGAAAGCTACGCCCCCCTTCTGGGCTGGCCTGAAGTTTTTCAATGTCTACGGACCGAACGAATATCACAAGGGACGGATGGCATCCGTCATTTTCCATTCCTTTAACCAGATAGCTGCTACCGGCCAGACCCGACTGTTCAGGTCGAATCATCCTGATTATGAGGATGGCATGCAGCTCAGGGACTTCATCTATGTGAAGGATGTCATCAATGTGATCCATTTTATGATGAACCGGAGACCTGCCAGTGGGATATACAATCTTGGGACAGGGAAGGCAAGAACATTTACCGACCTGGCGCGGGCTGTTTTCAACGCCATGAACAAAGATGAGAAGATAGAACTTATTCCCATGCCGGAAGACATCGGGTCACGTTACCAGAATTTCACGGAGGCTAAAATGGATAAACTCCGCCATGCCGGCTATGACGCCGGATTTTATTCGCTGGAAGAAGGGATCGACGAATATGTGAAGGGTTACCTGACCGAAAACAGGTACTTTTGAAAATTCCAAATTCCATGATCCAAATTCCAAATAAATCCCAATATCCAAAATCCAATTCCGCTTCCCGCTTCCCGCCGACCGCCGACCGCCGACCGCCAACCGTCAACCGTCAACTGTCAACCATTTCCTGCTTCCCGCCTCCCGCCTCCTGTTTTCCCTCCCCCGCCAGTATCCTGTCAATCTCCACCAGAAACTCCCGTATCCTCGAAAGAGATTGCGATACCTGTGCCCGCCGGGATACATCGTCGAAGTTCTGGCTGAGCTGCCGGCGTGCACCTTCCAGGGTAAATCCGCGTTCTTTTACAAGATGATAAATGAGGTAAATATGTTCCACATCCTCCTGAGTGAACAACCGGTTCCCCTTTTTATTCTTTGTGGGCTGGAGAATATCGAATTCCTTTTCCCAGAAACGGATCAATGAGGTATTCACATCAAACATCTCTGCCACCTCGCTGATGGAGTAATAAATCTTTTTGATCCGGTGGGGTTTGTAAGGCATGGAATAACAACGGGCTCAATCCATTGTCTGGCTGGCCCGCGAAGAAAGAACAATGATTTCTTCAAAATCAGCAGGTGAGAGGTCGTTGAAGAAATAAAAGATAGGATTGACAGGCGCACCGTTCTTGTGAACCTCGTAGTGCAGATGAGGTGCTGATGATTTACCGGTATTGCCAACATACCCGATGACCTGCCCACGTTTCACCTCCTGCCCCGGCTTCACGGCGAACCGGGATAGATGCGAATACTGGGTTTGATAACTATACCCATGATCGAGCAGGATGGTGTTACCGTAACCTCTCGAGGAATTGCTCACGTCAATAACTTTTCCATTGCCCGTTGCATAGACTTCTGTTCCGACAGAAGCTGAAAAATCGACACCATAGTGGAACTTTTTAACCTTATAGAATGGGTCCGTCCTCACGCCGAAATAGGAGCCAATCCTTCGCAGATCCAGATTATGGATGGGTTGAATGGCGGGTATCGAAGCCAGCATCTTTTCCTTGTTCCTGGCAAGGTCGTACACCTGGTCAAAAGAAACAGATTGGACATAGAGCTGCCGGGTGATCTCATCCAGTTGCCGGGTGGCACTGACCATGATATCCGAGTTCTTGTATCCCTCCAGCTGGTCGTAGCGGTGAGCCCCGCCATAACCGGCCTTCCGGATGCCGGAAGGGATCGGCTCGGATTCAAAGATCACACGGTAAATATTGTCATCCCTGTCCTGCAGGTCCTTCAACACATCGGAAACCAGCTGCATCCGGTCATTGAGCACCTGATACTGAAGGGAGTACTGCTCCAGCTCCCGCCTGAGCATCTTTTCCTTGGGCGAATCAAAGATGGAATAGGCAACCGACATGACCGCTACCGAGAATACAAGACCGGTAGCCACAATCGAAAGTAAACGCTTGATACGATCTCTGAACGTTCTTCTGAACTTTTTGATCTGGAGGGAATTTAAATCAATAAGAAATTGATTTTTAGCCATGAGCGTTCTTTCTCTTTTCAGTCCTGGTTTTGGGCAAAAAGGTACGATCGTGGTGCAAAATTAAGTAAAAAAACTAATTTTGCAACTCCTAAAATCTTTAATACTTATTAACAATTTATCTGTGAGGAATGAAGGCAGCTACCGTCAGAGAAACCTTCCTGAACTTTTTTGAATCAAAAGGTCATCACATCGTCCCATCCGCACCGATGGTCATCAAGGACGATCCCTCGCTCATGTTCACCAACGCAGGCATGAACCAGTTCAAGGATATATTTCTCGGGCACGCAGCCGTAACGCATGCGCGGATTGCCGACACCCAGAAATGCCTTCGGGTATCCGGCAAACACAATGACCTGGAAGAAGTCGGACTCGACACCTACCACCATACCATGTTCGAAATGCTTGGTAACTGGTCGTTTGGTGATTATTTCAAGAAAGAAGCCATTCAGTGGGCCTGGGAGCTGCTGACGGAGGTCTTCAGGATTGAAAAAGAGAGACTGTATGTTTCGGTTTTTGAAGGTGATCCTTCGGATGGTCTGCCGGAAGACAGGGAAGCGTACCAGTACTGGCGGGAAATTGTCCCCGGGGATAGGATCATCTTCGGCTCCAAAAAGGATAACTTCTGGGAAATGGGCGACACCGGGCCCTGCGGCCCCTGTTCAGAGATCCATGCCGACCTGCGGGCCGACAAAGACAGGGAGGAGATTCCGGGACACACCCTTGTCAACAAAGGACATCCCCTGGTCATTGAGATATGGAACCTGGTGTTCATCGAGTTTAACCGTACAGCTGCCGGAGCACTGGTCAACCTGCCACAGAAACATGTGGACACAGGCATGGGATTCGAACGGCTGTGCATGGTAATGCAGCACAAAACATCCAACTACGATACAGACGTCTTTCAGCCCATCATCCATGAAATAAGCCGTATCACCGGTATACCCTACGGCCGCAGCACAGAAACCGATATCGCCATACGCGTGGTGGCCGACCATTTCAGGGCGATCGCCTTTGCCATTGCCGACGGACAGCTGCCCTCCAACAAGGATGCTGGCTATGTGATCCGCCGCATCCTGCGAAGAGCTGTCAGGTATGGATTTACCTTTCTTGGCCAGAAAGAACCTTTCATCCATCTGCTGTTGCCGGGACTGATTGCACAAATGGCTGTTGTCTTCCCGGAGCTCAGCCAGCAGCAGGAACTCATCACAAAAGTGATCGCTGAAGAGGAAAACGCCTTCCTGAAAACCCTTTCGACCGGCATCAAACGCTTTGAACAGCACATCCAGGCGAATCCATCCACCCGGATCATCGATGGAAAATTTGCATTCGAGCTTTTCGATACGTATGGCTTTCCGGTCGACCTGACGCAGCTCATGGCAAAAGAACTCGCTTTGGAGGTGGATATGGATGGTTTTCAAAAAGGCCTCGAAGGCCAAAAAATGCGGTCAAGGCAGGCTACCCAGATGGATACCGACGACTGGGTGATCCTGGATCCCACGGCTACCGGATCATTCATCGGTTACGATCATACCCATTCACAGATCAGGATCGCCAGGTACCGTCAGGTCAAAGCGAAAGGATCGGTCAGCTACCAGCTGGTCTTTGACCGGACTCCCTTCTATGCTGAAAGCGGTGGACAGATTGGCGACACGGGATTCATTGAATCGGATCATGAACGTATTCCCATCCTCGATACGAAAAAAGAAGGTAACCTGATCCTTCATATAACCCACCAGCTACCCTCTGAACCCACCGCATTGTTCACCGGAACGGTCGACCTGAACAAACGACTGCAGACAGCCCGGAACCATTCTGCCACGCATCTGCTGCACCATGCCTTGCGTGAAGTGCTCGGCAGGCATGTGGAGCAAAAAGGATCCTTTGTGGGCCCTGACCATCTCCGGTTCGACTTCAGCCATTTTCAGAAGGTAAGTGATACTGAAATTGCCCAGGTGGAGGCCATCGTCAATCAACAGATCAGAGAGAACCATATCCTCCAGGAAAACAGGATGATACCGATGGAAAAAGCACTCGGGATGGGAGCGCTGGCATTCTTTGGTGAGAAGTACGGTGATCAGGTGAGGGTCATCCGGTTCGGTGACTCCATCGAACTGTGCGGCGGTACCCATGTGCATGCCACGGGGCAGATCGGACTTTTCAAGATCATCGCCGAGGAAGCTACGGCCGCAGGCGTCAGAAGGATCGCGGCGATCACCGGAGATACTGCCCTAGACTATCTCAATGAACACCTGGGTATTGTAAGGGAATTGAAGCATCTGCTCAGGAACTCTCAGAACGTGATCGGTGCAGTCCATGACATGATGGATGCTAACGATAGGTTGGCGAAGAAACTTGATGAGCTTCAAAGGGAAAAAATTAAACACCTGGAGGAACACCTCATCCTGCAGGCAGAAATGATCAATGGGATAACCTTCATTGGTGAAACCGTTGATCTTGATGCGGAAGGCATAAGGGATCTGGCATTCCGGCTGAGAAACAAAGTAACGGACCTATTCCTTGTGCTGGGAGCAAAAATCGAAAACAAGGCCCACCTGGCTGTCATGATCTCCGACAGCCTGGTGCAGGCAAGGGGCTTCCATGCAGGTAAACTTATCCGCGATCTGGCCCTGGAAATACAGGGAGGAGGCGGTGGTCAGCCCTATTTTGCCACTGCAGGAGGTAAATTCCCCGGGGGATTGCCGGTTGCCATCCAAAAGGCAAAGAAGATACTACTAACCGAATAGAATTTTTTTCTTTCGTACCTCGCAACATGTAAATTTCTTTCCGTTTCTGAAACATTTGCACAAGAGGTTTGTTTAATGATTGTAAAAGACCATCAGACATTCCCTTTGCCATGACACAAGGAACCTACCTTATCAAAGACCTGGAGAAGCTCACGGGCATCAAGGCCCATACGATCCGCATCTGGGAAAAAAGGTATAAAGTGGTGAGCCCAAAGCGAACAACCACCAACATTCGATATTACTGTGACAACGACCTGAAGCGGCTGCTCAATATTTCTGTGCTGCTCAAGCAGGGCTTTCGAATCTCGCAGCTAAGCGAACTGTCGGACGACGACCTGGGAGAGAAGATCATGAGCCTCCACTACCATCCACAGGCAGAGGAAATCAGGATCGATAACCTGGTCACGTCAATGATCGACCTGGACGAGCCCATGTTCGAAAAAACCATTCATCTTTCGACCCTCAACCTGGGTTTTGAACATACGGTACTGAAGATCATCTATCCTTTTCTCGAAAGAATTGGAGTCCTGTGGCTTTCAGGATCTATCAATCCGGCCCAGGAACACTTTGTTACTAACCTGCTGCGGCAAAAGCTGCTAGTGGCCATTGATAACCTTATGATAAAGCCATCTCCGGATTCCAAACGGTTCATCCTTTTTCTACCGGAAAACGAACTCCATGAGCTGGGACTATTGTTTTACAGCTACCTGGTCCGAAAATCCGGGCATAAGATCATCTACCTCGGTCAGTCTGTTCCTTACAGTGACCTGCTTGAGGTAGCCCGCTTCAAGGAGCCCGACGTACTGGTCACCTCCCTGGTGGCAGCCATGAGCCTGCCCGACGCAGAAGCCTATGTTCAGCAAATGTCGTCGGATTTTGCATCCAAAACCATCTATCTCACGGGTATCCAGGCCTTCCAGCTGACGTTGCCCCTGCCGTCGAATGTCATCAGGATCAGCGATCCCGTTCAATTCAAAGACCTCATATCCAATCACTAACCCCTCCTCCTTCCTTGCCCCCTCCCCTCCCCCCCACCCCAAAACCCTATTTCTCCTCTCTCCTCTCTCCTTTCTCCTTTCTCCTCTCTCCTCTCTCCCCTCGTTTAACCTTTCCCATCCCATACTAAACCAGCCATATATCTTTCTGAATCTTGTTGATAATCAGTAATTCCGTGGTATACGTTATTTTTTAACAATTTTTTAAGAATTTTTTTTCTCGACTTGTTGAATTGCGTCAAATTTTTGTTTAATTTTGTAGCACTTTTATTAAACAATAATTCAACACTTCATACCATGACACAGTTAGAATTCAACTTTAAGCTCGTAAGTTTGAAAGATAACCTGAGTTACTTTGCCAATCTGCTTACATCCAACGAAGAGGATGCGAAGGATCTGGTGCAGGATACTTTTGTCAAGGCGCTCACGCACCGGGAACAATTTCAGCCCGACACGAACCTGAAAGCCTGGGCCTATACCATTATGAAGAACACGTTCATCAACAACTACCGCAGGAGTGTCAGATCGAACACCCTTGTGGACACAACGGATGATCTGTACTACCTGAACAACTCCTCATCCTCCAGGGATGAATCTTCCGAAAGCCGGCTAAGCGCAAACGACATTCTTCAGCATATTGCCCGGCTGGAGGATAGCCACCGCAAACCCTTTGAGATGCATATCAATGGCTTTAAGTACAAAGAGATCGCCGAGTCGCTCAACCTCTCCATCGGAACGGTAAAAAGCCGAATATTCTTTACCCGTAAAAAACTCATGGAGGATCTCAGCGACCTCGAATTCGCCAATTAATTCGTGGTACGGTTCAGGTTGAAGATGGCAACGATCATCACGGCCGCGCTGATCCACTGAATGGCTGAAAGCATAGTACCGTTGAAAATATAATCGAACAGAATGGCTGACAGCGGGAAGAAAAGTTCGCAGATGGAAGCAACAATGGCCTTCAGGCGCGTCAGCCCAAAATAGTAGAGAAAGATGGCACCGGAACCGGTGGTAAATGCTATGATCAAAAAAACAATCCAGTTCATGGGAGTCGTCATGGCAACCTGACCGGTCTTACCCGCCCCTAACACATACAACAGCATGATCAGCGCTGTGATCCCGTACCGGAAGAAGGTGGCTGTCCTGAAATCAAATTTCATAAGGATCTTTTTGCTCAAAACGGTCGAACTTCCAAAGGAAGCAGCGGCCAGCAACGAGAACAGGGCGGCGATGAACGTTTTGGATCCGGTGGAAAAGTCGGGCAGGCGCCATCCAAACGTCAGAAAATAACCGGCCAGGATGGCGAGAGCCGACCACATCAGAAATCTCTTTCCGATGGCCTCCTTCAACAACAACGCAGAAAGAGAAATGGCAAAAACCGGCTGCAGCTTCTGAAGCAGGACAATAATGGTCAGGTTCTGAAAATTCACCAGGAATAATGCCTTTACAATGGCCATGGTACCAACTACCCCACCCGTAAGCGCCACCAGGCTGAACAAAATTCCGTCACCGGCTGAAAACCTTTTCAGCTGCCGGTATTCGCGGAACATGAACAGGTTCATGATCCCGAAGGGGATCAGGTGCAACATAAAGACCACATAACCGATATTGAGGTTATACAGACGCGGTGTCAGCACAATTCCGTCCAGGCCCCAGAGTATGGCTGCAACGCTTACAGCGGCAGCCCCGGTCAAAGAAGATCGGTATTTTTCCACCATATCCCGAAATGAAAATCCGACAAAGAATGGCATCATCACCCTGATTGCCGGAAGGGCCAAAAATAGTGGTTTTTTTATTTCATTTCCCTGAATTCTTTCTTGAGAAGAATGATGGCCTTATCAAAAGGAAGGATTTTTTCTTTATTCAGTTCCTCAAAAAGTGCAGATGCCAGCTCATGCGACGGGGCATTCAGCTCCAGCCTTGTACTGGCAGTGTTGATCATCCGGATCATGTCCTCCTTGGCCTTCTTGATCTGTTCCCAGGCTTCATCGGAAAGGTACAGCTGCTGGGAAAGATTGTGGTCAAATTCTTCCCTGATGGTCCTGACCATGATCGTCTGAAGTTGTTCCGCATCCATTTCCGGTTTCGACACCCTCAGGATAAGGTTGGCAGGTGCGATCCGCTCCAGGTAGAGGATCATCCGCTCATAGGCCTGCAAGCGCAGCGGAAGCAGTGTCTTATCCAATCCTGACCGTTGTTCCGCCTCCTTTCTGCGCAGTTCATTCTCCAGAAAGGACCGCATCACAAGATAAGCGGTGACCATGACCACAAGCGATGGCAGGATATACTTGACAATTTCGAGAAAGGTGTCCATTTGGTATTGTTATTAATTGTGCATCAAAGATAATCATTCGGAAAGATTATTTTCCCTACCTTTGTTCATCCGCTAACAATGTAACCGATTTTTTATTAAAATGAACTGGCGATGATACGTTTATCTGACAGAGTGAATGGGTTAGCAGAATCCGAAACCCTTGCCATGTCGAGGATGTGCAGGGAGCTGGCTGCAAAGGGTCATCATGTGATCAATCTTAGCATTGGGGAACCTGATTTCTATACTCCCGATTATATCAAACAGGCGGCAAAAGATGCCATCGACCTGAACTATACCTTCTATTCGCCAGTACCCGGGTATAAGGATCTCCGGGATGCCATCTGCCTGAAATTCAAGCGGGACAACCATCTTGACTACACTCCGGAGCAGATCGTGGTCTCGGCAGGCGCCAAACATTCCATTGCCAATGCAGTGCTGTGTCTGGTCAATCCGGGTGATGAAGTTCTGTTGCCCACGCCTTACTGGGTGAGCTACAGGGAGCTGGTGAAACTGGCCGAAGGTGTACCGGTATATATCCCCGCACTGATCGAGAATGATTTTAAGGTTACTGCGCGCCAAATCGAAAATGCACTGACAGAGCGCACACGGCTGATCATCTTCAGCAGTCCGTGCAATCCGACGGGATCAGTATATACGAAAACGGAGCTGAGGGAGCTTGCCGGTGTACTTGCCTCGAAAGAAGAACTCTACATCATTTCAGATGAGATCTACGAGCTGATCAATTTTACAGGTACGCATGAAAGCATTGCGCAGTTTGACTTCATTAAGGATAAAGTCGTCACGGTGAACGGTGTTTCCAAGGGATTTGCCATGACGGGATGGAGGCTGGGTTACATGGGGGCTCCCCGCCAGATAGCCGCTGCATGCGATAAACTCCAGGGACAGATGACCTCCGGGACAAGCAGCATTGCGCAGCGGGCCGCTCTCAGCGCCCTGCTGTCTGATCCCAAAGAAAACGACGATCTTCGCACCATGATCCAGGCGTTCAGGGAAAGACGCGACCTGGTGATCAATGAACTCAATAAGATACACGGATTCCGCACCAATATACCGGAAGGGGCCTTTTATGTTTTTCCGAACATCCGGCAACTCATTGGCAAACGCTATGACAAAGGCCAGATCAAGTGCAGCGACGACCTCTGCAATTACCTTCTCAACAAGGCGTTCGTCGCCACAGTGCCAGGAACCGCCTTCGGGGATCCTGATTGCGTGAGGATTTCGTATGCCACCTCCAGCGAACGCATCCTGGAAGCCATGGCCCGCATCCGGCAAGCCATTGAAGAACTCAGTTAACTAAACGCCCACGCTTATCCACCGCATCTATGCTTGGAAAAAAAGAAATCAAAAAGTACTTCGGTGACGCTGCCGGGCTCAACGTGCTGATTGTTGGCGATGTGATGATCGATTCCTATATCTGGGGCACAGTGGACAGGATCTCCCCGGAGGCCCCTGTACCCATCGTGACCGTTAACCGGAGGGCCAGCCTGCTGGGCGGTGCAGCCAATGTGGCACTGAACATCAAAGCCATGGGCGGTAATCCCATCCTTTGCTCGGTGATCGGCAACGACAGTAAGGGGAATGAATTCCTGCAGCTGCTCGAAAAGGAAGAACTGACCACCGAAGGAATCGTCCGCAGCAAAGACCGGATCACCACCACCAAGTTCCGGATCATAGGTAATAATTACCAGATGCTCAGGGTGGATGAGGAAACCGATGCAGAATTACATGCCAAAGAGACGGAGGAACTTCTTAGCCGCTTTGCATCGTTGGTCAAGACATACCACATCCATATCATCATCATCCAGGATTACAATAAAGGAGTGCTGACCCCCAAGGTAATCCAGAAAATCACATCACGGGCCGGCGAATTGCACCTGACGGTGGCCGTGGATCCGAAAAAACGCAACTTCAGCGAATACAAATCGGTTTCACTCTTCAAACCGAACCTCAAGGAACTGATCGAAGGCCTGAAAATCGACTTCGATCCCAACGACACGGATCATCTTCGTGAGGCTGTCCAGGCATTCCAGAAAAAACAGGATATTGACCACATGCTGGTCACACTCTCGGATAAAGGCGTTTTTATCAGCTCCCGCATGGGTGAACATGCCTACATCACCCATTCAGTACCTGCCTACGTCAGGACCATTGCCGATGTATCCGGGGCTGGCGATACGGTGATCAGCCTGGCAGCCCTCTGCCTGGCGCTGAAAATGACGCCTCTCGACATCGCCACCATCTCAAACCTTGCCGGCGGGCTGGTATGCGAATCCGTCGGTGTGGTTCCCATCAACAAATCTCAATTGCTGGATGAATTGATGAACCTGGTATCATAATTTGGAAAATTTACCTACCTTTGCCAGCCAATTAAAAATAAATTTCTCTCCGGGCCGTTTAGTACAGGAATCCAAACCGAAATCCTTGAAGGACATAGCACCCATATCCATCCGTATACTTATTGTACTGATGTTGTGTTCATTCCTGGGAAGGTCGCAGGTCAACAAAGTCCCGAACCTGCAGAAATTTGATTATGCCCCCTACCATTTTGGATTTACCCTGGCCATGAACCAAATGTTCTTTTCCCTTAAAACGGTGGAGAATATGGAAGACATATGGTTCAAAAAACAATCCATCCCCGACATCTTTGTGGCCGACAGCGCCAGGGTGCTTTCCCTGAATAGTGAAGAATCCTTCGGCTTTACCATTGGGATCGTCTCCAACCTCCGTCTGGGAGAATATTTTGACCTCCGCTTCGTGCCCGACCTCGCCTTCGGGGAACGTGATCTGATCTATGAGATCGAATATGATGACCAGAACCTGCCGGGTTTCTCCCCCGATACCCTGATATCCGATAAGAAGATATATTCAACACTGGTGGAATTCCCGGTCCATATTAAATATAAAGCCATGCGGCTCCAGAATTCCCGCGTCTACGTACTGGCCGGAATGAAATATACACTGGATCTTGCCAAGGAATCGAAAAAAATGGCGGATGAATCCGATAACAAGCATGTGAAGATCAATATGAACGATTTCCTGGCTGAGGCAGGCGTCGGATTTGATTTTTATACGACCTACTTCAAATTCGGTGTGGAATTGAAAATGGGATATGGATTCAAGGACATCCTGGAAAGGGAGGACAATATCTATACGGATTCGATCGAAGAACTCCGTTCAAAAATTTTTCAGCTGACGTTTACTTTTGAATAGCACTGTCGCCGGTTATCCGCTGCACTGCTACCATCCAAACCATAAATACCATGGCAGTAAAAGGAAAATACGAAGAAGTCTTCAGCAGCCTGATCAAAAAAGGATCCCTGAAGCAGCAGGTCTACCGTAATACATACCAGACCTTTCAGGAATTTAAAAGCATCATCCGTGAAATGGCCCAGGAATATTCGCTGAAGATGGCACGCGATAAGTTCAGCATTCCATTTGAATTTACTGACAAAGGGGAATTCCAGATGGAACTGAAATTTGCAGGGGATATCCTGCTTTTTGTCATGCATACCAATGTCTTCGAGTTCTCCAGATACCATGAGGTCATGAAGACACCTTACGTCAGGGAAGATAAGGAACGGTCCTTCTGTGGGGTCATCCATATTTACAATTTTCTTGCAGACTCATTCAAATACAACCGTGTCAATGATATCGGCTACCTCATCGGGCGCGTTTTCATCAACAAGGACATGCACTATTTCATCGAGGGTAAGCGGGAGATCGGTTTTTTGTTCAATAATTTCGGCAATACGGTGATCAACAGGGAATCTGCCCGGCAGATCATCGAATCGTCGATCCTTTACACCATCCATTTTGATCTGCTGACACCGCCCTTTGATGCGGTGAAAGAAGTTACCGTTGATGAAATGCGCACCACCCTCGACAGCATGCTCATCAAAACCGGTAAAAGGCTGGGATTCCGCTTCCAGGGAGATCACTCGGAATTTGAATCCGGCAGCCGGTAGGCAGCAGCCCGTGCTCATAAATTTTCAAATAAAATTCTTTGTCGTTTCAAAAATATTCTTACCTTTGCACTCCTGTTTTCTAAGCACAAAAAACGGCCCGTTCGTCTAGGGGTTAGGACGTCAGGTTTTCATCCTGGTAACAGGGGTTCGATTCCCCTACGGGCTACCAATCATAAGATTCAAGGAAATGGCAAATCACAAGTCGTCACTGAAGAGAATCCGTCAAACGGAAACCAAAAAGACCAATAATCGCTATTTTGCCAAGACAATGCGCAATGCAGTGAGGGATTTCCGTGCCCTGACCGACAAAAAGACCGCTGAGGAGAAGTTTCCAGGCCTTGTCAGCCTGATCGATAAGAATTCCAAACGCCTTATCATCCATAAGAACAAGGCAGGAAACCTGAAATCCAGCCTCACAAAGCACCTTAATGAATTACAATAGGTAGCTTCTGTGCTATTGAAGGAACTAACTTTCCTTCACATTTCCGGTCTCATTTCTCCTCTCTCCTCTCTCCTCTCTCCTCTCTCCTCTCTCCTCTCATTTCATACGTTCTGTAATGGAAATTCTTATCCACCGGGTAACATTTTGCCTGTTTCCGTATTAACAGGTAAGCAATAATACCTATGAACCATATTCCCATCAGCAAATGGGCAGAGGATGACCGGCCGCGCGAGAAGCTTCTGCTCAAGGGCAAACACTCGCTGAGCGATGCCGAATTACTGGCCATCCTCCTTGGCACCGGAACCAGGGATCACTCGGCACTTGACCTGGCAAAAATGATCCTGACGGAGACACGCAACAACCTGATCGAGCTTTCCAAGATGCAGATCAGCCAGTTGATGAATTTCCGCGGCATCGGGCAGGCCAAGGCCATTACCGTCATCGCTGCCCTGGAACTGGGGCGGCGCCGAAGAGGATCAGAAGTGATCCAGCGGAAAAAGATACAGTCGAGCAGGGATGTCTTTGAGCTCTTCCAGGTCGAGCTCGCCGAAAAAAGGTATGAAGGATTCTGGCTTTTACTGCTCGACAGGGCGAACAAGATCGTAGGCCAGGAAAAGATCAGCGAGGGAGGTACTGCCGGGACGGTGGCGGATCCCAAACGGATCTTCAAGGTCGCGATCGACCGGTTCGCCTCCTCGATCATTCTGTGCCACAACCATCCCTCAGGCAATGTGGAACCCAGCCAGGCCGACATCACCCTGACCAAAAAAATGATCCATGCCGGGTCTCTGCTCGATATCCAAATTTTGGATCACATCATCATCGGTGAAGAGAATTATTTTAGCTTTGCAGATGAGAACATGATGACATGATGCATCTTACCACAGTGGTCGGGGCAAGGCCACAGTTCATCAAAGCCGCAGCAGTGAGCCGGACGGTGAGGAAGGACTTTCCGCTGCAGATCAATGAACGCATCATCCACACCGGTCAGCACTATGACAGGGGAATGTCGGAAGTTTTTTTTGATGAACTGCAGATACCAAAGCCGGATGTGAATCTGCAGGTGGGTTCACACGGCCATGGAGAGCAAACCGCCCGGATGATCAGCCGCCTTGAAAATGAATTTCATTGCAATGCCCCCGATGCTGTTCTGGTCTACGGTGACACCAATTCCACGCTCGCCGGAGCACTGGCTGCTTCCAAACTGCACATCCCCGTCATCCATGTGGAGGCTGGCATGCGCTCTTTCTGCAAGACCATGCCCGAGGAGATCAACCGGATTCTGTGCGACCATGTTTCATCGCTGCTTTTTACACCTACTCCTACCGGCCTGAATAACCTCAAAATGGAAGGACTTGTTCATCACCGGCAGATCCCAAACGATATTGACCATCCCGGAATCTTTCACTGCGGTGATGTGATGTACGATAACTGCCTTCATTTTCACTCCATCGCTGAAAAGAATTCACACGTTCTTGTCGAATTCGGACTGCAACCCGGAGAATACCACCTGGTCACCCTTCACCGTCCTCAAAATACGGACGATCCTGAACGACTGACACGTATTTTCGCTGCAATCCTGCAGCTCACACAATCTTCCGGCAGAAAGACCATCATTCCACTGCACCCCAGGACATCCATGCTGTTGAAAAAATCACTGCCCCTGAATTTATTCTCCCGCCTGCAAGCCGAAAACTGCATCCTGGCCTTGCCGGTTCCCTATTTCGACATGCTGGTCCTTGAAAAGAACGCCCACCTGATCCTGACCGATTCCGGCGGCGTACAGAAGGAAGCGTACTTTTTCAGGAAACCCTGTATCATCCTCAGGGCAGAAACCGAATGGAAAGAGATCACCGCCACGGGATCGGCTATCCTGGCAGATGCTGATCCGGAAATGATCAGCAGGGCCTACAGCCGTTTCCAGTCATCTCCTCCCCAATCCTTCCCTCCCATCTTTGGCGACGGCCTCGCCGCACCGTTCATTTGCAGGACCATACTGGAGAACCTTGGATAAAATTTCAGCCTGGTTTGGCAATTAAACAAATTATTTCTACCTTTGCACTCCATTTTTAAATACCTTATTTATTAATCTAATTTGTTGAAGATGATCAACCAGTATGAAACCGTTTTCATTATGACTCCCGTTTTATCTGAAGAACAGATGAAGGAAGCGGTTCTTAAATTCAGTGGTTTTCTCAAAGACAAGGGTGCCGAGATCATCCATGAGAACTACTGGGGATTGCGTAAACTGGCATATCCCATTCAGAAAAAATCCTCCGGGTTTTACCACCTGATCGAGTTCAGGAGCGATGTAGCCATTGTGAAAGAGCTCGAAACCACCTTCAAACGCGATGAGCGGATCATCCGCTACCTTACGGTCAGGCTTGATAAACACGCCATTGCGTATAACGAGAAAAGACGCAGCAAAAAAGAAGCGGAACTTCTCAGGGCAGAAGAAAAAGCAGAAGCATAATCTTAAAATCCATTTGCGATGACAAATCAGGGAAATACAGAAATAAAATATCTAACCCCTATTGCGGTTGATATTAAGAAAAAGAAGTACTGCCGCTTCAAGAAAAACAAGATCAAATACATCGACTATAAGGATGCCGACTTTTTGCTGAAGTTCGTCAACGAACAGGGTAAGATCCTTCCCAGAAGGATCACAGGTACTTCTACCAAATATCAGAAGAAAGTCGCCCAGGCGATCAAAAGAGCCAGGCACCTGGCCTTGCTTCCCTATGTTGCTGATCTTTTAAAATAAGGAGGATGATATGGAGGTCATTTTAAAAAAAGATATGCCCAACCTGGGCTATGAAAACGAGATCGTCCACGTAAAAGACGGATATGGACGTAATTATCTGATCCCTAAAGGATTCGCCATCCCTGCCACGGAATCGAACAGGAAAATGGTGGCGGAAACCCAGAAACAAAAGTCCTTTAAGGAAAACAAGACCCGGATGGATGCCGACACGCTGGCAAAGGCCCTTGAAAACCTTACCGTGAAAATTGGAGCAAAGGCAGCTCCCACCGGAAAAATTTACGGCTCGGTGAATGCCATTCAGATTGCCGAAGCGATCAAAGAACAGTTCAACTATGAAATTGACCGGAAAAAAATAACCATTGATGGTGAAAGCATTAAGGAACTGGGAACGTATGAAGCCATGATCAGCCTGTACAAGGATATCAAAGTAAAATTGAACTTTGAGGTCATCGCAGAATAATCATCCTCTTTGGCAAGATCCTCCCGGTAGACTGCAGCTTAATTTACAGTTTACCGGGTTTTTTTTTAATACCTGCAATCCATGCTCTCCAAATCCACCATCCGGTTCATCCGCTCGCTGAAGAGCGGCAAATCCAGGGGATCATCCGGATTATTCGTTGCGGAGGGTACCAAAACAGTTCTGGAGCTCCTCACCAGTTCGCTTTCCATCCATTCGGTATACGCCACCATCGATTGGCTCAACCACTATTCAATTTATCTTCAGAAAGTTACGGACCGATGCCATCCCATTACCGGAAAAGAAATGGAATCCATCAGTTACCTGGTTACTCCCCAGGATGTTCTGGCAATAGCGGGGATACCCGAAACCAGCCTCATCCCCGGGGAGTTGGGTAACCAACTCGTGATCATGCTGGATGAGATCCGGGATCCGGGAAATATGGGGACGATCATCCGGACGGCCGACTGGTTCGGCATCCGGAATATCCTCTGCTCGCCGGGCTGCGTCGACGTTTACAATCCCAAGGTGGTGCAGTCATCCATGGGTTCCATTGCGCGGGTGAACGTTCACTACACCGTTTTGAAGGATTTTCTCAGCCACAGCAATCCTTCACTGACCATTTACGGATGCATGCTGGAAGGATTGGATATCCGTAATGCTACACTCGAAAATAAAGGGATCATCCTGCTGGGTAATGAATCTACCGGGATTTCTCCTGAATTGATCCCCTGTATCCAGGTCAGGCTGACCATCCCATCCTTCTCATCCTCCGCAGGTATACCCTTTGCCACAGCCGAATCTCTCAACGCTGCACAGGCATGCTCCATCATATGTTTTGCGTTCAGGAGCCAACGCAGGTGAATAAAAATAATGAATAATTCATTATTTTTATTCTTTTAACAAAAGAGTTCTTGCTTTCCCTATTTATATTTGTTATATTTGTATCGATTTTTCAATTTACCCAGTTTTAGTACGAACCTCCTCAAACATTTTTGCTATGGCAACGCCCCTGACAAACTTTCACATCGAGGAATTGAAAGAGTTTGCCGGATTATCCGAGCGTACAAAAAATGTATGCATCAAAGGCTCATTGGAAACTCTTTACAAAATTCTTCTGTATTATCTGAAGAACGATAACTTCAAAAAAATACGGAATTGCGGTGATAAAACCAACCTGGAACTCATGGCTCTGGCAAAGAAGTACATCGAAGAGTACCATGTCAGTATCGAGGATCTGGAGATCAACGACGAGGACAATACCTTTGAAAAGTTTAAATTCTTCTGCTTCGAAAATTTCGGTATCCCATCTTCCATAACCGAGGTGTACCGGAAAGATTTTTTCGAGAAACGATTTCCCTTCTTTAAATATTTTCTAATGATATTCAGGGAAATATTGAATGAAAGGGAATATTTTATCTTCGAACATAATTTTGGATTTTCCGGAGATAAATCAAAAATGACGCTGCAATCCATCGGTGATCTTTATCAAATCACCCGCGAAAGGATCCGTCAGATCTCCCAGATGATACCCTACAAAATCGAAGATACCATTACCCGGTTCACGAGGGAACAGGATTATCTGAAAAATTATTTTCAATATAAACTCAGCAGTAAAAATGATTTTATCCTGATTGACGATACGGTCGCTGAAAGGATCAACATAAAGGAAGAACTGAACCTCACACCCAAATTCTATACCCTGGTTTTTTCCATACTGCTGTCCAAGACTCACAGTACCTTCCAGGATAGAGAGCTTACTTACAGGAATTATTACCTGATCAAGAACGAAATCTTCCATGGCTTTGATTTCAAGGCTTTTTACGAAGACCTTTATTCACGAAAGAACAAACGAATAGATCAGACCTACAGGCTCGACATGGATCAGTTCATGCGGCCTTTTCTGAAGGAAGATGATCCTGCCCTTTTAGACAGGATCCGTCCTGTATGCAACCATTTAGCCCAGGAAGAACTCAAAATAGAGATCACCGCCGACCATCAGCTGGAAATTGCTCGTAACACGCTTGTCAAACTGTCGGAATACATCATTGATATACTGACCCGGAATGGCAAACCCATGCAGCTTTATGACATTCACAGGGAACTTTCGGCCATCACTCCCAAAACACCCCATAATATCGAATCGCTCAGGTCCTCTATCCTTAGCATCGACGAGATCGTCGCGATCGGAAAGACAAGTACGTATTCACTGAAAAAGTGGAAAGAGGTTAAAACCGGGACCATTAAGGAACTGGTTCAGGAATACCTGTCGCAATACACCGAACCGCGGCATATCTCTGATGTGACCCACTATGTGGTGCAATTCAGGGATACCAGCGATAAGAATATCCTTTCCAACCTCAAGCTGGACCGGTCGAACAATTTTGTTTTTTTCAAAAAAGGTTACATCGGCCTTAAAAGCAAGAAATACAAACGCCTGTCGGGGAAATACGGACAGCTGAAACTACTCTGATCATGATCAATGTCCTTCTTTTTGCCATTATCCTACTTGCACTGGCCTTTGCCGGGATTGCCATCAAAATGTTCCTGAAAAAAGGGGGGCAGTTTGAAAAACGCTGTGGTTCAGCAGATGTAAAAACCGGAGAAAGAATGGCGTGCAGCTGCGGTCAGGGAGATGGCGGGGCGGAATGCATGAACAAAAGGAAGGATGGCTGATATCCGTCACCAGCTCACCTTCATTCTTCGTTCTCTTCTACAAGGATCTTTTTGAATCCCTTTGTCATTTCTGTCCTCAGTTCACCTGAATTGCCTGAATAGATCATGTAGGCATCCAGGTCAGGATGTGATGCGAGGAACTTCAGAGAACGTTCCAGTCCCATCACCATAAATGCGGTTGCATAGGCATCAGCCTCCCAGCACATGTCAGCCCTTACTGAAACGCTCAGCAGCGAGTTCCGCGCAGGATACCCGGTAGAGGGGTCAATGGTATGGGAATACTTAATCCCGTTCTCTTCGTAAAACTTCCTGTAATTGCCTGAGGTTGCGATTGCTTCGTCTGCCACGTCCAGGATGGCTTTCAACCGGCGATCGTCGCTGGGATCCTCAGCTGGCTTTTCGATGCCAACCCGCCATTTTGATCCATCCGGCTTAACGCCGCGTGCAAATACCTCACCTCCGATATCGATCAGGAAGATCCGGATCTTTTGTGATTCAAGAAACGAAGCCAGGACGTCGACCGCATAACCCTGAGCTATAGCATTGAAATCCATACGGATACGTGGATCCTTCTTGATGATCTTTCCGTTCTCCAGGCCTACCAGCGGATAGCCTACGAACTGCAGCAGGCTGTCCACCATCGTTGAATCCATGGAGAGCCTGTTTTCAAAACCAAAGCCCCAGGCACTGACCAGCGGCCCGACCGTCATATCAAAGGCCCCTGAAGTCTTCTCAGACACTTCCTTGCTCTTATAAAAAAGGTCGGTGAACCATTGGTCGGGAACAACGTTTGGGTCATTGCTGTTCACCCTTGTAAGGATGGATTGCGGATTCCAAAGGGAAACCGACCGATCGAAGGCCATCAGGATCGAATCAATGTCAGGGCGGAAGTTTCTTCCCTCGTAATCATAATAGGTGATCGCATAATAGGTGCCCTGGGTCTGACCATTGAGGGTCATTTTCCTGTATATCCTGGCGCATCCCGGGGTAAGGATGATCAGAACAAAACCTATGACGAACCAACGGGTCATGACGGATTGCTTGAATGCGTTAGCCGCCAAAGTCATCAAAGGCGATCATCTCTTTGGGGACTCCGTAGTCGTCGAGCATTTTGAGCACAGCCTGGTTCATCATGGGTGGTCCGCAAAGGTAATACTCGATCTCTTCCGGTTCCGCATGCCTGGAAAGGTAATTATCCATCAGCACCTGGTGAATGAAACCGGTGTAACCGTTCCAATGGTCCTCCGGTTTGGGTTCAGAAAGAGCGACATGGAATTTGAAATTAGGATGTTTTCGTGCAATCTCTTCAAATTCTTCCATGTAGAACAATTCCCGTTTGGAGCGTCCTCCATACCAGAAGGTAGCTTTCCTCCCGGTATTCCTGGTCTTGAACTGGTCAAAGATATGGGAGCGCATCGGTGCCATGCCTGCTCCGCCGCCAATGAACATCATTTCCCGGTTGGTATTCTTAATGAAAAACTCACCGTACGGGCCGGAAATGGTGACCATGTCGCCCGGTTTCCTTGAAAAGACATACGATGAGCAAATACCAGGGTTAACGTTCATAAAGCCGCCCGTTTTGCGGTCGAAAGGCGGTGTTGCAATACGAATGTTCAGGATGATGATATTGCCTTCGGCAGGTTCATTGGCCATGGAATAGGCCCTGAAGACCGGCTCGGTGTTCTTCATTTTCAGATCCCACATGCGATACTTATCCCATTCGTCACGATATTCCTCTTCCACGGAGATATCTTTCCCATAATCCACTTCGAAGGGGGGGACATCGATCTGGATATATCCGCCCGATCTGAACTCAAGATGTTCTCCTTCAGGCAGTTTCACTTTGAATTCCTTGATGAAGGTGGCCACATTCCGGTTGGAGATCACCTCACATTCCCATTTTTTAATTCCAAAGATCTCTGGATTGATGTGGATCTTCAGATCCTGTCTCACTTTTACCTGGCAACCCAGGCGCCAGTTCTCATGTTGTTCCCTGCGGGTAAAATAATTCACCTCGGTGGGCAGGATAGAGCCGCCGCCTTCCAGCACCTGGCATCGGCACATGGCACAGGTCCCTCCTCCCCCGCAGGCAGAGGGAAGGAAGATGTGTTCGTTGGCCAGGGTGACCAGCAGGGAAGATCCAGGTTCCACCACCAGATCCTTTTCATCGTTGATGGTAATGTTTACCTTTCCCTGAGGTGTCAGTTTTTTTCTTGCAAAAAGCAAAATACCGACAAGAAACAGGATCACAATAAGGAACAGCATTGTTCCGGAAACGATCACGGGTACTGCACTCATCAATGACAGCATATGTATTGAAAATTAGTATTCCTTTTATATTTTGATACCCAGAAAGCTCATAAAAGCAATTGCCATCAATCCAGTCAGGATAAAAGAGATTCCAAGACCTCGCAAAGGTTTGGGAATATCTGAATACCGAATCTTTTCACGTATGGCGGCAATGGCAATGATCGCCAGAGCCCAGCCGGTACCTGAACCCAGTCCGAAGGCAACGGTCTGCCCGAAGTTCTCAAATTCCCATTCCTGCATGAACAGGGATCCCCCCAGTATGGCGCAGTTTACGGCGATCAGAGGCAGGAAGATGCCCAGCGAATTATACAGGGCAGGAGAAAACTTCTCGATGATCATTTCCACCAGCTGCACCATGGAAGCGATGACCGCGATGAACATGATGAAGCTTAAAAAATTAAGATCCACGTCGGCCAGCCGCGGGCTGATCCAGGTCAATGCACCCGGAGTCAGCATGTATTTGTTCAGCAGGTAGTTGACAGGTACGGTGATCACCTGTACAAAGATAACAGCGATGCCAAGCCCAACAGCGGTTTTGACCGATTTGGACACCGCAAGGTATGAACACATGCCCAGGAAATAGGCAAAGATCATGTTATCAATAAAGATCGACTTGACGAATATATTGATGGATTCTTGCATGGATCAGTGTTGTTTTGGTGTTTCAGTACTCTTCGATCAAATTTTTGTTCCTGGACCGTTGTATCCAGATGATGGTGCCCACCAGGATCAAGGCAGCAGGCGGGAGGATCAGAAGCCCGTTATTGAAGTATCCGGCTTCATAGAACGACTGGGGTATGATCCGGTATCCCCAGAGGGTACCATTGCCAAACAGCTCACGAAAGAAGCCCAGTGCGATCAATATCCAGCTGTATCCAAGGCCGTTTCCGATTCCGTCGAGGAAAGCCGGCCAGGGTTTGTTGGCCATGGCAAAAGCTTCCAGGCGTCCCATCAAAATGCAATTGGTGATGATCAGGCCGACAAAGACCGACAACTGCTTGCTGACGTCATAAACAAATGCTTTCAATACCTGGTCAACAAGGATCACAAGGGCCGCAACCACAGTCAGCTGAACGATGATCCTTATCCTGGAGGGTATGCCGTTCCGCAGCAGCGAGATGACCACATTGGCAAGGGCAACCACCACCGTCACCGAGAGGGCCATGACGAAAGCAGGCTTGAGCTTCGTGGTGACGGCCAATGCGGAGCAGATACCAAGAACCTGAACAGTGATCGGATTCTCGAGGCTCAACGGATTGGAGATCAGTTTTCGGTATCTCGGCGAAAACAGGGATTCTTTCTCTTTTTGTTGTGACTTCATGGACTGAACTATTTGGTAAGATAAACGACATAGCTTCCCAGCACATGATCGATCGTAGTGCCAAGGCCATTGCTGGTGATGGTTCCCCCCGACACGGCATCGACTCCGTGGATCCGCTGGCTCTCCGGTAATTTTCCTGCACCTCCCTTGATGGGTCTGACAGAAACGAACTTCCCACTCCCGTCAAAGATCTGTTTCCCTTTGAATTGATCACTGAACCAGTACTGGTCGATTTCAGCACCCAGTCCGGGAGTTTCCTTATCATGGAAGAATCTGGCTCCGCCAATGGTATTGCGGTCTGTCTTCAGTGCAATATTTCCATAGATGGGTCCCCACAGCCCCCTTCCATGCACCGGGATGACCAGCAACGTATCATTCTGGCTGACAAAATCATACAAAGGGAGGATATAATCTTCGCCGGCAGATTTGTGCTTGAGCTGCGTTTTCAGGTCAACCTCGAAGGCGCGTGTTGTACCCAGGACGAACTCCTTTGATTTCACATCATAGATGCTGATCTCCTCTCCCTGGGGATTTATGACGACTTCCCGGGATATGAATTGTTCGTACATCTGCACTGCATCGTCAGCCGTCGGGTGGAGGTTGCATGCCTCCAGGATCCCCCGCATTTTTGCAATGGCAATGTTCTTATCCTGCAGGGGTTTCAGGATCATGGCGGCTGAAGAAAGTATGACAGCCACCAGCACCACCAGAATGGCAGCATATCTGAATATATAAGAATTACTCATAGCAATTGGTATTATCGGTTAAGAAACGGCGCCTGAGCAGCCATGGCTCTCCTGAGCCTGCGGTGAATATTGGCCTGGACGACATAGTGGTCGATCAGTGGTGCAAAGACATTCATCAGCAGAATGGCAAGCATGACACCTTCCGGGTAAGCCGGGTTGAACACCCTGATGATGATGATCAGTGCACCCAGCAGGAATCCATAGATCCATTTACCCCTGTTGGTCTGGGCTGATGTCACAGGGTCGGTGGCCATAAAGACCAAACCGAAGGCAAAGCCACCCATCAGGTAATGATAATAAAAGGGCAGCTTCATATATTCATTGGCACCGATGGCGTTGACCAGCAGCCCCAGGGCAGTGGTGCCCAGGATCGTTGCCAGCATGATCCTCCAGCTGGCTATCCCCGTGAATAGCAAAATAACCGCTCCGATGAGGATGGCCACGACAGAGGTTTCACCTATGGAACCGGGTTCCAGCCCGATGAACATTCCCATTGGATCATTGATCTGATCTGTATTGCCGATCATGGCATGACCAAGGACAGTCTCACCGGAAAAGGCATCGGCTTTGCCGGCGATCCAGACCTTATCACCGGTCATGACAGCGGGATAGGCAAAGAACAGGAATCCGCGGGCCAGCAGGGCAGGATTCAGCACATTCATTCCTGTTCCACCAAAAACCTCCTTCCCAAAAATTACGGCAAAGGCTACCGACAGCGCAACGATCCACAGGGGGATATCCGGCGGTAAAATCAAAGGGATCAGCATTCCTGTGACAAGGTATCCTTCATTGACCTCATGGCCACGGTACTGGGCGAAAATGAACTCGATGCCCAGCCCAACTCCATAGGACACAACGATGAGCGGCAACACTTTCCCTAGCCCGTAACCCACGATATGCCAGAAACCGGGATTCTGTCCATATGATATAAAATGCTGATAACCAACATTATAAATACCAAAAAGAAGAGCGGGTAGCAGCGCAACGATGACGGTCGACATGGTTCTCTTCAGGTCGATGCTGTCGCGGATATGACTTCCTTTGAAGGTGACTTTATCAGGTACGAACAGGAAGGTCTCAAATGCATCAAACGTTGAATGCAGCTTTCCAAATCGTCCCCCTTTCATGAACTGGGGTTTTACCGTATCGAGGTATTTTCGGAGTGATTTCATTCTATGGGATAATGGATTTACTCGTTCATTTAGTTCATTTCCTGTCGCATCAGGTCCAGCCCTTCTCTGATGATGGACTGGATCTCCGTTTTTGAGGTATCGATAAATTCGCAAAGGGCAAAATCTTCTTCGTCCACCTCATAGATACCGAGGTTTTCCATCAGGTCAATGTCCTTGATCAGAATGGCCTTGATGAGTTGCAAAGGGTAGATATTCATGGGGAAGACCTTCTCATACTGCCCGGTCATGACATAGGCCCTGGTGCCTCCGTGAAGGTTGGTATCCAGACGGTATTGCCTGAAGGGCCGAAACCAGGAAAAGAATGTTCGGCTGAAGCTGAATTTACCAAATCCCGGTTTGGCCCAGCCCAGGAATTCAAAATGATTCCCCTCGGGGATCACGGTAATCTGATGATCGTAAAAGCCAAGGTATCCATTGCGGGCGGTCCGGGTTCCCGTGAGAACATTTCCGGAAATATACCGGACATTTCCGGGTTTGACATTATCCTCCAGAATTTCGGAGATTCTTGCCCCCCTGTGTACCCGGAAGTACTGAGGATGAATGATCTCTGATCCCGTAAGTGCGATGATGCGCGTGGCGTCATAGTGACCTGTCAGGAATAACCTGCCAATAAGGGCAAGGTCCTGGATATGAATATACCAAACCGTCTCGCCCTTATTGATCGGATCAAGATGGTGGATCTGAACACCTACATTTCCGGATGGATGAGGTCCTGAGAAATAATGTACCGCCACCTTTGGATCAGGAGCAAATTCCAGCGCCTGACCTGAGCCTTGTTTCATGCACAGGTTAATGCGTCCCCCGGTCAGTTTGGCAAGTGCACTCAGACCGACATTACATTCCGTCTGCAATTCCTTCAGAATAAAAACAGGATCAGGAGCAAGGGGAGCTGAATCGAAGCAGGAGATAAAGATGGATTTCGGAGTGTGCGATGGATTGGCAATCACAGAATAAGGCCTCTGGCGAATGACAGGCCAGATGCCACTCCTGGTGAGCCTGTCGACGATCTCATCTCGTGTAAGCGCTGCAGGATCTGCTTTCCCGAAATCCTCAAATTCCATCCGTGCATCCCGCTGAATACAGATCTCCTGGATCACCCTCTTTTCACCACGGATGATCTGTGCGACCGATCCGCTCACAGGTGAAGTAAACAACAGGCGCTCGCTGTTCTTGTCATGAAACAGGATGGAGCCTGCCCTTACCTTATCCCCCTCCTGTACATCCAGTTTGGGATTGATCCCGCGAAAATCCGTTGGCTTCAGCGCATAATAATCGATTGCCCGTTCGGAGATCGTCTTGCTGGCCTCACCTGAAAGATTAATATTCAATCCTTTACGAATTCTGATGGTTTGCGGCATATCAGATAATTAATAGTGGCTACATTGGTGTCGACTAATCAAAAAAGATAAACGAAATTAACCAAATCCATCCACAAATATAACAGAATGTTTATATATTTTGCTAACAATGCCCGATCTTGATGGAATGTAAAAGCGCAGGGTATTTGACTACCTTTGCACGATAATTGGTATGCAGCGACCCGCCATGAATCTTTCACTGACACGACGAACTACGGCATTGATCTCCCTGATGGTTGCAGCAGCGGTGGAGGTATTTCCTCAGGTCAGCCCGACAGGGGATTATTTCAGCGAATCCTATTTGCGCTATGATGATTTCATATACCATCCTTCCATAAAGACGGTGCAACTGTACCGGTCCGGCTTCGAGATGTCAAATCCGCTCATCATCCTGAATTCGGGGGAAAGGCTTCTGTGCACGTTCGATGACCTGGAGGGTGATGTAAAAGATTACCGGTACACGGTCATTCACTGTGGTGCTAACTGGAAGGCCAGCAACCTTATCTATACGGAATACCTTTCAGGTTACGAAGAAAATCCGGTCACGGAATTCCATTCATCCTACAATACCCTTCAGCCTTACACGAACTATCGCTTTCTGGTTCCCTCGGATGATATGCAGCTGCTGATCTCAGGCAACTACCTACTGAAAGTATACATTGCCGGAGAGACAGAACCCGTGTTCACAAGGCGTTTCATGGTCGCGGATCCCAAAATTGGCATCGATGCACAGATCCGGCGGCCCATGGTGGTGGAAGACAGGGAATCGAAACAGGAGATCGATTTCTCCATCATCACACAGAACCTTACGATAGAAGATCCCTACCGCAGCCTGCATGTGGTTGTCATGCAAAACAACCGGTGGGACAATGCAATTCAGGATCTTAAGCCCAGGATGATCATTGATAATACACTCAACTATAATTATGACAGGGAGAATGTATTCGATGGAGGCAACGAATATCGGGACTTTGATATTAAAAGCCTGACGTACAGATCACTGCGAATCAAGGCCATCACCTTTGAGAGGGACACTCACCGGGTGGAGCTCTGGGTGGATGAACCCCGTTCGTACCGTGTGTATCATTCGGAGGCAGATATTAACGGAAGATTGCTGGTCAGCTGCGAGGATGCGCATGATATAGCTACCGAGTGTGATTACATGAAGGTCCATTTTTTTCTCCGTTATCCAGTACCTCTTGACCATGGCAGCCTCTATGTCTTTGGAGGGCTCACCTGTAATCAGTTCACCGGGGAGGGGCTGATGAACTATAATCCCGTCAGAAAAGGGTACGAGGCGGAATTATACCTGAAGCAGGGCTTCTACAACTACCAGTACATATTCCTGGAAAACAACAGTTTAAGAGGCGACGTGACCCTTGTGGAAGGAAATCATTTTGAAACGCAGAATGAATACATGATCCTGGTCTACTACCGGCCACCCGGGTCAATCTATGATGCGCTGATCGGAGCCAGCGTGATCAATTCCCCGTTCTGATAAGAGGCTCATTCATACCGGAGCGATTCGATCGGATCGAGTCGTGCTGCCTTGTTGGCTGGAATGAAACCGGAAAGAAGTGCCACCAGGAAACAGAGAAGGAGCCCGGTCAGGATCCACATCCAGGGAATAAAAAATTGAGAACCGATCTGCGAGGCAATGAGGTTACCGATGATAACCCCCAGGATGATGCCTACGATCCCTCCCAGCTGTGCAATCACGATGGACTCAATAAGAAACTGATACCGTATGGTTCGTTTTTTTGCTCCGACAGCCTTTCGAATCCCGATTTCCTGGGTGCGATCGGTCACTGAAACCAGCATGATGTTCATCAGGCCGATGGCTGCACCGAAGAGGGTGATCAGGCCGATGAGGGTAGCTGCAATGCGAAGGTATTTCAGATTATCGAACAGCATTTCAGCGAGGCTGTCGCTTTTGGTGATCTCAAAGTTCGCCTCCTCCTGCACATTCAGTCCCCGGATGATACGGAACAGTCCGGTAGCTTCCCCCTCGATGGTTTCCAGGGTGATATTCCCTGCGGCCATGACATCGATGTTGAAGGATCGGTTGGGTCTTGGAAAACGCTGCCTGACATTGTTAATGGGAACTACGCAGGTGTTATCGCTGCTGAATCCGATGCCGGAGCCTCGTGACTTGATCGTACCAATGACCTTATACTTACCCGGTCCGATGGATATTTCCTTTCCGATAGGATCTTCCTTGTTTTTAAACAGCTTACTGACGATGCCGTGGCCGATGATGGCCACATTGGATCCGTAAAATACCTCATGAGCCGACATGTTCCGTCCTTTTTCGATCTCATTGCCCGAAGTGGTCATATAATTTTCGTCACCGCCTACCACACCGACATTGGGATTTGTTTTGCCGGATTTATACTTCACGGTTGCTGTACCGGTAGCCCAGGCATATACCGAGACGACCGAGGAGACATCAAATTCCTCCTGAAATGAAATGGCCTCATCATAGGTGATCCTGGGGTAGAATTTCTGTTTTCCGCCCCCGTGAAAGAACATGGACCGGTTCCGGATCGATATCGTATTGGCACCCATGGCGGTAAAATTGTCCTCCAGCCAGTACTTGATAGCATCGATGGACGTGAGAATACCCACCAGGGCCATGATACCAAACGCGATAATAAGGATGGTCAGCACCGACCTGAGCATATTGCTGTGGATGGATGTCAGCGAAATGCGGATATTTTCGAACAGGTTACTTTTCATCATCAGAAATTTTAATCACCCTTTTTTCCGAAGGCCAGATCGCCGGCATCACCAAGCCCCGGAACAAGAAAGGCCTGGGCAGTCATTTCATCGTCGACGGCGCAGGTCCAGAAGGTGAGCTGGCGGGTGTCAAGGTTCTTCCTTAAGTGATCGATGCCTTCCGTGCTGGAAAGCGCCGTGACAATATGTGTATGAACGGGGTTGCCATAGGTGAGCAGTTCCCTGTAACAGAGTTCCATCGAATAACCAGTCGCCAGGACCGCATCTGACAGAATCAGTACCTCACCGTTAATATCGGGGCAGGAAACATAATTGATATGGATCTTGAAGTGCCCGTCCTTATAGACCTTGCGGTAGGCGGATATGAATGCACTTCCCGCCCTGTCGTAGTAATTCATCAGTCCCTTATGGATAGGAAGCCCCGCCCTCATGATGGTGGCCAGAACGGGAGGATTCTTCAGTACAGGGATCTCGGCCGTTCCGAATGGGGTAACCACCTCCCTGGCATGATAATCCAATGTTTTGCTGATCTCATAAGCAAAGATCTGACCCATGCGCTCCAGGTTGAGCCGGAACCGCTGGGAATCGCTTTGGAACTGTATGTCCCTTATTTCAGCGGCAAACTGATTCAGAATGGAACCCGAACTCCCGAGGATGTTTATTTTCATAAAAGTAAGATTACAGGATCAGGATCCTGGGTGTTAATGCATTCGGCTGATGATCATCCGATACTACTGATGATCCCTGATCACCTCAATGAGTTCCGGCAAATCCATCCCGATCTTCTTCAGGTGCTCGATGGTGGGAACTCCGTTTTTATTCCATCCCCTACGCACATAAACAGCATCCAGCAGTTTTTCATAGCGATCCTCCCTATACTGCCGCATGATGGCCATTTTCTCCTGTGTACTTTTCCCCTCAGGGTCGACTCCCACGAGGGTCCTGAGCTGTTTATCATACCTTTCTGCACGCGATTCATATTCCTCGGCCGTCACCGGACCGGCTGCCCGGTAGGGCTGTGCGTCATATTTCCTGGTACCGTATCCCCGGCGAAGGTTGAAGATACGCTGGAAATTATATACCCGCTCCGATTGCCGGATCAGCTCGTGCTTATCAAAAGGATTACCCGTAACGGCTTTGTAGATGGTCACATAATTGTCGACATGTTCAGGAACTTTTGCGGGTTCATCCGTTTCAGCATTATTGGATGGTTCCACATCGTTCCAGGGTAACTTGCAGAGGCCTACCAGGCCGAACCAGGTACGGAACATGGGAAAATAATGAAGTGCTTCGGCTTTGTCCTCAAAGGTAGGGATCTGGTTATTTACCATGTCCATGAAGATCAGCCAGGCCTCATCATGCTGTGGTCCTTTGTTGGTCAAAGCGAATCCTCCCTGCTGGGCGAGCGACTCCTTCGAGACGTATTCGGAATACTCCAGTCCTTTGTTCTCCATGGCAATATCCTGTAGAAAACGAGGATCCCCCCAGCCTTTCCCGATGAACATCTGCTTCATTTTGCGGACACCTTTCCCTATGATCAGGCCAAATCCCTCTCCCCTGGCCAGCTGGTGCATGGCTTCCAGGGAGGCCTCCGCATTGCCGAAGTTCAGCTCCAGCCCGCCTGTCCGTTCCCTGTTCAGGATCCCGTTCTCATAACATTCCATCGCAAACGCCATCACTGTACCCCATGTGATCGTGCAAATGCCGTAGGTATCACAATAAAAATTGGTCTCAATGATATAATCCGGATCAAAGATTCCGCAGTTCGATCCCAATCCACCGGCATTCTCGTATTCCGGACCGTCGACCAGTACCTTGTGGCCTTTGTAGGGGCCCGTTTTCAGGGTGAATTCATCCACCCCCTTGGAACAGGCCATGTTACAACCGATCCAGCAACCATCCGGAATGCCCTGGGTAAATTTTTCCTTCCAGATATTCCCATGAATGCGGTATGCCTCAGGGTGACTGCCGAATTTATAGTTGTTGACCGGAAGCAGATCGTAATCATTCATGATGTTCACCAGGTGTGCAGTACCCTTGGTTCTCATCTCCGCCTGGCTGTCGTCCAGTTCCCTCATTTCTTTATTGAAACGCAATCCTCTCTCAATGATAGCGTTAAGGTCAATCACGTTATTCATATTGCCTTTAATACCGGGGATCTTCACCACCAGTGCTTTGATCTTCTTATTACGGAATACGGTTCCGATGCCACCGCGTCCGGCCTGCTTCAGCCTGACCTTACCTCGCCTGGAATCATAAAAGCTGAAATTGAGCATCCCGATCAGTGAATGTTCTGCCGCAGCCCCCGTGGACACGACTCCGATGTTCCTTTTATCCTTTTCATCGTCGGCATACATTTCCGTAAGTTGCTCGGCCAGCACATGGCTGTCGATGGCCTCCCGGGGTGCTTCATTGATCTCGATATGATGGTTGATCCCATCGATGAAAATGATGACATCCCGCTGAGCTTTTCCCTGGATCTCCAACGCATCAAACCCTGCAAATTTCAAAAAAGGTCCGAAAAAACCACCCACATTGCTGTCGATCACGGAGTCTGTCTGCGGAGAAAGTGAAACCACAAGCGACTTACCGGTCCCTGAATACTGTGTGATCCCACCGATCGGACCCGATGAAATGATGATCTCGTTCTCCGGATCATCCCATCTGGTGTCGGGATTTGTCGCATCCCAGAGAAGTCGCAATCCATAACCCCGACCACCAATGAATTTTTCTTTCATCATGGGGGGTACGTCTTTCGACCTTATCTCGCTGTCTGACAGGTTGATGTACAGAATTTTATCTGTATACCCCCTGGTAAGTGGTGTCCACTGATAATTCCAATCCTTCAGCAGCTTATGGGCTGATTTTATAGCAGTTATATCCATATACTCTAAATTTGATTAGCTTTCAACGATTCACAAAGGTAGCAATTTTAGGCAGAAAGGAACGTCATTACCAGTGGTATTTTCCATAAATTTGTATGCAGGTAAAAGAATGTATGGCACTTACCATTGAAAAAAGGTTAGGATCCATCACAGTCGGCATTGCCGGATGCGGAGGTCTGGGTTCAAACTGTGCGGTTGCACTCGCGAGGGTGGGCACAGGGCATTTGATTCTTGCAGATTTCGATCTGGTTGAGCAGGGCAATCTTAACAGGCAGTACTATTTCCTCGACCAGGTAGGTCAGCAAAAGGTTGAAGCACTGAAAAACAACATTCACCGGATCAATCCGGATATAAAAATCGATGCTTATCCTGTCATGCTGGATCCTGACAAGATCAGGGATATCTTTCAGGAATGCGATGCCATAGTGGAGGCCTTTGACAGGAAAGAAATGAAGCTGATGATCGCAGAAACAGTGCTGATCCATATGCCTCATATTCCCCTTATCATGGGCTCAGGGCTTGCAGGATGGGGAAACAATGATCAGCTGGCGACCCGGCAGTCAGGTAATCTTTATATCTGCGGCGACGAGAGCTCAGAGACTTCCGATGTGTTACCCCCGCTTGCGCCAAGGGTAGGGATCGTGGCCAACATGCAGGCGAATGTCGTGATGGAGATATTGCTCGGGAAGAAAGGCACAATTTGCTAAATTGTTAAATTGTCAAACTGTTAAACTGTTAAACTGTTAAACTGGTTGTTTTTAATTGCTGGTAAAACCTATATGCGAATTATTCTGAATAATACCGAAGAAGAGATCATAGCTAATACATTGACAATCAATGAATTACTTAGATATAAAAATTTCACGTTCCGTTTGCTGGTCATAAAGATCAATGGGAAGCTGATCAGAAAGGAGGAGTACGATACAGCAGTGGTGAGGGATGGTGACAACGTGGTGGTGATGCACCTGGTCAGCGGCGGGTGAGTACCTCTGCGACCACAAACGTACTCCCGCCTGCAAAAATGACATCGTCGCGTCGTGCGCTCTGCCTTGCGGCAGCCAGCGCCTTTCTTACCGACGTATATTCTTTCCCATGCAGTCCCGCCCCATGGGCTTCAACAGCCAGCTGATGCTGGTCCAGCGCGCGCGGGATGTTCGCCCTGCAAAAGTAATAGACCGCGTCCCGAGGCAGCAGCGGAAAAATGTCTTTCCTGTCCTTATCAGCAACCATTCCCAGCACGAAATGAAGACGGTCGGGATTCAGATCCGAAAGCTGAAGAACCACATATCCGATCCCCTCCAGGTTGTGTCCCACATCAACGATGGTCAGCGGATCCCTTCCGATGACCTGCCATCGGCCCATCAGGCCGGTGTTTTGAATGACATTCCGGATGCCCCGGGACACATGATCTGATGTGATGGGAAATCCGATTTCTTTCAGCAGCTCGACAGACTGGATGACGGTGATGATATTTCTGATCTGATATGAACCTTTCAGGGGGCTTTCAAGCGAACACATGTATTCACGACCCTGGCAAAGGATGTCAAAACCATCAAGAATACCTCCTTTTGCATTGTGCTGTGAATGCCGGAGTGAAAAATGCCGATCTGCAAACCGGATAGGTGCCTTCATCTCAGCCGACCGCCGGATGAAAACTTCCATGGTTTCCGGTTGGGTCTCGCCGATGACGGCGGGAACATGCGCCTTGATGATCCCTGCTTTCTCCGCCGCGATCTTAGCCAGGGTATCTCCAAGGAATGCCTGGTGATCATGGCCGATATTGGTGATGACCGAAAGCACAGGCGTGATGACGTTGGTGGAATCCAATCGTCCGCCGAGGCCGGTTTCGATCACAGCGATATCGATCTTTTCCTGCTTGAAATACGAAAATGAAAGTCCTACCGTCATTTCAAAGAATGATGGCTGTATCCTGTCAAAGGCTTCCTGGTACTGGCGAACGAATCCGGTAACTACAGTACGGGGTATCATTTCCCCGTTGATCCGGATCCTTTCGCGGAAGTCGGTCAGATGTGGCGACGTGTACAAACCAACCCTGAGGCCTGCTTCCTGCAGGATGCTGGCGATAAAATGCGACACGGAGCCTTTGCCGTTGGTTCCTGCCACATGTACGGAAGGAAACGCCTCATGGGGATTTCCAAGGATGTCACAAAGCGCCAGGGTATTGGTCAGGTCCGACTTATAGGCAGGAGCTCCGATCCGGTGAAACATCGGCAGCTGCTGGTAAAGGTACTGGAGTGTCTTGTTATATCCGTGCAAAATACAGTTCCCGGGGGTGATTAATTCATTTTGATGAAGACATAGGTGACCGTTCCTGTTTGCAGTTCGGGTGCATCGGGCGATGGAGAGAAGGTAGCTTTCATGGCAGCGTTTTTCGCCTGTGTGCGCAGGGTCAGGTCGGCAATGGTGGTGCCTTTGGCACCAGGCTCAGCTTTTACGACATTTCCGGCCTTGTTAACCCAGATGGTAACGACGATACGGCCCTGCTCCTCCGAAGAGTATTCCGGTTTGGGCAGACTCCTGGCCTTTCTGCCGGAGAGATCATACGAGATACCACTTCCCTGACCACCCGATCCTTCGTAGTTGCCGGCGTCCTTTGTCCCGTCGGGACGGCCCTGGTCACCCGGGGTACCGGTGATACCCTGGCCTCCCGTGGTGGAGGTTCCCTTTGCGGGCCCCTTATAAAGGGCATTTGGATTCACCTCCGGTTCAGGCACCGTGACGGGTTCTGTTGGAGGTTTTTCTGTGTTTTCCGGTTTTACCGTCTCCTTTGGTTTTTCGGTCCTGGGCCTGGTGACGGGTGTTTCTTCCACCTCCTGGGTCAGCACTTCTTCTTCCGGCTGCGGTTCAGGAGGCTGTGCCTGGGATTGAGTTTCAGCGGGTATGATCATTTCATCAGGCTGAATCATTCCCTCACCCTGATCCGAATACCCCAGATCCACTTCTACTCCTTCCTCACCGGGAAGTGGCAAAGGGGTTTTCAGGGCCATAAAAAAAAGAGCCAAAAGGATGATGAGGTGGCCGGCGATGGTGCCCAGCATCCCCTTGATCTTGTCAGAATTCTCATTCATGTGAGCTTGCAGGCTGAGTTGCCAGAATCACTTTATGTTTGGTCTTATATAAACGGTTCACGCTGTTCACTGCATCAATGACGGTCACCACATACTGAACCGCCACGGTCTTATCAGCACGCAGGACAACGGAAGCATCGCCCTGTCCCTGCAGCACCAGTGCCAGTTCCCTGCCCAGGGAAAGCCCGTCGACAGGCTTTCCGTCAACATAATAGGCCATTCTCTCATCAATATAGACGGTCACAGTGGCAGGTTTCGCCAGGGTCTTGCTATCGCTGCTCGGCAGAAGAAGTTTTACCGCATTGGGGGCAACCAGGGTGGATGTGAGCATAAAAAAGATCAAAAGAAGAAAAACCAGATCCGACATGGAAGCCATGCTGAATTCCGCCCTGCGCTTGTTTCTGGCCTGTATTGCCATTATTGATCAATTTTCATTTGTACGCAAAACTACAGGATCCTTTATTTTGCCGGTTCATGAAGAAGATCCATGAACTCGGTGGCCCTTGCCTCCAGGATGAAAACCAGCTTTTCGATCCGGGCTACGAGGATATTATATCCCAATAATGCCACGATACCAACGATCAGACCAGCGACAGTGGTGATCATTGCCTGGTAAATCCCGGTCGATAGCAGCTGGATGTCGATATTGTTGCCGGCCATCGACATGTCATAGAAAGCCCTTACCATTCCCAGTACCGTACCCAGAAAACCGAGCATGGGAGCGATGCCTGCAATGGTGGCCAATCCGGCGATGTTCTTCTCAAGACGTGCTACCTCAAGTTTGCCCACATTCTCGATGGCGGCATTGATATCGTTGAGTGGTTTACCCAGGCGTGCAAGACCCTTCTCGATCATCCTGGCTATTGGGGTGGAATAACTTTTACAGAGCGCATTGGCAGCATCAAGCCTGCCTCCGTGCACAAAATCACGGATGTTGTTCATGAAATTCCGGTCGTCCTTTGATGAACGGTTAATGATTAAAAAACGCTCAATGAAGATATAGACGGCTATAAAGGATAGCAGGATGATAGGCAGCATGATCCACCCGCCCTTCAGGGTTAGTTCCCAGACAGAAAGGCGTATCACATTATGCTGGGTCGACAGAACCACATCCCCTGCACCCTGAGTTCCCTGTACAATTTGCAACAATATCCCGGTCATAACGGTAATAGTTTAATAAAGTTAAAGTTACGACAAAACCACATCTCCCGTTGTTCCTGATCTTTCATTTTTCTGACAATGACTTGTTAATACTAACTCCTTTTTGGAGAAATTAGTATACCAGGGTGCAGTTCGCTATTGTTCAGGGCAGATATACGGCGCCACCGCACGAATCTTCTGAAGCTCCTGTGGCGGAACGCAGACAGTTGACCTGGCTGCGCATCCTCAGCACACCCAGAAAAGCGAAGATAAGAGCTTCTTTATACTGTATGACAAGGTCATCAGGGATGATCACCGGGTTCGGGGTCAAGGCCCTGATGCGCTCCAACAGGAAAGTGTTGTATGCGCCGCCTCCTGTCACAATCACATCATGACCGGGATCATGGTCCATCGATGCGGAGATCTGAAAAGCGGCATGTTCCGTATATGTTCTCAGAAGATCCTGAGCGGGACGGTGTGTTTGGTTCAGCAGTGGGGTGATATTCATTTCAACCCATTCCCTGCCCAGGGATTTAGGAGGCTGATTGCGGTAGAAGGGAAGTGCATTCAAATCCCTGAGCAGCACCTTATCCAGGTTACCGTTACGGGCCAGGCTTCCGCCGGGATCAAATGCATAGCCCAGAGCAGTGGAGAGGCTGTTCAGCACCATGTTCACCGGGCAGATATCCCCGGCAGTACGGGTGTTGTTATGGGAATAGGAGATGTTGGCAAATCCTCCGAGGTTCAGACAATAAAAATAGGAGCCAAAGAGGAGCCGGTCGCCCATGGGTACCAGAGGAGCACCCTGACCACCTTTGGCAACGTCCGTGGTGCGGAAATCGCACACGACCGGTAAACCGGTTTCCGCCGCGAGGGCTGCCCCGCAGCCAATCTGCAGGGTCATGCCGCTGGAAGGCTGGTGGAAGACGGTATGCCCGTGCGAGGCGACGAAGTGGGGACTGATTGAATGCTGCCGGAGGAATTTCCGTACAATACCTCCCAGGTAATGGCCATAGGTCGTATGCAACAGGGCCAGGGACAATCCGTCACAGGTGTGGGCTTTCCTGAGCTTTTCCGCCCACTCCTCAGGATAAGGATAGGTGACGGCTGCCCTGATCTCATAGGTCCAGCTGCCTTCATCCTCCGTGAAATGACATAATGCAACATCCGTCCCGTCCAATGACGTTCCCGACATGATACCTACAACGGTGTAATGGTTCATATATAAGTATTCAAAGCAGATCGGTCAGCCATTCCAGGCCAATAGCCCTGGAACCCTTCACCAGTACTGTTCCGTTCCTGATCGGATTCATTTCCAGATGGGATCGTGCTTCACTTACGCCAGGGAACGTCCTGAATCCGTCAGGTACGGTGGTCCGGGAGAATTGCTCCCCGATCAGGATCCCTTTGAGAAGGCCCAGCTCTGTGGCCAGTGCCATGATCCGCCCGTGCTCATCACTGCTGAAGGAGCCGAGTTCCAGCATGTCGCCCAGGATCAGCCACTTGTCATGACCGTCGAGGGAGGCAAAATTCCGCAGGGCGGCTTCCATGCTGGATGGGTTGGCATTATAGGCATCCAGAATGACCCGGTTATGCGTGGTATTGATGACCTGCGAACGCATATTTGCCGGCACGTAATCCGATATCGCCCGGGCCATCCTCCCGGCCCGAACATGGAAATAATTTCCTACTGCCCAGGCAGCCAGTACATTCTCAAGGTTGTATCTTCCGGTCAGTTGCGTGGCGACAAACATTTCCTGTCCGGCCTCTTCAGGAAAAATCCTGACTGTAAGGTACGGATCCGGCAATGGACAGGCTCCCCTGACAGATGCATGGCCGGAAGTGCCATACGTGATACGCGGTACAGATGCGGAAAGGGACTCCAGCAGTTCATCGTCGCTATTGACGAACAGTGTACCACCGTTATCCCGTATGTAATCATAAAGTTCTTTCTTTGCGCTGATGACACCTTCGAAGCTGCCAAAACCTTCCAGGTGGGCGCGGCCGATGTTGGTGATGAGACCCAGGTCCGGCTGCGCGATCTGACAGAGCTGACGGATCTCCCCGGGGTGGCTGGCGCCCATCTCAACGATGGCTATATCGGTGTCATCATGAATGGAGAGGATGGTCAGGGGTACACCGATATGGTTATTGAGGTTGCCACGGGTGGCAACCGTATGATATTGTGTCGACAGAATGGCAGCGCAAAGCTCTTTGGTGGTCGTTTTACCGTTTGTGCCGGTGATGGCAAGCACCGTTACCTGAACATGCTGACGGTGGAGAATGGCCAGCTCCTGCAGCGAGTCAAGAACATTGCCGACCAGAAGGAACCTTTCATTCATGACCACTCCGGGATCATCCACCACCGCATAGGTGCAACCCTTTTGGATCGCCTCCCGGGCAAATGAATTACCATCGAAGCAGTCACCTCTCAGCGCAAAGAAGATAGAGCCCTCAATGATTTTACGGCTATCGGTACAAATAGAGGGATGCCTTTGAAAGACATCATATAATTCTTCTCTGGTCATCTTTCCAAAACAATACCCCATCCGGAATCATCCCGATGGGGTATATTTTAACTGACAGTCTATTCCGTTCAGTTCCCTCTGTAGGATGATCCCATCCTGGTCATGGCGCAGCGGAAGCCGATGTTGTTGGCTGACTGGGCCTCATCGAGGTAGCGTCTGACGGACGGACTGAGATAGTAAGCGGGGTCCCGCCATGAACCTCCTTTGTAGACCCTCGATTTGTCGGTGATCAGGGAGGTGTTGCCGTAGTCATACATGAGCTGTGTTGTATTGCTTTCCGTGGGTTCAGCGGCCCAGTCTGCAGCAATGGTGGAGGAATAATCGCCGTCTTTGTAGTTGATGTTGTCCGCTTTGCGGTAATTCTTTCTTCCGGCGGCTTCCTCAGGTGTGACTTCCCGGTATTTAAGTCTTCCAAGGCTATCTTTCGGAGCCAGGAATCCATCCTCGTCCGTTTGTTTGACCGTGAATACGTTTCCCCTGTAAGGCTGCAGGTCAGCCACATCCTGGAAGGTCAAAGGACGGTAAACATCCAGGACCCATTCGGCCACATTCCCCGCCATGTTGTAGAGTCCATAGTCGTTGGGCCAGTATGAGCTGACCTCTGTGGGGATGAGGGCGCCATCGTTCAGGTTGCCTGCAACACCCATATAGTCACCTCTTCCTCTTTTGAAGTTCGCGATGAAATTACCATAATATTTTTTCTCATCGGTCCTGACGTAGCTGCCATTCCATGGGTATGACTTCCTTTCCACGATCCTTTCATTCAGCGTATTGCCAATCAGGCCATAGGCCGCATATTCCCATTCCGCTTCGGTAGGAAGGCGATATTCAGGGAGGAGGATTCCGTCCTCAAAGCGAACGGCACGGCCGTCGGGATTACCATTGGGTCTGAGGTCAGGAAGGTTCTTATTGACAAGTCCCTGGTATTGTCCGGCCAGGTATGCTTCGGTATTGAAATTATTTTCATTGCGCTGGTCAGGATCCGGCTGCAGGATTCCCTTCTTGATGAGGAGCATCTCATTGACGCGATCGGTACGCCATACGCAATAGTCATTGGCCTGCACCCATGAAACTCCCACCACAGGATAGTTCCTGTAGGCAGGGTGACGCAGGTAGGTGGTCACAAAGGGTTCGTTGAAGGCAAGGCGGTCGCGCCATACGAGGGTGTCGGGCAATGCTTTTCTGACCACCTCGGGGTAATCGGTGCCGAATACTCTTTCAAGCCAGTACATGTATTCCAGGTAATCAACATTGGCCACTTCTGTCTCATCCATGTAGAAGGAATTGACGGTAACCCTTCTCGGTACATTATCCCAGTCAAACAGCACATCCTGCTGCGAGGAGCCCATGACAAAGGTTCCCCCTTCGATGTAAACCAGGCCCGGACCCGTGATCTGCTCGGTTTCCAGGGCAACTTCAAATCCGCCCCATTTGGGATCGTTATACACCCATCCTGTGGTATTGGACGCTTGTTTCTTTCCCATTTTAGATATTCCATCCTTGGCACATCCCGAAAAACCAACCACAAGTGCGGCTATTACGAAAAATCCTAATAATTGATTTTGCCTGATCATTTTAGTGGACTTAAGTTGAACCTAACAATAACTAAAAACTAGGTGAATTTATTACTTTGATGCGTCTTTTTTTATAGTCTTCTTTATAAATGCAGAATTCCCAGCGGAATGAGACTTCATGGGCTCCTCCCGAACTGATCCCGATTTTTGAAAGTGTGTAATCAAAGCTGTAGCCTATCTGATAAGCGGGTTGCCGGAATCCCAGCAAAACGATGATGGCGTCAGGATTTTCAAAATTATGCCGGAACCAGAGTCCAGCGACAAAGGGATATATATTGCCGTACAATCCGGCATTCAGCTGATGAAACTCACCCTGCTGCTGGTACAGGAAATTAGGTGAGAGGGTGATATCATCCTCCTCGGCATCACCGAACCGCATGGTCGAAAGGTTGAAGTCGGCTCCGCCATGCACGGTGAACTTTCTGCTGAGTTTACTTTCAGAGGGATCCGTGAATCCATTGTCTGGTTCAGCAAGATGATGCACTGCCATACCCACATAAAACTTATCCTCATATCCAGCCATCAGCCCGGCTGAGAAATCTACAAATCCAACCGATTTGGAATCATAAAACTGTGGATCGTGGTATGCCGGATCAATGGTGCCGTTGTTGGGGTCAATCGCATCTCCGAAGACCAATTTATCCACATCCACCTTCATCTGCTGATAGGTGGCCTGGGCCCCGAAATCGATGCGGAAGCTCTCGGATGCCTGCAGCTTAAAAGAATACAGACCGCTCATCATCAGTGAGTTGATAGCTCCGCCGCCCTGGCGGTCGGCAGTGAACATGACACCGTACCCGCTCTTGATCTTCTCCAGAAACTGGTCATACCCAACATTGTAGGTTACATATCCCTTTGAGAGGGCCGGCCACTGATTTCGGTAATTCAGCGTCAAACGACCGCAATACGTTGATCCTGCCATGGCAGGATTCAGGTACATGGGATTGGCATAATACTGTGAAAAAGCAGGATCCTGACCGTAGGTGCCGAATGGCACCATAAAGGCTAATAAAAGGATCAACGAAGAAAGTCTCCTTATCATCAGGGCTTTTTCAAAAAATTGGGTACAATATTACAAATATTTTCAATCAACACTTGCGATTGTTGATTATTATTCAACTCAAAATGTTGAAAAATATTGCAGTTCAGCGAGAATCCGTGTTATGTAACCAGCGCTTAAAACATTTTGTTCGTAAAAATGTTAATTATCCAGGGCAATATCCGGGTCGCATCTTCGCTTTACTATTAAGCAACGTTTTGTGATCCATGATCGTCTATATAAGGTAATCATACCGATTAAATTCGGATATTTGCAAACCATAACACACCGATGAGGTTCAAGCCAATAATCGTTCTTCTGTTACTCTTGTGCACAGTTCATGTGTTGACAGCCCAATCCCTGCCCCGTCGGATCGATGGATTCAGGGTAAGCGTGGTGAAATACACAGATACCGATTCCCTTGTCCATATCGGATTCAACGGCGCTGTTTTTACGGCAGAATCCGGAATGCTGCCGGTGTATCTTGAAAGGCTGGACTGGGATCCGTCCTGGCAAAATCCCGAAGTAAGGCTGAGCAATATGATCTTTGATGTGCTGGACAATGCAGATGAAAGAATGATACCTGATCTGGCAGGTGCCGGCCAGGAAATAACTGTGAGATCCGTGGTCACCTATGAAAAGAAAAAACCTTTCCTGACCTACTCATTCATTCCTGTCAGAAAAAATCCCTGGCTAGGGATCTACGAAAAACTGACCTCATTCCAGGTTGAAGTCATTTCCGGCCCTTCACCCGCTTCCATCCGGCAGGCAAGCAGCAGGACGTACAGCGCTTCCTCCCTTCTGGCCTCCGGGAACTGGTACAAATTTGCAGTCAAAGAAACCGGGATCCATAAGATCACCTACAGCCAGCTTACCGAAATGGGCATTGCACCTTCCTCCATCGATCCGCGAAATATCCGGATCTTTGGATACGGAGGAAGAATGATGCCTGAGAACAGCAGCGAAGCCAGGTACGATGACATGCTGGAGAACAGCATCTACATTTCGGGGGAGGAGGATGGCAGAATGGACCCACAGGACTACATCCTCTTTCACGGTGAAGGTCCTGTGACCTGGACCTACGATTATTTCAGCGAAGCTTTTGAACATACCAACCACCTGTATGCTGATGAATCCTGTTACTTCATCACCTGCGACCTTGGCCCCGGTAAAAGGATCAAGCCGCTGGAAAGCACTTCCGAACCGGCGACAGAAACCGTCAACTCCTTCAATGACTATGCATCCCATGAGATCGATGACGTTAATCTGGTGAAATCTGGCAGAGTATGGTTGGGTGAAACATTTGATGTGGTCACTGAATATCAGTTCCCTTTTGAATTTCCCAATATCGATAAAAGTACTCCGGTAAAGTTAAAGACACACCTTGTGGCCCGGTCAACCATCAGCAGTTCATTTCGCATACAGGCCGCAGACCAGTCTCAGGTGGTCAATATTTCTGCCATCCTTTCATCCTACAACAGCCTGTACGCAAGGGAAGCCATTACGACGACGGAATTCCTTCCGCTCACACCACAGGTCGACGTTTCAATCAAGTACAACAAAACCACCGCTACCTCGATCGGATGGTTGAATTACATAGAGATCAATGCAAGACGTGCACTTTCTTTCACAGGAAATCAGTTGGCATTCCGTGACGCCCGCTCTTCAGGCCCGGGCAGGGTCGCTGAATATACCCTCTCGGATGCCTCTTCAGCAGTTACCATCTGGGACGTTACAACACCCTATGACATCAGGGAGGTCAAAGCCAAATCCGGCGGCACAAACCTGACATTCCGACTGCCGTCCGATACCATAAGGCAATTTGTGGCCTTCACAGGAAACGACTTTCCATCGGTCAGTTTTATTCAAAAAGTGGATAATCAAAACCTCCACGCTATTGGTAAAGTGGATTATATCCTGATTACGCCGGAAGAATTCCTGGAAACCTGCAATCGCCTGGCCCAGTTTCATATTGAAAGGAACGGATTGATAGCTGTGGTGGTGCTGCTGCCGCAGATCTACAATGAGTTCTCATCGGGAATGCAGGATATCACAGCTATCCGGGATTTTGTGAAGATGCTGTACGACCGTTCCGGGGAAGGCAACGAACCAAGATACCTCCTGCTGTTTGGCGACGGCTCATACGACAATAAGAACCGTCTGAGTGGCAATACCAACCTGGTTCCCACCTACCAGTCGGCGGAGAGCTTCAGCCCTGTCATCTCCTACGTGACGGATGATTATTATGGCATCCTGGATGACGGAGAGGGTACCGGTGAAAACGATATGCTCGATATTGGTGTGGGCAGGCTGCCTGTGGCGACGATTGAGGAAGCCACTGTGGCTGTGGATAAGATCTTTCATTATGCCACATCCTCCTCAAAGGTAATGGGCGACTGGAGAAACGTTGTCACTTTTGTCGCTGATGACGAAGACAGCAATATCCATCTGGATGATGCTGACAACCTTGCCATTTATGTGGATTCCAATTATACCGATTATAATGTGAACAAGATCTATCTTGATTCTTACACCCAGGTCTCCACTCCCGGAGGTCAGCGGTATCCGGATGTGAACGCGGCCATCAACGATCAGGTGGAAAAAGGTGCTTTGATCATTAACTATACAGGCCATGGAGGCGAAGTGGGATGGGCTCATGAGAGGGTACTGGAAGTGGCAGATATCAACAGCTGGATCAACTATGACCGGATGCCGGTCTTTGTAACGGCGACCTGTGAATTCAGCCGTTTTGACGATCCTGCAAGAACCTCCGCAGGCGAATTTGTGTTCCTTAATCGCGCCGGAGGTGGACTTGCCCTGTTCACCACGACCCGGGCCACGTTCGGAAGTCCGAACTATTCGCTGAACAAAAGCTTCTATTCCTACGCATTCCGTAAGATCGACGGGCATTTCCCCACGATGGGCGATATCATCCTCTATTCCAAGCGACAGAGCGGATCCGACAACAACGGCAGGAAGTTCGTCCTGCTGGGAGATCCCGCACAACGGCTTGCTTATCCCGAATATGACGTGGTGGCCACGGCCATCAACTCACGACCCACCAGCGGCCAGCCGGATACCATCAGCGCACTGTCGACGGTCTCCATTACCGGCGAGATAAGGGACGCACAGGGACGCATCATGCCAGGATTTAACGGCACCCTCAACACCACCGTCTTTGATAAACCTCAGACAGTGACCACGCTGGGTAACGACGGCGGCAGCACACGGGGATTCGACGTGCAGAAAAGCATCCTGTATAAAGGGAAATCGACCGTGGTGGACGGCATCTTTGAATTTAGCTTCATCGTACCAAAGGATATCGCCTATAAATTTGACTTCGGTAAGATCAGCTTCTATGCCGAAGATGGCGCATGCGACGCCAATGGCTATTTCAGCGACATCATCATCGGCGGATTCGACGAGGCGGCCTCAGCGGATACCGCCGGACCCAGCATCGACCTTTACATGAACAATGTCTACTTCAGGAATGGAGGGATCACCGACCAGAATCCGGTCCTTCTGGCACTGGTCGATGATGAAAGCGGGATCAACACCGTCGGAAACGGAATCGGTCACGATATTGTGGCTATCCTCGATGAAAATACGGATGAGCTGAAGGTACTCAATGATTACTATCAGGCTAACCTCAACACCTACCGGAGCGGTGTGATCACTTATCCGTATTTCAATCTCAGCGAAGGATCGCATCACATCCGCCTGAAGGTATGGGATGCATTTAATAACTCATCGGAGGCGATCATCCATTTTGTCGTGAAGAACTCTGATGATATGGTGATGGAAGATCCGCTCAACTATCCCAATCCCTTCACCGACCGGACATGGTTCACCTATGAGGTGAACCATGTCAGCGAAGGAATGGAGGTGGGGATTTTCATCTATGATCTGGTCGGTCAGCTGGTCATGGAGATCCATCGTGAGGAAAACGGAAATGGCTACCGGCCGGAGCCGATCATGTGGGACGGGAACGATCAGCACGGGAATCCCTTGCGCGGGGGATTGTATATCTACAGGATTCGGATCAGGGACAACACCGGGGCAGTATCTGAAACTTCAAACAAGCTGGTCATCATCCGGTGACCTTGAATAGAGAACTCTTGAACCTTATGCGTTTACATCTGCTCAGACGACTCTTCTTTTTTCTGCTGATCCTGATCGCCTCAGGTTTTGTGGCGTTGGACCCAAAACCGGTCCGGGTCATTGCCTGGAAGGGATTTCATGAATATCCGCTGGGAGAGAATCTGTCCTATAAGACCTACGATTTTGAAAACGCCCGTATTGATCCTACCACTCATGGGTTTCTCCCGCTTTATTCGGAGATCATCCCGCTTGAAGACCGGTATGACACTGTCATAATACGCCTCGGAGACATCGTATCTGAGGCCGCAGATGCCATGGAGATCGAACAGATAGAAGGAGTTGAGACCATTACCAGCGATTGGCAGGTTCAAAGCAGGATCATCACCCACAACGACCAGCCTGGAGTGATGCTGACGATCCTGCCTTTTATCAAACATACCGATGAAGTGAACTATCGCCGGCTGATCTCATTTACCATTGACCTTGAGTTCGGGGAACTCTCCGATAAGGATCCCCATGTGAATCCTCTGCCTGTCATCCCGAACTCAGTGCTCAGCAGCGGCAACTGGTTCAAACTGGGTGTCACCAGATCGGGCATTCACAGGATCACGTATCAGGATCTGGAATCCTATGGGCTGAATCCAGCATCCCTTGATCCCAGGAATATCCGTTTATACGGAAATGGTCCGGGTATGCTTCCCGAACCTAATTCCTCGCCACGGACCGGTGATCTGACCGAGAATCCCATCCGTGTCATCGGAGAAGAGGATGGTATCTTCCATCCTGATGACTTTATTCTTTTCTACGGTGCATCACAAACTGGCTGGACGTATAATCCATTCAGGCTCACTTTCGAACACTCTGTGAACCTCTACACCGACACGACTTACTATTTTCTCACAGCGGACCTGGGTCCTGGACAACGGATCGGCACCCTTCAGCAGAGCAGTGCCTTACCCACCGACACCATCACTGATTTTAACAACTACGCTGTTTTTGAGGAGGATCTTGTCAACCTGATCAAATCAGGTAAGGACTGGTACGGAAAAAAATTTGATATGATCGATTCCTCACAGCTGGTGAACTTTTCTTTTCCTGACCTCCAAACGAAATCGCCCGTCAACATCAAATTTCTTGTCGCGGCCCGGTCAACGGTGAATTCAGACTTTACCATCCATTACCACGGAGAATCCATAGCCAGTGCAACCGTGATGGGCATACAGGCTTCCTCTACCACGGTGTATGCACGCAAAAGCCAGGATAATGACACCTTTGTGGCAGATGGGGAAACCCTTGCTCTGCGTGTTGCTTACAAGGCACCCACATCCACCTCTTTCGGGTGGTTGAATTACATCGAACTTAATTTTATCCAGAAACTTGTTTTCCGGGGGGAACAGTTGCCATTCAGGAATGCAGAGGCCATGGGCAGGGACCGTGTGGGTAAATTCATCCTTTCCGACAGCGATCCTCAAACCGTAATCTGGGAAATCACCAGTCCGGGAGAGATTGTCGAGGTGCTGGCGCAGAAGGAAGGTAGTTTGATGAGCTTTGTGCTGCCAGTGGATTCTATCCGTCAGTTTATTGCTTTCAATGGCTCTGATGATCTCTCCCCCGCCTTCATAAAAAAAGTGGAGAATCAGAACCTTCACGGTGCCGAAAGCGCCGATATGATCATCGTCTGTCCGCCGCGGTTCCAGGATCATGCACGTCGGCTGGCTGACATTCATCTGGAAAGGGATCAGTTCTCATCCCTCATCGTATCCCCGGAACAGATTTACAACGAATTTTCGTCAGGTGCGAAAGACATCGCCGCCATCAGGGATTTTATGCGGTTGCTCTATATCCGCTACCCTGAAAGCAGCATTCCAAAATACCTGCTGCTGTTCGGTGATGGTTCTTTTGATCCCAAAGAGCGTCAGGCACAGGGAACGGATCTGATCCCGACATTCCAGTCGGCCGAGTCTCTCCTGCTGACCTCTTCCTTTGTTTCCGACGACTTTTACGGTCTCCTTGACGAAGAAGAAGGCAGCGACGCGCACGGCATTCCTGATGTGGGCATCGGGCGGTTCCCGATCAGCACTCCGGAAGAGGCTGAACATATTCTTCATAAAATTGAATTTTACCTGAACCATAAAGAGCAGGTCCTTGGTGACTGGCGCAACAATATCTGCTTTCTGGCCGATGATGAAGACATCAACCTGCATTTCAATCAGGCAGAAGAGCTGGCATCCTATGTAGATAGTGCGTATAATCAGTATAATATTGACAAGATCTATTTTGATTCGTTTCAGCAGGTGGCTTCTCCCAGCGGACCACGCTATCCGAATGCCACCAACGCGTTGAACCAGAGGGTCAGGGATGGTGCTCTGATCATCAACTATACGGGCCACGGCGGAGAAACCGGCTGGGCTGCTGAACGTGTCCTGGAAGCATCGGATATCAACAGCTGGACAAACATTGACCGGCTGCCGTTGTTTGTGACAGCCACCTGCGAATTCAGCCGGTTTGATGACTATGAACGGACCGCCGCCGGCGAGCTGGTTTTTCTGAACAACAACGGAGGTGGCATCGCCCTGATCACCACAACGCGACTTGCATTCGCCCAGTCCAATTTTATCCTGAACACCAGGTTCTATCATTATGTCTTTGAAAAGATCAACGGTAATTATCCCAGGCTGGGCGACCTTGTGCGCCTGTCAAAAAGCTTCCCGGAAAATGACAATGTCAGAAACATCGTATTGCTGGGAGATCCGGCACTTCAACTGGCCTATCCGGTATTCGAAATCAAGACAACCGGATTTTTCAGCTCTCCCTACGGTGCCATGAAGGCGGATACGATCTATGGCACGTCAAAGATCACTGTCACCGGTCAGATTGAAGATACAGAGGGAAATATCGTCCAGGATTTTGAAGGACACCTCTTTCCGAAAGTGTACGACAAACCTTCCACGATCCATATGCTGGTGAACGATGCGCGCAGCAGGCCCGGAGAGTTCAGCGTCCAGAAAAATGAACTCTTTGATGGAAATGTATCTGTCAAACAAGGGAAATTTACCTTTTCTTTCTTCGTCCCCAAAGATATCGCCCTGAACTTCGGCAAAGGCAGGATCAGCTATTATGCCATGGACAGCGTGGTGGATGCCAGCGGATATTACGAGGATTTTATCATCGGAGGAATGGATGGTAACTCCGGTTCGGATTCCCAGGGCCCATCCATCCGACTTTTTTTAAACGACTCAACCTTTGTCAACGGAACCTGGGTGAATTCCCAACCTATCCTGATCGCCGATCTCAGTGATGAAAGCGGCATCAATGCACTGGGCAACGGTATCGGTCACGATATCGTGGCCACTCTGGATGATGATTCGGAAGGATCGCTGGTACTGAATGAGTACTTCCTCTACGACAGGGACTCCTACCAGAACGGGAGCATCCGGTATGTCATGCCGGTCATTCAGCAGGGAACTCACCGGCTCACCCTTAAAGCCTGGGACCTGCAGAATAACTCATCTGTCGTGAGCATTGATTTCATGGTTTCTGACAGCATTGACCTGAATATCCAGAATGCATCGAATTATCCCAATCCATTCAGGGATTACACCTATTTCACCTTTACTCATAACCAGTTCGACCAGGATATGACCGCAGAAGTATGGATCTATCATCTCAGTGGAAACCTTGTCAGAAAACTGGGGCCGGTAGAGATAGAAGCAAACGGATACAATGCAACCACACTGCTCTGGGATGGTACCACCGGGACGGGTACAAGGGTAAGGTCAGGTCTTTATGTATACCACATGATCCTTGACAATAAGAAAAACTCGCAGCTGCAGCTTTCGGGGAAACTTATTGTGCTGGATTAAGCAATATCTTCCATAAGATAACGTTTTGCTACAAATAATTTTATATCTTTGCCGACGCAAAATTCAAATCAATTTATGCAGCACTATAGACTGAGGATCAGTATCATCAGCATTATTAGCATCATGATGCTTTCGATATGGGTGAAGGCCCAGGATAACAATTACCTCGGACAGGAATTGAACACCATTACCACAGCCGTCCCATTCCTCCTGATCGCTCCTGATGCACGTGGAGGAGGTATGGGTGATGCAGGCGTCACCAGTACCCCGGATGCTTCCTCAATGCACTATAATCCGGCAAAGTATGCGTTCATTGAAAAGAACATGGGATTCGCCGTGTCGTACAGCCCCTGGCTGAGGGCTTTGGTCAGCGACATAAACCTTGCCTACCTGGCAGGCTACAAACGCATTGATGACAAACAGACCATTGGCGCCTCCCTGCTGTATTTTTCGCTTGGGGATATTACCTTCACCGATATTGTGGGAGAAGTGATCGGCAATTACAAGCCCAACGAATTCAGCATCGATGTGACCTATGCACGTAAGCTGGGTCCGGTATGGTCAGGAGCCGTCTCTGCGCGCTATATCTATTCAAACCTCACCCAGGGAATCCCTGTGGCAGGAGCCTCCACACATGCAGGTCATTCAGCCGCCACCGATGTTGCGTTTTACTACACCAAAAAGATCGGTATAAAAAACGTGGACAATGCTTGGCTGAACCTTGGATTCAACATATCCAACATCGGAGCTAAGATTTCGTACAGTGAAAGCAACACGGAAAAGGACTTCATCCCCACCAACCTCCGCTTCGGCCCCTCACTGACCTTTGATTTCAATGAGTACAACCGTTTTTCGTTCATGATCGATGCCAACAAGCTCCTGGTCCCTACACCTCCCTATTATGACTCCGTTGGCAATATCACTGAAGGAATGAATCCTGATGTGGGTGTGGTAAAAGGAATGTATCAGTCATTCTATGACGCACCGGGAGGCTTCAGCGAAGAGATGGCTGAATTCAGCTTTTGCATTGGAACCGAATACTGGTACGACCAGCAGTTCGCCATCCGCGGAGGATATTTCTGGGAAGCAGAAACAAAGGGCAACAGGCAATATTTCACCCTTGGTGCCGGATTGAGGTACAATGTATTCGGCCTGGATTTCTCCTACCTCATCCCCACCGATCAGAAGAATCCACTGGAAAACACCCTCCGCTTCACGCTCTCATTCGACTTTGAGGCATTCTCCAAAAAGACCGATGAAGAGTTCACCGAATGATCACCGGACAGGTCTTGGATATGATATACACCGGCTGATCCCTGACCGGCCGCTGTTTTTGGGCGGGCTGCAGATCCATCATTCGAAAGGATGCCTTGGGCATTCCGACGGGGATGTGCTGATCCACGCCATTTGTGATGCACTATTGGGAGCAGCAGGCCTGCGTGACATTGGCTTTTATTTTCCCGACACCTCACCCGAATTCAAAGGGATCGACAGCAAGATCCTCCTCCGTAAGGTGATGCAGCTTGTGCACGAAAAAGGGTTCCATCCGGTCAACATCGACACCACCATCGTTCTGGAACAACCCAGGCTCGCCTCCTATATCCCGGAGATGAAAAAAATACTGGCAGAAATCCTGGAAACCAGCGAAGAGACTATTGCTATAAAAGCAAAGACCAATGAAGGTCTGGGCCCCATTGGCCATGAAGATGCCATTGCCTCCTACGCCATCGTCCTCCTGCACACCTCACGACCTGCCTCTGTCTGATCCGTATGTATCGATGCTTTGGGCTACAATACTTAAATCCCTACGGGATAAGTACTTTGCGCCTTTGTGCCTCTTTCCCTTATCCTTTACCCCTCTCAAAATACCCCTCCCCGAATCCCACCAGGTACAGCTGCTCGGTAGCGCGTGTTAATGCCGTATAAAGCCACCTCATATACTCCACATCGGGACTGTCATCCTTGACGAATCCCTGGTCGACGAATACCCATTTCCATTGCCCCCCCTGGGTTTTGTGACATGTCAGGGCATAGGCATATTTTACCTGTAACGCATTGTAATAAGGATCATTCCTTACTTTTTCGATGCGCTGCCTTCTTCGTGGCAGATCTGCGTAATCCTCCATGATGGTCTGGAACAGCTTCGCTCCCTCCTGGACGGATAAAGAAGCAGCCTCCACAAAAAGGGTATCCAGCAGGAGCCTGACATCAAATTCTCTCTGATTTGGGTAATCGATCATCCGTACCGTCACATCGGCGAACCGATGGCCGTACATCTCCTGTATGTTCCTTATCTTCAGGATCTCAATGATATCTCCGTTGGCGATGAATCCAGCCTCGGAATCGTGGGTCAGCCAGAAATAATTATTCCTGACCACCATCAGAAGCTCTCCTGCAGCAAGGTCATTCTCGTGGAACAGGATGCGTCGCCGAATCTCCCTGTTATAAATATTGGCCCTTTTGTTCGACCGCGTGATGACTACCGTATCGGCCTGCCCGTATTTCGCATAAGCCTCTTGAAGCAGATCCTCCATCTCCATGGAATGTATGCTGCGGATATCACTGAAGCCCGATAGATTGAAGAATGGTAACGTGGTGATGTTCCCGGTGATCTTTTGCCTCAGGTGCGTGGCATTGAACAGAATGCCTGAATCGCGGGACTGCCTGACGACTTCTGTCAGTTCGAAAAGCTCGACCATTTTGTGGAAGGCTTTTCCCAGAAGACCGGGATCCAGGGCCTGGCTGAGTACCTGACCGACCGGAGGCAGCTGTGCCAGATCACCCACGAGTATCAGACGGCAGTTCTCACCTTTGCTGACGTAAGAAAAAAGATCGTCCAGCAGGTTGCGCTGTGAAAAAAGGCTGAACTCACCCGCAGCCGATTCATTCTGTATCATGGAGGCTTCATCGACGATGAAGTAGGTATGACGGTGCTGATTTTCCTGAAGGGCGAGGACCAAGCTGCCATCCTGTGTGGTGCGTGCATAATAGATCATCCGGTGGATCGTATGCGCAGTCTGTCCGGAATACCCTGCCAGTACCTTGGCTGCTCTTCCTGTGGGAGCCAGAAGCACCGATCTGCGGTTTATCAGGGGCAGCACCTTTACAAGGACACTCACTACCGTGGTTTTCCCTGTACCGGCGTATCCCTTCAGCATAAAGAGAACATCGGGATCTTCATTCACAAGGAAATCCGCCAGCCGTCCGATCAGTTCCTCCTGGCCATTGGTCGGCGCGTACGGAAACTGTGAAAACAGCAGGGCACGTATTCGTGCAGCTTGTATATCTTTTCCCCCATTTCTCATCTCTCATCCCGCATTCCTATATTTCTCCTTTCTCCTTTCTCCTCTCTCCTCTCTCCTTTCTCCTTTCTCCTTTCTCCTTTCTCCTTTCTCCTTTCTCCTTTCTCCTCTCTCCTCTCTCCTCTCTCCTCTCTCCTCTCTAAAACGGATACCCAATCCCCAGGTTCCACACCACATTGGATTTCATATCGGAATCAAATATCCAGCGGCTGCCTTCGGGCATGTAAGGATCCCTGATCTGGGCGGCAAGATCGAGTCGAATGATAAAGAAATCGAAGTCCAGCCGGATACCCAGTCCGGCATCCATCGCGAACTCTTTATAAAAACGCCGGAAAGCGAACTCGCCCCCCGGGAAATCTTCACTTTCCCTTAAGAGCCATATGTTACCAATATCGGTAAACACGGCACTCTTGAGCATCTTGTAGATGGGGAACCGGTATTCAATATTGGCCATCAGCTTGATATCCCCGGCCCTGTCAAAATCAATGGTATCCGTAGTATAACTGCCCGGTCCCAGCCGTCTGAAGATCCAACCCCTCATATCGTTGGCCCCCCCCGCAGGAAAGGCCCGCTCATAGGGCATGACCAGCGAATTTCCGTAAGGAAGACCCAGACCTGCATAGCCCCTGAGGACCAAGGTATTACGGGAAACCAGGTAGTGATAATACCGGAAATCGATCTCCTGACGAAGATATTGTGCATAGGGCATCTTGAAGATCGTATACTTGCCATCCTGTGTCGGAGCATCCGTCAGGTTCTTGATCATCTGGATAAGGTTACCCCCGGTTTCTACCTGGTAGTTCAGGTAAATGAAATCTATGTTCCTGTTCAGCTGCTGATTGCTGAATATGTAACTGTACCGTGAAGACATGATGAAATGATCCGAGTACTGCTCTTTCAGCCACGCATCGTTGGTTTCATTGATGTACTTATAGAAATCAGAAGAATCATCCGGAAAGATCTTGACGGAGGTCAGTTCCAGGGGAGTGATCTCATGATGCTTCTCCTGGTCATGCTCCCAGTTGTAGCCAAAGGAACCGTTGGACAGATGCCTTATGTAATCAGGCTGAAGTTCGTAAGTATAACTCACGCTGATGCTTGTTCTCGGCCGGAAATACTTGGGGAACCTCATCTGGGAAAAAGGTATGAGGAATTTCGGAAAATGAAGGCTGACCTCTATTCCTGCTTCAACGGTATTGAAAAACAAAAACCGCTTCTCTGCCTCCTGGGCCGACCGCTGGAGTTCCGTTGCCCCGCGAAGACGAATGCGGAAAAGTTCAGCACCCCCGAACAGGTTCTTGTTCTGTACCACAAGGCTTCCTGCAATTCCAGGATTACCTGCCGAATTCGTGATATCCGTCTCAATGGAAAAACTATTGACAGGAGCATTGGTGATCATGATCCTCGTATCCAGGAAACCCTGGTCGGGGGGTAACGGATGGGACTCTTTTACTGTCTCTGAGAAAGACAGGTTCACCAACCGGTTGATCGCCATACGGGTAAGCTGTGTGTTGGTTTGGGTGGCATCGCGAAGCCGGTAGAACGAGCCCTGCGTGAAATATACAGACTGGGCAATGACAGCAGGCTTGATCTTCAACGCTCCGGGGTAAATGAACACATATTGATCAAGGGTGTCTTTTTGTTTCCTGTCAAGCTGATAATAGATCAGCGTATCAAGACGCGCATCCACAGGGCGAAGTGGATCAAAATGAGGTTCGATGAAAATATGATCGATCCGGTACCGCTTATGGTTCGACTCCACGACCGAATCAATGGATCCGGCATAGATCCTGCGGTTGTTCTCTATGATCATCAGCAGATCCATCTGGTGACTATTGAGACTGCTGTCGATCTCATACCGTATAAAGTCCCTGGAGAAATAATAATAACCATTGTTCCTGAGCATCTCCGTGATACGGGAACACTCATCATCCAGGGTGTAGGAGCTGTAATTGAAGCCTGCCTTGAGCAGGGTATGCGGAATGACATGATCAACCAGGTGAGCCAGCGTGTCGTCTTTGATCCGGTAACTGACGTTCCGCAATGTGTACGGTTTGCCCGCTTTGATGAAATAATTCACCCGGGCCTTGTTCTTCTTCAGGGTATCGATCGTACTGGATATGCCCGACTCGAAATAACCTATATTGTTCATGTACAGCTTCATATCACGCGTTGAGGCATCGATCCTGGCCTGATCGACCATCACCGGCTGTTCACCGAATTTCCTGCGGAACCAGCTCTTGTACTTTCTCTCCTTGCCTTTAAACGACTGCTGGTAGATCCATGTATAAAGGTTCAGCCCCAGGAAACGTTTGTTCGGCGTCTGCTGCAGATATCCCGTCAGATCTCCGGTCTCGATCTTGCGATCATCCGAACTGATGACATTTTTTTTGAGCCTGTATCCTTCCTGCGTGAGCCTTGAAGGGCCACAGGAGGAAAGGATGATCGAAAGCATCACCACAAATAGCGTAATATAGCGATACGGAGTTTTCAAGAAGATAACCTGTTTTGCTTCACTCCCGAGTAAAAAGCAAATTTAGTATTATTCCCTGCTCATCAGTGATCGAAATCCCTTATAAAAAATTTTAAGGATGCTCATGAATTTCATGATCTTTTGTGATGTTAAGCAGTAATTGAATACTTTCACGGTGGAAATTCTAACCATAATGTTTTGATGATGAAAAACAAGATGAATGGAGTCAGCCCTTACCGCTGGGCGATCCTGTCAGCCTATTTCATTCTGACGGCGATGATCCAGGTGCACTGGGTCACCTTTGCGCCCATAACGGTGGAAGCCATCGGACTTTACAACACCTCGGCTTTCTGGATCGTATTGTTATCCATGTCGTTCATGGTGGTGTACATCCTTGTATCGGCACCCGCGTCCTATATCATCGACCGCTATGGTTTAAAGATAGGCATTGGCATTGGCGCGCTGCTGATGGCGGTCTTTGGATACCTGAAAGGCGCCTTTGGTGACAGCTATACCATGGTATGCATCGCACAGTTCGCACTGGCAGCAGCCCAGCCATTCATTTTAAACGCAGTCACCAAGATTGCAGCCGACTGGTTTCCTGTCAGGGAGCAGGCTATGGCCACAGGTCTGGGCACCCTGGCACAATTTGTCGGTATACTTCTGGCCATGGCTGTGACCAAACCCCTGGCTCAGTCCTTCCTTGCAGAAGGCGCACAGGACAGCATGACCATTGATTCGGTACGGTCGATGCTTATGGTCTACGGATGGATATCCATTGCGGTTGCAGTTGTTTTCTTCATAATAATAAAAGACCGAAAGTCAAAAGATCAGGATGAGTTCATGACCAGCCAGAGGATCAGCGGGTGGCAGGGTATCCGGCATATTTTGAAGCTCAGGGATATGAGGCTCCTGTTGGCCGTGTTCTTCATTGGTCTTGGGATATTCAACGCCCTGACGACCTATGTTGATCTGTTGCTGGCGTCAAAGGGATTCATCACCGGGGGCAACCAGTCAGGGCTCATCGGGGCATTGATGATGGCATCGGGTATCGTGGGTGCGATCTTGATACCTGTCATCTCCGACAGGGTAAGAAAGCGGAAAGCAGTGCTGTTGTTTTGCCTGGCAGCATTGTTGCCTGGCCTGGCCGGACTGACGTTTTTCACCGATTACCTGCCTCTGGCAATCTCCGCAGGTATTTTCGGATTTTTCATCATGGGAGCTGCACCGGTAGGCTTTCAGTATGCTGCCGAGATCAGCCGTCCCGCACCCGAATCCGCTTCCCTTGGCCTGATTCTGCTCTCGGGTCAGGTTTCAGGGATCCTCTTCATCCTGATCATGGGCCTGGCAGGCAATGTAACCATGGAAGCATTCGCCAGCGCCCATATGGCAAGCGAAAGCCTGACGCTACTTCCTTTCATGATCGGTTTTGTCGTTCTTTCGGTCCTGAACGTTTTTCTTACGATGAGAATGAAAGAATTCAGGCCTGACCACTGAAATGCAAAAATGTTTCAGTAGGTGCAGGATATCAGGATGTGAGAACATTTCTCCACACCTGTACAGGTAACATGTTTACAGATCCGATAACCCTGTATGGTATACTTCAAGGAACTGATTCCACTGGCTGAATTCGGCAGGAAGCAATGGTAGCAGTTGAAGGTAATCCCGGCTGAATTCCCCGGGGCGCGGTGCATAAATGGATAGACCGTTGGGACCATTTTTCCCGCCAGCCACTTCTTTGTGTACGACAAGTCCTGAATGCTCATAGAAGTCAATGAGGGACCTGGCCTTCATTGAGATTTCCGGTGAGATCCAGGCACCCTCCAGGTTAAGTGCAAAACCGATGAGATCCATGAATCCGTCGCTGAAGAAATAGCTGTGATCCATACAGTCGCTGATGGCCAGGACGGATCCTTTTTTCATGGAGGAAGATAGGGCCTGCGCCAGCGAACCTATCCGTCCGCATAAACCATGAAGGTGCGTTCCGTCAAACACAGCCTGGGTGATCATTTTTCGCAATCCCGGCTCAACGGCCGACCGGTAGAAGTCAGCGACAGAGGCAACCACCTGGCTGGCCAGCTCTCCAGGATCCATTCCCGGATCGTCTGTCAGTTTTTTCAGGATCAGATCGTACGGGTAGCCGCTGCCCGGTTCCGCACCCTCGGAGGCCACGATAAAGGGCACGTGGTCGGCAAACACCATCATTGCTTCAACGTTGGCCATCCCGCAGGCATCAAATGCCACCACATCGAACCTGGTGCCTAGGTAATCTTCATCAGGCCCGAACCGGGAACGGATAGCCCCGATGGTGCTCTCATGACACCCTTGTAAATGCCGGAGGTTGGACTCAACGTCTCCCGATTGCAGTATCAGGCCTTTGCGCATGTACATTTTCCATGTCTGGAAATCGGGCAGCAGCCCTTTCCATCCGTTTCCGTGACCGGATAATATCAGCATTCTTTTCTCCGCAGGATATATGATTGCATTGTTGGTAATGGTTTCCTTCAGAATTTTTGGATCACTCCTGATACGAAAAAAACGCAGGATGATATCATCAGCAAATGCAGATCCCCTGTTGAGCCTCAGGAACAGGGAATCCGTCAGCATGGGGCCGATGAAGATGGCGCTGACATGTACATCAGAAGAGGATCCTATGGCTTTCATTTCCAGCAGATCGTCGAACATGGAAGCAGAAAGCGCAGGATCATCGGCAGCCATGAAAGTAAATACACTCCAGCTGGCGTTCCGGTTGACCGCTTCAAGGTTGACAGGCGAAATCCCGAAATTAAAATCCCGCTCTTCCAGGCGTAGTATGTCGGGAAGGCCATTGCGATAAGGATTGCCCTGATCGAAAAGCATAAGGTTTAGTTAAATTATGAACTCCATACCTTCATACTCATTAACCCAAAAATAAAAAATATCCACAAACATTTTGTACCTTAGCTTGCAAATAAACCTTCATACTATCAAAATAAAAAATCATGTCAATTTTAAAAGTCATTGAAGTACTGGCATCCTCCCCAAAAAGTTGGGAAGATGCGACAAAGGAAGCGGTAAGGATCGCGTCCAAGACTGTTAAGGAAATCCGTTCAGTCTATATCCAGGAGATGAGCGTGGTGGTTAAAAACAATGAAATTGCAGAGTATCGGGTGAATGCCAAGATCACCTTTGAGGTCATCACACTCTAAGAATTTCGTTCAGCGCCAATATTCATGATCATCATTGTGCTATTTCCCGGAAATTATATACTTTTGCGCCCTTAATAACTACACACTCACACCCACACCCACACTCACACCCACTTCCGGGAGTTTAGCTCAGCCGGTTCAGAGCATCTGCCTTACAAGCAGAGGGTCAGTGGTTCGAATCCACTAACTCCCACGAAAAAAAAGCCTCATGACAAGTACGTTGTGAGGCTTTATTATTTTTATAGACAAGTAGAAATTTTAACCTGGTTGAAGCATGGAGGCTGTTCTGAGGGTACCTATCTCACGACGATCAGTTTGCCTGTCGGTTTGGTGGTCTTTTCTTCCATGGCGTGTAGTTTTTAATGAAACATTTTATTCTAAACCACACCTTAAATTTATAACTTTACTGGTAAACTTTATGCTGACGATTTACAGATACAGTCACCGTTTACACATAATTTTTCACAACCTCAATTTTTAAAAATCTGACATGAAAACTTACCCCGCTCTTGTTTCCCTTTTGTTTATGATCCTTTCCTTTTTCTGTATCCAGGCTTGTAAAAAAGCACCGCCTGTTAAATTACAGGGACAAATATATATTCGTTTTAATGACAGGATTATCGAATTGGCGGAATCAGATGATCCTTCAGGCTATTCAATGAATAAGGTTGCTGAATCAACCTATTTTGGCAGCGTTTCCCCGGATGGGAATTATCTCCTTTTTTCAAACGATAGTGCGACTTTTCTCAGAAATCTCGCGGCCAAAAGTATTACAACAATTCTGAATTATCCGATTAACAATGTATGCTGGTCGCCTGATTCAAGAATGTTTTGTTACAAAACATATTGGAACTACCTGGATCGTACTGGTCCTTCCTCTGAACTATTTGTCTACCAAGTGTCCGATAACACCTTTGTGCCCTTGTATAGGGGACGGATCGAGACATACATGGGCGCCGGAAGTGTGACCGAGTCCGTAGATGGGATGGTCTGGCTATCTGCAAAGGAATTGTTGTTTCAATGTGGATCTTTTTTTCCCGACCGCATAAATAGCAATGAATTATGGAGAGATGGCCATGCCCTTCGTGCTGAAAACACAGTTATAGGGACCATAGGTGAACAACCTTTACAACCTTTAAATTCCATGATTTGCACCAACCGGTTATGGGTGAGAGGAATTGCGGTTGATGGTTCCTTTCTTCTTTATTCGAAAAGTGAGACCGCTTACGACCCGCATTTCATTGACCATATCAGCAACCAATATTTTATCGCTGATAAATGGACACTATCTCATTCCGACATCACTCCGGTTGATATTCTCCAGGGTGCCAATATAAAGGAGATTGATTGCAGTCCGTACGAAAAAGTGGGGATCATAACCGGTACATCTATCCTGTATTACATTAAGAACGGCGAATGGAACGACAAGATACTGATTTTTACAGACCCGGTAAATCTCAAAAAAAAATTGAAACGAAGCATAGAGTATTTAGCGTCTAATGAGTTCTGTTTTATCATGGACCCTGACGAGAAATTAATCGCCTATTTTGATCAGAGTGGGCTGAATATTTATGAAATTTCCAGCAAAAGGAAAATAGTAATCCATGAAGATTTTCCGGAATACAGGATAAATGAATATTCCAGCCCTTCTTTCGGAGAATTATTGGGATGGAGCAAGCATTGACATATTATCGTTTTTCTGTTTCTGGCGCACACGCCGATCAAATTAATCCATCTGCGCCGCTTTAAATTGACCTCCCAATAATATCAACTATCAATCGAAAACGTCGGAAAATTGTTCTGGTGATTATTCCGGACCAAACCCGGCGACTGATTTCGGAGTAACCCAGGCCAGTGAATCTCCAATCAGCAACATCATATTAGCAATAAAAACTGTCCTAAGAAGTGGGGGAATTATAGTTACGAAGGTACCTGGATACACCTCTTTATTGTTTCCGTGAAATACTTCCTAACATTCTGCCTCACAAAGGCCAACTATTCAACAATCCTTTGTTAATAAGTAAAAATCATGGGCGTCAATAACGACTGGCGTTGTCCTATCTTTGCATAACCTCTGTTTTAATAACTAAGACTGGGTTACTTACTGCGGGAGTGTGTTCTGGGTGAAGCACACTCCTTTTTTTATTGTAATCTGGATCCTGGAATTTATTTGGAATATATCGTAACCTTCTTCCTTAAGGAAGCAGGTTACGGTAGATCTGCGTATCCACTTTCTCCCGCACTTCAAACTGTCCGATGGGGAAATGCTGGCACATTACCACATAGCACATATTCATCGCAGGATCCACCAGAAAAGAGGTATTGAACATGCCGCTCCAGCTATACGATCCTATGGAGGAAGCTTTTGCCACAGGAATGGGTTGATCCTGGACATAAAAACCGAAACCATAAGCCAGTCCGGGCATATCAAAAACCAGTTCTCCGAGTTGATTGGTTGTCATCAGCTGAACGGTTTCGGATGTGAGTACCCGTGTTCCATCCAGTTCACCCCGGTTCAGGAGCATTTGCAGGAACCGGCTGTAATCTGCTGCCGTTGAGTACAATCCGGCGCCGCCTGAGAAATAGGTCTTCGGACCTCTGGGATCAAAGGAAGGTGTCAGGATCATCCCATGGATATCCTGGGTGGAGGGAGGATACTTGATCAGACTGCCATCTTCCTGTGGCCGGTAGAGCGAAACGATCCGGTTCCACTTTTCATCAGGCACGTAAAAATAGGTATCCTTCATGCCAAGCGGCTGAAAGACATGTTGATCGAGGTAAACTTCAAGCGATTGCCCGGACAGTACCTCTACGAGGTATCCTACCACATCGGCGTTCAGTCCTATATGCCATTTTTCACCCGGATTGAAATGAAGGGGCAGTTTGCCAAGCTTCTTAACCATGTCTCCCACCGTTCCTTGCCGCTGATCCAGTCCGTTAGAAATTCCCGCCTGACGGTACATATCAGAAAGAAAAGGATGATTGTAAAAGGTATAGGTCAGGCCTGAAGTCTGTGTCAGCAGGTGCCGGATACTGATTTCCGAGGTTGCGGGTTCAAGAGTGTAGGATACGGGTATTCCATTTGTATCTAATTCGTCAGAAAGCTTTAGAACCCTGGGATCTTTAAATTCAGGAATGTATTTGGAAACCGGGTCATCCAGAGAAAACTTTCCTTCATCGTAAAGTATCATCAGCGCCGTATTCGTGATGGGAGCCGTCATAAAAGTGATCCTGAAGATAGCATCGCCGGTCATTGGCCTGCCTGCCTCCTTGTCGCTATATCCAAATGATTTCCAATATGTTGTTTTTTGATTTTGTGACATCATGACGACCCCTCCAGCCACATGTCCCGTATTCACGGATTCATTAAAAACGCTGTCAACAGAGGGGAGGTTTACATCTGCCACAGGGGCTGGCGACTTTTTGTTCCGTGAGGATGGTTGTTGTTTGCAGGAGAACTGCGTTACCAGCAGGAACATCAGAGTCAGGAGGATCGCAGTTTTTGTCAATGGTTTCATCAGGCAGGGTTTTTAGAATGTAAATAGTTTATTATCAGTTCTTAAGAAATAAAAGATTTCCTATTGCAAGATGTCCGCAAATTTATTATTTTTGCCCCACATATACAAAACCACACTCACACCCACACCCACACCCACACCCGCCTCGGGGTATTAGCTCAGCCGGTTCAGAGCGCATGTTTCACAGACATGAAGTCGCAGGTTCGATCCCTGCATACCCCACCCCCTGAAACCCTGAAATACCAAAGATTTCAGGGTTTTTATTTTTCTAATAACATATGCAGTTTACCTGCGGTTTAAATATGGTTTAAAGTTTTTATTGAAATTTCAAAACTGATTTTAAACCAAACGTTGGTTTAAAGAAAGTAATTTTTTGCGATCGGTACCACTTTCCTGTATTTTTTCCCTCCCGGATCGCATAGCATGGAATGAATAGCCATTACAGATTAACGAAGTCGAGGTGAAAGTAGAAGTCGATTTAGAGTGGCGAAAGGAAATATGATATCTGAATTATTTCGCAAATCCTTTGGTAAATCTCCTTGGCCTTTCACCTCTAATTCTACTTCGGTAATGGTTATTGGTTATTTGTCCTGCTCCCCGGCCGCAGGGCCGCGTCAATTTCTTTTACTTTTTTGTGACCAAAAAAGTAAACAAAAAAGTCTTTTTCAGGGCGAGGTTCTCCCGACACCTGGCGGTGTCGGGACCGGGCAGCTCACCCTGCCAAATCCCCGTCGCATGGCTCCGGGTATTTGGTACCACCAGGGCTTCGCTGCCCTGAACTGCGCCCTGAAGTTTAATACATTTTATACACCGTAGGTGTAAGATATTTGTAGCACCGTAGGGGCGACATATTATGAAATCAATTTATCGGCAATAAAATACATTTACTGCCGTATTATAGTGTGCCGTTATTCAATCAGTCCTAATTGTTTATACCTTGAGTCAATAACCTCATTATAGGCAGTTTTCATGTCATCAGACAGGAATGAACGATCAATCCATCTAAATGCACTTGTCTTGTATTTGATCATCCTTCGAAATGCTCCTTTGATCTGTTTTCCCGTAAGCTCCAAATCCTCGCCTAATTGTTCGAAGTGTTCTCGTTTCAACTTCTTTTTTTTCCCAACCAATGTCAGAGCAAGTTCCTCATTATCTTCCGGCAATACGATTGCAACATTTAATAAATCATAAGCAGGTGCCAGTACCCAACCTGAAGGACTTTCAATCATCGAAAAGTTCTTCAGATGCATATCATTGTTACCTGTGAGAAAGGAGTAAAGAACTAATTCAAAGTAGAATACCTTATCAAGTAATGTGTTGCTGGAATAAATACCGATAGCTTTCCCAACTTTCTCCATGGAACTTTTATACTTATCAAACGCTTCAGTGATTTGAAACATATCGATCATATGGATCTTCTCACCAGTTTCTGTTCGGTCGACTCGCTTTGTGATATAGCATTGCTCGCCGGAAGACAATCGGATTAAGGATGAAGGTACTACTCTGATTCCGAAGCTTTCAGCAATACGCATGGTCACATGTTCGTTTTGGGGCATTTCGGGATATTGGTCAGATGGAGGTTTGAAAATATAGAGTCCTCCTAATGCACCAACTATTGTCAACCGTGTATCAGCAGTTTCTTTGGTTTTCCTGACTAATGATAATGATAATTTTGGTTGAACTCCAGGTACAGCTACGCTGCGTTCTACGACATTCTTTGCCAATTCATCCATTTCACTCAGAGAATATCCCAATTCCGGAGGTGTCGATGATCCAAAGAATTCCAATGAACAATTTTCATGGAAGTCACGCCCTTCTTCAACGGACTCATAACAATACAAACATCTATTCGCCATCTCCTTCTGTTTTAGGTTTAATGCTCACAGCTCCGATACAATCCTGACAACACGCCAGTAATAATCCCATCCGGTCGTTTTTATTGATCTTCCAGTGTGCGGAAGCAATATCCAGCAACCATCCTTCAGGGATCAGTCCTTCAAAAAATGGGTGGAGTCTTTTGTCAATGTATGGTCGATTTGCAACCGGCATTGTAAATGTGATGAATTCATCCGGATAATCTTTCACGTAGTGATCATCATATTGAAATACGTATTCACCATCGTTTGTTTCAGTAATCACACCTGCAAAATGGTCTTTATAAAACACCTTTCCTTGTCTCATTTCTTAAGATCTTTACTGTTTACTGGCGCTAACTCATGTCCGAACATGCGAAGAACCAGATTTACCTTATCCATATTCAGGTTTGTTTTTCCTTGTTCTATTTTACGTATTACTGTTAGTGCAACACCCGCACGTTCAGCGAATTCTCCCTGAGTAAGATTTACTTCTCTTCTACGTTCTTTGACAAATTCTGCTAACTGTTTCATTATATGTTTTTGAATATAATAATGCGCAAATATACTAAATTATATGCAATTAAATATAGTTGAATGAAAATTTAAGAAAATATATGCTTTAGCATATAGGAGTAAATACAGATTTACAAGTAAATATGCTATCAGCATTATTTCGCCGATCCTTTGGTAAATCTACCTCTCCTTTCACCTCAATTTCTACCTCTGCAATTCCGGGTAGAGCGGTTCGTAGCCTCGCCGCTCCCCCACAGATCCGGACGAGCAGATTTCCTGCATCCGGTTCCTCTTAAGTCGGATTCGCTGTTCGATAGCTGTGATAAATCTTTGGCTGAAGTAATGGCTCCCATTCTTTGATGAGTTGGTTAAACCTGTCCCAATTCCAGACAGATTTTCCTCCTCGTCGTATCAGCCATTTGTGCAAGCTCCTATTGATCTGTTCAGAATAACTATGCACTCCCTTGCTATTAAAGGAAATACCATAGTAATTATAGTGTCCCCGAAGCTTTGCATTCAGTTCTGGTATCAGTTCTTTTAGTGGTTTGCTTCTGTATTGTCTTAGCCATTCTTGTGTTTTGCTTATGGCAGCAGTGAGTTTCTTGCTGCTCGTTTTTCTTTTTAATACCACTTTACCTTTGCGGCTTTTGCCCAGGTAATGAGTAAATCCAAGAAAATCAAAACTCCTGTGGCCTTCGCCCCGTTTGCAGTTCAAATTGATGATCCGAGTCTTTTCCGAATGCAATTCCAACTGATATTTACCGAATCGTTTGGGTAAGACCTCCATCACTCTTTCTGCATCTGTGGCATGGGTAAAACCCATCACAAAATCATCTGCATAACGCACCAGAAAACTCTTCCCTGTTAACAGTGGCTGAATCTGCTCTGAAAACCATTCATCCAATACATAATGCAGATAAATATTGCTCAGTAAGGGAGATATGATCCCCCCTTGCGGCACGCCCTCCTTCGGATGAAGCAGTTGCTCCTCCTCTAGTATGCCTGCTTTGAGCCATTTATCGATCTGCTTGCGTATCACCCCATCCTTCACCCTGCGGTCAAGAAACTGGCGAAGTATTCCATGATCTATGCTCCCAAAGTAGTTCCTGATGTCTGCATCTATGATATAGTGCATCCCCTGAAAACTTACTTCCTGGAACATATACTCTATCGCCTGATGGGCTGAGTACCCACCCCTGTACCCATAGGAGAATTTCTTGAAGTCCTCCTCGTACAACGGGGTCAGTGCCCTGCGAACACCCTCCTGAAGTATCTTATCCTCGATGGTCGGTATGCCTAATGGACGCATACCTGTGCTCCCTTTGGGGATATACGCCCGGCGTATATTCGGCGCTTTATACTTCCCGCTCTTGAACTCTGTCAGCAGTTCCCCCAACCGTCTCTGGTAAACTTTCTGATAGTCCTCCCAGGTCTTCCCATCCACTCCCGGGCTACTTGCCCTGTTCAGATTCTCATAGCTCGTTTTTAACCACTCCTCGTCAATGAACTGATGCAGATTCGTCATCGCTTCCCTTTTATACTTCCTTGCCCGCTCTGCTATCTGCAATTCTTTTGTTGACATCTTTTCCATGTCTCTGGTCCATGCTGTGTTCCTAAATTACAGACCCGACTCAAGGTATCTCCCTTCCCTACTTGCTGGCTTTCATGGGTCTGATTTCCCAGCGTTCCAATGGTACTATGAAGATACTAAGACTGCCTTCGCCCTTCTCTTTCCCTTTGATCTCTCTCGGTACAGATACCACTCGCGGTGCATCGCTTTTCTTTGCGCCCTTTCAGGTGGATGCACCTGCCTGAAGGACTTGGACTCTTGGGGTAGGGTCAGCCCATCTTGACCCTGTTTCGTGTGGAGGCGTTAGGCTCTCCCGTGTTCCCATGCAAACCTGCCTGCCTTTGATATAGCCTTAGACTCCGGCCGAATCTGCGATACTTGTCTTTTGCGCATCGCCGATGTTGCACCAACATTAACGATCGTTAATGCTTCAGCTTTTATTAACATCCTTTCGAAGCTCCATACTATACCTTTGACAGTCGCTGTTTACGCTTCATGCCAACATCTCTGTTGACTATGCAAAACTCGCTTCCGGTGGCTGACCATGCCTTTCCGGACAGGATTGTTTACCTGCGGGTTTGCTCCAAGGTGTTTCATTATATAAATACGCCTTTAAATCCCCACCTTATGGGCTTTCACGGCGCGACGGTAATGGATGTTCATTTAGGACCGACCTAGGACTTCGCAGGCGGGGTACCCACATGGCGAAAATGGCGTGCCCTTTTTCTCCCTTAGCCATTGAGCCGTATGTGGGTCGCCGAGAAGTCCAGTCTAGATTTTTACTCATAAAATTGTTTATTATCAAGGTATTCGTGAGCTCGCTTCGCTCGATTCTTTTCGTCCTTTTCGGAGTTTACCCCGATGTAAATCGGGGAATCATGACAAAGAAAAGGACATACTTAAATATTTGTGAACAAAAAAAAGGTGCGGCCCCGAAGGCCGCACCGCGAAAGGGCGTTCTGTCAGGACTGAACCTGATCGACCACCTGGGCATTGGAGTACAGGTAGCGTACCGGAAAGTAGGAATAGGTCTTTCCGTATTCGTCCCTTCTCTCCACCGGGCGACCCCAGATGAGGAAAGGTTTGGAGTTCTTCTTAACGACCTTTCCGGCTTTGGCCCAGCCTTCAAAGGTGTTAAAGGTGGCGTGCTTTGCTGTGGCATAGCTCGCCAGCAGGGCATCATTGATGGTTTTGAATTCACCAGCGGTGATTTTCGGTCTTAAGCTCTGGGTTAAGACTTTCAATGATGCTCTTTGAGCTGCGATGGCAGTGGTGTTTTCAGTTGCATTCATGGCATTTTGTTTTGTGCAGCCGTGTGAGGGCTACGGGTTATTAAAAAAAAATTACGCCAGAAAGCACCACGAGCAGGATAACAATAGGTCAAGGAGATCGGTCAGCTTTCGAAGTATGAGAAAATGACGAGACCCGACGGACGGGAATGCAGATGAATAGCCATTAACGATTAGCGAGGTAGAGGTGAAAGTAGAAGTCGAAGGCGAGGGACGAAAGGAATGATGAGGTCACAATTATTTCGTAAATCCTTTGGTAAATCTACCTCTCCTTTCACCTCTAATTCTACTTGGCCAATCGTTAATGGTTATTCGTCCGGTCCTTGACGAATTTTTAGACTGCGAAGTAACTTCGCGGAGTTTTATTTGAATAAAAAGTAGCCCTTCCTGCGGTGAACAAGCATAAACGTGCGTTGGAGTAAGGTATTAGACTGAATTTGATCCGGGATTTGTTGGATTAAAGCAAAAGGATAGCCTTCTTTTTCTTGGGGTGAAGCATGAGCAGAAAAAAAGGGGCTGCCGGATGACCGGCAGCCCCTGGGAGATTATTTAGATTCTGTAAGAAGATCAATAATCATCTGGCGTGTCAGGCCATAGCTCATTGCTTCTGATACAGAGCAATCGATGAGCTTGCAGAGCTTATCGTAGGTCTGGAAAGACAGATAGTAAGGATCGTAGAGTGTCCGAGCATCTGTCGGGCGAAGAGGTGACTGAGTTAAGGCAATGTGTGTCATGGCTTTAAATTTTTGAAAGTGAAACAATTAAAAATTTTACGCTGTAAAACACACACGAGCCGGCCGAACAATAGGTCAAGGAGATCGGTCAGCTTTCGAAGAATAAGAAAATGACGAGACCCAACGGGCGGAAAGGCAAATGAATAGCCATTAACGATTACCCAAGTAGAGGTGCAAGTAGAAGTTGAAGTAGATTGTCGAAAGGATATTCGATTTCAGAAATATTTCTGATCTCAACCTTCCTTTCGTATATCTCCTTCGCCTTGCCCCTCTAATTCTATCTGGGTAATGGGTAATGGCCATTCGCCCCGTCCTTTACCGATTTTTCGGCGGCGAAGTAACTTTGCGGAGAAATTTTGAATGATGAACAGAAAATGGGGGGGTACTGGTAGATGAAGGCTATCCTTTTAAGAATTGCGCTAAAGTTTTGCATATGGCCAGTAGCGGAGTTCGGAGCGGTCTGTTGTCCAGATAGAATTGAGTAACCCATGAGAAGCTAAGCTTAACAACCTGAAAAGCCCGCCATTGGCTATATGCGATTTTTGGTGTTTGTTGTTTAATATTTTTTTATTAATGCAAGCTTATCAATTAAGTTTAGTGAGTTATTGAAACCTGAGAAATCAATTTTTTCGCCCTTGTCTATTCGTTTTTTTATTTTTTCAGCAAATAAAATCTTATTACCACCGAAAACAAAAACACTTTTATCAAACAGAGTTAAGTATGATTTGTTTGCTATGGGTATATAAATATCAGTCAATAATAATTCGGTTGTCAGATAACAAAAATTTGAATGTTCATAATGGACAAAATTCTCTCGAAAGGTGGGTGGAACTAATGTAATTGCATAAATATTTCTTTTGTCCTTATGTTGCAGAATATTTTTAAACGTAATTCCATCAATTGATACAGGAATGTAGATTTTTGATTTCTTTAATGCCTTAAATTGGTTAAATCCTTCATTATCAAAATCAAAAACAGCAATAATAATATTATCGATTGGTGTTTTGGTTATATGACTATAAAGAAATCTGTTAATATCTGAGGCACTTGATCCAATTGTTGAGCCCAGCGTATTGGTTTGATGCTCACAAAGTAGATATTTTGATGAAATTTCGGACCCTTTTAGTTCTTTATATGCAACTGAGAATAAAAGATTATCAGAGGGTCCCTCAAATAATATTATAGGCTTTATTGAATTTATTAATTTTTCTTTTAATGTATGGAATTCCTCTTTTTCTTTATTATACTGATCAAATAAGTCAGAAAGTTTCTCATTAATTTGAATAATTCCAATTTCACTTTCTAATTGCTCTAAATTCCTTTTATCTAAGAATATTACTTTTGAGTTAATTCCGTTGTCATCTTTGCAGACTCGAAATCTTGAGACATGATTACCAGTTAATGAAATAAAATGAAAAGAATGAGTAACGACAAAAATTTGACTATTTTTTACATATTCATTTAAAAATGAATTAGACAATTCTTTTACTAAGGCATATTCACATGAATTTTCTGGTTCATCAAAGCCCCAAATATGAAATTGATTCGAGTTTTTTGCAATATAGTTTAAAATAGTTGGTATATATCGCATTCTTATTCCTTCACCACGATAAGATAATGGTATTTTAAAATCACCTGTTGATGTATCTATAATTAATCTTTGGAATAATTCAGAAATATCGGTGGGAAAATTTAAAGTAGAAGATATACCTGAGATTAATTGAAATTCATCGCTTAAATTTTTAGTAATTTGATTTAGCTCTTTATTAAATTCTTCAGTAACAGAATCAATTTGGCTTTTACCTTTTTTACTTTTTTCAAACAGAATTTGTTGAAGAAGTTCAAGTAGGTAAAAAAAGAATTTTTCATCTTTTATTGCTGGTACATATGTATATCTTATTCTGTTTAAAAATGTAGTTAAACCTCCTATACAACGGTTATAATTAGTTGATCCTTAATAATTATTAACATATTGATTGTTAATAACTTATGTTCTTTGAAATGGTTGAGTGTGTCAGGATTTTGCGTAATTTGGTTCAAAATCCTGTAAATCATGCTAAAAAAATTGCCT
>JAKLFC010000018.1 GCA_022711405.1 Bacteroidota bacterium
TTGAGTGGAAATTGAGAAAAGTTGATAATTTTAGAAACTTAAAAATCATGAAAGAAGCAATAATCAAATTCGTTCACGAGCCAACTCCGGAATCCTCTTAATTTCAACTAAAAATTGGACAACATCGATAACAAATTCATCTCGTATTAAACCGCCATTAAAGTATTGAGTATTTTGAATTAAAAAAGTTAATTATTAATAACCGACACAGGGTAATTCTTATTTTCTGCTTACATATTTCACGCAACCTCTCCGCCCGTAATTACCAAATTCCCACAGGGCGGCGCGGGGCATAGAAGTATAAAAAAGGACTGGCAGTCCTTTTAAACCCGCGGAAGCGGCTAAATTCGAGGAATTTAGCCGCTTATTTTTTGGAATTCCGGATCCGAAATCCCGCCGACTTCTTTTTCTAGGTAGAAAACGAAGCAAAAAGAGCCTTTGCCCTCTTGTTCTGCCCGATGCTATGCGCTGATTATCCGCTTATTGGAAATGCATTTGGTAATTTCCTGCCCATCCGGTTTTCCCTTGTTGCCCTCCGGATCCCACCTTCCTGCTGCTTGTTACTCATCAAAAACTTGCAAAGTTACTTCGCAGTCTAAAATTTCGTCAAGGATAACATGCACCGGATTTTCGGTATCTTTTTCCGGTTTTGTTACCCGTTGGGTCTGTTCATTTTCTCATGCTTCGAAACCTGACATAGATCCTTGACCCAATGTTATCCTGCTCGTGTTCGTGGCGGCAATTTTTTTTACTAACCAGCAGCCTTCACCGGCTGCACAAAACTTTTGTCCCATGAAAACACAATTGCCCTTGTTCAAAACTTTTGTGCGCGAGCTTCGCATGAACTACGGGGTAGTTTCCTACACCAACTGCAACAAGGTCTCCTCTAGTCTGGATGCCAGCAACATCCTGCGGGATGTCTGGGGCTCAGATCTTTCGCACCGTGAAGCCTTCTATATCCTCTGCCTGAACCGGGCTAACAAAGTCATCGGCTATGCCCTAATATCCATCGGAGGCATTTCAGGTACGGTGGCCGATCCCAAGGTGATCTTTTCAACCGCCCTGCTAGCAAATGCAAGTTCCATAATCCTCGCCCATAACCATCCTTCTGGAAATCATGAGCCCTCCCAGGCTGACATTGCCCTGACCAAGAAAGCCATCCAGGCCGGTTCCTTGCTGGATATCCAGGTGCTCGACCATTTAATCATCACTCCGGACGGCACCTACTTTTCCTTCGCTGATGAAAACCTGATGTCCTGAAAAGCGGGAGCCGAAAGGCTCCCTTTTTTTAATCGTGAACATATTTTATGAACTGCACAAACAAACATTTATCATTTCTTAATCCATTTTCCTGTTCTTATGAACTTTTGTTCTTTATCGAAAAATCGATAAATATATAATCCTGATGGCAAAGATTCGGTATTTAGTGTATTTGAAGTACTTCTCAGACGTTGTTTTATTAAAATTTGTCCATCTAGATTATATAGCTCAAGTTCATGCTCCTCACTGGTTGTTTTTATATGAATCTGATTTTCTCCCGGATTTGGATACAGGTCGTATAAAATTTTGTCTGTTTGAATTTCCTGGGTCCAGACAACAAGTCCTGAACTATCAACTTTTAATACGTAAACATCTCTTTCCTGGTCCTGGAATTCATAATCATACCGATTCCCGACCATAAGACATCCACCATCGCTTGTAGCAATAATACTATATAATTGATAATAAGCATCTCCTCCATACCAGTACTCCCATTTCGGTGTTATGTCGGGATTTATTTTGATCAAGTGAAACCATGAATCATTGGTACTATAAAATGGATTTATATAATCAAAATTGGTCGTGGCACTAATATAAATATTATCCTGATGTTTACTAGTCCCTCTATATAAGGCAGGGTGTTCCCTAAATGTATCTTTTTTGAAAATATTATAATTACTTAGCATTGATGATTCTGTAATCGTAAGGGCATTAAGTGCATAATCATTTGGTGGTTCTTCTCCTCTTTTTCCACAGATTAAAATTTCATCCTGACTAATATATGTTGGAGAATAAAAATCAAATACTTGCAATGGTATTGAATCAATACTTAGACTGTCTAAACTTTTATTAAGGATAAGTTTTTGACCTGAAGTTCCAAAAATATTAGTAAAGTGGCTCACGAAAGCATAATACTGGGAACAATCTCTATTCTCTATAATATCAAATGAAAAATGCCAAGGATTCTCCGAATTATAAAATGATGATGTTATTGAGTCACCATATAAGTCTAGTTTATAAAAAAATGCGTCATTGTTATAAAATGTACCTCCATTTTGGTTAGTATCAAGACGAGTAGTGTATCCCGTTAAGACAATATTAGTATCCGAATCAATAATCGAATTCATATAAGAAAACCACTTATTACCAGGAAGACCTAATGTTTTCTCCGACTCTACATTTAGGTCAATATCTAATTTAAGATACCATAATTTACATTTATTATAAAAATGAATCATTTGGGATCCTAATAGATAGAACCTGTTGTTATAAAAGTGAATATTAAAGAAAATATAAGAGCATGTATCGATTGGTTGAATTATATTCTCTTCATAAGATGAACCTGTACGGTCAATTTTCAGAATATATCCTTTTGAAGTTTCTGTTTTATCATTTTTAATACGTCCTACTAATACAAAATTACCTTCAGTATCTTCACATATTTGATTAATTACCTGATCATCTGTATTGGAAATTATTTTGGAAAATGTACTTTGCGCATATATCAAGTTATAATCGAATAATAAAAATAACATAAACATTAGCTTAAACAACTTATCCATATTATTTGGGATTATTTAATTATCGAATAATAAATACTTTAACTCCTTCAAAGGGTTTATAGATCAAAAGAAACAAAAAAATAGATTATTCTTATGCACTTCTCACTGGTTTTCAGTGCACATGGAATCTTTTATGAAAAACTATTTTAAGATCTCAAGATTAAATTAAAGTGGGCTCGGCGGGTTACCACTTGAATGCCAAATGCCATATTTTAATTCACAAACGTGACACATATCCCAACAATCATTCCAGCCACAAAGCATAAATGCTGTCTCATCCCAGCAAAAATATTTTATTAAACTTTTTCCAGTTGGTTTGAATTCATCAGCAATAATGTCTAAAGCATTTATATAATATGCAATCTCAGCTGTAGGCAGACAGTGATGATTTAATGTAACCTCTTGAAAATCTTGAAACAACAAATAATCTCCGTAGGGATTATTATTAGTAGGAACCTCCCAATACCATACCTCTTCTAAAATTACATCTGTGTAGTAAGAATAACTGCCTTCCGGAACAGTTATGGTTTTATTTGCTAGTTTATAAATTATATCTGCAGCATCTTTACCTACTCCAGCAGAGCTATCACATCTTCCAAGTTCCCATCCCCAGTACCATGGATATTCGTTCCCAAAACCTAAAACATTATCAGTACCAAAACCTGATGTTATTTCAAATATTGCATTATTTTCATCAGCTTCTTTGAGCGAAACATCAACAACTATAAGTTGTTTTTCGTTTGCACTAATTGCGTCATTATGAGAGGATAAACTATCAATGACGGCAGAATAAGCAGATTGCACATCTGAAAATAATATTTGTCCATTCGTCAGGCGAACTTCAATGAGCGAAGAATCAATTACATAATCTTCAAGATCAGCACTTCCATTGCCGTAGGTTAGATTTGCTAGCGCCTCAATATACCAGATTGCACTGTCGATTCCCATCGGATCTTCTCCAGATTTTAACATTGGATTTAAATGAGCAAGATCCATTTTATTGCGAAATTCAATTATCATCTTTTCAAGTTGAGTTTTTTCGTTAACACGATCGCCAGGATCTACGATATTATCTTTCATTAACTGCTCTTTTTGACAAGAAAAGATAATGAATCCTAAGAATAAAATTATTGCGAAACTTACATAAGCAAATAAATGATTGCGTTTCATAGCATTAGATTTTTTAAAATTATGAACTGTTTTTGATTTCACTCAGATAGCCTAATAATTTTACCAATAGTAATTCTCATAACATGATCAACTGTTTGTAATTCTTTTACCCCCTTTCATTTTTTTGATTAATATTCAAATAAACTTTATACTAATCATACATATAATTATATATTTATTCTTGTTAATCTTTCAGAAATATCTTACTAATTTTAGCATTACGTTGAATCTATCATTTCTTTATAAATGATAGTGAAAATTTATAGCACTTCTTAAAGTGCAATCTCAATGGGTGAGAATAATAAACTGAGCACATCCCAAATTTAATACATATATTGTTAAAATGCAATAATTTAGTAAAATATTTTAATATTATTTACATGTTATGATTACGTTTAATTTTTTAATTCCAACAATATTTTACAAATCGAAGAATTGAATTACATTTAAAATGCCCACCCCCGTATTTCTGTTCATCATTCAAAATTTCTACGCAAAGTTACTTCGCCGCCTAAAAATCGGTAAAGGATAACTCTTAGACGGTTTCCCCCATATTCTTTTCACCGTCCTGGTTACCCGTTGGGTCTCGTCATTTTCTCACAGGGCTCGAAAGCTGACCGATCTCCTTGACCTATTGTTCGGCCGGCTCGTGTGTGTTTTACAGCGTAAAATTTTTTATTGTTTCACTTTCAAAAATTTAAAGCCATGACACACATTGCCTTAACATCAGATCGCACGACAGATGCCACCACACTGTACAATCCTTATTATCTGTCTTTCCAGCCGTATGAAAAGCTCTGCGAGCTTGCCGACTGCACCTCTTCAGAAGCAATGAGCTACGGTCTCACACGCCAGATGCTCATCGACCTTCTCTCCGAATAACTCCCAGGGGCTGCCGGACGACCGGCAGCCCCTCTTTTTATGCTCATGCTTCACCCCCCAAAGAAAAAGAAGGCTATCCTTTTCCACTGAGCAATCTGAGGAAAACGAGCGCAAATGAATGCAATTCAATGCCGATTTTGCCCTACGCACGTTTATGCTTGTTCACCGCAGGTTGGGCTACTTTTTATTCAAATAAAAACTCCGCGAAGTTACTTCGCAGTCTAAAAATCCGTCAAGGATAACTTTTGGACAAGGCCTGGGCTTTGATCCTTATTTGTCCTTAGTTACCCCTTGGGTCTCGTCATTTTCTAAAGAAAGCTGACCGATCTCCTTGACCTATTGTTATCCTGCTCGTGGTGCTTACTGGCGTAATTTTTTTTAATAACCAGTAGCCCTCACACGGCTACACAAAACAAAATGCCATGAATGCAACAGAAAACACCACTGCCATCGCAGCTCAAAGAGCATCATTGAAAGTCTTAACCCAGAGCTTAAGACCGAAAATCACCGCTGGTGAATTCAAAACCGTCAATGATGCCCTGCTGGCGAGCTATGCCACAGCAAAGCACACCATCTTCACCACCTATGAAGGCTGGGTCAAGGCCGGAAAGGTTGTTAAGAAGAACTCCAGACCTTTCCTCATCTGGGGTCGCCCGGTTGAGCGGACGGATGAATACGGAAAGTCCTACACTTACTTTCCGGTACGCTACCTGTACTCCAATGCCCAGGTAGTAGATCAGAAACAGTCCTGATACCTCGCCCTTTCGCGGTGCGGCCATAACGGCCGCACCTTTTTTTTATGCTCACGCATTGTCCTTTTTTCATGAAAGGCAGTTGCCGTATTTCGCCGGAGATTTTACTCCAGGGGATGATCCACATTTCAAAGCTCCATATACTACTTGCCCGCAAGGATAACCGTGGCCGTCCACAGGAATTTTCCCTGTCATTCATTAAATCCAATGGACAGATCGTGACGATCGAAAGAACCATCTGTACTTCCTTTTATTCCAAAGGCCAGCGGTTTAATATTAAAATCCTCTCCTCCGGAGAGATCCGCCAGGTAAAACTATACAGCGTCATTGAATTTAACCATGCCAGGGTCTATGTATGAGGACATCGTCATATTGCCCAACTTCACCGGTTATCTTCCGGGTGCCAAAGCCATTGTCACCTTTACCGACAATGTCAGCCTGTATTCCATAGAAAGCCAGCCCTTGCCATTTTCAAAGAATGGCAGGCAATACCGTGGCATTGTCCCCTGGGGCCAAAACAACCTTCTGCCGGAAGAAGTCCTGGAGATCGTATATCGCAATCCGGTGATGACCACCGGTTTGTTGTTCAATATCCAGGTGAGTTACGGACAGGGCATCCAGCCGTTCCGGTATGTGGTGGAAAACAACATCCGCAAGGTTCAGCCTGTCTATGACAACCGCGAGATCAACACATTCTTTGAAGAGAACAACATCAACGGCTATCTGCTGGAGCAGATGACCGACCTGAACTTTTTCTATAATGTGTTCCCTGAGATCATCCTTAACCGCGATGCCCCTGAAAAACGCAAGGTGATCAGCTTAAATCACAAGGAAGCCTGCTTTTCCCGGTGGGATTCCATGAATCCGGCAACCGGTGAGATTGAATACCATTTTTATTCTGCCGAATGGAGCAAGGGCCACCGGGAAGATACCGTGGCTGTCACACCGGTACTTTCAGCATCCCATCCTATCCAGGATCTCAAGAACCGTATTAATAGAGGAGAAAAGCGCTTTAGGTACATCGTACCGGTGAACTTTCCCACTCCGGGCAAGACCTATTATCAGAAACCTTACTGGTATTCGATCATTGAATCCGGCTGGGCCGACTTCGCCTCCCAGATACTGACCTTCAAAAAAGCGTTGCTTTCGAACCAGATGTCCATCAAATATCATGTACAGCTGGCTGACAACTATTTTGAAGAAATCTTTGCCAAGGAGGGGATCACCGATGATAAAAAACGCAAGGAGCGGGTGCGCAAGGAATATAAATCCATCAATGATTTTCTTTCGGGTGAAGCCAAGGCAGGCAAGAGTGTCATTTCCTATGTCAAGCAGACCATGGACGGCAAGGAGTTCCCCCGGATGAAGATCACTGCCCTGGAAAATCATTTCAAAGGAGGGGAATACATCGAGGATACCGAAGAGGTAAGCAACATCATGAGCTATGGACTGGGCGTGCACCCTTCACTAATCGGTGCTTCACCGGGCAAGAACAAAGGCTCGTTTTCCGGAACCGATAAGCGCGAGCTTTTTATCATCAAGCAAGCCTTATTGAAACCTGTCCGGGACATGATCCTGCGGCCATTCTACCTGATCAAAGCCATCAACCGCTGGCCTGAGGATATCCAGTTCGGGATCCCTGACCTGGTGCTGACCACCCTGGATCAGAACACGGGCAGTGAACGCAAAATAAGCTAAATCATGGAAGACACCCTTTTCACCGGCATTGCAGATATCCAGAAGTATGTGGCCGTGAGCCTGACTTCGTCTGAGGATGTGATCCATCCTTACCTGAAGCAGGCCACCTCCAAATACCTGGTTCCCATCTTAGGTGAGGATACCATCGAGGCGTTCCGCCAGGTGGTCCACGGATCCTCATCGGGTGAGGAGCCGGAGCTGATGGATGCCATCTACCTGACCAAGGGAGCCGTGGCCCGCTTTGCCTATTATCTGGCTCTCTCCATGCTGAACGTGCACATCGGTGATGCAGGGATCATGGTGGCGTCCACCTCGAACCTGGCCCCGGCCTCAAAGCATCGCACCGATGAGCTGAAGGCTGATCTGTTGGTATCCGGATGGGATGCGGTCAATCTGCTGCTAAAGCACCTGGACCGCTACAAGGAAGAGCTTGGGGATCTGTTCACCGAAGAGCTCACGGCAATGTACTCGCTGTTTGTCACCAATGCCGATGAGTACCAACGCTTTGTGAACATCGAGCACTCTTTCTTAAGGTTCTACAACCTTCGCCAGGCGATCGAACGAGCCGAAATCCTGCACCTGATGCCGGTGCTTTCCCAGGAGCTCTATGGCGAGATAAAAGCCCAGCTGAGCCAGAACAATGTCTCAGAAGCAAACCAGCAGCTTTTGCTTCCCATAAAGGCTTTTGTGTGCTATAAAAGTGCCCAGCAGGAGATCGATCCCAAATATGGTTCGTACGCTGATCATGCCCTGGCTTATATCAAGCGCTACCTGGATGATCACCTTGAAGATTATCCTCTGTATGCCAACAGTTCGGTGTATGATGGCAGTAAAACATCTTATGCTGTTTTTGAAAACGATGATGAGCATGGCTTTTTTGTTTTTCAGTGATCCCAACCTGCAGTATCTCTCTGAGATCCTCATATCGGCCATCATTTTCACGATGGTGGCCAATGCCGGAGTGCTGGTGGCTTTTTATTTCAATACCAAGTACCAGCTCCGCAAGCATGATAAGGACATCGAATGCCTGATGCAGGAACTCAAACAAAAAGCCGATACCATCTCCCTGGATGACTTAAAGCGCGATCTGAACCAGAAGTTTGCCTGCATTGACGACAAACTTAACAACATATACGACCATTTAATCAATCATAAATACTAATACCATGGAAGCATTCTGGCAATTCATTACGAGCCATCTGGCCGAACTGATCTTTGGTTTCTTAGCTTTTGCAGAGATCATCGTTCGTCTCACTCCGACCAAGAAAGACGACTCGATCTTAAACTTTATCGTCACCATCATTGATGCCCTTTTCCCCAACCGCAAAAAGGATGGTGGCAAGTTTAAGCTGACCAGCCAAGCGAAAGAAAAGGATAAGGCAAGGGATCTTTTCTAAGGGATGAACATAACCATAGGGCAGGAATCTTATCGGATTCCTGATTCCTGGAATGCATTGTCCAGGGATCAGTACATTATGCTTTGCCGCATGATTGAAACCTTAAAGGATCCACACACGGTCAAGGTCAGCTTCCTTTTCTTTCTGCTGGGGCTGACACCCCAGGAAGGCAAGCCGTCCGATGAGGGCTGCTACTTGTGGCAGGGGGACTGGTTGATTTTTCTGGATACAGAAACGATTGCCGAGATGACCGCAGGGGTGGATTTCCTGTTTACAAACGATGAGGATTATCTGCTGCTGAATCCGCAAATCTCGGCCAATCATTTCCCCCGGATCACCGTTAGAAAAAAAATCCTGGTTGGCCCCTCGGATAAATTGATGAACGTCCGCCTGAATGAATTCATTCATGCCGACAGCATGTACCATCAGTTCATCAAAACTTCCGACCCAATGGCACTGAATAAGTTACTTGCATGCCTCTGGCGAAGGAAAGATCCTCAAATCACGGAAGATTCTCCCTTGTACAGGGGAGATCTCCGGATTGCGTTTAACCCTTACACTCTTGAAAGCCAGGGCGGCATCATGTCTTTCTTGAGTGAGCAGGTTAAATTGGGATGCTTTCTTTTCTACGCTGGCAGCCGGGGATTCATTGCCAGAAGGTTTCCCAACCTGTTTTCCGTGAAAACATCCTCCTACAGCCCGGATGCGTACATGTCCCTGTGCTATGATTTATGCAATGGAGATGTTTCAAAAATCAACCTGATCCTGGACAGCTACATCTATGACGTGTTCATGTTCCTTGAAAATTCCATTGAAAACAAACATAAATCCTGATAACGACCATGTACGATCATGTAAACTATTTCCGCACGGTGGCTTCCACGCTCAAGGAGTTTGTTCATACACCCCATGAAACGGTCTTTCACCGGGTGCGCAGCATCGCTTCGCTGGAGGAATTTCTGTTCTCTCAGAAAATCATTAAAAAAATACCCCATCTGCTTGTTATGGACCGGACGGATAGCCGTCTGCAGGACGCCTTATCCGACAATCGCCTGGCGAAATCCTTTTACAGTTTTTATATCGTTGCCCATGGCCCGATGGATGATTTCGATACGATTGAAACAGTAAATCAATCGGTGAAATCCATCCTACATAAAATCCTGTCAAAGATGATCCATGACAAGCAGAACTATTTATTCGGCATGGAGCTGCTGGATGCGGATTCCATTGTGTATTCCTCCATAGGCCCCATAGGGGACAATTTCATCGGTGTTGAGTGCAGTTTCACTATTACCGAAAAAGTGCCCCTGGCATTTGACGTTTCCAACTGGAACATCTGATGGAAAACAGCGATCTGAAATTAACCGCTGAGGCCTGGGCGGACATTGTGATCAAGAATTGGCTCACAAAGATTGATCAGCTCAGGATCAACTATTCCTACCAGCTTTCCGACAGCTTCCTGCATCATATAGTTGCCAATGCTGGTGGTGATCTTCAGCGCATTGAGTTTGCCTTTGCCTACTATGGCCGCATGGTAGACATGGGAGTAGGCAAGGGAGTTAAGATTGCTATGGTCAAGGAACGCCGCTTTGAAGGATTCAGAAGAAGGCCCAAGCCCTGGTATTCGGTGACTTTGTACTCCGAAGTCAAGAAGCTCCGGGAGATCCTTCAAAGGAAATATGCCCTGAAGACCACCACAACCACCGTGGAAATCCTTTCGCGGTAAGGATGGTTGGTGTCCTTTCATTTGAGGTGCCTTTTCTGAAATTTTGGCCTCATGAGCGCTATCAATGAAACTGCCCGTGTCCGCGTGGAGCTTGACGGCCAGCAGGCCGGCCAGGCCCTGGAGAAGCTCAGGGAAAAGGCTGGCCAGCTTTCTCAGGAGCTGCATGAGCTTCGCAAGGCTAATGACCTGGTAGGTTATACCCAGAAGCAAAAGGAGCTCCGGGGAGTGGAAGCACAGATGCGTTCCTATCAGAAAGCCGTGGTGGACACCACCCAGGTGCTGCGCAACCTCAACGGTGCGAGTCTGAAGGATCTTCAGATGGCAAAACGGGAACTTACCGCCCAGATCCGATCCTTAAACCGTGCATCAGCCGACGAGTTGGCCTTGTACAAACAGAAACAGGCCAGCCTGAAGGCGGTCAATGCCGAAATCAGCCGTGTGAATTCCTCCATGTATGCCCAGCAGGGATTCTTAACGCGTGCTGCCGAAGGCTTCAACCGTTATTTTGGTATGATCTCCACCGTTACGGCAGCCCTGGCAGGACTGTACATGTCCATGCGCCAGATGCTGACCCTGTCCCGGGATTACGAAAAATCCCTGGATGGACTGTCTGCCGCAACAGGACTGGCAGGAGAAGACCTGGTATGGCTCTCGGAAGAAGCCAAGGTCATGTCCACCCAGATCGTGGAAGGCTCGGTGCGCATCACGCGCAGCGCTGCCGACATCCTGGAAGCCTACAAGCTGCTGGCCAGCGCCAAACCCGAACTGATGGAGGTCAAAGAAGATCTTGCCTCTGTTACAAAAGAGACCCTGATTTTGGCGGAAGCCTCCGAAATGGATCTGGAAAAGGCTGTCATGTCCATGACCACCATCATGAACCAGTACGGTGCCGGTGCGGATCAGGCCCGCAAATACATCAATGCGCTGGCTGCCGGCAGCAAGTACGGCGCTGCCTTCATCCCTCAGATTGCTGCTTCCCTGAAGGAGTTTGGTGTAAATGCTGCCACAGCCAACATCTCCGTGGAGCAATCCGTCGGGCTGATCGAAACCCTGGCAGAAAAAGGTCTGATGGAATCCCGGGCAGGGATCATGCTCCGCAACGTACTGAGCAAACTGGAACAGCAATCCGATGAGCTGCGCCCCTCGATCGTTGGGCTGGAAAAAGCCCTGGAGAACCTGGATGCACGCCATCTGTCGGTGGCAGAACGCGTAAAGATGTTCGGCGAGCGCAACCAGGTAGCTGCCGAGATCCTCACCCAGAACATCGATAAGGTTAAATATTACAGCCAGGTGGTCACCGGCACCAATGCCGCCATTGAGCAGGCTACCATCAATACGGACAATGCTTCTTCTGCCATTGAGCAGGCACGCAACCGTCTTAGTCTGATGGCCATGGATCTGGGACAGAAGATCCAGCCTTATGTAGCCAAATCCATCAATTCCTTTGCTAACCTGGTTAAAATCCTGGCTAACCTGCCTGAATTTTACCAGAAGAATAAAACCGCCATCCTTTCGCTTGCGGCTGCCACAATGGTGCTGTTGGGCAATAAGATCAGGACGGCTGCCGTGATGGTCACCCAAAACCTGTTGCTCAGGGAAGGCATCGGACTGCGCCTGAAGGATGCCATTGCCCTGAAGGCTGCCATCCTTCAGGAGGAATACTTGGCCTTTGCCAAGGCAAAGGGAACCAGGGCAACCAACGTGGCTACCCTGGCCGCGTTTGCTTTTAACAAGGCATTAGCAGCCAATCCTATCGGAGTGGTGGTCACAGCCATCACGGCACTGGTGGGTGCCATTAAGCTTTATGATACCTATAGTGCAGAGTCCATCCGGCTGGAAAAGGAAAAAGAGCAGGCTCTTTCCAGGGTGAAGGAGGCCAATGAAAAGCTTTCCCAGTCCTATGCCAGGCAGGCGGAAGCCATCGGAGAGTTCACCAAACTATCCATCGAGCAGAGGGGTGCACTGGTGGCCCAGGTGGACAAAACCCTTGAACTGGCTGAAGCGGAATTGATCCTGATGCAAACCCGGCGCCAGGCGATTGCCCAGGATAATTTCCGGCTGAATACCTGGCAGAAGTTTGTTTCGCTTCTCTTAGGTAGCAATGCAGCCATGTATGAAGCGGTTAAGTCCGTGGAGAATTCCACCCAGGCCACCCAGGAGCTGGATACAGGGATCGAGGAGCTGATGGGAAAGATATCCCAGCTACGCGAGCAGAAACTCTCCCTGGATGATATTGTCAATGCGGAAACCAATGCCGATGCCATCGCTACGGAAACGCTGGCCAATATCGAGGAGAAAATCCGCCTGTATCAGGTTGCCCTGAAAAATGCTGCGTACCAGAGTGAGGATTTTTACCGCATTCTGGCAAAGATCAAGGATGCGGAAAAGATACAGGCGTCCCTGCAAATCGAAATACAGACCGAAACCGGGGAAAACACGGGTGGCCAGCAGGTTCAGCAAGCCATTGACCAGGTTCAGCAGGCCATTGATTCCTTTCACCAGCAGGCCTACCTCAATACGCTTTCGGCTAATGAGCGTGAACTGGAGGCTATCCGAGATAAGTACGACAAGTACATTGTCATGGCTGCGGATAACCACCGTCAGGTGCAGGAGCTAGAGGTGTTAAGGGATCAGGAACTGGAGCAGAAAGCCAATGAACAGTCTGCGCAGTCACGGCAGCGTTATGAGGATTTGCTCGGAGAGAAAGATCAGTTTCTATCTGAGCTGCATCAGAAATCCATGGATGACCGCTCCCGTGAGCTGGCAGAGAACCAAAACCAGTGGAACGCCATCAAATCCCAGCTGGACATGTTCCACTCCCAGGGTGTGATCTCCGATGAGCAGTACTTCTCCACGCTGATGAACGTCACCCGTCTGGGGCGGGAGGATCAGCGTAAAATAAACGCAGAGTACGATCAGAAGGAAATCCAGGCCAACCAGGCCAAGAACAAGGCCATCACCCAGGCCAACCAGGAAGCCCTGATGGGTACGCTGACGGTGTTCAGTAGTGTGCTTACGGGCATGCAGGGGCTCTTTGATGAACAGAGCGAGGAGTTTCGTGCCCTGGCCATCTTCCAGGCAACCCTTGACACATGGGCAGCAGCAGTGGCAGCCTATAAATCCACGGTGGAAATACCCATTGTCGGCACTGTGCTGGCCCCGATTGCAGCGGCAGCTGCCGTGGCATTCGGAATGGCAAAGGTGGCCAAGATATCCACTGCATCCTATCAAAAGGGGGGATATACCGGGGAAGGCTCCCGGGAAGAAGTAGCCGGTGTGGTTCACAAAAATGAGTATGTCGTGCCTTCTCACCTGATGGAAAATCCCATGGTGAAAGCCTACATCAAGGAGATTGAATCCCTGAGAAGCATGAAAGGCTACATGGATGGCGGGTATGTTGAAGATGGCACATACGCCATCGCAGGATCCATGATCGGTGATCCACGGATCAAACGCGCCCGCACCATCATGGAGTTGCTCACTGAACATCCCCTGGCAGCTGATGACACCATGCCAATGGATGCATACCTGGGCATGCAGCCATTGATAGAGGATATGCAAAAAGACTTTGTTTCCGTCCGGCAGCTCATCCAGCAGCGGGATGAGCTTTTAAAAAGCCCTGGTTCCAATCCCGAGCTGCTGTACGACGAGTTCAGTGAGAAAATCTCAAGGGCAGAAGCCACCCAGATGCGCATAGAGCAAGTCATGCAAAAGCGTGACCGGCAGATCATCCAATCAATCCGGTACCTGTCGGAGCAATCCCTTGCAGGTGAGGCCGAAGGTTCCTTCATGCCCAGTGAGGGATTTTCCCGGCTCTCCACCCATACTTCTGTGCCGCTTGACCGCTCCATGGCCTATCAGATCAATAACAGTGAAATCCGTGGTATCAATGTGCCCTCGGCCAGGGATTCCCTTCATAGCTCACCGGTCACCCCGGTGGTTAACATTCCTGAATTCCCGCCTTATCCCCAGCAGCAGACTCCTGCAGAACTTATGGACATGCTGGGCAAGCTGCTCAAGAAGCTGGATGATCCCATCCAGGCCCATGTGTCCTGGTGGGACATCAAAAAGAAAAACGATGACTTTGACCGGATTCGCAAAGCGGTCGGCGTGTAGGAGATGTCCTTTTTAATCTTTGCTTTTCGTTGAAGTTTTGCTCCCATGATTACCATCTTAAAAACCCCACCGAAGGTTTCCTTTTGCAACAATCCGATTCTCTTTGGCGTGTCCACCAACAACATGTTTGCCAGCGATGGGGTAACAGCTAAGATGGTGTTGCAGTTAACAGGGCCGGATGAAACCACCGGGCATGGCTTTACGCTTTCATTCAACGATCACACCCTGGGATTTACCCTGGCATCCTCACCCGATGAATCCGGTCTTCAGCTGATGGTTGCCTCAGGCGGGATCACCCTGCAGGAGTGGGGTAATCTGCTGGTTGAGGGACTTCGCAGCAACTACCATCTCGTGTCCAATTTTCACATTTCGGGAAGCTACCAGGGCAGCTATAAGATCACCCTGGAATCCATTGAGCCTTCAGCAGATTATTCACTGACGCTTTCTGACAGTACTGTCACAACGCTTTCAGTGGAATCCAACCGTCAGGGAGCAACACCGGTTGTGAGGGAGAATTTCAAGATCGTCGGCCGTGTTTACATTGTGAATACACCGGGTGAACTCACCTTTCTGGCAGAAGAGCAGATCACTCCGGATGCTGAGGGAAAAGCGCAATTTGATTTTGCCCAGTACCTGCTGGTGGAGATTGCAGACAGTAGCCGGTTTTTGTTTCCCCAGGTCATTTCGGATTTCATCTTTGACCGCTCCGATCAGATCAGGCGCTTTGTGGTGCAGTTCTGTGAAAGCTATACCGGCCTTTATCACCGGTTGCAGATCACCTGGTCCACCGATACCTATGTCACCGTTGGGGGCATTGATTTTGCCCAGATGGCAAAATACATCCAGGAAGGATCCTCCTATTTTGATATGCTGCAATACAACAAGGATTTCCTTACATGGCGTCCCCAGAGCAAAAAGATCTGGATCCGCCAGCCGGAAATGCTGCACTTTCTCATATGGTACGATGACACTTCCTGGCTGGCCCAGCGGATCAGGATAACCTACAGCGATAACTCAACCTTTACTTTCACCCAATATACTTATTCTCCTATCAATAAGTATGATATCGTTGAAGTGGTATGCACCTACGCCAAGCTGGATCTGATCTCTTTGCCCGAGTCCCAGGGTAAGACCATCCATAAATACGAAGTCTGGCTGGAAGATAATGGCGTGCAGGTTTCCCGCACCATGGAGTTCATCCTGGACCGAACGGTGTATCCCAACCAGCGCTTTTTCATCTTTCGCAATTCCCTGGGTGGTTATGACAGCATCCGGTGCACCGGTGAAACCATCAAGCAGACCGACATTGCCCGTTTTACGGTGGAAAGGATCATCCCGGATTTCTCCGTGATGGATCCTCCCCGAAGACAACTGTTTGCCAGGGAAACCCAAAAATACTCAACCAATACCGGATTCATTACCAAGCTGGAATCCGAATACTTAAGGGATTTCTTTCTTTCCAGTGAAATCTATGAATTCATTGAAAACCGCCTGTATCCTGTCATGGTGCTGTCCACATCCCTGAAAGTGCACAAGGATAACGATTACCTGTACTACAGGGAGTTTGAATATGCCCGTGCCTACGAGGATGTGAACTATGCTCATGATGAAAACATCTATACATCGAAAAATTTCAACCAGAGTTTTAACACAAGTTACCTCTAGACGATGGCCGTGAGATCATGGAACGAACTGAAATCCTATGTGCAGCAGTATTTCCTGGAAAACTATGATGAGGAGATCACTGCCGAGCAGCTGCGGGTGTTTCTGATTGACCTGATTGATTCGGTTTCCATGTACATCCAATCCAATGAGGGAACCATCCGCAAAGGCACGGTCAATGTGTTGACATCCGGCACCCAGGTGATCTTTGATGTGCCGTTTCCCGATACCAATTATGTGGTTATCGGAAACTGCTTTGCCTTGAATAACCTGGTTCTTCACTCGGAATATGATTTCACCACCACCGGTTTTAAAGTTAAATCTGCAATCAATGGGAGATATAAATATGTGGCATTTCCTTTCTAAGATGTTTTTGCTGATGATCCTGGTTCCCGGGGTGCTCTGGGGCCAGTCCATGTACGGGGACCGCATCTATGTGGATTCACTTTCATCCAGGATCCCGCAAGGGGTGGATACCCTAAAATTCATTTCCAATGCAGATTTTCTCAAAACCTCACGGTTTGAATCCTTTGTCATGCTGGATACGGCAAAGGCAAACAAAGGTAATCATATCGTACTGCTGGATACCCTGATCATCAAATCAGGTGACAGCTTGTATCTGCTCAGGTTTGATGATGACACACTGTTCTTAAACAATGACACGGTCTGCCTGGATCAGAATGATACGATATGGCTCCACGATATAATGGACTGGCTGGATACTTCCGCCGTCATTCAGCACCTGAGTGATACCACCTGGGATGCAACCCAGTGGTGGGTTACCCAGCAATCCTATCTGACGCAGGAACAGGATCCGCTCTGGGTGAATGATTCCACCCATTATCTGCATCACTTGGATACAACCACCAGGGTTGCATCCCGGTTCTGGGTGCTGCAGCTTGGATATTTAACTGAAGAATCAGATCCAGTATGGCTGTCGGATTCCTCTGATTATTTGCATCACTCGGACAGCCTTACCAAAATAGCATCCCGATACTGGGTGTTGAGGCAAATACATGACAGCATTGCAGACATAAATGTGGAAAGCTACTGGAGCTGGGTGGACTCAGCTACAGATACTCTTTATAACAATAAAACAGGCCTTTTGTATCTGGCCACGGATGTCCTGACGGATAATATCCTGCGGACAGAAGGCAATACGGTGCTTGGCCGGAATGCCGGTGGTTCATTCACCCACTCATCAGGATTACAAGGTTGGTATAATACGTTGCTGGGTAACAATGCAGGAAGCATCATCAGCAGCGGCTATGAAAATACGGCCATCGGATACAATGCCCTGGATGCCGCCACGACAGGTTACCAGAACGTAGCCATTGGCAACAACGTAATGACTGCCGGAAGCGGCGTGTACAGAAATGTCGGAATTGGATACAACGCCCTTTCCGGATCCTCTTATTCCAGCAATAACAATGTAGCCATCGGTTATGCGGCTATGGATGCCGCCACAACCGCTGATAATTCAGTTGCCATTGGCTCGAATGCCCTGGGAGCAAACCAGTCGGCAGACTATTGCATTGCCATTGGATCCAATGCCTTGTCCTATTTAACATCATCGGCCAATGACAATTATAATATTGCCATTGGCTATAATGCCGGCGCCAGCCTGGATTATCAGAATAATATCCTTATCGGGCATGAAGCCGGCCGGTACCTGGGACAATGCCAGGAAAACGTTGCACTGGGCAAGAATGCATTGTTTGGAAATACATCAGGTGTCTATAATTCCTCCATGAATGTCGCCATCGGGAATAACACAGGGTACTCCATATCAGGAGGTGCGATGGGCAATACGATCATCGGAACGGCTGCTGGAGCTTACCTGACCACCGGAGATTATAATGTGGTCATAGGCAACTATACCGGATCCGTCATGGGCTCCTCAGGGCTGACCACGCAAAACAGCCAGCTATGGATTGACGCTTCTGCGACTTCCAGTCCGCTGATCAAAGGTGATTTCAACATGGATTCCTTAAGAATCAATGGTGCACTGAGTATCCGCGATGTCTCATCGAGCGTTGAAAAATACTTTCTTGTGCTGGATTCCGCTACAAACCGCATCTGTAAAATGGATACCGCCGGATGGGGCGGTGGCGGTGGTGGTGTGGGAGTGGAATCAGATCCGGTATGGACAAGCGAAAAAAACAGCTACCAGGCAAAAGCCGATACCAATGTCTTTGATGCTTCAAAATCCTGGGTGCGAGGTCAGATCCATGACAGCATTGCAGGATTGGATCACTCCATCAATAATGAAGGAGTGCTGGATGTAAAGACCGGGGGAGCCAATTCCTCGGTCATTGCAAGCAACACTTCTGGCAGTCCGGATCTCTATATCAAGGGCGGTGCAAACATTGCGATCACCGAATCCGGTGATACCATATTTATTGCTGGCAGTGGTGGCGCCTCAGGCGATAACCTGGGTAATCATAATGCCACGGAAAATTTAATGCTCAATGGCTTTGACATCAAAGAAGTGGATTCCCTCTGCGCTTCAAACATTTATTCGGTAAGTGGGGAATCTGAATCCGCCTTAGAAGCGCTCTCCAGTTCATCCAGACCCACAGCCATTCTTAAAAAGACCACGGCATATGCCTATGGCGTGCAAAATCCTCTGCAGCTCCAATCATATGGCACATCATCCACCAGTGATGGAATAGGTGCCAGCATTGAATTCTTAGGAAAAGATGATGCCCAGAATTATGTCCTGATGGGCAATTATCAGGTTGTAATGCCTGAAAACGGAAACGGGAACGAAACATCCAAAATGGTCTGGCAAACCATAAAACAAGGGGGATCCCTCACAGATGAGATGATCCTGACCAGCGATAGCCTGACAGTAAATGGCGGTGTAAGAGTGACAGGCTCCACGCTGAGATTTACCGGAGTTCCCAATGCAGAATATTCTACTGTTTTGATGTACAATCCCGTTACAAAGCTCATAAGCTATTACGATACCACCGGACTGGGTGGCAGTGGTGCTGGCGGGGATATGTTCAAATCCACCTACGATACAGATAACGATAATACCGTTGATAATTCGGAGAAAGTCAACAGTGCTCTGACCAATGGATATGGCGTTATGTCGTTTTCCTTTGATGGTTCATCCCCTAAGTCAATCGTGATCGATACGGCAACCTTGAAAACTGTCTTTGACGGTGGGGGTGGTGGCGGAGATATGTATAAATTGACATACGATATGGATAATGACGGTATCGTTGATAATTCGGAGAAAGTAAACAATGCCCTGACCAATGGATATGGCGTGATGATCCTTTCCTATGACGGATCCACCGCCAAATCCATTGTGATCGATACTTCAGCTCTTAAAAATGTGTTTGGCGGAACCGGTGGCGGAGATGTTTACAAGGTGAGCACACCCCTGAATAACCAGGTGGGAGTCTGGACAGGTGATGGAACCATTGAGGGGGATGGTGATCTGACATTTGACGGATCAAAGCTCATCACCAGTAAACTGAATATATCCTCTCCGGCCGTAGGTTCATCGGATTATGACAGATTTTTGGTACTGGATGTATCTGCCAGCGAAGTGAAAACCCGCACAGGTTCCCAGGTGCTATCGGATATCGGTGCAGAAGCGGCCCAGACAAAAGGTAACCTGACAGAAAATGTCGCTGGCTTGCAGTTTGACAATACACGACAGGTGATCGGAGGGCCTTCCACCTTGAGCCTGACCTCCGGCTATGTCATACCTACCACCTCACAGGAAGCAAACTGGAATGCAGCCTATGGATGGGGCAATCATGCGCTGGCCGGATACTTGACCGCGGAAACAGATCCGCAGGTAGGGGTCATCAGTACAAACTATCTGGCAAAATGGGATGGCTCCACTCTGAGTACCAGCAATATCCTGGATCATCCCAATTATGTCAAAATCGAGGATTCCCTCAAAGTCACAAAACTCAGGGCCAATGAGACATCCAGGCTGGTCATGTGGAACATGACCACAGGGGAATTCAGCTATGTGGATACGGCCGCGTACCGCGATGGCGGTGGCGGAGTGATCCAGGAAATTGATCCTGTATGGATCAGTGATTCCATTGATTACCTGCACCACTCGGATACAACCACAAAAGTTGCTTCCCGCTGGTGGGTGCTGGATCAGGGATACATCACCGAAATCCAGGCTGAAACCGATCCTGTCTGGATCAGTGATTCCACAGATTACCTGCATCACTCGGATACAACGACCAAAGTAGCATCCCGCAAGTGGGTGCTGGATCAGGGATATATTACCGAAACTGGAGCTGAAACGGATCCTGTATGGATTAGTGATTCCGCAGATTACCTTCACCACTCGGATACCACCACCAGGGTTGCTTCCCGAAAGTGGGTGCTGAATCAGGGATATATTACCGAAGTTGGAGCTGAAACCGATCCTGTCTGGATCAGTGATTCGACAGAGTACCTACATCATTCGGACACAACCACCAGGGTTGCATCCCGAAAATGGGTGCTGGATCAGGGATATATCACTGAAACTGGAGCTGAAACTGATCCAGTCTGGATCAGCGATTCGGCAGATTACCTTCACCACTCAGATACAACCACCAGGGTTGCTTCCCGAAAGTGGGTGCTGGATCAGGGCTTTTTATTGGAAATCCCTGAAGAGAAAGACCCGGTATGGGTCAATGACTCTGCAACGTATCTGCATCATACAGATACCCTGACAAAGGTGGCATCCAGAAAATGGGTGAGGGACCAGGCATATATCGATAAGGAAGAAGATCCCCAGGTGGGAGCATCCAATGCCACGAACTATCTTTCCAAATGGGATGGGCAGGCACTGAATGCCAGCCAGGTGTACAACGATGGTACCTATGTGCGAATACCGAATTCCCTGAAAATAGGTTCTGGCGCTCCGAGCGTAAGCCTGGATGTGGATGGCAGTGCACTAATTGATGGGACTTTATCTGTCGGTAATGTTAAACTAACCAATGCCAGTGCCGGTTCATCATTGGTTGCCCTTGTCCTGGATGGAGGACAAAATGTAGACTTAAATACATTGTCTGATGATTTTGCAGCACTGGAAGATTCTTCCAAATGGAGTAAAAGTGGTAGCTATGTATTTCAGAAAACCCTTACGGATTATGTTGGAATAGGCACCAATACCCCATCCGGCCTGTTTCATGTTTTCGGCAACATGTATATTGGCAAGACGGCCAGTAATCCCATTAAACCTAGAATCATCAACAACGAGGTTCCTTCAACATGGATCGAATTTGATCCAGGTATCATCGTCATCAATCCAGCCTGCCACATTCAGGGTGATCTGCTGGTTACAAACAATTTTTATACAGATGAAATTAATACAGATGTCATTGTGGAGAATACTTCCGGTGATGGTGTTATTGTGAAGGATTGGGGAGGTGGTTCAATCGCAACTTTTACCTCAATGGGTACTGTGTTTAACAGGCCTGCACGTGTCCCAATTGAAGTGCTTTCAAATCAAACGTCATTGGTTTCACCTGATTGGGATGTTTCCGTTTATGTGATCGATGCAGATGCAAATATTGATGTATGGTGTAATAATGCCATCATTGGAGCCGGTCAGCTGTTTACCGTAATCAGTGACAACGCGGATGACCAGTCTTATACGATCACCCTGAAAGATTATGGTGCAGGCTCGGTGATAACCACCATCACGATTGATCCATCCTTTGATACAAAAGCCGTGACCCTTTTGTATACAGGATCAAAATGGGTTGTTTATTCCACGGGAAATGATTAAGAAAACGGCTGAAATATAAATTAACCGACAATGTTCTCTCTTTGGGTCAATGGCCAGTTTGTGCAACTGAAAAAGCAGTCCCTGTCGGTTATGCTGTCCTCGCCCTTGTTCCGGGGGCAGGAAACCATGAATTTCAGCCTGCCCTTTGAGGTTCCCAATACACCCTTAAATCAAAAGATACTGGGTCATCCCGGTGCTTATTTTTATTATAAGCTTCCCGAGGATGACCACTTTGATTTCCGGTTGTATTACGGCGGCGCATTGCTGTTTTCAGGGATCCTGAAAATAGTCAATGCAACACGAGAATCCCTGGAGCTGCTGTTGATCGTTGCCAATGCCAGTCTGCTTAACCAGGTCAGGGAACAATACCTGACCTGGTTGATCTGGGAGGGGATCGGGATATTGATCCCTATTATGTCACCTTTGAGACCCTTAAGGAAAAAGGCTTTCCCCAGGTGGATTACAATGTTTTTCCCGTGGAAGATACCAAATTCTTTGACGGAACCCCGTTTGAAGCGTACTATAAAGAGCATTTCAATTCGGTCAATTTCTACCTGCAGGCCTATGGATTCTATTTTATCAATGCGCCCATTGTCCCGTTTCCTTACCTGGGGTATGTGTTTTCACAGATATTCAAAACCACCGGTTTTGAACTGGTGGACAATGTGTTTAAAAAGGATTCCGACCTGGCCCGCTTGGTCATCTTTAATACGTTTTGCTCCAGCACTTTTGAAGAAGATAGTGTGTATCTATTGGATCCGCCCCGGATGATAAATCTGCAAAACCATGTACCTTTTATCAAGGTGGCTGATTTCCTTGCAGAAATGGCAAACCTTGGCATTTTGATTTTTGTCAGCCCGCAGAATTCAAGGGTGATCACCCGAACCATCAGCCAGCTTTACAATGATCCTACCTACCTGGATTTCAAACTGATGGTGGATGCCAGTTCCATCCAAATGGAATTTGAACCGGCCCGTGGATTTGCGTTATCCTTTGCCGGGGATTCCTCGGATGAATATTTGAAATCTAAGATCTTCGATACATCCTCCCTTCATTATAGGGGTGAGGTTCAGACGATCGAAGATTTGCCCGCAGATGACAATCAGGTGAATGATTACATGCTAGTTCACAGTGAGCATTCGTTCTATGTCTGGAGCTGGGAGGCGTATGATAGTACCTACCGCTGGATGCGTTCCTCGGATCAATTGAATCCGCTGTACCAGGGTGACCGTGAATTTTCAATCGATGCTGCCTGCGGATCCCTTGTGCCGGATCGGGGCACTTCGGTTTATGGACAGCATACATGGATTGTCCCCAAAACGGAACAGGTTGGAAATTGCAAGGGATTTCCCAACTTTCAGTCTAATGCATTTTCCTTTAGGCTTCTGCTGTATCATGGAATGAAACAGAACGGCGGGTACGAGGACTATCCGTTTGGATCCTCGCATAACTTCGATTATTTCAATAATAAATGCGGGGACCTTGCCGTGACATGGCACGGTCAGTACGGCTTTTATCAGAAATACTGGAAGTCATTCCTGGATTGGTACCTGGGGGGAGTGAAAATCCTCAAATTCAAAGCCTATGGCCACATAGGGGATATAAAGTCCATTGATCTTTCCCGAAAATACAGGTTCAATAACCTGCTTTTCTTTATTAAATCCGTGAAGATCAATTTTGATGAATCCGGCCAGGTGTCGTTTGAATTTGAAACGGTGCTGCTTTAAAAGGCTCTGGACTTGTTTTTTATCTGCTCGATGCCATCAGGCCGCGCATGCTTGGAATAGATGGTGGTCATATCCAGCGAGGAATGATCAGCCTGCTGTCTGACGTATTCAGCCGAAATGCCGTCTTCCAGCATTTGGATAATGCCGCTGTCTCGCAGGGAATAGAATTTAATGGATAGAGGTAATTTGAGATCTTTCCTAAGTTTTTCCCATCTTTTGGCGATTTTCCGACTATCAACTTTTACTTTACCAGGTTTAAAATCTTCGGAAAATAAATACCAGCTTGGATCGATTTTTTCTATTTCCATTTTTCTGAACATTTCTATCATATAATTCGGTATGGTTCCGATTCGATCGGATCCATTTTTGGCCGTCTGTGCCGGGATGAAAATGGTCTGCTTTTTAGTATCAATATCTTTGATTTTTATTCCCATTAATTCCTTTGGACGAATCAATACATGAAAGGCCAGTAAACACATTACTAAGTAGGGGAAGTCATTTTTCTCAAGGTATTCCTTGATCCTTAACCTTGTTGGTTCGTCTATGACTTCCCTGTTCTTTTTCTTCTCTTTTTTCTTTGAAATTTCTTTAAAGGGATTGGTTGCAGTATAATTTTTTTCAATCATCCAATTCCAAAATATCCTAAAGAAAATTAGGTAGTTATTGTAGGTTTTTTCACTGACTTTGTCCTTCCTGTAAACACTATTCATGAATTCTACAGCAAAATACTTGTTGAAACTGAAGATGTTCATCTCAGTATGCTTTTCCTTCTCCATCCATTCCTTCAGTTTTTTTCCAAAAGAATTGTAAGATCTGAAACCATCCGGACGCATTTCCCTTTTTTTCTCTGCAAGAAAAGTATCGATTACATCGTATAATTTGTTAAATGCTTTTGGTGCTTCCTCTTCCACAAAGGGATTCCATCCCTCGGCAAGCTTGCGGTTGATTTTGACGACCAATTGCTGTGCAATGCGCCGGCGATCCATCTTGCTCTTGATCCTGTTAAACTTTACTCTTTTTCTCCGTAAGACGTTTGAATACGGGTCCAGGGCATAAAAATAGATGTACCATTCTTTGCCCTCGACCAATTTTGCAGGAATGTAGTCAGGAAAGACTACTGAACTTTTTCGTTTTTGCTTGGTTTTCAATGCTTCATTATTGTTGTCCTGATATTGTCCCGTTAGTTCCTCTAAAAATTCCCGAAAGCTATATTTATCAATACTTTCGGGACTTTTTGCGGAGAGGGGGGGATTCGAACCCCCGGTACCCTTTCGAGTACGACAGTTTAGCAAACTATTGGTTTCAGCCGCTCACCCACCTCTCCGTTTGTCAAACTACCCCGTTTTCCATCAGAGGTGCAAAAATAGCAATTTTTGCTCAATAAGCTAAACAGAGGGAAAATTAATTAGGTCGCAAGTTTCAAGTTACAAGTTACAGGTTGCAGGTTTATTGAATTTATGACCATACCAAAGATTTCAATAAATTTGCTGCAAAATCCAAAAATTTAAAGCTTGCAGCCAATAATCAACGACCATACCTAACCAAATCAGAATCCAATGGGACGCACATTTGCAGAAAAGATCTTCAACGCCAACGCAGGAGCAATCGTGTTCAAAAAACCCGATATCGTCATGTCGCACGACAACACCGCCAGCATTGAAAAAACATTTCAGAAAATGGGAGGGACCAAAGTGGCCAACCCCGGCCAGCTCTTCTTCGTACTTGATCACAATGCCCCACCCACCAGCTCAAAACTGGCCAACGACTATCAGCGCATCCGGGAGATCGCTGCAGAACAGGGTGTGAAGAAGTTTCACGACGTGGGAGATGGGATATGCCACCAGCTGATGTCACTGTACGCCCGTCCGGGTATGGTCATCGTGGGCAGCGACAGCCACACGTGTACCGCCGGTGCCTTCAATGCGTTCGCAGCCGGCATCGACCGCACCGAGACCGCCGGCCTCTGGAAGCAGGGCGAAACCTGGTTCCTGGTGCCGGATAGCATTAAAGTGACGCTTAAAGGAAAGTTTCAGAAGGGAGTCTATGCCAAAGACTTATCCCTGTGGATCATAGGCATGATCGGTTCCAGCGGAGCCGACTACCGCTCTATCGAGTTTCACGGGGAAGGGGTGATGAACCTGACGATCTCCGACCGGATGACCCTGACCAACCTGGCTTCGGAAATGGGCGCCAAGAATGCGGTCTTCCCGGCGGATGAAGTGCTCGAAGCCTGGCTGGGAGAGCCTGTAAAGGGCGTGTGGGCTGATCCGGATGCCAAGTACAGTCAGGAAATTGACATCGATCTCGGGGAGATCTTTCCGGTAGTGGCCGCGCCACACCATGTCGACAATGTGAAAGCCCTGTCCGAAGTGCAGGGGACAAAACTCCAGGAAGCACTGGTTGGAACCTGTACCAACGGCCGGCTGGAGGACCTCAGGGAAGCTGCTGCAGTACTGAAGGGTAAAAAGATCCCGGCAGGATTCCAGTTCCTGGTCATTCCGGCTTCAAGGGAGATCTATCTGCAGGCGATGGAAGAAGGACTGGTACGTACTTTTATCGGGGCCGGAGCCAATGTTCTTTCTGCGTCCTGCGGGCCCTGCCTGGGTACCGGACAAGGGATACCGGCCGATGGTTATACCGTAATATCAACAGCCAACCGGAATTTCAAAGGAAGAATGGGCAACAAGGAGTCGTCCATTTATCTGGCCTCTCCTGCCACTGTGGCCGTCTCGGCCCTGCACGGGGAGATCACAGATCCCAGAGGGATTAAAGCCAACGATAAATTTCCTTATTCCAGGCCGCAGTCGTCCACCGTTATGATCGCTGAAGGGGAAGACCGGTATTCGGAAGGTACCTGGAATTACTCGGATGTGGATAACCTGAATACGGACCAGATGTTCGCAGGTAACCTTACATACAATGTGTTGAGCTCGGAACCGGATAAAATCTTACCGCATCTCTTCAAAGGCTTTGATGACAATTTTGCTGAAAAGGTAAAAGAAGGAGATCTCATCATTGCGGGTGCTAATTTCGGCTGCGGAAGCTCCCGTGAACACCCATCTGTGGGACTTGCATTCGCCGGCGTGAAAGCGGTTATCTGCAAATCTGTTAACCGTATCTTCTACCGCTCTTCAGTTAACCAGGGCCTACCGATCATCATCCTGCCGGAGGCGGTGGATGAGTACAAGGCAACCCGCAGGAAGGTGGACATTGAGTTTGAATCGGGCATGGTGAAGATTGGGGAGAAGACATTTCATTTTGAGCCCCTGCCAGATAAACTGATGGCGATCTTCAATGCCAGGGGACTTGTCAATTACATCAAAAACGCATAGGATAGCGGAGATAGAACACGGGTGTGCCGGATATGAATAGAAGGACGAAATTTTTTTTATCAGTATCTATTGTCATCCTCCTGGCAGGAAGCTATTTTCTCATCCATAAAACAGCACCCAAAAACACCAGTTATTTTCCCATCCTGCTGCTTCTGGCAGGCCTGGACATTGCCCTCTGGAAATCGTTTCGCACCCTGTTAAAAAGATCGGCTAAAGCGTTTCGAATCCCTTTCTCCATCCTCTGGTGGTCGCCTGCAGTAATTCTCGTGCTGAGCCTGCTGGTCTCCTCGTTCCTTCAAGGGTACAATCCATCCTCACCTGTTGTCATCTACCTGATGGGATTCGTGTTCATCATGTACGCGTCCAGGCTGGTGCCTGGATTGCTGGTACTTCTGACAAGCGTGACAGGTATGCTGATTCGGCTGACGCAACGAATGATCGGTCGGAAAGAAACAGGTCATGCATTGACTTTCAAAAGCCTCCGGATCGTCAAATACGCGGGTTACGGAACAGGTGCGGTCATCCTGGTTCTGCTGACTCTGGGAATGGTCCGCTGGGGTTATGATTTCCGGATCGTTGAACACCACCTTACCATGGAGGATCTGCCAGAAGCTTTCAGGGGAATCAGGATCGTACAGATTTCAGACATCCATCTGGGGAGCTGGCCTTCCGACGCTAAACTCGAAACGGTAGTATCCCTTGTCAATGGTCTGGCTCCGGATCTGGTTCTGTTTACGGGCGACCTGGTCAACGCCCGGACCGGAGAAGCTGATCCGCATAAATCTGTCCTTAAAAAGATCAAAGCAAAGCTCGGTATTTATACCATACTCGGTAATCACGATTATGGCGACTACGCCTCATGGGAATCACCGGAAGCCAGGGAAAAGAATATGAAGGAACTTTTTTCCTTATATGATGTACTGGGATGGAAATTACTGCGTAACAGCCATGATATCATTCATCTGGGGGGAGATAGCCTGGTTGTTGCTGGGGCTGAGAACTGGAGTATATATAACCGGTTCGAACGCAGGGGAGATCTCGATAAAACGATGGAGGGAGCCTCCAACTCGGCGATGGTCATCCTTATGACCCACGATCCGTCGCACTGGGAAGAGGAAGTTGTTTCAAAATATCCTGGCATTGACCTGACATTGACCGGTCATACACATGGCTTCCAGTTTGGTATCGAAACCCGTTATCTGAAATGGAGCCCCGTTCAATGGCTCTACGAAGAATGGGCAGGTATGTACGAACACCATCAGAAAGGCGGAAACACGCAGTTCATGTATGTCAACCGCGGGCTGGGAGCCATCGGATACCCGGGGCGCGTAGGTATTAGGCCGGAGATAACGTTATTTGTCTTGAATTAGGCCGCAAGCTGCAAGCTACATCCTGCAGGGTTTTTTAAATAAAATGATATATAGAGATTAAGATATTTATAATTTTACAGACTTAAATACAGGCTTTGTGTTGGCCTTAAATCACGCGAGGCGCCGTCAGGCGCCGAGTGAATGACAACGAATAACCATTTTACTCTATGCCAAAACAGGAAATACAGGGAATGACCTTCGATGTGGACGGGGATGGTTTTTTACAGCAACCTGATCTCTGGACCGAAGAAGTGGCCGTGTTATTTGCCAGATACGACGGGACCGGCGAACTGAATGAAAAGCACTGGGCCGTGATCCGTTTTATAAGAAACCACTGGAAGGAAACCGATATGGCCCCAATGGTGAGGAAAATATGTGAACACACAGGGCTGCGCCTCAGGGAGATCTATGAGCTGTTTCCCATGGGTCCTGCAAGGGGGGCCTGCAAGATTGCCGGACTTCCCAAACCTGATGGTTGCGTTTAATTAGTTCAGTACGATGAGGATATATCAGCTGATTTTTCTGATTTCATTTGGGATTTGTTTCCTGTCATGTCTTTACCATTTCTTTAGGACACTTTTCCTGACCAGGCCCAGGGAATATGCAAAGGCCAGGGGCAAAGTTCTTCCGGCTGTGGTATATTCGTTTACCGGCGCCATGTCCCCTGCCCATAAAGAGACAGCTTATCTTCACCTGCCGACCTATGTCAGCGGACTGGTATATCATCTGGGAACCTTTTTGAGTTTGATTTTAGTTTTTCTGTTCGTTTTTGGATTTTATCCCTTCAAGGTTTGGTTGGTCCTGTTCAGCGCATTCCTGGCCGTGTCGTTCCTGGCCGGCCTGTTCATTCTTGTTAAGCGGATCGTCAAACGCGGGCTGAGGCTTCTTTCCAATCCCGATGATTATATCAGCAATGTGCTGGTGACCCTCCTGCATGGCTTTGTATTCGTCACGCTGGTGTGGCACCCCTTTGTACCTGTTCTGCTTGTATGGACCTCCCTGCTGATGTTCTACATCCCTCTGGGTAAGTTGAAACATATGGTCTATTTCTTCACTTCTCGTATATACCTTGCCAGATTTTATGGTAAAAGGGGAGTGTGGCCACTGGAAAATACGGAAGGATGAAAGAAACAAGGACAGCCTCACAGCAAAAAGCGCTCGGCCTGTTCACAGAGAAGCTGAACGGCAGGTTGATCTCACACCTCAACAGCTGTGTACATTGCGGCCTGTGCGGGGAGTCATGTCAGTATTTTCTTGCCACAGGGGATCCCCGTTTCATCCCCGGCCGTAAGGTCGATCTGATCTCCAGTATCTACCGGAGGTACCACACGGTCACCGGACGGTTGATCCCAAAGCTTACCGATGCCCGTGACCTGGATGAGGAGACCATCAGGGAAATGGTGGATGTGATCTTCGGGGCTTGCACCATGTGCGGTAGATGCTCGGCCCACTGCTCCATTGGAATTGATATACCTCTCCTGGTAAGGTCAGCCCGTACTATGCTGTCGGAAATGGGTCTGGTCCCCGGGGGATTACAATCAACAGTCGATGCAGCCATAAGGACTGGCAACAATATGGCCATACCCCGCAATGAATTTGTGGATACCATCCTGTGGCTGGAAGAGGATCTGAAGATGGAAGTGAATGACGAGTCGGCCGCCATCCCGCTGGATCAGCCAGGAAAACGGATCATGTACACACTGAATCCACGGGAGCCTAAATTTTTCCCGCTTTCGATCAGTGCCATGGCCAAGGTCTTTTACGCAGCCGGTGAAGACTGGACGCTGTCGAGCAACCATTACGACGTTACCAATTATGCCTTTTATTCGGGTGAGGATCAGCTGGCCGCTGAGCTCACCGAAAGGATGGTAGCGGAAATGGAGACACTTGGCGCAAAAATGATGGTGCTGGCAGAGTGCGGACACGGCTCACGTTCTCACCGGTGGGAGGGACCTGAGTGGATCGAACGGTCCTATCCGTTCGAGGTGAAGACCGCCGTTGAGCTGCTGGCGGAATATATCCGGTCGGGCAGGATCAAGGTTGATCCATCAAAAAATAAGCTTCCTGTGACACTTCACGACCCCTGCAACCTGGTCCGCCTTGGAGGGGTGATTGAAGAACAACGGTATATCCTCAAACACACGGTAAGTAATTTTATTGAAATGACCCCAAACCGCACCAACAACTATTGCTGCGGGGGAGGAGGGGGGCAGCTCTCCATGAGCGAGTACAACGACAGAAGATTGAAGATCGGTAAGCTGAAAGCGGACCAGATCCAGCGAACCGGTGCAAGAATAGTGGCAACTCCCTGCCATAATTGCATTGACCAGATCATGGGACTCAACCAGCATTACGGGCTGGGGGTGGAGGTGAAGACCCTTGGGGAGATCGTAGCGGATGCGCTGGTTCTTTAACGTCTCATAGCTGCTATTTCCTTCACAGCTTCAATAGCCGTATCAATGTGTTGCTCCGTATTGAACGGTCCGATGCTGAACCTGACCGAGCCGTGTATCTTATCTGTTCCGAGCTGTACATGCACCAGGGGTGCACAGTGTAATCCTGTACGGCATGCAATGTTGTAATCCACATCCAGCATTGTCCCCACGTCGCCCGCTTCCCATCCCTGAACATTAAAGCTGAGAACCCCGTTGTGGTTGCTGGTGCTTTCCGCGCAATACAGAATGACACCATCTACCGCACGCAGGCCGTCACGCAGTCGCTCCCATAGATCCATATCCTTCCGGTGCAGGTTTTCGATACCCTGTTGCCTGATCCAACGGTTGCCCGCACACAGCCCTGCCACACCCACAATGTTGAGGGTGCCGACTTCCATGCGATACGGAAACTCCTCCAGGTGAAACGGATAGGCCGAACGTACCCCGGTTCCTCCAAACCGGGTTCCCCTGATGGGCACATCTTCGCCTATGTAAGAACCTCCAATGCCTGTCGGACCGAACAAACACTTATGACCGGTGAAGGCAAGCAGATCAATGCACATGGCCTGCACGTCGATGGGAATATGACCAGCCGTCTGACTGGCATCAACGGCGAAATAGATCCCTGCCTCCCGGCAGTGTTTCCCGATATCTGCAACAGGCTGGATGGTGCCTATCACATTGGAGCCGTGGTTGATGATGACAAGTCATGTGTTCCTGCGAAACGCTTTCCTGACATCATCCGGATCAATGTAGCCATGATCATCGAAAGGGATATAGGTCACATCAATTTCCCCGTCATGCATCTTATGGTAGAGAGGCCGGAGCACCGAATTATGCTCCACATTGCTGGTGATCACATGGTCCCCGTTTCGGAGCATCCCCTGGATGATCATGTTCAGCGAATCACTGGCATTATAGCTGAATGTCAGGTAATAGGGATTAGTGCCGTTGAAGAATTCTGTCAGTGATTTGCGCGTAGAGAACACAAGCTCCTCACACTCAAGTGTCTTGTCATAACCAGACCGGCCAGGATTGACCCCGTTCTTCCGGTAAAACTCATTCATGAAATCGTAAACTGCCTCGGGTTTTGGGTACGTAGTAGCCGCGTTGTCAAGATAAATCAAGTCTCCCATCACTGTAAAATTTTCGGCTGTGAAAGTACTAACAATAATTCAGTTATTCAATAAAAGATGAACAATCCACAATTGACAATTGACAATCGACAATTATCCTGACCTCTATTCCAGTTCAAACCACTCCTTTACCAGAACCGTCTTATCCTCGGGCTCGCTTTTGTGCCTGAACTCATTGTTCTGTTTATTGTAAACATAATCATCTGCATAATCACGGCCATGCGATGCAATGTACTGTATTGCCTCCAGGATGGTGTCTAGTTCCAGGTCCGTCATGGTTGGGTGAAGCGATAACCGCACCCATCCCGGCTTGACGGAAAGGTCCCCGTGACTGATCCGCTGAGTGATCTCATGGGAATGTTCGTAGCTAACATCCAGTAAAAAATGCCCGTAGGTACCTGCGCAGGCACAGCCTCCCCTGACCTGGATGCCATACAGATCGTTCAGCAGTTTGACGACCAGGTTATAATGCAGTCCGTCCAGGTAAAAAGATATGACTCCCAGACGCTCCCTGATATTATTTGCCAGAATATGAATTCCGCGGATCCTGTCCAGTCCGTCAAATGCCTTTCTGACAAGCCAGGCTTCCCGTTCCTGCATTTTTAATGATCCCATCTGATCCTTGAGCCCGATGGCAAGTGCGGTCTTGATGGCCTGAAGAAATCCCGGTGTACCGCCGTCCTCCCGGGCTTCAATGTCGTCCACATATTTATACTCTCCCCAGGGATTTGTCCAGTCAACCGTACCTCCTCCCGGCTGATCAGGTACAGGATTATTGTACAGCGACGAGGTAAAGACCAGCACGCCTGAACTGCCGGGTCCGCCTAGGAATTTATGGGGTGAGAAAAAGATCGCATCCAGCCTTTTCAACGGATCCGGGGGATGCATATCGATATCCATGTAAGGTGCCGATGCTGCAAAGTCAACGAAAATGAAACCACCATGCTCATGCATTATTTTTGCGATCTCGTAATAGGGCGTCTGGATACCGGTGACATTGGAACAGGCAGTTACCGAAGCGATCTTCATTGGCCTGTCCCTGTACTTTTCCAGGTTGCGGCGCAGCTCATCCAGATCGACCAGAAGTTCCTTGTCGGGTTGCAGCTGGACGATCTCCGTCGCGGTCTCGAACCAGGACGTATGGTTGGAATGATGTTCCATGTGCGTCAGAAAGACAACAGGGTGGATCCTTGTATCCAGGCAATCCTTTCCTGTCAGGTGCCCGCATCCCCTCAATCCCAGGATCCTTTGAAATTTGTTGATAACGCCTGTCATCCCGAATCCGGAGGTGATGACCACATCGGAGGAGCTGGCATGGACATGATCCTTGATCTTTCTCTGCGCCAGGTGATAAGCCTTGGTCATCAACGTTCCGGTCTCGGTCGTTTCTGTGTGGGTATTACCTACATAAGGGCCGAACACATTCATGATCTGCTCCTCAATGGGCCTGTATAGCCTTCCGCTGGCAATCCAGTCGGCGTACAGAAGCTTTTTCCTGCCATAAGGGGTGGTGAAAACAAGATCCTGACCGATAATGTTCCTCCTGAAACGCTGAAAATGTTCAGCGAGTTCTTGCTGTCTGTCCATAAAGTGGTGGGAGTTTCTGACTGCAAATGTAGCGAAATATCATCATACAACTCCTCTGTGCGCCTCTGTGCTTACCTCCTTCGCCTCTGTGGTAAAAATGTATTTGACCACTGAGGTGCATAGAGGAGTTGATTGAAACCTAATCTGGAACCACTGTAAAGATCTTTATTTCCATATCATCCAGATAAAAGCTTCCCTGATCTTTATTCCATATATAAAACCGTATCTGATGGGCGTCATCGTAAAGCAGTGGCAGCCTGAATCCCGTTTCTGCCACCCGCCATTGACCTGTGACATGGTCAGGAATGGTCTTTAATTTAAAATTCCTGTAATACAAGGACCTGTACCGGTCATCAAGTATGTCAGCGATAAAAACAGCACCCCTTGCCGCATTTTCTTCTGGTTCATAATACCTCACTGAAAAGACAGCATACATATCGTCACGGCCAAAAAGGGTATCGCTGATCACCAGAGGGTAGCCAAAACTGTAAGCCCGGCTGTCATCCAGTATTAGTGAATGGTTACCTGAATGGGCTTTCGCTGTATCGGTTTCATGCAATTTGATCCAGTCCGGATAATTTTGTTCGAAATCGTTCAAAACGTCAATAAGCGGCTGTTCTGTCATAATGCCATATACCGATTCCTTTTCCGGGCCCAAAATGTCCCTGTACCTTCCGGAAGTCCTTAGAAATGTATACCAGTAACCACGCTTGCTCATCGAGTCCGCATGAAGGATGCCCGTGGAATATTGATAACTCTGCATCAGGTTCAATCCTGCGGCGAGTACGATAAAACTGCCTGCGAATATTTTTCCGGTTTTTCTGGATAACAGACTTAAAAACAAGCTGATAGGTATCAAAAATATCCCGTAGAATTCCACCAGGGGACGCATGCCAAAGCCATCCCCGTAGAACCAGTTCCACCACGCAGAGAAAATGTAAATTGCAAAAAGCAAAAAGCAGAGAAAAGAAACGAGTTCGAATTTTGACCGCTTAAAAAGAGCGATGCATCCGGGTATCAGCAACAGCATAAAGGGAGTGTAGATGAACCAGCCTTTTTTATAACTGAACAGGAAATCAATGACATGGGGATGGCCAAAGTCAAATCCTTCACCCGGGTAAAGCCATTGCAAAGGACTGCCGGTCTGCAGCGTAAGAATGACCAGCTGCGGACTGATGGTAAGTACAAATATTCCAATCGCTGCAATCACTTCCATCCATTGGATACTGAAAGTTTTCTCCCCCTCTCCATTTGGAGAGGGGGCCGCGGGGTGAGGTATCCCTGCCAGAAAAGGTACAGCCACTATCACCAGCAGGTTCACCGGCCGGATCAACGCCACCAGCCCCAGGGCAAAGGCGGTAAGCAGGAGCATCCGGGATTGGCCCTCTGTAAAATATTTCCTTACTGAAAAGGCAAACAACGTGATCGCAAAAAAAGAGTACACATGGGAAAACGATGGCTGTATGAATGCATAAAAAAACAGGTTGGTGGCAAACACAACCGCCATGACAGCGATGATGATCACTTGTTCCCTGAAATGGTACGAAAGAAGAAGCTTCCTGAGAAAGTACAGGCCCAGGTAAAGAAAGATCAGGCCCGAGAGCGCAACACTGTATTGAAAAAGAATGGAATACCCGTTTACTTCCAGACCCGCCAGGGAGGAGATACCCAGGGCGGCAAGAAACAATGGAGCCTGCAGCAAAGCAGTACCGCATGTATATTTATTGAACAGTACACCGTTCTTTTGAATGAAATAGTGTGGTTGATGATATTTTTCATCCCTGGCCGGTGAATCTTCGATAAACTTCTGAAAATCAACTGAATGATAGATGAAAATGGCAGGAAGATAGGCATAATATCCGTCACCGTCGCCATCAATAAGGGTCTGCCGGGAAGAGTAAAAACCGAAATTCACCAGGATAAAAGATCCGGTAAGGATCACCGGAAGCAGGGTCTGCCATCTGAAGAAGAGGTTTTTCATTGGCATTGGGTGAACAGGCTGCTTAATCGGCAGTGGAGATCTGTATATAGGTAACCTCGATATCTCCTCCCTCCGAGTAGAGTTTCAGCCAGCTATTGTCAATACGGTACCATGGATCCTGCGCGCTGACGCGTATGATGTAATCATTCAGCTCATTGTTCTTGATGCTTTTCAACACAATTCCCCCGCTCCGGGTGGCATCCTTTCCGTAATTCAGGTAGACTTTTGGCTTAGTTTCACTGAGGACACGCGCTTTCATGACCACATAGTTGTTCTTTCGCTGACGAATATCCACAGGATTGAAATCAAACTTCTTTTCCGTATTGTTGCTGATGATCACGGGTGAATTCAGGATGTCGACGATGGCATGGTCGGCGATGTATTTTTTGATCTGATTGATCATATTCACCGGGTACGCTTCGTCGTTCTTGATTTCATGGGCAGTCATGTAAGCATCAATCGCTTCATCGAGGATCTTCTGGGTATAAAGATTATCCGCTTTGGCCACGGCATCCTGGTATGCCTTTTTTAGCTCCATTTCCCTGTCAAGCAGGATCTTTTCCACTTCTTTCAGCCTGTCCTTCGGGTATTGCTGCCCGGAGTTTATGCTGATGGCATTCTGATACTGTACTTTTGCACTTTTGTAGTCCTGAAGGGCAAAGAAAGAATCGCCAGCCTCGATCGCCTTGTTATAGGATTCCAGCCGCGCCTGCTCATTGGCGGAGAGAATGGAATTGATCTCTTCGATCCTTTTCTGCGGGTAGGTTTCGGAAGGGATGAGATTGATGGCTTTCTGATATTCTGTCCTGGCATTATCAAAATCCTCTGCATCAAAGAATTGATCTGCTTTCGCCACGGCCGCACCGAACGATTTGCGGAGCTCCAGGTCCTTTAATAGCTCATTGATGCGTCCGATCTGATCCTGAGGATAGGACTGGCCCGGATCATGTGTAAGTGCTTCCTGGTAAGCAAGTTTGGCTTTGTCGTATTCTTCTGAATTGAAAAGGCCATCGGCTTTTGCAATGGCATCATTATAAGCTTTCTGCCTTGCCTGCACAGCTGCCAGTGCGGCTTCCGCTTCACTGATTTTGCTCTTCGGGTAGACCTCTTCCGGTTTCAGTGCAGAGGCCTGACGGAATGCAGTCAGCGCTCCCTGGTAATCCTTCTTTGCAAGCAGGTCATCCCCTGCTGAAATATGCGATGCATAGGAATTCTCCAGGTTTTTAATCTCTTCGAGAACCTGGTTGATCTTTGCGATCTGCTCCGGAGGATACGTTTCCTGAGGTTTTAGGTTCTGTGCTTTCTGATATTCACCCAGTGCTTTGGTGTATTCTTTTGATGTAAAATAACGGTCAGCATTTCCAACAGCAAGCTCATATTCTTTCTGGACCCGTGCTATTTCAGCCAGAAGCAAATCGATCTCGGCGATCTTCGTTTTAGGGTATACCTCTGCCGGTTTGATACCCAAAGCCTTCTGGTAACTGGTTCTGGCACCGGTGTAATCGATAGCGGCCAACATCCGGTCTCCTTCCTGAACGGCCTGGGCGTAGGAATCTTCCAGTGCTTTCAGGTCTCCGAGCAGGGTGTTGATCTCATCAATCCTTGTTTGGGGATAGGTTTCCCCGGGTTTGATCTCCATGGCTTTGCGGTATGAAGTCAGGGCATCTTCATATTGTTTGGACACGAACAGCTTATCAGCTTCCGCAATGGCGTTTTTATACCCTTCTTCAGTGGCCTTGATATCAGCCAGTATCTTATTGATCTCCTGAATCTTCTGCTGGGGGTATGCTTCCCCGGGCTTGACCTTCAACGCTTTCTGGTACTCAGCGATTGCGGGCTGGAAATCCTTTTGCCTGAAAAGGGAATCACCTGAGGCAATTACTCGCTGATACTCTTGTTCATTGGCAGCCAGGGCGGCCAGTATGTGTTCAATTTCTGAGATCCTGCTCGCGGGATAGCTTTCGGCCGGCTTTAATTCGTGCGCCTGCCGGTATTCAGACAAGGCTTCCGGGTACTGCTTCTTGTTGAAATATCCATCCCCTGATTCAATATGCGATGCATAGGAACTCTCCAGGTTCTTTATCTCTTCGAGGATCTGGTTGATCTTTGTTATCTGTTCTCCAGGATATGCTTCAGCAGGTTTCAGTCCCAGAGCTTTCTGATAGTCAGTCAGTGCTTTCGGGTAGTCCTTTGTACTGAAATACTGATCGGCAAGAACAATAGCAGCATCATATTCCTTCTGGATACGGGCAATTTCAGCGAGGGTTTTGTCAATCTCGGCGATTTTTGTTTTAGGATAGGCTTCGGCAGGTTTGATTCCGGATGCTTTCATGTAGGCTGCCCGGGCGTTTTCGTATGTTTTCGCAGCCAGTGCGTTGTCGCCCTCCAGGATGGCCTGAGCATATGCTTCCTCCTTTGATTGTAAGTCTGCCAGCAGACCGTCGATTTCAGCGATCCTTTGCTGGGGATAGGTCTCTGCCGGCTTGATCTCTTTCGCCTGCACGTATGAATTTCTGGCGTTCTGGTAGCTTTGCGCTGTAAAAAGCTTATCCCCCTGGGTAATGGCTTTCTGGTAGGCTTCCTCGCTGGCCTTGATATCCGTCTGGATCCTTATGATTTCTTCGACCTTATGCTGGGGATAGGCTTCACCAGGCTTTATCTTCAATGCATTCTGGTACTCGGCCATCGCCAGCTCATAACTGGTGGCTTGAAATAATGAGTCACCCGCGTTGACGGCCAGCTGGTAAGCTTTATCACTGGCAGCTATGCCGGCTAGCATGCCCTCGATCTCAGTGATCCTGGTTTTAGGATAATTCTCAGATGGTTTCAGCGAACTTGCCTTCTGATATTCCGGAAGCGCGTTCAAATAATCCTTCTTCTTCAGAAATTCATCCCCGGCAGAAATGTGCGACGTGTATGAAGTTTCAAGGTCTTTTTTCTCCTGAAGGATCCGGTTGATCTCAGTTATCTGCTCGGCAGGGTAGGTTTCCTGAGGTTTAAGGTTTTTAGCCTTCTGATATTCCGGCATGGCTTTCGGGTAATCCCCGGCAAAGAAAAACTGGTCAGCACTGGTGATGATCGCATCGTATTCCTTCTGGATGCGCTCACGTTCGTCAAGGATCCTTGCAATTTCTGCAATTTTTGATTTGGGGTAGGATTCCCCGGGTTTGAGGTTTGTCGCGGTTTGATATTCAGTCCTGGCTCCGGTGTACTGACCGGCAACGAAAAGACTGTCGCCATCACGGATAGCCTGGGCGTAAGCATTTTCGTTCGATTTCAGTTCATCAAACACCTTATCGATCTCATCCATCTTTTGCCGGGGGTATGATTCCGAGGGCTTCAGGGTGAGGGATTGCTGATAAAACGACCTGGCTGAAGCAAGGTCACCGGTTGCAAAAAGGCTGTCAGCTCTGGAAATGAATGCAGCGTAACGTTGCTCATTTTCGTTCTGTACGGCCATGTCATTGAGGATTCGGTCAATTTCTGCGATCTTATCCTTCGGGAGAGCCTCTTTTGGCTTAAGTGTCCCTGCTTTCAGGAACATGGATCTTGCCCCTTCATAGTCCCTTTTTTGCATCAACGTGCCGGCATTGGTCATGGCAAGGTCATACTCACCCTGGATCCGCTGCATCTCGGCAATCTGGGGATCGATCTTGGCGATCATATTTTTGGCGTACGCTTCCGACGGCTTCATCTCCACCGCCTTTTCATATTCTATCCTGGCCTTCTCAAACTCTTTGTTCAGGTAATATTCATCGGCCATGGCTATGATCCGGTCGTACGCATCCCTTTCCGCTTTGAGTTTTTCAAGGATGACATCGATCTCTTTGATCCGGTTGATGGGGTAGGCTTCGTCAGGTTTGATGTTGCTGGCATCCTGATAGGAGGACCTGGCCGGACTGTACTCCCTTTTATCAAACTGCTGGTCGGCTCTGGTAATGATGCCGTTGTACTGATCCTGCAGAAGCTGAAGATTGGCAAGAATCTCGTTAATGGCAATGATCCGGTCAAGAGGATATTGTTCAAAGGGTTTCAGGTCACTGGCCACCATGTATTCTGACCTGGCACTTACATAGCTCTTCAGGGCAAACAGATCATCCGCACGCAGGATTGCTGCCGCATATCTGGCATCCACCTCAGGATCCGACCAGATCTTGTTGATCTGGGCAAGCCTGTCCTTGGGATACTGTGCCGTTGGATCGATCCGGAGTGCATTTTCAAACTCGGCTTTGGCCCGCTTATAATCAGCCGCTTTATACCATTTTTCAGCTGAAGTAACGGCCACTTCAAAAAGGATATTTTTCGTTTTCTGATCATCAATGATCTCATGGATCACTTTGATCCTTTCCTGAGGATATTTCTCAGCTGGTTTTAGCTTTCTGGCCGTTTCGTATTCATACAGCGCCCGGTCATATTTTTCTTCATTATAATATTGATCCCCCTTCTTGATGGCCGTATAATACTCCTGATCTGCAAAGGCGGGATCAGCGGTCTGTGAATACAGGGGAGAGGAGAGGCTAAGCATGAACAAAATGCTTGCTGTCAGTATTCTCATGCCATACCATCCTGCATCAAAAAGAAATCTCATCCTTTGGATCAGAAGATACATAAAAGTATGTAAATTATTGTGAATCAGTTGTTTATTGATTAAATAAACGAGTAGAAATAATTTGCAAAGGTACGATTTAGCCCCACATGATGATCATAATAACGCAAATATTGCGGAATTGTTGGAGGGGTAAAGGTTTCTTGTCAGGATTCGATGATGATTCCATCCCTCATCAGCAGCTGGCGGTCCGACATGCCTGCGAGCTCGGTGTTATGGGTGACGATGATGAATGTCTGCTCATATTGATCCCTCAGGTCGAAAAACAATTGATGCAGCTCTTTTGCATTCTGGGAGTCCAGGTTTCCGGATGGTTCATCCGCCAGGATGACCGACGGGCTGTTGATCAGGGCTCTGGCTACTGCCACACGCTGCAGTTCCCCCCCTGAAAGGGCGGCGGGCTTATGGTGCAGCCTGTCAGCCAATCCCAGATAGTTGAGGATGTCCGTGGCTTTCGACTCAGCTTCTTTTTTGCCAGATCCCCCAATATAGGCCGGAATGCAGGTATTCTCAAGTGCAGAGAATTCAGGAAGAAGATGATGGAACTGAAAGACAAAGCCGATCTTACGGTTCCGGAACTGGGCCAGTTTTTTATCCGCCAGCAGGTGCACCTGTGTGCCTTCGATGGCAATACTTCCTTTATCTGCCCTCTCCAGCGTTCCGATGATCTGCAGGAGCGTGGTCTTTCCTGCCCCTGAAGCACCGACGATGCTTATGATCTCTCCCTTCCGGATGTCCAGATCAATGCCCTTCAGAACACTGAGTTGTCCATATGATTTAAAGATCTGCCTTGCAGTGATCATTTGATGGAGTTTGCCGGATGGCAAAGGTCAGCTGAAAATAAAAAAATACCAAGCAAATCCGGTAAAATATTATCAAATACGTATTTTTGAAACTTACAAACAATCCCGATGTATTACTAAAATCTGATAGAAAATGAATCTTCACGAATACCAGGGTAAGTCGATCCTGAAAAAATTTGGCGTGCAGGTGCCGGAGGGGATGGTTGCTTTTTCACCGGATGAAGCGGTGGATGCCGCATGGCTGATCCGCGAAAAGACAGGGGTGGACAAGTGGGCTGTCAAAGCGCAGATCCATGCGGGCGGACGCGGGAAAGGAGGGGGTGTAAGGATCGCAAAATCGTTCGATGAGGTGAAGGAGCATGCCAGGAACCTGATCGGGATGATGCTGGTCACCCCGCAGACGGGCCCTGAAGGGAAGATGGTTGGAAAGGTGCTTGTGGAACAAAATATCTATTACGAAGGGGAATCACCTGTACAGGAATATTACATGAGTGTCCTGCTGAACAGAAACTCCGGGAAATACATGATCATGTATTCCCCCCGGGGAGGAATGAACATCGAACAGGTGGCCGAAGAAACCCCCGGATTGATCTTCAGGGAGGAGATTGAGTCAGGAGTCGGCATTACAGCCTTTCAGTGCCGCAAGATCGCCTTCAACCTGGGACTCCAGGGAAAAGCTTTCAAGGAGATGACCACCTTCGTGCAGGCCCTCTATAAAGCGTATGTTGAATCCGATGCTTCCCTTTTTGAGATCAATCCTGTCTTTAAGACTTCCGACAACCGGATCTTTGCGGCCGATGCCAAAGTGGTCATCGACGATAATGCCGTCTACCGTCATCCGGATATTCACACCATGCGGGATCTGAGCGAGGAAGATCCCATTGAGGTGGAAGCCAGCAAGTATGACCTGAATTACATAAAACTCAACGGGAACATAGGATGCATGGTCAACGGGGCAGGACTCGCCATGGCTACCATGGATATCATTAAACTGTCGGGCGGAGAGCCAGCCAATTTCCTGGATGTCGGCGGCTCAGCCAGCGCTAAAAGGGTGGAGGAGGCCTTCCGTCTCATCCTCCAGGATCCCAACGTGGAAGGTATCCTTCTGAACATCTTCGGGGGCATCGTTCGCTGCGATGTCGTTGCCCAGGGCGTGGTGGATGCTTACCGGAACATAGGCGAGATACAGGTGCCCATCATCGTCAGGCTCCAGGGTACCAACGCGGAAGAAGGAAAACGGATCATTGACCAGGCAGGCCTGAAAGTCTATTCAGCGATCCAACTCCAGGAAGCAGCGGAATTGGTAACACAGATCCTGCGGGAAAGAAACGCAGGCAGCAGGTAACGATCCATGGGTGTAGGCTGTTTGAAATGAGTCTGTTCATAGTACATCAAAAATATTGTTTACCTTTGTCAGGTTATTAACCAACAGTGTTCATAGTAAAATCTGAAACAATGGCAAAATTCGAAGTGTATCAAAGTGGTGAAAAGAATGAATACCGCTTCAGACTGGTAGCATCCAACGGACAAAATATCCTCGCCAGTGAAGGGTATAACTCAAAAGCCGGTTGTTTGAACGGCATTGAATCCGTAAGGAAGAATGCAAATAATCCAAAGGCTTTTGAAAAGACGGCGACCGCCGGCGGACAATTCAGGTTCAACCTGAAGGCTCCCAATGGACAGATCATAGGCACCAGCCAGAATTATAAGTCCGAAAGCGGGCGCGACAACGGCATTCAATCGGTCATGAAAAACGCCGGTGAAGCAAAAATCACAGAATAAATTCAATTTATACTATTTGTTAACTACTTCAATACCTGTCTTCAACAAGAGGGGGGAGTTATTATTCGCTTAAAACGATGAAGACACCTGTGCAAAAAGCGATCATCCTGGCCATCATTCCTGTAACATTTTTTGTTCTGGTAATGATGATGGCCTGTCAACAAAAAGGAGAACGAAGAGACGAGAATAATTCCATCATGGGAGAAGTGCTGTCTTCAGACGGAGTTAAGATCGAATACCGTTTGAACGGGCAGAAAAAGGATACGGTTTTGGTATTTATCCATGAATGGTTATGTAACCAGTCCTACTGGAAGAACCAGGTGAAGTATTTCAGCGGGAACTACCGCGTGGTGACACTCGACCTGGCCGGTCATGGACTTTCAGGGGATAACCGCACCAGCTACACCCTTGATCTGTACGCTGATGATGTGATCGCCGTCATAAAGAAGGTCAAAGCCAGGAAAGTGATTCTGGTGGGTCATTCCATCGGAGCCTCGGTTGCAGTGAAGGTGGCCCTGAAGATGCCTGAAAAGGTAGTCGCCATCATCGCTGTGGATACGTTCCAGAACCTGACCCAGGATTACCCGGAGGGAAATATTGATAAAATGCTGGAACCCTACAGGAAAAATTTTCAATCAGCCGTCCGCAAGCATGCCAGCATCCTTTTCGGTGAGAACCCTGATTCGCTTCTGGTGAGAAAAGTACTCAACGACTGGTCATCGGCGGATCCTTCCATGGCGTTGACAACCATGACGGAGAACCTCCATTTTAAACCTTCGGAATGGACAAAGATCCTGACCGTTCCGGTGTGGGCTGTGAACGCAGAACGATTCCCTGCCAACGTAAATGGCAATAAAAAAATGCTGAAGAATTACCGGATCATCACCCTGCCCAGGGTTGGTCATTTTCCACAACTGGAAGATCCCCAGAGTTTTAATAATGCAGTTGCTTCCTGCCTGGTACAGATATCAAGGACCGGATAGCCGTTCGTTCAATCCGTCACTTTTGCTTTGACATCGAATAGGGGATTCCATCGCTGTTCAGGCTCCTCTTTACAGGTTCAGGACCCATGATGAATTGCAGATGGCCTCCCTTCATCAGCATGGCATGGTCCAGAAAGTACCGTTCATATGGCTGGCCGTTGAGGATCATAGACTGGATATAGATGTTCTGGCTGGATTGGTTCTGGGCTGTGATCGTAAAAACCTTTCCATTCTCAAGAAACAGGGATGCCTGCCTGACAGCCGGAGTCCCAATCACATATTGATTGCTTCCCGGGCAGACAGGATAGAAACCCAGGCTACTGAAAATGTACCACGCCGACATCTGCCCGCAATCTTCATTGCCGCAGATACCATAGGGCGTGTCATCGAACAGGTTCTGCATGATCTGGTGAATGCGTTCCTGCGTTTTCCAGGGCATGCCTGCATACACATACAGGTAGGCGATATGCTGGCTGGGCTCATTACCGTGCGCATACTGGCCAATCAGCCCTGCAATGTCTTCCACGTGGCTGTATTTCTCTTTTCCAGCTTCCAGTATGAACAATGAGTCAATCCGCCCGGCAAACACCTCAGCTCCCCCCATCAGCCTGATGAGTCCTTCCGGATCATGAGGCACATACCACGAATACTGCCATGCGTTTCCCTCCGTGTAATCGCCTCCATACTGTGCATAGAACGGATCAAATGGTTCTCTGAACGAGCTGTCTGACCTTCTGGCCCTCATGAAGCCGGTCTCAGCGTCCCAAATGTTCCTGTACGAAGCCGACCTGGCCAGAAAATACCTGTAATCCTCTTCTTTTCCAAGCTCCCTGGCCATCTGGGCGATCGCCCAGTCGTCATAGGCATATTCCAGGGTCTTGGAGGCGCCTTCCGGCTCTTTGTCAATGGGTACAAATCCATAATGCATGTAGGAATTCAATCCGTCGTAGGGTCCATAGGTAGCACTGGCTTTCATCGCCTGAAAGGCATGCTCAGGCTCAAAGCCCCTGATGCCTTTCTGAAATGCATCTGCGATAACGGAAACCGCATGGTATCCGATCATGCACCAGGTCTCATTGCCATGGAACGACCATACGGGAAGCACATGATGGACGCTCTGGTCGTAATGGGCCAGCATGGAACGGATCATATCAGGGACTCGGTCCGGCTGAAGGATGGTGAACAGTGGATGAGTGGCACGGTATGTATCCCAGAGAGAGTATATCGTGTAGTTGGTAAAACCATCCGCATGATGGATCTGCTGATCCAATCCCCTGTAACGGCCGTCGGTATCCGTATAGATGACAGGTGCCAGCAGGGAATGGTACATGGAGGTGTAAAAGATGGTCTTTTGCTCCTGTGAACCTTCAATGATGATCTTGCGGAGCTCTTTTTCCCATTTTTGCCTGGCCAGGGTGCGTATTTCGTCAAAATTCCAACCAGGGCATTCAGTTTTCATGTTGTTCAATGCACCTGAAATATCCACAGCTGAAATACCGACCTTGACACCGATCGTTTCTGCCTGCAGATCTGGAAAATTGAAATATGCTTTGATCTTTCTGCCACCCCGTTCAGGATAACCAGTCATTTGCGATTGCCGCGGTCCGAAACCGAAATACTCCATCTTATCCTCTCTGACGACACCATATGACTGAAATGGTTTTGAAAAAGAGATGGCAAAATACAGGTACCGGTCAGGCGCCCAGCCACTGGTGTGCCGGTAACCCGTCACCAGGGTGTCATTTTCGATCCTGATATAAGACCACCTTACTTTATCATCATAATTATAGATGGATTGGGTGAGATCAAGAATGATCCTCCCTGTATCGGAATGGGGGAAGGTGTACTGATGAAATCCGACGTGCTCTGTGGCTGTAAGTTCCACCGAAATGTCATCATCCGTTAGCCTGACTGCATAATAACCGGGTTCTGCTTTCTCCTGTTCATGGGAAAAACGGGATCTGTAGCCCGAATCCGGGTAGGCAGAAGAACCGGGGATCAATTGCAGCTCTCCTGTCACCGGCATGAGCAAAACATCACCCAGATCCGAATGTCCCGTCCCCGAAAAATGAGTGTGGCTGAATCCGACGATGGTACTGTCGCCATACTGGTAACCTGCGCACCAGGGAAAGCTCTGACGGAAATATTTGATCTCCGTGTCAGGACTGACCTGGACCGAACCAAAAGGAACTGTGGCCCCAGGATACGTATGTCCCTCACCTCCTGTTCCTATGAATGGATCCACATAATCGTACGGTTCCCTGCCCGACTCATCCGGAGAATTGATCTCATGGGCATTCAACGTAGTCTGAGGTTTCGGCTGACATCCTGTCAACAGGAGAGTCCATGCCACCAGACAAAAGGATATCGATGTTCTGCAACGGTGATGTGTGATCATAAATGACTTTAATTTTTGGATAATTTTCTGCCCATCAGAGATATTCTTATCAATAATCCCGAATTTTGTCCGTTTGAATAATAACAATAACAAAAATAATCCGATATCTTGAACCCTTCACCATCAGGCAAACAATCCTATCCTGGCAGGGAAGATTATTTTGGTTCTGTGCATCCTCACATTCTTTTTTTGACACGGTGGTATCCACACCAGTATGATCCCATGCCGGGTTTATTCGTCCGAAACCATGCCCTGATAGCTGCAGGTTTTGCAGTCACCAGCGTGGTGTACGTGCATGGAGTGGTGAAATCACTGAACAGAACAGTGATCGAGCAAACCAATGATGAAGGAATTCTGACGTGGCGAGTCTATTACCCGGTACCATCCCTGAGGCTTCCGCTTTTGGGACAGGTTTGGAAAGGATTTCTTTTCTTACGGGCAAACTGCCAGGGCATTCAGCATGCCATACGGAAATCAGGAAAGCCTGACCTGATCCATGTCCATATCCTGACCCGCCTTGCAGCCATAGCATTGGTTCTGCATTGGAAGTACCGAATTCCTTATGTGATCACCGAGCACTGGTCACGGTATTTGCCTTCTGTGGACACTTTTAAAGGTTGGGCAAGGAAATGGCTCACGCGCCTGGTGGTGAAAAGAGCAGCTGCAGTGACCACTCCCACCGTCAACCTGCAGAATGCCATGAAAGGTTTTCGCCTGGAGAACGATCATTACCTTCTGCTGCCAAACCTCGTTGATACCGAACGTTTTATACCTGCACCGGCCGGACATATAAAAGACAGTCAACCGGTTCAATTTGTACATGTTTCCTGTTTTGAGGACCGGTCCAAGAATATTTCAGGTCTGCTTCGGGTCATTGTGGCCCTGTCCGGGAAAAGACAGGACTTCCGGTGCCGGCTGGTGGGAGTGGGGGAGGACTTTGAGGCCCTTTCCGTAATGGCCGAAGAAATGGGGATAAAAGACCATTTTGTCATCTTTTCAGGACTGTTGGAGGGCGATTCCCTGGTAGATGCCATCAGCACGGCAGATTTTATGGTCATCACAAGTCATTATGAGAACCTGCCGGTGGTCATCGGTGAAGCCTTTTCCTGCGGAATCCCGGTCCTCTCGACGGATGTCGGTGGTATCTCAGAGATCATCTCTGAGCACACCGGCCGTCTTGTGAAAGCCCGCGATGATAAGGCTCTTCTGGAAGGCATTGAGCATATGCTGGATCATTTTCATGAATATGAACAGAAGGCTATCCGGGATTTCGCCATACAGCACTTCGGTAAACAGGCCGTGACGGATACGTTGAAATCGATCTATATGAATGCTTTGCAAATACCCTGACCGAAACAATGGCTGCTGAAGAAAGAACAAGGAATCCGCTCAGGTTCGGCATCATGTGCAATGGCTGGGAATTTTATGCCTGGCAGGCTAAAGCCATCCGTCTCCTGGTGGATAGGGGATGTTTGCCTTCGCTTGTTATCATGAATGATAAACCAGCTATCTCCCCCGGAATTTGGAAAAAACGAATGCATTACCCGACCCGGGACCTCTTTTACAGATTTTTTCTCAGGTTCTTTCACCACCCGGCTGCCAAAGGCCTGGTGCACATGCAGAACGAGCTGATGCAAATCCCTTTGATGAAATGCCTCACCGTTAAGAAGAATCATTCAGAGTATTTCTCTGATGCCGATGTAGATACGATTAAAACACATCAGCTTGATTTTATCCTTCGTTTTGGCTTCAACATCATTCGCGGTGGTATTTTGGATGCAGCGCGTTACGGCATCTGGTCCTATCATCATGGGGATGAACAACGGTTCCGCGGAGGGCCGCCAGGCTTCTGGGAGATCTGCAGGGATGAGCCTGTCACCGGTGCCATCCTGCAGCGTCTGACAGACAGGCTCGACGCAGGCATCGTTTTACGGAAAGGCTATTTTAAAACCATTCGTCATTCCTGGTCAAGGACCATCGACCAGCTCTTCATGGAAACAGCGCACTGGCCTGCCCAGGTCGCGTCAGATATCATGAATAATGTCAATTTGTCATGGGACGGGGGCGCAAGCACTACCACCGCGCCCATCTATAAGAACCCGGGTAACCTCAGGATGATCCGATTCCTGATTGGTCTGGCCGTTTCCAGGCTGCTTTTCCACTGGAACGAGCTGACCCGGGCGGAGAAATGGAATATCGGGCTGGCCAGGGTCCCACTGGGAGATTTTGTTAACCGTCAGACCCACGACCTCCCTGCCTGGTTGCTGACAAACCTTCCTCACCGGTACGCTGCGGATCCATTTGTGTTCCCTGCAAACAATGAACTCGTCATCTTCTATGAATCATATGATTACAGGAGTGCCAAAGGTCGCATCGATTTCATGAAGGTCGGTATTTTATCCGGAAGGACCTCCCAGCCCGGGATAGCCCTCGAAAAGGATCATCATCTGGCTTACCCGTATCTGGTCGAATCAGATGGAAAATGGTACTGCGTTCCTGAATCAGCCCAGAACCGATCAGTCGATCTGTACCTATGGGATGAAAGCGCTGAAGAACTTGTTTTTGTACAGACACTCATCCGTGATATTGAAGCCGTGGACCCGACGCTGTTCCGGTACGGCGGGAAATGGTGGCTGTTTTGCACATTGAAAGCCCTTTCGTGCACTCATCTGCATGCATTTTATTCTGATGATCTGACAGGGCCTTACCAATCTCATCTCAACAATCCTATCAAAACGGATATCCGCTCTGCGAGGCCAGCGGGCAGACCCTTTATCATGAATGACTTACTGTTCAGACCAGCCCAGGATTGTTCCGTTGCTTATGGCGGCCGTACCAGCATTCAGCAGATCGTGCAGCTTGATCCCTATACCTTTGAAGAAAGACCTTTCGGGACCATTGAACCGTTCAGGGGATCTGAATTCCCGGAAGGGATACATACTCTTGTTGAAGCAGGGCCGTTTACTGTTTTTGATGCAAAAAAATATGTTTTCGACCGTTATCATTTTTCCCATCAGCTGAAGATGAGATTCAGCAGGCGCTTTTCAATGAATACTGATCATACCTGACGACCATGTTCCGGCAAATCCTGGGCACCACCATCACAAGACTCATCAATGCATTCCTGACACTGGGGATTCTTCTGGTCAACACACATCATCTTGGCAAAGAGGGTTTGGGTACCATCGGGCTGATCGTGCTGGGCATCACCCTGATCCTGCTTGTGAGTAATTACGTGGGCGGAGGTGCGCTCGTTTACCTTTCCTCCCGGCATGACTGGCGACATTTGCTGTGGCCCTCTTACCTGTGGGCGGTGATCGTGTCAGCCTGCGGTGCAGTGCTTCTGCAGCTTTTTCACCTCATTCCTGACGGATATACCCTCGATATCATGTTGTTATCCCTGATTCAGTCATGGATGACCATCAACATGAACCTGCTGGTCGGTAAGGAAAAAATCAGCCTGTTCAATATCATTTCCGTGCTTCAGATGCTGCTGACCGCCGCCGTGCTGGTCATCCTGATCTATCTGATGCACCTGTATGACGTGAAGGCATACGTCTACTCCCTGTACGCAGGATACCTTACCGGATTCCTGCTGAGCCTCGTGGTCATGTTGCCGCTGGTGCCGCTCACCAGGCAAAAGGAATCTCAGCCGGTCATTCGCCAGATCATCCGGTACGGAAAATTCATCCAGACAGCCAACGTACTGCAACTGCTCAATTACAGGCTGGGCTTTTACCTGATCGAAATTTTCACAGGTCGGGCTGCCCTGGGGATCTACAACGTTGGCGTTCAGCTTTCAGAAGGCGTATGGCTCATCGGAAAAAGCGTCGCCACTGTGCAGTATGCACGGATATCGAACACCACTGATCAGGATTATGCAAAACGGATAACCCTGCTGCTGTTCAAATTTACCCTTGCGTTATCCTTACTGATTACCATTGCGCTCGTCCTGCTGCCTGAATCTGCTTACGGGTGGATCTTTGGAGATGATTTTGCACAGGTAAAAAAGGTCATTTTGTCACTTTCTGCCGGCATCCTCGCCACAGCCGTTTCTTTGATGTTCAGCCACTACTTTTCGGGTATGGGAATGCCCCGGCATAACATGATTGGCTCCTGCATAGGATTGGTACTGACTTTGGTATCAGGTTTGATCTTCATCCCCAAATTTGGAATTGTTGCCGCTGCACTGACAGCTTCTGTCTCTTATCTGGCAAATCTGATCTACCTTATGACAGTGTTTATTTATAAAACAAATCCCGATCGTAAGGATTTCTTTATCCAAAAAGAGGATTTCAGGATGCTTATGAGTGAACTGAAGGGAAAACGAAACGGTCCACCCGGTGACAGCAACCGCAATTCCATCGCCTAATTCACTTGTCATGACCATCAGAGAGGTACAGAACAGCTATAAAAAGATCCTCGGTGATCTTTCCCAGAGAAATGTGAAGGAAGCACTGGATGACCTGCTGCGCCTGATCGTTTTAACCCAGCAATCCGAATTTCGTCATCAGTACGATAAAAATCTTGAGATCTATAAAAACATTCTGAAATACACGGCTGAGGGCATTCGTGATCCTGACCGGTCTAAGATTTACAACAGGATGCTTGCCTCTGTCTTTGAACTTACCGACCTGGTTTTTCAGCACCTGCTCACCCATAGATCAGGCATGCAGATCTATCAGGTGAAAAAGGACATTGCCAATAAGCTGGACTGGATGATTGATCAGGCCGTGGATTCCATTTCCGGGCTGCATTTTGTGACCGATCTGGATGAAATGCTGAAAGATATCAATCTGGAGCAGTCCGATCCGTTAAAGGAGCAGGAAGAGCGGCATAAGGTGATGGCGAAGGTCTTTGAACTGGTTTGGCTGACCGACCGCTTTAATGAAAAAGAGATCAACCTGATCGAATCAATACGGAAATCAAACCAGATCGAATGGTTCGAGAAATGCATTATTGTCAGTGCATTGACTCTAAGTTTGATCCGCTGTTTTGATCAAAACAAGCTCGATCTGCTGATTACTTTTTACGAGGAGAATATTGACCAGATCTGGCAAAGGGCACTTGTTGGACTTGTTTTCGGATTGTATATCTACGACGACCGGCTGCCATTGTACCCGGGAGTGGTCAACCGTCTGTCTTTCCTTAAGGAAAAGGAGGGACTGGCCGGCGAGATCCAGATGGTCCTCATCCAGATACTTCGCTCAAAGGAAACAGAACGCATTACTAAAAAGCTGCAGGAAGAGATCCTCCCGGAAGTGGTTAAACTTGCACCCAAACTGGAAGATAAACTGGACCTGGAGAACCTGATTTCAAAAGATCCGATGGATGAAAAGAATCCGGACTGGGAAGACTTCTTTAAAGATACACCAGATCTGTATCATAAGATGGAAGAATTTACCAATCTCCAGATGGAAGGTTCGGATGTTTTCTGGAGCGCTTTTGCGATGCTGAAACATTTTGATTTTTTCCACTATGTACACAACTGGTTCCTTCCTTTTCACCGGGGCAATACCTACATCCTTGACCTGTTCAGGAAGGAGTTTGGCAACAGTGATCCGGAAACATTGCTGGATGCAATCGCCGGGTCAGCATTTCTGTGCAATTCCGATAAATACTCCTTCTGCCTCAACATCCGTCATCTTCAGGAAGGGCAGAAATCACTACTTCTTAATTTTTTTACCGAAGAGCTGAAGAACATCAATGAGATCACCGAAGAAGATTCTCTGCTCAACAAGTCGACAAAGGACAAGTTCATTTTCACACAGTATATCCAGGACCTGTACCGCTTCCATAAATTGCATCCACAGAGGAGCGAACTGACCGATATCTTCAGTATCCCCTTGCATCTTCACAAGACATGGTTTTTACCGGCCCTCGTTGAAGAAAATTCGATCATCCGCAACATTGCTGAATTTTATTTTGAAAGGGACCAGTTCGAACCGGCACGGGAAATCTACCAGATGCTCAACAAAAAAGGCGATAACAGTTATGAGATCTTTGAGAAGATCGGTTATTGCTATCAGCGTGAGCGGCGTTATGAAGAAGCGCTGGACTATTACCTGAAGGCTGAGCTTTATGACACCAACAAGCTCTGGCTGGCAAAAAAAATAGCTCTTTGCTACCGGAATTTAAAGATGTATGACGAAGCGATTCAGTATTATCAGGAAGTATTGAAAATAACTCCTGATAGCTCCTCTGTACTCGCCTCTGTGGGGCATTGTTTTCTTGATAAGAATGAAATTGAAACGGCACTGAATTATTTCTTTAAAGTGGAATTCTTAAGTCCGGATGATATCAGCGCCCTTCGGCCCATCGCCTGGATCTATTTTATCAGGGGTGATTTTGAGGAAGCAGCTTCCTGTTATCATAGAATCCTTGGGAAAGATCCGAACAAGTACGACCATATGAACCTGGGTCATGTGGAGTGGTGCATGGGTAACAAAACCGCTGCCCTTTCGCAGTACAAACTCAGTATCCGAAAGAAGGACAATAACCTTGAACAGTTCTTAGCGGGATTCAACGCAGACCAGGCCTATCTTGTCAAACACGGGATCGAACCCAGGGATATCCCACTCATGCTCGACTATCTTAAATACACGCTGGACTCGTCCGTTTGACATACACCTCCCACCGGATTCTTTTCCGATACAACCGATTACTGATTTAATCCTTTGCCAATGGTGTTGGTAATTATCTTTACAGCTGATATAACATCAGGAATTAAACATATCTTTGTTAAAATTTTTGAAAATTTGCATATTGCTGATTTTGAAAAAAGGTGTAACTTGACCCCTTTTAAATCAGTTGTGTGCTTTGTAGATTATTCATTATAATTCAAACATATGAAAATTAGAAATTTACTTTTTTATCTGCTTGCCTTCACGGGTGGGGTAGGGCTCATGGTATTGACAGCTTCCTGGATGGTGGGTGGTCATATGAAGGGTGAAGCGGATGATGGGGAAGGGAGCAGCGTCAGCCGTGCTGCTGCTTACCTGCTGTCCATCCGGGGCCATCAGGAGACCGGGGTGGTTGATATGAACGATGTACTTCAAGCCCGTGATCAGGTGGCCAGGCTTACAGGAAATTCCTCCAGGGGATTGAACATCCAATGGACGGAACTGGGTCCGGACAATTATGGAGGCAGAACCCGTAGCATGATCGTCGACAATCGCGATGCGACCGGGCAAACCATATACGCGGCCAGCGTCAGCGGAGGCATCTGGAAATCCTCCAACAGCGGCCAAACATGGGCAAGGATCAACGGATTTGATGAAAATCCAAACATCGTTTGTATGGTTCAAACCCCCAGCGGTGACATCTACGCAGGTACAGGCGAATATTTTATCGCACCCGACGACAGGATCTCCAGATTCAGCGGTTTCATCGGGAGAGGTATCTTTCTTTGCACTGACGGAGATAACTTTCAGGTAATCCCCTCCACCATTCCCGATTTCTCCGAAGGCACAACCTCGCTGTGGGCATTTGTGAACAAGCTTGCCATTGAGCCCGGTTCAGAAAGAATCTATGCTGCAACCAATGGCGGGCTGATCTATTCGGATGATGGTTTTGATACATATGCATTTTCAAAAACCAGTACCGGTGATCTCCTGGATACCACAGCAACCGACGTGGACGTAGCCTCCAATGGCCTCGTTGCCGCCGTGGTGGCCATGCATTGCTACATTTCACCCTCCGGGAACCCATCCGCATTTGTTGACCAGTCGACCCGGTATTATTCGGCACCCGATACCATTGTCAATGAGAACAAACTTCCTATGGATGACATTGCCAGGCTGGAAATGGCGATCGCTCCCTCCAACAATGATATTATTTATGCGATGACAGCTTCATCGCAGGATGCGGTCCATCAGCTTGAATTTGGAGAGCTTGAAGGGATTTACTTTTCAGAAGATAAGGGTGAAAACTGGAGGCTCATCGGACCAGGAGGCAGCAACCAGTTCAATGTCATGGGTGATGGTACGGATTACTATGGTTTTTATAACAATACCCTTACGGTACATCCTTCGGATCCCTACAAAGTCCTCGCTGGAGGAGTCGATATGTGGGAAGGCGAAAAAGTAAATGGAACCGGATTCTTCAATTGGTTAAAGAAAAGTTCCAGCGTACAGGGTGCTTTTACCTGGATCCATTCCAGCCATCATGTATATGTCTACAGCCCTGCCAATCCTTCGGTTTGTTTCGTGGGAAGTGATGGCGGATTGTTCATCACGGACGACAATTTCAACTCTTTCAGGTCTATCAACAGGCAGTATAACACCTCCCAGTTTTATTCAGTAGACTTCGACAGTAGGGGTTACCCGATTGGAGGTACCCAGGGAAACGGCATCGTTTACCTGGATCATCAGGGCAATACACCTGAGAATGGCTCCCAGCTCGGATGGTCAGCCACCACAATGAACGGTGGTTACCAGGAGATCTCCATGATCATGCCCAGTTGTTTCATTCTCGCCGGTGAAGCATTGAACCTGTTCCGTTCGGATGATTACGGAAGAAATTTCTCACCTGTTTTCATCCCTGCATCCATTGTCAATCCAAACTCTTTTTTAACTCCTTTTGTTCTGTGGGAAAGCTTCGATAACCAAAACAGCAGGGATTCCGTCACGTTCATTGCAGAAAAGGACTATGGCGCAGGGGACACGGTTATGGTTCCCAGCGACAACAATGGGGTACTGTTCCCCTATATCACCCCTTCCTGGATATCCAAAGGTGAGGAGGTGACAGTAAAGGATATTGTCTCTGCAAGATTCTTCCTGGCTGTGAACAATGCCGTCTATATGACCACAGAGGTACTGGACTTCACCAAAGAACCCACCTTTTACAAGATAGCCACCATCACTGGAAATCCACTGTGCATAGCTCATTCAGGAGATGCCAATTATGTGTATGTGGGTACGGATGGCGGCAATGTGTACCGCATCGCCAACCTGGCCCTTGCCTACGACACAGCCACAGCTGATATCAGCAGCAATTCGTGTATCGTGGCGACCAGCCTTGTTGCAACCTATCAGGACAGAGCAGTCACCTCCGTGGCGGTCGATCCCAACAATCCTGACCATGTAGTCGTAACCCTGGGAAACTACGGAAATACGGACTATGTGTACCGGACGACCAACGCAATCGATTCGTTGCCCACATTCGTTTCTATCCAGGGAAATCTCCCCAAAATGCCCGTGTATTCTTCGTTGATAGAACTGAACAGCTCTGATCGCATCATCCTGGGATCTGAATTTGGAATCTGGTCAACAGATCAGGCAGGCACCAGTACGGTTTGGGTCAATAATAACGACGGGATGGGAAATGTACCTGTTTTTATGCTGAAACAACAGTGCCTGGCTCAGTATCCTATCTCCAACTATGGTGTGATCTATGCCGCCACCCATGGCCGTGGAATCTTCCAATCCGTAGATTTTGTCGGTGTTGATGACTTTGACAACCCTGAGACGGCAGCCCTGGAATCGCTTCGCATTTATCCGAATCCGGCTACGGATGAACTAAGGATTACCCTGAAGATGGACGCCAACACGGATGTTTCTTTGAAAATATATGATCTCAATGGTCAAAAAGTGAAAAACGTGATGCAATCCTCACATTTCGCTGCGGGCATTCATGAGATTCCTTGTGAAGTGAGGAACCTCAGATCCGGAACCTATCTTCTTGTTGTCACCTCGGGCGGGCAAACCAACACATCCAAGTTCATCATCTTAAGATAAATCATTAATTTTGAAAAATATACATAACGATATGAAAAAGAAAGCAATATTTTTCCTGAGTCTTTTCGCTTCCCTTTCTTTGTTTGCCGGCATCACCGTGTATACGCCCAGCCTGGTGGCTCCCAAGGATGGCGCTGATTACCAGCCACCCAATGTCCTATTGGACTGGAATCCTGTTGCCGGTACACTCGACCTTCATTACGACATCCAGATCTCTACATCGGCTGATTTCACCGATCCAATCCAGCTCACCACCACGCTGAGCAGCATCAATACAAGTGAGCTGTTGTTCGACACCCAGTATTTCTGGAGAGTGCGGGCCACCGACCAGACCGGTTCTTCCAGCTGGTCAGTCCCCAGGTCATTCAAGACGGTTGACGTGGTGGAACTTTCCAAGCCTAAAAAGAATGGAACAGATATCGTCCCCAATATCAGTCTTGAATGGGATAAATCAAATGAAGTGACAGGGATCACTTATTTTGATGTGGAAGTGGATCATGTGAATACTTTTAACAGTCCGGGTTACCATCGCTACCTGATCCCATATGTTGATGGTAGCAATACATACCAGCTCGAAGATCTTTATTTTGGTCAGGATCATTTCTGGCGGGTGCGCGCCATCCACAGCAAGGATACGACTGCCTGGTCGGAGACCTGGAAATTCACCACACTGGAGGCCTTTGAGCTTAAAAGACCCAAGAATAATGCGGTGGATCAGAATCCCAACCAGGAGCTCATCTGGGATGAGATCGATGGAATTGACGCCTACCTCTACCAGATCGATCTTGATCCTGATTTCACACTGGCAAAGACCTATGAAACCATTGAAGACAGGGCCAATGCCGATAAGTTGCATTTTGGCGAGAAATACTACTGGCGAGTGATGGGATACCATGCGCTCGACAGCACCGAATGGACGGATGTCTTCAACTTTACCACAATCAACCAGGTGGTGCTTGTTTCCCCCGCCGACGGTACTACCGGACAGAGCATCTTCCCGACATTCCAGTGGGAATCCATCACCGGTATCAATTCTTACTGCCTGGAAATTGACGATACACCTGATTTCAGCACCGATCCTATTCATAAGAGCATCGACGCAGTCACCACCAGCAAAGTGACCTATGAACTGCCAGGACCGTCGCTCGACAGTGCCGTCACCTATTACTGGAGAGTATGTGCGCTGCATGAGTATGACAGTACAGGATGGGGCTCCGCGTGGTCATTCCGTGTGATCGCTACGGGAATGGATGATCCGGCGCTGCTTGCAACTTCCATCCGGATTTCGCCGAATCCTGGCAATGGTCTGTTCAGCCTTGAATTATCCTCCGATGCCACAGGCACTGTCCATCTGACCATCATGGATCTTGTCGGTCAGCAGATGAAGAGCTTCGACTGGGACCTGAATCAGGGGATGAACAAAAGAACCCTTGATGTGCAGGAGTTCCCGTCGGGCATCTACATGCTCCGCATGCAGAAAGATAACGCCGTGGTGACCAGAAAGCTGGTGGTACAGAAATAATTCCGGCTTTTCCTATCCTTCGTATTTGTGAACAGCCGCCTGTTCATTCATTAGCAAACGATATTGTTGCATTTGGTCAGAGACATGACTATCTTTGCCGCATCCTGGTTAAATCCACTCATATGATGCATGGCCTTCCTTTTGGAAAGTTCGTACTGATCGCTCTATTCCTGCTGAGTGGCATGACCCTTTCCGGCCAGATCGATGCCTGGGCGGAAAGCACTGAGATCTGCCTGGGAGAACCAGTCACGATCAATTCGGTCATCGAACTGCCGGTAGAAGAATATAACCCTGTGTACTTCGATCACAATGACACTGTCTTCAACGGAATATTTGATATTGGTTTTGATTTTAAATTTTTCGAGACTATTTACAAAAAATTTGTAATTGCACCCAATGGCTGGATTAGTTTCAATACAGCATTGGCTGGAACATTTGATGACTGGCATTCGACTGCTATTCCAAGTTCAACCGCCCCGAAAAACGCCATATTATTCCCGTGGCAAGACTGGTATCCATACGTCGATGACGGATCCTATGTGGGCTGGGCTACCTTGGGCTATGCACCCACAAGGAGGCTGATTGTCAATTTTTTCAATGTCAAGCTGGCCGGAAATGAAAGCTCAAATGAACGTGGCACGTTCCAGCTGAAATTATTTGAAATTTCCAATAAAATCGAAGTCCATATTACTAAAAAGCCCTCTTCTGGCGATTACCTTGATAACATAGCCACTATTGGTGTTAATGATGAGCAGGGCATTCGTAGTTTTACACCAACGATACCCGATCGAAATGGCAGTTCCTGGACCACTGAAAATGAAGCCTGGCAATTCGGTCGGACGGGAAATCCTGGCAATGCATACGGAGTCGTTTCCATTGATTTCGATCCTGAGCTCATCGGTGAGATCAGTGCCGTGAAATGGTATGAAAATACGGTTGACGACAGCCATCTGCTCTCAACAGGAAATACCTTGTCAACCTATCCTACGCAGACAACTTCTTACATTGCCAGGATCCTGGTAAATAATTCGGTACCTTACACAGATACCGTTACGATCGTGGTGAATCCTTTGCCTATAGCAGATGCAGGTGATGACACAATTATTTTCAATGGAGATCCTGCCTATTTGCATGGCAATGCAACAGGAGGAACACCCCCATACAATTATTTCTGGAAATCTGCCGTTGGGCCATGGCATTCATATGAGCAGAACCCGGTACTGTACCCTGACATTAGCATGGAGTATCAATTATATGTGATTGACTCCAAGGGATGTACCTCTCTAACAGACTATGTAGTTGTGCAAGTCACCAACAGCCCCTTATTTGCCATCATACATTCCAGCGATTCAACCATCTGCAAAGGAGCCGATGTCACGCTGACAGTGGATACCTATGGAGGTGAACAGCCTTATTCCTATGCATGGGAAGCCGTACCGCCCGTGAGCGGGTGGGTACCAGAAGACAGCCCCGTGCAGACCGTGAGTCCTGAAGACACAACCACGTTCTATTCTTTTATCACTGACAATGACGGTGCGATTGATACAGTCACTACCACTGTCAACGTCATCTCCGTGCAGCCGTCCATTGAGGGAACTGCTGATGTATGCGAACTGCAGGCAGGAGTCATTTATACGGCACCATCCACTGGCAATATTTTTCTCTGGAGCATGAGTGGAGATGTACCTGGAAATTTATCATTCAGCAACAATGTAGCCACGGTCAATTTTGGCGCAGGATCAGGTATAAACAAGATTTCTGTTGTCGAAACCACAAATGACCTCTACAAATGTTCTGGCATGGCAGAAATATTTGTTACCATTCACCCCAAACCTTCACCCTCTATCCTTGATGATGGGGGAAATCCTGTTTGCCAGGGCACTTTGAATGTGCTGTATTACACTGATTTGTACGAGGGCCATTCATATAAGTGGGATATGGTTTATAATTACGGAACCTTTGTTGGGTCCGACTCCATTCATGACCAGGTGAGGATCGACTGGCATTTGCCAGGGACGGAACTTCTGGCCCTGCAGGAAATATCGGAATTTGGTTGCGACAGAACGGTGACCAGGGAAATCGTGATCAATCCGAATCCTACTCCCTTAATATCCGGAAGGGAAATGATCTGTGAAAAAGAAACTACCACCTATGCGACCATATATTTTGAGGATCATACCTATAAATGGGATACAGCTTCACCATTCCCGGGATCGTTACTGAACAGCCCAGTGACAAATGAACTAACCATCAAGTGGGAAAAATCAGGGACGGCCTCCATGACAGTTTACGAGACCGATACAGTCACCGGGTGTGCAGCTGTATCTGAACCATTCAATGCCACGGTGCATCCAAAGCCCGTTATTGATATCGCAGATAACACTTATTTATCCGTTTGCAATGGTGATTCAGCCCTGATTGGGCTCACGGGAGGCGATCTCTACTACTGGCAGCCTTATCAGGATATGACCTGGGTAAACGATTCCACGTGGTGGGCGAGCCCGGGGATGACCATGAATTATGTCATCCTTGGTGAGGATACGCTCACCGGGTGCTTTTCCGACACCCTTTCACTGGATGTCGAGATCAAGCCCAATCCTGTTATCGATCTGGGAGAAGATCAATACATTTCTCCTGGGGAGACTATTGTTCTGGATCCGGGCAGCGGATTCGACGAGTATGAATGGAACACAGGCAGCCTGGAACAAAAGCTGCAAGTGACATCCGCTGGTTATTATGAAGTCTGGGTCGGATTAAAAGGATGCACAGCCCAGGATTCCATCTGGATCAAAATGCCCGCAGGCCTGCTGCCCATCCCCAATGCCTTTACTCCGAACAGCGACGGACATAATGATACCTTCGGCCTGGAAGGATCACTGGAGGAAATCACACAATTCAATATGCAGATCTTCAACCGCTGGGGTGCAAAAATTTATGAAACTACCGATCCATCACAGCCCTGGGATGGAACTTATCAGGGAATTCTTTGCGATACAGGCACTTACCTCTGGATCATCTCACTTGAGGAAAAATCTCTGGGACAAAACACCACAAAACGTGGGTATGTTACATTGTTGAGATAATTATTTTCCTTAATTTCGCATCTGCTATTTTCAATGCCAATGTTTTAGCTCCTCCCCTGAAATAAATCCAATGGATTTGAGTTTTATTTCATGGTAAAATTGATCGAGGGAATGAAGGTTAAGATTTTTACTTTTCTTCTGTTCATTGTACTGCTACAGGCCCGTGCACAAACGGTCACCGATGTCACGGATAAATGCGAGTACATACCGCCACGACAGGCCAATACCTGGTACTTTTATTTAAATGCAGGACTTCAATTCAATACATCGGTCAGTTCACTGACCGACAACTTCCTGCTCTCAGATGGTTTCACCAAAACTGCGATCGCCGTTCTGTGTGATGCGGACGGTCAATTGCTGTTGATGTCCGACGGACAGGGAGTATGGGATTCGGACTTTGCTTCGCTCTCCTATGCCCATACTGGCAAATTACTGGGAAGCAATGATTGCTCACAGTCTTCCTTATTCATTCCCAGTCCTGATCCTAACAGCCCTCTATGCTACCTCTTCACCACAGATGTGCTGAATCCTGATTTCAACGGTTATTATACCAATGGACTTTGTTATTCCATCATTAATATAGAGAACCATCAGGTTGCATTCCCCAATATCAGGCTTAAATCCAGAGCAACGGAGAAACTCACGGGTACACGGCATGCCAATGGCACTGATTTTTGGGCAATCGCACACGGCTTTGACGGAAATGATGCAGATGCCTTTTTTGCATACCTGGTCACATCCGCAGGTGTTGACTCCATCCCGCAGACAAGTCATGTCGGATCAAAACACGAAAGTCCGGTAACGGAAGAAAATTCGGTCGGATATATGAAAGCTTCGCCGGACGGATCAAGGATTGCTCTGGCCGTTTATGGACAGGGAAAGGTGGAGCTGTTTGACTTTAATAATGCCACAGGTAACGTCGGTTCAACTTATTCCTTCAGTTCCCAGGAGGTTGAAGATGCGTTTTGTGTAGAATTTTCACCAGACGGAAGCAAGCTTTATGTATCTACCTACGTGCAATCCCACGAAAGATCGTATCTGCTACAGTATGACCTGTCCTCTCTGCCGTCAAATCCTTTTCTGCAATCGGATACCATCGCCCGCAATGACACAATCGTCTATGCCGGGATGCAACTGGCCCCTGATGGGAAGATCTATCTTAGCTATGTTCCGAATGGTGGCATGACCTATAGCGAACATCTTGCTGTCATTGAAAATCCTGACCGGCCGGGTACGGATTGTAATTTCCGGGAAGAAGGGGAAGGTTTTCACCTGGCTGCAGGCAACGGTTACAAGGGCCTGGTCACCGTCAACCAGACCTTTGTCGATCTGCCGCATTTTACGTATCTGCACCACTGCCATCAGGATTCTACCTATTTCGAAATCTGGAACAAGGCCAATACAGATCGCTGGTTCTGGGACTTTGGCGGCGGAAAGACAAGTACCGATGCACATCCTTATTATGTTTTTCCCGCACCTGGTACTCATCAGGTATCCGTGACTGAATATTTTAACGAAAAGTCGTTTACCAATTCAGAATCGGTCACCATTTACCCGCTGCCTGTGATCGATATCGGAAACGGGGAAGATACTATTTTCAAGTATCCCGGCTCTAACTTTAAGCTCGATGCTGGACCCGGTTATGATTATTATTACTGGAACGGTGACGATCAGCCCGGGGGACAGACCTTCATTGCCACGGATACAGGAATGTACTACGTCATGGTCGTAGATTCCAACTGCTGCTATAACGTCGACCGGGTATGGCTCTACGAATCCAGGATCATTATTCCGAATGCTTTCACACCCAACGGCGACGGCCATAACGATACTTTCAAGCCATTGGTACTCACGGAAGGGGTCACCAATTTTTCCATGCTGATCTATAACCGGTGGGGACAAATGATCTTTGAATCAAAAGATTATACCACAGGGTGGGACGGTTCTGTCAAGAACCAGCTGGCACCACCCGGAGTCTATTTTTATGTAATCAGCTACAATGTCAGGGTCGGCATCGAAGCATTTAAATCCGAGGTCAGCAAAGGGCATGTGACGCTGCTCCGTTAACATCATGTCTGCTCCCGCTCATCCGTACGCATCTGTCATTGCAGGGGAACTGAACCTAGCCCCCCGCCAGGTAGAAAATACGTTGAAGCTCCTGAGCGAAGGCGCCACGATCCCATTCATTGCCAGGTACAGAAAAGAGATGACGGGAAGCCTCGATGAGGTCATGCTGATCAGGATCAGGGACCGGCTCAGACAGCTGACCGAACTCGACAAACGACGGGAAACCATCCTGGCATCCATCCAGGAACAGGGTAAACTCACTCCTGAACTGGAGAACCAGATCCGGCAAGCCACTACGCTCCCTGAGCTGGAAGATATTTACCTGCCCTATAAACCCAAAAGGAAAACAAGGGCCTCCATTGCAAAAGAAAAAGGCCTGGAACCACTGGCCACCCTGATCTTTTCTCAGCAATATATTGACCCGGTTATCGTCGCGGAAAAATATATCAATCCGGAACTGGGAGTTTTATCAGCCGAAGAGGCACTGTCAGGAGCCCGAGATATCATGGCAGAATGGATCAATGAACATAAGTACGGCAGGGAAGAGATGCGCCGGCTGTTCCTCAGGAAGGCCTACCTGCAGGCAAGGATCATGAAGGATAAAGAAGAGGAAGGCGTAAAATACAGGGATTATTACGATTACAGGGAGCAAATGGCCAAAGCTCCTTCCCACAGGGTGCTGGCCATCTTCAGGGGAGAGAAGGAAGAGTTTCTGCGGGTGACGATCGCGCCGGAGGAATATCTTGCACTGCAGGTGCTGGAACGCATCTTTATCCGGAACAATTCCAAATCGGCTGAACAGGTCAGAGTGGCCATGCAGGACTCCTATAAGAGGCTTCTGCAGCCCTCCATGGAGACGGAAATGAGAGAGTGGGTGAAAGAGATGGCAGATAGGGCTGCTATTCAGGTATTTGCAGAAAACCTCAACCAGCTTTTACTTGCCCCTCCGCTGGGTCAAAAGAACGTCATGGCCATTGATCCGGGATTTAAAACGGGTTGTAAGGTAGTGTGCCTCGACAGGCAGGGGAACCTGCTCCATAATGAAACCATCTATCCTCATCCTCCTCATAACGAGATAAGACAGTCGATTCCCAAGATATTGAACCTGGTGGATGCCTATAAGGTTGAAGCAATTGCCATAGGCAATGGGACCGCGGGGAGGGAGACTGAATATTTTATCCGCCGGGTACCTTTTGATAAAGATATTCTTGCCATTATGGTGAACGAAAGCGGCGCTTCGGTCTATTCCGCATCTTCGGTGGCCAGGGAGGAATTTCCTGATTATGACGTGACGGTCAGGGGTGCCGTTTCCATTGGCAGACGACTGATGGATCCGCTGGCGGAGCTGGTCAAGATTGATCCGAAATCCATTGGGGTGGGACAATATCAGCATGATGTGGACCAGAGCAAACTGAAAGATAGCCTTGAAGATGTCGTTGTAAGCTGTGTCAATGCGGTGGGTGTTGAAGTCAACACCGCCAGCAAGGAGCTTTTAACCTATGTGTCGGGCGTCGGCCCTTCGCTGGCACAGAAAATTGTGGATTTCCGCAGGGAAAAGGGACCCTTTGGCTCCCGGGAAGAACTGAAAAAGATTCCCCGATTCGGAGCCAGGGCCTTTGAACAGGCTGCCGGGTTCCTCAGGATACAACAGGCCCGGAATCCACTCGACCGTTCTGCCGTCCACCCTGAAAGCTATCATATCGTTGAGGCCATGAGTAAAAGCGTCGGAGCCGGCAGCGTGGAAGAGATCATGAAAAATGAATCGCTCAGGAACCAGATCAGGGTGAAAGATTTTATATCTGAAACGGTAGGATTGCCCACTCTACATGATATCATGCAGGAACTGGCCCGGCCCGGACGTGATCCAAGGCAAAAATTCGAACTCTTCGAATTCGACAAAACCGTTCATTCCATCAATGACCTGGTCCCTGGTTCCGTTCTCCCGGGGATCGTGACCAATATTACCAAATTCGGCGCATTTGTGGATATCGGAGTGCACCAGGACGGGCTCGTGCACATCAGTCAGCTGGCCGACAAATTCGTGAGCGATCCCAGCCAGGTAGTGAAGATCAACCAGAAAGTGAACGTTAGGGTACTGGAAGTGGATATCGAACGCAAAAGGATCCAGCTCTCCATGAAGAATACAAACACTCTGTGATAGTATATGATGTTACTGAAAAAAATATGGATAATCACAGGTTTGTCTTACATCCTGCTGCATTTTAGTTTGATAGCTGATGCCCAGGTCATTAAGGGAGCTGTCATCGCCGGTTTTAACCTGTCGCAGGTCGACGGGGATGAGGTCTACGGATTTAAAAAATTTGGCGCCAATGTGGGAGTTTCGGCCATTGTCCCGTTCAGTGACCACTGGGAAGTGTCCATCGAAACCCTGTTCAGCCAGAAAGGATCGCACCAGAAACCCCAGCGCGAGGATTCCCTTACCGGAGAATATCTGCTTAAGCTGAATTACCTGGATATCCCTGTCATGGTCCACTTTAATGATAAGGACATTGTCACTTTCGGACTCGGGTTTTCGTACGGAAGGTTGACCAACGTGGAAGAATACGAACACGGACAGCGAATAGAGACCACAACGATCGAAGGGCCCTATTCAAGGTCCGACATCAACGGCATCGCCGATATCCGTTTCAGGATCTGGCAGCGACTGAAATTCAACATCAGGTATGCCTATTCCCTGAAAAAGATCCGCACGCGTGAGTTCACCCCGCCTTATGTGGACCCGTGGACGCGTGATCAGTACAATAACTTCTGGTCGTTCCGGATGATCTATGTGATCAACGAAAAGCAATCGGAAAGGGCGAGGAAGGACAACAGGCAGAATCCCTGAACCCTCATTGTTGATCTTCCCTGAGCTTCCTGGCCATGTTCTGCGCCATGACGGCACACTGTGCATAGTCTTCCCTGGTGGCTGCTCCTTTGGCCTGAACGGGCGTTCCCACCACTTCCCATTCGATCTTTTCGGCGAATTGTTCGATGGCCTTCACTCCGCCTCCGCCCCAGGAGGCTGAACCGAAAATACCGAGAAGCCTGTTCCTGATACCCGTATTGAGAATCTTGCTCATCAGTGCTTCCACAGGAGGGTAGGGGCCCCCGTTGTAGGCGCTGCTTCCCAGCAGAACTCCCCTGTAAAGGAAAAGATCGCTCATAATATACGACAGATGGGTTTTGGAAGCATCGTACACCCGCAGATCCCTGATGCCCTCCTCACACAGGATCCTGGCCATGTAATCCGCCATTTTTTCTGTATGACCATACATGGAACCATAGATGACCACCGCACCCATGTCAGCTTCAAAACGGCTCCATTTAAGATATTGATCTATGATCCGGGAAGGGTTTTTTCTCCAGACCGGGCCATGGGTCGGCGCGATGATCCTGATATCGGTGTGTTCAAGGCTTTTCACAGCCTTCTGAAGAGGATTCCAGTACTTTCCGACAATATTCGAATAATAGCGGCGTATCTCACTCTCATATAGCGAAAGGTTCACCTCGTCATCAAAAAGTCCACCTTCCAGCGCCCCAAACGATCCAAAGCCGTCACCGGAGAACAGAATGCCGGAAACCGGATCAAAGGTCATCATGGTCTCCGGCCAGTGAAGCATCGGGGTAAGAAAAAATTGCAGACGACGCTCTCCTGCATCCAGGGAAAGACTCTCATCAACCGCGACAAGACGATCCTGAATATGATAGAACTGCTCGAGGATCCTGAAGGTTTTGCTGTTCCCTACTATCCTGATCTCCGGGTATCGGGTCGTTACCGAACGGATCGCTCCGGAATGGTCAGGCTCAAGGTGATTGATCACAAGATAATCCAGCTTTCCGCCGGGTCCAATCAGGTATGATATCTTATCAAAGAACTCATCGCTTTTAGATGCTTCTACCGTGTCGATCAGCACATTCACCTTTCCCCTGATAAGATAGGAATTGTAGGATACCCCTCTTTCGATTGGCCAGAGATTCTCGAAAAGACAGGTCCGCCTGTCGTTGACACCGATCCAGAAAATATCGTTGGAAATGGGAATTGGAAAAACCATGGGGATGGATTGTTGGATGTGGTTATTTGTAGTTATTTATTGTTATTTGTTGTCATTCAGCATGTATACTCTGGCTGCTTGTATGAAGGAGAGACCAGTCTTTAACGAAAGGGGACTGGACAGATCCATACGCTCAGGATGCCATTGAACGCCAAGCAGGTAGGGCTTGCCGGCAGGATTTTTCCATTCGATCGCTTCAATAATCCCATCCCCGCTCCAGCCCGTTGCCACAAGATCGCCTGCCAGCTGGTCAATTGCCTGGTGATGATTCGTGTTGGATCTCCCCGACATGGAACCGGTCACCTTATTGATGAAACTGCCGTACAGGAATGCCACCTCATGAAAACAGTTGAACTTATCCGGGCATCTGTGGATGGTGGAAGCTATATCCTGGGGTATATCAATGATAAGGCTTCCCCCGTATGCCACGTTCAGGATCTGCAATCCGCGGCAGATCCCCAGAATGGGAAGCTTCATTTCCCCGGCTTTCTGTATCAGGTCAAATTCCAGTGTATCACGTTCGAGGTCAGGCTTATCACACCGTGCAGTATCGGATTCTTTGCCGTATCTTCCAGGGTAAACATCCTCTCCGCCTGACAGCAGCAATCCCGAACATTTTTCCAGTATGGAAAGTGCAGAATCCAACGGGTATACGCTCATGTCCACCCAGCGGATCTCCGGATCGAGGTTCTTGAGCCAGGCGCCATATGCAAGGTAGGATTCTGATGAGGAACCTTTGGAAATGGCAATGAGTGGATTCTCCTGTGCCTGAACAGAAATTGCTGTACCTGTTAAAAGCATGAATAAGAAATGTATGTTCAATATGCGCATCACCGGTAGAATTAAAGAGGCAAAGGTAAGAAAATGGCCCATATGTTCCATCAGAACATGCGGTCGTCAAAAACCGAGGACCAGGCCTGCCTGAACGTTCAGGGTCGCCTGGGGGAAAAAGCCATCCATCATCAGCTCCCGGCCTTCATAGATGTACCGGTACACCCAGGCGTCGGTCTCGTATTTGGCATTGAACAGATTATTGATCATCAGGTTGATGCCGATATCAGGCACCAGCGATGTATGAAGGGTATAATTGAACACCAGGTGATGCACAAAATAGGGATCCAGCTTGCGAAGATCACTGGAAGAATTGTCGATGTACTGTTTGCTGACAAATTTAGACACCAGGCTGATCCTCAGATCATGGACTGGTTCATAGGTGATCTGGTCATTGAAAATCACAGCAGGTGAGAAGGATATGTCCGTCAGGCCCAGGAATTGCTCTTCCTGGCCCCATGTGTCCCAGTTGTCGACGTACTCGGTAAAATCAAGGATCTTATTTCGGCTCAGGGAGATGTTGGCTTCCAGAATCAGATTTTTCAGGATGAGCGCCGAAATGTTCATTTCAAGGCCGGCCCTGTAGCTTCCGGGAACATTCACCATGACAGGATCACCCACGTTGTTTATCTCTCCAGTCAGAACAAGCTGGTCATGGTATTTCATGTAATAGATGTTGACACCCAGTTCAGCTTTCTCCGAATGAAAAGCGTATCCCATTTCATAATCGTACAGTCTCTCAGGCCGTGGTTGATATCCTTCGTCGGCATCCAGGTAGTTCCTGCGGTTGGGTTCGCGGTTGGCTATGCCGAAAAGACCGTAAATTCCGTGGCTGGACGAGAGTGTATAGTGCAGTCCCACTTTCGGGTTGAAGAAGTTGAAAACAGGGTTGAGATCGATCTCCTGTAGGTTGTCATGCGTCCCGATGACCCTGTAGTGTATGTTCCTGTATTGCAGATCTCCAAACAAACGAAGGGATTTGATCAGGAAATAATCTGCTTTCAGGTAGACGTTGACATCCGATTTTTTACCTGTATTGGCATACCAGGGGTCATCTTTATCCACAACGATGGCATCCCTGGCCCAGAGCACATACCCAAAGTGGTCTCCCCGGTAATAGTTGTAGGATCCTCCTCCCGTCAGCTGCCATTTGTTCGAAGGATGGTACAGGGCGCTGAACGTGATCCCTGCAAAGTCGTTATCCAGCCATTTCTGGCAGATGAGGTCCGAACGGGTGACTGCTGTATCAGCCTTAAAAATATCGTCACCATAGTTCTCCAGTTTCTGGTCTTTTTTGTAGTTTTCATAGTACCCTTTGCCTCGTACATAAAATAACGCGGCATTGATGACGAGATCCCTGCCTGCTTCGTGCGAAAATAAGAGCTGATAATGGCCCTGCTTGTATCGATCGATCTGGTCTTCATAGAAGCATGTCTTACCCTGGTCGTCGGTGTATTCACCGGCAGGATTATAGGTGCGGTTGGTTTCCAGTGAATCACCTGGAACACCTTCCCACGCATGGTAGGTTTCTTCGTCGCCGGCAAAGGTCATGAACTTGATCACATTCTTTGCATCGGAATAGGCAGCGGAAGCATAGTATGAGGCAAGCCTTGAGGTTGCCCTGTCAATATATCCATCGGAACGGATGGATGAAAGCCGTGCATCAAAAGCCCAATGATCTCTCACCAGGCCGGAACCCAGGGCGATCTTGTTTTTCATGCTGTTGAAACTGCTATACGACGACTCTATGCGCGCATAGGGATCAGCGGTCATCATTTGTGTCTTCAAATTAATGCTGGCTCCAAAGGTAGCTGCTCCGTTGGCTGATGTGCCAACCCCCCGCTGTATCTGGACATCCTCCAGCGAAGAGGCCAGATCGGGGACGTCCACCCAGTAGACATTATGCGACTCCGGATCATTGAACGGAACTCCATTGATGGTCACATTGATGCGCGTTATGTCGGTTCCCCTGATCCTGAGACCTGAATATCCGATATCGTTACCCGCATCAGAGGTGGTTGTCAGGGATGGAGCCGAGCTCAACAGGAAAGGTATATCTTTACCCAGGTTGATCCTGCTGATCGATTCCTGAGAGATGTTCTGGTATGTCCCGGGCATTCCCTGGACGATCCGTGTTGCCAGGATCTGTACTTCCTCCTGCATCAGCGGCTGGCGTACCATCTGAATCTCTGTCTCTGTGTCCGACATGAGCTCAGTCTCCTGGCTGTAATTCTGATAACCCATATAGGATACTTCCAGAAGGTAAGTCCCTGCTTGCAGATTAGTAAACCGGAAGATCCCATCCGGGCCGGACACCGTTCCCAGGTAGGTGTTCCTGATCAGAATGTTGGCACCTGTCAGTGCAGATCCTGTCAGGGAATCGGTGACTTTTCCGGTAATGCTGAACTGTCCCGAAGCCGAAATAATCGCAGCAAAGGTGATCAGGATGACCACGATGATTTTTTTCATGACCTGGATACTCAAAATGTAAGTATAATTCGGTACGAATGCAGGAGAGAGAAGCCAAATGACCAGGTGCTGTTATTTTTCCCTACGCCGGCACTACCCGGATCAGGTTCAAAGAGTATGATCTCAGCCCGCTGTTTTGGGCACCCCTGCTACTGACATCGTAGCCCTGCAAAGATAGTTATTTTTAGGAGGATAGCAGCCGCAGATCGATAAAATCCGGATGATAACTGTTTTTCAGGATATGATAAGGCAGATCAAAGACAGGCACACGGGCTCTGTCAATGATGTCCGAGTCAGACGTGGCGATGATGCCGGCGGTGACAGCCGACAGGAGGGCGTCAACATTTTCACAGAGTACCGACGAACAGTCTGCCTCCTTCTGCTCCAGTTGCCTGGAAATGGTATCCTGGATCCATCCGGCCTGGTTCACCTGCCGGTCTACATAGAACCTGACCTCACCCGGCTTCTGGTACGAAAGGTACGACAGGCTGAGTTCCAGAGCTCTCAGGAGCAGCTGATCCTTAATGATTTTCCCATGGACACCGGAGGCGTCGCGCAGCAGCTTATCGGTGCTGACGAAAACCACCTGGCCGCTGAGATAGCTGGCAACGGTGATCAGTACGTTCAATGCGTCCACATGAATTACCTGATCTGCGATCATGTCCTCTGTAGTCAGCTTGTATCCTCGCCCGTAATTGTTCATCCTGATGGTCACTCCGCGGTATAGCATGACACGTTGAATCCCTGTAAGGGAATACCTGTCGCCCACCATCTTCAGGACGAGCTTCTGAGGGTATCCCTTTTCCAGCAGTAACAGATAGTCTTTCAATGCATAGCGAAAAGTTTCGCATAGCAGATGATCAGCAGATGTACTCATTCCCGTACTGAACATGTCGAAATGAACGTTAAAAGTACTATTTTTAAGGTTCATTTCCATCAAAATGAATATCTGGATCATCAACGGCCCAAATCTGAACCTTACAGGAAAAAGGCAACCATCGGTCTATGGCAACCGGTCTTTCGATGACTATATGGAGGAACTTCGGAAACGATATGCCCCCATCACTTTTCATTATTACCAGAGCAATATCGAAGGAGAACTGATTTCTGCCATCCAGCTGGCGGGAGAGGATGCCGACGCGATCATTCTGAACGCCGGTGCGTATACCCATACCTCGCTGGGCATAGCCGATGCGGTGCAGGCGGTTTCCTGTCCGGTTATCGAGGTGCATTTATCCAATCTCTTCAGCAGGGAAGATTACAGGCATCGCTCCTATATTGCACCCTTCACAAAGGGAATCATCATGGGTTTTGGGCTGGATTCGTACCGCCTTGCAGTAGAAAATCTTGTCGGCCGATGATCAGGTGAACCGGCCCCGGAGCTCGGTGAATTTCTTCTTTCTTTTGATATAATGGTCAAAAACAATGTACCCTTTGTAGATCTTGGATGAACGGCCCTGCAGGAGGGATGCTCTCTTTTTCCGATTTCTGTTGAGGGAAGAATAAAACGATGCATAGGCTTTAAAGACTGCCAGGAAATCCTTGAATCCTCCGTCGATCAGGAATTTGATGGAGGCAAGTATGTCCATAAAGAAACGGATAAAAAGGACGCGCCTTCTCCTTGGATCGGGAAGGTTCTTATATAACATGAAGATATTGTTCCGTATGTTCAGGTACGTCTTGAACGAGGACCTTTTGGGCAGGCTTCCTCCGCCTACATGGTAGACTGCCGAACCGGGGCAGTACATGATCCTGTAGTCCCTGTTCTTCAGGCGCCAGCAGAGATCGATCTCTTCCATATGGGCGAAGAAGTCATCATCAAAACCACCGAACAAATGAAAGAGCTCTGCCCTGATGAACATGCAGGCTCCGGTCGCCCAGAAGATCTCACTGGGTTCATCATATTGTCCCGTATCCTCTTCAATGGACTGGAAGATTCTTCCCTGGCAGAAGGGGTAGCCCAGCCGGTCGATGAATCCACCAGCCGCACCGGCATATTCAAATTGATTCCGTTCGGCGTATGACAGGATCTTGGGCTGACAGGCAGCGATCGTGGGATCACTTTCCATAAGGTCGATAACAGGAGGGATCCAGTTGGAGGTGACCAGTATATCGTTGTTCAGCAGAACATAATAATCCGCATCCACCTGTTTCAGTGCCTTGTTATATCCTGATGCAAAGCCTGTATTTGTCTGGTTATCAATGATCCTGATCCCCGGGAACGTATCTCTGATGTACCCGAGTGATCCGTCGTTCGATCCGTTGTCAGCAACGATGATCTCTGTTCCGGCAGGGGAGGAGCGAACCACCTCCGGGAAAAACTTCCTGAGGAACTTTTCCCCGTTCCAGTTTAATATGACGACTGCAACCCGGATCAATATTAATAACGTTTTAAAAGTTAAATATACGCTTTAAATCAATCCCCACTCATCACTATCTCATTTCTCATTTCTCATTTCTCCTCTCTCCTTTCTCCTTTCTCCTCTCTTTTATACTTCCACCTCCTGTGCGACCACAGCCAGTTATAGGGATTCCTACGGATGGCAGTCTCAAGCAATTGAATGTACTTTTCCATGATTTCGTTGGGAGAAGTTTTGCCTGGAGTGAGGGTGATTTTTGTGGCGGTTACCTCATAATAGCCTCTTCTGGTTTGTTGGACATCCAGAAAAAGGACTGCCATGTTCAGGCTGATGGCCATTTTTTCAACACCCTGGAAGAAGGCAGTTTCCTGATTGAGAAATTGTGTCCAGTAGTGAATTTCATCTTTATGAGGAGTCTGATCCGCAGCAATCATGGTAAAAGTCAGCTCATTTCGCTGCCGGACCAGTGCCCGGAAGATGTTCCTGAAGGAAATGACCTCAGAGTCGATCAAAAGGCGGCTTCTGATCTTATGATAGTATGCATCAAAGAATTTATCCGACAGTGGTTTTATGACAGCGTAGCCATGCATGCCGGTCAGGATTCGCTGCAATCCTATTGGCATCCATTCCCAGTTGCCGATATGCCCGATGGCGCCTATGATGCTCTGCCCTGAATCAAGGATCTCTTTCATCAGAGATAAATTATTAAAATGCAGTCGTTTAACAAGAGCATCCCCGCTCATTGAGCGAAGTTTAATGACTTCCAGTACCACATCGGCCAGGTGCCTGTAAAATTTTCGAGCGATCAGGCGGATCTCCTGATCCGTTTTTTCCGGAAAAGCATTTTTCAGGTTGGAATAAACGACCTTTTTACGGTAGCCAAAAATATAATATAACTTAACATACAGGATATCCGATACCAGGTAGAGCAGTGGAAACGGCATCCAGGAAATGAGGCGTGCAATGATCCTGAAAAGAAAATAGACAACAGGCATACCGTGAGATCTCTGGTTCAGACATCAAAAATACGCTCAAAAGGAATTACATGCTTCATTTTATTACCGGGGATTGTCAAAATAATCATCGATCTTGCTGCCCCAGTGGTCTTCCATCTGGTCCTGATCGAGTCCGTGGGGTGCATTGCCGCGTTCATGGATGACGAATTGCCATTGATAGTTAGCCAGTTCTCCGACCGCATCCGAATGGATCAGTTCAAAATCGTTGGTGGAAATCTCACGGGAGAAGAAAACGAATTTCTTATTACGTTGATTTTTAAGCTGGTAATAGTGCCAGATTTCGTAGGGATAAGCGTTGGGCTCGTAGTAGCTCTCCGAAATGGCATTCGGCGGGCCATACTGCAGGTAAACCCTTCCCCGGTCGGTTTCATATCCTTTTTTGGTTCTTGTCCGGAAAGATGCATTGGCTTTATCTACTTCCTCTTTATATTTAATCCATTCATTTTCAGGTTGATAAGGATCTCGGGTCAGCCAGAAGCTTAGAAAATATCTCTGCAGGGTGGCAAGGTCGCCGGTTTTAATGTTCGTCTGGGCGAATGTTTTTTCCAGTTGTGTTGAGATGGGGTAAAGTGTTTTAATGAATTCTGCGAGGGTATCCCTGTTGGTGATCCTGGTCACAAATGTGTTTTCCAGATCCAGGTTGGCAAAATCCCTGACATCGAGCTGCATGCTTGGATTGCTTCGCTGGAAGAAAAGTTGGTTTGACGTCATCAGTTCATTTTGCTTATTCCTGATCTCAATGACAAGGTTGTAATTACCTGTAGGCAGGCGGGAGATGTCGAATTCGTTAAACAGGACGTTGACGGATCTGGTGTCTTCCCGTTTGATCCTGACAAATTCAGCCACAGGATTTTCCGTTTCGAACGATTCGATATAATACGTGACCAGGAATTTATCGCCGGCTCCGAGCACTTTTTCAGTGTTGTACACTTCAGAGTAAAAGATCAGGCGGTCAACTGTTTCGGGGTAAAAGTTACTGACGTAAGGGACAAGGTCATAACCGCTTTTGGCCAGCACATTCAGGCTGGTGGAAGGAGCAAACGATTCGACAAGTTCAATGCCTGAAATGTTAACGGTATCCGGGGGATAATGAATGATCAGAGGCCGGCTCATGACGATGGGCAGCATTTCTTTGTTCTTATCAGCGATCAGGAGTTCAAAATCGTAGGTACCGTTGGGCAGTACAAACCGCTGCTGGTCAATGAAATTAAACTGTGACTGTGTGGTGTCCTCAATTTCAGGACTGTACAGGTCATATTTCTTAAAATCGATGACCTGGTCGTTTTGTTTGAACATCATGGTAATGTCCACTGTCCCCTGATATTTCCCGTTTTCATTGGCAACAAAGCGGATGCTCTGTGCCGCAACGGAAAGGTAGGTTTCCAGGAACGGTCCGTTTTCAGGCGTATAGAATGAATTGTAAAAAAGGTACGCTTTTATATTTTGACTGAAAGCAGATGATCCAAGTATGACCAGCAGGTTCAGAACAAAGACTCGCATTACGGTTTTCATATTACAGGATTTGGTAGGTATGGTAGGTTGCAAAGGTACGCCGAAAACCGGCAGTAGTCAATTATCGATCAGTTAAAGGTTCTCCTTTTCCAGTTTAAGGTTTTTTTGCGTCGCCTAGCGGTGCAATGCCTCTAAACGCTATCTTTGCACCGGAGAAATGGCAGAGCGGTCTAATGCGGCGGTCTTGAAAACCGTTGTCCTGGCGACGGGACCGGGGGTTCGAATCCCTCTTTCTCCGCGAGATACCCCGGAGGCGCTGAATTACCAAGCTTCCGGGATTTTTTAGCAGAAAAAACGGGACAAGATCGGGACATGAGTATAGAGAATAAAAAA
>JAKLFC010000019.1 GCA_022711405.1 Bacteroidota bacterium
AATATCCCATGTTTTTGGCCTCCATAGGAGGCCCATGTCGGTAGCCATTTTGGGATGGGAATATCCCATGTTTTTGGCCTCCATAGGAGGCCCATGTCGGTAGCCTAATTGGATGGACAATTCAATTTGACGCGTGCCATAGGCACGCCATGTTAATCAAAGAATTCAAACAGATATTTTTCATCGTAATCAATCTCAAATATTCTCAAAAACTCAAGGTATTCTTTGCGGAATGTATTTTTTTGATGGTGTTCCTTCTGGTGCAGGATATATTCAATGACATTGTGTTTTTGAGATTTTGCATAAGAAAAGGCCCCATATCCTTTTTGCCAGTGAAATGGATGTCCCGTTAGCATTTTTGCGTTAATGAAGCTGTTAGTCTGAACTTTAATTTCCTTTACGAGGCTTGACAGACTAACATCAGGATTCATCCCAATAAAAAGATGAAGATGGTCCGGCATTGCATAGATAGCCAGTAATTTGTGTTTCTTGTTTATGAGGATCCCTGTAATATATTTATGCAGCTCTTCTCTAATCTGCTCGTTAATTAGGGCCTGCCGGTGTTTAACGGCGAAAACAATTTGAATGTACAATTGGGTGTAAGTATTTGGCATAATAGAGGATTGTATTGTATACTGTTAATCCGGAAAGAGAATGTTTTGTTACCCTGATTTGAAGATTTTTTTACATGGCGTGCCCATGGCACGCAAAATTTAACGGGCAATATGGATTCTGCTACCGACATTGGGCTCCTATGGAGCCCAATGTTCGGATTCTAATGTGATTTATTGTTTCTGGAATTCTTCCGGATTCTGGCCTCCGTAGGAGGCCCATGTCGGTAGCCAATTCGATGGACAATTCATTTTGCCGCGTGCCATCGGCACGCCACATGAATCAGATCTTGACGATTTGTGGTAGAATGATCCCAATTTCAGGAATTTTCCTAAATTTCGATCCCTAATTAACAGGCATGGATTTGCTGCGGTTAGCCCTTACACCCCTTGAAAAGAAGACCTTCCGCCTTCATATCGCCTATTCTTCCATCGAGGGCATCATACTCGGCGTGCTGGCCCTGAACGAGTTTGTTTTCATCAAGAGCCTTCAGGGCTCTAGCTATCAGCTGGGAATCCTTTTTCAGTTCTCGGTGATCGTTTACCTGCTGCTGATCGTTGCCAATGAATTCCTGCGAAGGATCAGAAACAAAAAGAAACTGCTGCTCATCACCGGGATCATCACCCGTGCGCCCCTTTTTCTTCTCATTCTTTTTCCAAAGACACCGGAGATGTACACGGACGGTATGATCTATCATATCTCCTTCCTGGCTATTTTCCTGGTCTTCTATCTTTCGACACCCGTAGTTTACCCACTTATCACCCTGTTTTTAAAGTCCAACTATGCGCATCACCATTTTGGGCGACTTTATGGGATGGCCACGGCCCTCAACAAGCTGATCCTGATCCTCACCACGTTCGTGTACGGATTGCTCCTTGACCGGAACCATTATTCATTTACGTATGTATTTCCCGTGATTGCCGTACTTGGGATCATTTCCATTCATCTGCTGTCCCGGATGGAATATCAGGCAATCATCGCAGACACTCCCCGGCAGACATTCCGACGCTCCATCAGGGAATCGGTGAACAAAATGATCCGGATTCTCCAGACCAACAAACCATTCTGGAGTTTTGAGCTTGCCTTTATGATCTATGGCTTTGGATACATGATCTCCATCGCACTGATCATCCTTTTCTATGAAGACGCATTAAATCTGAATTACTCGAGTGTCGCATTTTACCGGAATGGTTACACCATCCTCTCGATCCTGCTGCTGCCCTTCTTCGGAAGAATGCTGGGAGTGATGGATCCACGCAAATTCGGCGCATTCACCTTTGCCGCGCTCTTCCTGGCTCTTTTATTCGTGATCCTCACCCAGTATATCCCAGCCAGCTTCGAAATGTGGGATATCCGGATCTATTACATGCTCATCTTTTTTATGCTGCTTTTCGGAATTTTTGATGCCATGATGGCCCTGCTCTGGTACATCGGATCGGCCTACTTCTGCTCACGGGAGGAGACTGCCGACTATCAGGCCGTACATCTGGCCCTGACCGGTATCCGCGGTATCTTTGCCCCCCTTGTTGGAGTCCTGTTTTACGAATGGATTGGCTTTACCGGCGCTTTCGTCATTGCCATGATCTCCCTGCTGGCCGGCATCTGGGTGGTGATGCGGTCGTACCGGAGAGAGGGGATCGGTGGACGGTAGGCGGCCGCTGGTCAGCAGTCAGCAGTCAGCAGTCAATCCCACAGCCATTTGACAGTTTAACAATTTAACAATTTAATAATGTGTAAGTTGTGAACCGATCCCAGGACATTAACATTTTTTAACACTATTTTACGAAGAATTTCGTACTAAAACTTGATTTCCACTCGTTATCGAATTACTTTTGTCTACGAACTAATTCGTAGATGAAACCACATGAAACACGAACCTGATTATATTAAACCGACGGACGCGGAGTTGGAGATACTGTCCATATTATGGGAGAAGGGTCCCTGTACGGTCAGGTCCGTCAACGATAAGCTGAATGAGACCAGAGCCGTTGGATACACAACAACCCTGAAATTCCTTCAGATCATGACCGATAAAGGCATCGTTACGCGGCAGGAAAATGGCCGGACACATGTCTACACTGCAAGCCTCAGGAAAGAAAAAGTTCAGAATCAGCTCCTTGAAAAAGTGATGGATTCTGTCTTTGGAGGTTCTGCTCAACAGTTGGTTTTGAAGGCCCTCGGCAACTACCGTGCTTCCCAGTCAGAACTTGATGAAATTAAGGCTCTTATACGTAAATTAGAGGGAGGAAACCTATGAACCTGATGGGAATTTCAATAGCCGAGCCCCTTGTCCAGGCACTGGGCTGGACACTGCTTCATTCCCTGTGGCAGGGACTGGTCATCTTTGTACTTTACAGGGCTGTTTTATCTTTTATAAACCCTTCCCAACTGAAATCCAGATACATAATTTCCGTAGCTGCTTTATTATTGATACCTCTTACCTCAGCCGTCACCTTTGCCCAGCTTTACCCGGAACCCGCTGTTTCGGCCGGCATCAGTACACTGGGCCCACAAATGCATCCCATCTTGCGAACCACGTCAACTATTTTTCACACAATTGCGGGAGATACGACACAGGGTCATTTCAGCATTCGGATCTGGTACAACAGTTTTTTAACCTTCCTGAACGGTCATATGGATTATATTGCCATAGTATGGATGGCCGGAATGCTTGCCTTCCTGCTCAGGATGACGGGCGGGTACTTTTATCTGCACCGTCTGAAATTGCGACATGCTTCGGAGGCGGGTGAGACCTGGGAAAAACGCCTGGATCTCCTGAAGGCCAGGATGAACATCCGGTACTGTGTACGTTTACTGGAGTCAGAGAAGGTCGGCATTCCCTCGGTCATTGGATTCCTCAAACCCGTCATCCTGGTACCGGCCGGTGCCCTGTCGCAGATCCCTGCCGACCAGATGGAAGCGATTCTGGTCCATGAACTGGCCCACATTCTGAGGAAGGATTATCTTATCAATGTCGTACAGGTTTTGATCGAGGCTTTGTTCTTTTATCATCCGGTTGTCTGGTGGTTATCAGGCCGTATACGTACCGAAAGAGAATTTATCTGCGATGACCTATCGCTTACCTATTGCCCAAATCCCCTGGTTTATCTGAAGGCATTGACCAGCGTTCAGGAATTATCGCAAAGGTCTCCTCTTTTTACAGCTGCCCTGGCTTCCGGAAAAAATCAACTTTTAATACGAATAAAGAGAATCGTCAGTCCACATTCCAATGCACTAAATAACTCAGGAGGATCCATCATGTTACCACTGACATTAGCCATCGTCACCGTCGCTGCAGGTACTGCGTTTGCCATCAAGGCAGGGCCGGATACAGACCAGGCCTTTTCAACGCGTTTATCTGGCAGGGAGACCCCAAATTTTTTTATGCAACAGCCGACTGGAAACATTTCCTTTTTTCCCGGGCTGAGCTCTCCTTATCGGAAAACTGATCCTGCGCTCTCAGGTCATACCGGTGTCATTGCGGATACGACCAGCAAGGCTGACACTGTGGCCTTGAAGGAGCGACAGGCGGGGGAAGAGTACAAGAAGCAGCTGCAGGAGCAGGAAATGGCTCACAAACAACTTCAGGAAGCCATTGAGGAACATCAGAAAGCCCTTCAGCAATATCTCGAAATCCAGCGCCAGCAACGACAATTCAGGCATCAGGAGTACTATGAAGCGCTGAGAGAGGCAGAAAAACGTCTGCAGGAGCAGTACTTTAAGGATAGCATTGACCGAAGTCTGCCTCATTGCCAGGTGCCGCCCGGTGATTTTTACTTCGATTTCGGACCAGGTGTGCATTCATTTGTCTGGCCTGAAGACAGCGCGTTCCAATGGAACTATCAAAAGTTCATGGAATCCTATTTTGATTTCGATACCTCCTGGACGAACGTATACGAAGAGTTGGATTCCATCGGAGGATATCATTATTTTTATGATCCCCGGGATCCGGAACAGGTTCCTGAGGATGAGCGATTCAACTATCCTATCCCGTACGACCTGAAGCTTCCTGATATCTACTATACCTATCCTGATATGGAAGATTTGTACAGGCATGAAGAATTACTGCTTCCTGATGTTCCTGACGTGGAAGAGAAGTATTTGATACCTTTTCATGGGAATATCCAAAGGACTGAGTCGATAATGAAAAGCGAATTGCTTGGGGATGGTATCATTACCAGAGAAAACGATTACGTTGTCTTTATTGATTCGGGAATGATGTCGGTCAATGGCGAAAAGCAGCCCCGTGAAGTGTATAAAAAATATAAACGGCTGGTAGAGACTGCAACAGGAGAAGAGCTAAAGAAGGGACTCACTTTTTTTTTCTAGGTCTGACCGATTTTTTAGAAAGCTTTGCACCACATTTCCTGCAGTAACTTGCACCCGGGTCGTGATCGGTTTCCCCGCATGACCAGCAAAATATCTGGGAAGCATTGTGTGTCTTCTGCAACTGCTGCGCTTTCGACATTTCCATGGTGATGATCCCCGTGGGTACAGCGATGATGGCGTAACCGAGGATCATGATCACCGATGCAATGATCTGACCAAGGGGTGTAGCCGGTGAAATATCCCCGTATCCTACCGTTGTGATGGTGACAATGGCCCAGTAAATGCTGACCGGTATGCTCGTAAATCCGTTTTCAGGGCCTTCAATCAGGTACATGAATGCTCCAACGATCACGACTATGGTAAGGATGACTTCCAGGAAAACAATGATCTTATGCCGGCTTTCCTTCATGGCGATGACAAGTACATTGGAGGCTGCCATAAAACGGCCAAGTTTGAGGATACGAAATATCCTCAGCATCCGGATGACACGAATGATGATAAGATACTCCGATCCCGCCAGCAGCAGGCTGAGATAGGTGGGCAGCACGGCAACCAGGTCGATGATACCGTAAAAGCTTGTCATGTATTTTATCGGACGTCCAATGGTCCAGACGCGGAGCAGGTATTCCAGCGTGAAAAGACCGGTCACAACCCATTCAATCACTTTTAAAAAATCGCCGATGGATGCTTTGACGGCAGGGATGCTGTCAAGCATCACCACCAGTACGCTGAACAGGATCGTGATCAGAAGGATAATGTCAAACCTTCTCCCGGAAGGCGTATCCGATTCAAAGATGACCCTGCGAAGCTTCAGCCGCTGCCTGAAAATATTTATTCTGTTCTCATGAAGGTAATGGCGGATCCGGGTAATAATTTTCATGACCTCAGTGTTTTGATTCGAGTATCGTTGCAAAGATAGTTCAGAAACTTTCGTACATTCCGATTCCGAACAGTGCGTAATCATACCGGACCGGGTCGGCCGGATCCAGTCTTCTGAGTCGGGCGGTAAGTTCTTCAACCGCCTTCCAGTCATTTTGTTTCCTTGACAGTAGACCCAGGTTCCTTGCTACATATCCTGAATGCACGTCCAGTGGACAAAGGAGCTGGTCCATACCGATCCGGTTCCAGAGGCCAAAGTCCACGCCCCTGTCATCCTTTCGAACCATCCAGCGAAGGAACATGTTCATCCGTTTGGCAGCCGATCCTTTCATAGGATCAGGAAGATGTTTGACTGTTCTTGGTAAATGCGGGGATTCGAAAAAAACTTGTTTTAGCCGTGAGAGCATTGTCCTGACATTCTCATCCGCTTCAGGGAAACGTGAACCCATCACGTTCTCCAGCCCTCCACAGTGCTGGTAGAGGTGCCTCAACGATTGAACAAAGTACAGGCAATCCTCCCCGTTGAAGGTCCTGTGCACAAACGAAAGCAGGTCTTTCTGATCCCGGGATGATGAATTCATGACATAGTCGAAGGGTGCATCATCCATCAGCGACATCCATTTTCTGGCGTTTGCAATGATGGTTTTCCTTTGTCCCCAGGAAATGACCGCAGTGAGAAAGCCTGCGATTTCAATATCTTCTTTCCTGTGAAAAAGATGCGGAACAGAAACAGGATCCTCCGGGATAAACTCCTGGCGGTTGTATAGGTCAGATTTAAAATCCAGGAAGGATTTCAGGTCATTTTCGGTCATTCATGGTCATACCTTGACTTCTTCGATGATCTCCATGCCCCTGAGAATTGCCTTTTCATTATCAGGGATCAGGTCATGATAACGGTGAGGGAGTGATTTTTTAAGGCCCAGGATCACATTTTCGAGTCTGACCACCGGTTTCACTTTCATGTACCCTCCGAGAACGATCATATTGAAGATTTTTGACAGTCCGAGCCTGGTAGCTTCATCAGCAGCATCCACACGGTAAATGTGGATGTCTTTCCGTGAGGGATGGCGTGTAATGCCATTGCCATCGTAGATCAGCACACCTCCGGGTTTTACCGATGGTTCGAATTTATCCATGGATTGCTGATTAAGGATGATGGCCGTGTCGTAGAAGTGCAGGATGGGTGAACTGATCCGCTCATCACTGAGGATAACGGTTACGTTGGCAGTTCCGCCTCTCATTTCCGGGCCATAGGATGGCATCCAGCTCACTTCCTGATCCTGCATGATACCGGAATAGGCAAGGATCTTACCCATCGACAGAACGCCCTGTCCTCCAAAGCCGGCAATAATGATTTCTTCGGTCATGATTCTTTATGTACGTTTTAGCTTTTTAACCGTATTGATGTTACAGGTTATAAGTTACAGGTTACAAGTTTAAAATATGTCATTTTTATTACCTGAAACCTGAAACTTGTAACCTGCAACCCTTATTTTACTATTTTCCCGTCCACTTTCATATCTCCCAGGGGAAAGAAAGGGAACATATTCTGTTCCATCCAGTGGTTGGCATCCACGGGCCTCATTTTCCAGCCTGAGTTGCAATTGGAGACGATCTCGACAAAAGAAACTCCTCCCTTGTTATCCCTTTGATTTTCAAAGGCTATGCGAATTGCTTTTTTTGCTTTGCGCACTGCTGCAGGCGTATGGACGGCCTGACGGGTAACGAAATAGGTTCCTGGCAACGTCGCGACCACTTCGGTCATTTTAAGGGGATAGCCCATCATGTGTACATCTCTTCCGTACGGAGAGGTGGAAGATTTCATGCCCTCCAGCGTGGTGGGTGCCATTTGTCCCCCGGTCATCCCGTAAATGCCGTTGTTGATGAAGATCATGGTGAGATTTTCTCCCCTGTTGCATACATGGATGGTTTCAGCCGTACCGATGGCTGCCAGGTCACCGTCACCCTGGTAGGTGAAGACGATCCGGCCGGGCCATGTCCTCTTGATGCCGGTTGCCAGTGCAGGAGCCCGGCCGTGGGCAGCCTGCTGCATGTCGATGTTCATGAAATCGTAGGCGAGTACAGAGCATCCCACAGGACAGATCCCGATGGTTTTTTCCTGGAATCCCAGTTCTTCGACCACCTCCATAATGAGGCGGTGCGCGGTACCATGGCCGCATCCGGGGCAATAGCTCAGGATATTGTCGGTCATCAGGGGAGTCTTTTTATACACCAGGTTCTCGGGCCGGATAATGTCTTCCAATCGTATTTCAGCCATGGTTTTATTCTCCTATGATTTTTGCTTTAAGGACACCAAGGATCTCTTCAGGAGTGTAGATCATTCCTCCCATTCTTCCGTAAAATTCGACGTTAACCCTGCCTTCCACTGCCAGGCGTACGTCTTCAACCATCTGACCTGAACTGAGTTCGACCGTAAGAATACCCTTCACATGGCCAAGGAGTTCCCGAATCTGTTTAGTTGGGAAAGGCCAGAGTGTAATAGCTCTTAAAAGGCCAAGCCTAATGCCCTGAGCCCTGGCTATGTCGAGGGCTTTTTGCGCGATCCTGGCACTGGAGCCATATGCAACGATCAGGTATTCAGCATCGTCGCAGGCGATTTTTTCACAACGGACCTCTTTTTCCTGGATGGTGGCGTATTTATTCTGCAGCCTGATGTTGCGCTGTTCCTGGACGTGAGGCTGTAGGTCGAGGGAGGTGATGATGTTCCGTTCCCTGTTCAGTGGTTTGCCTGTAGTGGCCCACGGCGACATTTTGATGATCTCTTCTTCAGTCCAGCGGGGGATTGGATCGAATAGTACCACTTTCTCCATCATCTGTCCGATGACCCCGTCGGAAAGGATCATGGCAGGATTGCGGTATCTGAAGGCCAGTTCAAAGGCCAGTTTGATAAAGTCCGACATCTCCTGCACTGAGGCAGGCGCCAGAACGATCATCCGGTAATCACCATGGCCTCCTCCCTTTGTTGCCTGGAAATAGTCGGCCTGCGAAGGCTGGATGGTGCCCAGTCCGGGACCTCCCCTGACCACGTTGACCAATACGCAGGGAAGCTCTGCCCCTGCGATGTAGGAGACCCCTTCCATCATCAGGCTGACTCCGGGGCTTGAAGAGGATGTCATCACCTTTTTGCCTGTGGCGGCAGCGCCATACACCATGTTGATGGAAGCTACTTCACTTTCGGCCTGAAGGACGACCATTCCGGTCCGCTCATGCGGCTTTTCGGCCATCAGGTATTCAATGACTTCCGACTGAGGTGTGATGGGGTACCCGAAATAGGCATCCACACCGGCGCGTATTGCAGCTTCTCCAATCGCCTCGTTGCCTTTCATTAAACGTAATTCACCCATGATCAATTCATTTAACCGTTTCAGATTCCACTTTCATTCTGTATACCGTGATCACTCCATCGGGACAGACGATGGCACAATTGGTACAACCGGTACAGGCTTCCGGATTTTTCATATATGTGTAGCGGTATCCTTTGCTGTTCACCTGGCTTGCCAGTCCGATCACTTCCGTTGGACAGGCTTCGATGCAGACCTCGCATCCTTTGCACTTTTCTATATCAATGACGATTGCACCCCTGACTTTTGCCATGTCGTTTGGATTTATAGGAGTAATTTGATTTACTGTGCCTGTTAGGTTACAAGTTTCAAGTTTCAAGCTTCAAGTTTCAACCTGTCGCCCATAAACTTGAAGCTTGAAGCTTGTAGCTTTCTTTTTCCGCCCCACGAAATTACTGAATTTTCCTCAATCGGAAAGCCAAAGGAGGTAAGAAATATTTTCATGAAGCATGTAGTATGTAGCATGAACTATTAAATATTGCATATTTCATATTTCATGCTTCATGCTTCATAATCAGATCATCGCGGATTGTTTTCCCGGAATTTTATCAAGCGTTTTTCCAGTAAAGGGAATTGTGACTCTCTGACAAGCGATACGCAGGCACGTGCACCTTCCGAGCGCTCGCTGCCGCAGATGGTCAGTGAGATCGCACTGATCCCATGGTAGATCAACTCCGTGATCAACTCTTCCCCGTTCATTCCCGGGTAAGAGATCGTGAAATAAAATCCATCGGCAACCGGATCATTTTCGTCCCTTTCATAGACAATCCTGAATCCGTTGTCAAGGAACAGCTTCTTCATGATCCGTGCTTTGTCGCCATATACCCTGACATCCTGTGTGAGATTGACCGTTCCGTCATTGACAGCTTTAAGCATCGCAGCAAGTCCGTACTGAGGCGAATGAGAAGTGCCGGCACTCAACGCGTACAGGGCGCCGAAGATCATGGCGGGGCCGAACTGGTCGAAATAATAATTTTGTAACAGATCCGCTGACCGCATGTGATACACTTTATCCGAGATCACCATCATGCCGATCCGCTGTCCTGCATAACTGAATACCTTGGAACTGGAGATCAGCAGGATGTAATTATCGGTATAGTTGGCAGCCGAGGGTTGATAGGGCGGCTTTCCGGGTTTGGAATAATCCTTCCTGAAATCCATTCCGAAATAGGCAAGATCCTCAACAATGATCGCATCGTATTGATTGGCCAGTTCGCCGATGATCTTCAGTTCTTTTTCAGTGAAACAGATCCACGACGGATTATTGGGATTGGAATAAAGGATACAGGAGATATTTCCCTTCTCAAGATAGGATTCCAGCTTAGCTTTCAGTTTATCACCCCTGAAATTGTACACATCAAATGCTTCGATAGGATTGCCGATGACCATGTGCTGTTGCTTATGCACGGGAAAACAGGGATCGATCGACAGGGTGGTGTTCTTTTCCCTGTGCAGTCTGTTGACGGTCATGAACGTGGCATATCCACCCTGCATCGAGCCGACAGTGGGGATACAGCCCTCTTCGCTCACTTCAATGTTCAGGAAAAGCTTGACAAATCGTGCCATTTCCTTCTTTAGTTCCATTATGCCGTAAATATCGGCATAGATTGCCGCAATTCCGGTGCGCAGCGCCGTGATTTCCGCTTCAACACCAACCTGTGACGGGGGCAGTCCGGGAACGCCCATTTCCATCCGTATATATTCCTCTCCTGTGGCAGCCTCGATTTCATCAACCAGCTTCTTGAGCATACGAATGGTCACCCTGCCCATATTGGAGATGTTGAGTTCCTTGATTTTCTGCGTGACGACATCGTAATTGATCGGTGTTTCCTTCATTTGTCAGATCTCTTTTTTTGAGTGGATTTATGATGATGAATCGTTCTTCAAAGGTAGGAATTATTACCATAAGGAAATCCGTATGAATCCATGAAAAAGATTTACTTTTCAATCCGGATCCTGGCATCGACCACCGTAATGGATTCCCTGTGGGCCATCAACGGATTCAGGTCCATCTCCTTGATTTCAGGGGCAGCCGTGACAAGGGCTCCCACGCAGGATACGATTTCGGCAAATACATTTTCATCGGCACCCGTTCTTCCCCGTACTCCCTTGAGAAGTTTATAGCCTTTCAGGTGCCGGATCATCCAAAGCGCCTGATCGAAGCTTACCGGAGCAAGGGCAGCCTGAAAATCTTTCAGGACCTCGATGAAAATCCCTCCGAATCCGCATAACACCAGATGGCCGAAATCGGGATCTTCCTTTGCACCGATGAAGAGCTCCATGCCTTTTGTCATGGGCTGTATGAGTACACTGTGCGCACCGCTGATGGACATCAGTTCCCTGAAAGCCGTCTGCGCCAGGGCATAACCCGTAATGTTCAGCTTGACCCCTCCCAGGTCGGATTTATGCAACAGTCCGCCCACTTTCATGACCACCGGAAAACCTATCTGACGGCATGCATCTGTGACCTCTTTCTCGTCGGTTATGATGACCTCCACAATTCTCGGTATGCGCGCGGCATCCAGAAGTCTTTGCAGGCTGGTTTCAGGAAGGTATCCGGATGAAGAGACGCTGATCACATCACGTATTTCTTTGATGTTGATTTCGGGCAATTTCGTCTTTCCTGATTCAGCAATTTCTTTGACATAGATTCTGGCCAGTGCATTTCCAAAGGTCACTTCATCCGGGAAATAGATCCTTCCCCTATCGAGAAAGGACTGCACCTCTTCTGATGCAGTCACAACGGAGGGCAGGATCGGGAAGATCGGTTTATGGCTCGCTTCCATTTTACTGTCCAGCATCTCGTAAACGGTAAAAATCCTGCTGAGCCCGGGAGTTCCGAAGATCACTGCCATGCCGTCGATCTCCCTGAGTTTACTGTCGACAGTGTCAATGATCTTTCCGAGTTGTTCAGCCGTGCCGGTAGCCAGGAAATCGATCGGGTTGTTCACCGAAGACCCCTGAAAAAGCTGTGTTTTGAGTTCATCCATCACAGGACCCTGAAGATGAGGGATGTTCATTCCTCCCTTTTCCAGCGTATCCGTCAGCATGACGGCAGGCCCTCCTGCATGGCTGATGATGGCCAGGTTCTTGCCTTTCATGGGTTTGTGCATGAATATCGAGGCGGTGGTGATGAGTTCCTCCCTGCCGAAGCAGCGGATGATCCCTGACTTGCGGAAAAGGGAATCTACAGCCAGATCGCTGCTGGCAAGTGCGCCGGTATGTGAGGAGGCAGCCCGGATCCCTGCTTCGGATGATCCTGCCTTGATGGCGGCCATCCTGCAGCCCTTACGTATCAGAGATGATGCATGCTTCAGCAACAGCCTGGGATTACGGATGTTTTCAATATACAGCAGCACCACCGGCGAGCTGGTAACAGGATCATAGGTCATATCCAGGTACTGAACCACTTCTTCCACCCCGGTCTGAGCGCTGTTGCCAACAGAATAGACCCCTGCAAAGGTCAATCCTCTGGGGATCCCCAGCTCCATGATGAAACAGGCCGTAGCGCCAGATCCTGAGATGAGCGTGCATCCTCCGGGAGATAGTCTGGGAATCGGCAGCGTGAAGATGCTCTGATGCCTGGGAGTCAGTACTCCGGTACAATTCGGTCCGATAAGAGCGGCGCCTGTCGAATTGACCGCTTTCACCAGCCTGTCCTCAAGTTCTTTCCCTTCTTTGCTTTCCTCGCTGAAACCTGCAGATATGACTATGAAGGCCCGGGTGTTTTTATAATGCGTAAGGTACTCAACCGTCTCCGGGACAAAGCGAGCAGCAATGGCGATGACGGCAAGATCTGTTTCGGGCAGGGTGGTCAGGTCATGATGGCAGGGGATACCCTGAATGACCGATTCTTTCGGATTGACCACACGAAGACTGCCCGTGAAACTCCCTTCCCGGATATTTTTCAATACCTTGCCTCCCGGCTTTGAAATATCGTTAGAGCCTCCTACGACGACGATACTTCCAGGATCGGTCAGTTGCTTGTTCATCATGGATTTTAAATTTGCTGCAATTACACAGCTAAATTATAAAATGCCCATGAATACCAATGCCCGGATGAGCATTAATAACCATCAGCGGTTATTATCCCCTGTACGACACCCACTTCCACAAGTCGTGGTACGTAACTTTCTTCCCGAACAATAAAATTCCGGTTCGGTAGATACGACCAGCCAGCCATGTTGTCCCCAGAAAGCCCAGGGTAAGCAGAGTGACAGAAAGGACGAGATCCAGGTAGGGAACCCCAAAGGGTATCCTGGCCATCATGGCGATGGGGGAGGTAAAGGGTATGATGGAGGCCCAGAACACAAGGGGGCCCTCCGGATTATTAATGATGTAAGGGATGAGGACGATCGAAAGGATCAGCGGGATGGTGATGGGCAACATGAACTGCTGCGTGTCGGCCTCATTATCCACTGCGGCTCCGATGGCAGCGAAAAGAGCACCGTAAAGCAGGTAACCGCCAATGAAGAAAAACAGGAAAAAGACCAGGATGGTACCGTAGTTGATCGTATTCACAGCTTCCAACACCAGTTGCAGTTCATCGCCGCTCAGTTCATCTTCATCGGGAATGACGTTTGAAGGAGCCAGCCGGCTGTTCTCTGTCATCAGCATTTGTGCAGAACCTGCTTCCGACAGGGATGCTCCTGTCATCGCGGTAAAGGTCGTCACCAGGGCTGCGGTAAGCAGTATCCACAGCACGAACTGGGTGAGTCCCACCATGGCGATGCCGACGATCTTGCCCATCATCAGCTGAAAAGGTTTTATGGAGGAAAGGATCACTTCGACGATGCGGCTGCTTTTCTCTTCGATGACGCCCCGCATGACCTGTGAACCGTACATGAAGATGAAAATGTAGATCAGAAATCCTCCTACATATCCGATCACCATGCTCACCTCGGTGAAACTTTTTTCCTCGTTGCCTTCTTTGTCAATTTTGAACGTTGCCAGCTGGATCTTCGTCTTTGCACTGTCAATGACCGCGGGATCCACTCCCGATGCCTCCAGTTTCAATCGTTCCACCTCTTTTTGCATGGTATTCCGGATCGTTCCCGTGACGGTCACGCTGGCCTGTTTGCTTGAATAAACGATGGCGGAAGTCGGGATGATGGCCTCGGTCTTAGGGATATGAAGTAGTGCGTAGTATCCGCTGTCGGCGAGGTGACCTTTGAGCGTGGCAATGTCGCCGCTGACCTCTGAAAAGATGACTGTCCTGGTATCTGTGAACTTATCCCTGAAAATCCCTGTTTCGTCCAGGATGGCAATTTTCTTAATATCCCCTTCCCGAGTGGAGATGTACACCGGAATGATGAACATGGCTGCCATCAGGATGGGGCCAAGGAAGGTCATGACCACGAACGAGCGCTTCTTTACCCTCGACAGGTACTCTCTCTGTATGATCAGTTTGATTTTATTCATCTTGACATCGTGCTGAATTCATTCACTTTGGAAATAAAGATCTCGTTCATGGTCGGCAACATTTCCGAAAATCCATGGATGGTGATATGGGGAAGCAGATCGTTGATCAGATCGTTGGGGCCTGTGCCTTTTGGAATGCGGATATGCACGGTTTTCAGTTTCTCCTCCAGGTTTTCTTCCAGTATCTGGTACGATGGGTGCAGTAACGGACGCAGGGAGCTTTCCATCCCGTCATAGTGGATGATGTAGGCGTTATTCCTGTACGTACTTTTTATATCGGTCACCCTTCCTTCGAGTATCTTTTCGGAGCGGTTCAGCAGCGCAATGTGGTCGCACAGTTCTTCCACGGATGCCATGTTATGGGTGGAAAAGATGATGGTAGCTCCCTTTTCGCGAAGCTTAAGGATCTCTTCCTTCAGGATATTGACATTGATGGGATCGAAACCGCTGAAAGGTTCATCGAAGATCAGCAGTTCAGGTTCATGGATCACGGTCACCACGAACTGAACTTTCTGCTGCATCCCTTTTGAGAGTTCTTCTACCTTACGGTTCCACCACGACATGATGTCGAATCTTTCGAACCACCACTTCAGGCGCCTGGTGGCTTCCATTCGGCTCAAACCCTTCAATTGCGCCAGGTAGAGGGCTTGTTCGCCGACTTTCATTTTTTTGTACAGGCCCCTTTCTTCCGGAAGGTATCCGATCCGGTAGATATGACCGAGCGATAGGTTTTCATTGTTCCAGGTAAGGGTCCCTTCATCCATGGCCAGGATCTGGTTCACAATGCGGATGAAGGTGGTCTTTCCAGCTCCGTTGGGTCCCAGCAGGCCGTAGATGCTTTGCCTTGGTACACCAAGGGATACGGATTTGAGGGCAGTGTGGTTCGCATATCGTTTTGTGATACCCGTCGCGGTAAGGATTTCGTTTTGCATCGGTCTGTCAGGTATTGAACATATCTTTCCACCGGTCAAAGAAATTTTTATCCCGTCCTGTGGGCCGGGGCTTAAAATTTTCTGAAGAGGCCAGTTTTTCCATCATCTCCTTTTCCTCCCGGGTGAGGGTTTTCGGTACCCAGACCTGGATGTTCACCAACTCGTCACCCCGTTGTCCATAACCATTTAAAACTGGTATCCCTTTGTCTTTGAGGCGCAGGACTTTTCCCGGTTGTGTTCCGGGTGGAATTTTTATGCGGGCCTTTCCGTCGATGGTGGGGACGTCAATGGAGGTTCCCAGGGCTGCTTCCGGCAGGCTGATAAAATGTTCGTATACAAGGTTGTGATCTTCCCTTTTCAGGTAGGGATGCTTTTCTTCTTCGATGAGCACGATCAGATCACCTGGAATGCCACCCCGGGCCGCCGCGTTCCCCTTTCCGTTCAGTGAAAGCTGCATTCCCTCCGATACTCCTGCTGGAATCTTTATCGAAATGATCTCTTCTCCATTGATGATACCGTGCCCTGCACATTTCAGGCACCTGTTGGTAATGATCTGACCCTCGCCTCCGCAGTTGGGACAGGTGGAGGTGGTTTGCATCTGCCCGAGGAATGTGCTGGTGATCCGGGTGACATGACCCGTGCCATGGCAGGAGGAACAGCTCTGGTAGGAGCTGCCTCCTTCTGCACCGGTTCCGCGACACTGATCGCACGGTACATATTTATTCACCTTGATTTTCTTTTCCACCCCGTGCGCAATATCCTCCAGGGTCAGGCTCACTTTTACACGCAGGTTGGTTCCGCGTGTGGTCCTTTTCTGTCTTTCCCGGGTTCCTGTCCCGAAACCAAATCCTCCAAAACTTCCGAAGGCGTCGCCAAAGATATCCCCAAACTGGCTGAAGATATCCTCCATGCTCATGCCAAAACCGCCAGCCCCGCTGCCACCGCCGGCACCCCTGACACCTTCGTGGCCAAAGCGGTCGTATTGACGCCTCTTTTCCGGATTGCTCAGTACTTCGTAGGCCTCGGCAGCCTCCTTGAAATGCTCTTCCGCTTCCTTATCACCAGGATTTTTGTCAGGGTGATATTTAAGCGCCATCTTCCGGTAAGCTTTCTTTATCTCGGTTTCATCAGCATTCTTGGAAACTCCAAGTATTTCGTAGTAATCGCGTTTTGACATCCTGATATCTTGGCAAACTGTTAAATTGTTAAATGGTCAAATTGTTCAATGGTTCAATAACAAGCTGCTGATATTTTCCCATCACCCTGCCACCACCACCTTGGCGTACCGGATCACCTTTCCATTCAGCATGTAACCTTTTACAGTTTCATCGATGATCCTGCCCTTCATTTCTCCGGATGGTGCAGGGATCTGGGTGATGGCATCGTGAAGGTCGGTATTGAAAGGTTCGCCAATGGATTTGATTTCCTGTAGTCCTTTCTGCTCAAGGATCGTTCTCAGTTTTGCAAAGATCAGCTTTTCGCCTTCTCTCAGAGCTTCAATATGTTCTGTGCTTTCGGAGTGCCTGAGGGCGCGGTCGAAATCGTCCAGAACCGGCAGCAGGTCATAAATGACTTCCTGAGTGGCCGACTTGCTCAGCTCTGTTTTTTCCCTGAGGGTTCGCTTGCGGAAATTGTCGAATTCGGAATAAAGGCGGATATATTTATCATTGAGTTCAATCAGCTTGCCCTGCAGCTCTGCGATCAGAGCATCCTGAGCAGTATTTTTCTTGTGGGTTTTTGAACTTTTTTCGTGTTTATGAGCTTCCGGAGCCGCTCCGGAGGATGTCTGATCCTGTTCGTTCTTTTCTTTTTCGTTCATGGTGATGAATTCCGTATATAGTAAAACAATCACAATCCGCTTTTGAGCAGAAACGGCCGGGTGGGCTGATCAACATCTTTGCCACAACGGATATTACGACAAAATGGCAGGAAGCTGTCCTTATTGTCTTTGAATGGAAGCCCCGATGCGGTTCAGACGTTCATCAATATACTGGTAACCCCTGTCGATCTGTTCGATATTGTGAATAACGCTTTTACCTTCTGCAGACAGGGCTGCTATCAGCAGGGCAACCCCGGCGCGGATGTCGGGAGAGGTCATATCAATGCCCTTCAGGGGGTGTTCATGGTCAAGCCCGATGACAGTTGCACGGTGAGGATCGCATAAAATGATACGGGCTCCCATATCGATCAGTTTATCGACAAAAAACAGCCGGCTTTCAAACATTTTCTGATGGATCAGGACACTGCCTTTGGCCTGTATCGCCACAACGAGGGCAATGCTGATGAGGTCGGGAGTGAATCCCGGCCAGGGAGCATCGGCAATCGTCATGATCGAGCCGTCCATAAAGGTTTCTACTTCGTAGTGATCATGGTACGGTATCAGCAAGTCGTTTCCGGTTTGCTGCACTTTGATGCCCAGCCGGCGGAAAACTTCCGGTATAAGTCCCAGTTGTGGCAGATCCACTCCGCTGATGGTCAGTTCGGAACGGGTCATGGCGGCCATGCCGATAAAGCTTCCTACTTCGATCATATCCGGCAGCAGTTTGTGGGAACATCCTCCCAGGCGGGTCACGCCTTCGATGCTGAGAAGGTTGGATCCCACTCCTTTTATGCGGGCCCCCATGGCATTGAGCATCCGGCAGAGCTGGAGCACATACGGTTCGCAGGCAGCGTTGAAGATGGTGGTGGTGCCTTCCGCCAGTACGGCAGCCATGACGATGTTGGCAGTTCCTGTCACAGATGCTTCATCCAGAAGCATATAAGAGCCTTTGAGTTGTTTGGTCCAGACCTTAAAGGAACTTTCACCCGGCAGGTACGTGAAATGAGCACCGAGGGCCGTCAGTCCAACGTAATGCGTGTCGAGCCGGCGTCGGCCTATTTTGTCGCCGCCGGGCTGGTGCAGGTAACCAACGTTGAATCTGCCTAGCAGCGGTCCCAGGATCATGATGGAACCTCTCAGGCTTTGGGATTTTTTTCTGAATTCATCCGACCGGAGATAATCCAGATTGAGATCATCGGCCTGGAGGGTCACTGTGGCGGGTGTGTTGCGTTCCACCCTGACACCCATGCCTTCCAGAAGTTCGATCAGATGATTGACGTCCCTGATGTCGGGGATATTTTCAATGGTAACCTTCTCATCCGTCAGAAGGCATGCACAGATGACCTGCAGCGCTTCGTTTTTTGCACCCTGAGGATGGATTGTCCCGCGGAGTTGCCTGCCGCCCTGAATAATGAATGAGCTCATCTGGAAAATTGATTTTCCAAAGATAGGAAATACTTTAATCCTGGGGCTTTTGCCTTCTGTCTTTTCGCGGACGCTGGCTGAAATTGTGGTTGAAGCCGTTCTTATAACCGTGGTTGTGATTTTTGTTTATTGCCATCGGTGGCTCCTTGATGAATTTTTTCTTTTTGTTCCGTGCCAGGATATCGTTGGTGTGGCTGAGCTTATCTTCAGTCCCCAGCTTTAGCTGTCCTTTGGAGAGCAGTTCAAGGTGCTGGGCAATCAGTTCATCGGTTACCGATTCCCTGTTCCAGCTCAGGTAAGATTTTTTCAGATGGTTGGCAATGGTATGCACCAGTGCCTGTTTCTCAGGTCCTTCCGGATAATCGATCGCTTTCTGAATGATCGCCTCGATGTTGCTGCCGTAATGACGGAACTTGATCTCCCTGTCATGGTACTTCAGTCTTTTGGGCCGCTTGAAGATCTCTCCCGGTGAGGGCGGTGTAAACGGTCCGTCAAGATTCAGCTTGAAATCCGACATGATGTACAAATGATCCCACAGCTTGTGACGGACATCTCCGGCGTCGCGGAGGGTGGGATTCAGCTGCGACATGACATTGATGATGGCTTTCGCCGACTGGGTTCTGATTTCTATATCTTCAATGGTCATCAGGCTTTCGACCATTCTTTGGACGTTCCGGCCATATTCCCTGAGAATAAGCCTGTTGCGGGTGCTGTTATACTCCATGATAATAGTTAATCCGGTTAATTGATGACGATGGTTATATTCTCACAAGACGCGGAGGTTATCCGGGAAAGTAAATGTTGAACGATTTCTGGTTGCGTTTCGTGTGCTGTTGTGGAATCGGTTGCAAATATACTACTATTTTTTAATATGCAAACCTGACAGAGAATTAACGGGAACAAGTGCATTATGCCGTGATCAGAGGATCCGGAGCCTTGCGAATTTCAACAGGATCTGTTTTTGTCCGATGTCCTGGAAATAAATGGTTGCTTTTTTATTGGGGCCCGTACCTTCCATACTGATCACTTTTCCTTTGCCAAAGCGTGCATGTTCCACATTCATGCCCACCTGGATCAGCTCGGAATTGTCGTCGGGGCTTGTGGGACTGTTGTCGGATGAAGGAAGCACCCTCCGGAAATTCTTCCTGTAAGGATGCCTCTGGTCTTTGGTAGCCCGTACATCGCCGCTGGAAGTAACGAAGCGGTTCTCTGCCGGGTTGAAGGATACTTTTTTCGGTGCCTCGAAGGCCGCCAGATCTATCTCATCAATGAACCGGCTGGGTTCGCAAAGGGTCAGGTTACCCCATCGGTACCGGTTCTCGGCGTACGACAGGGTTACTTTTTTCATGGCCCGTGTCAGGGCGACATAAAACAGGCGTCTTTCCTCCTCCAGATCTGCACGGGAATCCAGGGACTGTATCGAGGGAAAAAGGTTCTCTTCCAGGCCAACGATATACACATAGGGAAACTCAAGTCCTTTAGCTGCATGGATGGTCATCAGCGACACGTGATCAGGATCTTCCGTATCAGGCGTGTCGGCATCAGTAAGCAGTGCAACCTCCTGCATGAATTCGTCCAGGGTCCTGGGTACATTTTCGAGGTTCTCAGCTGTAAAGGAAAGAATCTCCTCCCTTTCGGAAAAATCCTGAATGGCATTGAGCAATTCCTCAATATTTTCAAAACGGCTGATCCCTTCCGGCGACCTGTCCTCGTGCAGTTCCTTCAGAATGCCAGCCGCCGAGGCGATTTCCCTGGCCAGCAGATAGGCATTTTTGGTCTTCAGCTGGGCTGAAAAGCTCTTTATCATAACACAGAAATCGGTCATTTTCTTCTGCGTGCCCATCGGTAAGTCGAAGCGTTTATCGGGCATATTTTCAATGACCTCCCAGATGCTCGTCCTGTTTTTATCAGCCTCTACGATCAGCCGTTCGCAGCTGGTCTTGCCGATGCCACGGGAGGGATAGTTGATGACACGAAGCAGCGCCTCATCGTCATGATGGTTGATCACCAGCCTGTAATAGGCGATCAGGTCTTTGATCTCCTTGCGCCTGTAGAACGACAGACCTCCATAGATTTTATAGGGGATGTTCAGTTTGCGCAATGATTCCTCAAATGCCCTGGATTGGGCATTGGTCCGGTAGAGGATGGCAAAGGCGTCGTTCCTGAGCTGATGGTTCATCTTATGTTCAAAGATAGCGTTGGCCACCAGGGAGCCTTCCTCGCTGTCGGTGGTGGCTTTCAGCAGGCCTATGAGATGACCTTCTTCGTTATTTGTCCATATCTCTTTGAAAATCTGATCTTTATTATTGACGATCACGCCATTGGCCACTTTCACGATGGTTTTGGTCGAGCGGTAATTCTGTTCCAGTTTATAGGTGGCAGCATCCGGATAGTCGCTTTTGAAGTTCAGAATGTTCTGGATATTGGCTCCCCGGAACGCATAGATGCTCTGGGCATCGTCGCCCACCACACAGATGTTTTCATTGTTGGCAGCCAGTTTCTTCAGGATGGCATACTGTACGTAGTTTGTGTCCTGGTATTCATCCACAAGGATAAACAGAAATTTTTGCTGGTATTTGTACAGCACTTCGGGATATTCCTCCAGGAGCCGGTATGTGTTCAGCAGCAGGTCGTCGAAATCCATAGCGGAGGCCTTGACCATCCGGTTCTGGTACATGGTGTAAAGGTGACCTGTTTTGGGCCGGCCGGAGATTTTATCCTGGAGCAGCAACTGTGGATCACTATTGTATAGTGCGGGGGTGACCAGGTTTATTTTGGCCTGAGAGATTCGGTTCAGCACATAGGATGGTGCATAGATCTTCGGGTCAAGCTCCTGTTCATTGATCAGCGATTTCATCAGGCTTTTGGAATCATCGGTGTCGTAGATCGTAAAATGCGACGGGAATCCCAGGCGATGTGCCTCTATCCGGAGGATACGCGCGAAGATTGAATGAAAGGTTCCCATCCATACGTTCCGTGCATCCTTGTTATCCACCAGGGCTGTGATTCTTTTTTTCATTTCCCTGGCAGCCTTGTTGGTAAAGGTCAGGGCAAGGATGGAAAAGGGATCGACACCCAGATTGATCAGGTGTGCGACCCTGTAGGTCAGCACCCGTGTTTTGCCTGAGCCAGCCCCTGCCAGCACCATCACGGGTCCTTCAATATGCTCAACGGCGACCCGTTGTTCGTCATTTAAATCTTCCAGGATGTTCATGGATTTTGGATCAGGTACCGCAAAAGTAATGGATTTACGTCAAATGCATCTCTTGAAAAAAAATAACGAAAAGATTGTATATTGAAAAATTAATTGTACTTTTGCACCCGCTTAATTGGAAGCTGTTTATTTAAAGGTTCTTTCATTTATTTAAGCCAGAGAAACATTCTCAGAATACTCAGGAAACCTGATAAGGTAAGACGGTTATAGGTTTCAGCCGCGATGGATCTGCCATGATCCATGCCGGTTATGTCTGCAATCCTTACTGTATCCTTCCCTGATATTCCAGATAACATTTAATGTGAACAAAAATCGTAGCTATGCCGACGATTCAGCAATTAGTCCGAAAAGGACGTAAGAAATTGACCGATAAGAGTAAGTCGCCAGCCCTTGATGCGTGTCCGCAGAAAAGGGGTGTATGTGTGAGGGTCTATACGACCACTCCCAAGAAGCCCAATTCAGCGATGCGCAAGGTGGCCAGGGTGCGTTTGACCAATACCAAGGAGGTGAATGCTTATATTCCCGGTGAAGGTCATAACCTGCAGGAGCACTCCATTGTAATGATCCGCGGTGGGAGGGTCAAGGATCTTCCGGGCGTCAGGTACCACATTATCCGTGGTGCACTGGATACATCCGGCGTGGAGGGGCGTAATCAGAGAAGGTCGAAATATGGAACCAAGCGCCCGAAGAAGAAATAAGATACATTATATAATGATCTATGAGAAAAAGTAAACCAAAAAAGGTAGAAGTACTTCCGGATCCCAGGTTCAATGATGTGATGGTTTCCAAATTTGTGAACAACATGATGTATCGCGGGAAAAAGAACCTTGCCTTCAAGGTGTTCTATGAAGCCATTGATGCCGTCAGCGAACGCTCGGGCGAAGATGGCCTGGAAGTATGGAAAAAAGCATTGGCCAATGTGACTCCTTCGGTTGAAGTGCGAAGCAGGAGAATAGGGGGTGCCACATTCCAGATCCCTTCGGAGATAAGGCCTTCGCGAAAAATGTCGATCGGGATGAAGAATCTGATCAAATACTCGCGTGCTCGCCATGAAAAATCGATGGGGCAAAAACTTGCCGGAGAGATCCTGGCCGCCTTCAAAGAAGAAGGTGCGGCTTTTAAAAAGAAAGAGGACACCCACCGTATGGCCGAAGCTAACAAGGCATTCTCCCATTTCCGGTTTTAGTTGAAAAGAACGACCAGGTAGTTAAAAAATGTCGGACAGGCTGTTACATATCAGAAACATTGGCATTATGGCCCATATCGATGCGGGTAAGACCACAACGACGGAGCGCATATTGTACTACACCGGCATCAACTACCGAATGGGAGAGGTACATGAGGGAACAGCCACCATGGACTGGATGGTTCAGGAGCAGGAAAGAGGGATCACCATCACTTCTGCCGCAACCACCGTATTCTGGGACCTGGATTCCCAGAAGTACCGTATCAATATCATTGATACCCCCGGCCATGTGGATTTCACGGTCGAGGTGGAACGGTCGCTCCGAATACTGGACGGCGCCATTGCGGTCTTCTGCGGTGTGGGAGGTGTGGAACCCCAGTCCGAAACCGTATGGAAGCAAGCCGATACTTACCGGGTACCCCGGATCAGTTTTGTCAATAAGATGGATCGTCCGGGAGCGGATTTCCAGAACGTGATTGCCCAGATCAAGGATAAGCTGGGAGCCAATCCTGTGGCACTGCAGCTTCCCATCGGCAATGAAGAGACTTTCGCCGGTGTGGTGGATCTGATCGGGCGAAAAGCCTATCAGTGGGATGAGGAATCACTGGGGATGCGCTACTATGAAACTTCGATCCCGCCTGATATGATGGAGATGGTGGAAAACTACAGGATGAGGATGATCGAGAGCGTGGTCGAAAATGATGAGCATCTTTTTGAGAAATTCATCAATGATCCGGAATCCATCACTGAATCCGATATCCATGAGGGTCTGCGCAAAGCCACTCTGGATTTGCACATCACTCCCGTTCTCTGCGGGGCTGCCCTGAGAAATAAAGGTATTCAGAACCTACTGGATGCCATCATCCGTTATCTTCCCTGTCCGCTCGACATACCGCCGGTGACCGGCCTGAATCCATTCACCGAAAAGGAAGAGATCAGGAAGGCGGATCCTTCGGAACCGTTCACTGCTCTGGCGTTCAAAATAGCCACCGATCCCTTTGTCGGGCGTATCGCATTTTTCCGGGTGTATGCCGGAGCGCTGGAAGCCGGGGAAACAGTGCTGAATTCACATACCGACAAAAGGGAGCGGATCTCGCGCATCATGCAGATGCACGCCAACAAGCAAAAACCCCTGCAGCGGATCGAAGCCGGTGACATCGGAGCAGCTGTGGGATTCAAGCTGATACGAACGGGAGATACCCTGTGCGATCCGTCTCATCCCATTGCACTGGAGCCCATCCACTTCCCTGAACCTGTCATCAGGGTTGCAGTTGAACCCAGGACGCAGGATGACGTGGAGAAACTGGAAGCGGGACTGGCCAAGCTGACAGAAGAAGATCCTACATTCAAGGTGAGGCTGGATCCGGAAACCGGACAAACCATCATCAGCGGCATGGGTGAACTGCATCTTGAGATCCTTACCGACCGCCTGAAAAGAGAATTCAACCTGGAAATCAACCAGGGTATGCCACATGTGGCCTACAAAGAGGCCATTGTGAGCCCTGTCGGATACAGGGAAGTCTATAAGAAACAATCCGGAGGCAGGGGAAAGTTTGCCGACATCGAAGTAGAGCTTGGCCCTGCCGACAATGGAATGCCAGGGCTTCAGTTCCTTAATGAGATCAGGGGAGGCAGCATTCCCAAAGAATTCATTCCTGCCATTGAAAAGGGATTCCGGCAGGCCATGAACAACGGTATCCTGCTTGGCTTCCCCATGCACAGCATGAAGGTCCGGCTTCTTGACGGATCTTACCATCCTGTGGATTCTGATGCATTGTCATTTGAGATTGCTGCAAACCTGGCCTTCAGGGAAGCCTGCAAAAAAGGAAAGATGATCCTTCTGGAACCCATCATGCGACTGGAGGTCATCACCCCGGATGAATACCTGGGAGATATCACCAGCGATCTGAACAGACGGAGGGGAAATGTGGTTGAAGTGCTGCCCCGGATCCGCTCACAGGTGATCAGGGCACAGGTTCCTCTGGCAGAAATGTTCGGATATGTCACCGCCTTGAGGACCATCACCTCAGGCAGAGCTACATCAACTATGGAATTTCTTCATTATGAGCCTGTTCCGGATGTTATGACAGAGGAAATCATCTATAAAATAAAGGGATATATTCTCACTTGAACCTAATTGTCAACCTATAATCATTAAAAGGTGAGCCAGAGAATCAGAATAAAACTAAAATCATACGATCATAACCTGGTGGATAAATCTGCCGAAAAGATCGTAAAAACAGTCAAATCGACGGGTGCTGTCGTGAATGGTCCCATTCCGCTGCCGACTGACCGTAAGATCTTTACGGTCAACCGGTCGACCTTTGTCAATAAAAAATCACGCGAGCAGTTTCAGCTATGTTCCTATAAGCGGTTGCTGGACATTTACAGTACAACGTCCAAAACCATTGATGCGTTGATGAAGCTGGAACTTCCCAGTGGAGTGGAAGTTGAAATAAAAGTATAATTGTGCCTGGCTGCAGGCATTAAATTGTAAGAACATGTCAGGACTGATTGGTAAAAAAATTGGGATGACCAGCATCTACGATGCGAATGGTAAGAACGTTCCCTGTACGGTGATCGAAGCCGGTCCTTGTGTGGTAACCCAGATCAAGACCAAGGAGAGCGACGGATACGATGCGATCCAGATGGCCTTTGATGAAAAGAAGGAGAAACATACCACCAGGGCGCTTCGTGGTCATTTTGAAAAAGCGGGTGTCACACCCAAAAAGATCATCAGGGAGTTCACACGTTTTGAGGTGGGTCACCAGAAGAAATTCGGGGATATCGTGACGGTGGATGTATTTGTGGAAGGCGAATACATTGATGTCGTCGGTATCACGAAAGGAAAAGGATTCCAGGGTGTAGTGAAGCGTCATTATTTCGGCGGGGTGACCGACGCCACCCATGGTCAGCACAACCGTCAGAGGGCGCCGGGTTCGATCGGGGCCTCTTCCTATCCCTCCAGGGTACTCCCCGGGATGCGAATGGCTGGTCATACCGGATGCGATCGGGTAAAGATGATCAATTTACAGATCATGAAGCTCATTCCCGAGAAAAACCTGGTCCTTGTCAAGGGTGCTGTGCCCGGACCCAATGGTTCATATTTAATTCTAGAAAGATGGAGCTAGCAATTTTTCAACTAAACGGTCAGCAGACCTCCAGGAAGGTGATGCTGGATGATTCAATTTTCGGCATTGAACCGAATGATCACGCAATCTATCTTGACACCAAGCAGTTCATGGCCAATCAGCGGCAGGGTACACACGCCACCAAGGAGAAGAGCCTGCTTTCGGGCAGCACCCGCAAGATTAAAAGGCAAAAGGGTACAGGCGGTGCAAGGGCCGGGAGCGTAAAATCCCCTCTTTTCCCGGGCGGGGCACGTGTGTTCGGACCTCAGCCGCGTGACTACAGCTTTAAACTGAACAAGAAAGTGAAGAGGCTCGCCAGAAAATCAGCGCTGACGTACAAGGCGAAAGAGAATCAGATCATCGTTCTGGAAGATTTCGATTTTGAAGCACCGCGCACCAAAGCATTGATTGAGCTGCTGAATAATTTCAGCGTGGCCGACCAGAAAACCATGTTCGTTCTGGCCAGGCCAAACCGCAACATTTTCCTTTCCAGCAGGAACCTTCAACAGGTAAAGGTGATCCAGGCATCGGATCTGAGTACCTATGACATCCTGAATGCCCGGCACCTGTTCTTCATGGAGAGCTCGCTGCAGGAACTGCAAAAAGTGCTGGCCAGTAACGCTGAGGATCAAAACCAAAAATAAAAATCAGGACCATGGACATTATACTGAGACCGGTCATTACGGAGAAAATGACCCAGAAAGGGGAGAAATTGAACCAGTATGGTTTTATTGTGCATAAAAAGGCCAATAAGCTTCAGATCCGCAAGGCTGTCATGGAATTGTACGGAGTTGAGGTCATTGATGTCAATACGATGAACTATTCAGGCAAGTTGAAGACCCGTTTTACAAAAGGGGGAGCCCTCTCAGGAAGGACGAATTCCTACAAAAAAGCGATCGTCACTTTAGCGGCAGGAGAAACTATTGATTTTTACAGCAATATCTAAGATAAATGGCTTTAAAGAAATTTAAACCGACAACATCAGGTCAGCGCTTCAAATTGATCAGCGCATTTGAAGAGATCACCTCTTCCACACCTGAAAAACGATTGTTGATCACCAGGAAGAAGACTGGGGGCAGGAATAATGAAGGAAAAATGACCATCCGCTATATTGGCGGAGGGCATAAACAGCAGTACCGGCTGGTGGACTTCAAGCGTGACAAGGAAGGTATCCCGGCAGTAGTAAAATCGATCGAGTATGACCCGAACCGGTCGGCCCGCATTGCCCTTCTTTTTTATACGGATGGGGAGAAACGTTATATCGTGGCACCTCATGGTATGAAGGTAGGACAGCAGGTGGTCAGTGGCAGGGGAGTAACACCGGATATTGGTAACTCAATGTATCTGAGCGAGATACCTTTTGGTACCATCATCCATAACATTGAGCTTCGTCCGGGTCAGGGTGCCAAGATCGCACGCAGCGCCGGGTCTTATGCCCAGCTGATGTCGCGCGACGGAAAGTTTGCCATCCTCAAGCTGCCATCCGGGGAAACACGGATGATCCTGCAGACCTGTAAAGCCACCATTGGCATGGTGTCCAATATTGACCATTCGCTGGAGACCTCCGGCAAAGCCGGAAGAACGCGATGGATGGGACGCAGGCCAAGGGTGCGTGGCGTTGCCATGAATCCAGTCGACCATCCCATGGGCGGTGGAGAGGGACGTGCTTCCGGAGGACATCCCAGGTCAAGGAAAGGTGTCCCTGCCAAAGGATACAGAACAAGGAAGCTGAAAAATACATCGAATAAGTATATTATTGAAAGAAGGAAGAAATAATTCAATTTTTATCGCATACCATGAGCCGTTCACTAAAAAAAGGTCCGTTTATCCATTATAAACTGGAGCAGCGTGTCAGGGAATCGCAGGAGACCAAGAAGAAAGCGGTCATCAAAACCTGGTCAAGAAGTTCTGTGATCTCTCCTGAATTTGTGGGTCTGACCATCGCTGTTCATAACGGTAATAAATTTATTCCGGTTTATGTCACCGAGAACATGGTTGGACACAAGCTGGGTGAGTTCGCCCCTACGCGTATTTTCAGGGGCCATGCAGGTAGTAAAGGAAAGAAATAATAAACCGAGCAGACAATGGGAGCAAGAAAACGACTAGCAGCCGAGGCGAACAAAGAGGCAAGAAAGTCAACCTATATCGCCAGCCTGAACAACTGTCCGACTTCGCCACGCAAAATGAGGTATGTAGCCGATATGGTTCGTGGTATGGAGGTTGAAAAGGCACTCCATGTCCTGAGGAATTCCACGACCTATTCATCGCTGCGCATCAGGAAACTGTTGCTTTCGGCCATTGCCAACTGGCAGAGCAAGAACGAAGGCGCACGCATCGAACAGAGTCATCTGTACATCAAGGAGATCTCTGTCGACAGCGGCCGGATCCTCAAGCGCATCAGGCCAGCCCCGCAGGGACGGGCCCACCGGATCAGAAAACGTTCGAACCACGTTACCCTGATCCTCGACAGCCGTCCGGTTGAACAGAAAACAGAAGCATGACCATTTAAATCAATCAAATTACATAACGAACAGAATTAATGGGACAAAAAACAAATCCAATAGGCAACCGGTTAGGGATCATCAGGGGATGGGACTCCAATTGGTACGGAGGGAAAAGCTTTGTCGGTAAACTGGTGGAAGATGAAAAGATCCGGAAATACCTCAATGTGCGTCTGGCAAAGGCAAATGTTTCAAGGATCGTGATCGAGCGGACCCTTAAACTGGTGACCGTGACCATCAACACGGCCCGGCCCGGTATCATCATTGGCAGGGGTGGCCAGGAAGTGGATAAGCTGAAGGAGGAACTGAAGAAGCTTACCAAAAAGGAAGTCCAGATCAACATATCGGAGATCAAACGGCCCGAACTGGACGCCCTGATCGTGGGCTCGACCATTGCCAAGCAGATCGAAGGCAGGATCTCCTACCGGCGTGCCATCAAAACGGCTATCGCTTCCTCGATGCGAATCGGCGCAGAAGGAATCAAAGTGGAGATCTCAGGCAGGCTGGGAGGCGCTGAAATGGCAAGGAGCGAACAGTACAAGGAGGGGAGAATTCCTCTGCATACCCTCCGGGCCGACATCGATTACGCCATCAGCGAAGCCCATACCACCTACGGAAGGATCGGAGTGAAGGTATGGATCTGCAAGGGAGAGGTCTTTGGCAAGCAGGAATTTGTGCCTGCCGCAACACCCAAGGCCAAACCGGCACCGGCAGGGGGCATGAAACCCCGGCCCAGAAGCAAGCCAAGAGGAGTGAGGTAAACATAGTACAGCAAATTATTTGTAATATCCATCAGTTATGTTACAACCAAAAAAGACCAAATACAGGAAGCAGCAGAAAGGCAAGATGAAAGGAAATGCCCAGAGGGGCGATCAGATTGCCTTTGGTTCATTTGGCATCAAAGCACTGGAGGAAGCATGGCTCACCGGCCGCCAGATAGAAGCTGCCCGTCAGGCTGTGACACGTCACATGAAACGTGAGGGCCAGATCTGGATTCGTATTTTCCCGGATAAGCCCATCACCAAGAAGCCGGCGGAAGTCCGCATGGGTAAAGGAAAGGGAGCACCGGAAGCATTCGTGGCGCCCATCACACCGGGCAGGATCATGTTCGAGGCCGACGGCGTACCCCTGGAAATTGCCAGGGAAGCACTGCGGCTCGCTGCGCAGAAACTACCCATAAAAACCAAATTTGTGGTCAGAAGAGATTATGTCGAAGAAACAATCTAATACGCGATGGAACAGAAAGTAATACAAGAATTATCAACCTCCGAACTGGTGGAAAGGCTGGAGGAGGAAAAGAAACAGCTGACCAAACTCAAACTCAACCACCACGTTTCTCCCATCGATAATCCTAACAGGATCAAGGCATACCGGAGAGCTATAGCCCGCATCATGACCGAGCTAAGGAAAAGAGAACTGCAAGGAACAATGAACAAACAGTCTGCTAAATAATACCATACACCGAAATGGAACGAAATTTAAGAAAAGAAAAAGTCGGCGTCGTAGTCAGCGATAAGATGGAAAAGACCATCGTGGTGGAAGTTCTCAGGAAAGTCAAGCATCCGATCTATGGCAAGTTTGTCAAAAGAACCTCCAAATTTGCTGCGCACGATGAAAAGAATGAATGCAGGACGGGCGATACGGTAAGGATCATGGAGACCCGTCCCCTGAGCAAATCAAAATGCTGGAGATTAGTGGAAATCATTGAAAGAGCCAAGTAACCATGATACAACAAGAATCACGATTGACCGTTGCAGATAACAGTGGCGCCAGGGAAGTGCTCTGTATCCGCGTACTGGGTGGAACCCGCAAACGATATGCTACCATCGGTGATAAGATCATCGTTACGGTTAAAACAGCCATTCCATCCGGTAACATCAAAAAAGGGACAGTATCCAAAGCGGTAGTAGTCAGGACCAAAAAGGAGATACGCCGGAACGACGGTTCCTATATCCGGTTTGACGATAACGCCGTGGTACTGCTTAACAATGCAGGTGAAATGGCGGGTACACGCATCTTCGGGCCGGTGGCCCGCGAGCTTCGTGATAAAAAATACATGAAGATTATTTCTTTAGCACCCGAAGTGCTTTAGCTTCCAAATAAAGAACAGAAATGAAAAGGAAATTCCATATCCGCAAAGGAGATACCGTGATGGTCATTGCAGGCGACTCCAAAGGTCAGCAGGGTAGGGTCCTGAAGGTTGATACCGACAGCGAAACCGCGATCGTCGAGGGGATCAATATGATCTCCAAACACAGCAGACCCAGCACTCAGAACCCAAAGGGGGGGATTGTGCACAAAGAAGCACCCATCCATATTTCCAATCTTAAAGTGGTCGATTCTTCCGGTAAACCCACACGCACCGGCCGGAAGATAGATGCCAAAACAAATAAAACAGTGCGGTATTCAATCAAATCAGGGGAGGTGATCAAGTAATGAAGTACGTGCCGCGTCTGAAAAAACAGTACCAGGAGGACATCACTCCTGCATTGATGAAACAGTTTGAATTCAAAAATGTCATGCAGGTGCCCAGGCTGGTGAAAATATGCCTGAACCAGGGGATGGGTTCAGCCATTACCGACAAGAAGCTGCTGGAAACAGGTATCGCTGAAATGACCTCCATCACCGGTCAGAAAGCAGTCACGACCAAATCCAGAAGAGACATCTCCAATTTCAAGCTGCGCCGGGGTATGCCCATCGGAATACGCGTGACCCTGAGGGGCGACAATATGTATGAGTTCCTCGACCGCCTCATCTCCGTCTCCATTCCCCGCATCCGCGACTTCAAGGGAATCAGCGACAAAGGATTCGATGGCAGAGGTAACTTTACCTTCGGTGTCCCCGAACAGATCATATTCCCGGAAATCGATATTGACAAAGTGGCCAAGATCAATGGAATGGATGTGACATTTGTGACTACAGCCCGAAACGATAAAGAAGCTCATGCATTGCTGAAAGAATTTGGAATACCATTTAAAACTCAAAAATAAGATTACATGGCAAAGGAATCAATGAAGGCCCGCGAAATCAAACGCCTGATGATGGTTAAAAAATTTGCGGCCAAAAGAGCTGAACTCAAATCCAAGGGAGACTTTGCGGCACTGCAGAAACTGCCCAAAAACTCCTCCAGTGTCAGACTTCATAACCGCTGTCAGCTCACCGGACGGTCCAGGGGATTCATTCGCCAGTTCGGAATCTCCCGTATTAACTTCAGGGAGATGGCCAACCAGGGACTTATTCCGGGTGTGAAGAAAGCCAGCTGGTAGTGAATAGTGCTTTGATCAAAAATAAACAGAGATACGAACAATGACGACAGATCCAATTGCAGATTACTTGACGCGCATCAGGAATGCGGTGAAAGCTAACCACCGGATCGTGGAGATCCCCGCATCCAACCTAAAGAAAGAGATCACCAAGATCCTCTTTGATAAGGGATATATATTGAATTATAAGTTTGAGGATGATCAGGTACAGGGCACCATCAAGATAGCGCTGAAATATCACCCTACGACCAAGCTGCCGGCCATCAGCTCCCTGAAAAGGGTCAGCAAACCCGGCCTTCGTAAATATGTCAACGCAGAGAAATTACCCCGCGTTCTGAATGGACTGGGAATCGCTATCCTTTCCACTTCGCAGGGTTTGATGACCGATAAGGAAGCCCGCAACCTCAACATCGGCGGTGAAGTATTATGTTATATCAGCTAAAACAGGAGACCAAACCATGTCACGAATAGGAAAACTGCCCATACCCATTCCCGATGGTGTCAAGGTGACGATCACCGATGAAAATCTGGTGACCGTGAAGGGTAATCTGGGAGAATTAAGCCAGCAGGTCGACCCCCAGATCGAATTAAAGATCGAGGACGGCACCCTTCACATCTTACGGCATTCCGACGAAATCGATCCAAGGTCCAAACATGGTCTGTACCGTGCTTTGCTTGCCAATATGGTCAAAGGTGTTTCCACTGGTTTCACAGTGACCCAGGAAATGGTGGGCGTCGGATACAAGGCTGTGCTGACCGGCCAGTTGCTCGACATATCGGTGGGCTATTCTCATAACATCATATTTCAGCTTCCTCCCGAAGTCAGGGCCGAAGTAAAGATCGAAAGAGGGAAGAATCCCCTGATCATCATGCAATCGTATGACCGGCAGCTGCTGGGACAGGTGGCAGCCAAGATACGTTCGTTCAGGGCGCCCGAACCGTACAAAGGCAAAGGGATCAAGTTTGAGAACGAGGAACTGAGAAGAAAAGCCGGTAAGGCCGCAGAAAAGAAATAACCTTTTTACAATCGATTAATATACCTGAAGAATGTCGATAAGCAGTAATAAAGAATACAGGAGGTCCAGGATCCGGATGAGGATCCGGAAGGTCGTCAGTGGTACGGCCCAGAGACCCCGTTTGAGCGTTTTCAGAAGCAACCGTGATATTTATGTTCAGCTGGTGGATGATATGAGCGGACGGACACTGTTTTCAGTATCTTCACGTCAGCCGGAAGTGGTTGATCAGAAGACCACCAAAATTGAACAGGCAAAGCAGGTAGGCATGCTTGTGGCAAAAAAAGCACTGGAGTCCGGGATCAGCGAGTGCGTGTTCGACCGCGGAGGATACCTGTACCATGGAAGAGTTAAATCATTGGCTGAAGCAGCCAGGGAAGGCGGACTTAAATTTTAACAGAAAATGGCTAATTTGAATGTCAGAAGAGTAAAATCAAGCGAAATCGAATTCAAGGATAAGCTTGTGAGCATACAGCGCGTGACCAAAGTGACAAAAGGGGGACGAACTTTCAGTTTCTCAGCAGTGGTCGTTGTGGGGAATGAAAACGGAGTGGTGGGCCACGGACTGGGTAAGGCTAAAGAGGTGACCGCCGCCATCGCCAAAGGGATCGATGATGCAAAAAAGAACCTGATCAAAGTTCCCGTGCTCAAAGGCACCCTGCCTCACGAACAGCTTGGCAAGTACAGTGGTGCATTGGTTTACCTCAAGCCTGCCGCCCCGGGTACCGGCGTGATCGCAGGTGGTGCCATGCGTGCTGTGCTGGAAAGCGTCGGGATCAAGGACGTGCTGGCCAAATCCAAAGGCTCCTCCAACCCTCACAGCGTGGTCAAGGCCACCATCAACGCCCTGATGCAGATGCGGGATCCCTATGCCGTAGCCCAGCTGAGAAATATACCAATGGAAAAAGTGTTCAACGGATAAAAGCGAATACCCCATGAATAAACTTAAAGTCACACAGATCAGAAGCGGGATCGGTAAACCCGAGCGCCAGAAGAGAACGCTGAAAGCCTTGGGAATCAAACGTATGCACCAGACTGTCGAGGTAATGCCCACTCCCCAGATCCTGGGTATGATCGAAAAAGTACGCCATCTGGTGGAAGTGGAAGAAATGTAACATATCAACGAACTTTTGATAATATCAGACTATGATGGACTTAAGTAATTTGAAACCGGCTGAAGGTTCGGTAAAGAAAAGCAAACGTGTTGGAAGAGGTCAGGGTTCCGGCAAGGGAGGTACTTCGACAAGGGGCCATAAGGGCGCCAAATCCAGATCCGGATATAAACGGAAAGTCGGCTTCGAGGGTGGACAGATGCCGCTGCACCGCCGTGTTCCCAAATATGGTTTCACCAACTTTAACAGGATTGAATTCCGCAGTATCAACCTGGACTTGCTTCAGCGACTGTTTGATGCCAAAGGGATCACTTATTTTGATCAGGATGTGCTTGTGGCAAACGGTCTGGCCGGAAAAAATGACCGGATCAAAATCCTGGGCAGGGGAGAACTTTCAGCGAAACTGGATGTGAAAGCACATGCATTTTCCGCCTCGGCAATGAAGTCTATCGAATCTAACGGTGGTGTTGCAACAAAAATTCAGCTTTAATGAAACGATTTATCGAGACCTTAAGGAACATTTATAAGATTGAGGACCTTCGCAAGAGGATCCTCTATACCCTCGGTATCATCCTGATTTACCGGTTAGGGGCCTATGTTGTGCTTCCGGGCATCGATCCGAACCAGCTGGGAGGCCTGCAGAACCAGGGCAAGTCAGGATTGCTGGGCCTTCTGAATATGTTCTCCGGCGGTGCCTTCTCCAACGCATCCATCTTCGCCCTCGGGATCATGCCCTACATCTCTGCCTCCATCGTTGTGCAGCTGCTGGGTATGGCCATCCCTTATTTCCAGAAGCTGCAGCGCGAGGGGGAAAGCGGCAGGAAGAAGATGAACCAGATCACGCGATACCTGACGGTGGCTATCCTCATATTCCAGTCACCCGCGTATATTGCCAATATTGTGAACCAGATCCCACCGGAAGGAATTTATCCCTTCCGCTCGGATATCACCTCCCATTCGGTGTTTTCCTTTTTCGGCATCTCATCCGTCATCATCCTTACGGCCGGCTCGCTGTTCATCATGTGGCTGGGCGAACGCATCACCGATAAAGGAATCGGCAACGGGATATCTCTTATCATTATGATCGGTATCATTGCCCGTCTGCCATTTGCACTCTTCGGCGAACTGATTTCCCGCCTGGAAACCCAGGGAGGAGGCCTGGTGGTGTTCTTTGTCGAGATCGCCGTGCTAATCATGGTTATCCTTCTCTGTATCCTTCTGGTACAGGGAACCCGGAAAATACCGGTACAGTATGCCAAGCGAATCGTCGGAAACAAACAGTACGGTGGAGTGCGGCAGTATATACCCCTGAAGGTGAATGCCGCGGGAGTGATGCCCATCATCTTTGCCCAGGCGATCATGTTCCTGCCCCTGACCTTCGCCAGCTTCGGCTCGCAGGGAATGTCGGGTTTTGCGGCCACATTCAGCAATATGAACGGATTCTGGTACAACTTTGTATATGCCATCCTGATCATCCTGTTCACCTACTTCTACACGGCCATCACGATCAATCCCAGCCAGATGGCCGAGGATATGAAAAAGAACGGTGGATTCATTCCCGGTGTGAAACCCGGCAGAAAGACCGCTGAATTCATTGATAATATCATGTCGCGCATCACCCTGCCAGGCTCCATATTCCTGGCATTCGTGGCGATCATGCCTGCTTTTGTGAGGTTATTGGGTGTCAATACCCAGTTTGCCCAGTTCTACGGTGGCACATCCCTTCTGATCCTTGTGGGTGTCGTGCTCGATACGCTCCAGCAGATCGAAAGTCACCTGCTGATGCGTCATTACGACGGATTGACCAAGACCGGGAGGATAAAGGGACGCTCTTCCATGAGCATGGGCACCTAACGTTGAATAGGGGGAAGTGGAGGTGTTTGAGAAAATGATGGTGAAAACCGAAGAAGAAATTCACTATATTAAGATAAGTTCTTTGATTGTTGGGAAAGCTCTTGCCGAGGTAGCAAGGCACATCCGGCCAGGGATCACAACCCTGGAACTGGACAGGATCGCTGAGGAATTCATCCGTGATCATGGAGCCAGGCCTGCGTTCAAAGGGTATGAAGGGTATCCTGCAACGTTGTGCGTCTCCCTGAACGAACAGGTGGTTCACGGTATCCCCGGGAAAAGGGAAATAAAGGAAGGGGACATCGTATCGATCGATTGCGGGGCGGTGAAGGATCATTTCTACGGCGATTCGGCCTATACGTTCGCAGTGGGGGATGTCCCAGAGGATGCACTGATGCTCATGAAACGAACAAAAGAAGCACTCTATAAAGGGATCGAAGCGGCTGTGGCCGGGAAACGTGTGGGAGATGTCGGCTTTGCAGTTCAAAACTGGGTGGAGCAATATGGTTACAGCGTCGTCAGGGATCTGGTAGGACACGGAATCGGGAGAAACCTGCATGAAAAGCCGGAGGTACCGAACTATGGACAGCGAGGAACAGGCATCAAGCTTGTGGAGGGAATGACCATTTGCATCGAACCCATGATCAACCTCGGGACAAGATCCGTGATACAGGAACAGGATGGATGGACCATCCGCACCGCTGACCGGAAATCATCAGCCCATTATGAGCATGCAGTGGCGATCAGAAAGGACGGATGTGAACTATTATCAACCTTTGAATTTATCGAAGAAGTAGTTAATCAACATATTTTCAGGAACTAAATGACGAAGCAGTTATCGATCGAACAGGATGGCATTGTGAAGGAATCACTTGGTAATGCTATGTTCCGCGTTGAACTGGAAAACGGGCATGTGATCACAGCCCACATTTCCGGCAAAATGCGCATGCATTACATCAAGATCCTGCCCGGCGATAAAGTGAAAGTCGCTATGTCACCCTATGACCTGACAAAAGGAAGGATTACCTACAGGTATAAATAAATTGAAGCTTCCGGCCACAATGACCGGAAGACAGCCATAACAGTCTGAAATTGTAAATTGAACTCCAATGAAAGTAAGGGCATCCGTTAAGAAAAGAACTCCTGAATGCAAGATTGTCAGAAGGAAAGGAAGGATCTACATCATCAACAAGAAAAATCCGAAGTTGAAACAGCGGCAGGGATAAGGAGTGACCAGACCTTGCACCGTTAAATCCAACAACACAATAAACAACATACCATGGCTAGAATCTCGGGTATTGACATACCAAAGAACAAACGCGGCGAAGTTGCACTGACCTATATCTATGGCATTGGTAAAAGCAGCGCCCGCCACATCCTTCAACAGGCGGAAGTGGATATCAATAAGAAAGTACAGGACTGGAACGACCAGGAACTGACAAAGATCCGGACCGTCATCAACGAAAATATGAAAGTCGAGGGAGAACTGAGGTCTGAAGTTCAGATGAATATCAAGCGTTTGATGGATATCGGCGCTTACAGGGGTATCCGCCATCGTCTGGGACTACCTGTCAGGGGTCAGAGTACCAAAAACAACGCACGGACGCGTAAAGGAAGAAGAAAAACGGTTGCCAACAAAAAGAAGGCTCCCAAAGGTTAAAAATCATTCACTAATCATTGATCAGCGCGAAACAACAAATCTATGGCTAAAACGACAAAATCGGTCAAGAAACGAGTGGTCAGGATTGATCCTATTGGACATGCATACATCATGGCTTCGTTCAATAATATCATCATCTCCCTGACCAACAGCGCAGGACAGGTCATTTCCTGGTCTTCTGCCGGTAAAATGGGATTCAAGGGTTCAAAGAAGAACACGCCCTATGCAGCTCAGATGGCTGCACAGGACTGTTCCAAGCAAGCGTACGACCTTGGACTGCGCAAAGTGAAGGTATATGTCAAAGGACCCGGTGCCGGCCGCGAATCTGCCATCCGCACCATCCATACCAATGGCATCGAAGTGACAGAGATCTGCGACATCACCCCGATCCCTCATAATGGATGCAGACCGCCCAAACGAAGAAGAGTATAAAACCGCAACAATATTAAATCAATAAGGGTATGGCACGATATATTGGACCAAGAACCAAAATTGCCCGCAAATTCAGGGAACCGATCTACGGACCCGACAAATCATACGAGAAGAAAAATTACCCTCCAGGTATGCATGGCGCCACCAAAAGAAGACGCAAGCAATCGGAATATGGTGTACAGCTTCAGGAAAAACAAAAAGCGAAGTATACCTACGGTATTCTGGAGCGCCAGTTTAAAAATACCTTTTACCGTGCAACCCGAAAGAAGGGTATCGCCGGGGAGGTACTGCTTCAGCTTTGTGAAGCCCGTCTTGACAACGTGGTGTTCCGCTTTGGAATAGCTCCGTCACGCGCTGCTGCGAGGCAGTTGGTGACACACCGTCATATCGTCGTCAACGGCGAAGTGGTGAATATCCCTTCGTATTCAGTCAGACCAGGCGACCTGGTGGGTGTCAGAGACCGCTCCAAATCCCTCGAAATGATCACCGATTCACTGGCAGGTAGGATCCAGAAATTTTCATGGCTGGAATGGGATGAGGATAAACTAATCGGGAAATTCATGAATTACCCGGAGAGATCAGAAATCCCTGAAAACATCAGGGAACAGCTGATCGTTGAGTTGTACTCGAAGTAATCGTTTTTGTAAAACTTACAGATAAGACAAATGGCCATCCTAGCTTTTCAGAAACCTGATAAGGTCATCATGATCGAAGCCGATCAGTTCAAGGGTACCTTTGAATTCAGACCCCTTGAGCCCGGCTTTGGTATTACTATCGGCAACTCCCTGCGCAGGATACTGTTATCCTCACTGGAAGGGTATGCCATCACCTCCATCCGGATAGAAGGAGTGGATCAGGAGTTTTCGTCCATGAAAGGAATTGTGGAGGATGTTACGGACATCATCCTGAATTTGAAGCAGATCCGTTTTAAAAGACAATTGGATTCCGAAATCACCGAGAAAGTGACCGTGGTGATCCAGAATCAGTCGGTTTTCAAAGCCGGTGATATGAACAAATTCCTGTCGGTCTTCCAGGTACTGAATCCCGATCTGGTCATCTGCCATATGCAACCGAATGTCAAACTGAATATGGAGATTACCATCGACAAGGGAAGAGGTTACGTGCCGGCAGAGGAAAACAAGGTGATGAATGTCCCCCTGGGCGTCATCTTCCTGGATTCGATCCATACTCCCATTAAGAACGTGAAATTCCACGTGGAGAACTACCGCGTGGAACAGAAGACCGACTATGAGAAACTGGTCATGGAGATCACTACCGACGGTTCGATCCATCCGAAAGAAGCACTGAAAGAATCTGCCAAGATCCTGATTCAGCATTTCATGCTGTTCTCGGATGAAAAGATCACCTTTGATACCGAAGAAAAATCCGTTACTGAAGAATTCGACGAGAATACATTGCATATCCGGCAGCTGCTGAAAACCAGGCTGGTCGACATGGATCTTTCCGTCCGTGCCCTGAACTGCCTGAAGGCAGCCGACGTAGAAACGCTGGGAGACCTGGTCACCTTCAATAAAACGGATCTTTTAAAGTTCAGGAATTTTGGAAAGAAATCCCTCACTGAGCTGGAAGAGCTGGTGAAATCGAAAGGCCTTGATTTCGGGATGAATACAGCAAAGTACAAATTAGAAAAGGAATAATCACCATGAGACACAGGAGGAATTTTAATCATTTGAGCAGGACGTCCACGCACCGGAAGGCGATGTTATCCAACATGGCGTCATCCCTGATACTGAAGAAAAGGATTCATACGACGCTTGCCAAAGCCAGGGCGCTCAGGGTCTACGTAGAACCGATCATCACCTGTTCGAAAGAAGATACTACCCAGTCGCGGCGGGTTGTGTTCAGCTATCTTCAGAATAAAGAGGCTGTCACCGAGCTTTTCAGGGATATTTCCCAGAAGGTGGCCAACCGACCCGGTGGATACACACGAATCCTTAAAACCGGTAACCGGCTGGGAGACAGCGCAGAAATGGCCATGATCGAACTGGTGGATTATAACGAATACATGCTCGGGACAAAAACCGACGAAAAGAAGGAAAAGGCCGGCGCCAGAAGAAGACGCGGGCTGGGAAGGAAAAAGACGGCCGCCGGAGCGGCCCCTGCCGCCACGACCAAAGCCGCCTCCGGAAAGAAACAGGAAAAGGTGGAAGAAGAAGAAGCTGAAATCCCTGCTCAGCCGACCGGAGAAGTTGAAGAAGAAACCACGGATGAAGGTTCTGAAGTAAAATAAATTGATTTACAATAAATTAGTAGGTAATATGGGTACGATCATCAATCTTTCAGCACGCCAGATACTTGATTCAAGAGGTAACCCTACCATCGAGGTGGATGTTTATTCAAGCTCGGGAATGATTGGCCGGGCCGCGGTACCTTCCGGCGCCTCCACCGGAGTCCATGAAGCTGTGGAACTCAGGGACGGAGATAAATCCATGTACCTAGGTAAAAGCGTACTGAAAGCAGTGCAGAATGTCAATAAGATCCTCAACGAGGAGCTGAAGGGATACTTTCTGTCGGACCAGGCTGAGATCGATGCAAGGATGATTGAGATCGACGGCACACCCAACAAGGGCAGGCTCGGCGCCAATGCCATCCTCGGCGTTTCACTGGCCGTGGCCCATGCCGCCGCACAGGAATCCCAGCAATACCTTTTCCGCTACATCGGTGGTGTCAACGCTTCGGTGCTCCCCATCCCGATGATGAACATCCTGAACGGAGGATCACATGCCGATAACAGCATCGATTTCCAGGAATTCATGATCATGCCCGTGGGTGCTGAAACCTTCACGGAAGCGATCCGTATGGGCGCCGAAGTGTTCCATAACCTGAAGGCGGTACTCAAATCCCAGAACTATTCAACCAATGTGGGTGACGAGGGAGGATTCGCTCCAAACCTGAAATCCAATGAGGAAGCCATCCGTGTGATCCTCCAGGCCATAGAAAAAGCCGGCTACAAGCCAGGTGAAGATGTGTATATCGCACTGGATCCAGCTGCCTCCGAATACTTTATCCCTGAGGAGAATGTGTATCACCTGAAGAAATCGACCGGAGAAAAGCTTACACCTGAACAGATGGTCAGCTACTGGAAAAGCTGGGTGGATAAATACCCTATCATCTCCATCGAAGATGGTATGGCAGAAGATGACTGGGATGGATGGAAGCGGATGACCGATGTCATGGGGAAGAAGATTCAGCTCGTGGGCGACGATATCTTTGTGACCAATATGGAACGTCTGTCAGAGGGATTCAAAAGGGGTGTGGCCAACTCCATCCTGATCAAACTCAACCAGATCGGCACCCTCACTGAAACGGTCAACTGCGTGGAAATGGCACATAAAAATGGTTATACGGCGATCATCAGCCACAGGTCAGGCGAAACGGAAGATACCTCTATCGCTGACCTCGCCGTGGCACTGAACACCGGCATGATCAAAACCGGTTCAGCCAGCCGTTCCGACAGGATCGCAAAATACAACCAGCTTCTTCGCATTGAAGAAATCCTTGGCAACTCCGCCAGATATCCGGGGAAAAATTTCAGGTTCATTCCGCAATAATCCTGCAGCCTTAATGGAATTCGTGAGAGGGGACATGACAAGGTTCCCTCTCGTGCTATTTGCTGATAAATTATGTACCTTTGCCCGTTCTTGAAAGGTATGAAACATACAGATATCATGCGTGTGGTACTTGTGGGCGCCGGAAATGTGGGCACCCATCTGGCGTATCATCTCTGCAGCAGCCAGGTAAAGCTTGTCCAGATATGGAGCCGTACCGAAGTATCTGCACGTACACTGGGCGAAAGGGTGGAAGTGCCGTTTACCACAACACTGGATGACCTATCAGCGGATGCAGACCTGTATATTGTTGCCGTGCCTGATCACGCACTGCCTGAGATCATGTCCTTGTTATCCTTGCAACGCGACCGCTTCATTGTACACACATCCGCCGGATCTTCCATGGATATCCTCCGCATCGCCTCCGATCGTTACGGTGTGTTCTATCCCCTCCAAACATTTTCCAGGACACATCCTGTCCGTTTCAGCAACGTACCGCTCTGCCTGGAAGCAAACACGGCAGGCGATCTTGCCCTTCTAAAGGACTTCGCACGTCATTTTTCACGCAGGATCTATATCATGGATACAGAGAAGCGAAAGACAGTGCACCTGGCGGCAGTTTTTGCCAATAATTTTCCGAATTATCTTTACCAGGTCTCAGAAGATATTCTGCACGGGGAAAAGCTTCCTTTTGACCTGGTCAAACCACTGATCCGTGAAACCGCCATGAAGGTTCAGCGTCAGTCTCCCCGTCAGGTTCAGACAGGGCCTGCCAGTCGTGAAGATCATGCCATCATTTCGCAGCATATTGAACGACTGGGCCGGGATACTGCCTACGCAAGACTGTATTCGTTTCTGACACAATGCATTCTGGATTCCCTGGCCAATAAAAATAAACCACATGACCATGCCTAATTATAAAACGCTTTTGAATGGCATCACCACATTCGTTTTTGATTACGACGGTGTACTGACCGATGGGAGTGTTTTGCTGACCGAGAATGGAGATGCCCTGCGCATGGCTAACGTAAAAGATGGGTATGCCTTGCAGCTGGCAGTAAAAAATGGTTTTCATGTGGCCATCATAAGTGGGGGCCGCTCCCAGTCCATTAAGCACCGTTTCGACGCGCTGCAGATCCATGATGTTTTTCTTGGAGTGGAGAACAAGATCGAAGTCTTCAACGAGTACCTGACCCGTTACGGGATCCGTTCAGAGGAGGTTCTGTATATGGGTGACGATATACCCGACTTTGAACTGATGATGGTCGCGGGTCTGCCGGCATGTCCGGCCGATGCTTCCGAAGAGATCAAGTCGGTGGCAAAATATATTTCAGGCTTCCGGGGAGGACATGGCTGTGTGAGGGATGTGATCGAACAGGTGATGAAGATCCAGGGGAAGTGGATGAACCACCTGGCATTTACGTGGTAACCATATTCATAATTGCTTTGGTCTGACGCATGCTGACACCTGAACATCTCAAGAAGTACCGCATTGTACTGGCCTCCCGCTCGCCCAGGCGACGGAACCTGTTGAAAGAACTGAACATCCCTTTTGAAGCTGTGGACCTCGAGATCGATGAGTCGTTTCCGGAAGGATTGAAAAAAGAGGAAATTGCGCTGTATCTGGCCACAGCCAAGGCAAATGCCTATCCCGAATCAGAACTGAACCATGATACCCTGCTGATCACCGCCGACACCATTGTCTGGCTTAACGGCCGCACCATAGGTAAACCCGCAGACCGGGATGAGGCCATCCATCAGCTTAAAATGTTATCCGGTAACAAGCATGAGGTGATCACCGGAATCTGCCTCCGCACACACTCGTTCAGCCGGTCTTTCTTCTGCCTGACGGATGTCTGGTTCAGGGAGCTCACCGAGGAAGAAATTACTTTTTATGTGGATCATTATCATCCCATGGACAAGGCTGGGGCCTATGGCGCCCAGGACTGGATAGGTTATATTGGTATTGAGCGTATCGAAGGATCCTATTTCAATGTCATGGGATTGCCGGTGCACCAGCTTTATGAAGAACTGAAAAAGATCGAAAATCATTAATATGAATGACAGGACTATACTGATCAGCAATGACGATGGGGTGAATGCCCCCGGAATCAATGTACTGGCAGCAGTGATGAGGAATTATGGCCGCGTATGCATCGTAGCTCCCCAGGAACCCATGTCGGGGATGGGCCATGCAGTGACGGTGCGGCATCCGCTTCGTCTGCGGAAACTGGAAGAGGAGGAAGGTTTCTCACGATACAGTTGCAACGGTACCCCTGCTGATGCAGTGAAACTGGGCATCCAGGTAGTGCTCCGCAGCAAACCCGACCTCCTTGTGTCAGGGATCAATCATGGCTCCAACGCTTCCATCAATATCCTCTATTCCGGCACCATGGCAGCTGTGCTGGAGGGAGTCATCAGCGGAGTGCCTTCCATTGGATTCTCACTGGCCGACTATTCCTATCATGCCGATTTTTCTGCCTGCGCAAAATATGTGAGGATCGTGGTGGAAAATGTCCTGAACCATGGACTGCCTGCCGGCACATGCCTCAACGTGAATATCCCGCCGGTGGCAGCCGATAGGATCAGGGGCGTCCGGATCTGCAAACAGGGTCAGGGTATGTGGATGGAGGAGTTTGACGAACGGAAGGACCCGCACAACAGGGAATACTACTGGCTTACTGGTGCATTTGCAAGTATTCCCAACGGAAGGGATACAGATGACTGGGCACTGGAGAACAACTACGTATCCGTCGTACCGGCTCATATGGATCTGACGGCCTATCCTGCCATCGAACTGATCAAAAAATGGAGCTGGGATGCTGAGTAGAGATTCGTTTCCGTTAGGAGCCCTCATCGGTGCCATTGCACCTGGGATTTTCCTGGGCATCCTGTACCTGATCAACCTTCTGATCGAAAAATTCATCGTGCACCAGCTGTACATACGGTTGAACTCCCTGGTACTGGTCAGCATCACCCTCGATCTGATCATCATGCGATACTACTTTGTAAAACTCAAGTACGACAGGACCGGCAGGGGTATCCTTGTCGTGACCTTTATTTATATGATGCTGTTTTTTATTCTCCTCGCAAAACGATAAAGGGATCAATACGTGCGGTACTACATCATCACCGGTGAGGCGTCGGGCGATCTTCATGCCTCCAGCCTGATGAAGGAACTGAAAGGTTTGGACGCAAACGCAACCTTCCGGTGCTGGGGTGGTGAACGCATGAGGGAACAGGGAGGCGAACTGGTAAAACATTACAGAGAGACAGCCTATATGGGCTTTACCGATGTAGCGCTCCACCTGGCGAAAATCCGGAAGCTGATCGCCTTTTGCCGTAAAGACATACTCTTGTTCCATCCGGATGTGCTTATCCTGGTCGACTATCCCGGCTTTAACCTTCGCATTGCCAGGTTCGCCCGCAGCAAGGGCTTTCGCGTAATTTACTACATCTCGCCACAGGTATGGGCCTGGAAATCTTCGCGTATCAGGAAGATCAAAGCATGGATCGATCATATGATCGTGATCCTTCCCTTTGAGGAGGCCTTCTATGCAACGTACGATTACCCTGTTGAATATGTCGGACATCCCCTTCTTGATGCCATCGGCCCTCCCCGTGACACTATACCATCCTCTTTCCGTTCGATCCATTCCCTCGACGACCGACCTGTGATTGCCATCCTGCCGGGCAGCCGTCAACAGGAAATCAGACGGATCCTGCCCATTATGCTGTCGGTTGTTGCACAGTTTAGTGATTATCAATTTGTTATTGCGGGGTTGTCGGAGCTGACTCCCGCCTTTTACCAGACCTTTACAGGCTCTGGTCCGGCCAGGATCGTGTATGACCAGACGTACTCGCTTTTAAGAAATGCCACCGCAGCCATGGTGACTTCGGGCACGGCCACGCTCGAAACGGCCCTGCATGAAGTTCCCCAGGTGATTTGCTACAAGGGAGAGCACTTATCCTACCTGATTGCCAAAAAACTGATCAAAGTCCCCTACATCGGACTGGTTAACCTGATCATGGGTAAAGAGCTGGCCAGTGAACTGATCCAGCATAAGCTGACGCGGGAGAACCTCATCGCCGAATTGCAGAAGGTGCTTGAGGTAGGCAACAGAAGAGATGAAATGCTTCTTGATTACCAGAAGCTGAAGGTGAAACTGGGCGGCAGGGGAGCCTCCGCCAGGGCAGCGGCATCCATTTACCGGTTCCTTCAAAAAATATCGTAAAGTTCATTATTTTTGCACCCTTAACATTTGAAGACAGACATGTACATCAGAAAAACCTTATTGATCATACTGACAGGTGCATCCGTCGTTGGAATGATATCCTGCAACACATCCACGAAGAAGGAACCTGAGAGCAAGGGCGATTCCCTGTCCACCCTGATCCCTGTTAAACCTTCAGGAGATGAAGCCATTGTTACCTATAAACCATCCGAGGAGAAGGCAAAGGACGGGGTCATTGTCAAATCATCCTCCATCATGCAGGATTCGGCCTTTAGACAAGTGCTCAAGCAGATTGACGCCAAGGATTACGCAGGGGCACTGGCCCGCATCGGGCCATTCTTCCAGAGATTTCCCGACAGCCCTGAGGTTTACTTCTTTCAGGCGATCTGCCGTACGGAGTTGAAACAATTTGCACAGGCCCTGCCTGATTTTGACCGGGCTATCCAACTGAACCCTGACTTTGCGGATGCTTTCAATTACCGCGGTGTAGCCCAGTTCTACCTGAGGCGCTATGACCTCGCCATCCGTGACTACGACGAAGCAGTCAGGCTGAAACCACAATTCCCCAAAGCCTATTACAACCGCGGACTGGCCAAGGCAAATCTTGGGGATTATGAAGCGTCCATCGTTGATTTCGACAAATCCATCGAACAGGATTCAACCAGCGTCGACAGTTTCAACAACAGGGGGAATGCCAGGACCATGCTGAAGGATTATGAAGGAGCTATCGAGGATTATTCCAAATCCATACAGCTGGCACCCGGAAATCCGGAGGCATACAATAACCGTGGTGCCGCAAGGCAATTGATGAAAAACAACGACAAGGCCATACGGGATTTCACAAAAGCCATCGAGATCAAACCCGACTACAGTGATGCGTATTATAACAGGGGAAGATCCTATCTTGCCCTGAAGGATAACACCAAAGCATGCAGCGATTTTAAAAAAGCCCTTGAAATGGGTGTGTCGGATGCTTCCAGGTACCTGGAGCAATTTTGTAAGTAGGTCTATTGGTAATGACCCCACCCCCTTCACCCCCTCCCCTGAAGGGGAGGGGGACAGGGGGAGAGGTCATCAAGGGTAAATTTTATAAATTCCTAAAAATCAATGATATGAAAATCCATCTGCGATTTTGGTCTTTGTTTTTTGGGATAATAGGCAGTACGGTCTTCTTCTCCTTTGCTTCCCATGGGCAAACATACGACACCCTTTCCAACTGGGATGGTATTGTTCAGGACTGGTATGTATCCACCCTTGGTTCCATGGTGGTGACCAACCCGGCCCCCGATGCGGTCAATTCCTCCGAACATTGCTTTAAGGTCATTTCCGGCGTGGGGATGTATGATTACATGATCTGTGATCTGGAGGGGGGAGCTGATTTCGATGCCTTCCCACGGTATCGCGTCAAGGTGCTTGCCCCTGCTTCGGGAGGACTTGTCGCCCTGAAATTCGAGAACTTCAACAATACACACTCGCATGAGATCGCCATGACGCCGGTGCCCGGGCAATGGACGGATTTGTTGTTTGATTTTTCAGGCCTGGATTACGGGGATCTGACCCGCATGGTCATCTTCTGGGATTTTGAGGGTACTGCATCGGGTATAAGCTGGTATTTCGACGATGTGCTGAAGGAGATCCCTCCGCCTCCGGAACTTGAGTCCAACCTGCCTATTGTCGTGATCAATACCTTTGGCGCCTCTATCCCCGACGAACCGAAGATACACGCACACATGGGCATCATCGCTAACGGTCAGGGCATGATGAATAACCTGAAGGATCCCTTCACGGACTATGACGGTGATATCGGCATCGAGGTAAGAGGCCAGTCAACACAGATGTTTCCCAAGAAGTCCTATGCGTTCGAAACCCGCGACAGCAATGGTGATAACCTGAACGTTTCCCTGCTGGGAATGCCCGCAGAAAACGACTGGATTCTGTATGCTCCCTATACCGATAAATCCATGCTCCGCAACGTTGTGACCTTTGATATGGGACGGAAAATGGGCCATTACTGCACACGCACCATCTTTTGTGAGGTTGTCCTGAATAATGACTATAAGGGAGTTTATGTGATGGAGGAAAAAATCAAGAGGGATAAGAACCGTGTGAACATTGCCGCCCTAGACCCGGATGATATCTCTGGTGACGGCCTGACCGGCGGTTATATCCTCAGGGTGGATAAGGTGGACTGGGATTTCGTCTTTGGCATCGACGGATGGAAATCCAATCCGGTTCCGGCCTACCCCAATGCAATGGATATTATTTTTCAGTACTACGATCCAGAACCAGGTGAACTTGTATCCCAGCAAAGTGCCTACATCAGGGAATTCATAACAACTGCTGAGAATACCCTCACTTCCGGTAATTTCAGGGATCCCGACCAGGGATACCAGCAGTATTTCGATGTCCTTTCTTTTATCGATTTCATGCTGCTGAGCGAAGTATCCAAGGAGGTGGATAAATACAGGTACAGCAATTACTTCTACAAGGAAAGGGACAGTGATGGAGGTAAGCTCTTTGCCGGACCAGCCTGGGATTTTAACCTCGGTTACGGCAATGTGGATTACTGGGAACCCGGCATCGATTATACCGGCTGGGCTTATGACAGGGTAGAACCCTACGACTGGAGTGTCATGTTCTGGTGGAAAAGACTGATGGAGGATAGTTATTTCAGAGACATGGCAAAAACAAGATGGGCCTGGCTACGGCAGCATGAACTCACCACGCAGGGCATCCATGCCGTGATCGACTCCATCCTTCTGCATATTGATGCAGCAAAAGATCGTAATTACGAGCGCTGGCCTATCCTCGGGCAGTATGTGTGGCCGAATTATGACTGGTACGGAAATACCTATGCCGATGAAGTGGATTATTTTGAGGATTTCCTTTTCAGCCGCCTTGGCTGGATGGATTATAACCTCCCCGGAAACATCAACCAGCCCTGGGTGGCGATTTCAAGTGAAGCCAACCTGATCCGTGTTGACCTCCATGGAGATTATTTCAGACGAAAGGACCTGAAAAAGGAGGACTTCAGGCTGAATAACGTACCTGATGGGGTGTATATCCAGACGGTTACTTATACTACTGCCTCCACCTGCACCCTGAATATCACTACCACTGCAGGCAGCTATCCCGGCCTGTCGGTGACCATCTCGGAGGAAGTGCTCAACTACTGGGAGGATCTGACCAGCAACACACTGGAGTCGGCCGGGATTTCTGCGGTACCGGCTCAAACAATCCAAATTGGCCTTTTCCTGGAGAACCACAACCTGCATATATGCAGCGACCATCCTGAATTGCTTCCTTCACAGGCCTCGGTGATCAGCATGGCCGGCCAGCGTCTTCTCGACCTTCCTCTGGATGAAAAACAGGAAAACATACTGCCGCTCCGCCTGAAACCAGGCATTTATCTGCTGGTCATCATTGCTGATCCGCAACCCGTTGTCAGAAAATTTCTCGTTGCAGGGTAGTCTGATAAAAACAATTCTTTACGACAGGGTAACAAAATCCTATAATTCGGATAAACCATAAAGGTTTACCGATGAGGTCCTGTTTCCGTCTTTCCCTTGTCAGGCTGTTGCTGTGGTTCATGGCGGGGATCATTCTGTACAGGCTGGCAGCATTGGCAAGCGTTTTGCCGCTTATTCCGCCCTTTATCCTGCTGGGCAGTTTCACTGGATTGCTTTGCCTTGTATTTTATGGGCATCTGTCACATTCATGCCGCTGGATTCCGGGAGCACTGATCGCACTCTATTATCTGCTCTGTGGTTATTTGCTCGCTTTTGCTGATCATCCGGTGAATCATCCGCTTCATCTGATCCACAGGAAGGATCCCGTGAATGTTTGCATCGGAACGGTCACCGAACCTCCCCGGCCCGGCAGGAGTACAAGCCGTCTCACACTCTCCCTGATATGCGTTCGGGGCCAGGATCAATGGAGCAGGGTGGAAGGGAAGGTCATCGTTTATGCAAAAAAAAGTTCCCCTTTTCCTGATCTGTCCTACGGTGACACACTGATGATCAGGGAAGGTCTGCGGCCTGTTTCAGGGCCAAAGAATCCAGGCCAGTTCGATTACAGGAAATACCTGGAGCGGAATGGCATTTACCACCAGTCCTATCTCACACCTGGCAGTGCTCAGGTCATGGGCCCTATGAAGAAATGGACTGTGAAGAAACTTGCGTTCATGGTACACCGGCGGCTGGCTGGCATACTTCAAGAATCCGGGCTGGAGGAAAGGGAACGCGCCACTGCGCAGGCGTTGCTGCTCGGCGATAAGAGCCAGATCGACGAGGAGACCTACCAGGCTTATTCCTCTTCGGGTACGATACATATCCTTTGCGTTTCCGGATTGCATGTCGGAGTTATCTACCTGATCCTGGACTTACTGCTGGGCTTTCTGCCGGCAAACAAATCAGCACGATGGGTCAGGTATCTGCTGATCATCCTTCTGATCTGGTTCTATGCGTTCCTCACGGGATTATCCCCATCGGTGCTAAGGGCAACCGTCATGTTCACCATCCTTATCATCGGCAGGGCCTTCCGTCGCAGTACCAACATTTACAACACCCTGGCATCGTCTGCACTTCTGCTGCTGTCAGCCAATACCACCATGCTGATGGATACAGGTTTTCAGTTATCCTACCTGGCGGTCATCGGCATCGTCAGCCTTCAGCCATGGATAAGGGACCTGCTGCCAGTAAAAGGATGGTTGGTGAAAAAGATATGGGAGCTGATGTCGGTCTCACTGGCTGCCCAGCTTCTGACCCTGCCACTTACCATTTTTCTGTTCCATCAGTTTCCCAATTATTTCCTTATCGCCAATGTATTGGTGGTACCCCTCTCAGGATTCATCATTTATGCAGGTATCCTGGTTTTTGCTACCCATCCTGTACCTTTACTTTGGAAGCTGATGTGCTGGATCTTTGGATGGATGGTCAGGGGCATGAACGAAACAGTCTCCTTTATCGAACGGCTGCCTTATTCTACGCTGAGAGGACTGCCGATGGATGCAGCCGAAATGGTATTGCTGTATATTGTCATCTTATCTGCAACCAATTTGCTGGTTTTAAGGCAGAAAAGGGCTCTTCTTTTCCTGCTGGCCGCACTGGTAATAACCTCGGGGTATAAGCTTTGGCTTTTGCAACGGGTCAGGGATCAAAAAGAACTGGTCGTATATTCGGTGACAGGCACAACAGCGATTGGCCTGATCCATGAAAGGAAGGGCATTTTCATACTGGATTCAGCGCTTTACAGGGATCCCTCACGGATTACTATGCAACTGAAAGGGCACTGGATAAAGAGACGCATTCGACAGCCCCGGCTCCTGCCGATAACCGAACCGCAATTAAATACGAATCTGTTCGTAAGAAGCCGTAAAATGGATCATCTTTCACTGTATTGCCTTGACGATAAGGGTATTATGGTGATCGACACTAAATTCCAGATAGGGAAGAAACAGGACGACCCTTTGCAGGTGAGTTTTATTCTTTTAAGGAACAATGCGCAGCTATCTTTAAAAGAGGTAATGAAGGTGGTTGATGCAGAATGTATCATTGCAGATAATTCCAATTCCCGCTGGCGGGTGAACAAATGGAAAGCAGAAGCAGAAGCGGCCGGCGTTTGCTTCTATGATACGTCAGAGGAAGGCGCATTTGTAAAGCGCTGGAAATGAATGCATTCAAGACAGATGATTTGGATCAGAGGTTTTTAATCACGGCGGTGAGTCTGCATTCTATATCATCCGCCACCTCCTCGATGGTCGCGTTGGTGGCCAAGGGCATCGACTTGATGGGATTGAATGTTGAAACTTCTGTCCTTCCATCATCATGTTCCTGTACGATCACATTGCAGGGCATCAGCAACCCGACTTTATCGTCCTGCTGAAGCATCCGGAAGGCCAGGTTAGGATTACAGGCACCCAGTATCCTGTATTTCCTGAAATCAGCGCCGATTTTCTCCTTGAGGGTCTTTTTTACGTCAATCTCGGTAATGATTCCGAAACCCTCTTTCTTAAGGGCTTCGGTAACTTTATTTATAGCCTCCTCAAAGGGGATCTCCAGAAATTTTGTAATGTGTACCATGGGATTGGTTTTTGGAAATGTGCATTAAGGGATTGGTTGATATTCGGTTCAGCTCACGCAATGCTTTGTTGACCAGACTGTTGTTCTCCTGGATGATCCGCTTGATCATAGACTGGCTATTGATTTTTTTATGGGGAAAGTACGTATGCATGGACTTCTCATATTGAAAGATATGATCAAGGGCCACCATACGGTCATGCCAATCGCCAAGGTAATTCTCGATGGGTTTGATTTTGTTTTGAAGAGGTTTGTAATCGGCTGTCTCTTTTACGACAGAACCTATCATCTCCATCATGTACCTGGCTTCTTTCAGTAAACGCCGTATCAGGTGGATGGTGATCCGGTCTTTCTGGTGTGATATTTCCTTGGCATGGTTTATCTTATGTTCGATATAGTCATTGGCTTTCAGAATGATCTGTTTTTTACCTGTCCGGAAATAAAAGGTACGGATATCTTCTTCAAGGGATTGCCAATCGGGCGAGGAATACATCCGCAGCCAGTTGTTTACGTTTGACCTGGTGACTTTTTCATGGTCTTTCAGATACGCACTATATCCCTCGATATTTCCCGGACATTTTTGATGAAGGTAGACGGCCAGTTTTTGCTGCACCTGAAGGTCGCGTATGAGTCCAAGGCGTTTGAAAATTTTCCTGAAAGGCCGGTAATGTTCCCCGATATCCCAGGTACCTGGATAGATATAATCCAGCAGGAGCAATAGTGTGCGGGTTTTCTTGATGCTGACCCTGATATCATGAATGGCATCGTCATCGGTAACATCCTGGATCTTCGGAAAACATCTTTCAAATGTTTTCCTCTGATAAAAGAGGTACCGGTTGAGCATGTTCAGGTTCATGGTTATTTATGTACCCTGCGGATGAAATCCTCCACTTCCGGCACTCCTCCCTGGTATACCAGATACCCGTTATAGGGTTCGCGGAGGGTGATCTCATCGTTGACAGGCGTGAACATCATCTGTCTGACCTTTTGCGGATCATCTGTCTGGCCCAGGATCCAGCTCAGTTTCACCCATGCGACCTCGGGCAGCATGTTGCCTGCGGGGATCACTCCCTTGGCCATCATGTCCCTGCCTGTATCGTAAACGAACATGTGTACATATCCCCAGATCGTCTGGACGGTCATAAAGACGTGTACTCCCTTTGCTTTTGCCCTCTCCAGGGCGGGATACAGCTCTTTGTTGACGTGTCCCAGCCCTGTCCCGACAATGATGATCCCCCTGTAACCCGCATTGATCATGGAGTCAAGGGTATCAGGCTTGATACCGGGATAGTAATAGAGCATGGTCACCTCATCACTGAAGTAGGGGTAAATGTTTACATTCCTATCGTTTCTTCTTTTATTGTACTTTTTATGAATGGGGATGATCTCTTTTCGGCTCACACGAGCCACCGGAACATCGCCGATGGTCCGGAATGTGGAACGGTAGGAGGAATGCATCTTTCTTACGCGGGTTCCTTTGTGCAACAGGCCATATTCGTCGGAAGTCGGGCCAAACATGCATACCATGACCTCAGCGATATCCCCGTGTCCGGCGGCATGCATGGCATGCATCAGGTTCAGGGCCGCATCGGAGCTTGGCCTGTCGGAGGAGCGCTGCGAACCGACAAGAATGATGGGAATGGGGAGGTTCTGGCACATGAAGGTCAGCACCGCCCCCGTATGATGCAGCGTATCGGTACCATGTCCGATGACGATGCCATCCACTCCTTTTTCAATCTCTTTCCCGATGGCCTGGGCGAGTGCGACATACTGTCTGGGACCCATGTTCTCGCTGAACACGGCAAAGATCTTTTCCGTTTCCAGGTTGCAGATATCTGCCAGCTCAGGAACCGCACCGTATAATTCACCCGGCGTGAAAGCCGGTATGACGGCACCTGTCCTGTAATCCAGCCTGGAAGCTATGGTTCCGCCCGTGCCCAGGAGCTTTACCTTAGGAAGGCCAGGCGTCACAGGGAACTGCTTTTCCGGTATCTTGTACACCGCTTTTTTGTAACCGGTCTCCGTGATGGATGTAATGGTCCTGATGTCGATCCCGATGTTGTACCCTGTGGGGATCTTTAAGACGATATGTTTATCGTCGTCGTTTTCCGCCCTTGGCAATATGGTCCCCACAAAGGTGCCGCGCGTTGTTTCCATCCTGGCCTGGCCCCATACCCGTGTGTTGAACTTCTTCAGCGTTTCGAGCGCCTCTCCCTTGTACCCCTGAAAAATATCGTCTGACATATTGATCTGTATTGCGGGTATTATCTTTTACTGATAATTAAATTAAGGTCAAAGAGTAAACAGCAAAAATCAAATATCAAATATCCCTGATTGTCATCAGGGCAAGCCGTTAATCGTTAATCAGCTATCCCCATCTTCCGCCCGATCTCATCCTTCAATTCCCTGAGTGGAATATTTCCCGTGGCCAGCCCCCGCAACTCACCCATGATCCAGCGGATGGCAATATCAGGCAGCTGCGAGCGACCCACCTTCCTGAATTTTTCGATCAGAAAGTCCACCTTGGCAAGGATCTCTTCCCTGCTTACCTTTTTGAATTTTATGCTGGTAAGAACCGAATCAAGATCCATCTTTGGATGCTCGAAAATAACGGGAAGCATATCTCCGGCAATCCTCACATCCAGATGCTGATCCCTGATGTATCTCAGCAGGTCGAATAGTTTGTCATAGGTAAATTCCGCGGATTTTTTATAATGACCTTCCACAAATTTGAGATGGTGGCCGAAGAAGGTGCCTGTCAGCCGGGGATCAACCTTCAGTTCCCTGATGATCCGCTCGATATGTGGATAAAGGTTTCTTGAGAAGATGTAATGATACGTATCCTCGGGTACGTTCCATTTTTTCAGTTGATGATACCGGTCGATCACCTGCGATGGCAAATTCTTGCGGATTTCTTCAATCGATTCATCTTCCAGCGGAATGGGTGCGGAATCCGTATCCGGGTACATCCTGTCGGCCCCCGGCAGAACCCGCTCGAAGATAGTTGTTCCATTCCCGAAGGATTTCCGCGTCTCATTGGGAATACCTTCGAACGCCATCCGGCACCTTTCCTCCACGGTTTCAAGAGCAGTAGGCATATCCGCTTCCGGCCCCCAGATCACCAGCTGCGCATCGTTCTCCTTGGATTTCAGCAGTCTTCGGATCGAATCCCAGTCCTTCAGGGAGATGTTGGCGGTAAATTCCTCGGAATGGCACATATGCGGTTTTTCGATGCAGGCAATGACCTTCAGACGGTCGCTGATCTCATCGGCAAACATTTTACCCGGCTGGGTAAAGAAAGAGAGTACCCCCTTGAAACCTGGCAGGTTGATGGCGATGATCCTGTTCTTCCCGTTGGCAGCCAGCCGGATGGGTTTGTACCGGAAATTGAAGGTATTATAGGCAATCACCCTGGATGCGATCTTCCATTCGGCAGGATTCTTGACGCGCTGGCGGATCATTTCGCGCACGTGCAGCAGCGCCCATTGCCGGAAACATTCATTGTGCGTCAGCTCGGGGATCCATTTCGTATGTGCCACACCCTTGATCTCCACACGCGATCCTCCCCGGCAGCTCACGTTGACATCCTCGCGGCCGGCACCCATCCCGGTACGGACCTTTCCCGTGGAACGGTTCAGGAAACGGATGTAGTCGCAGGCCTCCCTGACCTCATCCGGATTGAAACAATCAGGATAGGTAACCGTTTCGATCAGCGGCATGCCCAGCCGGTCGGTCTTAAAGCCCCTCTGATGGCCTACATCCCACATCTCGCGGCATGCGTCCTCTTCAAGACTGAGCTGGATCAGACGGATCTTTTTATGCTTCAATGGAATTTCACCCTCCACCCCAATGATGGCGGTACGCTGAAATCCGGTAGGTATGCTGCCATCAAGATACTGTTTGCGCGTGATATGAACTTCCCCGACAATGTTCAATCTGGAGAGGAGAGATATCTCAATGGCAATCCCGAGGGCCTCACTGTCGATCTTGAAGGGGGGAGTGTCGTCCACATCATACGTGCAGGCCGTTTCATTCTTGATCCGGTAAACGATCTCTTTTCTGGTCTTGAACTCCATCAGGGCCGTGCCGTCGTATTCACCCAGCTCACTGAGCGTTGGGCGCATATGTCGTATCAGTTCAGCATCGTACTCATGATCATGATTGTAAACACCAGCCGGACAACGGCAAAATAGCTTGTATTTTGTAAGAAGCTGCTGATGTACTTCCAGTCCTGATTTAAATCCTATCCGGTCATAATCTGCCTGTGTGGCTTCCCTGCGGGTAACATATCCAATCGCACTACGGCTTTGGAAATAATTCTCCTTTGGATCGAACGTTCCTTTTTTCATAATGATCTTTCTGATGTTCCTGCCGAAAAGGGGATACCAAAATTATGGGTTTTCAGGATATAAACCCAGTATGATGGGAAAAGAAATCTTAAGGAATATGAAAAGTCGAATCCGAAACCATCTCTACCCAGTAATCCGCACCCATACCCAGGACGGTGAACGAGTACGTCTGACCTTTTGTCAGGACAGGGGAGGGGGATACGTCGTGGATATTCCGGATGACGTTGTCAAGTACATAGAATTGAAAATACTGATCCGTCGTGAATGTGCCGGACAACATCTCCTGATCTGCTGTTGCAACGATCTGCAGGTACATGGATGTACCGGGGATAGAATCGTTATACCATGAAAAAAGAGGCTGAGTGAGCTGGTCAAAATCGATCTCAACCAGGCCGGGGCAGTATTTTGTGGAGTCCGACATGGTATTGATCAAAAATGCATTCGAAATCAGGATCTGCCCGTTCTTCTTGCAGCTGATCCTTGCCCAGCGGGGGAATTCCAATGCAGGATGAAGGAACCTTACAAACGCTCCGTCGTACTCCGTTCGTGACTCCAGCGCAATCTCATAGAATGTGGTCAGGTCATTGACATTGATGCTGTACTTGTCCGATTCGAATATAATGTACTCGGTGCTGTTCTCCGGTGGTAAATAAAAAACGCTGATGGGATCGCCGGTGTTTTCCATAAAGGAGGGTATGCTCTCTGTCGCGTACGCCAGGATCGAATCCATCTGGATGACGGGATCACCATTGTCTTTGATATATGACCTGAGTGAATAGCCTGCCTCGTCGGTATCCTCCTCCTTGCAGGCCGCAAAAAGCAGCGCCAGTGCAATGCTAAAAAATACCAGGTAATGGAATATCTTCACGGGGGATGCTTTTGGGACAAAGATACGATAAAAGGTCTTATCTGGCAAGATCATCCCTTTGAATGACCGGTTATTTTAATCAACTTATGTTTGTGGTCATCTCACATTGATATCCAGGTATATGGGCAGGTGATCGCTGAATCCGCCCAGGTAGCGGGGACCCAGGTACGTCCTGTTCAGTTTGTTTCCGAATCGCCCGGGATCGTCGGTCAGCAGAAAGGGCGCATGGAAGATGAGCGGCTGTGCAGGATCCAGGCACAGGTGTGACAATCCCTTTACAAGGGATGTTGAGACGATGAACTGGTCGAACGTGTGCCACGTTTCCCCATGCTTGAGCGTTCCGGTATAGCCGCTGATCGTTTTCGCGGTCATTAGATTGACCAATCCCGCCTCCTGCTTCCCGTCTCCCTCCAGCAATATCCCTGAAATGCTTTCATCTCCCGGATCATCATTCAGATCGCCCATGATCACGATATTGGCCAGGGGATCTGAACGCAGGATCGAGTCAACGGTCCTTTTCAGGGTAACGGCTGCTTGTGCACGTTTTTCGACAGTCTGCATATAACCGCCAAACCGGGAAGGCCAGTGATTCACGAACACATGAATGGTGTCATTTCCAATGACCAGTAGCTTTGCATACAGGATATCCCTTGTATGGGCGATGGTATCCGGTGCAAAAATGACGGGTATGACCCTCTCAAAAAGCGGTATGACCCTGGCAGGCCTGTACAGCAGAGCAACATCCACCCCGCGGGGATCCGGAGATTCATGGTGGATGATCCGGTACCCGCCGGCTGATAAAGGCGTGTCATAAATAAGTTTGAGGAGTACATTCCTGTTCTCCACTTCGCATACGCCAATGATTTCAGCAGGTTCCCATCCGCCTGCAGCCAGCAGGGTTTTACCAAGGTACTGCAGTTTAGTGATATAACGGGTATAATTCCAGTGTTTTGCACCTTCCGGTGTGAACTCTTCGTCATTGGTCAGGGAGTCATTGTGCGGATCATAAAGGTTTTCCAGGTTATAGAACACGATCCGTATGCCCGATGTGTCCCTTTCCCGGTCCGCAAAACCTTCAAACAAAGGTGCTCCCCCGGTCGTTCTTTCCCCGATCCTTATCCCTCTTTGTGCGGGGGAATGCACAGTGGTTGTTAGAAATAAAATTCCCGCAACATAAATCGCCAGTGTTGATCTCATCATGAAAAATGGACAGAAAACAATTCATTTCCTATCCATTAATCCCCCATCCCCCTCAAACGTTACCCTGTATAAAGATCAAAGATCAAAAATCAAAAATCAAAGATCAAAAATCAACAATACTTTTGCTCTTTGCTTTTTGAAATTTGAAATTTGATTTTAGGTTGGATTCGCCACCATTTTCACCTTAAACCTGAATTTGACCCCGAAATCCAGGGGTGTTTCGTTGGCGCTGCCTGCCAGGTTGAGCAGGAAAGAATGAGGAGGATTTTTGATAAGATCCGCTGCCCGATCGACACCTGCCTGGTTGAAGGCAAGGTTCTGGACATTTCCGACAAGTGACGCCAGGTTCTGGTTGGTCACCGTCCCGATGGTAACCGGTCCGCCGCCGGAGGCGTCAGACACGGTCAGGGTAGCTGTATTGATCTGCTGTGTCGCAGTGCCGTTTTGGTATGTGACCTCATAGGTCACTTCCAGGATTTCGATGGATTTGATCAGGTCGGCATATTCCTCGATGACATCCGATTCTGCTGCTGCATCCAGCAGGTAGTCTTCGTCGAAGCTAGCGTTGTTGCCCTGTACGATGAATGTATGTTCGAGCCAGAACTCCTTTTCCACGTCAAGGAGATCACAGGAGTAAAAATACATTGAAATCATTATCAGGCTTGCCGTTAATAAGATGATGTTGCGTTTCATAGTTTGTGTTTTAGAAGTGGTACATTGGTGAATTGACTTACAATAATACAAATATTTTAAAAGTGGCCTTCACATTCAAATTGTTTTCGCGTGCGTGTGACAGGTAATATTTGTTGCATATCTTAAAATAATCCCCTAATTTTGCAGCCTGTTCAGCATAACACTCGGGAGCTGCATATGACTGCTGACTGTTGACTGCTGACTGTGAACGGGACGTTAGCTCAGCTGTCCTGAGTTTTCTCAGGATGACGAGCGGATAAAATCTAAATAATGGGACGTTAGCTCAGCTGGTTTAGAGCGCATGCTTGACAGGCATGAGGTCGACAGTTCGATCCTGTCACGCCCCACAACCCGAAACCCTGAAATACCAAAGATTTCAGGGTTTTTTATTTTCGAAAAACATATGCAGTTTACCTGCGGTTTAAATATGGTTTAAGGTTTTTATTGAAATCTCAAGACTGATTTTATACTAAACTTTGATTTAAAGAAAGTAATTTTTTGCGATCGGTACCACTTTCCGGTACTTTTTGCTCCCCGGCCGTATGGCCGCGTTATGACTTCGCAACTGGAAAGCTCCCTCGGCCCGCAGTTTATCCCGCGAGTAGCGGGAGGCCTCAGTCCGCTTCCCTAGGTTGCTCCGCCATAACTGATAATTATGCAGAGCGAATTATTCAGTTGTATTTATAAACGACCTAGGACTTCTCAGGCGGGGCACCCACACGGCGAAAATGGCGTGCGAAGCAAATGAAAATCTGTTTGAGCCCCGACTGAAAGGAGGGGCGAGTTATTTTCATTTAGCCATTGAGCCGTATGTGGGTCGCCGAGAAGTCCAGTCTAGATTTTTCTTTTAGTCCTTTTCTTTGTATCATGACAAAGAAAAGGACATACTTAAATATTTGTGAACAAAAAAAAGGTGCGGCCGTTATGGCCGCACCGCGAAGTGGCCAGCTGATCAGGACTTGGCCTGATCCACTACCTGGGCATTGGAGTACAGGTAGCGTACCGGAAAATAGGTATAGGACTTTCCGTATTCGTCCGTCCGCTCAACCGGGCGACCCCAGATGAGGAAAGGTCTGGAGTTCTTCTTAACGACCTTTCCGGCCTTGACCCAGCCTTCATAGGTGTTGAAGATGGTGTGCTTTGCTGTGGCATAGCTCGCCAGCAGGGCGTCATTGACGGTTTTGAATTCACCAGCGGTGATTTTCGGTCTTAAGCTCTGGGTTAAGACTTTCAATGATGCTCTTTGAGCTGCGATGGCAGTGGTGTTTTCTGTTGCATTCATGGCAATTGGTTTTGTGCAGCCGTGTAAGGGCTACTGGTTATTAAAAAAAATTACGCCAGTAAGCTCCACGAGCAGGATAACAATAGGTCAAGGAGATCGGTCAGCTTTCTTTAGAAAATGACGAGACCCTACGGGCGGATATACAATTAAATATCCAACATACGAACATACGAAGGTGAAGGCGATGTTAAAGTAGAAGTCGATTTTTGAATTGAAGGAAGAATTCTAAGATCTGCGATCCAATCGCAATTCTCCCTCGCCTTTCAGTTCTACTTCAACTTCGAATGTTCGTATGTTCTGAGATCCTCTCCCCGTCCTTGACGGATTTTTAGACTGCGAAGTAACTTCGCGGAGTTTTTATTTGAATAAAAAGTAGCCCAACCTGCGGTGAACAAGTATAAATGTGTGTAGGGTAAAAACTGCATTGAATGCATTTATTTGTACTGATATGCTTTTAAATGGATTGGCAAAAAGGATAGCCTTCATTTTTCTTCGGGGAGTGAAGCATGAGCATAAAAAAAGGGGCTGCCGGTCATCCGGCAGCCCCTGGGAGTTATTCGGAGAGAAGGTCAATTAGCATCTGGCGTGTAAGACCATAGCTCATTGCTTCTGAAAAGGTGCAGTCGGCAAGCTCGCAGAGCTTTTCATACGGCTGGAATGACAGATAATAAGGATTGTACAGTGTGGTGGCATCTGTCGTGCGATCTGATGTTAAGGCAATGTGTGTCATGGCTTTAAATTTTTGAAAGTGAAACAATAAAAAATTTGACGCTGTAAAACACACACGAGCCGGCCGAACAATAGGTCAAGGAGATCGGTCAGCTTTCGCAGAAAATGACGAAACCCAACGGGTAACCAGGACGGTAACAGGAATCAGGGGAGAAAACCGTCTATGTGTTATCCTTTACGGATTTTTCGACGGCGAAGTAACTTTGCGTAGAAATTTTGAATGATGAACAAAAAAAGTAAGAGTCAGAAATCAACGGAATTAAAAAGAAGGCTAACTTATTGCACTTTATGACCTTCAATTGAATTTATCTGATTATTTTTTAATCCACTTTCCCGAATAATAAGCCTTTTTACCAGAAATAATTCGATAATAATACAAACCATTCGCTAGTTTTGAAGTATTAAGCACCAAATATCCCATCGAAAAATGTTTAGAAACGACATTTCGTCCACAATGATCGTACATTTCAAATATGCCATCCGATAGTCCGCATTCAAGATAAAGCTTTTGGCTTCCTGGATTTGGATAAATAAGAAATGAGAATACAACAGGTTTATCGTTTTCATCAATATTTACTATTAAACCCTGGTCATTAACTTTCACGATTATGGCATCCCTTTCCTGGTTAGGATTATTGCGCCAATCCCAGCAGGTACCGGTAATAAGACAGCCACCATCGCTTGTGGCAAGAACATCAGAAAGAACATACAATCCGAATTTACCAAAATAAAAAGACCAGTTTAAATCACAAAATCGATTTATATTATAGACGCCAAACCAGCTGTCAATCTGCTCAAATTCATAGTCAGGATAATTTGATGTACCGGCCAAAAATATAGTATCTTGTGAATGACAGTCAAGACGGTAGGACCAATCCGATGTGTCTGATTTACCAAATGTCCCACCAGCTATCCTTTGACCCATTTGATTAAATATGCCAACACCAAAATCCTCTATAATAGCTGGGAACTCAAAACCCACTGCACATCTGGCATATGTGCTATCGGTCAGACTCTGTGTGTCGGTATAAAATATCAATGTATCATCCATTGGCCTTGCAAATACGATCCCTTCGTATTCCAGATCATAATTTATTTGGCAAATCGTATCAAATCCCCCCAGGTGATAACCCTGGATTGCAGGAAGTTCGACAATTTTTGTGTAATAGTTCCTTTCGATCGTTCCCCGTTTTATGATACCGTTAACTGGATTTAATTCCCAAACGACATTATGGGATTCACTGCCACTAAGAGCGCCTTCCGTGCCAATAAAGACCAGGTTATCCTGACGGTTCACAATACAACTATAAAATGCCCAACCGGTGTCTGCATCGAAGATCACTGTTGGTTGGAACACTTCCAGATCATCGGATATAAATCCGTACATTAAACCGGGATGACCAACATTGGTTTTATCGGTAATCGTTGACCAAAAGAACGTATTTTGTTGGTATTGAAACAAATTTAAACTGGCAATATAGTAGAATCTTGACTCATCCAATAAAACGGAATCAATACAGTTTCCAAAGGAATCCAATTTAAAAATGATATCGGAATAATAAGAATGCATTTGGTTTGGATAATATTCACCTCTGTAAATATGTAGTAAATAATCACCAGTCGGTAATTCATAGGGAGAATCTGCAATATCATCCAAAGAAGTACCTATAGTCGATACGAAAGTCTGGGAATATAATCCCCAAGGGATGAACAAGAATACGAATTTTAACAGCCCAGCTAATCGGAACATGATTTCTTTAATAGTAGAAAGAAACAATAACAACCTGTTCCTAAAATTTATTCAGTTGACAGGGGTATGCAAGTTATTCTAACATCGACACATACCATGTAATGATAATTGCAAACATAAATACCTCCAGCACCCCACCAAATGCAGTCATCAAACTCAATATATGGTACCGGCAAATTATGTATGGTACATTTATATGTATATCGATTATCATATTGCCCAGTATGTCGAATATCATCCAAGACTTCCTTATAAGCATGCAAATAATTATTCAATTCATTAGTATTTAAATATTCACAACTAGTATTAGCCCAAAAAATGTTTTGATATACAAAACTAGTATTCCATCCAACGGAATACCATGGATTCACAAATTCAACAAAAGGAAATCCGCTATTACAGTCACACCAAAGTACGGGATTATGAGGATTAAGTTTTACAGTCATTGCTGAACAAGCATTTGGATTTTGGTCTTCACATGAACTTAACGAAGTTCCATTTTCAAAATCAATTGGATCTTCCCATGGATTTATAACCATTGTCCAGCAACCCATAAACTCACCCCAGGTACCAAGGGTGTAATCTACGCTGAATTCTGTCATGTTTTCATCAAAACCGACGATCTGAATCTGAATGGATATAACAAGACTATCGGCCATATTCAGATTATTCATCTCATTCTCAAGATCCTGATATTTTTGCATCATTTCAGTTCCAGAAATAATCGGATTGCCCTCACCATCAAAATCAACTATGGATAATGTAAAACCCGATTTTTTGTCACAGCAGTAGACTACTGTTGAATCCTTGAGAAAGCATATTTCTTCGTCATTTAATAAAGATGTTTCCATCTCATATCTGGCTAGCGCGGCCGATTTATCTTCAAAAACAATATCTGATTTTAGATCACTTTGGTAAGTTTTGTATTGTTCTCTAAAACTTATTATTAGATTATATCTATCATGGGCATCATCAGAGGGCAGGAATGCATTAAGTTTATCAATATTTCCTTCATTATTGATAGAAAGATTATTAGTAATATTATCATTTTTGTTGCAAGAAGCAATAAGAGTGGTTGTTAAAATTAATAACATAAGATGGTAAACTAGATTTTTCATGACTGAATGTTTTTCTGTTAGTTATTATTTTACAAAAAGTTCAAAATGATATTTATCGCTTTATGGAGGCCGAATTCTTTTCGAATTCGAATGGAACAATAATGCGTTATCGATAAATAAAAAAATAAATCTATTAGAAACCAGTTTTTCCAAAGAAAGTATACTTAATAATTAATTACAATAACTATGATTTATTATTAATCCAGAAAACAAGAAAAAGTAATACATTTTTTTGAGTTTTTTTAAGAACAAGAAAAACTAATTTTGAAATGCATGTCCGTCTTCAATGGGGTGGTACACTTTTCACCGGATTTACTGCTACACTTTCACTGGATTATTCAAAGAATTAATAATTATTATATTACGAATAAAAAAAGGGAGCTTCCTGCTCCCCTTTTTTATGCCATCAGGTTTTCATCCGCGAAGGACAGGTAGGTATCCGGAGTGAGGATCAAGTGATCCAGCACCTGGATATCCAGGACATTACCCGCCTGGATCATCTTCTTGGTCAGGGACTGATCCGCGGCAGAGGGTTCTGTATTGCCGGATGGATGGTTATGTGCCAAGATGATCGAGCTGGCATTGGCAAGCAGGGCGGTAGAGAAGATCACCTTGGGATCCGCCACCGTACCGGAAACGCCACCCAGAGAGATCAGTGCGTAACCGATGACCTTGTTGGCGCGGTTCAGGCAAAGGATGTAAAAGGCTTCACGGTGAGAGAGGTCAGAGCCCCAGACATCACGCAGGATGTTGCTGGCATCCAGGCTGGAGGAGACCTTGTTGCAGTTGGTGTAGGAAACTACTCCGTAGTTCATGCGAAGCTCGCGCACAAAAGTTTTGAATAAGGGTTGTGTGTTCATGGCTAAACGTATTGTGCAGCCGGTGAGAGCTGCTGGTTAAAAAAAATTCAGCCGGAACAATCACGAGCAGGATAACATTAGGTCAAGGAGATGGGTCAGGTTTCGAAGCATGAGAAAATGAACAGACCCAACGGGCGGGAATACAATGAATATCCAACATTCGAACATACGAAGGCGAGGGAGAATTGGAGGTCGAAGGAGATTTGCGATTAGATTGCAGAAATCTGAATTCTTCCTTTAGTTCAACTATCGCCTTCTACTTTCACCTCGCCTTCCCCTTTGTATGTTCATATGTTCTGAGGTCCTCTCCCCGTCCTTGACGAAATTTTAGACTGCGAAGTAACTTTGCAGGATTTTATGAGTAACAAGCAGCGAAAAGTCGGGCCTAGGGCTGCGACAAGGGAAAACCTGATGGACAGGAAATTACTTAGGGCTGTTTATAATAAGCGGATAATCAGCGCATAGCAACGGGTAAGAACTTAGGGTAAAGGCTCTTTTTGCTTCGTTTTCTACTTAGAAAAAGAAGTCGGCGGGATTTCGGATCCGGTATTCCAAAAAATAAGCGGCTAAATTCCTCGAATTTAGCCGCTTCCGCGGGATTAAAAGGACTGCAAGTCCTTTTTTATCATGCTATGCCCCGCGCCGCCCTGAATGGAAACGGTAATTTCCTATATCAATTTTGCGTGTTATATGTAACGAAAAAAATAATATGCTCCTCAGATTCCTTCATCGTCATGTTTACTAATTTTCCCGTCGCGACAAATAATCACTCCTGGAATGAATCCAACAGGCTAATCGACAATTTGATGGATTACTAAGTCATTTTGAAGATGGAATATCAAGATTTCAATTTCTTGGAATTCTTTAAGGATTAATTTTTTCCTTGGGATTGAAATTTACTTCGATTTATCTTGCAAATTCTATAAACAGCTTAAGCTTTTGTATTCATAAGGATTTGTATAAGCAATATTATGTCTCAACAGGAATAATCCAGGAGTTTCGCATTAAAAGAAGTTGCGTCAAGAAGTGCTCATAGCTTCATAAAATAACCATGGCATTTTATGCTAAAAATGACTCACTTCATAAAATAACTCACTAATGTCAAAAATATACATCTGACAATCAAATCATTTTCAGATTTATTGTTAATTTTATGTGCTGTGATATGAACCATAGAACATAATATCTTACAAATAGTCAGCTCAAGATGTAGTACGCTTTTATTCGTTCTAGACAATTGAAATAATATCACTCAAATAATGAATATCTAATTGGCTATCAGTTTAACCCAAATATGTAATGAAATTTGTTGTATTAAAATCCCGATAACTCAATAAAAATGAGAATTTTTATCGTAACATTAGCCTTACTATCCTGCCTTTTTGCATATGCTGATCAGGACCCTATTGCGCGACACGATTATGTGCCTAATGTCATTCTTCCGTCACCGACAGCTGCAGAGCTGGGACGATATGGTCAAATACCGGTAGGAATGTTTACAGGTACTCCGCAAATATCAATTCCTTTATATACAATGACCTCCAGACAACTCTCCATCCCGGTTTCATTATACTACAGCAGTAATGGGATTAAAGTGGACCAGGTAGCTTCCTGGGTAGGTCTGGGATGGTCGTTGAACGCAGGAGGAGTGATTACAAGAATAATTAGGGGGCAGGAAGATGAAAAAACAACATTTCCAGTGCCGGTAAATATTGAAGAAGACTGCTACGAAACATGGGATTTCCTTCACAACATATGGTATGACATGCTGGATACAGAACCTGACCTTTTCTCATTCAATTTTGCGGGACATAGCGGAAGCTTTGTTATGTATGTGAATGATCAAAATGAATGGGATATTGCATTAATTCCTTTTCAGGATCTGAAAGTCGAATTTAATTACAACCAGGGAGAATTGGATTCTTTTACAATTACCACTACCGATGGTATACAGTATTTATTTGGTGATCCATTCATTGAAACATCTAAAATCTACAATACTGGGTACTCTTGCTCAAGAACCTACGACCAACCTAAAAGAACCTCCTGGTATTTGTATAAAATAATCCATCCCGGTGGGGACATCATTGAGTTCACATATGACAGCAAATATTTTACTTATTATTCAGGAATATCAGAGACGGTCACAGAATTGCTATATCCCAACACATGTGGTCCTAATCAGTGCGAAGCACCTAATAATCCTACAACGTTATGCCATCAGATTTTGGCAGCTACAACATGGCATCTGACTTCGATTGAGGCCAGTGATGGTCAAAAGATCATTTTTTATCCTTCTTATAACAGACAAGATTTGGATGACTATAAACTTGACAGTTTAATCGTTCTGGATCCAGACGGAAACGTGTACAAAAGATTCGATTTTTCCTATTATTTTACAATGCACAATCAATATTTAAACACATTTCATGACGATGACCAGACACTTAAGCATAGAATGTTTCTTGATAGTATCCAGATATCTGGTGATTCAAGCCCCGTAATCCAGACATATGGATTTGAATACATCCAACGGAATGATTTACCACCACGACTTTCTTTTGCACAGGATCACTGGGGGTATTTTAATGGAGTCGATAATAGTGCCTTTATCCCTGATCCTGGTGAGGATTGGGAAGGCATTTTTCAAGGTCATGATATCGATAATGACAGGGAGCCCCATGGTATTTTTTCGGGGAAAGGCTTATTGAATAAAATTATATACCCAACCGGTGGATATACGATTCTTGAGTACGAACCGAATACCATTATTTCAGAAGATACTATTTTGGATCAATCACAATACATATTACTTAACGTTTTGGGCAGTGGACGTACTCAGCCCGATTCAAAAGTTGATACTTTCAATGTGCCATTTACTCAAAAATGCAATCTGCACGGAGCACTGACATTTCAAGACACGCCGGAATGTAATCCGCCCGAACTAAATCAGTATAAAGGCAGAATCACCCTGAAAAAAGCTGGATACAACTTGCACATAATTGATGAAGAAGTCACTATAAATGATCCAGCATTCGATAAGGAAGTGATTCTCCTAAAAAATACCGATTATATATTAACTGTTACGTCTTTTTCGATGTGTGTAGAAGTCAGCGGGAAAATAACCTATTATGGCAGCTCTGAAATTCAAAATGCACTTATAGAAATAGGCGGTCAGAGAATCAAAACGACCATTCTGACAGATCATGTCACTGACCGGAATGAGATTATCCATTATTACTATGGTCCAAAGGATGACACAAACAATTCATCAGCATTACTAAACGGAAAAATAATTCCTTATTCGACTTATTCAACTACTAAACCATGTGAATTTCCCTGTGAATTTATTACCTGTGACTATGTGACCCTTCATTCAAGCAGTGTAAACACGCTCTATAATGCAAATGGCAATCATATTTTTTATCAGTATGTGACGAAATCATTTGGCGAGAACTTCGAATACGGTGGAGAAGAATATAAATTCCAGACATCTTATGATAGCTATGGTAATCCCATATGGGGACAGCAAACGATCATGGGTGGTACAAAAACCAATGGCAGCTGGAATGCTGGAAACCTGTTGGAGAAAAAGACTTTTCGAAAAGCAGAGGATAACTCATTGATACTCACTAAAGACGAGATTAATACTTATAAAACGGAGGCAAGGAACAGCAAAGAAATTGTTGGTTATATAATAAATAAGAAATATGATGTTCCTTGTCAAGGAGGTTATTCCACAATCTGTACTGATGAATTGGTTAATATGCCGTTATACAGCTACTGTAGCTCAAATCATAATCATCATTGGATAATTGGCTTTTTTGGAACATGGTGTCTTGGAGGAAATATGGAAGATGCTTACCACCCCTGCCATGACTCTGCAGTAAATTGTACTCTTGATTATTACTGGGATATGAACCAATATGTGGTCAATGAATATAAGGTACTTTCCAAATGGCAATACCTTGAAACAAGCGAGGTAAGGGATTATGATCCGGATGGGATCAATTATCTTTCAACCACGAATCAGTATTTTTACGATAATTCCTCCCACGCCCAGATCTCCCGGACGTATACAACAACCAGTGAAAATAAAAGAGAATACACGCTCACCCTATTTCCAGATGATTATGCCAACATTGAAGGACAACCAGGGGATCCGATAGGTATGATGAAAGAGAAACACATGATAAATACCCCTATCGAAACCATTCAATATGAATCCGACACGAATGGAGAGAATATTAAAGTGCTCCATGGGAATATAAGAACTTACCGGGATTTTGACAATCATATTTTGTTAAATAGTACTTATCAGCTTGAAACATCCGATCCTATACCTAAATCGTCCTTTACGTTATCCAATTTCCAGGAACCAGGGATTTTTCCTCCAGATCAGGGTGATCCTCAGGATTTTGCCATAGGGCAATGGGACCAACATTATTCACCAACTCCTCTCGTGACCGTCGATGAGTATGATAATTACTCAAATATTCTGCAATATCATAAGGAAAATGATATTAACGTGACCATCCTATGGGGCTATAACTACTCTTACCCCATCGCTAAAATCGAAAATGCTACATATGATCAGGTTGAGGGAGTATTATTAGATTCTCTGGCGATTTCATATGAGCAACTTCAGACAAAAACCAGTGAAGAGTTAGAGACAATATTCCAGGCTCTCCGGAATCATGATGAATTGAAGGATGCATACATCCATTCGTATACCTACTCACCCTTAATTGGAATGATCTCCGAAACGACACCCTATGGTATCAAGACTACCTATGATTACGATGCCTTCGGGCGACACTCCAATATCAGGGATCACAATTCATATATATTGAAACATTTTGATTATAACTACGCAAGATAACCAAACCGATGAAATACTGTCTATTTTCAGTCATTCTCCTGCTGGGCGTCATCGAATCATTCCAATCCCACGCCCAGGTATTATCGCCCCAATGGTCATTTCAGGTTGGAGGCCAGGGAGATGACCGGGGAATGAAACTCATGGCCGATCTTACCGGGAACATCTATTTTGCGGGAACCATAGAAAATACTGCCTGCATCAATCAAACAACCGATACGATCACCAGCCTGGGTTATGAGGATATTGTATTTGGTAAAATCAATAAGGACGGGCAGCTTTTATGGAGGAAACACCTGGGCGGCATAGGAACGGATGCACCTTCTGATATCACGGTGAATGCAAATGGGGAAGTTTTCCTGTCCGGCATCTTTGAGGATACGATCCATTTCGGGACCACCTTTCTTAAAGCCAAAGATTATATTGACAGTTTTATAACGAAATATGATTCACTGGGCAATCTGTTGTGGTTGCGGCAAATATCTGGACTGGACAGCGAGCACTGCGTGACCATAATTTGTGACACTTATGGAAATCTGATCTGTGGAGGATTCTTTGCCAACACGCTGGAGTTCCCTTTGCAAAACACCGGTATTTCCCAATCTCAGGGTGAATATGATGGATTTCTTGCGAAATGGAGTCCCTGGGGTGCACTCTTATGGATAGAGCTGATCCCTGGTCCGGAAATCAGCCAGGTGAAAGATGTGCTGATGGATAATAATAACTCATGCTATGTCATCGGAACCTTCAGTGGTACCGTAATTCCGGACAGTACACAAAATGCTGTCAATTCACTTGGGGGGAAAGATGTCTTTATTGCCAGATACAACCCCCTTGGTGATCTGCTTTGGTTCAAATCAGCCGGAAGTATCCTTGATGATAACGCGAAGTGCCTTACCCTGGGTGGTAATGATAAAATGATCATGACCGGTGAATTTAAGGAAAATCTGCGTCATGAAAATAAGACAATCCTGAGCGCCGATGGCGGTGATGATATCTTTCATCTGAAATTCAATAAGAATGGTATTTTACAAAGTTTTACAAAACATGGTGATATTAATAATGATTTTGTTTTCGATGCCTGGATACCGGTTGGACAGAAGATAGCGATGACCTCTGACCTGAAAATTCTGGGGGGAAACAAAAGTGTTACACTTGCCAGTTATGAGATGCTGGGAAATATAGCCGATATCCTTGAAACATCAACTGACTTTAATCCAATAATCCTTTCAGCCGTCATGACTCAGCCTGATGAGATTTATTTCTGCGGAACATTTCATGACAAAATTGTGTTGGATCAATTTACACTTAATTCCAGAGGTCAGGAAGATTTATTTATCGTTAAACTGGCGCCTGAACAGGATAGTGTCAGCGAACTTAAGCGAAATGAAGCAGATACTATTGTTTTTCCGGCTTCGGATATGTATCCGACCGTTAATGATGATTTCACCCTTTATTCCTACCCTAATCCTTTCGGTGAAATCACTCAGATCATTTATTCGTTGCCTCAGGCTGGCAATGTGCACATCGAAATACTGGATATGAAAGGGAATATAATCAGAAAGTACGATTTCGCCAATCAATCGGCAGGAAACCATGTCCTGGATTTTAATGGAAAAGAATTACATACCGGCAACTATTATTGCAGGTTTTACGCATCAGGGGAGACAATCTCCGTGATCAAGGTCATCAAACTTATGTGCCTTCATTAAACGAATGAATCCTGAAAGATACAAGCTGATGAAAACCAATCATAGTGCGACCCAGATCAGCCAGATAGCCAGGTTCTCGTTTTGCGCCCTGCTGATGCTTTGTTTTATTTCGACTTTAGGTCAGAGTCCAGATTATAATTACATCAAACAGACCGAGCTGCTTATAAAAGAAGATGACACTTCTAATATCGGTTCTCTTCAGGATGGAGAAAAATTAGAGACCATCCAGTATTTCGACGGTTTGGGCCGGCTCATTCAGACCAACGCCTATCATCAGTCTCCCAACCGAAATGACATCATCCAGCATTTTGAGTATGACGAAGCGGGGCGGCAGAAATTCAGCTATCTGCCTTTTTCCTATGCGTTTGACGGCAATTATTCATCCGATGCCTATGACCTCACCCTTGACTTTTATTCCGCTTCTTCCTGGGATCCCACTGTTCCTCACGATATACCTTTTGGTGAAACCACCTTCGATGAATCCCCCCTGAACCGCGTCATGAAACAGGGATTCCCCGGGGAATCCTGGCAGCTGGATGCGCATCCGCAGCAGTTCAGCTATTTGACCAATGCCGCCAATGACATTCCCCTGTTTCAGTATAATGCAGGAACCCATCAGTATTTTACCACGACCTGCTACCCGGCACAAAGTTTATATGTCACCGAAACCCTGGATGAAAACCAAAATCCCGCCAGAACCTACAAGGATAAACAGGGCAGGATCCTTGTTCAGGAATCCGAGCTGTCGGGCACACAGATCAGAACCTGTTACATTTATGATTCCTTTGGCAACCTGGCACTGGTCATCTCCCCGGAAGGAAGCAAGCTGATCACAGGCTCCTTCACCTGTACAGGCGATTTCGTAAAAAAGTGGTGTTATGCATACACCTACGATCACCGGCAGCGGCTGATCGAAAAACGGATCCCCGGCATGTCTTCTCCTGTCTGTTACATCTACGACCGTTTAGACCGGGTGATCCTCACCCAGGGCGGCAACCTGAGACAAACCGGAGACTGGCTGTTTACAAAATATGACGTGCACAGCAGACCTGTCCTGGAGGGAACCTATAATGATCCCTTCGGTTTCAACCGTGAGGACATGCAGCAATTTGCCGATAGTCTTATTGCAGGTTCCGGTTATAGCTTATATGAATCCCGCAGTCCTGATAACTTTGCTGAGCAGCACGGATATACGGCCACTGCGTTCCCGCCTGTGGAAACATCCAAAATCCTTAAGGTATATTATTACGATGATTATAATTTTGACGATGACCAGGGCGGGGAACCTGATTATGTCTATCAGCCGATCGCCGGTTTTGATGATCAGGCATGGTACCAGGACGCCCGCGGTCTGATGACAGGAACCAAGACAAAAACATTGAATGATGGCGGACCGGGTGATCCCTGGCTGATCAACGTGAATTTTTACGACTCCAGACTACGCATCATCCAGCAGCAATTCAATAATCACCTGGGAAGCCATGATACCATTACCACACAATACAGTTTTGCCGGCGATATCATCAAGCAAAAACACGCACACAATTACGGTGAATCCATTAATTACCAGCGGCCGCCCATATCCGTGACCGGGTATTTTGAATATGACCATGCCAGGCGACGAATCAGGGACTCTATCCGGGTTGACGGTCAGACACGGTTTGCGAAGACCGCAATGATTTATAATGAGCTCGGGCAACTCATTGAAAAAGACCTGTATGATTCCTCTGCACTTGTTCA
>JAKLFC010000002.1 GCA_022711405.1 Bacteroidota bacterium
CATGCATAATAGATGTGTTTTGGTGGAACATTATACATCTAAGATACTGATTATCAGTAATATGCATGACTTTTTTCGTTTAATTTATCAACATTTTTTTCAACATTTCAAACCGCACAACACGTTACAATATTTAATCTCATTAATGAGAGCCTTAATAGCTCGGGGATCTTTAATTTTACCCAGTGCTTGAGCAGAATGTTTGCGCTCATATTCTTTCTTACTTCTATCAATAAGTACATCAATTAAAGGCTCAATAGCTCGTGGATCTTTAAATTCGCTTAGTGCAAAAGCTGCCGCTGATTGCACATTTTTAGAAGGATCTTTTAGAGCCATCGCTAATGGTTCTATTGCACGGGGATCTTTAATATTACCAAGCGCAAATGCAGAACTTTGGCGTAAGGATTCATCGTTATCTTTAAGAGCATTTATTAAAGGCTCAACAGCACGGGGGTCTCCAATAGTACCAAGCGCACCAACGGATCTCCAGCGTACGGTATCATCTTTGTCTGTAAGAGAATTGATTAGAGGCCCAACAGCACGAGGATCTTTAATATTGCCAAGGGCTTCAGCAGACGACTCACGTACATAACGGTTGTTATCTTTAAGAGCTTTTATTAAAGGTTCAACAGCTTTTATATCATTTATTTTTAAAAGTGCTCTATTAGAAGTTAATTTTACATTTACATCCTTATCTTTAAGAGCATTTATTAAAGGCTCAACAGCACGCGGGTCTTTAATATTGCCAAGCACTTCAGCAGAAAATTCACGTATAGCTCTATTTTCATCTTGAAGAGCTTTTATTAAAGGCTCAACAGCATCTGGATCATTTATTTTTCTAAGGGCAGACATGGCAGCAAATCGATGAACATCAGAATGCATTTCTCTAATGAGCAGATTAACAACCCTTGCATCCCCAAGTTCACCAAGTATACTAATAATTCTATTTCTCGTGTCACCACTTGCATCGAGTAATGCAGATATTAGTAATTCTAATGGGGGCTTAGTGGCAATTAACGCTTTCTCTGCATTATCTCCAATAACCCTATTTTTCTTATATCCCAATGCTTTTAAAAGGCCTTTTATATTCCCTTTTCTTTTCATGTATTCAATATCAGGAGGCCCAAATAGTCTCATATGGTTTTTGTTTTAATATTATCTAATATGAGTTATTAATTCTTTTTATCTTAAAGGATCAATATGCTTTAAATCTTCAGCCGAAGATGGATTAACAACCGATAAATATAAGGAGAAACATCAGGAAAACAAAATAATGACTGGCCCTAAAATCTCGCAGCAATGAAAAGCAAGAAAAATTCTCCTTATAGGGGATCAAAACGGTTATTTATTGAAAAAGACAGAAAATAATGGATTTTTTTGGGATCAAACTTCCTTTCACCTGAAAGGAAGCTGGGGATAGATTTGATATGTTGCCCAATAAGTTTTCAAGTGGGTATTTTCCTCAAATCCTGGCTCATTCCTGGCGCGGCGGAAAAATGTTACGATGGGGGCGATGTAACGACGTAGCGATATTCGAAGGATCTTGTTAAGTATGACAATGAATGGATCAGATAATGTAACCTGCTGAAAATCAAATATCAAATATCGGTTAATCGTTCATCATAAATCAAAAACCAGCGCGGGTATGCGCTGGTTTTTGCCGGTCTCCCCGGAAGGATTCGAACCTTCGACCCGATGATTAAGAGTCATCTGCTCTGCCAGCTGAGCTACGGAGAGAAAACGGCCGCAAAGATACTGAAAATATCAAAGAGCAAAAAGCAAAGAGCAAAAAGTAAAAGAAAGTAACTAAATAGCTGCTTTTACTCTGCACTAAAGAATATGGCAGCGAGATGTCGTATATTTGCCCTGTAACGGATGACCCAACCATGCCCGATACACAGAAACCTGACAAAAATACCCTGTATGTCCGACAAGGAGTCGACCAACCTGCACCGGTGAGCGGCGACGCTGTTTCAAAACTGAAAACCGTCAGGCCGCAGAAACTGGATGCACAGGAATATGTCAGCGGAATACGCGCCAATAACCGCACCGTCCTCGGCAAAGCCATCACCCTGGTGGAAAGCTCACTGCCCGAACACCAGAAACTGGCAAGGGAGGTCATCAACGGCTGCCTGCAATACTCAGGTCATTCCATACGAGTAGGTATAACCGGTGTACCGGGGGCTGGAAAAAGTACATTCATCGAAGCGATGGGCAAATACCTGACCGGTCAGGGGCGCAAACTGGCGATCCTGGCCATCGATCCCAGCAGCCAGAGGTCGAAAGGCAGCATACTCGGTGATAAGACACGCATGGAGCAGCTATCCGTGGATCCGAATGCCTTTATCCGGCCCTCGCCCTCGGGTGGCTCCCTGGGAGGAGTGGCACGCAAAACACGCGAAACGATCATCCTCTGCGAAGCCGCAGGTTACGACATTATCTTCGTGGAAACCGTCGGCGTCGGCCAGTCGGAAACAGCGGTCCACTCCATGGTCGACTTCTTCCTGCTGCTGATGATCCCGGGTGCGGGTGATGAGCTCCAGGGAATAAAACGGGGGATCATCGAAATGGCCGACGCGATCATCATCAATAAAGCCGACGGGGATAACCTTGCCCGGGCAAACCGTGCGGCTTCCGAATACAGAAACGCGCTGCACCTCTTCCCTGCTTCCACCTCAGGCTGGATCCCGCGCGTGGAACTGTGCTCGGCCCTGAACCACTCGGGCATCAGCTCCACCTGGGACCTGATCACCGAATATGTCGAATTTACACGGGCAAGCGGTTTCTTTGAAGATAAACGCAGGGATCAGCTCCGGCAGACATTCTACCACACCATCCGGGAGAACCTGATTGATGACTTCAATCACTCCAGGGCTGTCAGGGAAAAACTGAGGGCCATTGAAGATCAGCTGACCAATTCAGGGATCAATGTGTACGAGGCTGCACAGCAACTGATCAGCCTCTATTTCCAATCGGTCAGGGAATGACGCGGTAAAACCGTTTCCTGAGGTAATCATACAGTTCACTGGTCTTCAGAAAGGCAGTGCCCGGTCCGGTCCTTATATAGAACCGTTCTTCACCGTTGTGTTCAAGATATGCCGGTGTATCGGCCGGGCTGACATCGATCCGCAGCAACTCCTTCTGGTCGACGCTGTCGGGATAGCAGCTGATGAAGCTCATGTGGTTCATGCTGATGCGGTCGCTGACCAGTTTGGTCAGGTGGAGCATCATCCGGTCAGTGTTCGGGAACTGATCGGCTTCCAGCCCGAGGACTGTCGCTTTGTCATCCACTCCTACCAGCAATGTACCGCCTTCGGTGTTCAGAAATGCGGCCAGGGTTTTCAGCACCGCATGCTCGATCTCCTTGTCGAACTTTCCTGTATGAAGGTTCATCCGGAGGGTGGATTTGAACTCAAGCCTGTCGCCTTCGCCCTGCATGAGCAGGTACCGTGTGGTGGTCATCAGCGTCGAACGGAGGTATCCTACCACCTTGGCCGCCAGGGCCCGCTGCAGGTTCATGGCGATCACGGGGCTCACTATCAGGGGATCGTACAGATCGCTTCCATGCAAAATGGCCAGATCAACATCCGTCAGCGCCCTGGCCGACCCGGTCCGGATGCTCTCATCGATGAAGGCCACCTCACCAAACGACTCATCGGGTCCGTATTTCCGGATCTGACGCCCCGACAGTTCAATGGCCACTTCTCCCTTCAGGATGAAATACAGACTGCCACCGGGATCGTTCTCATAGTAAATGTGGTGGCCGGATGGAAATACCGCCCGGTACAATAAGGGAACAAGTGCCAACGTATCCTCCGGTGACAGATACTTCAGCACATCCATCTTTAGAATAGAACCGGTCAGATCATGTATCATTTTGTCAAACAGTTAACGTGATGGACTGCAAAAATGGCTGACCGCAGAAGGCCAGAATCAGGCTGCATCGGATCCGGAGGATGATGCGCCATCCTTTTTCTTGATAAAAACCGACAGGGCCACGCTGGTACCAAGGATCAGCACAATGATGATCAGCGAATGGATGGTCTTGAATCCGATCTCTTCAAGGGGGTGATGCAACAGCATTTTGAGGCCGATGAACACCAGCAGGAAGGCAAGCCCGTGCTTCAGATACCGGAAACGTGTCATGAAGTTCATCAGCAGAAAGAACAGTGACCGCAATCCCAGGATGGCGAAAATATTTGAAAAAAAGACAATGTACGGATCTTTGGTGACGGCGAAAATGGCCGGCACGGAATCAACAGCAAAGATCACATCGGTGAATTCGATGACCAGCAACACCAGGAACAGGGGTGTCAGGTAAAAAAGACCTCCTTTACGGATAAAAAACCGTTCACCGACCTGCCTGGGATACACCAAAAAATACCGGGAAGTGAACCGGACCACCGGATGGTGATGAGGATCGATCTTTTCCTCCTTGTTCCGGTTGATGAACATCACCACGCCGGTGGCGACCAGGAAGCCTCCGAAAATGTAAAGGATCCATGCGAATTTAGCAATGAGGGCAGCGCTCACGAAAATGAAAATGAACCGCATGACGATCGCACCCAGAATTCCCCAGAACAGGACCTTTTTGTAGTACTTCTTATTGATCCCGAAGGAAAGGAAGATCATCAGCATGACAAAGACATTGTCGACCGACAACGAGTATTCGATCAGATACCCGGTGATGTACTCCAGGGCCATGTTGCTCCGGTATTTACCCAATGCCTGTGCGATGGACATATCATCCGTGATCCGGATGGGATGCTTGTATTTGGCAATATGGGCCTTCAGGACCTCCAGGTTGTCGAGGTTCCTTAAATCGTGGATCACATCCCCGTAAAAGAGCAGGAACAAGTAGAACAGAACGGCAAGGCTTATCCATACGATGGTCCAGGTAAGCGCTTCCCTGAAGCTGATCACATGGGAATGCCTCCCGACCACTTTAAGGTCGAAAAAAAGTATTCCGATGATGAAGACAAGGAATAATGTAAAAACAATGGTCTCGGTAGAGATGTGCATACCCTGTTCAATTGCCTGTCAAAGGTAAATAAAAAGCCAAACAATCATCCGGTGAAAAAGTTTGATCAGGATAAGAATGTAAGAAGAATTAGTACCTTTGCAATCCAATTACCCCTCCCCTATGTCCCTCCCCTTGGTCCCCGAGAAAACGGGGATCCGGGAGGGGTTGGGGAGGGGTCTGAATCTTAGCACGTCATGGAAAATAATTTTTCGCTGAGCCCGAATCCGCTGGTGCAGTACCTTGACAAACCAGCTGAAGAATTCACCAAGTCAGACCTGATCCGGTACATCGAGGAGAACGGGGTTGAGCTGATCAATTTCAGGTATGCAGGAGGCGACGGGCGGCTGAAAGAGCTGAATTTTGTCGTCACCAGCGCCGAACAGCTGGATCAGATCCTCTCCATGGGAGAACGGGTGGACGGCAGCAGTCTTTTCAGCCACATCCCGGCAGGTTCCAGCGATCTTTATGTGATACCCCGTTACCGCACCGCTTTTCTGAATCCTTTCTCCGATATCCCCAGCATTGACATCCTGTGTTCGTTCTTCAACAAATACGGCGAACCCTGGGCCGATGCACCCCAGCAAATCCTTCACAAAGCCCATCAGACGCTTCAGGACAGGACAGGGTACCGGCTGGAGTCGCTGGGTGAACTGGAGTACTATGTCATCAGTGCCCAGGACGACCTGTTCGAGGCAGGCGACCAGCGCGGCTATCACGAAGCGGAGCCATTCTCCAAGTTCAGTGATTTCCGTAAAGAGGCCATGCTGGCCATCGCCCAGTCGGGTGGCATCATGAAGTACGGCCATTCGGAGGTGGGAAATTTTACCATGAGCGGGCTCATCTACGAACAGAATGAGATCGAATTCAATCCGGTCCCGGTCGAAGATGCCGCCGATCAGTTGGTGGTGGCCAAATGGATCCTGCGCACCCTGGCCCGGAAATACGGATACACGGTCACCTTTGCGCCCAAGATCACTGTCGGCAAGGCAGGCAGTGGCCTCCACATCCATAACCGACTAATGAAAGGCAATGAGAATATGCTCGTCAAAGATGGGCATCTCAGCGACATTGCGAAAAAATTCATTGCCGGCATGCTGGATCTTTCTCCTTCCCTGACTGCTTTCGGGAATATAAATCCAACCAGCTACTACAGGCTTGTCCCGCACCAGGAAGCGCCTACCAGCATCTGCTGGGGCGACCGCAACCGTTCGGTGCTGGTCAGGGTGCCGCTGGGCTGGCGCAACAATGTGAATATGGCACGTATCGCCAATCCGCTCGAAAAAGAAGAAGAGGTCAATTTCTCGGATAAGCAGACCGTTGAGTTCCGTTGCCCCGACGGTTCGGCAGATATCTACCTGCTGCTGGCAGGCCTCACAGTGGCGGCACGTCACGGGCTTGAGATGCCCTCAGCGCTTGACATGGCCCAAAGGACCTACGTGGATGTAGACATATTCAAAAAAGAGAATGACCATAAATTCCGGGAACTGGCACAACTGCCCACATCCTGCTGGGATTCAGCAGGGGAGCTGTTACGGCAGAGAACCATTTACGAACAGTACGGTGTATTCTCTCCCACCCTCATCGACCGTGTGATCCTGCAGCTGAAAAGCTTTGAAGATAAAAACATCAGGGAACAGCTTACCTCTCACGAGGAAGACCTGATCAAACTGGTAGATCGTTTTTTCCACTGCGGATAATGAACTAAAGATTTAGTTCATCAATTCAAAAAAAAGAACTTACCTGAACATCAGGCCGTCATTCAGGATCATTATCCTTCAGGGTATCCTTCTTCACATCCTCTCCAGTATCTGTTTTCTGGTCCTTGTCCGAAAGTGTGAATTTGATGGGAAGAGTGATGTTGACCTTAACGGGCTTTTCCCCGTTTTTACCGGGATTCCAGTCGGGCATGGCCATCACAACGCGGAGGGCTTCCTCATCGCATCCACTACCAATTCCTCTCAGGACCTTGCCGTTGGTCACCTTGCCTTTTTCGCTGACCAGGAAAGAGACGAATACGGTACCCTGGATCCCTTGTTTTCTGGCCTCCTCAGGATACTTGATGTTCTGCGATATGAAGCTGGCAAGGGCTTCAAAGCCTCCTTTGAAGGCCGGGGCCACATCCACCTTCGTAAAAACTGAGTCATCCTGTCCCTGAGGGGCATAAACTGCTGGCAGATTAGCCTCCTGATCCATTGAAGAGGCCTGGGCTGACATCAATCCGGTCGTTGCCCAGCCTGGTTGTCCCCAGCTCAGGGCCTGGCCAATATACCCTCCCGACACATCTGAAAAAACAAGAAATAGAAAAGCCATGACCGGAATGGTGGCCATGATCTTCCACCGGGTGTGTGGAAGTGATTTTGATCTGTTCATCATGATAAACCTCCTTTTTAAAAGTGAATGATTGAAATTATGGGTCATTGAATGAGCGATCAAGCCGGTACCGATCTGCAGCAAAATGCACTGGTAATTCTGCTTATTGACTGACTGCCTGATCACACCATCATCAGCAATGTATTCATGAATTTGTTTTATGGATTTCCTGTACAGCCAGATGAAAGGATTGAACCAAAGCACGACAGCCAGCATTTCAATAAACAGAAGATCAACGGAGTGCCGCTGACGGATGTGCACCTGCTCATGGATCATCATTTCCTGAGCTTCACGTGAACGATAATGTTCCCGTGTAATGAAGACATAGCTGAAGAAGGAAAAAGGCGATCCGCTGCCTTCCGGCAGAAAAACGATCTTCATCCCATCGCGCACGGCATGTCCCTCTGTACGCAGGATCATCGACAGCCGGATGATCCGGATCAATAAGCCTGTGAGGGCAACGGCAACGCCAGCTGAATAGCAGGCCAGCAGGAATTCAAATACGCGGGGATCATCGGGCAGTGAATGTTCCACCCATCTTGAGCCGACAGAGATCGTATCCAGTATATAACTGTAATTTTGCGGTATCCCTGCCAGGTCAATGTTGAGGCTGACCAATGGAATGAGCAGGGATAACAGGGCCGTGAGCAGCAGGTAAAAACGGTTCATGGCAAAATGGGTGTCCTTTTTCAGGAAAAGACTGTACACCAGGTAAAATGACCCCATGCATACAGATGCCTTTACCATCAGGTATAACCAGTCAGTGCTCATCCGTTTTGCTCTTCTCGTTGATTTTATGTTCCATCAACGCTTTGATCTCTTCCAGTTCCGATAGGCTCAACTGCTCTTCCCCTGCAAAGAAAGAAGCAAGGGATGCGTAGGAGCTGCTGAAATAATCCCTGACAAATCCCTTTAAAAACCTTCTCATATATTCCTTCTGGGTGATCCTTGGATAATACTCATGGGATTTACCAAAAGCCCGGTGCCCAACGATCTTCTTTTTCTCCAGTATCCGAACGATGGTCGAAACCGTGTTATAAGCGGGCCTGGGTTCCTCCATCTCATGGAGTATATCCCTGACATACCCTTTCCGTATCCTCCAGAGAATGCGCATGATCTGTTCTTCCGCCCGGGTTAATTCTTTCATTACAAGGAATTATTTATCGGTCAGTATATAAACTAATATTTTAGTTAATTCGTATGTAAAATTACAACTAATTTTTTAGTTATGCAACTTTTTGTTAAAAAATATTGTTCCCTCCTCAATTAAGTCTAAATTTTTCTCTTTCAGTATGTTGTGATTTGGATTTTGGAATTTATTTGGATTTTGGGTTTTGGAATTTGATTTTTTTTAAAAGGTGTGGTAACATTTTACCCCCTTTCCGTATTAACCAATGACAGCCTTGCCGGAAGGCAGGGACATGTTGGTGGTGGAAACCGAAAAACCCTGAACAGAGTAGGTGTTATTTATCATTAAAAAGAGGGCTTGATATGAAAAGATTGATGTTGATGATCGCAGGATTGTTCACGCTGGCGGTACCCTTGCTGGCCGGTGCCGTTGAAGGCAATCCGGCTGATGCTGCAGAGCGGGGAAGAAAGATCAAGATTTCGTTCTGGATCGAATTTGGAAGGGTATCCCGTGATTGCGCCGGTTTTGCCATTTGCGACTGGGGGCTGACCCTTTCCCTGGAAAAATCCTCGCATAAACTAACGCCGACACAGGCGGGAGCAGAGGGATATGTAGATGATGATGGTAAATTTGTGATCGAATTCCTGAAGGACTACATGCTGGATGAAACCATTGAAACCTATCTTTCCAATGGATTCCTCATGGAAGAGGATACACCCATACCTCCGGAAGTACTTCAGAAGATGGAATATCGGGGTGATTATACGATCAGGGCGGGAAGGTATTCCGTCAGCCAGACGCCTGACAGATACGTTGTAAAATTTTAGTAAACCGTAAAACCATCGTCCATGCCTGGTCCGGTGGCCATAAAAGGTATACCGGACCGGGTTGTTGTCAAACCAATTTCAATCTGCCATGAAAAGAATCGTTCTATTTTGTCTATGCGCTGCGTTCATTGCCTGTGCGTCATGCACGCGCACATGGTTATTCATCACGGGAGGACATCTTCCACAACCAGAGGACCAGAGCAGCATGACCGACTATGCGCTCCGCACCGGCCTGAGGACTGATAACCTTTACATTTTCAGGGATTCAGCCGGGCTGAATGCCTTTGACCGGACCATTGGCAAGCTTCCCGAAATAGGATTCTACTACAGGGGATGCTGCCTGATGAAAGTCCGTTCGGAGGATGATTGCCATAAGACCATCGAGATGATCATTGATTCGTTGAGCAGGGACAGGTCCTATGCACTGGATTCACTGGACAGGTTTGCTGATCTGGTGTCACGTATTTGCCATCCTGACGGAAGTCCGGTCAATTTAGAGGACACTGCCAGGGCAGACTTCAATGTAGTTCTCTACTGGGCCACCTATCTTGGAAAAATAAATAAACGGAACACCCTGGTGTGGGAGGAGAAGCTGTATGAAAAGGGAAAAGTACTGGGGATAAATGTGTTCAAGGTAAACTGCGATTACCAGGAGGCCTGGGACTCCGACTGATCGGGATCCTTTTGGCGGGAATCCATCTCCAGGTACCGGGTGGTACGGTCCAAACAGGAAAAGAAGATTCCCTTCGCAGATTTGAGCAGGCTGCCCGGAAAGAACGATTACTGAGATCACTTCAGATCTCCAGCAGTTCCAGCATCAGTCTGAGGCTGGCACTGCTTACGGCCTCCCGGTTGAACCACAGCGGAGATCCTTTTCAGCACTGCATATCGGGTGACCATCAGCTGGAATATGCCTACCAGTGGTCAAGGAAAGGATTCACAGTGATTCTGAAACTGACCAGTGAGCTGGGATATGCCGGTTTTCCGGACAGCCTTTTCCAAAAGCAAAAAGACATTCAAACCATCCGGTACGAACTTTCTTCCAAGGTGAACAGGCACTTCCATCTTAGTCTGAACACCTTTACGTCCACGCCCCTTTACCGGATGATCCAGTATGGGATAGTGGATACGCTGGGCACTACCGGCAGATTTGCAGGCTCCTTTCTTACGCCGCTGGTCATGGTAGTCAGTGCGGGAGTCAAGATCACTGCAGGAGGGCTGGGCAGTTTCCACGTCGGGCTTTCAAGCCTTAAAATGGTCTATCTGAAGGATCCCAGGGTATTCATGTCGCTGGAAGTGAACAGGTTCTATGGTGTGAAGAAGGGGGATCAGTGGCAGTGCGAGTTTGGTATGAGTTCTTCGGTTGATCTGGCTAAAAAACTGACCCCCCAGCTGAACTGGCAATGCCGGGTGGATGCGTTCATGACCCGCAACAAGCCGGTGGATATCCATTTCAAAAATTCACTTACGTTTAAAACCGGCCGGTCCATGAACGCTACCCTTCAATCGAGCATTGTTTATGACAAAGACCTGATCCACATATTTCAAACGGAAAACCTCCTGACCGTTGGTTTCTCCATCCGGTTGAGGAAGTAATGCCATCACTCGTACTTGATGGCGTCGACCGGATTGGAAACGGCTGCCCTGTACGTATGAAAGCTTATGGTGACCAGTCCTACGGCAAAGGCAATGATGCCGGCCATAAGGAAGGAGGTCCACCGTATCCTGTCATGATAGATAAAGGTGGAGTTGATCCAGATATCGAGCCGCCACCAGGCAAACGGAATGGCCAGGATAAAGGCGATCAGGATCAGCCAGGCAAATTCTTTTGCCTGGAGGCCCATGATATGTCCCACCGTGGCTCCGTGAACCTTGCGAAGGCCAATTTCCTTTGTACGTTGCTCGGCCATGTACGACGACAGCCCAAGCAGTCCCAGGAGTGCAATGACAATGGTGAGGATCGTGGCGATCCGGAAAAGCTTTCCAAGTTTCTCCTCAGCGGTGTACATCTCATCCATCGTCTGATCCAGGAAGGTATAGTCAAAAGGCCGCTTGGCTCCGAACTCATTCCATTTGGTCCCGATAAAATCCAGTGCTTCCCGCTTATTCCCCTCCTTGATCCGTGTGGCCAGGTAATAGCGGGGCTGGTCCCTGAGCATGAGCATCAGGGGCTCCACTTTATTATGGAGTGACCGGTAGTGGAAATCTTTGACTACGCCAATGACCTTCATTGACCTCCCCACGGTATCGATCCGCTGGCCGGTACTGTCGATATCGAATCCCCAGTGGATCTTTTTCCCCAGGGGATTATCTCCCCATCCCATCTCCCTGGCACAGGCTTCATTAATTAGCACAGCTTCTTCCAGGTCGGTGCCTGATTCCTTGCTGAAGTTTCTTCCCTGCGCCAGTGGTATACCCATCACATCCAGATAGTCTTCGTCGATCTGTGTAATGTTGAGGGTGTGTTCCACCATTTTATCTTCCTTTTCCACCAGCACCACCTGTATCCACTGAATCCTTCCGGGCACACCGGTCGTATTTGTAACTCCTGTAATATAGGGCGACTGAAGCAGTTCCTCCCTGAAGGTATTGACCTTGTTCCTGAAGGCAGTATCCTGCATTTCCATCACCACCAGGTTCTCTTTTTTGAAGCCAAGGTCCTTTTTTCTCAGATAATTGAGCTGACCGGTGATCACGATCGTAGCGATGATCATCAGGATAGCGATAAAAAACTGGAAGACCACCAGTCCTTTCCTGAGTCCTCCCCTCTTTCGTCCTGAAGAAGAGACAGAGCCTTTCAGGGAACTGACCGGCTGGAAGGAGGAGAGATAAAAAGCCGGATAACTGCCTGACAGTATGCCTGTCAGTACAGCGATACCCAGAAGGATCAAGAGGAGCTGGGGCTTACTGAACACATCAAAGCTGATCTGTTTGTCCGATATCTGGTTGAAGTCGGGTAGAATCAGGATAACGATGAGGATGGCAATGATCAATGCGGCAAAGGTCAGCAGCAATGACTCGCCGAGGAAGTGATTGATCAGCTGGTTCTTATTGGCTCCCACCACTTTCCGCATGCCTACCTCCCTTGCTCTTTTGACTGACCTGGCCGTGGCCATGTTCATGTAATTAATGGCTGCGATCAGGATCATAAAGATGGCGATGACTGAAAAAATATAGATGTACGACATATTGCCTGTGGGCAGATCGGCATCCAGCCCTGAGGAAAAGTGCGTTTTGGCCAGGGGTGTCGACAACAGGCTGAAGCTCGCGTTGATCTGTTCACCGACCGGTTTCATGTACTTATCGTAAAAGGGTCCGAATTTATCGTGAATGCTCTGCATACTGGCTCCTTCATTGAGCAGGACATAGGTGAACACTCCTATGTTCCAGAACGTTACGGGCTCCATGCTGTTGAACCGCTCAGCGCCTATCTCCCGGGCTATGGTGGCGGCTGACAGGAGTGCGTCGTATTTAAGGTGGGAGTTGACCGGCAGGTCGCGGAAGACTCCGGTAATCTTATAGGAGCTGCCCGATCCTGAAGTCAGGAACTCCCCGACGGGATTTGCATCCCCGAAATACCTTTTTGCTGTTTTCTCCGATAAAACGATGGTCTGAGGTTCCGTCAGTGCTTTTTCCGGGCTACCGAGTATAAACTGGTGCGTGAATACATCAAAGACCGTAGAGTCGGTGTAATAAAAATTATCCTCATAGTACTCCCTGTCCTTGTACTTCATCAGGGTATTACCGTCGCTGGCAAACCGGACAAATTCCTTCACTTCAGGAAACTCAAGCTTGAAGGCAGGCCCCATGGGTATCGGGGTGATGGCAAACTTATCGACCTTGTTGGAAATCGTGAAGTAGGACTCCAGCCGGTAGATGGACCGGTACTGGGTGTTGTGCCTGTCGTAGGTTAGTTCATCCCTGACATACAAATAGATAACGATAAAAGCTGCCAGTCCGATCGAAAGTCCCAGGATGTTCAAAATGGTATGGAATTTATCCCGGTTGATGGTTCGGTAAGTGGTTTTTAAGAAATTCCAGAACATACCCTGATATTTTAATATGAAATAAAAAGATAAGGGCGGGATTACCTGTTGTATTCCCTGATATTTTCGGTAATGATCTGTCCGTCGAAGAGACGGATGATCCGCTGGCTGTACTCAGCATCGCGCTGGTTGTGAGTAACGATGATCACGGTAGTGCCATTCTTATTGAGTCCTTCGATGAGGTTCATGACCTCTTCTCCATGGCTCGAATCGAGGTTGCCGGTAGGTTCATCGGCCAGGATCAGCCTGGGATTGGCCACCACGGCCCTTGCGACGGCCACACGCTGCTGCTGGCCCCCTGAAAGCTGCAGGGGAAAATGCTTTTTCCTGTGGGTGATCTGCATCTGTTCCAGCACTTCCTCTACTTTGGCTTTGCGCTCTTTAGCGCTGTAATTAAGATAGATCAGGGGAAGTTCAACATTTTCAGAAACGGTAAGTTCATCGATCAGGTTGAAATTCTGAAAGATAAATCCGATATTCTCCTTTCTCAATCTGGCTCGCTGACGTTCGGAGGAACCTGCCACTTCCTCACCGAGAAAAAAATATTTCCCATCCGAGGGATTATCGAGCAGACCAAGAATATTAAGCAAAGTGGACTTGCCGCACCCAGACGGACCCATTATGGCCACAAATTCACCTTTTTGAATCTCAAGATTGATATGGCTCAGGGCAATGGTTTCCACCTCATCGGTTCGAAAGATCTTGGTCAGGTTTTCAGTTTTTATCATTTTGCTGAGATTTAGTATGTGACGTATATTGGTTAAAATGGTTACATCCGTTGTTCACTATTCATGCCGGAGAATTTCTGCAGGATTGACACGGTAAGCTGATAATGCCTTATAGGTACTGACCACTGTGGAAATGAGCAATGCAAAAAGTCCTGCCATGGCGAATACCATCCAGTCGATGGGAATTCGGACAGCAAAGTTATCAAGCCAGTTATGAACGAGCAGCCAGGCCAGGGGCAAAGCAATGACGATGGCCGCCAGGATCAGGTAGTTCAATTCTTTCATAAGCAGACCTGCAATATGGAAGCGTGATGCTCCCATCACCCGTCTGAGTCCCATTTCCCTTGTGCGCTGATCCGCAAGATAGGAAGCCATCCCGTAAAGACCCAGGCCTGCGATGAAGATCACCAGGATGGTGAAGATGGCCGAGAGCTTGTTCATGACCACCTCCTCATGATAGAGTCCCTTGAGTTCCTGTTCAAGAATCACAAATTCAAATGGCCGGTCAGGGACAAATTCATTCCAGGCTTTCTCCGTATACGACAACGCTTCGTGTTGCCTGCCGGGCTGGTACCTGACGACGATGTATTTCCTGTAATCCGGGGATGCGTATGCCTTTTTATCCATGCTCAAAACCAGCGGGGTTGGCGCAGAATGCAGAGAAGATGCATAAAAATCCCTGAACACTCCCATTACTTTCTCCCTCCCGAGATAGGTGCGGAAGTTCTTCCCCAGGGCTTCCTCATTGCTTTTCCAGTTCAGGTGTTTCACCATCGCCTCGTTGATCATGACACCATCCTCCGCATCGCGGGGATTATCCATGGAATAGGCACGGCCCGCCACTACCTTGATATCAAAGGTCTCAATGAAGTCATCATCGATGATCAGCGCAGGGAAGAACTGCCATTGATCTGGCGGGAATCCCTCCGGACGGAATTCATGTGTGTTGTAATCTTTTCCAATGATATAGTCGGAGCTGGTTACTGAAACGATGTCGGGAGATGACAGCAGCCTGGCTTTGAACGCATCAAAATGCCGGTTGATGGGATTGTAGACCACCGGAATATAGGCAATATCTTTTTTCCGGAAACCAAGGTCGGTTCTGTTGATGTACGCCAGCTGCCGGTACATGAAGATGGTTCCGATGATCAGGGCGACGGATATGGTAAATTGTACGATCACCAGAATTTTGCGGGCATTCAAGCCCGTGCGGTTCCGGTCCGGAATACCTTTGAGGATCCTGGCCGGGTGAAAGGATGAGAGGTAGAGGGCAGGATAGATGCCTGCAATGATTCCCGTGAATACCGTGATCACAAGGAGCATCGACATCTTGTTGGGGTCAAGGAAATAATTGCTGGTCACGTTCTTTCCGGTAAAGTCGTTGAAGTAGGGCAACAGGATCTCCACCATGGCCAGGGCAATGACCAGCCCGATGATGCTGATCACCACCGACTCTGTGATGAACTGAAGGATAAGTTGTTTGCGGTAGGATCCAAAGACCTTCCTGATTCCGATCTCTTTGGAGCGTTTGGCTGCCATGGCGGTGGAAAGATTCACATAATTGATGAAGGCGATGATCAGCAGGAATGCGGCAATTGCGCCCAGGATGCGGATATAGGCAATGTTACCGTTCCCTTCGATCTCATAATCCAGGTCCGATCTCAGGTGGATGTCGGTAAGGGGTTGAAGGTAAAGTGAAATATTCTCCTTTTCCGCGTCATAGAAGTATTTTTGTACAAAGCGCGGCAGCTGTTCGCTGAGCTCTCCGGGTTTGACATCTTCTTTCAGCAAAACATATGTCCAGAAAGGATTCCATACCCATGTCTGGGGTTCTTTGCCGCCCCATCGCAGGGATGACATCGAAATGAGCATGTCGTAGGTTAAATGGGACTGGGGTATGGGATCCCTGATGATCCCTGTGACCGTCAGGGAAAAGGCGTCTTCCACTTTCAGCACCTTACCCATGGGATCCTCCTGGCCGAAGTACCTTTTTGCGGTGGATTCGGTAATGACCACCGAACCGGGAGGATTCAGAGCCTCTTCAGGATTTCCACGGATAAATGGAATATCAAAGACCCTAAAGACGGTGGAATCCGTGAAAAAATACCTGTACTCCTTGAATTTTTTATCGTTATATGTCATGAAATAGGGCGACGTCCAGTTATTGAAAAAACGGACGACCGTTTCGATCTTGTCCGGGTATTCCTTCAGCAGATGAAAAGCAAGCGGTGCGGGTGAGCTGGAGGACTCTTCCCCCACGCCCTGAAAATCATACTTGTTGACGATGCGGTAGATCCTGTCCGCATTCTGGTTGTGCTTGTCAAATGATACCTCATCAATGATGTACAGGGAGATCAGGATAAAACTGGTCAGACCGATGGCAAGGCCAAGGATGTTGACCAGTGTATACAGCCTCCTGTTGGCCATGTTCCTGATCGCTGTTATGAGATAATACCTTATCATTTTACTTTTCTGCAGGGCTTTGCTTTACTTTATCGGATCGGCAAAGGTCATTATCTGAAAATCAGTTTTTCTTTATCACCAAAGGGATCGTACGAAGAGACGATCACCTGTTCGCCTTCCCGCAGTCCCTCCAGTACCTCATAGAAATACGTGTTCTGGCTTCCGAGACGGATCTTCCGTTTGAGGGCGAAACGGCCGGAGGGATCCACTACATAGATCCAGTTGCCGCCGGTCGTCTGGAAAAATCCGCCCCGCTTGATGATGATGGCGTCGGCAGGGCGGCTCAATTCCAGCCGTAACTGTATGGTTTGTCCGCGTTTGATATTATCAGGAGCATCACCTGTGAACAGGAGGTCGACGGGGAAGGAACCGCCGGAGACGCCGGTATAAATCTTATGGACAGCCAGCCGGTAGGTGGTGCCGTTAAAGTCAAGCTCAGCCTCCTGTCCCCTGGTCACTCGTGAAACATAGCGTTCATCAATATTTGCCTGCAGCTTGAAGCCATCCTGGAGATCGACCTGTCCGAGGTGCTCGCCCTGGGATTTGGTCTGACCAATCTCGACATTGAAAGAGGAGAGCTTACCATCAACGGGAGCCTTGATGTACAGCAATTCGAGGTTTTTATGGAGCAGGCCCATGTTATCATACATACGGCGGATCGATTGCTGGATCTGCCTTTCCTGGTCGAGGGTCGAAAGGGAGTCCAGCCGCTGGAGCTTCAGCGAGATGGTCAGCTGCTTCATTGAAAATTCATAATCCCTTTTTGAATCCTCGAACTCCTTGGTGGAGATCAGGCTGTCGGCATACAGTTTTTCGGTGCGCTGAAAATTCTTTGTGGTCTGGTCAATCTGGTACTGCAGGTCGACGATCTCCTGCTGGCGGAATATCTTGTTGCGTTCCAGGTCTATCTTTGAGTTCTGAAGGTTGTTGATCGCTTCCACGATGCGGGTCTCGGTTTCCATGAAGCTCAGTTCCATATTCGGATTGGAAAGCTTCAGGATCGGATCGCCTTTTTTAAGGAGTGCGCCGTCTTCCACAAAGACCTCCTCCACCACGCCACCCTGCACAGCGTCGATGTATACGGTATTTTTAGGGTAGACGATCCCGTCGACCGGGATGAATTCCTGGAACTTATCCAACTGCACCTTAACGATAGAGAGTTCTTTGGGGTCCACGTACATCCTTGAGCGTGTATCACGGATAAAAAGAAGATGAACGATCAGGTAGGCAAATGCAACTCCCCCTATGATTAGCGTGATCCGGCCCGCCGTCCACTTTTTTTTCTGTATGGGTCTGTCCATCCGTGATTTCTTTGAGTTTTATTCAAGAATTTGACAGCGTTTTTAACGAAATTTGTGCCATATGTCATAATGAACTGATTTACTAACATATAAAGGTCATTAGATACCTTCGTGTAATTTTTGTTGTCCAATATCGTTCATAAATTGTACATTTACGAACAATTTAAGCTACAAGCTATAAGCTGCAAGCTGCAAGCTACAAGTTAAAGCGAAGCGAAGATACCGCCGTAAGGCGGGACTACAAGCTTGAAGCGTTAGATTGCACCTCCAAACGAACAGAACCATGGATAAACTCGACGCGAAGATCCTCATTGTAGATGACGACGAGGATGTGTTACTGGCAGCGAAACTCTTTTTAAAGCAGCATTTCAGCATCGTACATACCGAAAAGAATCCGGAGAATCTACCGGTATTGATGAAGAATGAGAGTTACGATGTGATCCTTCTGGACATGAATTTCTCACGGGATGCCACCAGCGGGAAGGAAGGATTTTACTGGTTGGGCAAGATCCTCGAAAATGATCCCATGGCGGTGGTTATCTTTATCACTGGGTACGGGGATATTGAACTTGCCGTCCAGGGTATCAAGGAAGGTGCGACCAATTTCATTTTAAAGCCCTGGGACAACAAGAAGCTGCTGGCCACGATCACGGCGAACCTGCAGGTACGGCAGTCCAAGCAGGAGCTGGAGGATCTGCGTTCGCGCCAGAAAGTGCTGATTGCCAATCAGGACCAGGGATTTGGCACCCTGATTGGCCAGTCACCTGCCATGGAAAGGGTGATGACAGCGGTTGAGAAAGTGGCGCGGACTGACGCCAATGTGTTGCTGCTGGGTGAGAACGGAACCGGCAAAGAACTGATTGCACGTGCCATCCACAAGGCTTCGCACCGGGGGGAAGAGGTGTTCATCAGCGTGGATCTGGGGGCCATCAGTGAGACCCTGTTCGAGAGTGAGTTATTCGGCTTTAAAAAGGGAGCCTTTACAGACGCACGGGAAGACAGAGCAGGCCGTTTTGAAGCAGCCAACAAGGGGACCATCTTCCTGGACGAGATCGGGAACCTCTCTTTCGGGCTTCAGTCAAAACTGCTGAGTGTGATCCAGAACCGGAATGTGGTGAGGATCGGGACCAATAAGGAGATACCCATTGATGTCAGGCTGATCTGTGCCACCAACATGCCCCTGTACCAGATGGTCAATGAAGGGAAGTTCAGGCAGGACCTGCTGTACCGGATCAATACCGTTGAGATCGTCATTCCACCCCTGCGTGAACGGATCGAGGATATTCCACTGCTGGTGGATCATTTTCTTGAGATCTACTGCAAAAAGTACAAGATCCCAATGAAGCGCCTGAATCCCACCACGATCAAACGCCTCGAAAAACATTTCTGGCCGGGTAATATCAGAGAATTGCAGCATGCTGTTGAACGGGCTGTGATCATGAGTGAATCGGGAACCCTGCAGCCACAGGATTTCTTCCTCTCGCAGATGGATGAATCCGAAAGCGAGGATATCATTACTTCGTCCACCAACCTGGAGGAAACCGAAAAGATACTGATCCGGAAGGTCGTTGACAAACATGGGGGCAATATCAGCAAGGCAGCCAGGGAGCTTGGTCTCACAAGGGCATCCCTGTATCGCAGAATTGAGAAACATGGTCTTTAAAGATTTCCGGTTCCTGGTCATCCTCAGGGTGATGCTGCTGCTGTTAGCCATCATATTGCTGGCATTTCTCCTGCAACAGGCCAAACATATCATCACCAGTGTCATCCTTGGGGGGGTCATCGTTTTCCAGGTCTACGACCTGATCCGGTACGTGGAGCGGACCAATTATAAGCTGACCCATTTCCTGGAAAGCATTCGTCACAGCGATTTCAGCACCTCATTTTCCGATCCGGGGATGGGTAAGAGCTTTGATCAGCTCAACCAGGCCCTGAACGACGTCATACAGGAATTCAAGAGCACACGAACCGAAAAAGAAGAGCATTACAATTATCTGCAAACCCTCATGCAGCATATCAGCATTGGGGTGATCGCTTTCCGCAGGGACGGTGAGGTCGATATGATCAACAATGCCCTGAAACGCCTGCTTCGCATCACCTTCCTGAAGCATCTGTCGGAACTGGCAAAGGTAAAGGAGGATCTCCCCTCGGTGCTGCTTTCCATGAAATCGGAAGACAAGATGCTGGTGAAGCTTTTCATACAGGACGAATTTCTACAGGTTTCCGTTTACGCTACCATGTTTCGCATGAGGGGTGAGGACTTTACCCTGGTCTCGCTGCAGAACATCAGCTCAGAGCTGGAGGAGAAGGAGATCGAATCCTGGCAGCGCCTGATCAGGGTGCTGACACACGAGATCATGAATTCGATCACTCCGATCTCCTCACTGGCTGTCACCGTAAACGAAATGCTGTTCGATCACGACAGGGAAGCGCCCAGCCTCAAAACGCTGGACGATGAAGACATCGATGCGGTGGAGACAGCACTGAAGACCATCCAGGGACGAAGCCAGGGACTGCTGAACTTCGTGGAGACCTATCGCAACCTCACCAGGGTTCCAAAACCCAATTTCAGGTATTTTCCCGTAAAAGAGCTCTTTGACCGTAACCTCCTGCTTCTGAAGCCAAAGCTCGAGCAGCACGGCATTCAGTGCTCCTGCGTCATCACACCGGATAACCTGATGCTGACCGCTGATCCTGACCTGGTGGACCAGGTTGTCATCAACCTGGTGCTGAATGCCATCGATGCCGTCAAAAACAGGGTGAATCCGCTGATCACCGCGCGTGCACTGACGACCAGTTCGGGAAGGGTGATCATTGAGCTGATCGACAACGGACATGGCATCAAGCCGGATATCATCGACAAGATCTTCATGCCTTTCTTTACCTCAAAGAAGGAAGGGTCAGGGATTGGCCTTAGCCTATCGCGGCAGATCATGCATCTTCACAAAGGAACGGTCACGGTGAAATCATTGCCTGGAGAAGGAACGACGTTTACGCTTACGTTTTAATTTACTATGAAGCATGAAATATGTAGTATGAAATATGATAATACCATACTTCATGTTAACTATTTCATGCTTACTACTTCATAAAAAATATTACTCCATGAATAAACTCCTGTACTTAGCATTCAGTGTCATCATACTTTTCGGCATTGGCTGCAAAAAGAAAGAAAAGCCTTCCACGCCCATGCCACAGCCCGTGGAGGAAAAGACGGCAGTACCTGTATTCAATGCGGACTCGGCCTTTCACTATGTAAAGGCACAGGTGGATTTTGGCCCAAGGATTCCCAACACGGAGGAGCACCGTGCATGTGCACGGTTTCTGGCCGGTAAGATGCGTCAGTATACTCCGAATGTCACCGAGCAGCAGGGGAAGGTGCGTGCTTATGATGGCACTGTTTTAAATTTCAATAACATCATTGCCTCCTTTCGTCCCGACCTGAAAGCCAGGATACTACTCTGTGCCCACTGGGATTCGCGCCATGTTGCAGATCACGATCCCGATCCTGCATTGCGGCGGTCACCGGTCACCGGAGCCAATGATGGTGCCAGCGGGGTGGGAATCCTGATAGAGGTAGCACGCCAGCTGAGCAAGGTTTCACCGGCAGTGGGTATCGATATCATTTTCTTTGATGCGGAAGACTATGGTCCGCCGGAGGACAGCCAGATCCAGAGCGGTAATGATTACTGGGGGCTGGGCTCGCAGTACTGGGCAAATAATCCGCATGTGGCCGACTATACGGCGCGTTTCGGCATTTTGCTCGACATGGTGGGAGCTGCGGATGCACGGTTCCCCAGAGAGGCTTTTTCCAGTTATTATGCTCCCGACATCCTCGATAAAGTCTGGAACAAAGCGCACCAGATCGGCTACGGGGAGTTCTTCATCCATGAAGAAGGAGCCCTTATCAACGACGACCATTATTACATCAACAAGATCAGACGGATACCCACCATTGACATCATCCACCTGGATCCGAATTCCGTCAATGGGAGTTTCTTTGATTACTGGCACACCACAGGGGATACCCTTGACAAGATTGATCCCTATACGCTGAAGGTGGTGGGGCAGACGTTGCTGGAGGTGATTTATGCGGAAGGTTGACTACTGACTGCTGACTGTTGACTTACAACAGTTCACTCGCCAGATTGGCCAGTTCGGAGCGTTCGCCTTTTTCGAGCCGGATGTGGGCGTAGATCGGATGATTCTTTATCTTGTCGATCAGGTACGAGAGTCCGTTGCTCTGGGAGTCCAGGTAGGGTGTATCGATCTGGTAAATATCCCCTGTGAAGACGATCTTGGTGTTTTCGCCGGCGCGGGTAATAATGGTCTTCACCTCATGCGGCGTCAGATTCTGTGCTTCGTCGACGATGAAATATACGTTGGAGATACTTCTTCCGCGGATGTATGCCAGCGGTGTGATCACCAGTTTCTCGTTCTGGATGCAGTCGGTGATCGTCTTGAATTCCTTGTCCTTCTCGCTGTACTGGTTCTGGATGAACTTCAGGTTATCGAAGAGCGGTTCCATGTAAGGATTCAGCTTTGACTTGATGTCGCCCGGGAGGTAGCCGATGTCCTTATTGCTCAGGGGTACGATCGGACGTGACAGGAAGACCTGCTTGAAGTTACGTTTTTGTTCAAGTGCACCTGCCAGGGCCAGCAGGGTCTTTCCGGTTCCGGCCACTCCCTGGAGAGTGACCAGTTTGACCTCCGGATTCAGCACGGCGTGCAGTGCAAAGACCTGTTCAGCGTTTCGGGGGGTGATCTTATAGGCCGACCGTTTCTCGACCCGTTCGATCCGCTCCGAGACCGGATTGTAGTATCCCAGCGCGGACGTAGTGGTGTTCTTTAAAATGAAATACTGATTGGGCACCGGATCCTTTATCTTCAGGTCCTTCGGTGTGCAGTAACCCTTCTGGTATATCGAATCGATGACCTTCCTGGAGAGGTTCTCGATCAATGTTTTCCCGGTATAGAGTTCCTCTACGTTCTTGATCTTTCCGGTCTCGAAATCTTCAGCCTGCAGATCGAGTGATTTCGCTTTCAGCCGCAGGTTGATGTCTTTGGTAACCAGGATGATCCTCCGGTCAGGATAGTCCCTTTCCATGACCAGGGCAGCATTTAGGATCCGGTGGTCAGGTTTGTTATCGCCAAAAATTTCCCTTGCATCCAGTTCGCTGGATTCATTCATGACCACTTTCACGCTTCCGCTGTTGGGATCGCTCAGAGGGATCCAGTCGCGCAGGGTGGATCGCTCCGAGAGCTTGTCCATGATCCGGATGAACTCCCTTGCCTCGAAGTTAATGATCTCATTCCCCTTCTTGAAATTATCCAGTTCCTCCAGAACGGTTATCGGTATTGCGACATCGTTATCTTCAAAACTGTGGATCGCGTTATGGTTGTAGAGGATGACGGAGGTATCAAGAACGAAGATCTTTTTGGGTCCAGACTTTTTTCGCGGCATATGTTCTTCTTGTTATCAGGATTGAGTTCAGGATAAAATTATGGATATTGCCAACGGAATTGACCGGTATGCCGGCTTTGATATCAACAACCCGATGTTCATTGAATATTATCACTACTTTTGCCCAAAGTCCTCTTTTCATGACCCGGCAAAAAAAGCTTTTCCTCCTCGACGCCATGGCCCTGATCTACAGGGCTTATTTTGCGTTCAGCAAAAATCCCAGGATCACCTCCTACGGCATGAACACTTCGGCCATCTTCGGATTTGCGAACAGCCTGTACGATGTCCTGAAGAATGAAAAACCGACGCACATAGCCGTTGCTTTCGACAGCTTTGCTCCCACGCTGAGGCACGCTGAATTCGAAGAATACAAGGCTCACCGGGAAAAGATGCCGGAGGACATAGCCCTCGCCCTGCCCTATATACGAAGGCTGCTGAAGGGCTTTCAGATCCCTGTCCTGGAAAAAGAAGGATACGAAGCCGATGATATCATCGGTACGCTGGCCAAAAAAGCGGAGAGCCTTGGATTTGTGACATACATGATGACCCCGGATAAGGATTTCGGGCAGCTGGTCTCCGACAGGACATTTATCTACAAACCAGGCAGGATGGGCAATCCTGCTGAGATACTGGGTGTGGAGGACATCCGAAAAAAATATGACATCGAACACCCGTCGCAGGTGATCGATATCCTGGGTCTGTGGGGGGATGTTTCCGACAACATCCCGGGTATTCCGGGGATCGGAGAGGTGATCGCCAAAAAGCTGATCAGCCAGTATGGCACCATTGAGAACCTGTTTGAGCATTCCCATGAACTAAAAGGAAAACTGAGAGAAAACATTGAGGCCTTCAGGGAACAGGCACTGCAGTCGAAGCAGCTGGCCACCATCATACTGGATACACCCGTTGAGCTGGATGAGGAGCAGCTGAAGGTTTCTCCCCCGGATCTGGAGGAACTAAGGAAACTGTTCGAAGAGATTGAGTTCCGCACCTTTGCACAGCGCATCGTTACGGATTATTCAGTCGAAAGGCCAGGGCAGTACATGGGGAAGGAAAGCATCCAGCAGGATCTGTTCAGTCAGGCCGGAGAGGATATCCCGGAGGAGCCAGCCGGGGGCGCCATTCAAACCATCCATTCGGTCAGGCACACCTATCATATGGTGGATACTCCTGAAAAAAGAATGGATCTGATCCGCCGGCTGGCAGCGCAGCCAAGCTTTTGCTTTGATACAGAGACCACCGGCCTGGATCCCAACACTGCCCAGCTGGTGGGCCTGTCATTTGCCGTTGAGCCCCATGAAGCCTGGTACGTCCCATTGCCACCGATCTGGGAAGATGCATTTGCCATCCTTCAGGAGTTCAAATCCCTGATGGAAGATCCAGCCATTGAGAAATCAGGACAGAACATGAAGTTCGATATTGCCATGCTGAAATGGTACGGGATCGAGGTCAGGGGAAAGATGTTCGATACCATGCTGGCCCATTACCTTCTCCAGCCGGATATGCGTCACAACATGGATGTGCTGGCAGAGACATACCTGAATTATTCGCCCGTTCCCATTGAAGCGCTCATCGGAAAGAAAGGGAAGAACCAGCTGAGCATGCTGGAAGTGGACAGAGAGGTTGTAAAGGAATATGCTGCGGAGGATGCGGATGTCACACTTCAGTTAAAAGAGGTCTTTGAACCACTCCTTCAGGAAACCGGCACACGGAAGCTCTTTGATGAGGTGGAGATGCCACTGGTGCCTGTCCTTGCCTCCATGGAAGCCGAGGGAGTCAGGGTGGATATTCAGATCCTGCAAGAGTATTCAGGACAGCTGGAACTGGAAATCAGGGATCTGGAAACGATCATTTATGAACAGGCGGGAGTCCGGTTCAATATTTCCTCACCACGGCAGCTGGGCGAGGTCCTGTTCGAGAAGCTCCGGATCATCGATAATCCGAAGCTTACCCAGACCAGGCAATACTCGACCGGGGAAGATGTTCTCATCAAGCTGGTCAGCAAACATCCGATCATCCAGAACATACTGGATTACCGCTCCCTGACCAAGCTGACATCCACCTACATCGACACCCTTCCCGGACTTGTTAATCCGCGGACTGGCAGGATCCACACCTCGTACAACCAGGCCGTGGCGGCCACCGGACGCCTAAGTTCCAACAATCCGAACATGCAGAACATACCGATCCGCACGGAGAGGGGAAGGGAGATACGAAAGGCATTCGTTCCCAGGAGCAGGGATTACGTTCTCCTATCGGCCGACTATTCCCAGATCGAGCTGAGGATCATCGCTCAGATGAGCGGCGACGAAGGCATGATGCAGGCTTTCCGCCTGGGACAGGATATCCATGCGGCCACGGCAGCAAAGGTGTACGGAGTGGATATCGAACTGGTTTCAAAAGAGATGCGGCGCAATGCCAAAACGGTCAATTTCGGGATCGTGTACGGCATATCTGCCTTCGGGCTGGCCGAGCGTCTTGGCATACCGCGAAGGGAAGCCGCTGCCATCATCGAACAATATTTCGCCAAATACCCGGGCATCCGGGAATATATGGACCGGACGATCGCCTTTGCACGTGAAAACGGTTATGTGGAAACCCTGATGAAGCGGCGCAGGTACATCAAGGATATCACTTCGGCAAATGCCATTGTACGGGGATTTGCGGAACGAAATGCCATCAACGCTCCCATCCAGGGTTCGGCGGCAGATATGATAAAGATAGCCATGATCGACATCTTCAACGAGATGCAGGAACTGAAAATGAAGTCCAGGATGATCCTCCAGGTTCACGACGAACTGGTGTTCGACGCTCACCGGGAAGAACTGCAGCGGCTCAGGCCGGTCGTTGAGAACAACATGAAGAATGCGATCCGCATGCAGGTACCAATCGAGGTGGAGATAAATGCCGGGGAGAACTGGCTGGATGCGCACTGAGTTGGTCAGCGGTCAGCGGTCAGCAGTCAGCAATAGAACAATAGAACAATGAAGGGCAATTTAACAATTTGACAATTTGACAATTTGACAATTTGACAACAATTTCCATGAACAGTCTTCAAACCGATCAACGCATCGTCATGACCCTGGATGCGGGTGGTACCAACCTCGTTTTCAATGCAGTGCAGGGAAAACAGGAAATCCTTCAGCCCATCGTTCTGCCTGCCCGGCATGACACACTGGAAAAAGTGGTGACAACCATCATCGAAGGCTTTCGGGAAGTAAAACGGCAGCTTAGGGACAAACCGGTTGCCATCAGCTTTGCTTTTCCCGGTCCTGCCGAATACGAACAGGGCATCATCGGCGACCTGGAGAACCTGCCTACCTTCAGGGGAGGGGTGGCGCTGGGGCCAGCCCTGGAAGAGCAATTTGGCGTTCCGGTATTCATCAACAACGACGGGGACCTGTTCACGTACGGGGAAGCACTGGCAGGTTTGTTGCCCGAAATCAACCGCATGCTGGAGGAAAGGGAGAGCCCGAAAAGGTACCGAAACCTCTTCGGAGCTACCTTCGGTACCGGTTTTGGCGGCGGGATCGTTTCCAGAGGAGAGTTGTTCACGGGCGACAATTCAGCACAGGCAGAGGTCAACCGGATGCGCAATAAACTTTACGCCAATTACAGCGCCGAAGAAAGTGTCAGCATACGGGGGGTGCAGCGGGTGTATGCAAGGGAATCGGGGGATCATTCGGCCATCTCGCCCAAGGATATCTATGAGATTGGGATGGGCCTGAAACCGGGCAACAAAGCTGCAGCCATAAAAGCTTTCGATGAGCTGGCCATCGTTGCAGGGGATACCTTCGCCAACGCCATCACGCTCGTGGACGGGCTGGTAGTGCTCGGAGGAGGACTTTCGCGTGCCTACCCGCTTTTCCTGTCACGCCTGGTGGAGGAAATGAATGCCTCCTTTGAAACAGTGAAAGGTTCGGCGCTGCCGCGGATGGAGATCAAAGCGTTCAACCTGGAGGATCCCAGGGAGCTGGAGGTGTTCCTTCAGGGGGATACCCGCGAAATCAACGTACCTTTTTCTGAGAAAACCATGAAGTATGACCCGCTGAAAAGGATCGGCGTGGGATTCCGCCGCCTGGGAACCAGCCGGGCCGTTTCCATCGGGGCTTATGCGTTCGCCCTGAACAAACTGGGTAGTAACAGGTAATTTTGCAAAAACATTATAAATGAACAGAAAACATCTACACGTTGACAAGGCATTCCTGGCAAGATGGTTTGCCTTTCCTTTTATCCTTCTCGCGGCCGGATCTCTCAGTGCCCAGCAATTTTCCTTCAACGACAGCTGGGGGAAACAGGGATTCACACTGGTCAGGGAAACTCCTGCGGGTGTGGTCATTACCTTCAGCATCCATGATTTTTCACTGACCGACCAGGTCATCAACCGGGAGGAGATGAAGACCATCCAGCTGACCGGAGCTTTTCTGCAAAACAATGAGGGTGCTCCCAACCTTCCTGGCAGAGGGAAATACATTGCCCTGCCCAGGGGAGCGACTGTACGGATATCCAGTCTGGAAACGAGAACGGTCAGCATCCCTGACATGAACATTTCACCAGCGCCACGGCTGCCCCTGGTCACCGACCTGCCTCCGCTGCACTTCGAAAAAGACATGGATATTTATGGGAAAAACGAATTCTATCCGGCCCAGCCGGTGATCCTTTCGGAGCTCAGAAAGGTCAGGGGTGTCGACGCCGTCATTCTTGGGATAACACCGTTTCAGTACAATCCTGTCACCCGGGAACTGGTCGTCATCAGGGATATCAGGGTGGAGATCAGCTTTGAGGGAGGCAACGGGATCTTTGGCGAAGAGCGTTACCGGAGCCGTACCTGGGATCCCATTCTCAGGGATCTTTTCATTAACCATGCTTCGCTCCCTGAAGTGAATTATTCTTCCCGGGACAACGGATCGCGTGACCAGAACTGGGAGTATGTGATCATTACACCGGATAATCCATATTTCTTCGGCTGGGCCGACAGCCTCCGGAAATGGAGAAATGCCCAGGGTATACCTACTATGGTGGCGACGCTGAGCCAGATCGGGGGGAATACCTCCTCCGCCATTGAGAATTATATCAACAATGCCTATAACAACTGGCCCACAGCACCTTCCGCATTTCTCCTGCTGGCCGATTACGGTTCTTCCGGAGATAATACCATTATTTCACCTCTGTGGGACAACTACTGTATTTCGGATAATCTGTATGCGGATGTCGACGGAGATGATCTTCCGGATGTAGCGCTGGCCAGGATCGCAGCTCAGTCGGCCGGGCAACTGAGTACAATGATTGGCAAGATGATGAACTATGAACTGTCGCCTCCCACGGATCCTGATTTTTACGATCATCCGATTTCTGCCGGAGGCTGGCAGAGCGACCGGTGGTTCATCCTGTGTGCCGATATCTGCTGCGGATTCTGGGAGAACGAACTGAACAAGGAACCGGTCAGGGAATACGCCGGTTACGGATCAGGGGCTCCCTCGTACTGGTCGACCAATCCGAACACGGATATGGTGGTCAACTACTTCGGACCGAACGGCCAGGAGTACATCCCGCAGACACCCTCCCATCTGACCGACTGGGGTGGAAGCGCTTCCCGCATCAATGCCGACCTGAACGCAGGTGCTTTTATGATCATTCATCGCGATCATGGCGAAGAAATGGGGTGGTCCTCTCCTGCTTACTACAACTCAGATATCACTCAGTTGGATGAAAATCCTCTCTCCTTCGTTTTTTCCCTTAATTGCCTCACCGGAAAATTCAACATCGGAGGGGAATGCTTTTCCGAGGCCTTTCACCGGCATCCCTTTGGAGCCCTGGGAATCATCGCCGCCACAGAAGTCTCGTATTCTTTTGTCAACGACGCTTATGCCTGGGGATTATGGGATCACATGTGGCCCGGCTTTGACCCGGCCTATGGCAGTCCCGAAACCAATTCTCACTGGATCCAGCCGGGTTTTGCCAACGCTTCCGCCAAATATTACCTGGAGGCCTCCAATTGGCCCTATAATCCTGAAAATAAACCACATACATATTACCTGTTCCATCACCACGGAGATGCTTATATGTATGTTTACAGTGAGGTGCCTCAGACACTCATGGTATCTCACGAAGATGATCTGGATCCGGGTGAGAATGCCTTTCCCATTACAGCGACGCAGGGATCCCTGATCGGACTTTCCATCAACGGCAATTACCTGGCTTCTGCGATTGCCACAGGCTCTGCCCAGAATATTCTGATCACGCCGCAGCCGCAGGGAACAGTCATCACGGTGGTGGTCACCAAACAAAATTACGAGAGGTACTCAGCGAATGTAATGGTGATGGGCCCACCCACGCCTGCGGTCTCACCATCGCCCGGCAACCATGCGCTGGGCGTGGCACCCTTCACCAGCCTGCACTGGAGCCAGGGTCCACTGGGATATGTTGAATACTATAAAATCTATCTCGGTACGGATGATCCTCCAACAAATATCATCAATGGTACGACCGTTACGGATACTTCTTTCAGCCCACCCGCTTATCTCGATTTTGAAACCAGCTACAACTGGCGGGTGGATTCCTACAATTCCTTTGGCAGTGCCCAGGGAGCCATCTGGGATTTTAAGATTGACACACCCCCGGATGAAAACTTTGAAACAGGCAACTTTTCATCCTTCGACTGGTACTTCGGGGGCAACGCCAACTGGCAAACCACCTGGTCCCAGGCACGTCATGGCAGCTTCAGTGCAGGATCCGGAACCATATCCCCCGAACAGACATCATCTCTTCTGATCGAAAATCAGTCGGAGTCTTTCTTTATGGTTTCTATCTCCTTCTGGGTAAAGACCTCGACCGTCGCAGATGCAAACGTCCTGCAATTCCTGATCGATGGAGAGGTAAAAGGAGAATGGAGCGGGGAAACGGACTGGACAGAAGGAAATTTCAGTTTCATCGCAGGGGAGCACCTATTTGAATGGAAATACTCCAAAAACCAGGAGAAGGGAGATGACGAAGATGCTGTTTGGCTTGATTATATCCAGTTCCCACCAGGATCACTTCCTGTGATTGTGCATGCAGGAGACGATCTGGTCCTCTGCGAAGGCGATACCCCGGAACTGAATGGGATTGCCACCAATTACATGAGTCTTTTCTGGACTACCTCTGGTGACGGATCCTTTAATGATCCGACGATCCTGGATCCGGTTTACACACCCGGAGTGGCGGATATCGAATCCGGCGCTGCGACCCTCATCCTGACCGCCACCCGTAATAACAACAGCACGAGCGACGACCTTGGTCTGACCATATACCGGGCACCGGTCGTCTCAGCTGGAGGAACAGGAGAGATCTGCCAGGGTGAGGCTTATGCATGCCTCACGGCTGAAGCGGAACATTTCGGTGAGCTGACCTGGACATCCCCGGGAGATGGATCGTTCGATGATCCGGGACTGTTGAATCCGGTTTATACGCCAGGGCCGGGTGATATCGAATCCGGCCAGGCAGAGCTGATCCTCATGGCCACAGGTATGGCACCCTGTGCCGGATCATCGGATACGCTCAGGCTGACAGTTCATCCACTGCCGGGAGTTCCTGCCCTTCCTGACGGACCGGCAGAAGTGGATCTCTTTTACACGAACACATCCACCTATACAACCGTAGGCGCCATTCATGCCAACTATTATGAATGGGCCATCCAGCCTGCAGAGGCAGGGTCTCTCGACAACGACAGCCAGGACTGCATCGTTTACTGGAATCCTTCCTTCCAGGGTGACGTACTGATATCTGTCAAAGGAATGAATGACTGCGGGGAAGGGGGTGTTTCAGAGGCGCTGGACGTCGTGGTGTATAATACCGTGGGCGTCGCCGGCCCGGACGATCGGGACCTGATGGTGGAAATCCTGCCCAATCCGAATCATGGAGAATTTTTACTTCGAATGTTTTCAAAAAAGAACATATCTTTGAACGTTTTTCTGACCTCCTCTGCGGGGCAAATACTTTTTAAGGATCCTGATTTCACTGTAAAAGGGTGGAGCCAGAAGGCATACATGTTCCCTGACATGGAAGACGGTATTTATTTTATACAAATCAGGAGTGACACGATGATCATTACGAAAAAAATCATAATACTACACACATTATAATTTTTTTAATCCTCTAAACAGTAACCATTTAACAGTTTTTCACAGATGAAAAGATTCTTTATGCTGATCGGCATGATGGCTGCTATTGTCGTGACCAGTACAGGCCAGTGGGTACCTGCGGGTTCGGAGACTCCTGCTCCGGCTTCCATCGTTCTGGTCTCTTCCAACATTGAATCCTCGACGGTTCACATCACACTGGAGGGATTTTATCAGAAAGAAGTCATCACCCCGCGAGGGCCGGCGATGATCCTCAGCGTGGGAGAATCTTCTCCCATCCTTGAGAAAGGATCACCTGACCTTGCCAGGCTGGCCGCTTCACTGATCATCCCCGACAGAGCGCTCATGCAGCTGGAAGTGATATCAGCCAGTTACAGGGAGTTTCCCCATGTGAACGTGGCTCCCTCCAAAGGCAACCTTACGCGTGATACTGATCCCTCAGATGTTCCATATACCTATGGATCCCCTTATCTGTCAGACCAGTTCTACCCCGGTAAACTGGCCGACATGGCGGATCCTTATATTGTCAGGGATCACAGAGGGCAAACCATCCATGTTTATCCTTTCCAGTATAATCCGGTGACCCAAATCCTTCGTGTGTATACCGATATGACGGTCTCCATCCGCCAGGTCAGCCAGGCAGGTGTCAATCCTCTGGTGCGTACCGGTGAGCCATTAAAGGTCGACCGTGACTTCAACAAGCTCTACCAGCATCATTTTCTGAATGCAGGCCAGGGCCAGATGCGGTATACACCCGTGGAAGAGGAAGGGAACATGCTGATCATCTGTTACGGGGATTTCATGGACGAGATGCAACCTTTCATCGAGTGGAAAACGCTGATTGGCAGGCCGGTGGAAATGGTGGATGTGGCCGGCATTGGCAATTCTGCCGCCATAAAAGCCTATGTGGCCAATTATTACAATACCAATGGCCTGACCTATCTTCTGCTTGTCGGTGATGCTGCACAGGTTCCTACCAGTTATGCATCAGGCGACTCGGATAACGATTATACCTATATCGTTGGCGCGGATCATTATCCTGACATTTTCGCCGGACGATTCTCTGCCGAGAATCCCGAACAGGTAATCACCCAGGTTACACGAACCGTGAATTATGAAAAGAATCCGGTCAGCAGTCCTGACTGGTACACGAGGAATATGGGAATTGGTTCCAGCCAGGGACCCGGTGACGATAACGAAATGGATTACCAGCATATCCGCAACATGCAGACAGACCTGATGAATTACACCTATCATTACAACGCCGAGATGTTTGACGGTAACCAGGGTGGCAATGATGCATCCGGCAATCCAACTCCGGCCATGGTGGCAAGTGAAATAAACACAGGTACCAGCATCATCCTTTACTGCGGCCACGGAAGTGTGAATGCCTGGAGCACCTCCGGTTTTTCGAGCAGCGACATCAACGGACAGCTGACCAATGCCGGGATGCTTCCCTTCATCTGGTCGGTAGCCTGCGTGAACGGTGACTTCAAGAATAACACCTGCTTTGCGGAAACATGGTTAAGGGCCACTTACGAAGGTCAGCCCAAAGGGGCCATCGCCACCCTGATGTCCACCATCAACCAGTCATGGGATCCCCCCATGGAAGGACAGGATGAAATGGTGGATATCCTTGTGGAAAGCTATGAGAACAATATAAAACGGACGTTCGGTTCCCTTTCGATGAACGGCTGCATGAAAATGAATGATTCCTATGGAAGTGGCGGCGTTCAAATGACAGATACCTGGACGGTCTTCGGGGATCCATCCGTGGTGGTGCGTACCGATGTGCCCGTCAACCTTACTGCAAACTATCAGAATCCGATTCCCATGGGATCAACACAGCTGACAGTGAACACCAATGCCAGCGAAGGGATCGTATGCCTGTCGTTCGACGGTGAAATCGTTTCCACGGCGTATATCGCTTCAGGAGGTTCAGCCACACTGTCGTTTCCCCCCATCAACAGCCTCACGCCCCGTCAGTTGACCATTTATTCCTACAATCGTCTGCCCCATCTGGGAACCCTGAACATTTCAGGGCAGCCCGCTCCGGCAGGTTCCCCCTTTCCGGCAAATGGCTACCCTTCTGCCCTGCCCTTTACGAACCTGATGTGGAGTCAGGGACAGGGAGGTATTCCTGATAATTACAAAGTTTATTTCGGCACAAACAATCCCCCTACCAACATCGTGAACGGGACCACGGTATACGACACTTTGTTTGACCTTCCACAGGACCTTGAATTTGAAACCCTGTATTTCTGGCAGATCAAGAGCTCTAATCAGTTTGGCAACGTTGACGGTGATGTCTGGAGCTTCACGGTGGGATCCGCCCCGGATGAGGATTTCGAATCGGGAAGTTTCTTCGGCACCGACTGGTTCACAGCAGGAAACTCACCCTGGATCTTCGACAATGACATTGTGAGGCATGGGACATATTCTGTCAGATCCGGTAATATCTCCGAAGGGATGAGTTCCTCCCTGCTGGTCAACCATCAGTCGGAATCGTTTTTCATGGTTCCCATTTCCTTCTATTACAAAGTATCCTCACTGGAAGGGCAGAACTTCCTTCAATTTCTTGTGGATGGCACTGTGATGGCTGAATGGAGCGGAGAGATCGATTGGCAGGAGGCGGTCATCGACATCTCACCCGGATTGCACACATTTGAATGGAAATACACCAAATCAGCAGCAGCCGGCCCGGAGATGGATCATGCATGGATCGATTACATTGAATTTCCCCCGGAAACCCTGCCCGTCATTGTCCATGCCGGTGATGATGGTATGACCTGTGAGGCTTCTTCCTTTGCCCTTGCAGGATCAGCTTCAAATTATACCTCTTTACTGTGGACAACATCGGGTGATGGCCAGTTTGATGATCCCACGCTCCCTGAGACCCATTACACTCCCGGGATCCAGGATACTGAAGAGGGACAGGTCATCCTGACCCTGACCGCCTACAGGGAGGATATCAGCAGCAGCGATGACCTGACCCTGTCGGTACGGCCCATGCCTTATGTTGATGCAGGAGTACCTGCCGAAATCTGTTCAGGATCATCCTACCTGTGTTCAGAGGCGGTGGCGGCAGACTGTGCTTCGCTGTTATGGAGCACTTCCGGCGACGGAACCTTCGACAACCCTGCCATCCTTCATCCGGCTTATATGCCTGGATCCGCTGACATGGCCCAGGGAACGGTTGAGCTTACACTTACCGGAGAAGGGATTGAACCCTGCGGGGAAATATTCCACACATTGCCGCTCAGCATTATTCCATTGCCTGAAGTACCTTCCATGCCGGATGGGCCAACCTGGGTTGACCTGTATTATACACCCGCATCCACTTATACGACCTCCGGATCCAATGGATCGCTCTATTACAGCTGGAGCATTGATCCGGGAACCGCGGGCAATATGGACAGCGATGGGGCCCAGTGCGTGATCAACTGGAATCCGGAATTTCTGGGGAATGTCACAATAAGTGTGAAGGGACTGAACGATTGCGGGGAAGGTCTTATGTCAGAAGGCCTGGAGGTACTGATTGGAAATACGGTCGGATTTAAAGAAGATCTCCCTGCACCCTCCATCAGGATCATGCCCAATCCAAGTCATGGCCTGTTCACCCTGGAGTTCACCCCTGCTGCATCAGACATGGTCAGCATTCGGATCATGGATGCCGTGGGTAGTGTGATCCTCCAGGAAAATGATATTCCTGTGAGCGGAACATTCCGGCAATCGTACCGGATCACCAAGGCAGGATTGTATTTCCTGTCGGTGGAAGGAGCGACTTTCCATTCTGCCACAAAGATCATGGTCAACTAATAGGGATATTTCATTCTGACTCATCATTGTTTTAGCCGGAACAGAATTCACCCTAACGAACGAAATTAAAACCTGATGAACAAGCTTCTCACTTTCATCGCCGTATTTTTTTCCCTTCTCACCACAGCCCAGACCTCCTGGAGAGTGCATGAGATGGAAGTCAGGGCATGGCCTGCCACCACAACCCAGCTGGATCAGCTACACCGTTTGCATCTCAACGGCGATGTGTACCCCAACGGGACCGCACTTCTGTACCTGACCCCTTTGGAGCTGGAAAAGGTCAGAATGCTGGGCATTCCATACGAAATCCTCAAAGCAGACCTGAATTCATGGTACGAGGGTTTCTGGGACAGCAGGGAATCCTACCACACCTACCAGGAGATCATCGACCTGGCCGACAGCCTCGCACTGCATTTTCCCGGAATATGCCAGAAGACCCTCCATGGTTATTCCATGGAGGGACGCCAGCTGGCGACGCTGAAGATCAGCGACAACGTGACGGTGGATGAAACCGAAGCGGAGGTCTGGTTCGACGGGGGGATACACGGGGACGAGATCACGGGAGCGGAAAACCTGATCCGTTTTGCCCGCGATCTCTGCCTGGGATACGGAAACGATGACGAGATCACGCTGCTTGTCAATTCACGTGAGATCTGGATCTACCTGATGGTGAATCCGGATGGCAGGGTTCATATGGTCAGGTACAACGCCAACGGTGTCGACCTGAACCGTGACTGGGGGTACATGTGGGATGGATGGGGCGAAAGTACCGACGCTTATTCGCAGCAGGAATCAAAGGTCATGCGGGACCTGTACTTTTCCCTGCAGCCAACCATCGGCCTCAGCTACCACAGCGGCATCGAACTCTCACTCTATCCCTGGGGCTACCGTTACAGCCAGGCCAACGACGATGCTCACCTTAGCTTCATCGCTCATCATTATTCGGATATGTCTGGTTATGAAGATCTGGTGGCAGAGCAGGCTGTGGCACTTTATCCTACCAGTGGCGGATCCATCGATACATATTACGGAAGTATGGGTTCGGTTGGACTGACGGTGGAGCTATCGACCCAAAAACAGCCCCCTGTCAGCCAGCTGATGTACTACTACAACATTAACTACCCGGCGATGATCGCCATGGTCGAGCAGGCAGGCTATGGTATCAGTGGAATGGTGACCGATGCCCAGACAGGGGAACCTGTACAGGCTCTGGTGTATATCAGCAATTATTACCCGTCTTACTGTGATCCGGCGGTGGGCGACTTTCATAAATTCGTGCTGCCAGGCACCTATTCACTGGAAATCGTGGCCAACGGGTACGAAAGCCAGACCATCGAAAATGTGGTGGTATATGAGAATTATTCTGCTTTTGTGGAAGTGGCCTTATCTCCTGCAGAAAGCAACTTTGCTTATAAGGTAGTTTCTGTAAGGATTCCCGGGAATAACGAGAACGATGAAGGCTATACACCCGGGATTCTGGGTGAGCCCGATGGGATAAACTACAGTATGGGGTATAATGGATGGATCGTACTGGAAATGCAACAAATAATCCTGGATGGTCCCGGCGAGGATTTCATCGTTTATGAAGGAGATGACACCCCTGAAAGTTTCAGCTGTTTTGCATCCGGTTCGCCTTATGGTCCCTGGACACTGATCGGTGAGGGAACGGGTACCACATCGTTTGATCTTGCCGGCGGAATGGTGCAGGATGCACGCTATATCAAGCTCTATGACGGGGGAGATACCCCTTCGGCACAGGATAATTCGGGTTTTGACGCGGATGCCCTGGAAGTGCTGGAACATCCCTCAGGAACATACCTTGCCCTGCTTTCGGTTGAGCTGGAGGATATCAGCGGGAACCTTGACGGCATCCTCGATCCCGGTGAAACGGCCAGCCTCTCCGTCACGCTTCGCAATAACGGGGACATCACGGCCGAAGACATCCAGCTGACCCTGACAACAGATCAGCTTTATGTCAGTATCGATACCGCTTCGGCCATACTGGGAGATCTGGCATACGGTGAAAGTTCATCCTGTACGTTCACCCTGACCGCCAATGAACTTACCCCGGTCGGTTTTATCTTCGGTCTGGCATTGGCTGTAGAGGCTAACCAAGGCTCCTATGAGAACACATTCGGTTTTGATTTTCAGATCGGCAGTATAGGGGAGAACTGGGAAACGGGTGATATGACGGCCTTCGGCTGGGTCACCGGTGGAAATGTGCCCTGGTCGGTCGTTCCGTATCAAGCCTATGAAGGTACCTATTGTGTCCGGTCGGGCGCCATCGCCAACAATGGCGTGTCGAGTCTTTCCATTACCATGGATATCCTGGCTGACGGAAAGATTTCCTTTTACAGGAAAGTATCGTCTGAACCCGGATATGATTTTCTGGAATTTTATGTCGACAATCTCCTCCTTGGCAACTGGTCGGGTGAGGCTGCATGGGAGGAGGTCTCCTTTGATGTGAACCAGGGGAACCATGTCTTCAAGTGGCTGTACACCAAAGACCAGTGGACCGTATCAGGAAGCGACTGTGCCTGGGTCGATCTGATCCGTTTCCCTCCCATCCAGTCTGCAAACCTTGGAACACTTTCCGGAACGGTGACCGATATGTGGGATGGGCAGCCCATTGAAGGTGCCTCGATCGGCGGAGTGGCGGTCACCGGGAGCGACGGGCTCTATTCACTCCAGCTCAGTGAAGGGGTGTATGAGATTTGTGCCATGGCAGACTGCTATGATACCCTGTGTCTGCAGACCGTGGTGATGAAAGGTCAGCAGACGGTGCTTGATTTCACGATGCTCCCTCTGCCCGCAGCCTATGGAATAACGGGAGGGGGCGAATGGTGCGAAGGGATGGAAGGCGTCGCCATCGGGCTGGATGGCTCGCAGCCAGAGTGCCGGTATGAGCTCTTCTGCAATGATGCCACGACGGGAGTGGTTGTCAACGGTACCGGCGAAGCCCTGGATTTCGGGCAATTCACCACCCTGGGATCTTACTGGATCTCTGCTACCCATTTTGAAGCTCCCTGTATCAAACTGATGAACGGTACGGCCGAGATCACACAGGCCCCATCTCCGGAAATACCCGCTGCACCGCAGGGCCCGCAGACGGTAGACCTTTACTATTCGAATGAAAGTGAATACGTAACGGAGGGAAGTCAGTACTCCGATGAATATGCCTGGGAACTTATCCCTTCTGAAGCAGGCGTGATCCAGGTCACCGACGACACACATATCCGTGTGACATGGAGCATGGAATACCTCGGTCAGGCAGAGATCAGAACCCGCGGCGTCAATGTGTGCGGTGAAAGTGAGTGGTCGGAGCCGGTCATGGTCACGATCCTCAATACGGTGGGATTCCAGACGATTTCTGAGCAATTTGGGATCAAGGTTTCACCCAACCCGTCTGAAGGTATATTTACCATTCAATTCAAGTCGGAAAGAGAAGAAGTCATATCCATAAGGATCATTTCCGCACTGAATTCTGTAGCCTTTGAGGAAAACAGGATCGCGGTCAATGGATCGCTGACACGAACGATTGACCTGAGCCAGGCCACTGACGGGATCTATTTCCTGTATGTGGAAACGGGTCAATCCACCTACATCCGGAAGCTGGTCATCAACTAAGTTTACCGGTAAATCTTCAGGAAAGACGTCTGAAAAGGGAATCATTTTATTTTTACCACAGAGGCGCGCAGAGGATTCACGGAGGCGCACAGAGGATATAAGGTAATGATAACCAATTCTCTGTGCGCCTTTATGTTACCTCCTGCGCCTCCGTGGTAAAAAAACGAATTTAAAACAGTCCCCCTTATTTTTTAGAACGATTATAAATTATTTTCTTCAGAAATATAGGATTTGAATATTCCTACCTTTGTACCTCCTTTTGAATGCCTTAATTCTTTGATTAATAATATAATAAGAATTACTCTCCATCACCAAAACAAATTACCATGAAAAAGTTTACTTTTCTTTTATTAATGCTTTTGCTGCAGGCTTTTCTCTACGCACAAAACGTGGACAGAGAAAAGGTGGTCCTTGAGATTGGCACCGGGACCTGGTGCGTTTACTGCCCGGGGGCTGCCACCACGGCGGATGTCTTCGTTGAAGAGGGGAAAGATGTGGTGGTCATTGAGAATCACAACGGCGATGAATTCACCAACACATACTCCAATGCCCGCAACTCCTACTATAGCATTAGCAGCTTTCCGACGGGACGGTTTGACGGCATTTTATCCCATGTGGGCGGGCAGGCCTGTCCGCCACCATTCAACAATGTGTACAACAGCTATCTGCCATTATATACGCAGCGCATTGAGACGTCCTCTCCCTATACGATCGATATGGAAATAGAGAATACATCGGGGAATAATTATCAGGCCAACATCACCATTCAAAAAGTGGGCGATGTGAATACATCCAACAGCGTCGTGCACTTTGTGGTCACCGAGTCGCATCTGTCTGCGACATGGTTCTGCATGACGGAATGCAACTTTGTGAACCGCAAGATGGTTCCCAATCAAAGCGGAACTCCGCTGTCGCTGACGAACGATACGCAACAGATCACGCTGAATTTCACCCTGGAAGCCAACTGGGTGGTTGACAATGTGGAGTTTGTTTGCTTCATTCAGTCGAACAGCAACAAGGAGATCCACCAGGCGATCAAGAGAACCATCCTGCTGGCCCAGTTTGAAGCTGACGAAACGCTGGTTTGCTCCCCCGGCACCATTCATTTCACCGATCTCTCCGCAGGCGATATCACCAGCCGTTCCTGGTCGTTTCCGGGAGGGACCCCCAGCTCTTCCAATCTGCAAAATCCGACGGTCGTCTACAACAATGCAGGTGTCTATGATGTGACGCTGACCGTTTACTCCGGATCGGAAAGCAATGTACTGACAAAGAATGACTATATCCAGGTCAGCAGCGGCGTTCCCTCCATTCCCGGACAGCCGCAGGGTGAGACCCAGTTGTGCAAAAATCCTCCCAATACGAATTACAATGCTTCGGGATCTGCCAATACGCTCACCTGGGATTGGGAGATCAATCCCTCCAATGCAGGTCTGATCACCAACGATGGAAATGCCACGGTCACTGTCAACTGGTTCAATTCGTACCTGGGTGACGCGACGCTGACAGTAAAAGCCATCAACGGATGCGGGGAAAGTGATTTTTCCAGTCCTCTTACGATCACCCTATCACCACGTCCCGCCACTTTTAACCTTACGGGCGGTGGTTCATTCTGCGAAGGAGAAGCAGGTGTTGAGGTCGGACTGGACGGTTCGGAAACAGGGGTGACCTACCAGCTCTTCAAAGAAGATCAGCCGGAGGGGACCTCCATTCCTGGAACAGGCGGACCCATCAGTTTCGGATTGATCACTGAACCAGGAGAATATTCTTCGGTCGGTTTCAATGAAACCACCCAGTGCGACATAGAAATGACCAATACGGTCATGGTCACGATGATCCCCCTGCCCGCGACTTATGGGATAATGGGCGGAGGTGAATGGTGCGAAGGGATGGAAGGTATCGCCATCGGACTGGAAGGCTCACAGCCAGAGTGCCAGTATGAGCTCTTCTGCAATGATGTGACCACTGGGGTCATCATTACCGGTACAGGCGAAGCCCTTGACTTCGGACAGTTTACTATCCTTGGAACATACCATATCGTTGCAACCAATATCGAAGCACCATGTACCAGCCTGATGACAGGTACGGCCGACATCACGCAGGCCCCATCTCCGGAAATACCTGCTGCACCGCAGGGCCCTCAGACGGTAGACCTTTACTATTCGAATGAAAGTGAATACGTAACGGAGGGAAGTCAGTACTCCGATGAATATGCCTGGGAACTTATCCCTTCTGAAGCAGGCGTGATCCAGGTCATCGACGACACACATATCCGTGTGACATGGAGCATGGAATACCTCGGTCAGGCAGAGATCAGAACCCGCGGCGTCAATGTGTGCGGTGAAAGTGAGTGGTCGGAACCGGTCATGGTCACGATCCTCAATACGGTTGGATTCCAGACGATTTCTGAGCAATTTGGGATCAAGGTTTCACCCAACCCGTCTGAAGGTATATTTACCATTCAATTCAAGTCGGAAAGAGAAGAAGTCATATCCATAAGGATCATTTCCGCACTGAATTCTGTAGCCTTTGAGGAAAACAGGATCGCGGTCAATGGATCGCTGACACAAACGATTGACCTGAGCCAGGCCACTGACGGGATCTATTTCCTGTATGTGGAAACGGGTCAATCCACCTACATCCGGAAGCTGGTCATCAACTAAAAATTACCGGAAATAACAGGAAGGATAAATTTATTTTAACCACAGAGGCGCGCAGAGGATTCACGGAGGCGCACAGAGGATATAAGGTAATGATAACCAATTCTCTGTGCGCCTTTGTGTTACCTCCTGCGCCTCCGTGGTAAAAAAACGAATTTAAAACAGTCCCCCCTTATTTTTTAGAATGATTATAAATTATTTCTCTCAGAAATAAAGGCATTGAATTTTAATACCTTTGTACCTCCTTTTAAATGCCTTAATTCTTTGATTAATAACATAATAAGAATTGCCCTCCATAACCAAAACAAATTACCATGAAAAAGTTTACTTTTCTTTTCTTAATGCTTTTGCTACAGGTCTTTCTCTATGCACAAAACGTGGCAAGAGATAAGGTAATCCTTGAAATTGGAACCGGCACATGGTGCCAGTACTGCCCGGGAGCAGCCAATGCAGCTGACCAGCTGGTGGAAGAGGGCAAGGATGTGATGGTCATCGAACATCACAACGGCGACAATTATGACAACACGTATTCCAATTACAGGAACGATACATATTACGATCTGAGCGGATACCCGACCGCCCATTTTGACGGGATTCTCGAAGAAGTGGGAGGAGATGCCTGTCCGCCACCTTTTGGGAATGTGTACAACAACTACCTGTATTTTTACAACCAGCGGATGCAGGTCGCGTCTCCCTTTGCACTGGATTGGTGCGTTACGCATGTGAACGGGAACAACTATGAGGTGAACATAAGCATAGCAAAAGTGGGCGATGTGGCCACCGATAACACGGTGGTCCATTTTGTCGTCACTGAATCACACATTGCAGCCAACTGGTTCTGCATGACGGAATGCAATTTCGTAAACCGCCTTATGGTGCCCGACCAGTACGGGACCGCACTCAATCTGACGAACAATGTGCAGCAGATCTCGCAGAATTTCACCCTGGATGCTGCCTGGGACACGGATCATCTCGAATTTGTATGCTTTATCCAGAATAATACGACGAAAGAAATTCACCAGGGCTCCGGCAGATCGTTTGATGAGATGTCGCCGCCGCTTGTCACTGATTTTACGGCAGATGAAACCCAGTTCTGCCAGACGGCCACGGTCCATTACATTGATCAGACCGCAGGATGTCCTACCAACTGGCAGTGGACGTTCACCGGTGGCACGCCGGCCTCCTCCACCCAGCAAAATCCTACCGTTACTTATGCTAGTCCCGGAACCTACGATGTAACCCTGAAGGCATGGAAAACCGGTGAGTCGATGACCGTGACCAAAGAGAATTTTGTGTTCGTCGGCGCCGCAACCCCGCAGGTGCCCTCTGCACCGACTGGTGAATCCGCACTTTGCAAAAATCCCCCCAATTCGGTCTACACGACCCAGTCAGGCGACGCTCTGTCATTTGACTGGGAACTGAATCCCAGTAATGCCGGGCTTGTGCTGGACGATGGTTTTTCATCCGTTACCATCAACTGGTTCAATTCATTCCTGGGAGAAGTTGCCATAACAGTCAAAGCGATCAATCCATGCGGAGAAAGCGCTTTTTCCGAACCACTGACCGTTACGATATCGCCGCGGCCCGCAACTTTCCATCTCATGGGCGGAGGTGACTTCTGCGAAGGGGAACCGGGGGTTGAGATCGGATTGGATGGTTCTGAATTGGGCGTAACCTACCAGCTCTTCAAGGAAGATCAGCCGGAAGGGACCTCCATTCCGGGAACCGGCGGGCCCATCAGCTTCGGATTGATATCGGATCCGGGTGAATACTCTTCTGTCGGCTTCAATGAAATCACCCAGTGCGATATAGATATGACCAATACGGTCATGGTCACGATGATACCGCTGCCAGAAGCCTATGCGGTAACAGGAGGAGGAGCATTGTGCGTGGGCATGGAAGGACTCACCATCGGGCTGGAAGACTCTCAGGTCATTTGCCTGTACGAACTCTTCTGCAATGACATCACCACCGGAGTGATTGTCCAGGGATCGGATGAAGCCATTGACTTCGGGCAATTTACAACCCTGGGCACGTACCATGTGGTGGCCACCCACATTGAAGCACCCTGTACGAACCTGATGACCGGTACTGCGGAAATCACGGCAGCGCCTCTCCCCGAAACGCCCCAGGCCCCCCAGGGCCCCACGGCGGTCGACCTCTATTACTCGAACCAGAGTGAATATGAAACAGCCGGAAGTTCCTGGTCGGATTCCTATGGCTGGGAGCTCATCCCTCCCGAAGCAGGGACTGTGGAGATCTTTGAGGTCACGCACTGCCGGGTCACCTGGAACGCGGATTTCCTGGGTCAGGCAGCTGTCTGCGTTTATGGGATCAATGAGTGCGGTGAGAGTGACTTGAATTGTATGGATGTCACACTCTATACTACTGTTGGCTTCAACATGATCACCGAAGAGATGGGGATCCGGGTATCCCCCAATCCATCAGACGGTATATTCACGATACAGATGAAATCGGCGAAAGAAGAAGTCATCACTGTCAGGGTGATCTCCGCCCTGAATGCTGTCGCCTTCAGGGAAGAACAGATCTCCGTGAATGGTGAACTCAACAGGACCATCGACCTGAGCCATGCACCCGATGGGATCTATTTCCTTTACATCGAAACGGAAGGTTCTACCTACATGCGGAAGCTGATCTTTCAATAGAAGCAAGTACATGAATAAATAAGAGGCTGTCACTTTATGACAGCCTCTTTTGGTTTAGTAATTTAGCTACCTTTGCTGCTGATCATCTTAAACATCATGAAAAAATACTTTATTCTCCTTGGTCTTTTTCTTGCCCTCGACCTGGCCGTACTGGCTTCCAGGATCGAACAAACCTACACGTTCAGCAATTATGCGTTCACACAGAAAGGAGATTATTCGGTAATCACCTTTGAAGATTGTTTTCTGACAGGAATACCCGGAGAACCGGTCCTACCATACTGTGCTGTCAAACTACTGCTCCCTCCGGGCCATGAAGCGATTTCCATCGAATTTTATGGTGAAAATGAGACCATGCTTCCCGGAACCTATCGAATTTACCCTGAGCAGAATGTACAACCGGTTTCCCGTGGGACATCAGGGACGTTCATTTTCAATGAACATATCTACACAAAGGATCAAAACTATCCGGAAGCACAATACGGTAAGCTTTCAACTGAATATATGAATGGTCATTCCGTTGCTCTGTCGGCATTCACCCCTGTGATGTACAATCCGGTGACAGGTTCAGTTTCCTATTATCAAAAGGTGACCATCGTACTGAAAACCAGGGAGAGCCAGGTTGCCCGCCAGGCTTTAAGCCTGTTGCCCGCCGGCAGATCAGGAACTGAATTCATCGGGCAATTCATTCAAAACAGCCAGGATCTTGCGTCTTATCCTTCCAGCCAGCAGCGGGATGAGTCCTATTCCTACCTGATCATCACCCCGGAACAATTCTCCCAAAGCTTTGAAGAAATGCGGGCGTACTATCTTCAATGCGGACTTGAGTCGTCTGTCATCACTACAGAATATATCTCAGCCAATTACACCGGGCAGGATCTTCAGGAAAAGATCCGCAACTGCATCATTGGAGAATATACGGGCCACGGGATCGAATACGTGCTTCTCGGCGGAGATGTGGAGCACATCCCGTACAGGGGATTCTATTGCACGGTGCAGTCCTCTTCCGTTTATGAAAGTGAAGACATTCCCTCCGACCTGTACTATTCAGGGCTGGACGGCACATGGAATGATAACGGTAATGGCCGCTGGGGTGAGATTGGTGAAGATGATCTACTGCCCGATGTGGCTGTTACCCGTCTTCCCTTCAGCAGCCAGGACGAGCTGACCAGGATGCTCCATAAGGTGCTCATGTACCAGCAGGAACCTGTGACCGGTGAGCTCAGGGATCCATTGCTGGCCGGTGAGAATCTCTACAATGATCCCGAGACCTGGGGAAGCGATTACCTTGAGCTGCTCATCGGCCACCGTGAAGATAACGGTTATACTACGGACGGGATCCCGGAAGACCACAACATTGAAAAACTCTATGCAGAGGTTTCCTCCTGGGGAGCCTCCACCCTCCTGGCAACCATCAACCAGGGAACCTCGTTCGTGCACCATGCGGGTCATGCCAACTCAACGTATGTCATGTATCTCTATAACGGGGACATCACAAACTCGAACTTCTCCCAGGTGAATGGGGTTGACCATAATTACACGCTTGTTTACACCCATGGCTGCGATTGCGGAGGATTTGATGGAAACGACTGTATCCTGGAAGAAATGGTGAAGATCGACAATTTTGCGGCTGCTGTGGTTGGGAATTCCCGGTACGGATGGTTCAACGAAGGCCAGACGGAAGGTCCGTCGGCACACCTTCAGAGGGAGTTTGTGGACGCCATCTATCATGACAAGCTCAGCCGGATCGGTCGCGCGCATATGGAATCCCGGATAGCCACCTCACCCTGGGTGAACGCTCCCGGGCAATGGGAAGAAGGTGCCCTGCGCTGGTGCTTCTACGACTGCAATGTGCTGGGAGAAACAGCCATGCCCATCTGGACAGACGAGCCCATCACCCCGGATGTCTTCTATATCTCTGCTGTTTCGACAGGGCAGGTTGCGATGGATGTTACGGTCACCTATGATGGAGAACCGCTTGAAAACATCCGCTGCGTGGTAATGAAAGAAGATGCGTTCAACGGGATTGGTATCACCGGATCCAACGGCCAGGCGACCATCAATTTTGAGGAGGTATTCACAGAACCGGGGGAAGCCCAGCTTGTGATCAGCGGTTATAACTGCCTCACTGCCACCTATCCCATCACCATCATTCCCAGTGAAGGGGCCTATGCTGTCTACGCCGCCCACACCGTAGGGGATGAAGGAGGCAATGGCAACGGGATCCCTGAATCCGGAGAAGACATCTTTTTGAGCATCGATATTAAGAATGTAGGAGCACAGGCGGCCACCAATGCATCCGCCGTACTTTCAACGGAAGATCCTTACGTCACCGTGACCGATGGCCAGGAAGATTACGGGACCATCCAGAGCGGTGAAATCATATCCATCGAGAATGGTTTTGCTTTGGAAATCGCACCGGACATCCCGGATCAACATACCTTGACTTTCCTGCTTACCGTAACCGCCGAAGATTCATGGACATCCGATTTTACGATCACTGTCAACGCTCCCAACCTTGTCATGAGAAAACTAAGCGTTGATGACGAAGAAGCGGGCAATGGGAATGGTATCCTGGATCCCGGTGAAACGGCCCACCTGCTGATCGAAGTCCGCAATCTGGGAATGGCTGCCTCTTCTGCAATTATAGGTCAGATCAATACAACGGATCCCTACCTTGAGATCATTGACGGTCTTTTTGAAACAGACTCCCTGGGGCCCGATGAAATCATCCAGGCAACCTATCTGGTAGCGCTGGATCCTTCAACTCCGATGGGTACGGTCGTTGGCCTGAGATCCAGGATCACGTCCGGAGCCTATGATGTGATCCATGAATACCAGCTGGCAACGGGAATCATCACCGAGGATTTCGAAACAGGTGATTACTCAAGGCACAGCTGGCAATTCGGGGGCAATTCCCCCTGGCTGATAAGCCAGGAAAATCCCTTTGAAGGAATGTATTGTTCCAGATCAGGTGAAATTGACGACACCCAAACCACGCAGATGATGATCACGGCAGAGGTCCTTACGGATGATTCCATCAGTTTTCATTTCAGGGTTTCTTCGGAAGCTGATTATGATTTCCTTCTGTTTTATATTGATGATGTTTCCGTGGGACAGTGGTCGGGCCAGTGGGACTGGTCGTACACCTCTTATCCGGTCACAGCGGGGCTTCATACCTTTAAATGGATCTATAAAAAGGATTCTTGGTTGAGTTCCGGCGGGGATTGCGCATGGATTGATAACATCTCCTTTCCTCCCATCTCTGTTCCCGTTTCCGTCAATGAAAATCCTGTTCCCGGAGACCTTTCCGTTTATCCTAATCCTTTTACGGATCGCCTTTCAATCGAATACACCTGTCGGCAGGCATCCTCTTCACGGATGATGCTGTTGAATTCCATGGGTCAGAGCGTAATGGAAAAGAACCTGTCGCCGGCAGTTTTTACAGATAATGCCACATTAAACCTTGACGTTGCCGCATTGGAACCGGGAGTCTACTATCTCCGGATCGTGACTGAAACCGGTTCATGGATACGAAAAATCATGAAGATCCGATAATTATTACATCACCTTAACATTTTACTTATGAGCCAGCAATTACAACGACTGATCCAGTTCATCCTGGTATTCATCATTTCCACGTCGGCAGCAGCGCAGTTGCCTCCCGGGAAACATTTCCCCAGGCCTGTCAAGGGCAAGGAGCACCTGATCGATACCCGCATTGATAATATGACCTACTGGAAACACATGGCAGAGAAAGGATATGTGGAGGTAGCCCCGTTCAAACAGGTTGAGCCGGCCACCTACAGGGGAAGCAGGATCAGTTCACGGAGCGTGACATTTGAAGACTCTCCGGACGTACGTCTAACAGAGATCAACTCCACACAGAGCGAGAACTCTGTTTTCGTAAATCCAAACGACAATCAGAATGTACTTCAGTCCAATAATTCCACAACCAATCCGGTCAGTGTACTTTATGGTGCCAATGACTTTTTTACCTTCGACGGAGGTGAAACATGGGAAGGTGAAGTGGAAGGTGCCGGCGGAGAGAATTCAGGGGATCCTTCAGTTGCTATCAGTAACGACGGGAGGTATTATGTGGGGTACATCCACAGCAATTATGATCAGGGCGTATCCTATTCCACCGACCAGGGACAGACCTGGACGGCTGTGCAGTGCGCCGGGGGTGGATATATCCTCGACAAGAATCACCTCTGGATAGATAACAGCCCGTCAAGCCCTTACGAGGGGAACCTGTATTCAGCCTGGACCAATTTCCAGGGTGGATCCAACGATAGCGAAATAGAGATCGTGCGGACCACCGACGGGGGTGTAAGTTATTCCAGCCGCCTGAGCATCAGCAGTGCGGTCAGTGCGGGCAGTCACAACCAGGGAGTCAATATCCAGACCGGGCCGGATGGTCAGGTCTATGTGGTCTGGACCATCTATGACGGTTGGCCTACCGACGAGACTGCGATGGGATTTGCCAAATCGCTGAACGGTGGAGTCAGTTACCAGACAGCTCACCGGATCATTGAAAACATCAGGGGTATTCGTACCTCCGAAACATCCAAGGATATGCGGGTGAATTCATTCCCTTCCATGGCCGTGGATATCAGCGACGGCCCCAACCGGGGAAATATCTATGTGGTATGGACCAATATCGGGGTACCGGGAACCAACACAGGTCCGGATATCGATATTTACATGATCCGGTCGACCGATGAAGGGGAGACCTGGTCGGATCCCATCCGCGTCAACCAGGATCCATCCGGATTGGGCAATGAACATTATTTCCCCTGGATCACCTGCGACAGGGAATATGGGACGCTGAGCGTCATCTTCTATGACGACAGGAACGTTTCTAACACCCAATGCGAGGTATTTTGTGCAGTATCCAGCGATGGCGGCGATACGTGGGAGGATTTCAGGGTTAGCGATGTTGCCTTCACTCCCGCGCCTGTTGATGGGCTCGCAGGAGGATATATGGGTGATTACCTTGGGATTTCGGCCAACGACCGGATGGTTTACCCGGTCTGGTCCGATAACCGGCTGGGGTATGTGATGGCATTTGCTTCACCGTTTCAGACCGGCCCGCCTCCCAACCAGCCATGGGTGATCTATAATGCACACCAGATCAACGATCTGCAGGGAAATGGGAACGGGCTGGCCGACTTCGGCGAATCCATCCTGATCGACCTGACCATGGAAAACATTGGCGATCAGCCGGCATCTTCCGTCAGTGCAGTGCTGACCACCGATAATCCTTACGTCACCCTGACGGATGCCGAGGAAGATCTGGGTGATTTTAGTGTGGAAGAAGTGAAAAATCTTGAGGGGATCTTTGCCCTTACGCTGGACAATTCGATCCCGGATGAAGAAAAAATTGACTTCCTGCTGACCTCTACCGACGCGAATGACAGCACGTTTCTGAGTGAATTCACGATCACTGCCCATGCACCCGCTCTCAAAATCGGTTCGATGGCCATCTCCGATCCCACCGGGAACAACAACGGCAGACTGGATCCAGGCGAAACGGCTGATATCTATATTCTTACATCCAACCCCGGCGACTATACCGCCAATAACGTAATGGCCACACTGTCTTCGTCCAGTTCAGAGATCACGCTGAACATCACCAGTGCTGATCTGGGCAATATGGAGGCCGGAGAGATCATCCCGGCAATTTTCAATGTAACGGTATCAGAAAATGCCTTCATAGGTTCTGCTGCTACCCTGGATTACTCGGTGGAATCAGAATACCACTCAGCCCAGTTTACGTTTGTGCAGAAGATCGGCCTCATTGTGGATGATTTTGAAACGGGGGATTTCTCATCCTTCGACTGGCACTTTGTGGGCAGTTCACCCTGGATCCTGACCGGCACGGATGTTTACGAAGGTTCCTACAGTGCTGTTTCCGGGCCCATCGGCAACAATTCCTATTCGGAACTCAGGCTTGAATACGAAGCCATGTACGATGATACCATCTCGTTCTACCGTAAGGTATCGTCGGAAGTGGATTACGATTATCTGTCCTTCTATATTGATGACGTTTTACAGGACCAGTGGTCGGGCGAGGTTGACTGGGGAAGGGTTGCTTTTACAGTCACACCGGGATCCCATTGGTTCAGCTGGTCATATTCTAAGGATGTCTATACGATTGGCGGACAGGACAAGGCCTGGATTGACTTTGTCGTTTTTCCTGCCAGACTTCGTACGTCTGCCAGCGCAGGAAACGACGGCATCAGCTGTGAAACTACCCCCTTTGCGTTGAGCGGGAATGCCACCAAGTATAACTCCATTCTCTGGACAACATCGGGAAACGGATCCTTCAATGATCCAACGATCCTTGCTCCCGTCTACACGCCTGGTGATGAGGATGTGGCAGCCGGTTCTGTGACACTGACACTTACGGCATACGGCGACGATATCACTGTGAGCGATGCCATGACACTCGCCTTTAGCGTGAATCCCACTGCATTTGCAGGATCAGACATAGCCAGCTGCGACCTCGAACCCATTGTCCTTCAGGAAGCTGTTGCTGAGCATTACGACAGCCTTCTCTGGACAACCACCGGGATGGGTACGCTCGTCAATGCAACAGAACTCCAGGTAGAATACATGCCTGTACCTGAGGAACTTGGGCAATCTGTCACACTGACCCTGACGGCTTACGCTACCGAGCCATGTCAGGATATTACGGATGAAATGGTTATCACATTCATTCAGACTCCTGATCCGCAGATCAGCGGACCTCTCGCGGTCTGTCAGAATGCAGTGGCCACTTACAGTACCCCTCTCCTTGAATCCTATATCTATACCTGGGAAATAGGGGGAGGAACCATCCAGTCGGATCCGAATACCAATGAGATTACGGTCCTGTGGGATACGACAGGAACCGATAACTGGCTGATCGCAACGCAGACCAATGGTTTGACCATGTGCCATACCTGGCAAACAGTCACCATAGCCGTACATGAGCTCCCTGTACCTTCCATCTCAGGTGATGTCTCTGTCTGTGAGAATGAGAATGGCTCACTTTATTCCACTGCTGCCATGGAAGGTCATTCCTATCTGTGGGCTGTCGAAGGGGGGAGCATCACCTCAGGGCAGGACGCCGCTGAGATCAGCGTTGACTGGGGCACGGCCGGAACCGGGACATTGTCCATAGTAGAAACGATCGATTCCACCGGGTGCCAGATGAACGCCGGTCTGCAGGTTGCCATTCATACATTGCCCGTGGTTTCCATCGGAAACGACACCAGCATCTGTCATAACCATGTTCTTACGCTGAATGCAGGCAATCCCGGGGCACAGTACCTCTGGTCTACCGGAGAGACCTCCCAGTCAATCACCATAGATACAACCGGTGTTGGAATTGGCGGAACAAAAAATATCTCCGTCATCGTCACAGACGCTGAGGGATGTGCTTCAGAGGACGCCCGATCTGTCTATTTTGAAGACTGCACGGGCATAGATGAGAATGAATACCAACTGGGTGTGAATCTTTTCCCGAATCCCGGAAAGGGTGTATTTACCCTGGTCATGGATGCCCATCAGCCGGATGTAGTCGATCTGTTCGTCCTGGATTCCAGGGGGACGAAGGTGTATCAGCAGGACAACATAAGAATTGGGGGTACGAGCCAGCAGACGCTTGATCTTACCACACTGGGAGAAGGCATCTATTTCCTGAATATCCAGGGTGAGAAGGCAAAACTGGTGAAAAAGCTGATGATCCAGAAATAATGAGCTGGTAAGCGCCAGCTGCCGGACAGCCCAAGTGCGTCTGACAGCTGGCCCATCACCCAATGAACAGGATCAACAAAATATTACTGAGCCCTTTTTTCCTGTCACTGGTTTTATGTCTGATCATCATTCCCTTTCTTCCTTTCAGATTTTCGAAATACGCTGCTCATGTCGTTGAGCATGGAACCATCGCAAGGTCTTTGCGCACAGCTGTGTTTTACCAGGATCTGGACAGCGATGGCAACAGCGACAGGATCATATCCGATTCAAATTTCGCCTACCATTCCATCCGTGTTTATGACCATAACAACGGCATCTGGAGCCAGGAAAATTTCCGGGGGAACATTCCAAAAAAACATGAACGTATTTTCTTTGGTGATCAGGATGAGGACGGATACCTTGAGATCTATGCATTTACGCAACGAGAGGACTCTCTTTTCCTGAATGTCGTCGAGACGATGGATCAGCAGTCGGTAATCCGTATCAGGGATAAGTACATCACATCCATCAGGAAAAGGGATGGACGGTATGAATATGCTGTCAGAAAACAGCAGATGATGGATCTGACAGGGGACTCCATCAAGGATTTGCTGTTTTCGGTCGAGGCGCAGTTCTCCCTTCAACCGCGGAAATTATTTCTTCTGGATTTTAAGAACGATACGATGTGGCAATCACCGGAGAGCGGCACAACTATGGAAAACCTGTGGATTGCCGACCTGAATGACGATGGAAAGCCGGAGATCACCGGTTCAGTTAGTGCAGCCGGCAACATCCACGATTCACTGGGCATTCCTTTTCATGATTACAGCGCCTGGCTGATGAGTTATACCAGGGAATTTCAGTTTCTCTTCCCTCCCGTTGAGTTTCCCGGATTCCGGTCAGAAGTACTGACAGCTCCTTATTTTGAGGGTAATGTGACAAGGATCCTGATGCTGTATAACACCATTGGTCAGTTGAATGATGAGCCGGTACTGAGCATCTATGACGCGAAAGGAACCCTTATGCAGAGCCGAAAACTCGAGGGTCATCCTAAAATGAACAGAAAAGTTGTTACGGAGCAATTCGCTGATTCGCAGTATCATTACTTTTTGATCGAAGGGAACGGAAGGATCTTCGCCATAGAGAAGGATCTGAGTCTGAAACCTTACAGGAATTTGGGTGCCGATATCGTCCCGGATTCATATTCCTTTGACCTGGATGGTGATGGTTCGAATGAAAAGGTATTTGCTCTTCCTGGAGATTCCCTGACAAATGTACTCATTACCAGGAATGATTTCAGGTACCCTGTCAGCCTTACCTTTAATTCAAAGCTGACCTCGGAGAGCTATATTTCCCTGATCGACAGGGTGGGGGAAAAAAGAAGTTTCTATGTGATGAACGGAAGTGTATATATGGTATATCAGTACGCCAGAAATCCTTTCTATTCCCTGAGGCTTCTCATCTTTGCGGGCATTTATTCCGGACTGCTGCTGTTCATTTTAATGATCATGAAGTTCCAGCGGATCCGGTTGCAAAAGCAGCATGAACAATACAACCGCCTCCTGGAGCTCCAGCTTAAATCCGTTAACAACCAGCTGGATCCGCATTTTACGTTCAATGCTTTCAATTCGATCGCGGCCATTATCCAGGAAGGCGACAGGGAAGAAGCGTACCGATCCTTTACAAAATTTGCCGGGCTGATCCGTTCTAACCTGGAATACTCCAATAAGATCAGCCGGACCCTTGAGGAAGAGTTGCAATTTGTGACCAATTACCTGGATCTGCAAAAACTACGTTTCAAAGATCAGTTAGTGTACGAAATTCACATATCTGAGAATGTCGACAAAAAAAGACTGATCCCCAAAATGCTGATCCAGATCTTTGTGGAGAACGCCATCAAACACGGGCTAAGGCATAAAAAAGGGAAGGGATCGCTGAGGATCTCCATTGACAAGCAAGATAAGCTGAAGGTGATCACCATTGAAGATGATGGCATTGGAAGGGAAGCAGCGAAAGCTTATGCAACGGATTCCACAGGTCTTGGATTGCAGATCATGGAGCAGTTTTATATCCTGTTCCGGGAATATTACAAGGTCCGTATCAGCCACGAGATCATTGACCTGTATGATGAGAATGGGCAGGCTGCAGGTACCCGGGTGATCGTAAGTATCCCTCAGATACCCGATTGAGCTTATTCTGCATCCTTCATCATACGTATTCATTTATACGCCATGCTTCAAAACCCAAAATCAATCACTGCGATCATCGTTGATGATGAAGTGGATGCCGTACATATAGTTGAAAAATTGCTTGCCGCTCACTCCGAAATTGAACTCGTAGGAAAAGCCTTTGATGGAGCAGAGGCCGTGAAGTTAATTATTCAATGGTTACCAGATCTTGTCTTTCTTGACATCCAGATGCCTGATCTGGATGGATTTGAAGTCATAAAGGAGATAAAGAGGCACGGGATCCAGACCACGGTCATATTTGTAACGGCCTATAATGAATTTGCCATTGAAGCCATCCGCACTGCGGCCTTTGATTTCCTGGTCAAGCCAGTGAAGCCTGATGAACTCCATAATGCCATCACACGCTTCAGAACCGAACAGCCCCAGCATGATCTTCATCACAAGGTGGATCAGCTTCTTCACACACTGGAAAAGAATAAAAAACTTCAATTCAACACCCGAACCGGCTTTGTCCTGTTAAATTCATCAGACATTATTTATTGTGCCTCCGATAGAAATTATTCCATTATTTATTATGGCGATCAAAAGAAAGAGGTGGTGACCTGTAACCTGGCCACCCTTGGGGATCTTCTTCCAAAGGAAACGTTTCGCCGCATCTCCCGTTTTGCCATTATCAATTCCGATTATCTTGCAAAGGTCGACCGGAAAAGACGAATCTGCATCCTGACCAGGAATGGGGTGAATTATGAATTGGACGTTAGCAGGGAGAGTATACTGGGATTGGAGCAAAGATAGATTTAAAAACATATTTTGAAAATCCTTTAGATTATTCATCCCGCCAGGAATGGATCTCGTACCCCAGGGAGATGCTTCCGTACAATAACATCCTGACCTTATTGAATCCCATAAACCTTGTCCTATCTTTAAGGTTGTTTTATTGATTTTCTATCCCTTATTCGTTTAACGTGCGTTCGACATAATTTCAATAGCATAAAGTCACTGACTGGTCAATGATTTCGAGGTTCAGAGAAGGCTTTTTGGGCAGGAATGAGTAGGCAATTAACCCGCAGTTCATCGCAAACCGTTTCGATCAGTGCCCGTTTACGAAGGGTGATTTTATATGTTCTCAATTCGCTGATAATCAATAAGTCACTAACAAATTTTAGTTAATACTGTCTGGCTATCAATTGCTTAAGAAATTATTACAGTGGCATTTTTTAACGTCGAACTCACGTTAAATTAAGTAATCCAACTATGAAAACGATTGTAGTATTAATAATCCTTCTCACATTGAATCTGACTGGAAAATCGCAGGAAGACTCCATCTTTGCCGTCGTCAGTAACGACACGGTCACCCTGTGGCATATTTCAGCATACAGAAATTGCAGTGCTTCCTATCAGATGGTGGTCGCAGTGAGTGATTATAAATTGACCTGGCTCGAGAGCGATACGGGCGATATGGTTCACTGTGATTGTTATTTTGATCTTTCAGTGACGGCAGGACCACTGCTGCCAGGAGCTTATTCAGTGGACGTATACCATACGGAACGCTGGGAAATGGATACACTGTACGACGGCAGTACCTCATTTGTTATTGAACAAAGCACAGGTTCAGGGGCAGCAGAAGTGATTGGTTCCTGGATTAGCGATTGCTATGATCTGGTGGGCACTGCCGAAGATCCAGTGATACCATCCATCGGCCAGAATTTTCCGAATCCGTTCTCAGACAGGACGACGATTCCCTGCACACCAGGTGATCATTCTGCAAAGTATCTTCAAATACTGAACATGCTCGGAGAAGTCGTCCGTGTTCTGGAATTAGAACCAGATGCAGCTCAGATCACCTGGGATGGAACCGATGACAGAAAAAACATACTGCCTTCAGGAATCTATTATTATGGTAGTTCCAGTTCACGGGAAGAATTCGGAAAGTTGGTAATTATGCGATAAAGGATTGCGCGATTGTCGAGAGTAAGATATTCGATGTTCGATTTCAAACGTTGAAATTCGAAAATTGACAATCGACAATCAACTGAGGCAGGTCCCTGCTTGAATAGGTATGACGGTTCTCTGATTCCGCCGGTATCTGCCATCCGAACGTCCTGGTGGAATTCTCCCGGCGTAAGCCGGGATCTGCCATCCCAACATAAGCCCTCCATGGACGCCAGTACGGTAGAGGAATTGTTATCCATTTAATATGGAGCGTCGGAAATTTTAGCGAAATTTGTTGAAAAGATTCCAACGCGTTCCATAATTGATAGTATGCCGGCCCCTTGCGTCATAATTCGTTTGCACGAAGGGAAAATATACCTCAATGACAACCTTTTTCTCCCGGCTGAAAAATCGAATTTACCCATTGAAAGCATCCCTTTTGATCAGATCAGGAACGTCTTCTGGGAGGTCGAACAGCTGGAATTCAATAAAACAAGCAATCACCTCAAGGTCAGGGTGACCAATTACTTTCAGCGCGATACGTCATCCTTTTCTTATCAAAATCCCAAAGCAATCATTGATTTCATTGAATTTGATCAACTCCAGGATGTTTCATCGCTCAAACAATGCCTGCGCTACTCCATGACCGAACTCCCCCGGCTTGACCAGGCGATCACTGAGGCTTTTCAGGACATTGGCGATCCATTACTACCCAACAGGCCCCAAGGTGTCAAACGATCCAACATCCTGTTTCGGTCAGCTCCTGCCGGGCAAACGCTATACAAAGAATTCAGCATCTATTTTAAGGACGCCGCGTTCAGGCTGGGTTATGTGGCCTTTGAACACCCGGTTCAGGAAACCGGCGAGCTTGTCAGGTTCAAAATCCGTAACGATTTCCTTCTCCCTGAATTCGACCTGATCAAAAGCTATTTTATGAAAGCGCTGGGTACAAGAAAATTCGGCGTCAACGCAAGGATCGAAGTAGAGAATAAAAAGGTAATCAGCACAGAGGCAAGCTCCAAAATCATAAGCCTGATCAACGAGGACCTGATCGACAGCATACGAAACATCCGCACCCTGGAGATCACCCGGCCGCCCTTTCGGGGCAATGTGGATAAATCATTGTTCACTTCCGGTGATATTTTCGATGAATTCAGCGATGATGAAAAGGAAGGAAATGTTTTTGACCAGTCAGAGGAAGAGATCCTTAACTACCTGCTTTCAACGGCAAAGGTACGCAACCGCAAACAGCTGGAATACCTGGCCGGACAGAAAAAGGTTCCCCGCACCAAGCTAAAATTCACCCTGCATCCCTTTTTCGGTTTCCTCTTCACGCTGGAGGGTGAGCGGATGAATCATTTTGTATGGGAACTGCTGAACTCGCATGCCACGTATATCTGGAGCGCCGGAAAAGGTGAACAGGAAATGGAATTGCAGTACCGCCGGGTAGAGGAAGCCATCAACCAGGTCAGGAACAGCGGCCGGGACCAGTACAAGCATGCCTACCGGTCCTTACCCCACGATCCGGACCTTGTATTCAATGTCATTGTGCACGAGAACGCCAATTCTCCTTTCATTGATGGATTTGTCATGTGGAGGCACCGGTTGAATGAGCTGATCGTCTGACGACTGATATCTGATTAACGATTAACCGATATTTGATTTAGGATTTGAATTTTGATTTTTGCTCTTTGATTTTAAAATGTTAAACGGTTTGTTATTTACATCGAACTGTTCTACTTTTGTTACTCCTCTAACAATCAAATTTTTTTAGCCATGAAAAGGATTTACTTGATTACCGGTATGGTAATGTTTCTCACCCTGTCAGTCTTCGCCCAGACCTTCACCCTCCAGTTTGGAAAGCCACAAATAGTTGCTGCCCAGGATGGATTTTCACTGATCGTTTATGACAATTGCGTGAACATGGGAAAGGAGGGCACACCTGAAATTCCATTTTATGGTGCCGAATACCTGCTTTCACCTGGCCATGAGCTCATGGATGTGCGAATCGTATCGGCCAGTTATTATCCCGAACAGCAAGGCATTCGTATCAAACCGGCGGTCAAACCAGTACCCATATCTCAATACAAGGGAGAAAAGATCACCCTTGTCCCGGATCAATCCATATACGGTTCTCCGGAACCTTACCCTTCAAGGATGATCGGCAATCTTTCCACGAATTTTCTCAATGGCCATTCCATTGGTTCCTTTACACTGTGTCCCGTCGTTTATGAACCGTCCTCCGAAGTGGTCAGGTTTCTGAAAGAGGTGACCCTGGAACTCGTCACTGACCCGACCGGCAGGGCATCGCAGGCATCTCTGCTGCGCAGATCCTCCTCTCGGATCGATCAAAGGATCCATCAGATCGTAAGGAATCCTGAGATGCTGGATACTTACACCTACGCAGATACCCGTGACGAAGAGCCCTATGATCTCCTTCTGATATCGAATAACGCCATGCTTCCTGCATTTGACGATTATGTCACCTTTAAGATCTCCACGGGTTATTATGTCAAGACCATCAGCGTCGAACAAATCCTTGCTTCCTATCCGGGTCAGGACAATGCAGAAAAGATACGAAACTGCATCATTGACTATTACCAGAACAATGGTATATCCTATGTCATTCTTGGTGGCGACGGCGATGTGGCCAACAGTGCTGAAAATATTATCCCACCCCGGGGATTGATCGCTGACGACGATGATGACATCGCCTCTGATATGTACTACTCGAACCTCGACGGGAACTGGAACACCGACGGAGACAACCTTTGGGGGGAACCCGGTGAATGGGACCTGTATTCTGAAGTAAGCATCGGGCGTATCTGCGTGGATAATGTCCAGGAAATACAGCATTTCATCAATAAACTGATCAAATACCAGGACACTCCCGTCGTTGCAGACATCGAGAAAGCGCTGATGGTGGGAGAACAACTTAATTCCAGTACCTGGGGCGGAACGTACAAGGATGAGATCGCCAACGGAAGCAGCAATAACGGGTATACTACAGCAGGAATCCCACCGGAAATAGAAGTTTCACGACTTTACGAAATGACTGAGATGTGGTACAAGGAAGATATTTTTGACCAGTTCAACGAACTGGGCGTCAATCTTCTGAACCATCTGGGTCATTCCAACGTGACCTACAATATGAAAATGTACAACTCCGACCTGACCACGGCCAATTTCACCAATGACGGAGTGACCCGGGGATTCGTCGTCGGATACAGCCAGGGTTGCTATAACGGTTCCTTTGATAACCGTGACGATGGCGGCGGATATGGCGGCACCGACTGTTTTGCAGAAGCGTTCACCAACCTGCAGACCGGAGAAGTAGCTACTGTGGCCAATTCCAGGTATGGATGGTACAATCCCGGCGGCACAAACAGCTCTTCCCAGTACTACGACCGCCAGTTCTATGATGCCATATTCGGGGAAGACATCACGCAGGTGGGCGATGTGAACGCCCAGTCGAAAGAGGATGATGTTTCCTATATGCAGAACGATGCCAACTGGCGCTGGGTGGCGTACGAAACGAATCTCTTCGGTGATCCCAGCATGGATATCTGGACGGAGATCCCAACAGACATTGTTGCCGAAATCCCCGTTTCCGTTTCGATCGGCAGTACATCCCTCTTCATTGAGACCGATGCTCCCTACGCCCGTATCGCTGTGGTAATCAACGACGAACTCATTGGCCGTGCGATTGCCGATGCCAGCGGCGATGCCACGGTCGAATTTCCAATGCTGACCGACCCGGCACCACTGGACATTACCATTACTGCCCACAACCGCAACAAGCTGACAGGTGAAGTGCTTGTCATCGCAAACCAGCCCTACCTGATCTTCTCCACATACCAGCTGAACGATGACGGCGGTAACAACGACGGTTGCATCGACTTCGGTGAGAACATCATGATGGCGCTCACCATCAAGAATGTAGGTGATCAGCCTGCATACAACACCGAAGTGGCCATTGCATCAGATAATGAATTTATCACCCTTACCGACAACCAGCAATCCTATGGCATCATCCCGGCAGGAGGCACCAAGACCGTCGAGGATGCCTTTGCCTTTGATGTGGCCTCCAATATTCCTGACCAGACCCTCGTCCATTTCGACATTACCATGGTGGCTGACGATACGTGGGAGGATAACGTCAGCATGATCGCCTGTGCACCGGCATTTACCTCGGGAGCTATCTTTTATAATGATTCCGTAGGTGGTAATTCCAGCGGAAGCATCGATCCGGGCGAAACAATGACTGTGGTCATCCCGCTTCTGAATACAGGCCATAGCGACGGGATGGATGCCACTGCCAGTCTTTCGTCACAGAGTGCTTTTGTCACGATCGAAAATCCAAGCATTGAGATCGGGAGCCTGCCGGCCGATACGCAGACTGCTCTGACGTTTGATATAGACATAGACGATGAGGCCCCGCTGGGATCATTCATCGACCTGGTCCTGAACTTTGTCTGTGGCGATTATACCTATCAGCATACCTACATCGGTACCATCGGGGTGGTTTTCGAGAACTGGGAGACCGGTGATTTCAGCAGGTTTGCCTGGTCGTCCACTTCCCAGATGCCCTGGCAGGTAACCAACGAAAGCCCCTACGAAGGAGAATTCTGTATTCGGTCAGGGATCATCAACCATGATCAGTCTACCAACTTTAAACTGACCTACAACTGCGTGGCTCCTGACAGCATCTCATTCTTCAGGAAGATCTCCTCGGAAGAAAATGCCGATTACCTGCAGTTCTATATTGATAATACCCTGATGGATGAATGGGCCGGACTGTTCGACTGGGAACGTTTCAGTTACCCGGTAACCACCGGTGTGCATACCTTCAAATGGGTATACATAAAGAACTTTGATGAGATCAAGGGAATGGACCGTGCATGGATCGATTATATCGTGCTGCCACCTACTACCGTGACCACCTGCAATCCCGGACCGGATACCACGATCTGTGAAGGAATGGATTACCAGTGCGACGCCATTGCCACGAACTACTACGACCTCGAATGGACGACCTCCGGTACCGGCACCTTCAGCGCTGTCAATATTCTCAATCCCATTTATTATCCGGGTCAGGAAGATTACGATGCCGGAACGGTATCGCTTTTCCTGACCGCCTTCAGTAACCTTCCCTGCGGGGACATCATGCGCGAGTTGCTGCTGTCGTTCATGGCAGTACCTGATGCTCCGGCTATCCCTGCCGGACCTCAGTATGTCGACCTGTATTATACCACCGTGTCGGAGTACTCCATACAGCCTGTTCCGGGAGCCATTTCCTACAACTGGCAGCTGCAGCCTCCGACGGCAGGCTGGATCTCAGGGATCGATGTCCTGGGAACAGTTGCATGGAATCCTGAATTCACAGGCAATGCCACGGTCCGGGTAGCAGCAGTGAACGAATGCGGGAACGGTGTTTATTCAGATGAGCTGGAGGTGGTCGTGAACAATACCGTCGGAATGGAAGGGCTGGATGACGGTGGATTTGGTATGAGGATCTATCCCAATCCGGCGACGGGCAAGGTCATCCTGACTATTTCCACTACAGCCGAAGAATACGTGGACGTGGTGATCTCTCATGTCTCCGGTGCTATCGTGCTGTCATTGAATGATATTGCTGTAAACAAACAACTTAAAAAAGAACTCGGCCTGGAAGATCTGCCCGCCGGGATCTACTATATCAGCGTAACAGGCAATAATGCCCACGCAGTGAAGAAATTGATACTACAGTAGACTATCGGCAGTCATTTCATTTAACCACTGAGAACACGGAGGCTAAACGGAGGACACGGAGGAATTCATTCATTGATTTTACTCCGTGTTCTCCGTACTTGCTTCGTGTTCTCCGTGGTTAAATTATTTACCTTTGCAGGATTCTATATTAACGGATACACCTCAGTTCCAAATGATAAAAAAATACATTGTTTTCATTATTATATTATTCATTACGAATAATTTACTATCCCAGGTCGTCAATGTGAATCCTGATCCCAACGGAGAACCGTGGCTTGCCGGACAACTGAGGCCTCTTACTGCCGATGACTGGGCCTTTCTGGATCAGCTGCCGCGTTTGACGACACCTCCGGAAATGATCGGCCGCGGGCTGCCCCCGATGGTGGATAATTCGCAGCAGCCGTATTTCCGGCCTATTTTCAACCAGGATGGCGGCAGTTGCGGTCAGGCTTCGGGTATGGGATACTGCTTTACCTATGAGATCGATTGTGAACGGCAGGTGCCTGCCAATAACCTGGTGACCCAGTATCCCACACATTACACCTGGAATTTCCTCAACGGTGGGAACGGTGGAGGTTCCTGGCATTTTGACGGGTGGGTGATCGTGAAGGCGGACGGCTGCCCCAATGTGCTGGACTGGGGCGGGGATTTTGCATACGGGGGGTGGTCGCGCTGGATGAGCGGGTATGATGACTACTATAACGGTATGCATAACAGGGTACTGGATATTTTTGCCATCAATGTGGGAAACGAGCACGGGCTGGAAACACTCAAGAACTGGCTGTTCGATCACATGGGAAAACGGGAGCCGGGTGGTCTTGCCTGCTTCGCAGCAGGTGTGTCCAATAATTTCACCATGACCACCCTGCCCTACGGAACACCTGAAGCCGGCAAATCGGTGGTCACCTGGTGGAACTCCGAGGTCAACCACGCCATGACGATCGTTGGTTATAACGATTCGGTCCGCTACGATTTCAACGGCGACGGCCAGTACACCAACCATATCGACATCAATGGCGACGGGCAGGTCACCATGAAGGACTGGGAGATCGGAGCACTGAAATTTGCCAACAGCTGGGGCCCCTGGTTTGGTGATGGCGGAACCGCTTATATGATGTATAAAGGCCTGGCGGATGCCACTTCCCAGGGGGGCATATGGACCAATACCGTCCATGTGATCACCACACGCCCAGCATACGATCCGTTCATCACGTTTAAAGCAACCGTAAAACATACCTCCCGCAACAAGATCCGCTTTGTGGCGGGGGTGGCTGCGGATACTTCCGCCACAGAACCTGACTATGAGTTCACGTTCCCGGTATTCTATCACCAGGGAGGTGACCTTTATATGCAGGGAGGATCCTCGGAAGCCGATAAAACACTGGAATGCGGACTGGATATCACTCCCCTGCTGGGCCATATCGTATCCGGCGAGCCCGCCCGTTTCTTTTTCAGCCTTGTCGAAATGGATTTCAACAATGCCGGAACGGGTGAGATCGTTTCTTTAAGCCTGATCGATTATACCAACGGTGGGGAAGAAGTGGCCAGCCCACTGCAGCATGTCCCAATCGTTGAGCATGGCACTACAACCATTTCTGTCTGCAAAACGGTCACATTTGACGCTCCTGTCATTGCGACGGAATTACTTCCGCCGGCAACCGTGGATGAGCCCTACAGCGTGCAGATGGAAGCCTCAGGGGGAACACCGCCTTATGTGTGGGATATCCTGATCAATTACGAAGAAAACCATATCATAGGCATCTACCCTGCCATCACTGATGAACAGCTTATACCCACGGATAACGACGACGGCTATGTCACCAAAGAACTTGGCTTTTCATTTCCCTATTATGGCGAGATGATGGATCATGTGACCCTTCTTACCGACGGATCCATCGTATTCGAAGAAGCGTTCACATATATCCGCGATGAAGAGAAACTGAAGACCAGCAAGGCGATCAGCGCCTATTGCGCCGATCTTATGCTCTACCCCGATCAGGGCGACGGGATCTTCTACCAGGGCAGTTCCCAGGCAGCCATCTTCCGCTGGAAAGCCTCCAAATTCAACGAACCCGACGTGAATATAGATGTGGCGGTGGTACTGTTCCCCAACGGATTCATCGATTTCTATTATGCAGATGACATCACCGGCGGAACGGGCTGGGGCGCAGGCGTTTCAAAAGGTGACGGAGAAAGCTTTACCATTGCATGCATCTCCAACGCGGGCTCCATTCCTGATAATTATGCCCTCGAATACAGGCCGCCTGACTACCCTGCGGAGATGAGCATCACCGCCGCCGGTTTATTCAGCGGAACACCCTCAAGGGATAACCATTCATGGGACATCACATTCAGGATCACTGATTTTCTGAATATCACGGCTACCAGGACACTTCCTTTTTCAACCCTTCATGTTGGGATCGATACTCCGGATCCGATCATCAGGGACATTCCGGTGATGATCCGGCCCAATCCCTTCTCATCAGAGGTGTCACTGATGTTTGACCTGGTCCGGGAAACACAGGTGGAGATGTCGGTTTATAGCCTGTCGGGCCAGCTTGTGACTACGCTTATCAGACCTCAGGTTCTGCCTGCAGGGAACCATTCAATCCAGTGGAACGGTACCAGTGATGCCGGTACACTGGTGAACACAGGAATCTATTATTACAGGATGAATGCCGGTGATCGAAAAAGCACAGGCAAGATCATTCTTTTAAGATAAAACAGACTATCCCGGGAACTCTTGTTCGCTATCACCAATGAAAAATAAAATACTTCCCTTACTGGCACTGGCAGCGATTCCATGGTGTGTATCGGGACAGGGTAAGGAAGCTGAAGCGGATTCACTGGCATTGTATTTCAAATCCGGCCTTTATGTACCGCTAAGCTATTATGACTCCGTCTATATTGCCACTCTTCCTGTTCTGGAACTGCCAGAAAGTTATAAAGGCACCAATGCACCACTGCTGCCTGCCATGGTGGACAATTCGACGCAACCCTTCATGCGGCCCGTATATAACCAGGCGGGTTATTCGTGCGGTCAGGCATCGCTGGTCGGGTATAACTTTACCTATGAGATGAACTATGTCAGGAACACATCTGCCGACGAGCCCGCAAACCAGCATCCCACGCATTTCACCTGGAACTGGATGAACGCCGCCAATTACTACGGCGGCGTCAGTTATTACCACTCCATGGAGGTCTTGCGCCATGTGGGCGATCCGTCGGTGCAGGATTACGGAGGCATGTCATCGGGAGGCGAAAAACGGTGGATGTCAGGATATGGTCTTTACTACAATGCCATGCACAACAGGATCAGAGATGCCTACAACATACGGACTGACACCTACGATGGATTCATGACCCTGAAGCACTGGATCCACAGCCACTTGGAAAATGCTTCTGTGGGAGGCGTGGCCAGCTTTTATGCCAACCAGCCATCCCTCCATGTGTTCCCGGGAGGAACCCCTGAAGCGGGCAAACATGTTTGCACCGGCTGGGCATCGTCAGCCTCCCATGCGCTCTGCATCGTTGGATATAACGATTCTGTCCGGTGGGATTACAACGAAGACGGATACTATACGAATGACCTGGATATCAACGGCGACGGAAAAGTAACCATGAAGGACTGGGAAGTGGGCGGGTTCAAGTTCGTGAACAGCTATGGAGGTGTCCCCAACTGGGGCGACAGCGGTTATTGCTATATGATGTACAAAACCGTTGCGGACATCTTTGGAGAGGGAGGTATCTGGAACAACACGGTGAACGTTCTGAAACCCAAATATGATTGCAGTCCCCAGCTGACCATGAAGGTTTCGCTAACCTATACCTGCAGGAATCAGCTGAGAATTACGGCAGGGATTTCGGATAATGTCAACGCGACGGTTCCAGCCTTTGTGATGAGCTTCCCGATCTTCAATTACCAGGGTGGGTGCCTTTACATGCAGGGGGGCTCCACGGCGGCGGATAAGACGATCGAATTCGGGCTTGACATCACTCCCCTGCTGAATTACATCCAGCCGGGACAACAGGCCAAATTCTTTCTGCAAGTAGAAGAAAATGATCCGAATGGCTGGGGTACCGGTCAGATCAACTCATTCTCACTGATGAATTACACCGGAGGAGTGACCGAGATCCCGTGCAGCGAAACCAATGTCCCGATCCAGTCCAATGCCATGACCCGAATGGCTGTCGTTGCCGCGATCAACTACAGCGATGTCACGATCCAGACCGCCACCCTGCCGCCTGCCACCCTCTATGAGCCTTACTCGTTCAACCTGACGGCTTCCGGTGGCACTGCACCCTATGAATGGTCGCTGCGGTCGGAATACCAGGAGCTATCCTCTTCATCCTCATTTCCGGCCGTAAGTGCCGAGCAACTCATACCTGGCAACAATACCACGGGGTACGCCATGAAGGCACTCCCCTTTGCATTCCCGTTCTATGGAGAGCTATACGATACTGTCTTCATGTATGTCAACGGTTTTCTGAAATTCGACAATTTCCTGGTCACTTTCCCCTATCACCAGGATAATTACCTGAGGTTCCTGAAGAACAGGAACATTTCACCCCGGTTCGATTTCAATGTTCAGGTATACCCCACCTACGGCGACGGGCTATGGTACCAGGGCGATGAGAATGGTGCCATCTTCCGCTGGAATGTTTCCCAGACGGGAATCCCTTCCACCTCAGACCTTAACTTTGCTGTCAAGCTTTATCCCAGTGGAAAGATAGAATTTTATTACGGCAACAGCACTGTACCCAATGCAGTCGAATGGTATGCCGGTGCTACCCGGGGAGACGCCAAAAATTACCACATCCCCGCCTCGGCAGGGATCAACCCGATGGTACAGAACACCAGGACCGAACTCATTCCCTATCCATACCCGCTGGATATGACCATGGATGTCTCAGGGAACTTTCACGGCACTCCGGAGCAACCCTATGCACAGTATCCGGTCACTTTCATGGTCACCGGCCAGAACAATATCTCCTCGAAGAAAACACTGGCCTTCTCAACCACAGGCATACAGAGCACATTCGTGGTTTATGCGGGATCGGATCAGGTCATGGAGCCCGGTGATACCGTCACGATGGATGTGACCCTGAAGAACCTGTGGAATTCGGCATACACCGGAGCGAACATGAAACTCACCACGGAAGACGCCCTGGTAACTTTTACGGACAATACCCATACGATCGGGACCATTCAACCAGGACAGACACTCTCCTGCCCGGCAGCATTCTCGTTTATTATCTCTCCCGCTGCCGGCGATGGCCATCCCCTCGCCATGAACCATACCATCACAACAGTCCAGGACACCCTTCACAGGACCCTGTCATTCTCTACCTTTGCGCCTGTCATCGCTTCTGGTATGATGGCAGCCGATGACGGCCAGAATGATATCCTGGAACCCGGTGAAACAGCCGATCTGCTCCTGGCCATCCACAACACCGGAGGAGGAAAAGCCAGGCAGCTGATCGCCTCATTGAACTCAGACGATCCGTACATCAGTTTCAATACAACGCTGGATACGATCGGTCTTCTGCCTGCCTATTCCGATTCTTCCTTCCTTTTCAACCTTTCCGTGTCCTCCTCGACACCCTACGGATATATTGCCCATTTTATCCTTTCGGTTACGGGTGAACCGGAAATCGCCTTCACCGACACGCTTTACTTCATCATAGGCGAAATCACTGAAAACTATGAGACCGGAGATTTTACGAAATTCCCATGGGATTTTGCAGGGCAGCAGGACTGGACGATCACCGCTGTTTCACCTTTCGAGGGGACTTTTAGTTCCCGTTCAGGAGTGATCGGAGATTCACAGTACAGTTCGCTGCTGCTGACGATGGATGTCCTGTCGGACGCACCGGTTACCTTTTACTCAAAAGTGTCTTCCGAGGCCAACTACGACTTCCTGGTCTTTCTGATCGACGGCGCTGAAATGGGCCGCTGGTCGGGTGAAGTACCCTGGACAAAACGTACCTTCCCGGTCACCAAAGGCATTCACACTTTCCAGTGGAAGTACCTGAAAGATGTAAATACCGTGGGTGGCAGTGACTGCGCCTGGGTGGACTTCATCATCATGCCTCCCATGGGAGAATGGCTCCTGAGTATCTACGCAGGTCCTGACGGTTCCCTCTGCCAGGGCAGCTCCTATCCCCTTGATGCCACCGTTTTTAATGCATCCTCCCTCTTATGGGCGACTTCCGGTACTGGGACGTTCAGCAACCCGTCAATTCCCGATCCGGTGTATGATCCCAGCCCTTCTGATATCAATACAGGGGCAGTGACCCTTTCCATTACCGGTTCAAATGATGACGGTATGGAGCGTTCAGATAATATGCTATTGACAATCAGCAGAATACCATTTCCTTTTGCCGGATTGGACCGGATTACCTGCGAAAATGCGCCCATTTCGATCGACGCAGAAGTCACCTATTCAGATTCCACACGCTGGACAACCCAGGGGGATGGTATTTTTAACGATCCCTTGCTTCTGGACGTCACGTACACACCTGGCCCGGCCGACATCAGTAACGGTTCGGTGTATCTGATCCTCACCGCATATCCCCTACCTCCCTGTACCCAGAGCCAGACCGACACGGTGCTGCTTACCATACAGTACGATCCCCAGGCATTTGCAGGGGAAGACGACCTGGGATGTGAATATGCTCCGTATACGCTGAATGGCAGTGTCGAAAATGCAGGTTCCGTCCTCTGGTCGTCATCAGGCGATGGTGTGTTCAATGATCCCCAGTTACTTTACGCAGCGTACACACCTGGCCCTGAGGACATCAGCCTGGGCTCAGTCAGCCTTACGCTGACCGCCTTTGGGACTGATCCCTGCACAGGCACTGATACGGATGTTTTGACGCTGACGCTGCAATCCGGACCTGTGGTGGATGCGGGCGATGACCAGACCATCCAGTACAATACCTCTGCGACGTTGCATGGGAATGCCAGCGGAGGATCCGGAAATTACAGTTATCACTGGCAACCGGAAGAGTACCTTATGGATCCTTCATTGCAGAATCCGGTGACGGTGCCTCTGACATTCCCGATCACGTTTACTCTTATTGTAACGGATAACGGATCGGGGTGCCCTGAAAGCGATCAGATGACCGTAAACATTGAGGGCAGTCCTTTTACGCTGACCGTTACCGCCACACCCAATCCAGTGTGCTCGGGTGATCCTGTCCAGTTATTTGCGGATGCACAGGGAAGCACAGGCCCGTTTACTTTTTCATGGACCTCGGATCCTCCCGGATTCACCTCCAGCCTGCAAAACCCAACGGATACTCCCATGGTGACCACGACCTATTACGTCCATGTCACGGATTTTCTGGGCAATACCATCCAGGGATTTACCCTGGTCCATCTTACTGAGCCCCCCACAGGCTCGGCTGGGGAAGATGTGGTCTCATGTTACGGATATGTCACTATCCTGCAGGGGCTGGCAGAGAATTTCAGCATGGTTCATTGGCACTCTTACGGGGACGGATCCTTTGATGATGCTTCCTCGTTGCAGGCAGCTTACTCACCCGGGCCCGCCGATCTGGAGGCCGGCGGGGTTCTGCTGCAATTGGAGATAACCGGGTTCGCACCATGCAATGTGCCCGTGACCGATGAGGTGAACATTGCTTACTGGCCGGAAATGCTGGTAACATTCAGCGAACTGCCTGATCTGTGCCTGGATGATCCTCCCTATCTTCTCACAGGAGGTTTCCCCGAAGGAGGCATCTATTCGGGAACCGGGGTCTCAGAAGGTTATTTTTATCCTGGTCTGACGGGTGCAGGTACGTTTGTCATCTCTTACACGGTTACCGATGAACATGCCTGCAGTTTCACGGCGGAACAGACGATCCTTGTGGATGAATGCACCGGGATCAGCGATCCGGAAGGCAACGAACTCATCAGGATCCTTCCGAATCCGAACCACGGTGTCTTTACTCTTCAGATCATTTCACCACGCGAAAAAAATCATTCGGTAGTCATTCAAAACCAGGCCGGAAGTGTGATACACCGACAAACGGTGATGGTTAGCAGTGGGATCAATAATACGACCATTGATCTGAGAGGGTTCAAAGCAGGTGTATACTTGCTGACGGTCAGCAGTGATGGCACCAGTGTGACCGGAAAAGTGGTCATCCATTGATCAGCTGGCTGACCGGAAGTAAGACCTGGCTGCCCTGCAGATGGGACAGACCCAATCTGCAGGAAGGTCCTCCCAGGCTGTTCCCGGAGGGACCCCACTGCGGGCATCACCTTCCAAGGGATCATAGATATATCCGCAGATCTGGCAAAGATATTCCTTCTTTTTTTCCGCTTTCCCCTGCGATAACTTCTCTCTGTCAACATAGGTGGGGGCATTGGGAGGAGCATAGGCTTTTTTGACATCACGGTAATAGGCATAGGTCATCGGTTCCCGCGTTTCATCCAGCACCACGGCATCCACCACTTCTCCTATGAACAGGACATGGGTGCCCTGGTCATAGGCATCGGTAACGCGGCATTCAAGGCACGCAACAGCATCTGACAGTACGATGGGAGAACCCGTTTGCCCGTATCTGAACTTGACAAGATCAAATTTCCTGGAAGGATCGTGGGCAGGATCGTCGGATGAATAACCAAAGATCTGTATCATTTTCATGCTGGCATCTTTATGCAGCACAGACACTGAAAACGCCTTGCTTTGCCGGATGACCCTGATGGTTTTATTGTTCTTATGGCAGCTGATGGCAATCCGCGGGGGCTCTGAGGCAACCTGAAATGCCGTGTTGGCCACATATCCCGATAATTCATTTTCATGCCTGGCGCACACCAGATAGATCCCATAGGATAGCTTAAAAAAGGCCTGATAGTCCATGTGTATGATCTTAAATTAATCCTCTGAAAAGTTTATCAAATTTAATATAGATTTTTATTCATATTTATTTGTTTTTTTAATAAGAGGTCGTATTTTTATAAGTTGATAAAAGATCCCATTTTCACTATATGAACCATCTGTACAAAGCCCTTATCGTTGATGACGAACCCAGTGCGCTGGATATACTGGAGAATTTGCTGGCGGCCTATCCTGATATAAGGGTAGTGGGAAAAGAGCAGTTGGTTGACGATGCCATCCGAGCCATTGTTTCTCATAACCCGGATATCATTTTTGTTGATATAGAGATGCCTCTTAAAAACGGGATTGAACTGGTGAAGGAGGTAAGGAACCTCGATCTTTCCCCAACGATTGTTTTCGTGACCGCATATAATGAGTATGCCCTTCAGGCCATCAAGCTGGCTGCATTCGACTATATACTCAAACCCATCGATCCGGATGAGCTGCATGCCTGTATTACGAGGTTTCTGGCCGAAAAAGGGAAAACAGACCTGAATCAGAAACTGGAGGTACTGATCCGTGAGTTTGACCACACCCATAAACTCAAGTTCAATATCCGAACCGGGTTCCTCATGATCGAACCGAATGAGATCCTGTATTTTATGGCCGATGGAAGCTATACAGACATCGTACTATACGATGAAAAAAAAGAGACCATCAGCCAGAGCATCGGCAGGCTGGAGGAGACTCTTCCGAACCAGTTTTTCCGGATCAACCGTTCGGTCATCATCAATCTGTCGTACCTTCGTAAGATAGACCGCCATAAAAAAGAGTGCATCCTGACGGGTAATGGCAAAGAGTACTTTTTTCCCATCCCTTCCAGGTATATTAAATTACTGGATAATTACGGTCGGTAGTGGCTTTATAAAAGAAGTCCGGGAGTTCATGCTGAAAAAGGTGCTCTTCATATAATAAGTCAGATTTCTCTTGCACAGTCAGATCCTTGTCATTAATTTTGATCGGTTACTTCGTCTTAGAGGAGGTGTAGTAATTCCCGCAACGCCTCAAGGAATACAAGCAAGAGAATTTCTTTCCTACTGAGGCAAAAACCGCCGGCATCAAACCGGCGGTTTCTTTTTTGGGTGCGGAGAATTTTCTGTTTTAATATTCCGAGCGGGTATCCTTTTTCATCAAGGAGTGTTGACTTGCAGCGAATCTTTGTTTACTTTGCATGACAAATCCTCAACACACATTTTGGTTTGATGGTATGTCGCCACAGATGCTGAGTTCACACCGCTCGAAAACTTCCTGGGTGGTTACCAGATCGCTGGAAGGAAAATAAAGGAGACCGGCTATGAACCTTGGTATGAGTCCAATTTTTGGTGCCACGAATGAAACCGGTTTTACAGCATTGCCAAACGGATGGCGGTATGGTGCTTCGCGTATCTCTAACGAAATCAGGATCAGGGCTGTCAGGCGGACATCTCAGGAAGCTATTCCCAATAGTCCCTGGTACAGAACCATTTACTATCATGCTGCTGCCATCTACCCTCCCAATCCAGGTGATCCGAGCTTGGGGATATCGGTCAGGTGTATGAAGTATGCATTGAAATTGTTGAAACCATAATTGATAGGCCGAAATATGATATAGTACCCGGGGTGAAATTGATTTGAGTCTCAAAAATTAGATTTTTTTGATTTGTAAGTTCAATCTATTACTTTTAAGCGAGCATTTTCTTCTTACAGGTGATTAAAATTCACGAAAATTTCTAATCAATAAATTATTGAATTACTTCATGCTTGACAATTACATGAAACCCAGACGAAACTTCATTATAAAATCTACTGCCTCAAGTTCTCAGGTGAAGTTTTCAAACCGGCTTTCCATACTGTTTTATTGTGCCCTCCCTTTAGTTTTCACTTTTACTGTAATTCATACCATATGGGGGCAAGAAGTAAATGCTGATTCTCTTATTTCAATGTTGGGAACTTCCAAAGCCGATACTGCCAGAGTACTGTTATTATATCAAATCTCCAGCTCTCTTTATGATAACAATCCGGAAAAGGCTATATACTATGCTAACCAGGGATTGGAACTTGGCAAAAAGATTAATTTTAAAAAAGGAATCAGTTTATGTCTTCATGAACTGGGATTAGCATATTTGCAGATAGGTAAGCTGGATTCTTCAATGATCTATTATAATAAACGCAAAGAACTGGTTACTGAGCTCAATGATTCAATAGGGCTTGCTGCAATATTTGACAATATCGGGATAATCTATGTACACTATGGAGATTTAGATAAAGCACTCATTTTACGGGGTAAAGCAAATGAAATTTATTTATCTCTGAAAATGTATAATAATGTAGCCTCAGGATATACCTGGATTGGAAATATTTATAAAGAGCAGGGTGAATACCCGCTGGCTTTGGAAAATTACCTGAAAGCAGTTAAAATATACGAAGAAGAGAATAATGAGAAAGAAATTGGCTATCCGTTATTAAATATCAGTAGCGTTTACAGGTATTTGAAGCAGTATGATGTTGCCGAAAAATATGCAATGGAGGCTAAAGAAAAATTTGAAAAGGCAGGAAATACCAACCTGGTTGGTGCATCCTTATACCGACTGGCTAACATCTTTCTTGAGGAAGAAATTTTTCCGCAAGCCATCATTTACGCGAATCAAGCAAAAAAAATCTCTGAAGAAACGCATAACACCTATAGCTCAATTACATCAAATTTGCAAATTGGAAATATTTATAGCTCCATGGGTAATCTGGATAGTGCGATTATTTATTTTAATTATGCCTTACCTTCTGCACTTCAAATGGGTGATAAACCTCTGATTTCCAATGTATACCAGAATATCGGATTCGTTTATCAGAATATGGGCAATTATATACAAGCGTTAGAGTATATGTATTTATCCGACAAACTCCTACAGGAAATAAACGATAGAAATGCACTGTTAGAGATATCGGAAAACTTCATGGGAATCTATAGTAATTTAAATCAACCGGATAGCATTTACCGATATTTTCGAAGATATCAGGAATTATCAAATGCCCTTTTCAACGAACAAAGCAGTCAGGCTATTGCAGAAATGCAAGCTCGTTTTCAAACTGAAAAGAATGAAAAAGAGATCATTGCTCTGAGTCTCGAGAATGAAAAGAAAAAGAATCATATCGCACGGTTAAATAACCTGAATGAGATTGCATCTCTTAAGCTTGAGAACTCAATCATTGAAAATGAAAAAAATGCACAGGCACTAACATTATCCAATACTGAAAGAGAGAAACAACAAGCTCAGATCGAGATCCATAAACTCACCGAGATAAAGCAAGCCCAGGCCATACAGGACGAAAAGAATAATAAAAGATTCATCACATGGATCTTTATTTCCAGTTTACTTGCACTGATCATTATCTTTTTATTCGGATTTCTTTACTTTAGAAACAAGAAACAAAAAGAACAGGCTATCCTGAATCAGAAAGCTGCAGAATTAAGCCGACAAGTGGCCGAAAATGATATGAAAGCTCTTCGTTCCCAGATGAATCCTCACTTTATCTTTAATTGCGTCCAGACAGTGGAAAGGCTGTTGAATGATTCCAAAATCAATGAATCAAAAGCCTGCCTGATGCAGTTCTCGAACCTGACTAGACGGGTTCTCGAAAACTCGAAAAAAAGGGAAATACCACTTGCAGAAGAATTACAGACCGTCCGTCTTTACATGGATTTGGAAAATGCCAGGTTCAGTGTGCCATTTGCATATGATATTTCTATTGAAACTGGCATTGATCCCGAAACTACTCTACTGCCGCCACTTATCCTGCAACCTTTTGTAGAAAACTCAATCAAGCATGGATTTCATGGCCTTGACAAACCAGGTGAAATTTCCATTGAAGTAAAAAAAGAAAACGAGTCGCTGGTCTGTATCTTAAAAGATAATGGGATTGGCAGGAAAGAGAGTTTAAAAATAAAATCAATATCAGGATATAAAAAAGAATCAATAGGGATGAAGTTGACCGAGGAACGCCTTCACCTGATCAGCGAGTTGAAAAAGACAACCTGCTTCTTTTCGATTGAAGACGTAGTGGATTCATTGGACAAGCCTCTCGGAACGAGGATCAAGATGTATTTACCTTTTGAATTATCTATATGATTAAAACGATCATTGTTGATGACGATCTGTATCATACTGAAGCACTTACTAATCTGCTGACGCAGTATTTTAAACAGGTTGAGATCATAGCAACATGCCAGGATGTTCCGAATGCGGTAAAAAAAATAGATGAACTGAGGCCTCATCTCGTTTTTCTTGACATTGAGATGGAACCCTATACTGGATTTGACGTTCTGGAAATGGTCAATGAAAGGGATTTTGAGGTGATATTTACCACTGCTTACCAGCATTATGCCGTTCAGGCCATTAAAGCTTCAGCACTTGATTATATCGAAAAGCCCCTGAATAAAAACGATCTGGCTGAAGCGTTGATGAGGTATAAGACAAAAACAGGGAACATAAAAATGGCAAACCTGCTGGCCAATTTCAAATTGGATAACGAAGGTCAAAAAATCGCTCTGTACGATAAGGGGGGATTAAGCTTTTTTGAAATCAGAAAGATCGTCCGCTGCCAGTCAGATAACACTTATACTGAGTTTTTCATTCATCATGACGACAAAAAGCAGGGTATCATCAGAATAGAAGTCTCTAAAGGAATGGCATACTTTGAAGATTTCCTTTTAGGAAAAGGATGCTTTTTCAGGATTCACAATCAGCATCTTGTGAATATATACCATATAAAAAGATATGCTAAAGAAGCGGGTGGATATCTTGTAATGGACGATCAATCCAATACATCGATACCCATCGCCAGGGCCAGAAAAGAGGATTTTTTAGATTTTCTTAGATTGAAAGGGATCGTAATATAATGTAGGTATCTCCTCTATTTCTCGCCGAATTCAAATCCAGATGAGCCATATTCAAATTCCAGCTCTGGCCCCGCAGAGATCGGCTCTATTTTTACTCCATCAAAAAAAATATCCGGCCGTCAGATACAAATGAACCAGAGTGATCATACGGATTCGGGCATTTTCAGATCTATTGATCAATTCTTACTAAAAATGCATGGCATTATGAAATCTACAGAGGGTACTGAATTTAATCATGCGGATCAGAAAATCGCACTCCCTGATAAACATGGAATGGGGTTTTTTGAACTGAACAAGATCGTACGTTGCCAATCGGAGAATTCATATACCCATTTTTTCATTCAGGATTCTTTCGGAAAGGGAAATCCGATTCTAAGGATCATTGTTTCAAAGGGATTCGAGCATTATGAGAGCTTCCTTTTATCAAAGGGATTCTTTTATAGAGTTCACAATCAGCATATTATAAATATTAATCGTATTAAAAGATATACAAACAGCAATGGAGGATACCTGTTAATGGATGATGATAGTGGCTATAGGATTCCCATCGCCAGGGCCCGAAAGGAAGGATTCATGAATCATCTTATAACTTATGGGATTATTCTCAAATAAGTCCCGGAATCAAATTCAAATCCTCCAAATTCAAATTGGGACAGAAATAGATGAATTTCTCAGATTAGTTTTACCTGTGTTACATGACAAACCACAGAAATAGAAGCAAATATATCTGACGGATCAACTAATCTAAAACAAATACCCATGGAAACCCAACATCAAAACACCAATCAGGAAAAACAGACCATCAGCATTGAAGTCCCTACAGTGGAAAACATTGCAAGCAGGCGTTCGTATATTCCAGCCCTGTTTGCACTGGCGATCATATTCTTCTTCTTCACTTTTTGTGAGTTCCGATGTGGAGGAGAAAAAATCGGATCTGTAACCGGTTTTAACCTGGTGACTGGAACCGAACTTTTTGACAGCGAGTCAATGGATGAAGCCGAGAAAGTCCCGGCCAACATATGGGCAATCCTTGCACTGGCAGCAGGGATAGTGGGACTGGGCGTATATTTAATTAAAGATAAACGGGAAGCTCTGATTGGTACAGGAGCAGGCGCCATTGGATTCGGATCATTGCTAATTCTTCAGTTTGCGATAAAACATGCCCTACAGAAAAACGCTGAAGTGGCAATTGATACTGTATTTAAATTCGGATACTGGGGTGCTCTGATAGCCATGCTCATCGCAGGAATTATCAGTTATCTGCGAATGAAACAAATGTCCAGGATAGGAACTGACTTACCACAACATCAGCCTGCCCTGGCCGCAGATACGGATCGCAACAATCCAGTTCAGACCACTACTCCACCCTCTTTTCGCGCTGGGCCATCATCAGAAGGATTTGATGTGTTGGGCTGGCTTAAAACAAACATGAGAATCGTCGCAGGCGTCCTCGCTGTTCTTTTAATTCTGGTTCTTGTCTATTTTTTCTTTTTAAAACACAATCCGTTAAAAGATGCCAAAAGAATATCAGCAGCCTACTGCGACTGCACCGAACAGTACTATGAAGGTTTGATTGGGATTAAAGACAATTATATCAATAACTTTTCCTCTTTTAACTTTCAAAAACGTTTCGAGGCGAGGGATAAATTAGTGGAGTTGCAAAAACCAGTTGAAGCAGCTTATGCAGAATGTAATAACAGGGTAAATGCAAAGTACTCAAAGCTGAGAGAAAGATTCATTTCAGATGAAGCAAATCTCGAAAAGTTTGACCTTATGTATAATGAATTACAGGAAAATTGTAATCCGCCCAATCAGGCGAAAATGTTTGAAACCAGTAATGAAATTGAAGGTATCATTTCCTCCGTTAAGGACCCGGGACCGGACATTGAGGAAATAAAAGCTGATCTGATCGGCGAAACCGTTCCGGGTTGGCAATTCGATGCGTTATCAGAAATTCAAAAAGCTACCATTGTAAAGGCTACCTATGGATCTGACATGCTTGAGTACATTATTGACTTAAAATTATCCGGTATCAATAATCCAGAAACCGATATTCATGATGCACAGATCCTGGTGACCTATTATTTGGACGATGAGGGATGGTATTTCGATGATCTCCGGGAGATCTACATCACGTACACCAACAGGGCAGAGGTCGGGCAGTGGAAGCGCGTTGTTCCTCTCAGAGGGTGCAGCTACGAGATTTTCGATAATGGGAAGAGATATTGGATTCAGGATGGAAGCAATGGACCCAAATACCAAGGAGGTCCGGACAGGGATCCATTCACTTTGCACAGTACTGAAATTTTCCTGATGAGCCGTGAAGAGGAAGCCATCGATCTGATCTTTAAGTATACACCCATGGATAATTGACCATTCACTACTCACTTGTCAACCTGAGATAAGTGAGTAGTACAATCGATCAGGGGCGCATCAACTTTCCAGAGATGATGTGCCCTTTCATATTACTGCACCATTCATTAAACGATAGTATCTTTTCGATCGCTTCAGAATCATCTGAGAGTATCTGATCTCGCCCCTCCTTTCCTCATTCTACCTCTCCTTCTACCTGAGTAATGGTTAATGGTTATTCTTTTCGGATTATCTTTGCACAGTAAGCCGTACCCGATGCGCACCGCAAAAAAAATAGCCCTCTTTTTCATCATTGCCCTTCTTTTTATACCGCTTCTCCAGAACCGGCTGCATATGTTCAGGATACCACCACTGAATGGGGACTTTGTCCTTCCTGAAAAACCGGCTCTGGAAAAGGCCGGCTGGCTTTCGGGTGATTTCCAGGCAAAATACGATCCTTACCTGGAGCAACGCCTGGGCCTTCACAACCTGCTTGTCAGGATCAATAACCAGATCGACTACTCCCTGTTTAAAAAAGTCCACGCAGAAGGGGTGGTCATCGGGAAAAACAATGTCCTTCATGAAAGGGATTATATCAGGGCATGGACCGGCGAGGATTTCATCGGTGAAAAGACCTGGGACAAGAAACTGGGAAGGCTGAAATTCGTCCAGGACCACCTGAAAAGAACATACGGCATCGACCTCGTCCTGATCCTGGAACCCAGCAAAGCACGCTTCAGCCCCGAAACCCTCCCCGAAGGATCCGCAGAACGGAAAAAGGAACCTTGCAACTACACGTACATCGTTGAGAAACTGAAGGAGATGAACATCCGCTTTCTTGACCTGAATGCATACTACCTGGCCTTGAAAGATACCTCCCGTTATGACCTTTACCCGAAATACGGAGTTCACTGGAGCGTCTACGGAATGACACTGATGGCGGATACCCTTATCAGGTATATTGAACACCTCCGTCAAGTTGATATTCCCGACTTTCATATCAGTGATATCATTGTTTCAGATTCGCTGCGCGACACAGACTATGATGCGGCCAAACCGCTGAACCTGCTCTTTGAACTGCCGCACGGGCCCATGGCCTACCCGGTGATCGGGTTCGGTGATCAGGAAGGTAAAACCAGGCCGGATGTCCTCGTCGAGGGAGACAGTTATTACTGGAATATCTTTAACGCACGGATCCCTGACCATTGCTTCAACAACCACTCCTTCTGGTACTTCAATGCACTGGTCTATCCGGATTCGTACTATGATTCCACCTTCGTGGCCGATCTGGACATCAAAAAAGAGGTTGAAAAAAGGGATGTCATCCTGGTCATGACCACCGAACGGTTCCTGTTCAAATACGACTGGGGCTTCACCGATGCGTTATTTGAAGCGTACACTCCTGATCTTGAGCCTGATTTGCAATACAGATACGAGAATAACATCCGGCTGAACATGGACTTTTTTGATGACCTGGTAGCCCGGACATCCAATCAACATGAAAACCTGGAAGAGGTGATCCATCAGGAGGCTGATTTCCTGTTCAAAAAGAATGATCTGGAAGGTTACCTGAAGAGAAAGGGACCGGATTATTACAAATCGGTCATTGTCAACGACACCGCGTGGATGCGCGCCCTGGTAACGCAGGCCGCCGATTCCAGCCTCCCCCTGGAGGAAGTAGTGACCAGGAATGCCGAATTCATGTTCTGGAAACAGTATCCCGGCCTTCATTCCCAGTGGAAGTCATTACAAGACATCAAACAGGCGATTGAAAGCGATACTTCCCTGTTAGCCTCGGTGACGGGCCACTATTCAGCTTACTGTCTGCCCATGGAAGAAGCCATCTTCCAGGAGGCCTGTCGCCGGTACAGCATATCAAAGGATGAAATGGTAAGGGCACGCGAAATCGACCGGATCATCCGGACGATCAGAAACGATCCCAAATGGATGAAGGCCATTGCCGATAAGGCAGGGAAGCTGAACCGCACGGCTGAGGAGCAGCTTCGCCTGGATGCCATGTGGATGCTGGAGAAACAAAAAAAATAAATACTTTTGGGCCATGAAACGACTGATCCTGCTGTTATTTACTCTGGTTTTCACGCTGAGGGCTTATCCTCAGGATCTGCCCCGAAAGGATTCAGACCGATTTGTGCATGGCGAGCTGATCGTTCAGCTTAATAAGTCAGCTCCCACGCTTCAACAGGATGCCTCCCTCCTTTGCCAGGCTTATCAGGGAAAAGGACTTGCTGTCAAAAAGCTTCTCTCTGCCCGGTTGAATATCTGGCTGTTCACATTTGACACCAATTCGGTTGAGCACCATGCCATGCTTGGGAGCATTAAGCTAAATCCCGGAGTACAGGCAGCGCAGTTCAACCACTTTGTGACCTTCCGCGAGGTGATCCCTGATGATCCCTATTTCTCCGACCAGTGGGCATTGATGAACACCGGTCAGTTTAGCGGAGTGCCGGATGCCGACATCGATGCCACACAGGCGTGGGAAATAACGACAGGCGGCATGACCGCCCCCGGCGATACGATCGTCCTGGCTATTGTTGACCAGGGCTTCGACGTGAATCAGGAGGATATTCATTACTGGAAAAATTATCAGGAAATTCCATTAAATGAAATTGACGATGACCTGAACGGGTATGTGGATGATTATGACGGATGGAATTCCTATGCCAGCAATGGGCAGATCCCCATCAACAACCACGGAACCCATGTTTCCGGGATTGCGGGTGCCATTGGGAATAATGGTACCGGGGTGACGGGGGTGAACTGGAACGTTCAGATCATGCCCGTGGCCACACCTCCCGGCGATGAGGCCAAGGTGGTGGAAGCCTATGGGTATGTCCTTGAGATGAGGGCCCGCTACAACGAAACGGATGGCGCAGAAGGCGCTTTTGTGGTAGCCACCAATGCTTCGTTCGGCGTCGACCTTGGTGATCCGGCCAACTACCCTGTATGGGGAGCCATGTACGACTCCCTGGGCATGCAGGGTGTGCTGAGCGTCGGATCCACCGCCAACGCCAACTGGAACGTTGATCAGGTGGGTGATATTCCCACTGCTTTTCCAAGCGACTTCCTCATCACGGTTACAAATACGAACCAATCAGATGTAAAGTACAGCCAGGCTGCCTGGGGACCCGTGACAATTGACCTGGGTTCACCAGGATATATGATCCGATCTACGATCTCCAACAATCAGTATGATTACAAATCAGGCACTTCGATGTCGGCGCCCTTTGTCACCGGGGCCATCGGGTTGCTTTTTTCAGCTGCGGACGAGGCAACCATACAGTCCTACCGCGTGAAACCGGATTCCATCGCCCTGCTGTTCAAAAGCTATATCCTCAACAGCGTGGATAAGCTCGTTTCACTGGATAGTATTACGGTCACAGAGGGAAGGCTGAACCTTTACAAAACGCTGCTTCTGCTCCAGGGCGAGCCTGTCCTGCAGCAGGAACCGGTGACCATCCATGTGGAGGCCGCTCCTGATTCGCAGGCCTATGCCAACCTGATCCTGTTCAACAGGGGCAACAGCACCGCCCATTGCACCCTGTGGACCGATCCTCCCGTCTCCTGGCTGCCTTTTGATCAGACCAATGACACTGTTGAGGCTTCCGGCATGCAGTCGGTCAGGCTGAACATCATCACCGACGGCCTTGAAGGAGGCGACTATTTCACGGATCTGTACGTGGCCTACGAGCATGATCTGACCTTAAAGGTCCCGGTTCACCTGTTCGTTAATCCGTTCATCTCCATTGAAGACCAGGAAGTTCTTCCTGAAAAGATGATCCGGATCTATCCCAATCCAACCGGAGATAATACATGGATTGCCATTGACCTTAAAAAGGATACCCGCGTGGAGATGGAGCTTTTCGATCCTTCGGGCCGAAGGTTATGGCATTCACCTGAGCAGGTCCTGAGCTCAGGAGCACATCTTGTGCGCCTGGGTGGCAATCTCCCTTCTGCAAGCCAGATCCCGCCCGGATTCTATTTATGTACAATCCGTCTGGATCATCAGCCTGTTACGCGCAAAGTCATCCGCGACTGACATGATCAGGGGCATCCATCGGAGGCATCTGCCCACCTATTTGGGACCCGCCATGCTGATTCTCCTGTCGGGCATCCTGTTGTTCCTGACCTTCAATAAACACAGCAGATCGGGTATACAAAACTATCACAGCGAAATCTGGGGCGACAAGGCAGGTTACTACGTGTACCTTCCGGCTGCGTTCCTTTATTCCTTTGATGGCTCAGGGTTCCCCGCAGCGATCGATTCCCTGACGGGGAACGGATTCCGGCTTGAAGGGCAGGATCACCGGGTGCTTACCAAATATACTTGCGGGGTGGCGGTCATGCTCACTCCTTTTTTCCTTATCACGCATGCGTTGACCGGTTTGCTGAATGCCCCGCAGGATGGATTCTCCATTCCTTATCACCGGATGATCGACGTGGCTGCCATTTTTTACCTTTTGGCCGGATTCCTGGCCTGGTACCTTTTCCTCAGGAACTATTTCTCACGGATCGTCTCGGTGATGACCATGACGGTACTTTTCCTGGGTACAAACCTCTACTACTATGCCGTTGATGAAACAGGTATGTCCCATGTTTATTCCTTCTTCCTGTTCAGCCTTTATCTTCTTGGAATCCAGCGCCTGTTTTCGGGCACCGCCTCCTCCCGGAAATGGATCTTCATCACAGCTATTACTGCAATGATGATCGTCCTGGTCAGACCGGTGAATGCAGTCTTTTTACCGGTCGCCCTGCTCCTCGACGTGAGCTCCCGAAAAGAAATCATCGCCCGTATCACTTTTTTCCTGAAATGGAAAAACCTTGTGATCCTTTTCGCTGCAGCTGTGTTGATCTTCCTGCCACAGGCATTGTACTGGCATTATGCATATGGCAGTTACCTGACCTATACCTACCAGGGTGAAGGCTTCACCAACCTTTTCTCCCCCAGGATCACCGAGTATCTTTTTTCCACCAATAACGGGCTTTTGATCTACAGCCCCATCCTTCTTTTTGTCATCAGCGGCCTGGTGCTGATGCTGGTCAGGCACCAGAAGAACGGATGGATGACATTAACGGTGTTCATTGTCACTGTTTATCTGTTTTCATCCTGGTGGAACTGGTACTATGGCTGCGGATATGGCAACCGGAGCTTTACGGAGTATCTTTCGCTTATGGCACTGCCTCTGGGTTTTCAGTTAAATACCATTCGGACTCACTCCCTGCCAATAGCACGATGGATCTGTATCATTGTCATGGCTGTCCTTATCCTTATCAATCTGAAAATGATCTACTCATGGGACGGATGCTGGTACGGGACGACATGGGATTGGGAACGGTTCATACCACTGTTGTTATCTGCACCCAAATAAAGGGATGGCAATGACAGTGAACACAAAAAAACAGGAATGGATCGCACTGGCACTGACCGGATGCTTCCTTGCCATTTTCTTTCTGATCGCTTTCCTCAAGGACGGAACAGGCGATTCCGGCGACAGCATTGAGCATTACCTGATCTCGCGGTTTGCCTTCCTTCATCCCGAACTGTTCCTTCATCACTGGGGAAAGCCCGCATTCACCCTCCTGAGTTCCCCCTTCTCACAATTTGGTTTTACCGGGATAAAGATATTCAACTGCCTGGTGGCAGCCCTTACCGGGTATTTTGTCATTAAGACCGCTTTCCGGTTAAGGATCCTTTACTGTTACCCACCCCCCGACCCCCTCCCTGCTGACAGGGAGGGGGAGCAGGTAAGTGGTAATCTCCCCCCTCCCTTTTCGAAGGGAGGGGGGCAGGGGGGGTGGGTACATTTCTCTAACCTGGCATTAGTCTTTCTGTTTTTCGCTCCGGTCTATTTCAAGTACATCTTCTCGGGAATGACCGAGCATTTGCTGGGCCTGGCACTGATCCTTTCGGTCTTTCTGATGGTGAAAAAACAGGTCACCTTATCTGCACTGATCGTCTCCTTCATGCCCTTCATGCGTTCGGAAGGATTGATAATCGCCGGAGTGTTTGCCCTCTACCTCATGGTAAAGAAGCAATACCGGCATTTGCCTTTGCTGCTCGCAGGGCATGTAGTGTACGGTATTGCCGGTTATTTCTATTATCATGATGTTCTATGGGTCTTCAACCGGATTCCTTATCTGAATCTGGACAGCTGGTATGGTGAAGGTCACTGGCCCGATTTCATCTTTAAATTGTATTATGTGATGGGGCTGCCACTGTTCGGGATATTCATTCTGGGATTAGTGAGGATGGCAGTGAAGCTTTTTAAGAAAAAATTCATTCAGAGCCAGCCTTATTTTGAGGAGGAACTGATCCTGGTCTACGGTTCTTTTCTGGCTTTTTTCCTGGGCCATACTGTTTTCTGGGCGCTGGGCATCTTCAATTCGATGGGGCTGGGCAGGGTCCTGAATTCGGTCATTCCACTGACGGCCCTCATCGGGATGAGAGGGCTGGAATGGATCACCACTACCCGTATCCGGTGGCTCAACAGGATCCTTTTATACGGAATCCTCCTGTTCGTCGTCGTCTTTCCCTTTCTGGGCAATCCGGCATCCCTGAAGTGGAAAAAAGATCTTGGGCTTTCAGCCGATCAAAAGCTGATCAACGAGGTCATCCCCGAACTCAATGCAGGATCCGCTAAAAATCTCTGGCTGTATTCCCACCCATACGTCGGGATGCAACTCGGTATTGATCCCTATGATCCTTCTCAAAGAGGCAAGATCTCGGCAATAAATGATCAGGAAGGTCTTCCCGCTGCTACGGTCATCATCTGGGATTCCTGGTTCTCACCCGTGGAAGAGGGGTATACACTGGAAAGCCTTCAGGCAAAGGAATTCCTGACGCTTGAATCACTGCACATATCCCCCGAAGATCCCGCCAAAAAGATTGCTATCTTTGTGATGAAAGACAAAGGAATGCAATGAACCCGATGATCACCTCCCTTCCGGTCAGACGCTGGCTGCGTCCGTGGTTTGCCATCTGGATCTTCTGCAGTTTCCTGTGCCTCTCCTATCAGGCCCGCGCCCTGGCAATATTTGACTCCATCTGGGTCAACAATGACACAGTAGGAAAGTACAATAAGCTGGAGGTCAGTGTCATCATGACCGCCCAGTACATGAATCCGTTCGATTACAGCCAGGTGAACCTGAGAGGATTCTTTACTTCGCCTTCGGGGATAGTGTACAAGGTGGACGGATTTTATTTTCAGGATTTTTTGCCCAATCCCCCCAACGGCGCACTGATCCCGTCGGGTGCACCTTACTGGAAGATACGGTTCTGCCCGAAAGAAACAGGAACATGGTCGTATGTTGCCGTCTGCAGGGATGCCACAGGCACCACCTATTCAGGGACATTCCATTTCGTTTGCACCCCCTCCGGCAATCCGGGTTTTGTGAGTAATTCCAACACCCATTTTCAGAAATTCAGCAACGGCACCCCATTCTTTCCTGTGGGCATGTCGATCCCCTGGAACTTATATGCAGGGGGATTTTATATCTATCAGACCTGGATGGACAGCCTGATCGCCAGCCATGCCAATTTCATCAAGATCATCATGGCACCCTGGTCGTTCGGGATCGAGTGGAGCAACACGGGGCTGGGGAACTATACCAACCGCCTTAACATAGCCTGGTGGCTCGATTGGGTGCTGAACAAGTCGGAAGAAGAAGGGCTCTACCTGCAGCTTTGCCCCCTGATCCACAATGAGGTTTCCACCCTTAGCAACAACGACTGGCAGTGGAGCCCCTATAATACCAATAATGGAGGTCCGTGCCAGCACACCTGGGATTTTTATACCAACAGCACGGCAGCCTATTATTACAAACAGAAACTACGCTATATCAACTCCCGCTGGGGCTATTCCTCTCATCTATCCGCCTGGGAGCTGTTCACTGAAACAGACAACACCGGTGATTTCGATGACTACCAGGATGAGATCAACGCCTGGCTGATCCTGACAGGCCAGTACCTCGACTCGCTGGATATCCATCACCGTCCCATTTCCCCCAGTTATGCCAATTTCAGTCATGATCCGGCAATGTGGGAAAACAGCATGACCGATTTTACCCAAATCCACCTGTACCGGACCACTCCTGACCTCGAACTTACCCTGTGGGCCGGTACGCGGCATTACCTGACCCAGTGGGACAAACCCAACATTATCGGTGAGTTCGGACTGGAACATTCCCCTTCGGAGATCATCAGTCTTGACCCTAATGGAATCTCACTCCATAATTCATTGTGGGCGACCGCTTTATCCGGTTCCTTCGGAGCTGCCACCCCATGGCACTGGGATAGCTATATCCATACGCAGCACCTTTACCATCATTTCAAGCCGGTTTCCCTTTTCATGCAGTCGGTCCCCCTGCTGCAAAAGAATTACCAGCCGGTCAGCGTGTTCTGCACCGCAAACAATAACATGGACGCCGAGATCCTGCCGGGGTATAAAGAGTTCTCCTCACCTTCCCCGGAAAATGAATTCACCGTTGAGACCAGCGGCGATCTTGTCCCGCGGAACAGTTACCTCGGCTATATGCTGTACGGTTACTTATTTAACAACGACAGGAATCCTCCCCATTTCTACGTGAATTACACCAAGGCAGGACAATTTAAGGTCAAAACAGGGAGCAATGTAGCCCTTTCGACTCTGAAGATCTATATTGACGGTGTTCAGGTCCTAAGTCATACAGCCGCTCCTAATTCGATGTACACGGTAAATGTGGGAATGGGTGAGCATGAGATCTTTGTGGATAATTCAGGCAGTTTATATATCGAAGTGGAGAAATATGTCTTCGTCAATTATGCACCGGTATGCAGAAGTTTTGCGCTGAAAGCCACGAACCAGGTGAGTGGCTGGGTGCAAAACCGTTATTATAATTATGAATACATCAACCAGTATGGCACTCCTTCGCCCCTGAGCGGCGGTGTGATGAACTTTTCCGGACTCAACAACAGTTACTACTCAGTGCAGTGGTACAGTGGGGCGACCGGATCACCGGATTCGTCCACTGTAAAAGCTACCACGAATGGTAATCTTGCGGTGACCGTTCCCGGGATTTTATGGGACGCCGCCTATAAGATCAGCTACCTCAGCCCTGCCATACAGGCTGATTTCACAGTGTCGGACACCATGATCTGCCAGGGAGACACCGTTACGTTTCACGACTTATCCACCGGGATCGTGACAGGACGGCAGTGGCAGTTCCCCGGAGGGACACCGTCTTCTTCCACGCTGACCGATCCGCGTGTGGTTTACAATACGTTTGGAAACTTCAATGTCACATTGAATGCATACAATGCTTTCGACACGATAACGGTGACAGATACCGCGCTGATCCATGTGATCGGGGTCCCTTCGCCGGCGGGGATCATTGACGGGGTGCCTCTTGTGTGCCAGGGGGAAACTGGTACCTACGTCATCGAACCTGTCCTGCATGCGGAAAGCTATCATTGGACCCTTCCCCAGGGGATGAGCGGAACCAGCAACACCAACCAGATTGTGATAACCTTCGACTCCGTCATGACCGGCGGACTGATCTCGGTCAGAGGAGTGAATCCCTGCGGACCGGGTACACCAGGCGTTATGGCAATAACGGTCGATCCTTTGCCTTTTATCGCTCAGCAACCATCATCCAGGGTGGTGGAATTTAATCAGAACGCCCTCTTTCAAATCCCGCTGAGGGAAGACCTGGATTACCAGTGGCAGACCATCAACTCTGTACAGCAGGGCTGGGTTGACCTCGCAGATACCGGAATCTATACAGGCACCTCCACTCATTCCATGGGCATCCTTTCCCCCTCACCCTCCCTGAATGAAAAGAAATACCGGTGCAGGGTGTCGGGTGATTGTGATCCTCCCGCAGTTTCCCAGGAAGCAAAACTGTATGTGGTACCACCCGGATGGATGATGACACTTACCCCTTCTCATCATCTGATCCACGTTTTGGTAAGCTCCCACCCGACCATCAACGGCCAGCCTATCGCCCCGGGCGATTATATAGGCGTTTTCTTTGAGAAGAACGGGCAGCCGGTCTGTGCAGGTATTACCCGCTGGAAGGGAACAATGCCGGTGGATGTATGGGCGTATGGCGATGATCCTTCAACCCCTGAAAGGGACGGTTTTATTGCCGGAGAACCTTTCCGGTGGAAGATCTATTCCATATCGCTCGCAGAAGACTTTGAGGCCATTCCGAAATACGTACTTGGCCCGAACGTGTACACCCAGGGAGGACAGACGCTTCTGGGAGGTCTGGCTGCCTTCAGCTATATCGATACGGTCCTTATACCGGCAGGCTGGAGCGGTATCTCTTCCTATGTGGTACCCATCAATGATTCGGTGGAGGTCATGTTCGGACCGGTCAGCGGCGTACTGGAGGTTCTGTCGGACCAGGAAGATGTGTTCTGGCCTGCAGGGAATATGAACACACTGATGACCTGGAATTCTGTCCAGGGTTACTACCTGAAAACAACTTCCGCAGTCAGTACGATGATCACCGGTAGCAGCCTGGCTGATACGGTAATCCCCCTGCTGCCGGGCTGGAACCTGCTGCCCGTAATTTCAACGGAGGATATTTCCACCCTGGAAACAACCATACTGACTGCTCTCGGGGACAACCTGGAAATAGTCAAAGAAATTGCGGGGCCGGGGATATGGTGGCCCTCTATGAACATCTATTCCCTTACGTTCCTGGAATCAGGCAAAGCCTATCTGATCAAAGTAACAGCTCCCTGTACTGTGGCATATCCTGCCAGCCCCTGAACAAGAGGTACCCACATCCCTTTTCCGTTGTTTTTAACAGTTGGTAACCATAAATGTCGTTACTTTTGCACCTACCTTTTCAAGACGATATGCCACAGAAAAATTACACATCCCCACAAAAAATTACTTCCGCCGTAATCTGCTTTTTCTTTTTCGGATTACTAATTCCTGCCGGGGCCCAGCAGGATAAGGAAATACCTGTATGGCAAAAGATGCATTATCTGAGCGAGGAAGAAATGCACATCCGTTCCTGGGACAACCGCAGCTTTACGCCGACGGATCCTGCCGGGGGGCCGGTCTATAACGTGGCTGAGTTTGCACAGATGGAGGCTGTGCTGATACGATATCCCCTGGGCATACCCTATTCGCTGGTGGCAGAAATGTCACAGGATATCCTTGTCACAACGATCGTCAGCGGTTCAACACAGGAAAATACGGTGCGGGATCTATACGAAAGCAACGGAGTCAACCTTGCTAACTGCAATTTTATTTACGCACCCACGGATTCTTACTGGACAAGAGACTACGGTCCATGGTTCATCATCGATGGCAACTATGAATTCGGAATCGTGGATTTCCCATACAACCGCCCCCGTCCCAACGATGACAACATCCCGGTCGTAGTGGCAAACGTACTGGGTATCAACCTGTTCGGAATGGATGTGGTGCACACCGGGGGCAATTACATGACCGACTTCAATGGCATATCTGCTTCCACGACGCTGGTCTATACTGAGAATGCCAATACCAGCCTGCAAAATCCTCCGCTGACCCCCCAGGAAGTGGATTCGATGATGACTGCATACCTGGGCCTGAGTGATTACCACGTGCTGGATGATCCCCTGAATGAGTACATTGAACACATCGATTGCTGGGGTAAGTTCCTGGATGTGGATAAGGTTCTCATCGGTCAGGTACCGTCGAATGATCCGCGTTACGGAGAATTTGAAAGTATCGCTGCCTATTTTGAAGGGCAGACCAGCGGATGGGGCAAACCCTATGAAGTGTACAGGGTTTTTACTCCGGGTTCATCTCCCGGCACACCCTATACCAATTCCTTGATCCTCAACAATAAAGTGTTCGTTCCCCTGACAGGAAGTCCGTGGGATGAGGAAGCCATTGCCGTTTACCAGGAAGCCATGCCCGGTTATGAGATCATTGGAACTTATGCGGAAGAGGGCCCCGAATGGCAAAATACCGATGCCATCCACTGCCGCGCCAAGGGGATAGCCAACCGTGACATGGTGTGGATCCGGCATATGCCTTTATGGGGTACAAAACCACAACAGGACACGTATCCTATCCAGGCAACGGTAATCCCTCTGAGCGGATCCAGCTTTAACTCAACAGCGGTCAAAGTTTACTATAGGATCAACAGCGGAAGTTTCATTCCCATCGTCATGACCACCCAGGATGATACGCTCTACACAGCCTCCATCCCCGGGGCCAGTGAAAACGATGTGATCTCCTATTTCATCACTGCAACGGATCAGGCTGGAAACACCGCCAGTCATCCATACATCGGATCTGCCGATCCCCACCAGTTCAGGATCCAGGTCGACTACCAGCCTGATATCCTTATCGATGAAGATCATCTTGCCGGATCATGCCTCACAGGTTCTTCGATCACCTATTACCTGCTCATCCACAACACGGGAAACATGCAGCTCAATTTTGAAATAGAGCCAAACACCGTCAGCTATGAGCATTTTCCTTATCAGGTACCTGACAGCCCATCACCCACTGCCTTTACAGATAACACCTACGAGGAACTGGGATGGACAGACGTCGCCGTCGGGCAGGATGAGGTCATCAGTGAGTGGAGCATAACATACGACTGGTACACGATGTATCCCGGTCTGATCAATGGGGCCTCGTTCTGGGTGGAATCTCCTGCAGGGACCATCTTCCAGATATCGGGCAACATCGCCCCTGGTACCTATACCGTCAACTCGGATGCCTTTAACGGGGAAACAATGATGGGGATCTGGAAAATATGGATAGAAGATTCCTTCAGCCAGGGTGGGCATCAGGCGACTGGCATTACCATGACCTTCCGGAAAACCATCGATCCGGGACCGTGGCTCAGCCCTGTTCCCACATCCGGTTTTGTCGTCCCGGGCGGAATGACACAGATCGAAGTGGGCTTTGATGCTACCACACTGGATCCCGGAGAATACAACGGCCAGCTGATGATTTCCTCAAATGATCCGGATGAGCCCCAGATAGAACTGCCCGTCCTGTTCACCGTTCAGGGTCTTCCTTACCTTACCCTCTCAGAGGATTCACTGATCTTCCTGAATTACGAACAGATGTGGCAGGGACAGGAATTTACCCTGAAGAATCCTACCCCTTACAACGTCCAGATCAATGAGATCGAAAAAGAGAGCTGGGGTATGTTCAGCTGGTACATCGAACCATGGGACATTACCCTGCCCTATGTGCTGGGTGGAGGTGATTCGCTGACACTCAATGTCAAACTTCCTATACCTGTATTAAGCCCCCTGGTCTGGATGGTGTATGATACCCTTGATATTGTATCCCAGTACGATCTCCATCAGGTGATCGTCGGAGTGGATTACAACCTGATCTCCGGAACGGACAAAGATGTTTTGAATGATCTTTCGGTGAAAATATCTCCCAATCCTTTTTACAGCCAGGTACGCATCGATCTTGGATTAAATGAAGAGAAACCTGTCAGGGCCTGCATCCTTGATTTAACAGGTAAACGGGTTAAATCCTTCAGGGAATTCCAGGCCCGGAAAGGGTTATACACATGGTACTGGGATGGTACCAATGATGCGGGAATACCCCTGTCCGAAGGGGTGTATTTTTTGCGTATCATTTCAGAAAGACAATTAACCACTGCAAAACTTATCCTTACAAGATAGGACTTTTAATAGCCCCTCCCCCGGCCCCTCCCCTTAAGGGGAGGGGTGCAGGGGAGGGGTCTTTTAAAGGTGAATCCCCGGTTCAGCCCGGGGGTAAAGTTTTATCATCTTCAGACAACCTTTATGAGGATGCATCGTCTACCTGTAAATGACCGACCGGATGATCCCTGATCCGAAGTTAATCGAGGGGTGTCTTCAGGGAAAGCGTAAGGCCTATGCCCTGCTCTACAAACGCTACGCAGCGAACATGCTTGGTGTATGCATGCGTTATGGCCGCAATCTGGCTGAGGCGGAAGATGTCCTGCAGGAAGGATTCATCAAGGTCTTTACCAACCTGGACAAGTTCAGGCAGGAGGGATCGCTGGAAGGCTGGATCCGGAGGATCATGGTGAATACAGCTGTTGATCATTATCATAAGCAGACGAAAGAAGGATTGTTCGTCAGCCTGGAAGAAATAAAAGATCCGCATGGGACCGGTGAACACGGTGAAGAGGACGAAGACCTGCCGGCTGCCGATCTGACCGCAGATGATCTCATGGAAATGATCCAGCGCCTGCCCGACGGGTACAGGATCGTCTTCAACATGTACGCAATAGAAGGATATTCCCATCAGGTCATTGCTGAAACACTGAATATTTCCGTCAATACTTCCAAGACCCAGTTATTCAAAGCCAGGAGAATGCTGCGCAACGTTATCCTCCATCGCTCACTGGACCATGCAAACAAACGGTAACATGAAAAACGAACGTGATAAAATAGACGATCTGTTCCGGCAGAAACTGGAGGGTTACCAGATCAGGCCCTCGGTGAAGGTCTGGAATAACATTGTCAACAGATTCAGCCTTCCGCACGCCGGTCCCTTCCACCTGTTGAACATGCAAAACATCATCGGGGCACTGCTCCTTGCCGGTGCTGGTGTTACCACCTACCTCCTCTGGCCGGCTTCGAAAGTACATGAAACCGTAGCAGTGAACAGTATGGAGATGAATCTGACCTATCCGGCGCCTCCGCAACAGGATCTGCATCCACAGGCCGTATATCAGGCACCCGCTATCAATCAGGAAAATTCATCTGCTCAACATGAGCATCCTGGCCCGTCGAACCAAAACAGCCAGCCGGATGATCCCCCTGACAACCCTGAAAGTCCGCTCCTGGCGACCCCGAGCCAGACTGCTTCTGAGGATTTGATGAAATCGTCATCCAGCGAGGCGAAACTAACTGAAGATCAAGGATTTAGTGATCAACCTGTGATTAATGAGTTCAAATCCATTGAAAAAGAACAATTTAACAATGCTGCCGTGTGGGATGATGCACAAAACCTGAAAAAGCTGTCTCCGTTGGGATCACCTTTCGTATCCTATCAACCCGGCAATGCATCCGGCCTTAGGATGATGGATGACCGCCACCGGATGCAGGATGAACGGATCCGCTCAAGAAAAGCAGACTACAGGGTTCCTGCGCAGTTTTCTGCAGGCATCCATTTTCTCCCCGAATGGACCAACTACCACACCGGCGCAGCGGCATTCCAGTCAAGCTATACCCAGGAACTCCTGGCATCCGTACAGTTACGGAACATCATCCTTCGTACAGGACTGGGAATAAACCGTTCACAGGACGATGGCAACTACCAGGTCAATTACAGCAAATACGAAATGACAGGCTATTATATCGGAACGTCCTTTGAAAATGGAGGAAATCCCGTCTACGATTCACTGAATTACAGTGTCGATGAGCATGGTGTTTACGATACGGTTTACTATAACGAGATGTACCGTACAGACAACACCTATACCTATCTACAGATCCCGCTCCATATAGGCTATTCATTCCTGAATGACAGGCGGTTCTCATTCTCGGTGACCGCTGGGCCCTGTCTATCCCTGCTGATGAACGAAAAGAAATCTGATCCCGCTTTTATGGACTTCGCTGCTCAAAATGTCACCATGCAGGACCAGACTCCTGTCAGAAGGCACAGCGAATGGCAATTCCAGGTCGGGATCAGCACCCGGTATCTTATCACCAACAGGCTCAGCATAGCGCTGGAACCAACCTATCGTCAGTATTTCCGTACCGTCTATGAGGGGAGTGATTCCGGCTGGCCACCCTATTCTTTAGGCATCCGGGCCGGGATCAGCTTCCATTTCTGACCCCTGACGGGGTAAATATTTGTACCTTTGCAGGCAACGAATGAAAACTTTGGGTGTCTGACATATATCGCGGTTAAACTCAATTGCTACTCAATTCATCATCCTTAAAAGAAACCACAATGAAAAAGAATCATTTGCTCGCCCTTCTTCTGGTCATCCCCGTTATCATCACCAGTGCCCAGCAGAACATGGTCTTTGTCAGCGGACATGTGACGGATATAGACCTGAACATCCCGGTTGGTCGTCATACCGTTTACGCTGCCTGTAATGACAGCCTGGGATTCTATTCTTTCCTGACAGATGAAGAGGGGTATTACGGCGATACCCTTTTCTTCAATACCCCGGGAGTGACTTCCCTGCATATTTATACGTTCGATTGTTTGTATGCCATGCATGATACGCTGGTAACCGATCTGAGTGCACCCATCGTAGCTGATTTTGCGATTTGTTCACAGACACTTCCAGAGGAGTGCTGGGCTTCTTTCTTCTATTATCCCGACAGCCTGGATTATTTCACCTGGCACTTTGTCGACATGAGCTATTTACCCGATGGATCACTCCCGGATACGTGGTTCTGGGAATTTGGTGACGGAACAGCCTCCGGTGAACAATATCCGATCCATACCTTTTACGGTGAAGGTATTTATACCGTTTGCCTGACCATCACCGACGAAGAGACCAGCTGCGAAAATACGGCATGTATGGAATTGATGATCCTTAACGGACCGTCCGGGTGTGAAAATGAATTCACCTACACAACAAATGATGGCTACACCTTTGCATTTTCCGGCTCGGCAAATTCACCCAATGCAGTTTCTTATTTCTGGGACTTTGGCGACGGGACGACAGGTGAAGGATCGGATGTGACCCACACCTACCCCCCGGATCCACCGCTGTTCATGTACTACAACGTCTGTCTGACCACTTTTACCATTGATTCCATCGGAGATTCATGTTCTGACATTTCCTGCCAGGAGGTCTGGGTCGGCTGGCCAGGGGATTGCTTTAACTATTTCAATTATTATCTGGAAGATTCCCTGACAGTAACTTTTTACGGCGAAGCGTACTGGGGCGGGATGGTGATGGATGCCACGGCCTACACCTGGGATTTTGGAGACGGGACGACAGGTGAAGGCCAGACCGTGACACATACCTATCCTCCGGGAGGTTCAGAATATTACACGGTCTGCCTTGAAACCATCATCACCGATCCCATGACCTATGACACCTGCTTCGCTGAAAGCTGCATGGACGTCTGGCTGAAGGATACACCTCCGCTGGGCTGCGAAAACTATTTCTGGTACGAGCAGTCCGATACGAACACCTACACCTTTTTCGGGGAAGCCTTCTTCAACGGTATGCCCTTCACAGCCGACAGTTATCTCTGGGATTTTGGCGACGGAACCACCGGGGATGGCCAGTCAGTGACCCATACCTTTACAGAGGCGGATTCAGTTCAATATATCGTTTGCCTTACGACGTCCTGGGTCATGGATTCCACCCTGAACGACAGCTGCTATGCCGTTTCCTGCCAGGGCATCGGAACAGGAGGCGGCTGCGAGGATCAGTATACCCTGTCAGGCCAGGTCATCATGGGCAACACGTTGGCAGACATTTGCCAGGTATCGCTGTACCTGGCCAATCCATCAGGAGAAATGGCACTCCTTGGTGTACAACCCATCGACAGCCTTGGCCAGTACTATTTCACGCAGATCTGCGAAGGCAATTACTACCTCATGGCCGAGCTGATGGAAGGTTCCTCCGGCTATGGAAACTACCTGCCCACCTATTACATCGATGCCATGACCTGGACAGACGCGGACATGATCACCCTGGGCGAACCAGCCAATCCCTATGACATTTATCTGGTACCGGCCGGTGATTACAGCCCGGGTGCAGGAGAGATCAACGGTATGGTCAATGTAAATAATGGTCTGTTCAAAGATGGGATGCCGGCCGCCGGCGTTGAGATCATTCTGATGGACCACAGCGAAGAAGCCGTCGAATATGAATACTCCTCCGACCTGGGAAGCTTCGGTTTCCCGTCGCTGGGATGGGGAACCTATAAAGTGCATGCCGAAGTGCCGGGAAAAGTGACCGATCCCGCCTGGATCACACTCGACGAGCAACATCCCCAGGCGACCGTGGAATTCATGATCACCCAGTCGGAAGTGTACAATACGCTTTCCATGGACGATCCCGATCAGGTAACCCTTTCCGTTGGCGAGGTGTATCCCAACCCGGTCACCGACGTGGCCACCCTCCCGGTTACCCTCACACGGCAAGTTTCCTTTTCCATCAGCATCTATAACCAGCTTGGACAAAAGGTGTGGAGTTCCAGCGATGACTATGCGCCAGGAAATCACCTTATTCAACTGAATATCAGTAATTTAAATAAAGGAATCTACATCCTGGACATCGGTAACGACGAAATGGGCAGGATCGTTAAGAAACTCATTAAATAACAGGATGAGGAACCGTATCGCTATTGTACTGGTCGCAGGTTCATTGTTCCTGCTGACCGGATGTCCCTGGTATGAATCCTATGAAGACTGCTCGTTTCCCGGTCAGGTTCAGAACTTCGCTTCCGTCAACTCCGCGTATGATGATTACAATGCAGCTGCTCCGTTCATTGAGTACCAGCTGATGCTGAAGTTTTCCAGCAACAGGAACTCGAACGGCCAGGACTTCGACCTGATCGTGAAGAATGCATACATATACTGTGACCGGGAGAATGGCGAGCTTACCATTGATTCCCGCTCTAATCAGGATGTGGAATACGCATACCTGGATTCCCTGCTGGCGATGGCCAACACCCCGGGTAATGAACTGGGCCCGACCTCCGTGGTATTTTATTACTGGGAGAATAAAGAGGTCTACAGCAATCTGCTTATTTTCTCAAGCGACACCTCCGGCAACCAGGATCTGTATGCCGCCCGCTACTATATGGAAAGGGATGCCAATCTTACCATACTTACGGAGAAATATGATTTTGTGAGAATCACTTCCCTGAATACGGAAGCCAATGAGTGCTACATGGGGCTGTTTGGGGCGAATTTCATTAACTACTCCGACTGGTACAATTACCCCGAAACCATTCAGGAAATCTATTTCTGTTCGGACAGGGATGGGAATTACGATATTTTTCAAACAGATATCCCTGAGGGTTATGATGAGATCAGCTTTTTATCAGCCGACACGGTCTGGCCCGTTGATAAAAACACTATTCTCAGTTCGGAAGCAGATGATAAATGTCCATTCATCAACGGAAAGGTACTGGTGTTTGCCTCCAACCGGGCCGGGGGATTTGGAGGGTATGATCTCTATTATTCACGCAGGGAAAACGGCACCTGGACTGTTCCCCGGAATTTCGGAGAAAAGATCAATACATCTTCTGATGAATATCGTCCGATCGTTCTGATGGTCAGCGGTTTTACCAATGAGCTCATGTTCTTCTCCTCAAACCGGACCGGAGGCAAAGGCGGATTCGATTTGTATTACGTTGGCATCCCTTCCTGGACCATGGAAGAGTTCAAGCCTGAATAGGCGTTGTGGTCACTTATGGATTATCCGCTGCAAACCATTCGGCATAAGAGGTCATGGTTTCGCGTAACCGCAGGCTGTACAGCCTGACATTCCCGGGCAGTTTCTTTTTTATGCGTTCCGCAAAATCGGCGACCAGGTTTTCAGTGGTAGGCTGGTAATCCGTCACGATAAGCCTCTCAAAGAGCACGTTTCCGGTCTTATCCTCCAGGATCCGGGCAGTATCCTTCCTCATGACCAGCGAATGGTCAAATTCATCGGTCACTGCTTCTTTCACAAGGTTTTTAATATCCTTGAAATCCATGATCATACCGACTTTCGGTGAAGACGGATCATCGATGGGGGAGCCCATGATCGTTACAAAAAGCTCGTAGGTGTGCCCGTGAATGTGTTTGCAGGGGCCATCATGTCCGGGCAGGGCGTGGGCCATTTCAAAGGTGAAGGATTTGGTTAGGCGGATTTGGTTCATGGTGTCTGAATTTTTTCCAACTCCACGGTAAAATGCCTGAGCAACGACGCCTCCCGGGTGATCCTATATCCTGTGGTGATCGAATCCCTTCTGTCATAGATGTTTTTCAGAGCTGTCGCAACCACGTCCATGTGATTGTTGGTATAGACCCTTCGCGGAATGGTAAGCCGCATCAGTTCCAGGTTGGGATACCGGTTCTCGCGCGTCACCGGATCGCGGTCGGCCATCAGGGCTCCTATTTCCACGCCCCTCACCCCTGCTTCCAGATATAGTTCGACCACCAGGGTCTGGGCGATGTACTGCTGAGCTGGGACAAAAGGCAGGAACCGTTTGGCATCCAAAAAGACCGCATGACCTCCTGCCGGTTGCTGTACGGGGATCCCAAGTTCATTCAGGCTGTTCCATAAGTATTCTACCTGCCGTATCCGGCTTTCCAGGTAGTCAAACTCTGTCCCTTCATAGAGTCCCTGGGCCAGGGCATTCATATCCCGTCCCGACATGCCTCCGTACGTGATGAATCCTTCGAACATGATATTATACAGGCTTGCCCTTCGAAACAGCTCGGGATCCCTTAACCCAATGAAGCCGCCCATGTTGACGATGGCATCCTTTTTACTGCTCATGGTAGCCATGTCGGCATACTGATACATTTCCCTTACGATCTCCCGTATAGACCTGTGCTCGTACCCCTTTTCACGTTTTTTGATGAAATAGGCATTCTCCGCAAAACGGGCCGAGTCGAATACTACCGGGATTCCATATCCTTTCGCCATGGAATGCACGGCTTTCATGTTCTCCATGGACACCGGCTGGCCCCCTGATGTATTGCAGGTGACCGTCAGAACGATCATCGGGATCTTTTCACGTGGATGGCTTCTCAGTACCTGCTCTAGTTTACCCAGATCGACATTTCCTTTGAAAGGGTGGAAAACATGGGTATCAAAGGCTTCATCAATGGTACAATCAACTGCCTCCGCGTGTCTGAACTCAATATGGCCCTTGGTAGTGTCAAAATGAGCATTTCCCGGAACCAGGTCACCCTTTTTGACCAGTGCAGAGAAAAGTACATTCTCTGCGGCCCTTCCCTGATGAGTGGGCAGGAAATACTCAAAGCCCATGATCTCCCTGATCGCTTCCTTCATTTTGTAATAGGAGGAAGAGCCTGCGTAGCTTTCATCCCCCAGCATCATCTCCGACCATTGCCGGTCGCTCATGGCTCCTGTACCTGAGTCGGTCAGAAGATCAATAAAAACCTTGTCGCTCCTGAGGTTGAACACATTGAACCGGGCTTCCTGTATCCATTGCTCTCTCTCGGTCCGGTTGCTCCGGCGGATATTCTCCACCATTTTTATCTTGTAGGATTCTGCAAAAGGTAGTTCCATATGATGTTAACATAAATTTATACCAGGAATAAGATAATCCGTGCAAAGTGAAATGATCCTTTCACTCCACCACGATCAGGAGGTTGAAGGGATAAACGTCCCTTTTCTTTACGTTCAGGTAGTTCTTGGTGGCCAGTATAGATAAAAGACCTTCCAGGGTCATATTAATGCATTATGGCTCAAAGATATAAAAAAAATCATTCATGATAATGTACCCATACCCCCAGGATCGAAAAAAAAAGCTTCTAACAGCTCCGTTCATGAAAAATTACTGATCCGACAGCATAATTAACACGATATCTTCGTTATTATCAAAACTATGGATTATCTTAGCAGGAATAATATCAACATTTAATTAATGCGAATTTCGATGAAAACATGTTCGGGATTCTTATTTCTCATCCTGCTTGTCACAGGCTTCCTGTATACCGGATGTGACGGACCCGGGAACTGCATCGACGGCAACGGAATTGTACAGACGGAAACAAGGATTACTGGCTCCTTTACAGGCATCTCCTCGGAAAGCTTCTTTGACGTATACCTCATCCAGGATTCGATCGAAGAGGTCATTGTGGAAGCTGAATCAAATCTGTTGCCCTATATCCAGACAGTGGTCAGCGGATCAGTCCTCATCCTGCGTGAACAAAAGCATTATTGCCTGGATAATACCCTGCCGGTAAAGATCACCGTAAGGGTGAAGAATCTTGAAAAGGTGGCTCTCACAGGCTCTGGAAACATCCAAGGAAACTCTGAGCTCGAAACACATTCCCTTGAGATCGACCTTACCGGATCTGGAAACATAGATATGGAAGTGAAGGCCCAACAGGTTGAAGCCTGGCTGGGCGGCTCCGGAAACATTGACCTGGGTGTGACCACCTATGATATTCAGGCTACCATTACGGGTTCGGGAGATCTACATTTCTGGGGAGAAACCCTCGACAGCGATGTGACGATTACAGGCTCAGGAAACATCAGGGCCTATGGTCTTGTCCAGGATAACTGCTATGTCACCATAACCGGTTCAGGAAGTGTGTATGTGTTTGTCAACGACTACCTTGATGTAAAGATCACGGGCAGCGGTTCGGTCTACTACCGGGGAAGCCCCCAGATCAAGGCGAGCATCACCGGTTCGGGTAAAGTGGTTCCGGGGTAGTCAGTCAGCAGCTTGTCCTGATGAGCGAAGCGAAATCAGGATCAACAGTCAGCAATTGAACAATTTGACAATTTAACAATGATTAATCCTGGTTCATTATGAAAAAACACATAATTCTTCTCGTCCTGTTACTGACAGGTGCCGCCATGTCTGCTCAAACCGGTACAGAGACCACTGGAGGGGATGAAAAAATCCAGACCCTTTTCGGGGAGAATGTCCATAACGGAGGGTATGGAGCCCTGATGTTCAACTATTCGAACATCAATGATGAAGACGCTTTCCTGTTCGGAATGCGGGGCGGCTGGCTCATCGACCACCGGCTGACGATCGGCCTGGCGGGGTACGGATTCATCAGCGACATGCAGTGGGATAACCAGAACGATGAACCGAATAATTTCCTGGCCGGCGGATACGGAGGCTTCCTGGTCGAACCCATCCTGTTCCCTCACAAACCAGTTCACCTGGCTTTTCCAATTCTCATAGGTGGCGGTGGAATGGCCATGGTTAAAAATCATCAGATGGATGACGATTGGGACGACTGGTGGGTCGACTATGCAGGGGCATTCTTTGTATTCGAGCCGGGCGTGGAACTGGAACTGAACCTGGTCAGGAATATGCGTGTGGGATTTGCTGTGACCTACAGGCTCACCCAGGATCTTAAGATGGGTGATATCGACGAAAAGGCGCTCAATGGTTTTAATTTTGGCCTGACCCTGAAATTTGGAGAGTTCTGAGGCGAACGATCTTTTTCCCTATCTTCGCATAAATATTAATTCCATAGTTTATGCGATCCCTGTTCATCTTCCTCCTCATGGGCATGTTGTTCAAGGGAACTGCCCAGTTTGATGCCTATTTTGAAAATAAATCCCTGCGGATCGACTACCAGCACGCTGGCAACAGTACCGAAGATTTCTATTTTCTGGATGAAGTGAAAATCGAACCTTTCTGGGGCGGCTCCAGAACCAACCTGATCGATCCTTTTGGTTACGGGGAGTATCAGATAAAGGTTTTTGACCAGTCTTCCGGCCAGCTGATCTTTTCACGGGGATACAGCACCCTGTTCATGGAATGGCAGACCACCGCAGAAGCCAAAAAACTGCAGAAGAGCTTTTCAGAAACCGTCTGCCTGCCTTTGCCAAAAAAACCGGCCCGGATCGAGTTTTATACCCGCAACCGTGCCGGTGATTTCGAAAAAAAATACGAATACGCATTCAATCCCTCCGATTATTTCATCCATCCGGAGCAACGAATGATCTTTCCTGTTTTTGATGTTCAGGTCAACGGAGATCCCTCCCAAAAAGTGGATATTGTGATCCTGCCCGATGGATACACCTCCCGTGAATTGAAAAAATTTAAAAAGGATTGTCAGCAGTTTGCCGGGATCCTGTTCAGCTTTGAGCCTTTCCGGTCCAACCGGTCAAAGTTCAATATCCGGGGAGTGCTGGCTCCGTCGCAGGAGCCGGGCAACGACATTCCGGCCGATGGTGTATGGAAAAACTCCATCCTCGAAACCAGCTTTTATACCTTCGACAGTGAGCGCTACTGCATGACCCGGGCCAACAAAACCATGGCTGACCTGGCTGCCAATGCCCCCTATGATCAGATCTATATCCTGGTTAACCAGGATAAGTACGGCGGGGGAGGCATTTTCAACCAGTATTGTGTCAGCGTAAGCGGCAATCTCAGCTCGGCCAAGATCATTGTCCATGAGTTCGGACATGGCTTTGCAGGACTGGGGGATGAATATGTGGGAGATGTCTCCTACAATGAGTTCTACCCTCTGGATGTCGAACCCTGGGAGCCCAACCTGACCACACTGGTCCATTTTGACAGAAAATGGGGCGCAATGATCACGCCCGGCGTTCCGGTACCCACTCCTGACACGAAGGAGTATGAACAGGTCATCGGTGTCTTTGAAGGAGGCGGCTATGCCACCAAAGGAGTCTACCGCCCGGTACACGACTGTCTGATGAATACCTTCGATGGAGATGTCTTCTGTGGAGTCTGCCGGGATGCGATCCAGCGAATGATTGATTTCCATTCGAAATAATGACGTAAGGAAATCCTTACCTTTGTGGCACAAAATAACAGATAAGCATCGCGGATATGATCAGTAAATTAAACGAGCTGGTGGAGCTTGCAAAGAAACGGCCGAGGAGAAAAATAGCCATAGCAGCCGCTGGAGATTACGAGGCACTGGAGGCAGTCCGGAATGCGATCAGGGAAGGCTGGATTGAACCGATCCTGATCGGGTATAAGCCTGCGATCACCACCATCGCCGAGGAACTGGAATTCGATCTGAGTCCCTATGAGATCATCCACGTTCCTGATTCCGTTCAGGCCGCGGCTGAAGCCACCCGCCTGGTTCGCGAAGGCTATGCCGATGTGCTGATGAAAGGGCTTGTGAGCACGCAGTACCTGCTCCGGGCAGTGCTCGACAAGGAAAACGGACTGAGATCGGGCGACCTGCTGAGCCATGTAGCATTCTTTGAGTCACCCTATTATCATAAACTTCTCGGACTGACGGATGCTGCCATGAACGTCAATCCAACGTTCGAGGATAAAGTAGCCCTGATCAACAATGCGGTGGAAGCGTTTCATAAGCTGGACGTGGAAGTGCCCAAAGTGGCCGTGATCGGATCTGTGGAAACGATCAATCCCAAAATGGAAGCCACCATGCATGCTGCCACCCTATCCATGATGAACAAGAGAAACCAGATCAAGGGATGTATCGTGGATGGTCCGCTTGCCCTGGATAATGCAGTCTCGAAAAAATCTGCCGAACTCAAGCATATTGAAAGTGACGTGGCCGGTGATGTCGACCTCATTGTAGCACCTGAGATCAACGGGGCCAATTTCCTGTATAAAGCATTGAATTTCATAGGGGGAGCCACCGCTGCTGCCGTGATCATGGGTGCACGCGTACCCATCGTGCTGACTTCCCGGGCGGATTCCGAACGCAGTAAATTTCTTTCCATTGCACTGGCAGCCGCGATGGATTAAATACATGACCGGGTTTCCTTACTGAACAACTATGACCTCTATCAGGATTTTGGCGATCAATCCGGGTTCCACTTCAACGAAAATAGCCGTCTACGAAGAGAACCAGCCCATCTTTGCCAAAACCCTCCGCCATTCCCGGGAAGAGATCGCCTCATACCCCCGGGTGGCGGATCAGTACCAGTTCCGCAAACAGATCATCATCGAACAGCTTAAGGAAGCCGACATTGACCTGAACACCCTGCAGGCGATCGTCGGACGCGGTGGACTGCTGAAGCCCATCCCTTCAGGGGTTTACGAAGTCAATGAAAAAATGAAGCAGGACCTGATGCAGGCCACCTATGGGGAACATGCCAGCAACCTGGGCGGACTGATCGCTGATGATATTGCCAGGTCACTGCCCGACGCCAAGGCCTATATCACCAATCCCGTCGTCGTTGATGAACTCACCGATCTGGCAAGGATCGCGGGGCACCCTCTTTTTGAACGCAAATCCATCTTCCACGCACTTAACCAGAAAGCAGTGGCCGAAAACCACTGCCGTTCGGTCATGAAACGGTACGAAGACCTCAACCTGATCGTGGTCCACCTGGGAGGAGGCATTTCGGTCGGAGCCCATCGCAAGGGAAAAGTGATCGATGTCAACCAGGCACTCGACGGGGAAGGCCCCTTTACTCCGGAACGAAGCGGCACACTGCCCTGCGGCGACCTCGTCAACCTGAGCTTCAGCGGGAAATATACCCAGAAGGAAATCAAAAAGATGATCACCGGGGAAGGAGGAATGGTGGCTTACCTGGGTACCAACAGCGCCTATGATGCAGAGCAACGGGCAGCAAGCGGGGATGCCAGGGCAAAACTGATCCTCGAAGCCATGGCCTACCAGGTGGCAAAACATGTCGGCGCCATGGTCACCGTACTCAAAAGCGAGGTCGACGGAATCCTTATCACAGGGGGCATAGCCCACAGCAAGCAATTTGTCAACATGATCATTGAACGCATCTATAAACTGGGACCGGTCCATGTCTACCCCGGTGAGGATGAAATGCGTGCCCTGGCCGAGAACGGACTTAGGGTGATCCGAAGCGAGGTCCTGGTAAAAGAATATGACTGACCCAACCCATCCCATTTCCGAACTTTTTTGCCTGTCCGTTGTTTGTTGTCCAAACACATCACCTTTACCTCTTAACCAAACAGGCCTCTTAACCCTTTGACATAACCTGATGACATGAAACTATACTCCATCCCAACCGGTACCCTCAAGCTCGACGGCGGATCCATGTTCGGAGTGGTGCCCAAGACCCTCTGGTCAAGCGCATACCCCGCCGACGAAAACAACCTGTGCACCTGGGCCATGCGCTGCCTGCTGGTGGACACAGGAAACCGTAAAGTTTTGATCGATAATGGAATTGGAGATCATCATGATGAAAAATTCAGGAGCCTCTACGGACTGAACGGAGAGGATTCTGTTGGTAAATCTCTGGCAACACACGGACTTTCACCGGATGACATCACCGATGTCATCCTTACCCACCTCCATTTTGATCATTGCGGTGGAAGCGTAAAGTTCAACGACGACCGTTCGCGGCTTATCCCAGCTTTCCCCGGTGCCACCTATTGGGTCAGCAAAACCCAGTGGGACAATGCCAGTCATCCCAATCAAAGGGAAAAAGCATCCTTCCTGAAGAAGACGTTTACCCCTGTCCTCGAAACTAACCAGCTTGCGTTCATTGAGGAAGAAGGAGAACTTTTTCCCGGAATCACCGTCCGGATCTTTGACGGTCATACCCAGGGACAGGTCATTCCATTCATCCGGTATAAAAATACGACCGTGGTCTTCGTGGCGGATTTGATACCTTCCTCAGCGCACATTCCCCTTTCCTGGATGCTATCGTTTGATATGCAGCCCATGGTCACATTAATGGAAAAGGAAGACTTTCTAAATGAAGCAGCTGATAATCAATACGTTCTATTCCTTGAGCACGATCTGTACCACGAATGCTGCACGGTGCAGCGAACGGAAAAGGGAGTCAGACTGAAGGAAACATTTGAATTTCAGTTTATTTAAACACGAAGGAACTCAAAGGATATTATAAGGTACACTAAGTTTACAGGATGATGCGTTTGATACCATTTTTCAAGTGTAACACATTGAAATTTACCAATAAAGCTAATTTGCAATCAGATAACCTTAGGTAAGTGAGTACCTGTGCCAAATGAACTTCATTGAGTAATTCAACGGATTTTATCTCAACTATAACCTGGTTTTCAACCATCAGATCGATCCTGTAGCCCACTTCAAGTCTGACTTCGTTATAGACTAAGGGCAAAGGTTTTTGCTTTTCCACAAATAATCCGCTTTGTCTGATTTCATAGCATAAACATTCCTCATAAGCACTTTCCAAAAGACCCGGCCCTAAAGCAGAATGAACTTAAAAAGCACAATCCAATATTTGTTTAAATATCTCTTCCCTTGTCATGATGCTTTTCTTCTTAGTGTTCCTTAATTATAACCTTCGTGTTCCTTCGTGTTTAAGTAAATAAAAATCCCGTCATCTCTGTTAATCCGGCCACGCTATAAATGTTACCCTGAAAGAAATAAAAAATGAAGTGATTCCGGAAATTTTTTTATCTTGCAACGGTAACAAGATTAAATCCAGTCACCGTGTTCAAGTTAGAAACCAAGATCGATGTGAACTCTGCCGAGTTCAAAAAGAATAAAGAAGATTACCTGATCCTTCTTAACCGTTACAAAGAGATACAGGCCCGGATCATCAGAGGCGGGCCTGAAAAAGCGGTTCAGAAGCATAAAGAACGTGGCAAGCTGCTGGCACGTGAACGCATCGACAAGCTGATCGATCCCAACACGCCATTTCTGGAACTCTCTTCCCTGGCCGCGTACGACATCATGGACAACGAGCATCCGTCGGCCGGTATCGTTACCGGTATCGGTGTGATCCATGGCCGGGAAACGGTTCTCATTGCCAACGATGCTACCGTCAAGGGAGGAACTTATATCAAGGAGACCATCAAGAAGCATCTCCGTGCCCAGGAGATCGCCATGGACAACCAACTGCCCTGTGTGTACCTGGTGGATTCCGGTGGGATCTTTCTGCCCGAGCAGGCAAATGTGTTTGCCGACCGGGATCATTTCGGCCGGTTCTTTTACAACCAGGCAAAGATGTCGGCCATGCGGATCCCCCAGATCTCCATCGTGATGGGTTCCTGCACCGCCGGTGGGGCTTATGTTCCGGCCATGAGCGACGAGGCGATCATCATCCGGAACCAGGGAACGATCTTCCTTGGCGGCCCTCCCCTGGTCAAGGCAGCTACCGGTGAAGTGGTCACACCGGAAGAGCTCGGAGGAGCCGACGTGCACACCTCAATCTCGGGAGTGGCCGATCATTATGCGGAAAATGACATCCATGCCATCCAGATGTGCCGGAATATTTTTCAAAACCTCAGCAAGCCGGAACGGCAGGAACTGGACAGGCTTCCTGTGGAAGAACCTGCCTATGATCCGGAGGAGATCTATGGAATTGCTCCGCTGGATTTCAGAAAGCTGATCGATCCCCGCGAGATCATCATGCGAACAGTGGATGGAAGCCGTTTCCATGAATTCAAGGAAAGATACGGCCCTACCCTTGTCACCGGGTTTGCCCATATCATGGGCTTCCCCGTTGGTATCCTTGCGAACAATGGCGTCCTCTTTTCGGAATCAGCCCTGAAAGCCACCCACTTCATTGAATTATGCTGTTCCCGAAAGATCCCGCTGGTATTCCTGCAGAACATCACAGGTTTTATCGTCGGAAAGGATTTTGAGCGTAAGGGCATCGCCAAGGACGGCGCAAAGATGGTACATGCTGTTGCCAACGCGAATGTCCCCAAATTCACGGTGATCTTTGGCGGCTCCTTCGGGGCCGGTAATTACGGAATGTCAGGCAGAGCTTACAGCCCGCGGTTGCTTTTTATGTGGCCAAACTCCAAGATTTCCGTCATGGGGGGAATGCAGGCTTCGGGAGTGCTCATCCAGGTGAAGGAAGAAGCCTATAAAGCCAAAGGGCAGCAGATGCCTCAGGAAGAGATCGATGCGCTTCGTAAAAGCATCCTTGACAAATACGATCACGAGGGTTCTGCCTATTTCAGCACCGCACGGCTCTGGGATGACGGGATCATCGACCCTGCCGACACCCGAAGAGTACTGGCCATGGGAATCTCAGCTTCCCTCAACCGAAAATTCGACGATCAGAAGTTCGGTGTGTTCCGAATGTAATACAGTTGCAGGTTACAAGTTGCAGGTTGCAAGTTATAAAATCAACCAACCTGAAACCTGTAACCTGAAACAAAACCAATGAGATATGAAACCATTTACGTCCCTTGAATTCGAACTGTCAGACCGCATGGGCACCATCTGGCTGAACCGGCCGGATAAGCACAATGCCATGACCGCCGAAATGATCGGCGAGATCATCGACTGCTTCCAGGAAGCATCTGCCATGACAGAAGTCAGGATCATCCTGTTGAGAGGGCGGGGACCGTCCTTTTGCGCCGGCGCCGACCTGAACTATATGAAAGGGATTGCGGCATTCGGCTTTGAAGAGAATTACCAGGACAGCCTCCAGCTGGCCAGATGCTTCAACACGATCTATACGTGCCCAAAGCCAACCATTGCGGTGGTGCACGGCGCCGCGATCGGAGGTGCCAACGGTTTGCTGTCGGCCTGCGACTTCGTCTATTGCGCCGATGATACCAAATTCGCCTTTGCGGAAGTCAAACTGGGTATCGCTCCTGCCACCATCTCGCCCTACGTCATCAAGCGTATCGGGGAATACGGCGCACGCGACCTGATGATCACCGGCAGGAGGTTCACGGGAAAGGAAGCTGAATATTTCAGGCTTGTCAACAAATCCGTGGCAGCGGAAGAACTTGACAATACCGTGAATGCCACCGTCAAAAGCCTGATGACGAGCGGGCCGGAAGCGATGGCAGCCTGCAAAAAGCTGATCTATGCCATCTCGAATGAACTGTGCATGGATTCGGTGGTGGATTATACCGCCAGGCTGATCGCTGAACTGAGGGCATCCACAGAGGGGCAGGAAGGCATGGCCTCTTTCCTCGAAAAACGCCCGCCAAGCTGGACACAATAAGGGTGTTTAAACGTGTATTTACTATGAAAACCTGAGCACCATGGCAAAACGACAGATAAGATTCAGCCTGATTTATCGGGATATGTGGCAGTCGTCCGGGAAATATGTACCCAGGGTCGATCAGCTGAAAAAGATAGCTCCCGTGATCATCGACATGGGTTGCTTCGCCCGGATCGAGACCAATGGAGGTGCGTTTGAACAGGTGTGCCTGCTGTTTGGCGAAAATCCAAACCAGACCGTCCCCGAATGGACCAAACCCTTCAACGAAGCGGGGATACAGACACACATGCTTGAAAGGGCACTGAACGGTATCCGGATGTTCCCCGTTCCGGCGGATGTGCGAATGCTGATGTATAAGGTCAAAAAGGCCCAGGGCGTTGACATTGCCAGATCCTTCTGCGGACTGAACGATCCCAGGAACCTTGAATTATCCATTAAAGGGGCGAAAGCTGCCGGCATGATCTCACAGGCTGCCCTCAGCATCACCCACTCACCGGTTCATACGGTGGAGCATTACATGCACGTGGTGGATAAGGCAGTGGAATTCGGAACCGACGAGATCGCCCTCAAAGATATGTCGGGGGTGGGAAGACCGGTGCTGCTGGGGAAACTGGTCAGGGCCATCAAAGAAAAATATCCCCATTTGCTGGTGCAGTACCACGGTCACTCAGGTCCGGGATTCTCGGTCGCCTCCATGCTGGAAGTGGCCAAAGCCGGTGCCGATATCCTCGATGTGGCCATGGAACCGCTCTCATGGGGCATGGTGCACCCGGATGTGATCACTATCCAGGAAATGCTTAAAGATGCCGGATTTGATGTACCGGAGATCAACATGCACGCCTATATGGAAGCCAGGGCGCTGAACCAGAGTTTCATGGACGATTTCCTGGGCTACTTCATCGACCCCAAAAACCGCTATGTGAGCTCCCTGATGATCGGTTCAGGGCTCCCGGGCGGAATGATGGGAAGCCTGATGGCTGATCTGAAAGGGGTGCATACGGCCATCAACCTCGCCCTGAGGGAACACGGCAAAAAGGAACTCAACGAGGATGAACTGCTGGTGAGCCTCTTCGATGAAACAGCCTATGTCTGGCCAAAACTGGGCTATCCTCCCCTTGTCACCCCTTTCAGCCAGTATGTGAAAAATGTCGCACTGCTCAATATCGTTCAGATGGCCAAAGGGGAGGAACGGTATTCAATGATGGACGAGAATACCTGGAGCATGATCCTTGGAAAAGCCGGTAAACTGCCCGGTCCCCTGGCTCCCGAAATCATTGAACTTGCACAGAAGAAAGGAAAGGAATTTTACTCCGGCGTCCCCCAGGAACTCTACCCCGATGCACTGGAAAAATACCGGACGGAAATGCATCAGCTTGGATGGGACACGGGGAAAAACGACGAAGAACTCTTCGAATTTGCCATGCACGAAACACAGTACCGGGATTATAAATCCGGGCTGGCAAAAAAGAGATTCCTCGAGGAGATCGAAAAAATGAAATCCCAAAGCGAACCAAAAAAAACAATCAGCACCGTGAAAGATAAGCAGGTCCCCAACAGAAATACCTACAGCAGGGAAGCCGTCGAACTGCCCGTTGCCATAACGGGTTTTCTGGCTTATACACTGAATAACCGGTTGATCGCACCTGATACTGCCCGTACCAATGGAGACAGTGTATGGACATCCATCGGATTCTGGAGGAACAACATGGCAGTGACCGTCGTTCATGAAAAAACGGAAATACCTGTAAAAATCAGGAACCTGGCCAGCCGGGAGTACGAATTTATCATCCATGATATCCCATTTGCGGTCAAATTACTCTACATCGACCTGGGGGAAGTCGATTACACGGTGAACGGGCAGACTTACTTTGCAGGCATTACGAGAGCGGAGGGTGACTTCTCCAAAGTAACCATCAACCAGAAGGAATTTTTACTTATGCGCAGCGATCTGCTGGTGGATGAATCGCTTGCCCATGCCGACACTTCAGCGGCCGGAAGCAATGAAAACAGGATCATTGCACCCATTCCCGGGCGGATCTTCAGGATCAACATCAGCGAGGGCGACAAGATCAAAAAAGGAGATGTGGTGCTGGTGATCGACGCCATGAAAATGGAAAATAATATCCTTACGAAAAGGGAAGGTACTGTCAAAAAGATACTGGTGAAACTCGACGATATGGTGGAGGCCGGTACCCGGCTCATCGAACTGGAATGAACAAACACCTTTGTGTCCTTTGTGTATCCTTTGTGCCCTTTGTGTTTAAATAAAAAGTCAACTCTCTGACATACGATATCCTTTAATCAGTCGCCATGGATTATGAACTTTCCGAAGTGCAGCAAATGATCCGCGAAACAGTCCGCGACTTTGCTGAAAGAGAAATCAAGCCAGTTGCCAACCAGCTGGACGAAAAGTCTGAATTTTCGCTGGATCTGACCCGTAAGATGGGCGAACTGGGTCTTTTCGGCATGTACCTGCCTGAGAAGTACGGCGGACAGGGTCTTGATTACCTGTCGTATATCATTGCCATTGAAGAGCTGGCCCGCGTCGACAGCTCCCAGGCCGCCACCCTCGCAGCACACAACTCCCTCGGCATCGGACCCCTGTACTACTTCGGAACCGAAGAGCAGAAAATGAAGTACCTTCCCCGGCTGTGCACCGGAGAGGCACTGTGGGGTTTCGGGCTCACTGAGCCCAACGCCGGATCTGACTCCCGGGGTACTAAAACCGTTGCTGAACTGAAAGACGGGCAATGGATCATCAACGGCTCGAAGATATTCATTACCAACGCATCTTCGCCCATCACCATCGGTAGCACCGTGCAGACGGTCAGCGGTGAGTCGGGCGGAAAGAAGGAGTTCACCTGCATCATCGTGGATCAGGACACCCCGGGTTTCAAGGCGGTGAGCATGCACCGCAAACTGTTGTGGAGAGCTTCCAACACGGCCGAGTTGTATTTCGACGATTGCCGTGTCCCGGAACAAAACCTGCTGGGCAAACGGGGCGAAGGATCCCATATCATGCTGAGCACCCTCGACAGCGGCAGGCTTTCGATTGCCGCCATGGGACTCGGCCTGGCCCAGGGGGCCTTTGAAATGGCCATGCAGTACGCCAAAGAAAGAAAACAGTTCGGGCAACCCATCATCCAATTCCAGGTCAACTCGTTCAAGCTGGCCGATATGGCCGTCAAGATCGAACATGCCAGGACTTTTCTCTATAAAGCCTGCTGGTTGAAGGATAACCATAAACCGTTCGGAAAAGAATCGGCCATGGCAAAGCTCTTCTGCTCGGAAATGGCCAGGGAGGTAGCCGATGAGGCCGTCCAGCTCCACGGCGGATACGGCCTGATGAAGGATTATGACATCGAAAGGTTCTACCGCGACCAGCGCCTTTTGCAAATAGGGGAAGGCACCTCGGAAGTACAGCGGATGGTCATCGCCCGGTACATCGGCTGCTGATCAGCACATGGAACAGATTAAGATCACCGAAAGTCCCCGCGATGCGATCCAGGGGCTACCGTACTTCATCCCCACCCAGACAAAGGCAGATTATATAAATGCTCTGCTGAAAGTGGGATTTGACATCATTGATTTCGGGAGCTTTGTGTCCCCGAAGGCCATCCCCCAGCTGAGAGATACGGAACAGGTGATCAAAAAGCTGGATCTGTCGGGATCCGTTTCCCGGTTAATGGTGATCACCGGAAACCGTAAGGGAGCTGAAACGGCATGCAGCTTTCCGGAGATCACCTGGCTCTCATTCCCCTTTTCCGCTTCCGAAACGTTCCTGAAACTCAATATCAACTCCAGTGTGGATAAGGCAAGGCTTCTGATCGATGACATGCTTGTGCTTTGCGATAAGAACAATAAATCCCTCATGGTCTATCTGACCATGGCATTCGGTAATCCCTACGGAGATCCCTGGAATCCTGACCTGGTGTGGAGATGGATAGAGAAACTGCAGAACGCGGGTGTTCAGCATGTGGCACTGTCTGATATCACAGGTGAGGCCACCAGGGAAAGCATTTCACTGATCTACTCGGTACTCGGATCTGATTTCCCGAATCGTTCTTTTAACCTCCACCTGCATACCACGCACGACACCTGGCAGGAAAAGGTAGACGCGGCTTTTACGAACGGATGCAGGCATTTCGACACGGTGATCAACGGGTACGGCGGATGTCCGATGACAGGCTATGAACTGCTGGGCAACCTGAATACCATGTACCTTGTGGAATACTGCAAACAATACGGGGTAAAGCACAGCCTGGATGAAATCGCACTGGATGAGGTCATCCAAAGGGCATCCATCTTTTATCGCACAGGAGAACATACATAAATTTTTGCATATAAATATTTTTTTATCTATTCTTTGTATTTTTTTGTATATTTGGCACCCTTGATTATATGAAATCAATATCATTATATACATCCTTTATAAATATCCTAATTATTTAATAATCAATGTTTTAAATTTTAAACTAGAACCAACATGAAAAAATTATTGCAATTATCCATGGCATTCCTTGTTCTCTTTGCCATTGCCAGCATGACCTCCTGCAAAGATGATGAGGAAGAAGAACCCGAGGTTCTTGCCAGTTTCACCTCTGTGGCTGATGGTCTGACAGTGACATTCACGAACACATCGCAGAACGCAGCGACCTATTCATGGGCCTTCGGTGACGGTGAAACTTCCACCGAAGTGAATCCTGTCCATACCTATACGGCCCTGGGGACCTTTACCGTTACATTGACTGCCTATTCACCCAAGGGAAAGCTCCATTCCTACGCGGATGATGTTACCTGCGTCGATCCTGATGCTGATCTGACCAAACTGGTCGGAACATTTGAAGAAGGGAAGAAGACCTGGAAGCTGATCCGTGATGTCACTACAGGGGTTTACCCGCTCGAGGTTGGTCCTTCCGATCATTCCACGATCTGGTGGGCCTTTGGGCTTCAGGAAGACCTGGCCAAACGTACCTGTCTGTTGAACGATGAATGGACCTTTGTCCGTGAAGGATTGGGCATGGAATTCAGGGCCAATGGTGACTACTGGGCGGAAGGTGGTGTTTTTGAACCTGCCAATATCTGCGCAAGCACCGATCAGATGCTTGGACCGGGTGGCGTTGACCTTTCAGCATGGGGCGACGGAGACCATACCTTTGTTCTGAACACTGCTGCAAATCCTCCAACACTTCAGGTTGTCGGCCTGGGAGCCTACATTGGCCTCTGCAAGGAAGGAACCGGTAAAGAGGTTACTGTACCTCAGGAAGAAGTTACCTATGAAATCATCTCCCTTGTGGATGGAACCACCGACACACTGATCGTTCAGGGTTCCTACATGGATGGCGGCGGATACTGGAGATTTGCACTGGTTCATTATGACAATCCGAATGACGAGCCTCCTATTCCTCAGCCCAAACCCACTGCAAAATACGATATAGCTTTTAACGGCCTGACACTGACCTTTACCAATTCAAGTGAATACGGTGAGACCTATTTATGGGATTTCGGCGACGGGCAAACGTCAACTGAAACAAGCCCGACTCACACATATGCAGGTGATGGATATTATGAAATCTCATTGAAGGCTACCAATGGGTTTGGTGACAACACCCTTATTAAAAGCACATTCCTGGTAGTTAATTCGCCCGCACTTACTGATGCATTGCTTCAGGGTGCCGCCTGGAAGGTTGTCGTGGGCGATAAGTCCATTTGTGTAGGACCTACGATGGGTAGTAATGAATGGTGGGCAGTGCCGAAAGCCTTCATGACCGGCGGTGGAACCGGTGGTGACGACTGGTCATGCATAGTGGATGACGAATTCACCTTCAGCGCAGGCGGTGTCTATACATACGACGGAAAAGGCCTGGTCCGCAACGACGGCTACATTGCGGGAGATCCCCATGGTTGTTCGGAAGAATCGGCAGTGACCGGTAATGGAGCGTACTTCCTTTCCGGTACTCACTCATGGGCACTCACGCCTGCAGCAGGAGATGCCAGAGCGATCATCACCCTGACCAACGGTCCTGACAGAGCGGCCTTTATTGGCTTCTACAAAGGATACTACGGTGGTGAGAACACTGACAATACCAAACCTCCAAACGGCGGGAATCCGACAAATATTTATGAGGTGATGGGCTATGCTCAGGGAACGACGTATGAATATTTGTTCGTTACCGTTGACCTTGACGGGGCCGGACCAAATACCTCATCCTGGTCAGCGATCCTGTACCGATAATAATTCGGATTAAAATTTAATCTCTTAAATCAGGAGTAAGCAGGATCCTGTCTTGGCTTACTCCTGATTTTTTTCATTAAATAACTCATCAACATGAAATCACTACTCACCTTTATACTGACGTCCCTAACCCTGCTATGTTTCTCCCAGGAAACCCTTCTCTGGAGTGATGAATTTGATGGAACGGGCGCCCCTGATCCGCAAAAATGGTCGTACGACCTTGGCGCCAGCGGATGGGGTAACAATGAAATCCAGAACTATACCGACAGCTATCAGAATTCCCGGATGGAAGGGGGCGTTCTGGCCATTGAAGCCCATAAATACGGAACATCCTGGACTTCCGCACGCCTGCGCACCAACGATAAATTTGAATTCAAATACGGCCGCATTGTCTTCCGTGCCAAATTACCCCGCGGCAGCGGTACATGGCCTGCCCTGTGGATGCTCGGTGAGAATTTTGCCACTGCAGGCTGGCCGGGCTGCGGCGAAATCGATGTGATGGAACATGTGGGAAAAAATCCAGGCAACGTCCACGTTAGCCTGCACACACCTTCCAGCTATGGCAATACCGTAAATACAACCTGGAAATATGTGCCAGGATTCGATACATCATTCCATACTTATCAGGCAAACTGGACACCGGAAAAGATCGAGTTCAGCATCGATAGCGTCCTGATCTATACCTACAACCCCTTTTTCAAGAACGCTTCCACATGGCCCTTCGACAAACCCTTCTTTATCATCATGAACATTGCCATGGGCGGTAACTGGGGCAGCGACCCGCAGTACGAGACCGGCGGCCTCAAAAACGGCGTGGATCCGGCCCTGACAGAGGCACGGATGGAAATCGACTACGTACGGGTGTATCAGGACTCCTCCGGCTCCTCATCCATGGATCAGCCCTTTGAAAATGATTTCAGAAATACGGTCATCTCACCCAATCCCACCCTGGGAATGCTCCAGATCGAACTGCCCATAGGCATACAGGCCGACGGCTCCCTGTATAACATGATGGGCGAACGTATCCATCAGTTCCAGGCCGCAAGCGAATCTGTGGAGATCGATATGTCACCACTCCAGAAAGGACTGTATTTCATTTCCCTTGAATCCGACGGGAAATACATGACACAGAAAGTTGTATTGCAATAATGAACTAAAATTGTATGAATATGTCAAAATTTTATGCGTTGATCTTGTTCAGCGTCCTGTCATTATCTCTCTTTGGCCAGGAAAAGGCCATCACAGGGAAGGTGACAGGTGCCGATGGAATGGGACTGCCAGGCGTCACCGTACTGGTGATAGGCACCTCGACAGGTACGGTCACCGACCTGGACGGATTCTACAAACTATCCGTCAGCCAGGGAGCCACGCTGAGGTTCAGTTATATCGGCTATGCCACCCAGGAAATCCCGGTACAGAGCCAGACCACGATTGATGTGGTTCTGGCGGAAGATATCTCCCTTCTTAACGAGGTGGTCGTGATTGGATACGGGACCCAGAAGAAGGCGGATCTGACCACTGCCGTGGCGACAGTGGGAGAAGAGGTGATCAAGGAACGTCCCATTGTCTCTCCTGTGGAAGCCCTGCAGGGGAAAGCAGCGGGAGTCCAGGTCGTCCAGCCTTCCGGCAAGCCCGGCGCCGACCTGTCGGTTCGTGTGCGTGGCTCCACATCGGTCCTGGCAGGCAATGAACCCCTGTACGTGGTGGACGGTGTCCCGACAACCGATATCAGCGGGTTGAACCCGTCGGACATTGAATCCATGACCGTCCTCAAGGATGCCTCCTCTGCAGCCATCTACGGTGCACGTGCTGCCAACGGGGTGGTGCTGGTCACTACCAAAAGAGGAAAGGAAAATATACCTGTCGTCAGCTTCAGTACCTACTTCGGCGCTTCAAAGCTGCGCAAAACGATCGATGTGCTGAATACCTTTGATTACCGAGAGCTGATCAACGAGATCCAACCCGGTAGCCTCGACCCGGCAGCCACTGATTTTGGTGTATGGAGTGACTCCGTGTTCGGGACCGGCACCAAGCAATCCTACCAGCTCTCCGTGGCAGGGGGCTCGGAAAAAACACGTTATTTCGTTTCCGGGGGCTATCTGAGCGACCAGGGTATCATCGAACCTGCCCGCTTCGACCGGACCTCCTTCAGGATCAATCTCGACAACGATATCAACCGATGGCTGAAAATAGGGACAAACCTTAACATCGTTCATTCGAGGACCAAGGACACTCCCGACAATGCCAGTTCAGGGAGGGGCGGGGTCATCATGAGCACGCTTAACACGCCTCCTTTCCTTCATATCTGGAAGGACGACAGTGCCGGCTGGTGGTACGATCCGAATCCCTTCCAGCCATCCTGGGAAAATCCGGTCGCCTATATGGACGGTCCGGACCAGGAATCCATCGACAACCGGTTGTTCGGAAATATTACGGGTGATGTCCGGATCATCGAGGGACTCAATTTCAAAACGAACTTCGGTATCGATGTCAATCATCACCAGTGGGATTATTACCTGAACGGTATCAATACCAATTACGGACGTGACAACAATGGCATCGGCCGTTCGGATAAATACAACGGCACCACCTGGTTGTGGGAGAACACGTTGAACTATACCAAAATGTTCGGCAAACACAACCTGGCCGCCCTCATCGGGGAAAGCACACAGAAGTTCAAGGGCAATGACTCCTACATTTCGGGCAACGATTTCCCGGATGACATCAACGTCACCACACTGAATGCAGCCAACAGCATCTCGGCTTCCACCGACATCCAGGAATGGGCGCTTGCCTCCATTTTCGGACGCGTAATGTATAATTACAACAGCAAATACTACCTCACGGTCAGTGTGCGTCGAGATGGTTCATCGAAACTGGCCCACCACTGGGGCACCATGCCTTCCTTCTCGGCAGGCTGGAGGATCTCCGCCGAACCGTTCATGCAAAACGTAGACTTTATCGACGACCTGAAGCTTCGCGGGGGCTGGGGAAAGAACGGAAACCAGGAAGGCATCTCCAACTATTCCCGCTACGGCCTGATCTCCTATTACCGCAGGCCTACCACCAATCCTCTTTCAGGCCCATCTGCCGTGCAAACAACCTACGGTAATCCTGACCTCAGATGGGAAACAACAGCACAGTCGAATATTGGTTTTGACCTTACCATCCTGCGCAACCGCATTACCCTGTCGGTGGATGCTTATCTGAAAAAAACAAGCGATGTATTGCTGAACGTTCAGCTTCCAAGCACGTCACAGATCTCCTCCATCCAGACTAATGCGGGAGACATTGAAAACAGGGGGATCGAGTTCAATATCAATTCCATCAACCTGGACAAGGTATTCAAGTGGAGCACCGAGTTCAACATGTCGTTCAATAAAAATGAGGTCACGGCACTGAAGTTCCCTGGGCCCTACTATTTCGGACGCATCTACAGCAACAACCAGGATGTATCCATTGTGCAGGTCGGATCGTCGCTGGGTACCTTTTACGGATATGTCTCCGAAGGAGTTGATCCCGAAACTGGTGATATGATTTATAAAGACCTCAACAACAATGGCATCTTTGATTCGGGCGACCGGACCGTCATTGGCGATGCACAACCCGACTTCACTTTCGGATTTACCAATGTCTTGACCTACAAACAGTTCGATCTGAACTTCTTCTTCCAGGGCAGTGTGGGCAATGATATCTACAATGCAACCCGCATCGATCTGGAGGGGATGTTCGACAGTAAGAACCAGTCTGTCGCCGTGCTGGACCGCTGGACGCCCGAAAACCGGGATACCGACATGCCACGGGCCATCGGTAAGGGTAATGTATATAATGTCTATAATTCAACCCGCTTTGTCGAAAACGGAACCTATGTAAGGCTGAAATCCATTACCCTGAATTACAGAATTATCGAAAACAATCCAAAGATCAAGGCCATCCAGGGTCTTTCGGTCTATCTTACCGGCCAGAACCTTCTGACCTTTACCAGTTACAGCGGATTTGACCCGGAAGTGAATGCTTTCGGAACCAGCGCCACTGAACTGGGTATAGACTACGGAACCTACCCGCAGTCCATGACACTGATCCTCGGACTGAATGTTACATTTTAATACTTCCATCCAATGAAAAAGATATTTTATTCCGTCATTTTACTCCTTGGAATCATCCTCAGTTCCTGTGAAGATTTTCTAGAACTGGAACCCGTTTCACAGGGCATTGCGGTGGAAAACACCAGTGCCGACTCCATTTTGTATAAGACTGCCAATGAGGTGGAAGCTGCCCTTGCCGGTGCGTACGCAGATTTTAAGAATGAGTATTTCCAGATCGATTATTACGTCAACGGAGACGCTCAGGGAGATGACGCCTATGCCGGTGCCGACAACCCGGCCAATTTCCAGATCGATGACTACAACATTGATGCGATCAACTCCAACGTCAGCCGCGACTGGGGATACCTGTATTCTACCATCGGCAAGGCCAATGCCGTGATCAACAATGTGGAAGCAGTCCCCGACCCGGAACTGACCGCCCAGCGGAAAAAAGAGATTCTGGGAGAAGCTTCCTTCATCAGGGCCTTTATGTATTTTCAGCTGGTGCAGCTCTGGGGGGATGTTCCTTTGCAGCTGAAAGAGGTCAGCACGATCAGTGCAGAAAATCTGGAAGAAATTTACCCACTGCTTTACCCGCCCCGTGCAACAACGGCCGAGGTCTATCAACAGATTATCAAGGATCTGGAAGTGGCATTGGAAGATGTGAAAGCAACCGCAATCAATAAAGGATATGCTACCAAGGGAGCGGTCAATGTTCTTCTGGCAAAAGTATATGCCACACAGGAACCTCATGACTGGAACAAGGTAAAGCAGTACTGCGACGCGGTCATCGGTGGCGGATACACCCTGCTGGCCAATTTCGATGACCTCTGGAACAACTCGCAGGAGAACTCTGCTGAATCCATTTTCGAGATCAACTACAACGGCGGAAGCACCGACGGAAACTGGGGAACAAAGATGTGGCGCGGCACCGACTGGAAGAAGTTCAACATCCCATCCAACGACCTGGTAAAAGCATTTGATGAAGAGCAGGACTTGATCCGCAAGGAAGCCTCCATCATCTGGCAGGATATCACGGGCAAATGGTCGGATGAGCACTGGCCGCAGACCAACTATCCGTTCCTGAACAAATGGCGCAAGTTCAATGAAGGCAGCGACCAGAATTACATCATCTATCGCCTGGCGGATATCCTGTTGCTGAAAGCCGAGGCCCTCAATGAACTGGGAGACGTTACGGGGGCAGCAACGCTCGTGAACCAGATCAGAAACCGTGTTGAGCTTGCCAATACCACAGCCGCCAGCCAGGAAGCCATGCGGCTTGCCATTGAAAAAGAGCGGCGTCTGGAACTGGTATTCGAAGGACACCGCTGGTACGACCTGAAACGAACCGGAAGGGCCATCGAAGTGATCAATAACGTAACGGGTGTGGGAGGTGTTCCCATCGGCTATAACCTGACTGAAAACGCGCTTGTTTGGCCCATCCCCCAGTCGGAACTGGACAAGAACGTTAACCTGACGCAAAATCCAGGATACTAGAAATAGCCCAGCCATCTGGGATTCATTGAATTTACGAGGGTGTATCAAAATGCTTTTCTTAAACACAAAGGTACTCAAAGTACTTCACTAAGAACACTAAGTTTCTGATAATCAATGATATTACTTTGTGTACCTTCGTGAAATCCTTAGTGTACCTTTGTGGTTAAATACTTATGATACAACCTCGTAAATAAACTGATATATTATGGAATAGTTAAAAACCACGAATCTCAACGCTTTTAATAAAATGATTGCCTCCCTGCGATTTCTCCTTCCCCTTGGCTTTGTCTTCCTGCTCCTGAGCTGTTGCAACAAAGAGACCTCAGGTCCCCCCGATCCTCCTCCCGGCCCGGATACCCTCGGCCTGGTACAGGTCTGGCAGACCCGGGGTGATAAATCGCGGCTGCTGGACAAGGAAGGCGACCTGCCCATGTTTAGCTACGCTTCCTCCCTCTGGCCGGTCGTCACTATGGACACCAGTGTCCGGCTGCAGTCCATGGAAGGATTTGGAGCGGCCCTCACCGGCTCCTCGGCCTACCTGCTCGACGAAAAGATGAATGCTTCACAGCGAACTGAACTATTGATGGATCTGTTCGACACGGTAGATGGCATCGGCATCTCATACCTTCGCCTGACCATCGGAGCTTCCGACTTCTCACTGTCGGACTTTTCCTACGATGACCCACCGCCAGGCCAGACCGACTTTAACCTGGAACGCTTCACCCTTGAAAAGGATATGGAGGATGTCATCCCGGTCTTAAAAGAGATCATCCAGCTATCACCACAGATAAAACTGATGGGTACTCCCTGGAGTCCCCCCGCCTGGATGAAGACCAGCGGAAGCATGAAGGGCGGCAAACTGAGGACCGATTGCTACAGTGTTTATGCTGACTACTTTGTGCGGTATGTCCAGGGGATGGCACAGGAGGGGATCCATATCGCTTCCATCACTCCCCAGAATGAACCGCTCTATTTCACCGCAGGATATCCCTGCATGGAGATGCAACCCGCCGAGCAGGCGGCGTTCATCAAAGGATACCTCGGACCAAAATTCGAAACGGCAGGGATCGCTACACAGATCATCATCTATGACCATAATTACGATAATGCGAACTATGCCATAACCGTGTTGAATGATCCGGATGCAAAAAAATACATCACCGGTTCCGCCTTTCATGCGTACGGAGGAGATGTGTCAGGCATGAGCACCGTTCATTATGCACACTCCGACAAAGGATTGTACTTCACGGAGATCTCCGGCGGAGGATGGGCAACCGACTTTTCGGCCAACCTGATGTGGTTCACCAAAAATATCTTCATCGGGACTTCGGTGAACTGGTCAAAAAACGCACTGCTATGGAACCTGGTGCTGGATCAGTCGTACGGTCCTACCAACAATGGGTGCCAGAACTGCCGGGGCGTGGTGACCCTGAACACGGCCAGCGGGAAGATCACCAAAAATGAGGAATACTATGCCATTGCCCATTTCTCAAAATTTGTGAGGCCAGGAGCCGTACGGATAGCCGCACCGCTGCCTGTGGAACTGACCGGTGTCAGCTCCGTTGCGTTTCAGAATCCTGACGGATCAAAAGTGATGATCCTGTGCAACGAAGGCTCGGCATTCCAGACATTCACCGTGAATTACAACCAGAAATTTTTCAGCTATTCCGTTGCTCCCCAGGCAGTTGTTACCCTGGTCTGGTGAGATATTCCTGTACAGAAGATTATCTAAAGAGAACAATAACACATGAATGCGTATACAATGAAAAAAACGATTCTGATCATCCTTATCAGTATATCTTATTTGTTACCTTATGCACAGCCCAACATGAAGATCGATGTTACCAACCGTGATGTGCTGATCTACACCACGGCAGAAAATACCGAATACAGGCTGACCAGGACAAATGCACTTCCGTTTTCCTATTACGGACAACCGTTTGAGAACCAGCCCTGTATATTCGTTGATCCTTCCAGGTTGTTCCAGACGTTCGTGGGTATAGGCGGGGCACTGACCGATGCCTCCGCAGAAACTTTTGCCCAGCTTTCCCCTGAAACGCAGGAAGCTTTCCTGACAGCTTATTTCAGTAAAACTGAAGGGATAGGATATTCCATCATACGGACCAACATAAACAGCTGTGACTTTTCCAGCGGCAGCTATACCTATGTGGATGACAACGATACGGCTCTGGCGTCATTTACCATTGCGCACGATGAACAGTACAAGATACCCATGATCAAACGGGCGCTGGTTGCAGCAGGAGGGCGGCTTCCCCTTTTCGTAAGTCCCTGGAGTCCGCCTGCCTGGATGAAGGATAACAACAACATGCTTCAGGGGGGCAAACTGCTGCCAGCCTTTTACCAGTCATGGGCCAATTACTATGTCAAATTCATCCAGGCGTATGAGAACCTGGGGATCCCAATCTGGGGACTGACCGTGCAAAACGAGCCCATGGCCAAACAAACCTGGGAATCGTGCATGTATACGGCAGAGGAAGAACGTGACTTCATTAAGAAATACCTGGGGCCCACGCTCAGGGCAAACGGACTCCAGGATAAGAATCTCATTGCCTGGGATCATAACCGCGATCTTATGTATCACAGGGCATCGTGCATTTTAGGCGATACCGCCACCGCCAAATATGTCTGGGGCCTTGGCTTTCACTGGTACGAAAGCTGGACAGGAGCTCCCATCCCTGAAAATGTCAAACGCGTGGCGGAAGCCTGGCCTAAAAAATACCTGCTGCTCACCGAAGCCTGCAATTATCCTTTCAGCTGGCTGACCTTCAACCAGTGGCACTGGGGAGAGAACTACGGCTCAGCGATGATCAACGATTTCAACAACGGGTCATCCGGCTGGACCGACTGGAACATCCTGCTGGATGAGAACGGAGGTCCCAATCATGTTAAAAATTTTTGCTTTGCACCGGTTCATGCCGATACCCGGAAGGATACGCTGTACTTCATGAACTCGTATTACTACATCGGCCATTTCTCCAAATTCATCCACACCGGCGCCCGCAGGATCGCCTGCTCTTCCAGCAGGGCACAGCTGATCACCACCGGATTCAGGAACCAGGACGGGAGCGTTGCTGTCATCGTGATGAACCAGGGGGATACCGAGATCCGGTATCGCTTCTATGTGGATGAGATGGCGATCGAGACGACCAGCCTGCCGCACTCGATCACGACGCTGGTATTCTAAAAGGTATCCATTTGATCCGAAAGCCAATCCAGCGACACACGTGTGAAATAAAGCTGGTACTCTTCGTATTCGCCATTTTCATAAAAACATCCAATGGTCCCGTCGCTCAGGATCGTCAGGCAGGAATAACCACTTGGCCCGGGATTGATTACTTTGGATACCGGCCAGGTAGCCCCTTCATCGTAACTGAGGAAAAGGGTCAGGTTTTTTCGCATAGTGGGGTGAGCGGCAATGGAGAAAAGCAACCGGCTTTTGTCATAGCCATCCAGAACCGATGTATAACGGATCAGGTCACCATTGACGGCCGGATCGATCAGCTCCTCCTGGAAATACGGCGTTCCCCAGGAATCCCCTCCATCCTGGCTGATGACGATCTTCCGGCAGTCGGGCGCCTGGTTCCGGATGTTCATCATCAGGTTACCGTTATCCAGTTCCACGATCTTGGCTTCGTCACCGACTTCGGACGCCATGGCCGGTTTATAATTCCATGAATGGCCTCCGTCATCGCTGAAGATCATATAATTAGAAATAGTATTTCTAGCGTTTAGCCGAACGCCGATGGCTCCGATGAGCCTGCCGCAGCGCATCTGGTGCACGCTTCCCGAAGCAAGCCATGCCGCGTACCAGCCAGGAGCATAGATCTGGCTGGTATGTTCCGCGGGGTCGCTCCATGTCAGACCATTATCCTGACTGCGGCAGACCTGGAAGCGGATGGGATTGAGCGGCGTGGATTGAAACAATCCCTGATGTGAAGCAAACATGCACAGAAGATCACCGGTGTTCCGGTCCCTGACCAGTGAGGGATCGCTGGCGCCATACAAGTCGAAATCGGCGATGGTGATGGCATCCGACCAGGTATCGCCCATATCGGTGCTGCGGCGTACCATAATATCAATATTGCCGGGCAGGTCGCCAGCCCTGTCCCGTCGCGCATCCACCGCCACGACAATGGATCCGTCATCCGCCGTTTTCACGGCAGGGATGCGGAAATTGACCGACCCGTAATCCCCGCCGGAAAACAGCAGCTTATGTTCCAGCACGATCAGCCGTGCGTCGCTGGTGGTTCCGGGAGTGACCGGGTAAACCTGGCCCCCGACAGTAACTGACAGGATCTCACCCTTCAGGAAATCTCCTTCGATGGCAGTGGGTGACAGGTCCGCCGTTACCCAGAAATGGTTCGATCCTTCGTTGAGCAGCTGGCTGCCGGTGACCGTGATGATTCCTTCCTGAACGGCTGCCGTCCCAAACAGGTGATCCGTGGTCAACCTCGGATTCCCGGCCGTGAAATAAACTTTAAGACCTTCAATATCCGTCAGGCTGGTAGTGCCCTCCACTGAGAATTCCAGTTTCGATAATTCAAGGGGATTTTCACTCCCTTCAGTTTCAACCCTGACTGCAATGACCCGCTCATCCACTTCGCCCCTGCCGACCGGGGTACTGGTTGTCATGACAGTACTTCCCTTGTAAACCATCGCTGTGCCGATTCCGTCTCCATTTCCGGCAGAACGTGTCATGCCACACGGAAGGAAAGCTACTGAAACACTCGCCCCAAGAATCAGTGCGAGGAGATATTTATTCTTCATCGGGTTTGAGCATTATCATTATACGCTGTCAGAAGAATACCACCTTCTCACTGGCAAATCGAATTCGAACAATACACAAATTTAGTAATTATATCATAGTGAGGTTCTTTAGTACCCTGTACGAATTGACTCAGCCCTTCCTCTTAAGATGTTGTATCATAAATACTTAACCACAGAGGCGCACAGAGGATTCACGGAGGTGCGCAGAGGTTCCTGCGATCTTATTAAGGCCTCTGGGCGCCTCTGTGCTCCCTCTGAGCGCCTCTGTGGTTAAAACAAAAACTACCTTTTGGTAAAACCTTTATTCTTTCGGTTCATCTCTTCCCCTTGTTTTTAATGATTTAATCTTTATATTTACTCCCTCTGATATTCCATCCGGATCATAATTCTTTCATTCATGAAAGAACGCCGCCAGCTTGCCGCCATCATGTTCACCGACGTTGTCGGGTATTCCGCCCTGATGTCAAGGGACGAAAATAGGGCGATGGAGATTCTGGGGAAGAACAGGGAGCGCCATAAATCGGCCATTGCAACGTTCAACGGTGAATACATCAAAGAGATCGGCGATGGGACACTGGCCATCTTTCCCAGCGCCTGGGATGCGGTAAGCTGTGCCCTGGAGCTCCAACGAACAGTACTGACAGAAGGCACTTACCGTTTGAGGATCGGGATCCATATTGGGGATGTGGTTACTGAGGAAAATGATGTTTTTGGCGATGCCGTGAATATCGCTGCCCGGATCCAGGGAATCTGTGACCCGGGCAAAGTGTTCATATCCGCCCGGATCCTTGAAGACATCAAGAACAAGCTGGAAACGGAAGCAGCCTACATCGGCGAGAAATCACTGAAAAACATCGATCACCCGGTGGAGATCTATGCCATCTCCACTTCAGGTAAAAAGCTTCCAGCGGAAGATCAGTTAACCAGGGCCAGGGGGAAAAAGGAACATTTTGTTTATACGAAAAGAAGCAGGCTTAACAGAATCACAAAAGGCATTCTGTTCGTGCTGGCAGGACTGATATTAACTGCCCTGATGATTCTCCTCTTCCGTCCCACACTGCTGAGTGCATTCAATAAGGCCGGATCGACCCCAATCGCTGTGATCAGTTTCGAGAACCAGACAGGCGATTCATCGTTTAATTTCCTGCAGAAAGCCATCCCCAACCTGCTGATCACCAATCTTGAACAGTCCAGGTTGTTCCAGGTGGTCACCTGGGAGCGCATGAAGGATGTGATGGCTCAATTGGGTAAAAAGGATGTGGAAAACATTGATGCCAACCTGGGATTTGAGATATGCAGCAAAGAAGGCTGCCAGGTCATTGTCACAGGCAGCTTCGTCAGGGCGGGAGATGTGTTTGTGACCGACGTCAAGGTGCTGGACGTGGCTTCGAAAAAGATCCTGAAAAGTGCAAGTTCCAAAGGGAGCGGCGTGGGCAGCATCCTTGACAGCCAGATCGATGAGCTGAGCAAAGCCATTGCCCGCGGAGCAGGCATTTCAGCGCTTAAAGTGGAAACTGCCCCCATGCGGATACAGGATGTTACCACCACTTCAATGGAAGCGTATGATTATTATTTAAAAGGTCTTGATGCATATGATGATTATTATTGGGACGAATCCAGTCAACTGTTTGAAAAAGCCATCAGGATCGATCCGGGCTTTGCCAGTGCTTATTTTTATCTGTACGCGTCTTACAATGGGCTTGATAACAGGGAAAAAGCCCTGGAAGCACTTGAAAAAGCCTACCAGGCTTCTTCTAAGGCCACGGAAAACGAACAGCTGCTAATCCGGGCCTTCTATACGAGTAATATTCAGAAAGACAAGCAGAAGGCATTCGGCTTTATGCTGGAACTGGCTGAAAAAGCACCACGGGATAAAAGAGTACACTTTTATCTGGGAAGGTGGTATTTAAGCGATCACCGCCGGGATGACGCGATAGAACAGTTCATGAAGGCAGTTGAGCTTGATCCGGAATGGGGGGAAGCCCTTAATCAACTTGCTTATCTTTATTTCGCCAGAGGTGACTTTTCCACGGCAATGGAATACCTGAAGAAATATGCCGCTCTGAATCCCGATGACGCCAGTCCTTTTGATTCCATGGGAGACATGTACTTCGCCATGGGAAAGCTCGATGAAGCCATGGAGCAATTCAAACAGGCAGTGAAAATAAAGCCTGGCTTTTACTGTACAACGGAAAAAATAGCCTATATCTATGCCTTGAAAGAAGATTACCCCCGGGCTGACCAATGGCTTGAAAAGGCACTGAAAGATGTTCCGTCAGAAGGTTTAAAGGCCTATCTGTACTATACCATTGCTTTCATGGACTATCATTTTGGTAAATTGGACAGGGCAATGCAATCCCTCGACAAATGTATCGCTCTGGGAACCAGTCAGAAGGTGAGGAATATCAATCTGGATGCCGACGACCTGAAAGCCAGCATTTATTTCGACCTTGGACAATATGAGGAAGCAGAGAGACTCAGCCTGGCCAATCTGAATTATATACTGGGATTGGATACTGCCTACTGGGCGGAGTCGTATAAAGGGTATTATATTTTTAGCGGTTTGATACAGATCAGGAAGCACCAGATGGATTCTGCCTGGAATAATATCCAGCGGGTCAAAGCATACTCAACGGATCTGGCAAAGGATGCGGATTATAATTACCTCTTAAGGGAATTTCAAATAGCGTCAGCTCAAAAAGCGGCAGACCTCGATAGTCTCACTCCGGAAATAGCCCGGTCTTTCTCAACTTTTTACTTTCCCTGGTATCTGACCAAGAGCCTCCCTTTCAGGTCCAATAGCCTTGCAGAAGCCTACCATCGGTTTGGCATGCTGGATAAAGCAATTATGGAATATGAACGCCTGATCACATTCGACCCTGACAGAAAAAATCAGTGCCTGGTCAATCCCCGGTATCACTACTACCTGGGGATCCTGTACCAGGAAAGAGGAATGAAGGAAAAGGCCGTCGAACAGTTCCGCACCTTCCTCGGCCTCTGGCAGGACGCCGATCCAGGATTCCCTGAACCGGCTGATACAAGAAAAAGGCTGAAGCAACTTTTTAAATGAAAGAAAACCGCAAACTCGCCGCCATTATGTTCACCGACGTTGTCGGGTATTCCGCCCTGATGTCAAGGGACGAAAAGTTTGCGTTGATCATCCTTGAGAAAAACCGGGCGCTGCACAAAGACCGGATCAGCCAATACAACGGGGAATACATCAAAGAGATCGGCGATGGGACGCTGGCCATCTTTCCCAGCGCCTGGGATGCGGTAAGCTGTGCCCTGGAGCTCCAGAATACTGTCATTAAAGCGGACACCTACCGGCTTAGGATCGGGATCCATATTGGTGATGTGGTTGCTGAGGAAAATGATGTTTTTGGCGATGCCGTGAATATCGCTGCCCGGATCCAGGGAATCTGTGACCCGGGCAAAGTGTTCATATCCGCCCGGATCCTTGAAGACATCAAGAACAAGCTGGAAACGGAAGCAACCTATATCGGCGAGAAATCACTGAAAAACATCGATCACCCGGTGGAGATCTATGCCATTTCCACGACAGAGAAAAAGCTTTCAGCATTAGATCAACTGAAGAGGACCAGAGGAAAAAAGGAACATTTTATTTATACCAAAAGGAGCAGGCTTAACAGGATTACAAAAGGCATTCTGTTCGTGCTGGCAGGACTGGTATTAACTGCCCTGATGATTCTCCTCTTCCGTCCTACACTGCTGAGTGCATTCAATAAGGCCGGATCGACCCCTATCGCCGTGATCAGTTTCGAGAACCAGACAGGCGATTCATCGTTTAATTTCCTGCAGAAAGCCATCCCTAACCTGCTGATCACCAACCTTGAACAGTCCAGGTTGTTCCAGGTGGTCACCTGGGAGCGCATGAAGGATGTGATGGCTCAATTGGGTAAAAAGGATGTAGAGAACATTGATGCGAACCTGGGATTTGAGATATGCAACAAAGAAGGTTGCCAGGTGATCGTTACCGGGAGCTTCGTCAGGGCGGGGGATGTATTTGTAACTGACGTGAAAGTACTCGACGTAGCTTCGAAAAAGATTCTGAAAAGTGCAACTTCCAAAGGGAACGGCGTGGGCAGCATCCTTGACACGCAGATCGATGAGCTGAGCAAAGCCATCGCCCGCGGTGCGGGCATTTCAGCCCTTAAAGTGGAAACCGCTCCCATGCGGATACAGGATGTGACTACCACTTCAATGGAAGCGTATGATTACTACCTGAAAGGACTTGACCAATGGAGCAATGCGAACTGGGAGGATGGACGGCAATTCTTTGAAAAAGCCGTAAAGATCGATCCGGGATTTGCCATGGCTTATTTTTACCTGTATGGCTGTTATGCCGGGCTCCAAAATGTTCAAAAAAGCATTGTAGCTCTGGAAAAAGCCTACCAGGCTTCTTCCAGAGCTACGGAGAATGAACAGCTCCTCATCGGTGCCTGGTATGCAGGTAACATCCTGAAAGATAAGCAAAAAAACCTTGACCTCCTGCTTGAACTGGTTGAAAAAGCACCGAAAGACAAAGGGGCACACTTTCTACTTGGACTCTGGTACTCGTACAATGGGAAGAAGGATAAAGCGATCTCTGAGTTTCAGAAAGTACTGGAACTCGATCCGGGCTATGGAGCAGCCCTTAACCAGCTTGGTTATTTTTTTGCTGCGAAAGGCGATATGGTAAAAGCGATGGAATACATGGAAAGGTATGCCGGTCTTAATCCCGGTGATGCCAATCCATTCGATTCCATGGGAGATCTGTACTATTTCAGGGATCAGTTTGATGAGGCGCTGGTAAAATATAAAAAGGCATGGGAAATAAAGCCGGGTTTTATCTATACAGCAGAAAAAATAGCCTATATCTATGCCCGGATGGAAGACTACCTCCAGGCAGAACAATGGATGAAAAATGCACTGAAAGAGGTCCTTTCGGAAAGCACGAAGGCCTATATGTATCTCTCCATCGCCATGATGGACTATCATTTTGGGAAACTGGACCACGCCCAACAATCCCTTCATCAGTATATCGTTACCGGGACCAGCCAGGATCTGCCGCGCGTTCGTTCTGATTCTGCTTGGCTGATGGCCTGGATTCAGTACGACCTCGGGCACTATGCGGAGGCAAAGCGATGCAACCTGGCCGCTGTCCAGAAAGCACCGGATGATACCTCCTCGCATGAACATAAAGAGTATTACAAGGGATACCATTTTTTAAGTGGTTTGATCCATATCAGGGAGGGCCGGATGGATTCTGTCCTGATGAATATCGATAGGGTCAAATCGTATGCAACCAACCTGACAAGGGACTTTGAATATCATTACCTCCTGAGGGAATTTCAAATAGCCTCCGCTGAAAAACCAGCAGACCTGGACAATATCCCTCCGGATACGGTTCGCCCCCGTGTAAATTATGAATTCCCGGAGTATCTCACAGCCAACCTTCCCTTTCAACGCAACAGCCTGGCAGTTACGTACCAGAAATATGGTTTGACGGACATAGCCATTGCCGAATATGAACGAATGATCACTCCTGTTCCCGGAAGCAAAGACCGCCGCCTTGTCAATCCAAGGTATCACTATTACCTGGGGATCCTTTACCAGGAAAAAGGGATGAAAGAAAAAGCGGCTGAACAGTTCCGCACTTTCCTCGACCTGTGGCAGGATGCTGATTCGGGATTCCCTGAACCGGCTGACGCAAGACGGAGGATAAAAGAATAGCCATTACCGATTACCCTGGTAGAAGGAGAAGTAGAGAGGAGAGGTGAAATAAGAAATAGCAATTCATTTTAGCATTTCTACTTGTTTTCCCACGATTATTGTAATATATTTACGCCGAAAGCTTCGGTACTTTCAACATCATGCCTTCCTAAAATGAACAAGGATAATTCCAGGTAGATACAAATCTTAAGATGATTACCCATGGGAAAATCTACGCTTTTCATTATGCTCCTGTTGTTTACAGGAATGCAGGCATTGCATGCCCAGAAGACGATCTCGGGTAAAATTACCAGTTCGGAAGATGGCAGTCCCATCCCGGGTGCCACGGTCGTGGTCAAGGGAACCACCATCGGTACTACCTCCAGTGCCGATGGTACTTTCCAGCTGGAGGTCCCGGATTACGCAAGGATCCTGGTGTTCTCCTTCGTGGGCAGGATCACCAGGGATATCGAACTGGGAACAGCCGAAGAGTTCAATGTGATCCTCGAGCCAGATATCATGGACATTGAGGGCGTTGTGGTCACTGCCCTGGGTATTTCGCGTGAAAAGAAAGCGCTCGGTTACTCGGTGCAGGACATCAAAGGGGAAGACCTCGAAGCCGCCAAAGAGAACAATATCGTCAATTCCCTCGCAGGGAAGGTGGCCGGTGTGCAGATCATCAATGCCAGCGGAGCAGTTGGCTCTTCCTCGCGCATCACCATTCGAGGGAACAGCTCTTTTGGAAACAATCAGCCACTGTTCATTGTCGACGGTGTACCAGTCTCCAATTACTCATCTACCGTAAGTCAATATGGTGGTGTGGACTGGGGTAATGCCATCATGGACATTGACCCGGCCAACATCGAATCGATGAGCGTACTGAAAGGTGCCAATGCCGCGGCACTCTACGGAGCAAGAGCCGCCAGCGGCGTTATACTCATTACCACCAAATCAGGCAATAAAAGTACTTCAAAAGGTATCAGCGTTTCCTTCACAACGGCTTACCAGATGGATAACCTTGCGTATCTTCCCCTGTACCAGGATAAGTATGGCCAGGGTTACGCAGGGGATGAATCATTTGCCATTGAATCTGGGATCGACCCTACCGACATTGCCGCTTACGAAGCATGGGCGAGGGAAAATTCCTTCTCATACTATGACGGTGCATTTGGAGGAGTCATTGACGGAATCGATGAATCGTGGGGACCAAGGCTGGATATCGGCCTCAATATACCCCAGTTCGACAGCCCCCTGACTGATCCCCGGGACCCCGATACACGCACAGCTACCCCCTGGATCTCTCATCCCGACAATCTGAAAGATTTCTACCAGCCCGGAGGCACGTGGGACAATAACCTGTCCTTTGCTGCAGCCAGCGATAAGGCGTCCGGACGTCTTTCATTATCCTCCCAGAATACAACCGGCACTATTCCCAATACGGACATGGATAAGTATACCGTCCATTTCAGCGGAACGATGAATATCACCAAACGCTTTAAGGCAGGAGCCATTATAACCTATGTCCAGAACCATAGTGATAACCTTCCCACCGGGGGTTATGGCGGTCTCATGTCACCCCTCAGTAACTGGTTCGGACGCCAGGTGGATATGAAATCCCTGAAAGATCACTGGCAGGAACTGGACGTATGGGGCAATCCGTATAACTGGAATTCTCTATGGAACGACAATCCTTACTGGACCACGGGCAAAAACACCAATTCCAGGACAAGGGACCGGATATTCGGCAATTTTAACCTGACGTACCAGTTCACAGACTGGCTGAGTGTTACGGGCCGTGTGGGCACCGACTGGTACAATGAGTACAGGAAGGCGGTCAGGTACAACAATCCGGCAACCCTGCCCGAGGGTGCTTTCTCCCAGTCGCAGCGGTACGAAAATATAACGTACATGGACCTCATCTTAACTGCTGACAGGGAATTGGGTGAGGACTTCGGACTGAGGGTATCGCTGGGTGCAGATTATTCTGACCGGAAATTTCATTCCATGTCGGAAACAGCCACTGCACTGACAGTCCCTGACCTCTTTACTATTGCCAATGTGAAAGGCACTCCCAGTGTCACCATGTATGATTCACATGGACGGGAAAACTCTGTGTTTGGAACGCTGAACCTTAACTTCAGAAGGATGCTGTATCTGGATATCACAGGCAGAAATGACTGGAGTTCCACATTGCCCAAAGACAACTGGTCTTATTTCTATCCTTCCTTTGGGTTGAGCTGGGTATTCACCGAAGCATTTGACATTCCGCAAAACATACTGACCTTCGGTAAAATAAGAGGCAGCTGGGCCCAGGTAGGTAACGCCACCGATCCTTACCAGCTTACTCCGACGTACGCTGCCGATCCCGCTACATTCAACGGGGTTGCCTGCTATTACTTCACCGAAACCATGCCTCCTCTTGATCTGAAACCTGAGAAAACGGCCAGCCTTGAGGTGGGTACTGACCTCAAATTCTTTAACAACAGGTTAGGAGTGGATTATACCTATTATGACAAGACCACGAAAAATCAGATACTTGGCGTCCAGGTCTCTTCAGCTACTGGATTCGCTGACATGCTGCTGAACGCAGGAGTGATCCGCAACTGGGGTCACGAGCTTATGGTCACCGGTGTCGCCCTTAAATCCATGAAAGGTCTCAACTGGGAGATCACACTCAACTGGTCCAGGAACCAGAACAGGATCGAAGAACTCTATGGAGATCTTACGACGTACTATCTTTCCTATGCCTGGGGGGTCACCCTGGAAGCTCCGGCACCTAAAAAAGATGAAAACGGCGATATCGTGGAATACTATCCCTGGGGCGTCATCAGGGGAGGAGGCTTTGTCCGCGATGATCATGGCAACATTGTCGTCGGTGAAGACGGCATTCCAAAATATACGGATACACCGGTCGATATAGGACACGCCATGCCCGACTGGTTTGGCGGCCTGCGTAATGCATTCCACTGGAAAGACCTTTCCCTGAGCTTCCTCATCGATTTTCGCAAAGGCGGCGACATATTCAGCCTGACGGACTGGTTTGGTGCGTACACGGGCACGAGTAAAGAGACAGCAGAAGACATCGATGGAGACCATGTCATGCCGGCAGGTGATACGTATGAAATAAGAAGGGACGGGATCATTTTCGACGGTGTAAAAGAAGATGGTACCAAAAATGACATCATCGTCAGCCCTTTCTATTTCTATAAAAGTTACTACCCGCAATTTCATGAGTCCTCCGTCATTGACGGCAGTTTCATAAAACTGCGTGAAGTCCTGATCGATTACTGGATACCGGATGAAATCATGGCCAGGACCGGTTTCATTAAGTCCTGTACCCTCTCCCTGTATGGCCGTAACCTGGCACTCCTGTGGACGCACAAATCAAATGACATCCGAATCGATCCCGAAGTTGGCTATGGAACCACGAACGATGGCGTCGGTGTTGAACAGAATCAGTTACCTCCGACCATGTCGACAGGGATCAAGCTGAGTCTGACCTTTTAGGTCCCCAAAAATCGGTATGAATCATACACTTAAAATCGCGGCAATGAAAAAGATCTTCAAAATAAATATCATCCTGGTCACAGGATTCCTAATTGCATCCATTTCATGTACCAGGGATTTTGAGGAAATCAACCAGGATCCCAACGAGCCCCTGGAGGTTCCCAACACGAACATTCTTGCACGTGCCCTCCGGTATACCGGGGATAATTTTTACAGTTACTGGCAGAAGACTGAAATGTGCAGCTATGCAGGTCAAATCACCAATATCATGTATCCTGTCGAATCCAGCTATCAATTCAGGGAAGGGACAGTCATCGCTTTATGGTATAATTCTTTTGTGACGCTTAACAATCTGAAGCAGATCATCATCAGGGCTTCTGCTGACGGAGATAAGAACATGCAGGCTGCTGCCATCACATTCTCCTGCGTGCTCTGGCAGATGACTACCGACCATTGGAAAGCCGTTCCCTTCTCACAGGCCCTGCGGGGTCTGGAGGGCATCACCAACCCGGCATATGATACCCAGGATCAGATCTATTACGGCATTGCCGACACATTGAAAATGGCTGCTGACCTCTTCGCAGAAGGTAACGGTGACGATCTGGGGGAAGGTGACCTTCTTTTCTACGGAGATGCTTTCAAGTGGCAGAAGTTCTGCAACTCGCTCCGCCTGCGCGTGGCCATCCGGATGTCAGGGGCTGATCCTGCCAGGGCAAGGGAAATCATCGAAGAGGTTATGGGTGATCCGGTAAGATACCCGGTGATGTCGGGTAATGATGACAATGCCTTCCTGTGGTGGCCGGGGACTGCTCCATACCGGGAACCGTATGCGGAAGATGCCATGGAAAATGACTTCAACGGCATGTGTGATGTCCTTGTCAATACGCTTATCCAGTACAATGACCCGCGTCTGCCCGTTTATGCACAGCCCGCTTACTTCGACGAGGATAATAATCCGGTCTACCGCGGTATTGATCCGGGGGCTGTTCTGAATTCCTTCCAGCTGGATACGATTTCCCGGATAGGAGCAAGGTTCTGTGATGATCCTGCAGGATTTACACCTTTCCTGAGGTACGCTGAAGTTCTGTTCGACATTGCCGAAGCTTCTTTCCTTGGATGGAACACCGGATGGAATGCACAGGAGGCCTATGAAGCCGGCATCATCGCTTCCATGGAGGAAAATGGTATCACTGACCAGGCCACCCTCGATGCTTACCTGTCACAGGCTGGGATTGCATGGAACAATGATGTCAGACAGATCCATCTTCAGAACTGGATCTGTATCTTCAAGGAGGGCCAGGAAGCCTGGGCTGAGGTGCGCAGGACCGACGTCCCGGTCATTGATATGTCGAAAGGCGCAACCAATCCTCCTTATGGCACGCATAACCGTCAGCCGTTCCGCTATCCCTATCCGACGGATGAATATAACCTGAATGGGGCCAACGTCCAGGCGGTCAGCGGCGGGATCGTGGATGAGTTCTGGGGACAGCAGATGTGGTGGGATAAGAGAACCGGTGTTTATTAAAAATCTTTACAGCCATGAATTATAAACTTCTCTGGCAACCCGACCCCGACAGGGCAAAGCAGTCGCGGATGTACGACTTCATGCAGCATGTGAATGCCAGATACGGGAAATCCTTCGATCATTATCATCAGCTTCACCAGTGGAGCATCGAACATCCCGCCGACTTCTGGGGTACCTTCTGGCAGTACAGCGGGATCATCTTTTCAAAAGACTACGACACGGTAGTGGATGATCCGAAGAAAATGCCCGGGGCCAGATGGTTCCAGGGTGCGCGGCTCAACTTTGCCGAGAACCTTCTGAAATACAGGGACGACAGGACGGCGATCATTTTTCGGGGGGAAGGGATAAGTCAGCAGTCAGCAGCATGTCCTGAGGGCGAAGCCCGAAGGATCAGCAGTCAGCAGTCAATGAATAGCGAACGACGAATTACAAACCTCGAACTTTTCGACCACGTGCACCGGGTGGCTGAAGGGCTCAGGCGTCTCGGTGTGAAAAAAGGCGACCGGGTGGCGGGATTCATGCCCAACATCCCTGAAACCGTCATCGCCATGCTGGCCACCTCCTCCATCGGAGCCATCTGGTCATCCTCATCACCCGATTTCGGCATCAAGGGCGTGCTCGACCGCTTCAGCCAGATCGAACCCAAAGTGATCTTCGCGGTGGATGGATATTCCTATAACGGAAAACTCTTTGATTCCCAGGAAAAGCTCCGTGGCATCCTGAGCCAGCTTCCCACCATCAGAAAGGTGGTCATGGTCAATTTCACCGGGAACCTGAATGCTTCGACTGTACCAAATGCAATTACGTGGGAGGAACTGGCACAACCGGTCACCGGCGAGATGACCTTTGAGCAGCTCCCCTTCGACCATCCGTTATACATCATGTACTCCTCCGGTACGACCGGACTTCCCAAAAGCATCGTCCATTCCCAGGGCGGCACGCTGATCCAGCACATGAAAGAACTCATGCTGCACTGTGACGTGCGCAAAGACGACGTGGTCTTCTACTTCACCACCTGCGGCTGGATGATGTGGAACTGGTTCGTGAGCGCCCTTTCCCTGGGCGCCACCATCGTCTGCTACGACGGTAATCCTTTCTATCCCGAACCCGATGCCCTCATCAAAATGGCCGATGAGATAAATTTCACCCTGTTCGGCACCAGCGCCAAATACATTGCCTCGCTTGAGGCGGCAGGTATAAAACCTCGGGAAATATCGGACTTCCCAAAAATGAGGCTCATCACTTCTACCGGATCCCCACTGTCAGACGAAAGCTTTGAGTATGTCTATCGTGACTGGAAGAAGGATGTGCAGCTGGCTTCGATCTCCGGCGGGACGGATATCATCTCCTGCTTCGTCCTGGGCTGTCCAATCCTTCCTGTGTACCGCGGCGAGATCCAGTGCCGAGGGCTGGGAATGGACGTGGACAGCCTCGATGAGAACGGCCGGTCCGTCAGTGAGGAAAAAGGCGAACTCGTCTGCAGGACCGCCTTCCCCTCCATGCCCATCTATTTCTGGAACGATCCCACGGGAGAAAAATACCGCAGCGCCTACTTTACGGATTATGTGGGCATCTGGAGGCACGGTGATTACATCCGCATCAGCGACCACGGCGGAATCACCATGTTCGGACGGTCCGACGCCACGCTTAACCCGGGAGGTGTCCGAATCGGTACATCGGAGATTTACAGGGTACTGGAAAGTATGGTAGAAATAGCCGACGCCGTGGTGATCGGACAACAGTTCCAGGGCGACGAGCGCGTGATCCTGTTTGTGCAGATGCGACAGAATTACGAGCTGACCGAGGAGGTCATCAGAAAGATCAAGTCCGGCATTCGCACCAGCTGCAGCCCGCGGCATGTGCCGGCCATCATCATGGAAACGCCGGGAGTGCCCTATACGCTCAACGGCAAAAAGGTGGAGATCGCGGTGAAGAAGCTCATCCACGGAGAGGATGTGCTCAACCGCGATGCGCTGGCCAACCCGCAGGTGCTGGATTACTTCCGGGATCTGAAGATCCCTGAATAGAATCCTCGAAGAAAGTGTAATCAGATCCCTGCTTGCGCAGGGACAAGCATTGACAAATAAGGCTAGCTTTAAGGATAGACTACAGATATGCGCCTTCTAAAAATCTAGTATTTACAAAGGTATATATCATTATTTTGATTAATTTTAGAAGCCATTTCATTAAAATCAATTTCTTAATATCTAATCTTATTCCATATGATGAATTACCCCAAAAAAGTAACCATCGGTGAAATAACCGTGCGCGACGGTTTTCAACATGAAGAACATTTCATTCCGACCGAAGCCAAACTTTGGATCCTGGAACAGTTGATATTGGCCGGATTCAAATACATCGAAGTGACCAACCTCGGCAATCCCAGGGGGATGCCCCAGTTCAGGGACGCCGACGCCCTGTTCAAGGGAATACGAAACAGCAAAAAAGTGAAAGATAAGCTGCAGGATGTGGTACTGACGGCCATCACCATTCGCGAAAAAGCCATCGAACGCGCGATACAGGCCCGTCAGGAAGGTTTTGGGCCCGACCGTATCCTGCTGATGGTCTCCACCAGCGAGTCGCATCATGTCCGTAACTCCGGGCTGAGCCTTGCCGACTATTGGAAGATGTCGGAGGAATGGATCCCCAAAGCGCATGATGCGGGCATCCTGGTCAACGGTACGGTCAGCACCATCTGGGGCTGTCCCATCGAAGGCCCCACGGAAATGTCGAAAGCCATCGAATTCACCAAACACTGGTTCGACATCGGCGCCGACGACGTGGAACATGCTGACCACGACGGTTCTGCGTCCCCCGACCGTGTCTACAAATACTATTCGATGCTGCTGGATGCCATCCCTACGCCGGAAAAACACATCGCCCACTTCCATACCACCCGAGGATGGGGTCTGGCCAACGTGCTGGCAGCCCTGCAGGCAGGCATGACCAACTTCGAAAGCACCATGGGCGGCATCGGCGGCCAGCCAGCCAACTTCATCGACGGTTATCCCGTGGCCGGAACAGGAAAATATTACTATGACGATCCGAACATCGTTGGGCTGGTAACCACCGAAGATATGATCGTAATGATGGATGAAATGGGCATCGATACGCAGGTGAATGTGGATAAGGTGCTGGATATCGGCCGGATGGTCGAGAAGATCATCGGGCGCCGCCTCCGCTCCGAAGCCATCCGCAATGGACGGATTCCCAAGGAGTTGACGGGGAGATGATGATATCTGATTAACGATTAACCGATATTTGATGTTTGATTTAAATCGCAAATCAAATCAGATATCAGATATCTGTTAATCATTTAATCAGATATATTCCAGAATCTCCGCTTCCCCGTTCATGATGCTGATGCCCGACATCATCAGCGCCTCGAAACTATTGACGCTTGGATAGAGCATCACGTCGGCGATCTTGCTGACGCGGCCGGTCACGTTCTTGATGAACCGCTGGCTGTTGAAAATATTTCCGGATAAAAGGATCGCATCCACGTTGCCTTCCAGCACCGTGGCCATGGCGCCGATCTCCTTGGAAACCTGGTACGCCAGGGCATAGGAATAGAAGGTCGCCGTGTCGTCACCCGACATGATCCGCTTGTCGATCTCATTGATGTTGCTGGTACCAAGATATGCAGCATAGCCTCCTCCTTCGGTGATCATCCTGATCATGTCCTCTTCGGTGTATTCTCCGCTGAAGCACATCCTGACCAGGTCCCCCACCGGAAGGGTACCCGTTCGTGAAATGGAAAACGGCCCGTCGCCGTCAAAGGTGTTGTTCACATCGATCACCCTGCCCTGCTTGTGCGCCCCGACCGAGATCCCCTCACTGCCAATGTGCACCACCACCAGGTTGAGCTCCTCGTATTTCCGGTGCACCGACCGGGCGTATTTTTTGGCGACAAACTTATGACTGAGTGCATGGAAAATGGACTTCCGCTGGAACAGGGGATGCCCCGAAACCCTGGCCACATCGTCCAGTTCGTCCACCACGATCGGATCCATGATATAGGCCTTCTTTCCGAGCGATTCAGCGATATCCGCTGCGATCAGCCCTCCCAGGTTGACCGCATGCTTGCCCAGCAACCCGACCCGAAGATCCTCTTTCATCCTGTCGTTGACCTCATAGATGCCTGACTTGAGTGGTTTGACCAGCCCGCTCATCCCCATGACCACCTCGATCAGGTCGGTGTTGATATCATTCTCTGTGAGTTCCTTCCAGATAAGTTTCCTGCGCCAGTCCTTCTGATCAATGACATCCCTGAAACGTGCTATTTCCTGCGGTGAATGCTTGAGGGTCTTCAGAAAGATCAGTTCTGTACCCAGATACACGGCAACCCTGGTTTCATAGGGTTCCGGGTAAATGATAAGGATTTTCCGGTCAGCCATAACTTGATTTATTTACATGTTTCTTCTGTACTGCCCCCCCACCTCAAAGAGGGAGTCGGTGATCTGTCCGATGGAACAATATTTTGAGCACTCCATGAGCTGTTCGAACACATTACGGTTGTTCAGCGCCGCATGCTGGAGATCCTGCAATGCCCTGCCCGCTTTCTCAGCCTGCGTTTTATGAAGCTCCTTCAGCATAGAGATCTGGTACTTCTTTTCCTTTACGGTGGCCCGGATCACTTCACCGGGTGTCACGGTTGGTGAGCCCTTCGACGACAAAAAGGTGTTCACTCCCATGATCGGAAGCTTCCCGCTGTGCTTCATGTGCTCATAGTAGAGCGACTCCTCCTGGATCTTGCCCCGCTGGTACATGGTCTCCATGGCTCCCAGCACACCGCCGCGTTCAGCAATCCGGTCAAACTCGGTCAATACGGCCTCTTCGACAAGGTCGGTCAGCTCCTCGATGATGAACGAACCCTGCAGCGGATTCTGGTTCTTTGCCAGTCCCAGTTCATGGTTGATGATCAGCTGGATGGCCATGGCCCGGCGCACCGATTCCTCGGTCGGGGTCGTGATGGCCTCGTCGTAAGCATTGGTGTGCAGCGAGTTGCAGTTGTCGTATATGGCGTACAGGGCCTGCAGCGTTGTTCGGATATCGTTGAAATCGATCTCCTGGGAGTGCAGCGAACGGCCAGACGTCTGGATGTGGTACTTCAGCTTCTGGGAGCGTTCGTTGGCTCCGTATTTCAGCTTCATCGCCTTGGACCAGATCAGCCGTGCCACACGCCCGAGCACCGAGTACTCAGGATCGATACCGTTGGAGAAAAAGAATGACAGGTTGGGGGCAAAATCATCCACCTTCATGCCACGGGAGAGATAGTACTCCACGTAGGTAAATCCGTTGGACAACGTGAAAGCCAGCTGGGAGATGGGATTTGCACCTGCCTCCGCGATATGATATCCCGAAATGGAAACAGAATAGAAATTACGGACATTATGCCTGATAAAATACTCCTGGATGTCGCCCATGAGCTTCAGGGAGAAATCCGTCGAATAGATGCACGTGTTCTGCGCCTGGTCCTCCTTGAGGATATCCGCCTGCACCGTGCCCCTGACCGTCCGCAGCGTATGCGCCTTGATCCTTTCATAGACGTCCGCAGGCAGTACCTGATCGCCGGTGATTCCCAGCAATAGCAGACCCAGCCCGTCGTTTCCCCTGGGAAGCTCTCCCTGGTACTGGGGACGCCGGGTTCCTTTCTTTTGATAGATCGCTTCGATCTTCCGGGTGATTTCCTCCACCAGTCCGTGTTCATGGATATACAGCTCACACTGCTGGTCGATGGCCGCATTCATGAAGTACCCCACCATGGTGGGCGCAGGCCCGTTGATGGTCATCGAAACGGAGGTCTTCGGGTCACACAGGTTGAAACCTGAGTACAGCTTTTTTGCATCATCCAGGCAGGAGATGGATACGCCGGAATTACCGATTTTACCGTAAATATCCGGCCGGATGTGAGGATCGTTGCCATACAGGGTGACTGAATCGAAAGCTGTGGAAAGCCTCACAGCAGGCATTCCGTACGAAACGTAATGGAACCGCTTATTGGTGCGTTCCGGCCCGCCTTCTCCGGCGAACATGCGGGTAGGATCTTCCTCCTCCCGCTTGAACGGGAATACCCCTGCAGCATACGGAAACTCTCCCGGTACATTCTCACGAAGATTCCATTTCAGGATATCTCCCCAGGCTTTGTATCCAGGCAATACGATCTTCGGGATCTTCAGATGGGAAAGGGACTCCGAATGGGTCTCCACTTTGATCTCCTTTTCCCTGACCTTATAGATAAAATGCGGATCCCGGTAACACTTTTTCTTCTCCTCCCATGTTTCCAGCACCTTTTTACTGGCTCCGTCCAGCTTCAGCTCATGATCATGATACAGTTTTGCCAGCCGGTCCCTGACCGGTTTATCCTGAATGGTCTCGCTGAGAGAATCCAGAGATGTCTGCAGGCTATAAAGTTTTTGTGCAACGTCGGCCTGGTCTTCCGTCCAGCGGTTATAATTTCGGACCGTGTCGGCAATCTCGGCCAGGTAACGGGTCCGGTTGGGAGGGATGATGTATATCTTTTCGGATAGTTCGGGGATGATCCTTGCTTTGGTGGCAAAGCTGATCCCTGTTTTATTTTCGATGAGATGAATAAGATTCTTATAGAAGTTATTCACGCCCGGATCGTTGAACTGGGAGGCGACAGTACCGTAGACCGGGATGGTCTCGGGGTCGGCGTTCCAGAGCAGGTGGTTGCGGGTGTATTGCTTTTTCACATCGCGGAGGGCATCCATCGAACCGCGCTTGTCGAACTTGTTCAGTGCGATGATATCGGCAAAGTCCAACATGTCGATCTTTTCCAGCTGGGTGGCGGCTCCGTATTCGGGGGTCATCACGTACATGGAAACGTCGCTGTGGTCGATGATCTCCGTGTCCGACTGGCCGATGCCCGATGTTTCGAGGAGGATCAGGTCGAAGCCGGCGGCCTGAACGATGCACAGGGCGTCCTTCACGTACTTCGACAGGGCGAGGTTGGACTGACGCGTGGCCAGGGAGCGCATATACACGCGGGGGTGGTGGATGGAGTTCATCCGGATGCGGTCGCCCAGCAGGGCGCCGCCGGATTTGCGCTTGGAAGGATCCACCGAGATGATGGCGATCCTTTTCTCCGGGAAATCGATCAGAAAGCGCCTGACGATCTCATCGATCAGCGAGGATTTACCGGATCCTCCTGTGCCGGTGATGCCCAGCACGGGCGATTGTTTGCCTTTTTTTGCTTCCTGGAGGGCTCCGATGATCTCCCCGACCGACTCCGGGAAATTCTCTGCTGCCGAGATCAGCCGCGCGATGGACCGGTAGTCCCTGGCAATGATTCTTTGTACGTCGATGTGGTTATCAGATCCGGTCGGGAAATCGCTCCTGGCCATCACGTCGTTGATCATTCCCTGCAGTCCCATCTTACGTCCGTCGTCGGGCGAGTAGATGCCGGCGATGCCGTAGGCATAAAGCTCGTCGATCTCATGGGGCAGGATGGTCCCGCCGCCACCGCCGAAAATCCTGATCTGTCCGCTCTCATTTTCCTGCAACAGGTCGTACATGTACTTAAAAAATTCCATGTGCCCGCCCTGGTAGCAGGTCACGGCAATGGCCTGCACATCTTCCTGGATGGCGCACTGGACGATCTCTGCCACGGAGCGGTTGTGCCCCAGGTGGATCACTTCGGCGCCGGTGGATTGCAGGATGCGCCGCATCACGTTGATGGCCGCGTCATGTCCGTCGAACAGCGACGCGGCGGTGACGATCCGGATGTGGTTTTGCGGTTTGTACGGTTTGGGATCGGTCATGGGAAAAAGAACTGTTCAGACAAAGATAGGGTAAATCCCAAATTCCATGATACAAATTCCAAACAAATCCCAGGATTCAAATTCCAATACATTGTTACGAAAGGGCTGTTGAGCCTGAGAATGAATCTTGATCCACGAATACCGCGTAGCGGTTCAAGCTTTGTAATCCCGTGACATGCCACCCACCACTTGCCCCTCCCAGATCCCCGTTTAAACGGGGACCAATTGGGGAGGGGTTGGGGTGGGGCTGACTGCTTGTATTTCGGGAGAAATGCAAAATCACCACAGAAAGCCGAACAGAATCAGGGGAATGCCTTTTTTAAATCCGGGCTGGGTCAATACCAGCTTCTCTTTCTCAACGACACCTTTAAACTGGGATGTACCCTTTCCTGCACCGCCTATTTCGATGATCAGCTTTTGGTCATGAATATAAAGTACATAATCGGGAAGTTTTTGTCCTCGCTTACTCTTAAGATAATTGACAGTAAAACCGGCCCCGGTGACATGATGAATGAAAAATTCTTCACGCATAGCTCCGATAAGCCTGTCTTCGTCAATGCCTTGAGCAAGACTGGATCGTAAGACGGGCACAAGCATGATCTTCGGCTCCGGCATGACATTGGTACCGTGAGGCAACAGAATTTTTAAAAGGGATGCTTCCTCCATCATACCAATAAATTGCTGGGCTTTGTATTTCGTTATCCCGACATTCCTGGCAATGGATGAATAACTGCAACCGTCTGTTCCCGCTCTTGCTATGAATAATAAAATTGCCCTTACGGATTGTATGTCCTCCTGTGATAACTTGCTTACCGTCAACATATCCTTTTGAGTCACCATATCAATAGTAGAAATGACAACGGAACGCAATGGTGAATCCAGACAGGCAGGAAATGCGCCAAGCTCTGAATAGGTCCTGAAATATGATTCGAAGGAAAACAGCTTGTGATACAGCTCTTTATGATTTGTTAAGATCTCTTCCACCGTAATCAGCGGTACATCAGCTTTCTTGCTGAATATCAGATACTCACGGAAAGAAAAAAGTGGTAATGAAAATAGGGTCAATCTTCTTGAAAGGTCGAATTTGCTTTTCGACAGTTCAAGGGATGATGAGGAAGTAAAAAGAATCTTCAGATCCAGGAAATCATGGATCTTCTTGAGTTGTCCCTGCCAGTCCTTCACTGTATGGATTTCATCAATCATGAGATACCTGATCCCAAATGAGCTGAAAAGCGTGGAGGAGAGTTCAAAAAGATCGGTGCCCACGGGCAATGTATCACCGCTTATGTAAAAGGATTTATCCAATTCAACGGCCAGCTGCCTTAGCATGATGGTCTTGCCTGTCCCTCTTAATCCCATGATACCCGCCATCTGGCGTGTATTGGCCAGTAAATATTTTAATTGCGGATGAAGGAACCGCTTCTCAGGATACTGCACGGCCTGATCTTTTGACAGCCTGTCAAGATGAATCAATTCCTCAATTAAGTCGTTCTGGACCATATGATGGGTATTTTTAGGACAAATATAATCATTTTGATTAAAATATTTTCAAAATGATATATATTTTGAAAATATTTTAATCAATTTGGACAAATCACTCCCAGTCGTTCTTCCTTCAATGGGAAAAGATTTCACTATCTTTATACAGTCTATTCTCCCTGCTATGAAAAACATGCATAAAGTAGATCCTTCCGTTTCTGGATGGTTGCTGGTACTTATAATTTTTATTCTGCCTCCCTTATCAGCCCAGGTTCACTATCCGGATATCATTCCAGACATCTTAGTAAGTTCGCCTGACTACCTGTATGCCGGACAGCATGATAAATCCTATATTCATTATGTTGATATTGAGCCAGATACAGCTATAAGCGCAGGCTATGACTATGGTATATATTACGATCTTGACCTGAATGGTGATGACACCCTTGACTATCAGTTCTACTGCCGAAGTAGCGGTGGGGTTGGATTCGGGAGCAGTTCTTCGTCACTCAAAGGGCTTAATGCACATAATTTCGTCATTACCGCACTGGAGCATCCGACCTGGATTAAGAAACTGGCTTTTGGTGATACCATCTCTTTTAAGGATGAGGAAACAGCCTCCGAATATTGCATTTATTGCTATGAGTTCTACAGCGAATGGGAAAATATCTCCTCCGGATACTGGTGGGGTGAAGATCCTGATCATTATACCGGCCTCATTATGTTCCATGAAGAGGATACCATCATGGGCTGGATGAAAACAAAGGCTGGAGCAGGAAGTCTTATCCTGGAGGAATATGCCTGGATGTACTATCCTCCCCGCAATGATCATCCAGCATGTGAACTAACGGTATACCCGATGCCGGCAGGCGATCAATTTTCGGTTCAGACCTGCCTGCCATCCCAGAGATGCGATTTCTGCCTTTATGACCTTTCCGGTCACCTGATCACCGCGTTCCGTCTTGACCTGATCAGGAACGAACCTGTCACCATTGACCTTGGCACCGTCAGGGCTGGTATCTACGTCTTAAAGGCCATTTTCGTGGAAGACATCATTAACAGGAAGATCATTATTATGCGATAGTATCCAGGCAAATCCCAAATCCCAAGCACCAAATTCCAAACAAATTCCAGGATTCAAATTCCAATACAATGTTACGGAAGGGCTGTAGAGCCTGAGAATGGATCTTAATCCACGATTACCGCGTAGCGGTTCAAGCTTTGTAACGCAATGACATCCACCCCACCCCTTGCCCCTCCCCGGGTGGGGAGGGGTTGGGGAGGGGCTGACCGCTGATCCTGATTTCGCGTAGTTTATCCCGACGAAAGTCGGGGCTCATCAGGACAGACCGCTAACCGCTTGCTATTCCCCCCCAATTCCACTATCTTTACAACGCCCAAACATTACAGCAATGGAATACCTCATTAAAGCAGGTTTTTCCCTCACCATATATCTGCTGGTTCTTATCTTTTCCGGACCTATTCCATCATCTGCCCAGGTTCACTATACCGATATCATCCCCGATCAGGAAATTGAAGTTTCAATACCTTATCCCACAGACTGCAATGGTGAGCAGTACCCACTTGATATCAACGGGGACGGTGATGTGGATTTTACAGTGAATGCCAGGTGTAATTTAGGATACCCGGATACAACGATTATTTCCATTGAATCAGTAAGCTCCCTGGATTTTTTTGTGGCTGATGCCTTCGTCGACACACTGAATCTTAATGATATCATTGATCCATCACTGCCATGGGTCACGGGTGAGATGTTGCTGTATGGACAAGAAGTATATCATGGCAATTCCTTTGGGAACTGGACCATTGATAATGAGCATTACGTAGGTCTTAAAATCATTAAAGGATCATTAACCTACTTTGGCTGGCTGAGAATGATGATTACCGATCCACCCGTTGGTTGTGGCTACATAAAAGGAGCTGTTATGAAGGATTTCGCATGTAATCCTCAACCTGGTGAACCGTTATTTGCCGGAGAAGGGCTTCTGAACTTCGCACTGAATATCCAGGTTACAGACGTGGGTGACCAGAAGAATGGTGCTGATATGAAAGTGAGCTTCGATCCTGCATACATTGAAGCAGGACTCGTAAGATACAGGATCATGGTGGTCAACGCCACACAGGCGGGAACCTTCACTTTGGATTCAGCCAATGCAGTCACAGCCGATCATTATTCAAGCATCACTGCTGACGGTACTTCGCATTCTTTACAACTTGCTTCCACCGCCACATCCACCGATGGACAGCTCATCACCAATAGGATCGGTTATTCGGTCTTTATCCTTAGTTGCTATGAGAATACGTCAGAAAATGTCCTTTCCTACCCGGTTCCCTTCCTGCTTCAAACCCAGACCCAGGCAGTCACAAGCGTCCTGGGTACCGACAGCGGCAATGCGGGAAATGGAAGTGATGTGAAGGTCTCCTTTAACAAAATTCCCAATGAAGACGGTATATCGGAATACAGGATCATGGTGGTACCCGGGGAACAGGGAGAGATCTTCAATCTTGACATGGCTGACCTTGTTGGACAGGCCAATTATACTGCCATCGAACCTTCCGGTACTGACATCAGTGCTCTTTTAGATCCTGAGGCGACCGATATCAACGGGGATACCATCATGGAGGAAAAAAGCTATTATATCTATGTGCTGAGCGTTGCTGATGGAATCCTTGCAGACAAAAATGCTCTTTCTGCACCTTCCAATGTGCTGATTCTCTCTGTTCCTGATTATTTGTATGCCGGCCAGAGGGATATGTCATGTATCCATTATGTTGATATTGAACCTGATACAGTCGTCTGGGCTTCATACGGGGAGCCATCAAATACCAGGTACAGGCTTGATCTTAATGGCGATGGCACAAATGATTACCTCTTCACTTGCTATGATGGTGGTTCAATTGGATATTGGGAGAGCGGTTCAGGGCTCGAGGGATTAAATCAAAACAATAAAATAATTACAACAGGGAGTTCACTGTGGATCAAAAAATTTAACCACGGGGATCCCCTCACTTTTATGGACGGTGAAAGATCGGAAGATTGTCTTTTAAGCAGGTTTGCCCAGGGAGAGATGAGTGGCCCATCCATCTCCGGCTATTGGAACGGAGCAAAAAATAAATATGCCGGTCTGATTATGTTCCATGGAAATGATACCATTATGGCCTGGGTAAAAATGACCGTCGGAGGGTACTGTTATGTTACCATTAAAGAATATGCCTGGATGGTTTATTGCCATCAAACGGTTGCTGATTTTACGTATGAGAAGGATGAATATGAGGTTCATTTTGCTCAAACTTCAAAAATGGTAGATTCATTGATCTGGAACTTTGGTGATGGAAGCTTTTCCACTGAAGCAAATCCGGTTCATGTTTTTTCTCAGGAAGGGGATTTCCTGGTCACACTGATCGCTTCGGGACCTTTTGGAACCGATACGGCTGCTCAGCTTATCAATATCTGCGAAATGCCGACCGCCAGCTTCTGGTTCAACTTATCCAGGTGGGGGGAACTGATCCTGTACAATGAATCGCTAAAAGCAGATACCTATTACTGGAACTTTGGTGACGGGAACGTTTCAAATGAAGAAACTCCTGAATATACCTATACGGAGAACGGAACATACAAGCTCTCGCTGATAACCGCACGGGGAAGCTGTAGGGATACATTAAAGGCAAATGTGATTGTTTGCATCTATCCAAAAGTGGACTTCTATTTTGAGGAACTGGATTCGACAGTACATTTTCATAGCACCAGCCTTTTTTTAGACTCCATATACTGGGATTTTGGGGATGGATTCGGGTCATTTCTCACCGACCCGGTTCATACATTCAATCAAAGTCAGCAGTTCCAGATCACTCTTCATGGATGGAATGCCTGCGGCCATGATTCCATCACTAAAATGGTCCTTTCGATGGAGGAATTCCTGAGCGTTCCCTTCATTTACCCAAATCCGGTCAGAGATCAATTGTATATAAAACCTCCCTTCCCCGTTAAGAAAACCACAGCTCATTTATATGATCCATCCGGACAACCGATCTCTCTTCAATATTCACTGACACATGGCAATGAAACTACGATCCTGGATCTGTCGGGTATCAAGGAAGGTATATACCTGCTGGAAATTCTTCTGGATGACCGGATCGTCAGGGAAAAAATCATCGTCATAAGGTAGTCCGGGCATAAACGACTCTTATACAAGTATCCTCCCTGTATTGAAAACAAGAACCACAGATATAATGAACATAATTAAAGCGGGTATTCCGGCCTTCTGTCTTTTTATATGGATATGTCCTGTCATTTCGTTATCCCAGGTACCGGTAATAAAATGGGCCCATATGTATGGGGGGACCAGGAATGATTTTTTAACTGTTGGTCAGCCTGTAACGGGGGGAGGAACTGTTCTGGCCGGTTCCTCAGAATCTAAAAATGGATTTGTTATCAATAACAATGGCCAGTTTGACTTCTGGATAGTGAAGATGGACAGGGAAGGTGAGATTATCTGGACGAAATGCTTCGGGGGATCTGCCAGGGAAAACGTCTCAGATATCAGACTGACTTCGGATCATGGGTATATCGTTGCCGGGACCACCAATTCCAATGATGGCTTGGTTTCAGGGAATCACGGGCTTTCAGACATCTGGGTGATCAAACTCGATGACACAGGGGAACTGGTCTGGCAAAAATGCCTGGGAGGAAGCAATAACGACACGGCAAATTCTATCCGGGAAACGGAAGATCATGGATACATCGTTGCAGGAAACACAGCCTCGAATGATGGCGATATCTCCTCCGGCAATCATGGAGGAAAAGATTACTGGATAGTGAAACTTGATTCGGTTGGTAATATATTATGGGATAGATGCTATGGAGGCTCGGGCCATGAATCAGCTTCATGCATTGAAATCACATCCGGGGCGGAATATGTCATTTCCGGCTCTTCGGCTTCTACTGACGGAGATGTAACCGGTAACCACGGTGGATCGGATTACTGGATCATCAACATTGATTCGACGGGTAACCTGATATGGCAAAAATCACTGGGCGGCACCCGGAATGACAACGCCGATTATGTCATTACCACCAGTGCGGGTAACTTTTTGATATCCGGCACAACCTATTCAAACAACGGGAATGTGACAGGAAATCATGGAGGCTCTGATGTATGGCTTGTCAATCTGAATGACCAGGGGGGTATCAACTGGTCGAAGTGCTATGGCGGCGATGAAAATGAAATACGGTTCACCCTTCAATCCCTACCGGATGAGAATATCCTTGCAACCGGTACAACGCTATCAAACCACTCAGGAGACGTGACAGGAGGAGATTATTACAGCTATCCGCAAGAAGACTACTGGATCTTTACGATTACAGAGAATGGAACCCTTCAGTGGCAAAAACGGTTAGGGAGTGAGACCAGCTATATGACTTTCTACTATGAACATGGTTATTTTTCTGTAGTGGATGAAGAAGGGAATTTCCAGGTCATAGGAACCAAAAAACAGGTCATTACCCTGAACGTTTATGGGGAGGTGGAGGGTTGGATCGTAAAACTGGGTCCTGCCAGCCAGGAAAGTGTATATGATGTAAAACAACTGATTGTTGACGATATCGGAGACAACCACAATGGTTCTGATCTGCAGGTGTCATTCCTGCAGCCGGATAGTCAGAATGTCGTTGAAGAATACAGGATCATGGTGAGAGAATATGACTATTACTGGCAGTTCAACCTTGACTCGGCGCTGGCTGTACTGCCTCAGGATTATACGTCGGTCATTCCCGGAGATTCAATGTATACAGTCGGGCTCAGTGAAAATTCCACCACGGTTTCCGGTTCACTCATTGCTAACCAGGTACCTTATAAAATTTTCATTTTGAGTATGTTAAAAAACGGGATGACTCCTTTTCTTTCTCCTCCTTCAGACAGGATTGTACTCAGCACCCCTTGTGAATCTATGCCGGAAATTTCCGCCATGGATGAAAAAGATTTCTGCAATGGCAAAGACATTCATCTGACTTTCCAAAAGATCCCGGATGAATCCACCGTTGCGGAATACAGATTCATGATCGTACCAACATCAGCAAAAGGATATTTTGACCAGGTGCTTGCAGAGCTGATACCACCGGGCAATTATCAAGCCGTTGCTCCACAGGGAACAGATGCTGACCTCTGGCTGGATGAAAATACAAGGGATGTTTACGGAGTTCCCGTTACATGCGGTGTCCCCTACCTGACTTACATCCTTACGATGCCCGATGGATTAAATGCGGATATGAGCAGTCTTTCCTGCGGCAATGTCCTGATCCTGGAAACACCGGGATATCTTACAGCCGGACAACCAGAAGATTATCACGTGCATTACAGGGATCTTGCACCTGATATTGAACTTTCTACCCCGGTGGAAGGATATCAGGAATACGCTCTGGATGTAAATAATGATGGGACCGATGATTTTATCATTTATTGTCAGAATTGGCAGAGCGAAATGGGCCCTATCCTCAGGAGCCAGATCAAAGGTCTGGGCAGTAACGTAATTTTAAAGATTCAGGAATCACAGGATTGGATTGAAAAACCTGGCCCTGATGACCCCATTGACCTGATCAGACCCTGCATCACGGATGGGATCCTTTCTAAACTTACCTATACTACAAGTTGGGAGGAGAATATTCTGGGTGTATGGAATGATGGCAAAGATCACTATGCAGGATTGATCTTTTATGCTGATGAAGATACACTTACCGGCTGGGTTAGATTAAATGTTTCTGATTATTCGCGGGTGATCATAAAAGATTATGCGTGGAAAAAATATTCACGATCTGTTCAATCTATATTTACGTACCAATGGAATGGGATGACGCTCCATTTTTTCAACCATTCACTGGCAGCGAATGAAATTATATGGGATTTTGGAGATGGCAATGATTCTGACCAAAATAATCCCTCCCATACATACTCTGATGAAGGCGAATATATGGTTTCGCTGACTGTATCCGGATTACTGGGTATGGATTCATCGGCGCAGGTTGTGAATGTCTGCCTGCCTCCCGAAGCAGGCTTTATTTATGCTTTTAACGAATCAGCTCAGGTTGTCTTCAGCAATACATCTTCCAACGCATCCTCTTTCTTCTGGGATCTCGGTGATGGAAATGTTTCATTTCAGCAGGATCTGACCTACACCTATTCAGCGTATGGTGAATATCAGGTAATGCTGATCGCCTCCAATAATTGCAGTGCTGATACAGCCTGGCAGATCATCCAGGTCACCGGATTCGCTGAAAAACCAGATGAAAGATCCGTCATCTTGTTCCCGAATCCGGCCAGGGATGTCCTTACCATCATTTTCAACGACCAGGTGTATCAAAAAGCATTACTGGAAATTTTGGACTCCATGGGAAAGCAGGTGCTCCCAGCCATGGAAAAAGAAATCCATGCCGGTTCCAGAATGGATATGAATATCGCTCCGTTGCCTGAAGGTATGTATTTCCTGAAATTCATCCTCGATGATCGGGTCATCACCCGGAAGATGATCATTATGCGATAGCTTCATCCACCCCACCCCTTGCCCCTCCCAGATCCCCGTTTAAACGGGGACCAATTGGGGAGGGGTTGGGGAGGGGCCGACCGCCGACTGCCGACCAATGAACAATTCCCTCCCATCCGGCGTTTCTTACCCGGATATTGCCTAATTTTGAATTCATGAATTTCAGATTTTTGTGGATAAAACTGATCATCCTGGCGGGAATGTTACCGTTCAATCTTCTTTCCCAGGTGGATGCCGTTACAGGATTGCTGGCCACTGATTGCGGGAACCAGGGCAATGCAGGGGATATTTGCGTGGCTTTCAATAAAGCAGCGAATGAAGACACGATTTCTGAATACAGGATCATGGTGATCCCGGGTGAAATGCTCAGCACCTTCACTGTTGAGATCGCCAGCCTGATCCATCACTACACAGAGGTGACTCCTTCCGGATCCGATGTGTCCATCCGTATTGAGCAGCAGGCTCCCGATGTCAATGGCAATCCGGTTGTGGAAGAGATTGAATATTACGTGTTTGCGCTCAGCGTGGCAGAAGATACATCCTCAGGACAGAATGCCCTCTCCGAACCCTCCAACCTCCTGATCCTGTCCACGCCGGACTATTTATATGCAGGACGAGCCGATGTTCCCCCACTGCATTACTCGGATCCGGAGCCGGATATCCTGATCCACGCGGAATGGGACAGCAGCCAGGAGTATTTCCTGGACCTGAACGGGGATGGCCTGGATGATTACCGGTTCTATTGCTATTTCAGCGGCGCGATGGCATCCTACACCCGTATCGCTTCCATTTCGGGTACTGCACCCGATAACCGGATCATCTCATCCCAGCCGCTCTCCAATTTTCTGGTCAACAGATTCAACCAGGGCGATCCCCTGACTTTTAACGATACCCTGGTATCCGAACAAAGCTTTTTAAGCCATTATGTATATAACGACGAGCAGCCTGATTTTACAGAAGGGTACTGGACAGGGATTGAAGATAAATATGCCGGACTGGTCATGTTCAATGGTACCGATACCCTCGTCGGATGGATCAAATTGAGCGTTCCTGATTATTCCACGATACAGATAAAGGAATATGCCTGGACGGTCTACAGCCATCATACATATGCAGCCTTTACTTATGAGATCAATGACTACGAGGTCAGTTTTACGAGTTTGGCGGAAGGGGAAAGTTTTGTCTACTGGGATTTTGGAGATGGCACATTTTCATGGGAAAGAAATCCCATTCACCTATATACACAGGAAAAGGACTACATGGTCCTGCATACTGCATATAGCCTATCAGGATCGTTCATGGCCTCGGAGACAATCAACATCTGTGAAATGCCCACCGCCGGCTTTATCTATGAACTGACGAAATGGGGCCAACTGATCATCCTTGACCAATCCAGCAAGGCAATCAAGTATCGCTGGGACTTCGGTGACGGTACTTCTTCTACCGAAGCGTCTCCGGAACATTATTACCAGGAGGATGGCACCTATCCTGTTTCACTGCTGGTGACCAGAGGGGAATGTACCGATTCTGACAGTACAGTGGTGGACGTCTGCATCTATCCGAAAGCAGAATTTTACTACGAAATCAATGGCATTGAAATCTACTTTTACAATACCAGTCTCAAAGCAGATTCTTTATCCTGGGATTTCAGGGATGGCTCCGGATCAAACGAATCCAATCCGGTACATTCTTTTAACGTGACAGGCGAATACGACGTTGTGCTGCGGACATTTAACCAGTGCGGACAGGATTCTGTGACCCATATGGTGTATGTGGGTCTGGAAGAAACGGATAAGGATATCCGCGTGATGGTCTATCCTATACCTGCCAGTAATCGTTTATTTATTGAACCCATCTTTCCGGTGAACATACGAAAAACAGAGTTGTTTGATCCTTCTGGTCATTTGATTGTGTCAATAATGGATGAAAAGACCGGATACGGGATATCGGAATTTGACCTTTCTACCGTTAAAAACGGTTTTTATATACTTAAGCTTCATCTTGACCATAAGCTGCTTATACAGAAAATCCTTGTTCTGAATCGAAGGAATTAAAACAAATGCCATCGGTTATTCTTTTACCACAGAGGCGCTTGGAGGTTTCACGGAGGCGCACAAAGTTAATTATCGACTCATTTAATCTTTGTGCGCCTCGGTGTTTCCTCTGTGCGCCTCTGTGGTTTAATAAACAAAGAACCTCAACGTTCTTTATACATCTTTTCGTAATACTGCAGATAACTCCCGGAAGTAACATCGTCAAGCCACTTCTGGTTGGCCAGGTACCAATCAACGGTCCTTTCGAATCCTTCGTCGAACTTCACTTCCGGCTTCCAGCCCAGTTCATTCTGTAATTTTGAAGAATCGATGGCATACCTGAAATCATGACCGGCACGGTCGGTCACGTACGTGATCAGCTTCCCGCTCTCTCCGTCCTTCCTGCTCAACTTGCGGTCCATGATCCGGCAAAGGGTTCTTACGATATCAATATTCTGCCGTTCATTGTTACCTCCGATGTTGTATGTCTGGCCATCCCTCCCTTTCTGATAGATCAGGTCGATGGCCTTTGCGTGATCCTCCACGTACAGCCAGTCGCGGACATTCAGCCCTTTACCATAAACCGGTAAAGGCCTGTTCTGTCTTATGTTATTGATAATCAATGGTATAAGCTTTTCTGGAAATTGATTGGGCCCGTAATTATTGGAGCAGTTGGAAATCACCACCGGTAATCCGTACGTATGGTGATAAGCCCTGACCAGGTGGTCGCTGCTGGCCTTGGATGCCGAATAAGGACTACGCGGATCATAGGGAGTGGTTTCCAGAAATTTTCCTTCATCACCCAGCGAACCGTATACCTCGTCGGTGGACACATGATAAAACCGTTTCCCGTTAAACTGTCCGTTCCAGAAATGCCGTGCTGCATTCAGCAGGTTGACGGTGCCCACGATGTTGGTCATGATGAATTCCTTCGGACTCAGGATGGAACGGTCGACATGCGACTCCGCAGCAAGGTGGAATACACCATCGAAACGATGGGTTTCAAATGCCGTCATGACGGATTCCTCATCCACGATATCCCCTTTTACGAACCGGTAGTTGGAGGCATTTTCAAGGTCGGTCAGGTTGGCCAGGTTCCCCGCATAAGTGAGTTTGTCAAAATTGACGACAAGGGTGTCAGGGTACTTATTGACCAGCAGCCTGACAAGATGGGAGCCGATGAAACCCGCTCCGCCGGTGATCATGATGGAATGCATAGTTTATGCGCTTTTATTTATGGTCATTCATTGTTAAATTGATAAATTGTCAAATTGTTATTGATTGACTGCCTGCTGTTGACTGCTGACTCCTGACCCTCATCCGACACCCTTCGCCAGCGCCTTCTCCCAGTTCCAGGCCGAAAGCATCATCTCGTCGAGGGAATGAACAGCCTTCCAGCCCAGCGTTTCGTTGGCAAGGCGGGTGTCGGCCCACACTTTTTCAACATCACCCGCCCGGCGCGGCGCTATCCTGTAATTCAGCTTCACTCCGCTTACCCTCTCAAAGGATTGAATGACCTCCATGACCGTAAAGCCAATGCCAGTCCCCAGGTTGAAAACTTCCAGGTTGTGCAGGCAATTTCCCTGGATCATCCGTTCAACCGCAACTACGTGAGCCCTGGCAAGATCCACCACGTGGATATAATCACGGATCGCGGTACCATCCGGTGTATCATAATCATTCCCGAAGACACTCAGGCATTCGCGCTTACCGATGGCAGTCTGGGTGATGAAAGGCACCAGGTTATTGGGCACACCCAGGGGCAGTTCGCCGATCAGGGCTGAATCGTGGGCACCGATCGGGTTGAAGTATCGCAGGGCGATAACCCGGATTGGCAGCAGAAGAGTATTGAACCGGAGAATATCCTCACAGATCTGCTTGGTGTTTCCATAGGGTGACCAGGCAGTCTTGAAGGGTGCGTCCTCGGTGACCGGAAGCTGGTCCGGCTGGCCGTACACGGTACACGAAGAGCTGAAAACAATATCTCTTATCCCATGCATCTTCATGCCATCAAGGATGTTCAGCAACGAAACCACATTGTTCCGGTAATATTCCAGTGGCTTTTCCATCGACTCCCCTGCAGCTTTGAAGGCGGCAAAATGAATGATGCCCGAAAGCTGTTCATGCCTGGCAAAAAAATCGGCGGTCCTTTCCCTGTCAACCAGGTCGAACTGTTCGAAGGCAGGCCTGATCCCGGTGATCTTCCTGATTTGATCCAGCACCTCAACGGAAGAGTTCGACAGATCATCCACGATCACCACCTCATACCCATGCTGCTGCAGCTCCACCACGGTGTGCGAGCCGATAAAGCCCGTGCCTCCTGTGACCAGTATTTTCTTCATGTGGATCTATTATTCAATGAGTAAAAGTACGTCCTTTTTGGAACTTGTGCTCCATTATTCACCTGGAATTTGGATTTTGGGATTTGTTTGGAATTTGGATTTTGGGATTTGGATTTTTTTCCCTATCCTTGTGTGACTTTCAAAACCAACGTCATCATGCTTAAACAGATCCTTTTCGCCGTTGCCCTTGCCATCACCCTGGGCATCTTTGCCTTTACCATCATCCGCATCGTCAACTATTTCAGGCTGACGAAATCCTTTCCTGTCGGGAACTGGGGAAAACGCATTTCCCTGATGCTGAAGGTGGCTTTCGGTCAGACAAAGATCCTGCGCAAACCCGTGATCGGCTTCATGCACGCACTGGTCTGGTGGGGCTTCCTGGTGATCCTGGTCGGAAGCATCGAGATGGTGATCGACGGGCTGTTCGGCACCGAAAGGGCGCTCTCCTTCCTGGGGCCCGTCTACGATGCGATCACCGTGCTGGCCGATCTTTTCGCGCTGGTCATCGGTATCGTGATCCTTGCCTTTCTTATCAGACGTATCTTTATGCATATCAGGCGATTTACGGGGATCGAGATGAAGCATACCTCCCATGCCGATGCCAACTTCGCCCTGACCCTGATCCTGCTGTTGATGGTTTCCCTGGTGGGTATGAATGTCTTCTATCTCGTCGGGGCCAGAATGTCCGGAGAGGAAATCAAGGGTGTGTTCATCACGAGCAAGGTCATTGCTGACATCTCCGCCCTGAATCATTTGCCAGCATCCACGGTGCATACCTGGCACGAGATCTTCTGGTGGTCGCATATCCTGCTGATCTTCATCTTTGCCAACGTGCTACCGTACTCAAAACACTTTCACGTGTTTATGTCAGTTCCCAATGTTTTCCTGAGCCGGCTGGAGCCCCTGGGATATCTTCCGAACATGGAGAATGTCACTAAAGAGGTCAAGCTGATGATGGATCCGGCGACCGCGTATGCCCCGGCGCCGGAAGGGCAGGCCGAAGCTCCCGCGCGATTCGGTGTGCTGGATGTGGAAGATATCACCTGGAAAAATTACCTTGACTCGCTCACCTGCACCGAGTGCGGCCGTTGCACCGCCTCCTGTCCGGCCAATATCACCGGTAAGCGCCTGTCTCCCCGCAAGATCATCATGGACGTAAGGGCGCGTATGAAAGAAAAAGGGCCCGGGCTGATCAGGGACAGAGCCTACTCCGATAAAAAATCCCTCATCGGCGACTACATCACTGCCGAGGAGCTCTGGGCCTGCACCACCTGCAACGCCTGTGCTCGGGAGTGCCCGGTGAACATCAACCACCCCTCGCTCATCGTCGACATGCGGCGCTACCTGGTCATGGAGCAGGCCGCCGGCCCGGGCGAGCTCAATGCCGTGTTCACCAACATCGAGAACAACGGCGCCCCCTGGCAGTTCTCACCCGAAGACCGCCTGCTGTGGGCCAATGACCTTAACGACAGCCAGAACAATCCGATCCAGGTCCCGGTCATGGCTGACCTGGCCGCAAAAGGTAAAAAACCTGAATACCTTTTCTGGGTGGGCAGCGCCGGCGCCTTCGACGACCGCTACAGGAAGGTCACCCGCGAATTCGTGAAGATCCTGCATCACCTGGGAACCAATTACGCGGTGCTGGGAGTGGAGGAGACGGATTCGGGCGACGTGGCACGGCGTGCCGGAAACGAAATGCTCTTCCAGATGCAGGCCCTGATGCTCATCCAGATCCTGAAGGGATACGAGGTACAAAAGATCATCACTTGCGATCCGCACGATTACAATACATTCAAAAACGAATACCCCGACCTGGGCGGGAGGTTCGAAGTGATCCACCATACTCAATTTCTGGTGGATACGATACGTGCAGGTAAATTACAGCTCAACAGCGGTTCATGGAAGAATACAAAGATCACCTATCACGATCCCTGTTACCTGGGCCGGGCCAACGGTGAGTACGCCGCCCCGCGTGAGGTACTGGCAGCCCTGTCGGCCACGAACGTGGAGATGGCGCGTTGTAAAAGCTTTGCCCTGTGCTGCGGCGCCGGCGGCGGGCAGATGTTCAAGGAGGCCGAGAAGGGCGATAAGGAGGTGTTCATCGAGCGCATCGAAGATGCAATGGCCACCGGAGCCGGTATCGTGGCCACCGCCTGCCCGTTCTGCATGACGATGATGACCGACGGGATCAAGTACAAGAACCGCGAGGAAACGATGAAGAACTACGATATCGCCGAACTGGTGGCGATGGCGATGAAGTGATATGGATTATAATACCTTTTCATGCCGGAAAAACCTTACATCCTAAAATAGTCAAGCAGGTACTGAAAGCCTGTGAGTTATAAAAATCAAGCGGATACCCGATCAGTATATTTCTACATGATTTTGCTCCCCCCCTCCATCCGCCTCCGTGATCCCTCTGTGCGCCTCCGTGGTTAAAGAAAAAGAATCTCTTTGCCACACCTCCTATCCTTCGGTCACTGGTTGTTTTTCCCCATTAAATGTATTATCTTTACATACTTATTATACCTGATTTCCATTCAACCCTGTCATGAAAAAATTCAAAGCTCTCCTTTTTTTCGGCCTGATGGCCCCCTTCCTGCTGAGAGCAAATCCCATTGAGCTGCGCATTTTCAGCGAAATATATTTTGAGGGGGATGACTGGTTTATCGAGTTGGTTCATTTTAATCAGTTGTTCGGTGAATCCAGCCTGGACAATTTCGGTATCCTTTGTTCTTCAGGTTCCGCCCAGTTCAAACCGGGGATCGATGTAACAGAATCAGGTTGGGTCATCATCACACAGGATAGTATGCTTTCCCCATTGGCAATCAATAAGTACGGTGATTTTATTCAATTTCGTTTTTATCATAATGGGAGCTGGAATACAGTCAATTCACCGACCTATTTCGGTGATATGGAAGACTCCCAGGTAAATTATCCGTTCGAAGGGCAATCCATCGTCAATACCACAATCATTTATGGGCAAAACTGGATGGATTTCTGGACAGTGAAAGAAAATGATCCAACGCTGGGTAGCTCTTTTTACCAGGTGACGACATACGGAACATTATCCGGAAGGGTGCTTAACCAAAACCTTGAACCTGTCGCAGGGATACAGGTGCAGTATTGCCCTCCCTATTTTCTTGGGCAGAGCCTATCGCCCATTTTCACGGATAATGAGGGATATTTCTGCTCTCCACCTGAAATGCTGGCCCGCAATTATGCGATTTCGCTGATTTGGAATGAAACCTCTCTTCTGGACACATGTGTCACAGTTGAGCCTGACTCCACTACCTGGTGCGACTATATCCTGGATACGGTCCTGGTCAAAGTTCCATCATCCATTAAGGGTCAGGAACTTTCTTTTGGAAATTTCCCGAATCCGTTTTCGGACAACACCACATTCGTGATACAACTTCCCGAAGATACCCATTACCAGGAAGGACGGATAATCGTATACGATATGACAGGCAGGGAAGTATATGACCGGGTGATCGGACAGGAAATGACGGGTACCGCACCGGTATTCCACCATTGGGATCTGGCCGGCAATCCGGCCTCGGTATCCCCTGGCGAATACATCAGCTGCCTTGTGCTGGACGGGATCGTGGTTGCAAAAAATAAGTCCACCTGCGTCCGATAACATTCAATCTGCGCCGAATGAGTGCAAAATTCCGGATCATCCTGGTTTCATCCACATTGCTTGCTGTATTGATCCTGAGCCATCTCCGGTTGCACTCCCAATCCCTCGAATTCTTTGAGGAGTCGCTTCTTTTTAAAATTAGCGGGGGCTTTTTTACGGTGGACGGACAATATTATTTCAGGAACACCGGGCAAAGCGATATCCACCAGATCTTATTCTATCCCTTCCCTGCTGATGACCATCCAGTGTCAACAGACAGCGTTTCTGTCACAGAAACTCCTGTGACGGAGGAGCAACTCCTGGTTCATCGTTCCGAAAAAGGATTTTCTTTTCTTGTTCAACTGAAAGCAGGCGAGGAAAAGGCGTACCACATCCATTACCGGCAGAAAGTCCGCAACCATGCCACATACATTCTCACCTCAACGCGGCACTGGGGAAAACCGCTCGAAAAAGCATTTTATCAACTTACTGTACCGTTGGATATTCAGATAATCAGATTGAGCTATCCTCCTGATTATCAGGAAAATAATTTAAACGAAAGGATCTATTACTGGTTCAGGCAGGATTTCATGCCCGACAGGGATTTCGAAATTGAGTTCTGAATACTGGTTATCACTTTACCCACAGTCGGGTTCAGTTTAGTTTAACCACAGAGGCGCACAAAGGATACACGGAGGCGCGCGGAGGAATGATGATTAACTTTAATTGTCGATTGTCAACTGCCAATATTCAATGGCTGACTGCTGACTGCTGACTGCTGACTGCTGATCCCTCGTCACTGCGTTCCTCGGGACAGGCCGCCGACCGCCGACCGCCGACCGCTAACCTACTCCCCCTTCATCTCCTTCACTGCCGCGATCATCTCCGGCAGCACCTTCATGGCATCGCCCACGATACCGTAATCGGCTGCCTCAAAGATAGGTGCATCAGGATCCTTGTTGACCGCCACGATGCATTTCGACGAGCTTACCCCGGCCAGGTGCTGGATGGCACCCGATATTCCGAACGCCATGTAAAGGTTCGGGGCGATGATCTTACCAGTCTGGCCTGTATGTTCCTCGTGCGGGCGCCAGCCCTCGTCGGAGACGGGCCGCGAGCATGCGGTGGCAGCCCCCAGCTCCCGGGCCAGCTCTTCGATCGGTGCCCAGTTCTCCGGACCTTTCATGCCGCGTCCGCCCGAAACGACCACCTCCGCATCGGTCAGCAGGATCTTGCCCGTGACCTTGCTCACCTCTTCCACGCTGGTCTTGAAATCATGATCCGTCAGATCGGGAATGAATGCCTCCACAGCTGCCACGCCACCGTTTTCCTTCAGTCCGAAGGAGTTCTGTAAAAGGGTAAGGATCCTGACCGGTGTTTTGATCACGATCGTGGCAAAGGCTTTTCCGTTAAATGCCTTCTTATGGATGGCGAAAGGTTCAACGGTCACGGGAAGGCCGGCGATTCCAGCGCCCACACCCGCCTTTAGCTTAACGGCCAATCTGGGTGCGATGGCCTTTCCGGTGAAATTATTGGCCATCACCACCACCTGGGCATTTTCCCTGACAGCTGCCTGATACAGAACCGATGCATAGGCCTGATTTACCAGCTGGTTCAGTCGTGCATCCCTGACGGACAGCACCCTGCTGGCACCATATTTCCCAAGGGCTGTGAGCTCCGTGTCGCTCACGTCACCTATGGAAACTGCGACAGTTTCCGTATTCAGCATCCCGGCGATGGCATGCGCGTAGGACACCAGTTCATAGGACAGCTTCTTGAACTTCCCGTCCCAGTTTTCGGTATAAACCAGTACTGACATAGTGTATTTTTTTGTTACAATACTTAAACACCTACAGTGTAATCGAATAATAATATCAAAAATATTTCTCCTTTCTCCTCTCTCCTTTCTCCTCTCTCCTCTCTCCTCTCTCCTCTCTCCTCTCAAATCACCTTCGCTTCCGTGTGCAGCAACTGCACCAGTTCCCGCACATTGTCCTCCGCAACCATCCTGCATTTTGCCTTTGAGGGTGGCAGTTCATACCTGATGTGCTCCACCAGCACTTCGGATGTAACCGGTTCAATCACTTTCAGCGGCTTGGTGCGTGCCATCATGATGCCCCTCATGGAAGGGATGCGTGGCTCAAGGGCGATCCCTTTCTGAACAACGGCCAAAAAAGGCGCAGTGACTGAAAGCGTCTCTTTTCCGCCGTCAATCTCCCGTTTTATCTTAAACCGTCCACTGTCGACCGTAACGGAAGAAACAGACGAAACAGAGGGAATATCCAGGAACTCGGAGATCATGCCTCCCACCATCGAATTGTTGTAATCCGATGACTCGATACCGCACAGGATCAGATCATACCCTTCATTATTGACTGCTTCAGCGATCTGGCGGGCCACATCGTAAGCATCCGTGGCCTGGCTGTTGATCCGGATGGCATCATCGGCACCGATGGCCAGCGCTTTGCGAATGGTTGGCTCGGCATCTGCCAGTCCGACCGTGATCACGGTCACCTTCTCAACGCCGCTGCCAGGCTCTTCCTTCAGCTGCAGTGCCCTCGTCAGGGCCAGTTCGTCCCATGGATTGATGATCCACTGCACTCCCGTCGTATCCAATGCCGTATTTCCGTCTTTAAACCTGATTTTCGTGGTGGTATCAGGTACGTTGCTCATACAAATCAGAATCTTCATCTTATTCTATTGCTAAATTGTTAAATTGCTAAATTGTCAAATTGTTAAATTGTTAGTTTTTCATTGGTAAATTTGATCAGCTGATTGATTTCTTTTTCTAATTGCAGCAGTTCTTTCAGGATTTTATCATACTCCTCGTGGCTGATCAATCCTCTTGTTTTCGATTTCTCATTCCAATCGAGAGTCTCTTTGATAGATCCCTGACTGATCCGGAAAAACTTAATTTTATCCTTTTTTGAATACCTCCCAAATCCTTCCGCAATATTGGCTGATATGGAATCCACTGCTCTAACGAATTGCTTGCCAACCGTATCTTTCTCAAAATAATCCCATTTGATGACAACCTGCCAGATATAATTACTAAGATTATAAGCTAATTTATATGAACTTAAATCATTAAGTTTTAAAAATTTCTTCCCCTCAGCCATTCCCCCAACAATTTAACAATTTAACAGTTTAACAATTCGTCACCCCTTCACTAATCCTCTTGAAATCACGATCTTCTGTATCTCCGACGTCCCCTCGTAGATCTGTGTGACCTTTGCGTCGCGCATCAGCCGTTCCACATGATATTCCTTCACGTACCCGTAGCCCCCGTGGATCTGCACCGCCTCGGTAGTGACTTCCATGGCGATGTCGGCCGCATACTGCTTGGCCATGGAGCTGGCCATACCGAAGGATTGGCCCTGGTCTTTCAGCCATGCCGCCTTATATACCAGGTTGCGGGAATTCTCCACTTTCACGGCCATGTCGGCCAGCTTGAAGGCAATGGCCTGGTGGTCGATCAATAATTTACCAAAGGCTTTTCTCTCCTGGGCATATTTCAGGGAGCGTTCCAGTGCACCGGCTGCAATGCCCGTCGCCTGGGCGGCTATCCCGATCCGGCCTACTTCCAGCATCTTCATGGCAAACTTGAATCCGAAACCATCCTCGCCGATCCGGTTCTCTTTTGGAACCTTCACGTCGGTGAACATCACCGAGTGCGTATCGGAACTGCGCATGCCCATCTTATCCTCATGGGGACCGAGGGAAATGCCGGGAGAATCCTTGTCAATAATGAAGGCATTGATTCCTCTGTGCCCCAGCTCCGGATAGGTCTGGGCAATGGTGATATACACCGAACCGCTGTTGGCACTGGAGATCCAGTTCTTCGTACCGTTCAGCAGGTAATGATCGCCTTTATCTTCGGCCAGGGTCTTTTGCCGGGAGGCATCTGAACCCGCTTCCGGCTCGGATAACAGGAACGCCCCGATCTTTTCACCCGATGCCAGCCAGGGAAGGTACTTTTCCTTCTGGAAATCATTGCCGAATTTTTCGATCCCTCCGCATGCCAGCGAATTGTGGACGGCCAGCAGCACACCTACCGAGGCATCGATCTTTGAAAATTCCTCGATGGCCATGCAGTAGCCCACCGTGTCCATCCCAATCCCTCCATAGGCCGGGCTGACCATCATCCCGAAAAATCCAAGTTCCCTCAGGTTCTTTACATGGTCGTAAGGAAACTCTGCCCTGGTATCACGCCCGATCACATCCATGATCAGTTCCCGTTCGGCAAAATCTCTGGCAGCCTGTTGGATCATCCGCTGCTCTTCGGTAAAGGCAAAGTCCATGAGGAATAATTGGTTGAAAGAAGCAAAAATACGAAAAAGGTTAAATCCCAAATACCAGGATCCAAATTCCAGACAAATCCCAATACTCAAATTCCAAACCTGCCTTCTACTAACTGCTGACTGCCGACCGCCGACCGCCGACCGCCGACTGCTGACTGCCGACCGCCGACCGCCGACCGCCGACCGGCTACCGGCTACTTAATACGCTCCTGATAAATTCCGTCATCCTCCCCAGCACAAACTCCTCCGCTTGCTGATGGGGGATATGTCCGCAATCAGAAATGATCTCCGCTTCTATGGGTGCTTTTACATGTTTGCAGATTGCCCAGAGCTGTTCCTCCGTTCCGTATTCATCCTGTCTTCCCTGGATAAACAGAAGAGGTGCTGTGATATGAGGCAGGTAAGATTCAATGTTCCATTCTCCGGACCGTTCATCCGTCCAGACATTGGCCCATCCCCAGAACGCTGAGTCGGTATTCGTATCGTGGTATTTTATAAGCCGTTGTCTCAGGTCGCCGTACCGGTAAGCCCAGATGGCGGCTTTAAGTCCCTGGGCCGATAGGTCTTCGATTTTTACGTGAGGAGCTTCAAGGATCAGTGCCTGCACGCGTTCAGGAAATTTTGAAGCAAATAAAAGGGCAATGGAACCACCGTCGCTGTGCCCGACCAGGATCAGGGGTTTATGGATGTTCAGCTTTTCCAGCAGCTCCGGCAGTACCTCAAAGGCTTCATGAAACAGGAAATCCTGCTGCCGCGGTTCCAGAAGTTCATCGGATGTGCCGTATCCGTAACGGTCATAAACGATACCCGTCAGCATGGTTGCTTTGCAAAGCTGATCAGGGAAGTCCTTCCATTTTGCGATACACCCGAGGCCTTCATGCAGGAAGACCATGACAGGGGACCAGACAGATTTCCGGATGATCCTGTAACCCAGCGTATGACCCTGAACCTGTATCTTACGAACCATCCCTCCTCCGTGTCCTCCTTTATTCCTCCGTGTTCTCAGTAGTTAAATGTAATGTATGAATCCCAAGGCATCCCGATTGATAGCCGGACTAGGGCTTTATTCCGGTGCAATGACCGGGGAATCTACCTAATACCCCTCCCCCGTCCCCTCCCCTGCTAGCAGGGGAGGGGTGCAGGGGTAGGGTATATTGAACGTATCCTTTACTCTTAAAACTTTTCCCCTGCCAACTCCTGCTTCGCCTGATGAAACTCCCGCATGATCTCCTCCACGATCTCCCCCGCCGGCCTGATCTCATCGATCAGTGCCGACACCTGCCCGATCTCCAGTTCCCCTTCTTCCGTATTGCCTTCGAACATTCCCAGTTTTGCCCGGCCCCGGCCCAATAGTTCCAGCAGTTCTTCCCGCGATGCTCCCCGGGCTTCCAGTTCCTCCACCTTCCGGACGAACTCATTTTTGATCAGCCTGACCGGGATGATGCTTTTCAGTGTCAGTTTGGTATCCCCGTCCCGGGCTTCCACGATCTTTTGTTTGAAAGCCGTGTGCGCGGATGACTCTTCCGAGGCGGCAAAGCGGCTGCCGATCTGTACGCCTTCCGCCCCCAGGGCAAAGGCGGCCAGCATAGCCCGGCCGGATGCGATCCCGCCGGCAGCGATCAAAGGGACCTTCACCGACTTTCGGATCAGCGGGATCAGTGCCAGGGTGGTGGTCTCTTCCATGCCATTATGCCCCCCCGCCTCAAAGCCTTCGGCGACAATGGCGTCCACGCCGGTTTCCTCGCACTTGACAGCAAACTTCTGATTGGCAATGACATGGACCACTACCATACCCTGCTGTTTAAACATTGAGGTGTATTTTTTGGGATTGCCGGCCGACGTAAATACGATCCTGACTCCCTCTTCGATCACGATGTTCACCATGTCATCCACCTGGGGGTAGATCAGGGGTAGGTTGACCCCAAACGGCTTCTGTGTAGCGGCCCTGGCCTTTCGGATATGCTCCCGGAAAACATCAGGGTACATCGATCCGCCTCCGATCAGCCCCAGTCCACCGGCGTTGCTCACGGCTGTAGCCAGCTTCCATCCGCTGCACCATATCATCCCTCCCTGAACGATGGGATACCGGATCCCGAACAACTCAGTTACCCGGTTGCTCATCTTTTTTTGCCTCAGGTTCCTCCTCCGACTTATATACCTCAATGGTATAGTCGGCTGCCAGGGCTGCTACCGCTCCAACAGCCGCCAGAATGGGTGCGAAGACGGCACCGATCACCCCAAAGGTAAGGGGTAACTCCATGATGGTCTTGCCTTCATCATTCTTAATGATGATCCTCCGGATATTCCCTTCATGAACGATATCCTTAATCTTGTCAAGAAGCTCCTGGCCCTTGACTTTAAATTCCTCTTTAAATTCAGCCATAGGTTTGTAGTTATTTGTAGTTATTTGCTCGGCGCTTACAGCGCCTCGCGTTATTCATGGTTATTCGTGGTTACCCCTCCCCTTAAGGGGAGGGGCCAGGGGAGGGGCTACCCCGCTCTCCTGTACACAATCACCACCACCGTTACGTCATCGCCACCCATATTGATCGTCATGCCGTAGGGCCGGTCTTTCGGAATTTCGATCTGCGCTGCACCTGCAATACCGGTAAGTTGTTCCCATATCGTCACCGCCTGGTGCACTCCTGTCCCTCCGGTAGGATGGCCCCAGCCAATCAATCCTCCCGTTGTATTGATCGGTATCTTACCATCTCTGGCGGTATGCCCGGCAGCAATGAAATCGGCTCCTTCACCGGGACTGGCAAATCCAAGGGCTTCCACCGACAAGACGCCGGCGATGCTGAAGCAGTCATGCAGCTCGATCGTGGCCAGGTCGTTGATGGTGATGCCGGCGGACTCCAGTGCCTGGGCGACAGCTTTTTTAATGGTGGTCAGTTCGGTCAGGTCAGGAGGATCTTGGGTGATGTTCCTTTCGGCCTGCGCCCAGCCCACCACCTCCACTGCCTGGTCTTTCGGGATACCGCAACGCTGAAGGCCCTCTTCCGAAAGGATGGCAATGGCAGAGGCACCGTCAGTCACCTTCGAGCAATCCAGCACGTTCAAGTTGTCGACGAACGTTTCGCCGTTGAGCTTCATCCTATGATAGAAAGCTTCAAGGTCTTCGACTTTATTTTCATATTCCTGGGCTGTGGGACAGAGCCGTGCATTTTCCACTGCATTGCGGAACCACCGTCCCATGCCTTTGCGGGCCCGTTCCTGTCCGTATTTTGCATAATATGCTCCAGCCCGGTCGCTGAACTGTCCCGGGAAAAAATAGGCATGTCCGTTCTTCCGTTTCTGATACCAGCCTGCACCGGCAAGGATATCAGCTCCGTAAATAGCCTTGACCGTATTCTGGACCTCTACACCTACCGTAAGGACCACTTCTGCTGTCTCGGCCAGTACTGACCGGATACCTGCCATCAGTGCCAGGGCGCCGGATGCACAGGCGCCTTCGGTCCGTGTGCAGGGTTTGAATTGAAGCCCTTCATCGATCATCGGTATGAAGCCCGCAAGGTGCCCCTGTTTGTTGAAGCGTGATGCCATAAAATTGCCGATCGCTCCTTCATCCACATGTGGAGCGCCTCCTATCTGCCGCAGCGTTCCCTGTCCGGCTTCACGGATGTAGTGTTCAATCCCCGGACGAGGTTTCTTTGGATTGAACTCGCTGCGGCCGGTTCCCATGGCTATCGTGTTATACCCTGCAGCCATGTAAACTTTTCTTCTGAGCTGTTGCATGGTAATATCGTTATTTGTGGTTATTCAAAAAATGTATTTATCGGCCCGTACGCATGGAAGAATCCTGTAAGTAAAACTGTGTTGACATCCTCTTCACTGAAGGCAACCCCACTGGTCACCAGTTTACAGCCGATTTCGTTTGATTTTCTCCCATAACTGACAGCCAGTTTAGCTCCCAGCGTGTCCGAATTCTTAAGATCATGGAAAAATGCAGCCAGCTTTTCATCCTTATTTCTCAGCTTCACGGCCGTTTTCCAGTTAATGGCCGAGGATGGCACCGGGCCCAGCTTTTCATCGCATTTCCCGCTGATTGTCACCAGTGTGACATACTCTTTCTTTTCCGGATCAAAAATGCCGACCGGCTTTCCCTTTTCATACTGCAGAAAACCATTTTTCTGCGAACCGTCAGCAAACTGTCCTCCCCTGACACCCATCTCCATCATCTTATCCAGCAGGTCGCTGTGAAGATCTTCGTCAGGCAGGAATGGATTCATTACCTTCATGATGAACTGCGTGACATCAATGCCGACATAATCGATCAGCTGGAAAATTCCCATCGGCCGTACCAGGTAATCCTGCGTCACCTTGTTGACCATATAAAGGGCTTCGCAGAAAGGCATTTCCGCCGATAGACGTTCCGCCTCATGGATCCCGTACAGTGCATCGCGCATAAAATGGCCATTGCCAATGAAACCGGCAAAATCATTCGAGGGAACCACCACTTTTTTAAGGTTTTTGGCATAATCCAGTGCGAAAGCTTTTGCCTCAGGCAAAGTGCTGTCCGTAACGATCAGTTCGGCAAGCTTTTGCACGGCAGGGGGATTGTAAAAATGAAATCCCAGCACACGTCCTCCCAGATTGGCCCCTTTATCCAGCAGGTGGATCGGGACGGAGGAGGTATTGGTAAAGAACCACGGCTTGTAGGGATTGTTCTGGTCGATCTGGCTGAAAAGTTTGATCTTCAGGTCCTTATTCTCATTCACCGCTTCAAAGATCAGGTGAGAGTCATAAGCTGCCTCCACCCGCGTGACCCGTCTGACAATGCTCAGGGTATCCCTCACATACTGATCGATGATCTCGCTGTTCTCGATCAGGTCCGGCCGGTCGTCATATGCTTTGCGAAGCCAGACCATCTTTTTCTCCGCGATCTTCAGGACCTGGGGCCCAAGGTAATCCTTCAGGCCTGCCAGTGCTTCCTGGGAGATATCGATGGCATTCAGCGCAAAAGGTTTCCCCTTATTCTCCGGCTTCAGGCTGAGATCCATCATCTCAACGACAGTCAGCAACAGGATGCCGCTGCCCATTTTTCCGGCAGCGCCCAGAATGGATACATTTTGTAATCGTTCGTCGTAGGTCATAGAATTTGGATTGTTTGTGATTATTGATCTACCAGTTCGCCTTCCTTTTCTCCAAAAACGCCTTCATCCCCTCCTCTCCCTCAGCCTTGAACTGAGAGCTGAAATATTCCGATTCAAGTTCGCAGCCTTCCATAAAATCTGCCTGAATGCCATTGCGCGTCACATATTTGACTTTCCGTATCGCCTCAGGCCCCTTCGACAGGATCGTACGGGCCATCTTCAGGGTTTCTTCCATCAATTGTTCATGCTCAACAACTTTCTGGACGAGTCCCATCCGGAGCGCTTCCTCTGCACCGATCACCTCGGCCGTCATTAAAAGATAAAGTGCGTTGCCCAGTCCGATCAGTCTTGGCAAACGCTGGGTTCCGCCATAACCGGGGATCATGCCAAGATTGACCTCGGGTTGACCGAACTTCGCTTTGTTACTGGCAATTCGGATATCGCAACCCAGCGTCAGCTCCAGGCCTCCGCCCAGCGCATATCCGTTGATGGCTGCGATCACAGGGATCTTCATGGTAAAGAACCCGCGGAAGGTTGCCTGTCCCATCTTCGAAAAAGACTTGCCCTGTTCCGGGGTCATATCCGCCATCTCCGCAATATCAGCACCCGCCACGAACGCCTTCCCCTCGCCGGTGAGGATCATGATCCTGACCGAATCATCATCCGATATCCGCGCAATCAGGTCATCCATTTCACGGAAAAAATTGGAATTCAACGCATTCAGCGCTTCCGGACGACAGACTGTCACGATGGCAATGCCATCCTCGATCTGAACTTTTAAATTTTTGTACTCCATAGGGTTCTTTCTTTTAAAAGCCTCACAAATATAGAGAATAGTGATGAGAGCAAAAAATTTCCTTCTATTTGCAAGGATTAAAGAAGATTTGGTACTCTGTCCTTTTCATGGTAATCAATTATTCACAATTCTTGATAAAATCTATGAAAGCACTTGCGAAGACTGCTTTTCAATCGTATCTTTAGCCACTTTAAATACGGAGAGAATCACGTATTCACATTCATCGACAACAAAAAAGCAATGGTTCATAAAATCACATCACAATGAATGCAACGAAAAAACACTGGTTCTTATTTACGATCGTGCTGACATTATGTTCGGCAACCGCTTCCGCTCAACCAAGCTTTGGAATCCTGTACTGCAGCAGCAATGTCAGCGATGAGTATTGGACCCAGGATTTAGCAAATGATATCGCACATCTGCTGCTTTCTGAGCTGGCACCCCTCGGTATCGTTCGACCTCTCGAACGTGAGCATATTCTTTTGCTCATGAAGGAAATTGATCCACCCAAAGTAGATAACCTGGAGGGAAACGTAATCCAGGAGATCGGGCAGAGGGAACGGTTGCAGTACCTGGTCAAGGGAAACCTGCTGGCTCTTGAGCTGAAGGGCAACATAGTCACTTATAAGCTACGGCTCGCCATTTACAAAACGAACGACGCTACTATGGTATGGGAGAAGGCCCCTGAAATCACCCGCGAGTTGACAGATAAGGAGTTAAAAGAACACATACTCTTAAGTGCAGATTTCTATAAACCAACCATCCTTTCCATGACCAGGGAGATCAGGAAACTTAAGTTTCAGTAGGATTACTCTAAACGGTCAATGATGATTAATTACTTAGGCCAGGGTTTTTCAATCAGGGTCAATGAAAGCTATTGTCATTAATACAGGATTTCTGCGTATTCCCGTTGAGGATATGTTTTCGGATGCCCGACCAGAAAGGAAAAGCACGATCCTGTATCCAATTGATCAGGAAAAGCGATGTCTTTGCGTGATCAGGTCATTACTGTGTAGATCCGGTTCAATGAACATACTGATCGATGCCGGAGTGGGAGAACTTATTGATCAGAGGATTCTTACCCATTATGACTACCGGTCAGAGGGAGACTGGAACACATTACTGAAGCCACATGGGCTTTCTCCCGCTGATATCACCGATGTGATCCTGACGCACCTGCACTTTGATCACTGCGGGGGTGTTGTTCAGCATCTTCCGTGCTCTATTGATCCGGAAGAGGTAATCCTGACTTTCCCGAAAGCCACCCACTGGGTCAGTAGTATCCAGTGGGAGTGGGCACAGAACATAGTGGAAAGGGAGCCGGATTCCTTTTTTGAACACACGTTCCTTCCCATTCAGACAGCCGGCCGGTTACAACTTATCGAAAACAACACAGAGATCCTACCGGGCATTCAGGTGCGCCTGTTCTCCGGCCACACCAGGGGGCTCATGGTTCCCATCATCGCCACAGAGAATGAAACCATCGTTTTTGCCGGCGATCTGATCCCGACCTCCATTCATCTTGATCCTAATATTGGAATGTCGTACGATCGTGATCCGGAACTTGTCCGGGAGGAAAAGAAGGGATTCCTTGCGGAAATTAAGTCACACGACTGGAAACTCTTATTTCAACATGATCCTGTTTCTGAGAGGAGAGAGGAGAAAGGAGAGAGGAGAAAGGAGAAATAATTTCTCATCTCTCCTCTCTCATCTCTCCTCTCTCATTTCTCATTTCTCATTTCAATAAAAGCCTCTTCCTGATAATCTCATCAACCTTTTCCACCGGAATCCGATCCTGATGCATTGTATCTCTCTCCCGGATCGTAACAGTATCATCCTGCAGCGTCTGATGGTCAATGGTGATGCAATAGGGTGTGCCGATGGCGTCCTGGCGGCGGTATCGCCGGCCAATGGTATCTTTTTCCTCGTAGAAGCACATGAACTCTTCTTTCAGCCCGTCCATGATCTCACGGGCCTTTTCAGGCAGCCCGTCCTTCTTGATCAGTGGCAAAACGGCCACCTTGATGGGAGCAAGGAAAGGCGGCAATGCAAGCACAGCGCGTTCGGAACCATCCTCCAGGACTTCTTCTTTATACGCCTGACTTAAAACCGCAAGGAAAGTACGGTCCAGACCAATGGAGGTTTCAATAACATAGGGAACATACCCCTCATTGCGCTCCGTATCAAAATACTGCATCTTCTTACCGGAGTATTTCTCATGCGAGGCCAGGTCGAAATCGGTGCGGGAGTGGATCCCTTCGATCTCCTTGAAGCCGATCGGGAAATCAAACTCGATATCGGCAGCAGCGTTGGCGTAATGCGCCAGCTTCTCATGATTATGGAACCTGTATTTCGAAGCCGGTATCCCCATGCCCAGATGCCATTTCATCCGCTCCTGCTTCCAGTATTCGTACCACTGCATCTCCTCGCCGGGCCTGACGAAGAACTGCATCTCCATCTGCTCAAATTCGCGCATGCGGAACAGGAACTGTCTGGCGACGATCTCATTTCGGAAGGCCTTCCCGATCTGGGCGATCCCAAACGGGATCTTCATGCGGCCGGTTTTCTGCACATTCAGAAAATTGACAAAGATCCCCTGGGCCGTTTCCGGACGAAGGTATATCTCATTGGTCTCATCGCTGACCGAACCCAGCCTGGTGGAGAACATCAGGTTGAACTGGCGCACTTCAGTCCAGTTTTTCGAACCCGAGACCGGGCAGGCGATCTCCAGGTCTTCGATCAGTTTCTTCATGTCAGCCAGATCGTTCCTGTCCATGGCTGAATAAAGTCTTTTCGCAATGGCATCCCGTTTTTCCCGGTACTCCAGCACACGCGGATGGGTGGTCATGAACTTTTCCCTGTCGAACGATTCCCCAAACCGTGCAGCCGCCTTTTCCGCCTCTTTTTCGATCTTTTGCTCGATCTTCGACATGTACTCCTCCACCAGCACATCCGCACGGTAGCGCTTCTTGGAGTCTTTGTTGTCTATCATGGGATCGCTGAATGCATCCACATGCCCTGATGCTTTCCATACAGTTGGGTGCATAAAGATGGCCGCATCCAGCCCCACAATGTTCTCATGGTACTGCACCATGGCTTTCCACCAGTAGTTCTTGATGTTGTTCTTCAGCTCAACGCCATACTGTCCGTAATCATATACGGCTCCCAGTCCGTCGTAGATCTCGCTCGACGGGAATACAAACCCATACTCCTTGGCATGGGCGATGATTTTCTTGAAAAGTTCCTCGTTGTTTGCCATAGCGGCAAAGGTAGTTAAATTCCATTACCGATTACCCAGGTAGAGGTGAAAGGAGAAGTCGGGGGAGAAGTCCTTAAAGCACCACCAGCTTTTTCACAGCAATCTTTTGCCCGATTTGTATCCGGGCAATGTAAATTCCACGGGCCAGTCCGTCAGCATTCCAGTCATAGGTAGCTTCACCAGAAGGCAACTGTTCCGATATAATGGTAGTGACTTTTCTTCCCTGCAGATCATAGATGGAGAGCTCAACGAGGTCTGGTTTGATGACGCTAAACGTAAACCTTGCTGATCCTGAGAATGGATTGGGATATACTGTCAGCGATCGATCGCCTGCCTCATCCTCATTTTCGGGAACTCCAATGATCATATTGAATTTCTCTTCCATGACATAATGAATGAATTCAGCAGCATCGGCAGTATCCATGTAATACAGAGGGAAACTCAGAAGAATGGTCTTGAAATCATCGCCCATGTATTCCAGTCCAATCGGTTTGTCCTGCTGGGCTCCCATAGGCGTGGAAGGATTGTAGTAGGAATCGAACCGGTAAATGACCGAAGCTTCGGTGGAGGGCACAAATACGTCAATATTATAGATCTGTCCGGGGAAATTGGGATGTGTATATTTTTCGCTATCCACCCGAAGGGTATCATAGCCTCCTTCATCGGGATAAGCCTGGAACATCATGCTGTTGGCAACACGCCTGACCGAATCCACCTTGAACACTTCGTGCAACAGCGATCCTTCCGGATATTGCATGGGATAGGTAGTTACATTCTCCAGGAGCCGGCAGGGATTGAAGGCACTCACCAGCATATTTCCCCCGTTCAGGAAAAAATTGGCCATATCGGAGTACGACGGCCTCAGGTTCAGGCTGTAATCTGCCGTATTGCCGAGCCACAAAATATGACGATGGGATGACATCCTCCCCAAAGTAAGTGGCTGCAACAGGTTCAGGTCGAACCATTCATAAGGGATACCCTGGAGGATGGCATCATAGAACTGGTAAATGCTGTCGGGAGTGGTTTCATTGTTTGTCAATGAATTGATCACCAGCAGTGTCTCGCTGAAAGCAAACCGGGCCCCGTTCACTTCGGGCGAGGGCAGGCTTTCTTCCATCTCTTCATTGACCGTCGTGACAAGGTAATAATAGTCAACTCCGGCTGGCACATCCTCGTCTGCATATTCATTTTGATTGACCGGCGAGGAATTGATCTTTTCAAATCCGGCACCGGATGTTTCTGAGCGATAGATGTTATACCCTGCCACATTGGCATTCTGGGTTGAAGCCCAGTGGATCGTAACGCCCTCGGGAGAAGAAAGAGCATAGACATCCCTGGGATACGGCAGCGACTGCTCTTCCATTAGAAGAGCACATGCCCCGCGTGTGATCTCAGTGCAATACTCAATATTGCAGTTGCCAAGGGTGTCGGATAACTGATGCCAGTGCGGGCTGAAATCCCTTTCTTCCACGTACATCGAAGGAAATCCCCAGAGCCAGTACGGATAGGAATCGGATCCCGTGTTGATGCCTTCAGGCAGGTACACATCCAGGGAGGTGTACCGTTCCATCAGATCAGCTGCAAGGTAAGCAGCCCAATCAAAGCCTGTGTACCGGTAAATGGTCACCTCCTCCAGGTTATCTGGATTATTGGAGATCATGTCCATATTGTACATGAAACGAATATCGGTGCCGTTTGTCCTTGCTGTTTCTGCCTGGTAGCGGGAGCCGAACAACCCCAGTTCCTCCGCGGCAAACAGAATGAAACGGATCGTGGCTTCAGGCTGATATCCGTTCAGTTTCATGATCCTGGCTATTTCCATGGTGGCCGCCACAGCCGACCCGTTGTCGTTGGCGCCGGGGGCAGCCTGATAAGGATCAGGGTAACTGAAGGAGTCATAATGGCCTCCGATCACGTACTCTTCGCCGGGTGCACTGGCACCGGTCAGGGAGGCGATCACATTGTACTGGATGTTGGTGTCAACATAGATCCCTCCCCAGTTCACGTAACAAAGAAAGGAATCTATCTTTACATCCGTATACCCATAGGAGGTGAACCGGTCAGCCAGCCATTCAGCCACCTCTTTCCGGCTGTCCAGCATCAGAAATCGGGTCCCGAAATCCTGCAGTCCCCTGATCACCGATCGCACACTATCCGAATTGATCTGAGCGATCATATCCGAGATCTCAGGATCCTGGTCCCGCACAGTCTGTACCGGGAAAATATGGCTTCGATCGAATCGTGCACCGGTACCGTCCAGGGGGGACCGGTCCTCGAAAAGTTGAGCAGAAGCCTGAGGCAGTAAACATCCGAGTGTTAAGATAAGCAGGACATAGAGAATTCTTCCGAAGGGTAAGGGTGCTTTCATGGTGAGATGTTTTTTAGAACAGGAAACAGAGAGTTACAAAACCTATGCCATCGACATAATATATTGATTAACAGGTGCTTATTATAATCCTCGCGCTTGGAATGTGTGCGGTTTTTTAGTCTTATATGTTCGATAATGAAATTCAATTGCTGATTTCCGTAATTTTGGCAAAATTTTACCTATATGCCCGAAGAACTCAAAGAACAGGAGATCATCCGCCGGAACTCGTTAAAAGAACTTATCCAGCTTGGAATCGATCCGTATCCCGCGGAAGGTTTTGAAGTAAATGCCACCACAGCGGAAATCCTTGAAAAGTTTCCCGGTGACCAGTCAATCTATCAGGACGTTAGCCTGGCCGGGAGGATCATGAGCCGCCGCATCATGGGGGCAGCTTCGTTTGCCGAGATCCAGGATGCCACGGGCAGGATGCAATTCTACATCCGGCGTGATGACATCTGCCCGGGAGAAGATAAAACCTTATACAATACCGTATTTAAACGCCTCCTGGATATTGGAGATATCATCGGTATAAAAGGATTTGTGTTCATCACCCACATGGGTGAGATCACCGTTCACGTCCGTGAAATGAAAGTGCTCAGCAAATCACTCCGGCCGTTGCCCATCGTGAAAGAGAAGGACGACCAGGTATTCGACGCCTACACAGATCCTGAACAACGTTATCGTCAGCGCTATCTTGACCTGATCGTGAACCCGCAGGTCAGGGAAACTTTCCGTAAACGGACCCGGCTTGTGGATTCGATGAGAAACTTTCTGAACGACAAAGGCTACCTGGAAGTGGAAACCCCCATCCTTCAGCCTCTGTACGGAGGTGCTGCAGCACGGCCTTTCACCACACATCACAACTCACTCGATATGACCCTGTACCTCCGTATAGCCGACGAGCTTTACCTCAAACGGCTGATCGTGGGTGGCTATGATGGAGTCTATGAATTTTCAAAGGATTTTCGAAATGAAGGCATGGACCGGTTCCATAATCCTGAATTTACGCAGATGGAACTGTATGTGGCCTATAAGGACTATCAGTGGATGATGGACCTTGTGGAGGAAATGGTTGAACGGATTGCCATGGATATACACGATTCTCCGAAGGTTAAGGTGGGTGACCATGTCATTGATTTCAAACGTCCCTGGAAAAGGTATACCATGTATGAAGTCATCCGGAAATATACCGGGGAAGATATCTCGGGGATGGATGAAGCAACCCTGACTGCCTTGTCGCGGAAGCTCGGCATCGAGACCGATGCCTCCATGGGCAAGGGGAAGCTGATCGATGCCATCTTCAGCGAAACATGCGAGCCCAACCTCATACAGCCGACTTTCATCATGGACTACCCTGTGGAAATGTCGCCCCTGGCCAAAAAACACCGCTCACAGGAAGGTCTCGTCGAACGTTTTGAGGCCATCTGCAATGGCAAGGAGATCTGTAATGCCTTTTCCGAGCTGAACGATCCCATTGATCAGCGGCTCCGCTTTGAGGCCCAGAAGGAACTGGCAAAACGGGGAGATGAAGAATACATGGTGCTGGACGAGGATTTCCTCCGCGCCCTTGAGTTTGGCATGCCACCCACCGCAGGCCTCGGGATCGGCATCGATCGCCTGGCCATGATCATGACCAACTCGCCCTCCATCCAGGATGTGATCTTTTTCCCCCAGATGCGCCCGGAACATCACTGAAAGCGCCATTTTGGCAGTATTTCTTCTTTTATATCCCTCTTTTTATGCCATAATGGCATAATAATTCTCATTTTCCCTTTATTTTTCCGTCGGTACAAAATTTGAATGGTCGGGATAGTCAACTAAAAATCACCATCAAATTATAGGAGGACCAAGCTATGTTACCAGTAATCAGACGTAAATCATTCGTTCCGGGTTTTGTGGACGAGTTTTTCGGCAGGGATTTTCTGTCCGATCTCTTTGAAGACAAAACCGGTATCAGCATGCCTGCTGTCAACATTCTGGAGGCAAAAGAGGATTTCAAGCTGGAAATTGCAGCACCCGGTCTCACGAAAAAGGATTACAGGATCCAGGTGGAGAACAATGTGCTGACCATTTCTTCAGAAAAAGAAGAAAAGCAGGAAGAGAAGGACAGCCGTTTCATGAGGAGAGAATTCAGCTACAGCTCGTTCACACGATCCTTCACCCTCCCCATGACAGTGGCTGCTGACCAGATCACTGCCAGTTATAACGAAGGAATCCTGACCATCACCATCCCAAAGAAGGAAGAAGCGAAGGAAAAACCGGCCAGGGAGATCAAGATTTCCTGAGGTCTTTTGCCCGGAATAGAAAAAACCAGGATCCCTTTGGTTCCTGGTTTTTTTTATTATGAAACAGTCCATAGAATAACCATTTAATGCGCTATTTTTGCAGGAATCAACCCTGTTTTCCAGGGATTGATCACCTCTTATGAAAGCCCAGGATGAACAACGCAAACTCATCATCATCGGCCTTATCCTGCTGGTAGGGGTGGTCTTCATTGGCAGGCTGTTTTATATCCAGATCATTGATAAAAGCTATCTTCTGTCGGCGCAAAACAATGTCGTCAGGGTGATCACCCAGTATCCCGCCAGGGGACTGGTCTATGACCGCCACGGGGAGTTGCTGGTCTACAACGAAGCCGCATTCGACCTGATGGTCATTCCTTCCCAGGTTACTGCCTTCGACACCCTGGAGTTCAGTCAGCTGATCGGGCTTGACAGGGCAGAGATCAAAGACCGGCTGGTGAAAGCGAAGAACTATTCAATGCGCAAGGCTTCAATTTTTGAGAAACAGATCTCCAAAGAATCCTTCAGCTTTTTCAAGGAAAAACTTCACAAGTTCCCGGGATTTTATGTCCAGTCGCGTACCCTGCGCTATTACCCGACCCGCATAGCAGCCCATACATTGGGTTACATCGGTGAGGTGGACCGGAGTACCATTGATTCAAATTCTTATTATAAATCCGGTGACTATATCGGGATCAGTGGCCTGGAGAATTCGTATGAAGAATATTTACGGGGACAAAAGGGTGTCAAACGGGTACTGGTCGACGTATTCGGACGTGAAAAAGGCTCATTTCAGGAAGGTAGATTCGACTCGAGCGCCGTAAAAGGTCAGGATATTTACATTTCCATAGATGCAAAGCTTCAGGCTTACGGTGAGCGCCTGATGACGAACAAAAAGGGAAGCATCGTAGCCATCGAACCCTCCACAGGAGAAATACTGGCTCTGGTCTCTTCTCCCTCCTACGATCCCAACCTGCTGGTCGGCAGGATTCGAAGCGCCAATTATCAAATGCTTTCCGACGACTCATTGCAGCCCCTGTTCAACCGGGCACTGTCGGCCACCTATCCCCCGGGATCCACCTTCAAATCGCTCAATGCCCTTGTTGCTCTCCAGGAAGGTATAAGCACACCCTCTACCTCTTATTACTGTCAGGGTACTGCCACGGCACCCATCAAGTGCAGCCATTACCACTCCACGCCGCTCAATATGTACCGTGCCATCGAGATATCATGCAATCCCTATTTCTGGCAGACATTCCGGTCGATCATGGTCAGCCGGAGCGACATACACGATGCGTATAATATATGGCGGAAGCATGCGCTGAGCTTTGGTTTCGGGACCCGTTTCAATTCGGATCTGTTCAACGAAAGCAAGGGTTTTATCCCGCTTCCGGATTATTACGATAAATATTACGGTAAAAACGGCTGGCGGGCGATGACCATCCGCTCCCTTTCCATCGGGCAGGGAGAGATCCTGGCCACTCCTTTGCAGCTGGCCAATTTCGCATCCATCATTGCCAACAGGGGATACTATTACAAGCCTCACCTGATCCGGTCCATCAATGATTCGATTCCCGATCCGGAGTTCAGGGAAAAAGTCGTGACCACGATCAGTCCGGTCAACTGCCAGGTAGTGGTGGAAGGGATGAGCAGGGTGATGGACGGACCGGAAGGGACGGGACGCTGGTACCGGTTGGAAGACATTGCCATTTGCGGGAAGACAGGAACGGCGGAAAATCCCCACGGGAAGGACCACTCCATCTTCGTATCCTTTGCCCCGAAAGACAATCCCAGGATCGCAGTGGCAGTAGTGGTGGAAAACAGCGGCTTCGGGGCCACGTGGGCAGCTCCTATTGCAACACTGATGATCGAAAAATACATCAACGGTGAAGTCAAACGACTGAATGTGGAAGAAAACATGGTAAACAGCAATCTGATCAATCCATAGTGCGGAGAGAACAAAACATATTCTACAATATCGACTGGGTCATGGCAGGCCTGTACCTGGCACTGGTGCTGATCGGCTGGATCAATATCTACGCTGCTGTCTATAATGAGGAGCACCGGAGCATCTTTGATCTCAGCCAGAATTACGGCAGGCAGCTGGTCTGGATCGTGACCTCCATGGCGCTGGCGTTGTTTGCCCTGGTAGTGGACGCCAAATTCTATAACGCCTTTTCGTTCATCATCTACCTGTCCATGCTGATCATCCTGGTGGCTGTTTTGTTTCTGGGTACGACCATTTCGGGTGCAAAAGCATGGTTTCAGCTGGGATCCTTTTCCATCCAGCCATCAGAATTTGCTAAAGTGGCCACGGCACTGGCCCTGGCAAGGTACCTGGGTACCATGGACATCAACCTGAAAAGCTTCCGCACCCAGATGAACACAGCACTGATCATTGGTGTTCCCATTGCACTGATCCTGCTGGAAAACGATACCGGTACGGCCCTGATGTTCATTGGATTTATCATTGTCCTGTTCAGGGAGGGAATATCCAGTAAAGTAATGCTGACAGGATTGTGCCTCGTTATTCTGTCGATCCTGAGTCTCTGGCTCGACAGGCTCTTACTGATCGGTATCCTGGCGGGGATTGCCATCATCGCGATCTTTGTCAAACGCCGTGGCCGGACCCTGAAACGCATCCTTTTCATCGTCGCCCTGCTGGTTCTGGCCATTGGTTATGTCTTTGCGGTTGATTTTGTGTTCGATCATGTGCTGGAACCGCATCAGCAAAACAGGCTGAATGTCCTGCTGGGTATTGAAGATGACCCCAGGGGAATTGGTTATAACGTGAACCAGTCGAAAATTGCCATTGGATCGGGTGGTTTTTTTGGAAAAGGATTTCTTCAGGGCACCCAGACCAAATTCGATTTCGTTCCGGAGCAGAGCACCGATTTCATTTTCTGCACCGTTGGGGAAGAGTGGGGATTTTTGGGCAGCACGCTTGTGGTAGCCCTCTATGTCTGGCTTATTGTGCGGATCATTCTGAAAGCTGAACGACAGCGAACCTCGTTCAGCAGGATTTATGGGTACGGGGTGGCCTCCATTCTGTTCACCCATTTCATGATCAATATCGGAATGACGATTGGAGTTACTCCGGTCATAGGCATTCCCCTGCCTTTTCTCAGTTACGGAGGTTCCTGCTTATGGGCATTCACGATCCTGTTGTTTATTTTTATAAAACTGGATAGTAAACGGCTGGAGTTGATATAAAGAAAAAGTGCGCGCCTCCTGGCGCGCACTTTTTCTTTTAGTAAAATTTGATCCGGTTATCTTCCAGGTCGGAGTGTTCAAGAAGGGCACTGTAGGCATCCCTTCCGGCCCTTCCCTTTACAGCATTGAAGAGCGTTTTCTTTTGTTGGGAATAGTCAGAGAGGACGGCCGGTTTATCAAAGGCATCCACAGTCACCACATACACACCCTGAGTGCCTTTTATGGGACCTTCCGTCTGGCCCTGATTCATGGCGAATATCCTCCCGATCACATCTTTCTCAGGTCCATATCCAGCCGGTAAATTGGTAGATCCGAAATTAATATTCTGGAGGGTATCCACTTTGGCATTCAGCTGACGGGCAATGGTGCTGATATCCTTGCTCTGGTTGACGGCCTGCTGCACCCGGCCGATCAGGATCTCCGCTTTTTTCTCACGTTTGACAAGCGGTTCTATTCTGGTCTTCACAGCTTCCAGGGTGGCATCACCTTTTTCGTAGCGTTTTTTCAGCAGGGCCACCACACAGCTTTTACCCATATCGTACACCTGTGATACATTACCTTCCTCTGTCTTCTCGTTGAATGCCCAGAAAAGGATCTGGCGTGGAAATTCGATACCCGGTATGGAATTGGACATGATCCCCTGGTTATCAGCCGTCCGCTTGTTCAGACCCTGGTCGACCACAGCCCTGTCAAATTCCTCCCGTGTGTTGTTACGGGTGGCAAAATCGCTGGCGGTAAGAAATACCTGCTGGTAGGTTTCTTTGCTAGGCTCAACCTTGCGGGTGACCAGCGCTACCCTGACCTTTTTCACAGGATCTTTTTTGCCGGTAATATAAATGATATGGTATCCAAATGGGGTTTCCGCCTTCACGATGTCGCCCACTTTTCCATCGAGTACAGCCTTATTGAAGGCAGGTACCATGGCGCCATCGGCAAACCAGTCAAGATCACCTCCATTTTGTTCTGCAGAGGGATCATCCGAAAATTCACGGGCGTAAAAAGAAAACCTTTCCACAGCGTTCTTTACCACGTTCATCAAACTGTCGGCTTTTCTATCAGCCTGTTCCTTGGTTCGTGTGATCGATTCGGCGGCTCCCTGGGCACCCTGGTAAGCGATCAGCACATGGCTGGCACGAAGTGAGTCAGAACGCATCTGAACATCCATCAGCCTGGCCATGTAATAGGTATCATTCTCCAGATAGGGAGGATAAAATGTCCCGACCGGAGAATTGAACATCGTTGAATCGATACGGACCGGGAGCTTGCCCTGGCCGAACCAGGAACTGTCGTAGCGGACATCGGAATAGGAATTGACAAAGGATGGAATATTCAATGCATTCTGAAAATCCTTATAGGCCTTTGTAATTTCATCTGCCTGCACCTTCCGGTCTTCCATGGAAGGCAGCACCTCAAATACGACATAATCAAGGTCCACTGAAGGCTCCTGTTTGAACTCACCCCTGTGTTCATCATAATATTTCTGATAATCAGCTTCCGTAAGGGAAACCGCTGTATCGGGCATGGATGTATATTTCAATCCGGTGATCCTCACCGTCGCCCTGGTGTTCTTTTCTTCGTAATCCTTTTGTGCAAATACGGTGGGCACATAATATCCCAATCCGACCAGATTATTGTATTTGGTTCGTGCCCTGTCATCCTTGATCATCTTCTCCAGCATCATATAACGTTGTTGGATCGAAGGATCCAGCTGGTTGAAATTCTGGAGGAAATTGGTAACGGTTTGCGGATCGTAGGTACCTGTGTTGGGATCCCTGAAGTTCTGCATGATATAGCTGTGAGGTTCAGGTCCGCGTATCTGATCATCCAGTTCGTCAACCGAAACGCCCAGCCCCAGTCTGTCGTACTGTTTTCCCATGATGATCCCGCTGACCAGTTCATCCCAAACCGACTGGCGGATGCTGAAGGCCTGCTCACTGGTCACATTTTCCGACTGACTGTTCTGGCGCTGCACTTCGAGATTTTCTTCCACCTTATTGTTGAATTCCTTGCCGGTGATCTCTACTCCGTCCACCACACCAATGTTCACCGATTGCTGTGCTAACTTGCTCTTCCGGGGATTTAAAAAATCGCCGAGTATAAAGGAAGCCAGGGCAACACCAATGATAATGATCAATAACGTCGACTGTTTTCTGATTTTTGAGATAACTGCCATAGGTCACGATTTTATACTTAGTATCAAAATGATTCAGGTTACACGTTGCAAGTTTCAGGTTTCAGGTTACTGGTTTCTGAAAACAAGCTTGTGGCTTGCAACTTGTAACTAGTAACTTAAAAAGGACTGCAAATGTATGAAGATTTTTATTTTCAATAATGAAATGGCTAAAAAAAGGTTCTCCCACCATGGTAAACACTCCGTGCCTCAGAACCAGTACCCCACCTCCACTTTCCACCATCTCCCCTCCTGCGGGTAAGGAAACACCGTACTTCCACCCTGTGTGGAGGAAGTGCCAAAAAGATTGTAAATGCGTGCATCCAGCGAAAAATCCCGGAGTTTCTCCACCCGGACGCCTACATTCACCAGAAAGACATCATCCACGTCATTGCCGGGATCATTGAAAGGCTGGCCATTCAGGTAAGTATTCGTGACAGGGGAAAGCTGCGATCCGATATACCGCAGCGTCATATTGAACCACAGGTTCCTGAAGTGTCTGTACACAGGATTGAAATCGAGGAGAAGGTTTGCCTGCCACTGGGGCACGTCGTGGATCCGGCTGCCTGTCACCCCGTAATCTTCAGCGTCAAGCGCATACTGCCAGGTGACGTTGGCATGAATGCGCAGCGGATCAAGGGCATATTTCACGCTGCCTTCCAGTCCGACCGACTCCAGGCTGCCGGCGTTACGGTAGCGCGGCTCATCGCCGGTGGCCTCCGGATCCCGGTATATAAAATCCTTCAGGTGATTGTAAAACATATTCCCCTCCAGTTCCATTTTACTATCCATTGCACTGAGATCAGCAGTGAGCTGCAGTGATGTAAGATGCTCCGGCAAGAGGTTCTCCGAGCCCTTGTAACTCGGAAGCGAATTGTATCGGTACCAGTACGGGGCGTCGACGAACGACCTGGCGAAGGATGCCTTCAGGGCGAAGGTTTCCGCAGGCAGGTAAATGACGGATAGGCGGGGACTGAAATTGGTCACCTCATTTCCTTTGTGCCGTTGTTTGTAATCATAGCGACCGCCCATGTTCAGGATGAACTTCTTGCCCAACCATTGCTTCACCTGGACAAAACCGGAATAGATCGTCTCATAACCCCTCTCAAGAACGGGTTCGGCGTTGGAGTCAACCACGGTATCCACTTCTCCGTCATCCCCGATAAGGTAATTACTATCATAAAGATCCATCCCGTCGAGCTGAAAACCAGCAAGAAGATTTCCTTTACCAACGGACTTCAGGGTATAATCCTTCCTCACCTGCAAGGTGCCCCCGTAACTGTACTCATTCCAGCTCACCCTGCCTGCCCTGCCAAGGGAAGGATCACTCACGATGATGACACTGATGTTGTTCAGGTCAAGATCGATATTGCCCATGATCTCCCAGCCGCCTTTCATGCTTCTGTCGTACTTCACCTCGCTGTGGGCTGATCCGGAACCCAGACCAGGGCCGGCTCCGTTGAAGGTCCGGTACTCATCATAATCGTAGGTTTCTCCCGTGAGCCCCCCGCCCGAAAAAGGCTCCACCAGCTTGGCATACCTTACATTTCCCATGATGGACAGGTAGTCCGAATGAAAAGAGAAGCCGGCATCATAGGCGGGCTTATCCTTGAAAGCACCCACATGGGCGTACCCATCCACCGGATGTGGAGAATGATCTTCCTCAGCAGGCACATATACCTCTTCCCCTTCCGACCGGTAATAATTACCCCAGACCACCAGACCGTTCTTACGGTCGAACTGCTTTCCATACAGCAGAGAGGCTTTCATCTGCCCGTAATTCCCCATGCCTGCAGAAAAAGAGCACCCGTCCACATCCTGGCCGCTTTTGGAGATGATGTTGATCACGGAAGTCAACGCCACGTTGCCATACAGGGAGGATGCCGGCCCGCGCAGCACCTCGATTTGTTTGATCTTTTCCAGCGAGATGCTGAAGTCGGGATTGGCCTCAGAGTAAGCACGGGAATTGAGCCGGTGACCGTCGAGCATGACGAGTATCTTCTGCTGGGATGAGCCATATACCCCCCGCATGGCAATGTTCAGCTCATTCTGGTCCTCCACGGCGGTCATGCCAGGTACATAAAAGGCAAGCAATTCCTTCAGGTCGCGCGCTCCGCTGAAAAGGATCATCTCTCCGGTGATCACCGTGACGGGAACAGGGGATTCCTTGAGGGATTCCACCTGTTTGGAGGCGGTCACCAGACTGGTGACAGGCTTCCGTATCGTCTCCACGATCTGTACGTAACGGGGTGGATCAAATAATACATTTGGAGTGTAAAAAGGATCCAGCCTGAGGATCTCTTCGATCATGGACCTGGACGTGACGGGGTCATCCTTGGCCATGTAGGATAAAGCCAGCAGCCGGTAAGCCTGTTTCTTTTCTTCATCGGAAAATCCACTTTTCAGGCATGGCTCGATCAGACTGATCAACTCTTCAAAACGGCCAGTCTCATAATATTCCTGACCCCCCTCCAGCGTCATCTGTCCGCAACCGGTTTGCGACCTTAGCATCAGCGGCACGGATAATACAATACCTATGAGCAGTAAGGATGCCCTCATGGAGTAAAAAATTCCCCCGTGATTTGAATAGTTAAAGATATGAAATTCATCTGTCCTGTTCTTATCTTTGTCCAGGATAAATTTTTCCATTCTTTATTTAATGATCATGATATACCGGACAAGGATTAAAATAATTTTTCTGCTCTGGATGTTCCTGGCAGCATTCAGTGCGATACCCCAACCTGCCGGTACAGGGATCCTGCCCAACATCATCCATATCCTGGCTGATGATATAGGCTACGACGATATCGGTTGTTACGGGGCCAAAGATATCCAGACACCCTATCTTGATCAGCTCGCATCAGAAGGCGCACGTTTTACGGGCTTTTATGCCCCGCACGGTTCAGGAGCAGCCACCAGGGCCGCCATCCTTACGGGAAGGTATGCACCGCGGCTGAACAATGGAAAAGGCTTGCCCATGCTCACGCCGGATTCACAGACCGGTTTGAATCCGGCATCGGAAATCACCATTGCACAGCTTCTGAGATCAAAAGGATATACAACCGGGATCATCGGATCCTGGCAGCTTGGTCATCGCACCAGGTTCCTCCCTGTGAACCACGGCTTCGATCATTTCCTCGGGATACCCTATTCCCATGACCTGGGACCCGAGCGGGCGGCTGGCACCGGCTCACTGGAATATCCTGAAATTCCTCTCATCAGGGATACATTGACCACTGAGCATTGCAACCTTCAGGATCTGGCAGGATTGCCAGCCCTTTTCCGTCGGGAAGCCTGCCGTTTCATACGGGATGCCGTCAGGGAGAACAAACCGTTTTACCTGTACTATTCCCCCATCGAAACTCATATTCCCTGGTTCGTGCCACCGGGATTTGAAGGGGAAAGCACAGCAGGGCCCTACGGCGATGCCGTTGGATTTCTTGATCAAACAGTGGGAGCTATTCTGGCTACCTTAAAGGAGCTGGGCATCGAACAAACGACACTCGTGGTCTTTTCATCCGCCAACGGACCCCAGACCGTCCGGAATAAAGAGCTGGAGGCCTGTTACGGCAACTTTGCACGAGTGGATACCAGCCGTACACGCTCTTTCAGGGGAGGAAGGGACCAATCGAGGTACGAAGGCGGTATGCGGATCCCGTGCATTGTCAGCTGGCCCGGTACCATCCCAGGTAATACGACCATTGGTGCGATCGCTTCCGGACTGGATCTCCTTCCGACATGGGCTGCTGCTGCAGGGGTGTCATTACCCGCCGGGAGGATCCTTGATGGAAAGGATCTGCTGCCACTGATGACTGGAAGGCAAAAAGAACCGTTACATCTGCTGTATTTCGGATTTGAGCCGGATGGGATGCTCATGAGCATCAGGTACAAAAACTGGAAACTGGCCGTTCCCTCAGGATCTGTACCCGGGGCGCAAGCACTGGGCGAATTTGAGCTCTATCAACTCGATATGGATCCCCAGGAACGTTCGGATGTCTCTGCCAGGTTTCCCGAGATCGTTGATCAGTTGCGGCAATTCGGTGAAAAGGCAAAAACGGCCATCCGGGAAAACACAAAAATGCCCCAAAAGAATTTCATTGAGTGAACTGAGTGCTATTTTCACCTTATCTTTGCCAAATCATACCAGAATAACCATTAAAACACAATAAATGAGCACAAAACCAACAGGTCTGATCCTTGTTCCGACCGACTTTTCGGAAACCTGCCAGAAAGCCATTGAATATGCCGCAGACATGGGTCAAAAGATGAATTTCAGCATTACCCTTCTTCATGTGATCACTTCCAGGACCAAAAACGCACTGAGAAAAGAACACAAAGGTCTGGAAACGATCATCGAGCGGCTGGAGACCATTAAAAAAAATATAGAACATAACTATAAGGTCAAAGTATCCTATACGGCCAGGGAGGGAAGCATCTTTGATGTGATCAACCGGGTGGCGGATGATGTACAGGCCAGCCTGATGGTGCTGGGAACCCATGGGAAAAAAGGATTACAGTACCTTCTGGGCAGCTATGCCTTCAAAGTCGTATCGCAGGCACCTGTAGCCGTAGTGGTCATTCAGCAGAACTCTTCCCTGTCGGCCTACCAGCACGTCATTTTCCCGGTGAATAATTTCATCGAGTCACGGCAGCAGACGCAGTATGCAGTTGGTTTGAGCCGGATGACGGGATATAAAATACTGATCTACAAACAAAGGACGACCGAAGTGGTAGCACGGAACCAGATCGAGATCGTCACAAGTCAGATTATCGGTGAATTTGAAAAGCACAGCGTTCCCTTTGAAGTGCATGAAGCCGCGAAAGAGGCACATTACGAGCAGCAGCTCATCAATTTTGCCGTGGCGAAGAATGCCGATGCCATCATGATGATGACCGACAGCCGGCCTGATCATCCGGATTTCAACAACAGCAGCTGGAGTGAAAAACTGATCTTCAACGAAGCTGCCATTCCCGTGATCTGCATCAATCCGGTCTACTACGGAGCATTCTACTTCGGAGTGTGATGTGGCTTTCCAGGGAAAATATCGCCCGGTTTGAAGTTCGGATCGGCGACATCAACTATGGAGGACACATGGGCAATGAAGCCGCTTTGCTCCTTTTTCAGGATGCCCGCATCCGGTTTCTCGAGTCCCTTGGTTTCTCTGAAAAATATATCGGCGACAGGGCAGGGATCATTCTGAGCGAGGCCCATGTATATTTCCGGAGGGAGATCTTCCTGCACGATGAGCTGTTGGCGGATGTGGCCATTGCCGAGGTGACTACTTCCTCCTTCGAGCTGGTTTATTCCATACGGCGAATCCCTGATGGTGCTGAGGTTCTCAATGGCAGAACCCGGTTGATCGCTTTTGATTATGACCGGAAAAAAGTGACCCGTTTGCCGGAGGCATTCATCACGGCAATCCGCCAATGATGACCTTCAGGCTGCGGGGTATCACCTCAAATCGGAAAGGACTGTGGCCCAGTGATTCCCCATCGGCTTCCAGGTACATTTTACGCACCGATTCCACTGTGACGGTCCTGCCCTGGTAGGTCTTAACCTGCGGGATCTTCACAAACGAGCCGTCGTACAGGTTCCTGACATTGCGGATAATGGTGAAGCGCCCCACTTTGTTGATCACGGTGACATCAAGCAGTCCGTCGGCAGGGTCTGCAAAGGGCAGCTGCATCATCCCCCCGCCGTTATATTTACAGATCCCGACATTCATGCTGAATACATCTCCGCGGATCCTCTGATCGTCGATGGTGATCTCGTAACGTACATTCTTAAAGGAAAAAAGGCTGGTAAAAATATTGAGCATGTAGGAAAAAGGACCTCCTTTGCCTTTTTCCTTCTGCTTGTTGGTCTTTTGGGCCACCATGGCATCGTATCCCATACCGGTCATATTCACAAAATACCTTACGACGGGATGATCCGAGTTGAAATAGTTCACCTTTCCCACATCCTGGAGATAGGTCTGCTCGTTCCTGATGATCTTGATGGCACCTTTATACTGGAAAGGAATGTGGAACATCCGGGCCCAATCGTTACCGGTTCCCACAGGTATCATCCCCAGTGTGATTTCCTCCGGGGGAAACCGCTGCTGCCCAAACACCCCGTTGACCGTTTCATTGAACGTACCATCCCCGCCTACGACGATGATCTTTTTAAATCCTGCCTCGATGTACTTCCTGGCAAGTTTGACCGCATGATCCCTGTGTTCGGTGAACACACTTTTAAAGGGAATGTCATATTTTATGAGAAGGGAGGAGATCTGTTTCCAGTCCTTTTCCGCTTTCCGCCTGCCGGCATTTGGGTTTGCAATTACTAGCCATTCCTCCATAAGTGGTTCAACCTTTATTTGGTGAGGGGAGACGTTCCCTTTTTTAGAGCATGCAATTTAGCATATTTTAGCATCACTGCATATGCCGTGATGCGGGCAATGATAAATCCGTGGAAGCCGTCCAGGAATCCGAGCCGGAAAAGATAATCTCTGATGAAACGGGTACAGGGCTTCACGATCATCCAGGGAAGCGCCTGAGAAGCACCTTTTCGGTAAAGCTCTTCAGCCGCCAGCGTCGAGTACCGGTCCGACTGAAGGACATGTTCATGGATGGAATAATAGGTGTAGTGCAGCAGGTTGCCTTTCAGCATGGCGATGCTGGATCCTTCCGTCATGACCACTTCTTCATGGACAAGGTGAGCCGACCAGGTTCCTTTGCTCCTGTCGAAGAGCCTGAGCTTGATATCAGGGTACCAGCCCCCATGCCGGATCCATGTTCCGCAATAATTGGCTGTCCTGCGCATGCGGTACCCGTCGTGGGTGCCCTGTTCCTTCACCCGCATCAGGTCCTTTTTCAAACATTCGGTCAGCGCCTCATCCGCATCCAGAGAAAGAATATAAGGATAGCTCGCCTGAGAGATGCCGTAGTTCTTCTGGCTGGAATACCCGTCAAAAGCCCGCTGAAAGAATCGTGCTCCGTACTCTTCGCATATTGACCGGGTCCGGTCGGTGGAAAAAGAATCAACCACGATGATCTCATCGGCGATACCCCACAGGGATTCAAGGCAACGGGCAATGTTCCGTTCTTCATTGAGCGTGATAATGACCGCTGAAATTTGTATCGGCATGAAAAGCAATATCAGCTAACGTGAATCTATAAATATAAATGAAAATGTTTTTGTCTCTCTTTTAATCCTGACCTTCTCAAAGGCTCCATCTCTTAAATCCTGTTTTTACATCCCAAATCAAAAATCGGTTCATCATATATCCGATATCTGAAAGCCGTCCCAGTCCTTTCCAAATCCAAAACGCTCCCTGACATGGGTCAGTTCGCTGAACGAAAGTGTGGCAGTGATCAGTGCCTCTTTATACGTCTCAGTGGCGATCACCGTATTTCCATGGGGGTCAGTGACAGAGGTATCGCCTGAAAAAGTCAGCCCCTTCCCATCCCTCCCCACGCGGTTGACTCCCACTGCATAGGCAATATTCTCGATGGCACGCGATGCCAGGAAAATATTCCAGGCGTTCCTGCGGGCATCCGGCCAGCTGGCAATGTCGATCAGCACGTCATACGCATACTGTCGTTCCTGTAACCGGTTTTTGCACCACACAGGGAACCGCAGGTCATAACAGATCAGCGGCTTGAATTTCCAGCCCTTGTATTCGAACACAGGGGCCAGGTTTCCCCTGGAGAATTGAAGATGCTCACCGCCAAAGGTGAAAAGATGCCGCTTGTCATAGAAGTCGAATTGTCCGTCAGGCTTCATCCAGATCATGCGATTGAAATACCGGCCATTTTCATTGATAATGATGCTTCCGGTGATCACCGCCTGGTACCGGGCGCTGTGTTCCCTCAGCCACTTCATGGTGGGACCGTCCATTGCTTCAGCGTATTCTTCGGGTTCGATCACGAATGCCGTAGTGAACATTTCAGGCAGTACAATGATGTCGGTGTTTTGGGGGATCTGCCGGAATTTTTTGGAAAACCTGAGCAGGTTGGTTTGTTTGTCTCCCCATGCCAGGTCAGCCTGGAAAAGGGTCAGTGTTATATCTTGCATAGGATCTTGGCTGCTTTTTCCAGGGTTTCATCGGCTTTGGCAAAGCAAAAACGAAGTACCTTGTTGTCTTTCTGATCATGGTAAAAGGAAGATACAGGGATGGAAGCCAGGCCGTGTTCGTTGATCAGACGCTCGGCATAAAGCTTATCCTTTTCATCGGTGATGTTCCGGTAGCTGAGCAGCTGGAAGTAGGTTCCAAAGGAGGGAATGACTTCAAAGCGGCTATCACGTACCAGTTCCACAAAATAATTCCGTTTGGCCTGAAAAAACTCAGACAGGTACTTATAATTGTTCTCGTCCTTTAAAAATTCAGCAAACGCGTATTGCACTGGTGCATTGCAGGTAAATACGATGAACTGGTGCACCTTCCTGAACTCAGCCATCAGATTTTCCGGGGCCAGTACAAAACCGATCTTCCACCCTGTGGTTTGAAAGATCTTACCGAATGAACCCACGACCAGGGTGCGGGCTGCCAGTTCAGGGTAGAGGCAGATGCTTTCATGCCGGATCCCGTCAAAAATGATGTGCTCGTACACTTCATCGCTGAGAATCAGGATGTCCCGGTTCCGGATCAGCTTTTCCAGTTTTTGGAGGTCTTCCGGCTTAATGACGGCACCTGTCGGATTATGGGGAGAGTTCAGAATGATCATCTTCGTGCGGGAGCTGATCAGTTGCGGCAGTTTTTCCCAGTCGATGTGGTAGTCGGGATAGATCAGTTCCGAGTATTTTATCATCCCGCCGTTTATTCTGACAGATGGTGCATAGGAATCATAGGCAGGTTCAAAGACGATGACCTCATCCTCGTCCCTGACGAATGCAGATATGGCCGTATAAAGGGCCTGGGTGGCCCCGGCCGTGATCGTGATCTCTTTTTCGGGATGGTAGGCGGCATGATATATTTTCCTGACCTTATGGGCAATCATTTCTCTCAGCTCCGGAACACCTTCCATGGGTGCATACTGATTAAAGCCAAGCTTCATGTATTTGGTGACCAGATCGATCAGGGATCCCTGGATGGGAAAATCGGGAAATCCCTGCGACAGGTTGATCGCTTCCCTCTCTTTGGCCATCCGGGTCATCACTGCGAAAATGGAGGTTCCGGTCTGCGGAAGCTTGGAATTTAGGTTACCCTGATACTTCTTCATGATGAGAGAATTGAAGTAAGGCAAATTTAGCGAAATCATTCAACAGAGAAGATAAAAATCTATCTTTGTACCCCTTTTTAAAGAACAAAATCTCTTGATCCATGAAAACCGTAGATTCTTATCACTTCAAAGATAAAAAAGCCCTGGTCAGGGTTGATTATAACGTACCGCTCGATGAACAGTTCCGGATCACCGACACCACCCGCATCGATGCGTCGCTGCCCACGCTGCGGAAAATACTCAGCGACGGTGGATCCGTCATATTGATGTCGCACCTGGGGCGCCCCAAAGAAGGGCCGGAAGAGAAATTTTCGCTGAAGCATCTTCTCGGGTATCTTTCGCAGGTACTTCACACCCCTGTTCAGTTTGCAGATGACTGCATCGGGGATCAGGCGGCAGAAAAAGCGGCCGGTCTGCGGCCGGGAGATGTGCTTTTGCTTGAGAACCTGCGTTTTCATAAAGAAGAGACCAAAGGAAATGAAGAGTTTGCCGGTAAGCTGGCCAGGCTGGGTGATGTGTATGTGAACGATGCCTTCGGTTCAGCCCACCGTGCCCATGCTTCCACAGCCATCATCGCCGGCTTCTTCCCCGACAGAAAAATGTTCGGTTACCTGATGGCCAACGAAGTGACCAGTATCAACAACGTGCTGGTATCGGCAAAGCATCCGTTCACAGCTGTCCTGGGAGGCGCAAAGGTGTCAGGTAAGATCGAGATCATCAACCATCTGATGGATAAGGTGGATAACCTGATCATTGGAGGCGGGATGATGTTCACTTTCATCAGGGCCATGGGAGGCCGGATCGGGAATTCACTGGTGGAAGAGGACCTGCTGGACGTGGCCAAAAGTGCATTGTACAGGGCTAAGGAACTGGGGGTCAACCTGATGATCCCCGTGGATACCGTTGCGGCCAGCGAATTCAACAACGAGGCAGAGCGCAGGACCGTTCAGGCTGATCAGGTACCTGATGGCTGGATGGGAATGGATATCGGGCCGGAAACCATGAAGAACTTCGCCGAGATCATTCACCAATCATCCACCATTCTCTGGAACGGCCCGATGGGTGTTTTTGAGATGCCAAACTTCGAGAATGGAACCCGCTTTATTGCAGAATCCATTGCTGACGTCACCCAAAAAGGAGCCTACAGCCTGATCGGCGGCGGTGACTCGGTTGCCGCCATCAACAAATACCACCTGGCCGACAGGGTAAGCTATGTCTCCACGGGTGGGGGAGCTATGCTGGAATATATGGAAGGAAAAGTGTTGCCAGGAGTGGCAGCTATTGGGGTATAAATTCCATTTACCCGTATCCAGTTTAAACAACGTAAGCATTCGCGGAACAAGCGAAGCAACTGGTCTGTAAAGGAATGAGTTCTCTTTGGTGGTAGCAGTGATCAGTTTTTCATGCGGATCGAAGATCGAGATGATGTACAGCAGAACGCTGAGAAGCAGAGCCGCCTTGAAGATGCCGAACAGGCCCCCCAGCAGTTTGTTGATCCAGCCCAGTGCGATCAGGTCGACCAGTTTCTCCAGCATTTTACCCAAAAGATGAACGATCACCAGGATCAGGATGAAGATAACCGTAAAAGTGATAGCAGGCAGGAACCTGGCGTCGGTGTGGATGATCTGACCAACAAATCCAGCCGCCAGTTCATTGAACCGGATACCCGCCCAAATCCCCAGGATGAGAGCAACCAGTGTGGCAAGGCTGATGATCAGGCCTTTTGAAAAACCACGGTAAGCCATGAAAAGCAGAGGAATGAGGAGGATGAAATCCAGCGCATTCATGCGGACTTATGTTTAAGTTTTTTTGTAAGCTCGGTGGCAAAAACAAAATCGTTCAGCTCCTTGTTGCTGGATTGGAGGATATCGTTGCGGCTGCCTTCCCACCACAGTTGTCCCTGATAGATAAAGGCCACCTGGTCACCGATCTCCATGACCGAATTCATATCATGGGTATTCACGATGGTGGTGATCTGGTATTCCTCCGTGATCTCATTGATGAGTTTATCAATCACGTTGGCCGTACTCGGATCAAGACCGGAATTGGGCTCGTCGCAGAAGAGGTACTTTGGGTTGAGTGAAATGGCCCGGGCAATAGCAACGCGCTTGGTCATACCACCACTGAGCTGTGATGGATAGAGCTTGTTGGCATTTTCAAGCCTGACCCTTTTCAGGCAGAAATTCACCCGCTCCAGCTTTTCCTCGCGATCCATGGCAGTATTCATGGTCAGGGGAAACATTACGTTTTCCTCCACAGTGAGCGAACTGAACAATGCACCCCCCTGGAACAGTGTGCCAAACTCCTTCCGGAGATTTTTCCGGCTGGCAGGGTCCATTTCCATGAGGCTCTTGCCCTCAAACAGGATATCACCCTCATCAATGATGTAAAGCCCGATGATGCATTTTAACAACACCGTTTTTCCCGAACCGCTCTGCCCGATGATCAGATTGTTCTTTCCCCTGATAAAACGTGTGGTAATATCCTGAAGGACCTGCTTCCCGTCAAACTGCTTGGATATGTGATTGACCTCAATCATTTAACAGTAACTGGGTCAGGATCAGGTTGAACAGGATGATGAAAATGCTGCTCTGCACCACCGCCTTGGTGCTGGCCTTACCCACATCCTCAGCTCCTCCGCGTGTAATATATCCATAAAACCCTGAAATGGAGGTAATAAGAAAGGCAAACACGACTGTTTTGATCAGGGCATAGAAGACATCATAGGACTGGTACCAGGAACGAAGACCCAGGATATAATCCGTGGAAGTCACCAGGCTGGTGGCGGTGCCTACGATCCACCCGCCCATCAGGGCCAGCACTATGCTGATGATGATCAGGACCGGATTGATGAAAACTGCTGCAGCGATCTTGGGAAGGATCAGGTAGTTGGCCGGATTCACACCCATGATCTCCATGGCGTCTATTTGTTCGGTAACCCTCATGGTACCAATCTCAGAAGCGATCTTGGAGCCAACTTTCCCTGCCAGGATCAGGCTGATCATGGTTGGCGAAAATTCGAGGATAATGGTCTGGCGCGTGGCAAAACCAATGGTATATTTAGGAATGAGCGGCGTATCAATATTAAATGCCATCTGGATGGTGGCCACGGCGCCCATGAAAATAGAGATGATCGATACGATCCAGAGCGATTCCAATCCGATGCTCTCTACCTCTTTGACCGCCTGCTGGTGAAAAATCCGGAACTTGTCGGGCCTGGTAAACACCTGGCGCAGGAAAAGCAGATACTCACCAAGCTGAGAAAAAACTTTCACCTTTAAAATATTTCTGCTAATTTAGCGATTATTTCAGAAATGACTGACCGCGACCAGTAATTTTCACAGAAGACTGGCTGCATCGAAAGTCCTTTGTGTACCTTAGTGAAAACCTTGGTGTTCCTTTGTGGTTAAAGTAATGAAAATACGGATTCCCCTGGTTATCCTGACCATCCTGGCTGTATCCATCCTTTCTGCCGGTTGTTCCTCAGGTAAAAAATATTACAACAGCAAAAGCAAAGAATACAAAAAGCTGAAAAAAAAATATGAGAAATACGATTGCCGTTGCTGTCTGGATCCACATACGTTCCCATATGATCTTTCCCCCTCCTGCTTATATACGGATCGCTAATTCCTTATCGGATTGGTTTGTTTGTTAATTTTGTGACCGGTGTCATTTACCGATGCCTCTTAACCTTTTACCGGCATGAACGAAAATTACTTCTGCGTCATTATGGCCGGCGGAGTCGGATCCCGCTTCTGGCCCGTCAGCAAAACATCCCACCCAAAACAGTTCATCGACATCCTCGGTACAGGGAAAACGCTTCTGCAGCATACATTTGAGCGCTTTGAAAAGATATGCCCCAGGACGAATATCTTCATCGTTACCAGCGACATATATAAAGAGCTGGTATTGAATCAGATACCAGGCCTCCAGGAAAATCAGGTGCTGAGTGAGCCTACCCGGCGCAACACAGCCCCATGCATCGCCTATGCCAATTACCGGATCCGGCAGATCAATCCGAATGCGACCATGGTGGTAGCACCCTCCGATCATATCATCCTGAAAGAGGATGTCTTCCTGGAGGTGATCGGCTCTGCCCTGGCTGCCGCCGAAAAAAATCCCTGGCTGATCACCCTGGGGATTAAACCAAACCGCCCGGATACGGGCTATGGCTATATTCAGTTCGTCGAATCCATACCCTATCCGGCCGACCTGAGAATGAAAAAAGTAAAGACCTTCACCGAAAAACCTGAACTTGAAATGGCGAAGTTCTTCCTCCAGAGTGGCGAATTCCTTTGGAACTCAGGCATATTTATCTGGTCGATGGACAGTATCCTGGATGCGTTTCACCGGTACCTGGAAGAAGTGGATTCCATCTTCCAGCAGGGTGAAGACAGATACGGCACAAAGGCTGAACAGGATTTTATCCGGAAAGCGTATGCCGTCTGCAAGAACATCAGCATCGATTACGGCATCATGGAAAAAGCCGACAATGTGTTTGTCCTTGCTTCGGATTTCGGCTGGTCGGACCTTGGAACCTGGGGATCCCTGTACGAACATCGCCCAAAGGACGAACAGGGTAATTCGGTGATCGGCAGCCAGGTGATGACCTACGACACACAGCACTGTGTGATCCACCTGCCCGATGACAAACTGGCCGTGATCCAGGGCCTCGATGATTATATCGTGGTGGAATCAGAGGGGATCCTTCTCATCTGCCGGAAAGCGGATGAACAGAAGATCCGGCAGTTTGTGAACGATGTCCGTGACATGAAAGGAGAAAAATATATTTAACAACCAAATCAATTATTGTATGAAACGTTTTGCATTAAGTCTGTTCCTGGTGGCCATCTTCCGTATCCCTTCCCTGTTTGCCGATGAGGGCATGTGGCTTCCCCTGCTGATCGAACGCCTGAATTATGTGGACATGCAGGAGATGGGCCTGAACCTGACAGCCGAAGAGATCTACAGTGTCAACCACTCCAGCCTTAAAGACGCCATCATCATCTTCGGCCGGGGGTGCACCGGTGAGATCATTTCCGAACAGGGACTGGTACTCACCAATCATCACTGCGGTTATGGGTCCATCCAGTCACACAGCACGGTGGATCATGATTACCTTACCGATGGTTTCTGGGCAGGCTCCCTGGAGGAAGAGCTTCCCAACGAAGGCCTCACCGCACAGTTCCTGATCCGCATCGAAGATGTCAGCCAGCAGGTACTGGCCAATCTTAACGATAAGATGACTGAGACAGAGCGTGAGGAAGCCGTACGTAAAATTTCCAAAGAAATCGAGGCGCAGGCTACGGCCGGAACAAACTACAATGCATCCGTGAGGAGTTTTTATTTTGGCAACGAATTCTACCTGTTCGTTTACGAAACATTCACGGATGTGAGGCTTGTGGGCGCTCCTCCCTCCTCCATCGGGAAATTCGGGGCCGACACGGATAACTGGATGTGGCCCCGCCACACCGGCGACTTTTCCCTGTTCAGGGTATACACCGGCACCGACGGGAAACCGGCTCCTTATTCCAAAAACAATATACCTCTCAAACCCAGGTATTACCTGCCCGTCTCCACCGATGGCGTCAAAAAGGGCGACTTCGCCATGATCCTGGGCTACCCGGGCAGCACCGACCGGTACATGACCTCCTGGGGCGTGGAGGAAGCCATGGACCAGAATAATCCCGCTGTGGTCAGGATCCGCCAGAAGAAGCTGGATATCATGCGCGTTGATATGGATGCAGATCCTGCCATACGGATCAAATATGCCAGCAAATATGCCGGCACCTCCAATTACTGGAAATATTACATTGGCCAGACGAAAGGTCTGAAACGCCTGAACGTGGCTGAAAAAAAGAGCGCCACGGAAACCGGATTCACACAGTGGGCAGCTTCCTCTCCCGAACTGCAGTCAAGGTTCGGAAATGTGCTGGGTGATATGGAAAAAGCCTATGAGGCCCTCAAACCCTACGACTATTTCAGGATCTATTGCAACGAGGCAATTTTCAGGGGATGTGAGATCGTCAGCTTCGCCCGCAATTTTTCGGACCTTTATAAAGAACTGGGTAACAAGGAGCCCGATCAGAAAAAAGTGGACCAGATGACGGGATCCCTTAAAAAACAGAGCGCCCGCTTCTTCAAAGACTACCAGGCTTCCACCGACCAAAAGCTTTTTGCCGCCATGCTTGACCTGTTCTATTCCGATATTCCGGCATCCTTCCATCCTCCGGTGATCGATGAGTTCTATACGAAGTACAAGGGCGATTTCTGCACCTGTGCCGCCAAAACGTTCGAAAAGACCATTTTTGCTGATCAGGCCAGGACAGAAGCTTTCCTGAACAAACCCACTGCCCGGAGCCTCGAAAAAGATCCGGTCTTCACGTTCATGCAACCGTTTTTTGATTTTTACAGATTAAAGATGGCGGAGGTGGATGACCAGAATACGACGCTGACCAGGGCGCGCAGGCTTTACATGGAGGGATTGCGGCTGATGCAGAAGGACAGGGTCTTCTACCCGGATGCCAACTTCACCATGCGACTTACATACGGCCAGGTACTGGATTATTATCCGGCCGATGCCGTGCATTATGACTTCCGCACCAGCCTCGACGGCGTCATGGAAAAGGAAGATCCTTCCAACTGGGAATTTGTGGTGCCCGACAAGCTGAAAGAGCTGTACGCAAAACGTGACTTCGGTCCTTACGGGGAAAAAGGGGAGATGTACACCTGTTTCATATCCAATAATGACATCACAGGCGGCAATTCCGGTTCGCCGGTCATCAACGGCAACGGAGAGCTGATCGGTCTGGCTTTCGACGGGAACTGGGAGGCCATGAGCGGGGATATCGCCTTTGAGCCCGAACTCCAGCGCACCATCAGTGTCGACATCCGGTATGTACTGTTCATTATTGATAAATATGCCGGAGCGCACCGGATCATCGAAGAGATGACCATCCTCAAGCCAAAACGGCCACTGCCCCCTGTTAAGGTGGAGGTTCCCGTGAAGACACCGGAACTGCAGCCTGTGGAGCAATAGCAGGATAACGGGTAAGAAGCGGGAGTTATCCTTTTTTTTCTGTTTCCAGGATATGGATCTCCAGGTCGGCCAGGATCAGGTCGAGGTGTTTGCTTTTGGATAGATCCAGGTAGTATGCCAGTAGTACACCCGGCACATCCCTGAGCATCCTTATGAGGTGCTCGGTTTCATTGGCTGTCGTCTCACCCGACACCAGCAGGAAATAGTCCGTTTGTTTGAACTCGGGCATCAGCTTGGAATCAGGGTGATGATTCGACAACAGGAGATAATCCAGCCGGCGGCTCAGATCCTGGTGGCGATATAACGAATAACAGGAGGTTTCTGTTTTCCCCGGCAGCAGGATCGTAAAATCAGGCAGCTTCTTCAGGTGCAGGTCCAGCTTTTTGTTGATGTGGAAACACAGCTGATAATCCCTTGACCTGCAGGCGATGCCCACAAAAACAGGCCATTCGTGTTCCCTCGGAATCTCAAGATTGTGTTTTTTTGCCATATCCTTTATTCGTCCACAAGCAAGGGATTGCTCTGGAAGATTTTAGTGCACGCTTGTTCGGCGGCACTTTGTTCGGCCGCCTTGATGGAGAATCCTGTTCCCGTACCCGCCACTACCTGATCCACCACTGCTTCCACCACATATCGTTTTTTATGGCTGGATCCGGTTTCTTCGGTAACCCGGAATTCCAGCGTTTTTTTTGATTTCTGGGTCCATTCGAGCAGCTTGCTCTTGAAATTCAACTCATGGGTTTCCAGCTCATTGATATCCATATGATGTTTAATGATCGAGGATATAATGATCTTTTGGGTGAATTCATATCCTTTATCGATGTAAACCGCACCCAGGAATGCTTCCAGGGCATCCCCGAGCATTGAACCTGACTGCGTTGAGCTGGTAGAAAAGCTGGTCTCGATCAGGTGATCCAGTCCCAGTGTCAACGACAGGCCGTTCAACTGTGCCCTGCTCACCATTTTGGATCTCATTTCAGTGAGGAATCCTTCGTCCTTGAAGGGGAATTTCTTGAACAGGTAATCGGCCGTCACGAGGCTGAGCACGGCGTCGCCCAGAAATTCCAGCCGCTCATTGCTGATCTTGGTTCCGTTAAAAAGTTCTACCGCTGCCGATTTATGACGGAAGGCAAGCTTGTACAGGAAAATGTTACCGGGATAAAAGCCAAAGATGGAATAAATGGCGTCGTAAAGGTCCTTTTCCTGGGAGAGATATGCTTTTACAGGTTTGAGCTTCTTCAAGAGTCGAAAAACTTAGTCCTGATATTTCCTGAATACGATCGAGACGTTATGTCCGCCAAAGCCGAACGTATTGCTCAGGGCTGTTCGTACCATTCGTTTTACCGCAGTATGGTAGGTGAAATCCAGTTTGTTGTCGATCTCAGGATCATCAGTGAAATGGTTGATAGTAGGAGGTACGATATTATTGTAAATGGCCAGGATGGCTGCGATGGCCTCAATGGCGCCGGCAGCTCCCAGCAGGTGACCGGTCATGGATTTGGTGGAATTGATGCTGATCTTGTAGGCATGCTCGCCAAAGAGTCTGACAATTCCCCTGGGTTCCGTGATATCATTCAGAGGGGTAGAAGTGCCATGGGTATTGATATGATCGATCTCCTCCGGATTGAGTCCCGCGTCATCCAGTGCAGTTTTCATGGAGAGGTACGCTCCCAGTCCCTCCGGGTGGGGAGAGGTCATGTGGTAGGCATCGCCCGACAGGCCGCCACCGATGATTTCGGCATAGATGCGGGCTCCGCGGCGCAGGGCATGCTGCAGTTCCTCGAAAACCAGTGCTCCGCTGCCTTCTCCCAGGACAAAGCCATCCCTGTCCTTATCAAAGGGCCTGGAGGCTGTTTTGAAATCCTCATTGCGTGTGGAGATGGCATGCATCGAATTAAAACCACCCACGCCGGCTTCATTCACTGCCGCTTCGCTTCCGCCCGTGACAAAGATATCCGCTTTCCCGAGCCGGATATAATTCATGGCATCCACCAGTGCATTGGCAGCAGAAGCACATGCCGAAACCGTGGTAAAATTGGGTCCCCGGAATCCATATTTGATGGAAATATGGCCGGCAGTAATATCAGCGATCATTTTAGGAATAAAAAACGGGCTGAACCGGGGCGTGCCATCTCCTCTTCCAAACGCCATAATCTCCTCCAGGAAAGTATCCAGTCCCCCGATCCCCGAACCCCATATCACCCCGGTACGCGTCGTGTCGATCTTTTCCAGATCCAGACCCGAATCCCTGATCGCCTGATCGGCACTGATCAATCCATATTGTGTGCAGGCATCGAATTTCCTGACATCCTTCCTGTCGAAATAATTCAGCGGATCGTAGCCTTTCAGCGTACAGGCAAACCTGGTCTTGAATTTTGACGTGTCAAAACGGGTGATCAACTCAGCGCCACTAACCCCGTTAACCAATCCTTCCCAGTATTCCTGGAGGGTATTGCCTAACGGGGTTAGTGAACCAAGTCCGGTTATTACAACTCGTCTTAATTCCATGTACCAATTATTTGGTATTATCTTCGATGTACTTGATCGCATCGCCAACCGTGCCGATCTTTTCTGCCTGATCGTCAGGGATGGCAATATTGAACTCCTTTTCAAATTCCATGATCAACTCCACGGTGTCCAGCGAATCAGCACCAAGATCATTGGTGAAACTGGCTTCGGGTGTTACTTCGTTCTCGTCAACACCCAGCTTATCAACGATGATAGCTTTTACTCTCGATGCAATGTCTGACATATGTTTACTGGTTTTGGTTAATTGGGTGCAAAGAAAGTAATTTTAAAGCTCAAAACAAAAAAAACAGCCATTTTTCCAACGAAATTGTTACATTGCGGCGGGAAACATCCCCCTGATCATGAAGAATATAGCCATCTTTGCCTCCGGCAGTGGCACCAACGCCGAGAACATCGCTTCGTACTTTAAAGGAAGTCCGCAGGTTTGCATCAGACTCATCCTGACCAACAGACCGGATGCCTATGTCGTGAAACGGGCAGAGAAATTCGGCATCCCGACCTTTGTGTTCAATCGCCGCCAGTTCTATCAGACTGAAGATGTGTTGAACATTCTAAAAGAGAACCGGATTTCCCTGATCGTCCTTGCTGGATTCCTCTGGCTGGTCCCTGATCATATCCTGAAAGCCTATCCCAACCGGATCATCAACATCCATCCAGCCCTGCTGCCTAAGTACGGCGGAAAAGGCTTTTACGGTTCGGTCGTTCATGAGGCGGTGATCCGTTCGGGAGACACAGAATCGGGCATCACTATCCACTACGTCAACGAGATCTACGATTCCGGCCAGATCATCTTTCAGGCGCGCTGCGCAGTGGAGCCCGGCGACACGCCCGAGAGCCTTGCCCGCAAGGTGCATCAGCTCGAGTACACCTATTTCCCGGGAGTCATTGAGGAGCTGCTACTTGATTGAATATCCAACATACGAACATACGAAGGCGAGGTAGAAGGTTAAGTAGAAGTTGATCTACGATCAGAAGGAAAAAATCAGATTTCTTCCTTCTAATCGTAATTCTCCTTCGCCTTCCAGTTCTACTTCCACTTCGTATGTTCGTATGTTCTGTGATCAAACAAAAAACAGCACAACTCCTCCCACCGACACGAACGCCCCGAGGATTTCTTTCCAGGTGAACCTTTCTTTGAAAATAAGGATGGAGGGAAGGATGATGAACACCGGTACGATCGCCATGATGGTCGAAGCAATGCCGGTGGAGGTATGCTGAACGGCCAGCAATGAAAAAGAGATGCCCAGAAAAGGGCCGAAGACGGAGCCCAGGAGGATTAGCCGCATCCCCTTTTTTTCCTGTACAGCCCGCGCCACCCGGTAACCCTTTTTCATCGCCAGGATGACCAGGCCAAATCCAACGGCTCCGGCCAGCACCCGTATCTGGGTGGCTGAAAAGGCATTGTAATCGTTCATACCAAACTTGCTCAGCACCAGCCCCACCGCCTGTCCGACAGCTCCTCCGAAGGCCAGTAACAGTCCCTTGACAGGATGACGGATGTGGATCTTCTCTCCTTTGCCCGGCCTGCCAAAGATGGCCATACCAATGCCGCCGAGGGTCAGGAGCATGCCCAGAAAATTCATCAGACTCAGTACCTCGCCCAGAATGATCCATCCCACCAGGGCCGTGATAGGCGGCACCAGGGTCATCACCAGCATCGCAATGCGGGCTCCGATGATGGTGTAGGATTCAAACAGCATCAAATCGCCCATCACCAGGCCGACAATACCGGATAAGATCAGCCAGAACCAGGCATGGCCTGAAGCATCCAGGGGAAATGCCATCCCCCTGGTGATAAAATTGACAACGGACAGGAAAACAAAGGCCAAAACCAGCCGGATCAGGTTGACGGCAAGCGATCCGACACGCTTGCTGGCCGCCTCGAAGGCTAAAGCAGTGACAGTCCAGAAGAGAGCTGTGGCTAACGCCGAGAATTCACCAATATGAGAGGAAAAAAAGGACATCGCTTACATATAAAAATCCCAAATTCCAAGGTCCAAAATCCAAAAAAATCCCAACATTCAAATTCCAACACATTGTCAGGCCTTGGAATTTTGGTCTTGGAATTTGTTTGGATTTTGGATCATGGATTTTGGATTTTGCGTCAGTCGACGCTTACCACAGCCGCGGCTGCCGCATCCAAAGTGGCCTTACCCGATATCCCGCTCCCCACTGCCTGCCGCATCCATACCTGGGGAACCACCGTGCCCTGGGTATAGATACGCTGGACCTCATCAGCGAAATTTTTGCCCTTCATATGCTGCTCCAGCTGAAAATCAATCAGGTGACCCACCGGGTAGGCAGGCAGGTAAATCGTCCGATAGATCATATGGGAGTAAATCGCAAGGATGGGCTCATCCTGCATCCCAAACACATCCGCATAGTATTTATTCCAGATATCTTTGGCAATCGTGATCACAGCTTCTTTCAACTGTACTGGTGTGGCATCCGGGTGCGCGTACATCCACCGCCAGGTGTACATGTCGACCAGCGAAACGCCCATGATCTCATAGGCTGCCCATGCATTGTCCAGCGCCAGCATCTTATCCCTGTCAGGATCATCGTCCTTTATTCCCAGCAGTTCCAGGTCACGCTTCTGGAACATGAAAGCCAGTGCTTCGGTAAAAGCCGTGTTGGGAACGCCATTCAGAAGATAATAGTCAACATCCTGGAGCGAGAGGGTCTGTTCCACATTATGTCCAAACTCGTGGGTGGCAATGTTGTAACCTTTGTAATTCATACCCTGCGGCCCGATCCGGGTCCTGAGATGCGCTTTTTCCGACTTCATCTCCGCACCCGCCGCATGACCGATCCCCCGTGAAGCATCCACCTGGATCTTCGACGCGATATCTGCAGCCTTCTCGGGCGTAAAGCCAACTTTCATCAGGATGTTGGGCAGGTCCTTTTCAAAGGCCTCCCTGGATGGATATTTTGCATTGACGATCCTGTTGAGCTCTTCCTCCGAAAGACTGCTGCGCGACTTGAATCCGCTGTACCAGATATCAAAAGGCTGCAGGTTTCTACCCAGCCGCTCCCTGATCAGCCTGCCGACATCACGGATGACAGGCGATGAAATGAAATCCACGAACATTTTCTCTACATCGGCATAGGGGATCTCCATCTCAAGCTCAAAATTCCTGTCCACATAATTCGGATAATTGGGCTGATACGGATCAATAGCCTTCATGGCCTTGAAATTGTTCAGCCAGTACGCATACCGCATATCCGGTTCACTTTTGAATGTGACCGTCTGACCATCCTTGTACACCTTATTCAGGTACGGATCCCACTGGTAATCATTTTTATCAATGACCTCCACCGGGATCGTCTGGTCAATGATCCGCTTCATGACCTGGTAGATCATCTGCTGTTTGACCAGCCCGGTCCCCTCGTTGTAATGGGCTTTGAGTTCATCCCGCAGCCCCCAGTGGGTGATCAGGCGTAAATCCGCGGGAAACAACGTATTCATGGCTGAATCCACCAGTTTTCCCATATAAATATTGTAGGACTGGATATAGGTGTTCGACTCTGTGCCTGCCTTGTATAAAGCCTGATAAAGTTCAGGGGGAACACGCGATGTGAAAAGATCACCCATCCGGGCATAGGCCCATTGCTGGCGCGTCCATTCCACTCCCATGTCCGTCTTCTCTTTCAGCGAATAGAATGGAAAATTCAGGGCAACAATGAAGGCAATTTTATTGGCATAAAAATCTTCGTTTACATGAGACGCCGGATTGAACGCTCCAAACATTTCGTCAATGGCCGTCAGTTTTCCAACATCCAGATCCAGGGGCTCGTTGAGCTGAAGGATCATTTTACCAAAATTGCCATTGATGACTTCCAGATACCGGGAGAGTTTGGTGAAAAGCACCTCCAGATCCTCTTCCTTACCAATGAAGTGTTGCGTGCAGAAATTCCGGAAATCATCCGCTGTTCCGTCTGATTCCCGCCAGAGGGACGCTACCTGCTTGACTCCGCGCTCAATACGAAAGCGATTCGATTCACCATATGCACGGATCAGTGTATCGATGATCCCTGAACGGTGATCACCGGAAATGAACATGACCGGACCGGAAGCCGGCTTTTCCGTTGGTTTTGGCTGCTGGCAACCCAGCCACATAGCTGTCACGGTCATGACCATGACCATCAGTAATGCTTTTTTCATCTCAGAAATTGTTTAGAAATTGAACGAAACAAAGGTAGAGGAATCTTCCTTATGAATTAGCACCGATCATTTGAAGGATGGACATTACGATACTGCCCTGCTTTTGCCAGTGATGCTTTTTAATCCTGTACGTGTAAAGACTATCGTCTGTGACAATAATGATTTCAGGGGGCATGACAGACTGGAAGAACTGCTCCAGATCCGACAAATAAATGGTGGTGGTGAATCGGTGATGCCACTTTTGATGGTTTTCGACATCCATGAACAACTTCATTGGAGTACATTCGGTAACCCGGTCTCCTGCCTTGAAGGTCAGCGCCTTTGCAGGATGCGCTGATGAAAGAAAATAGGAAAAATTGACCGTTGCTGAGTCCCTGCTCGATAAATAGCTGATATCGAAGATCAGGCGGTTTTTTGAAACATCATCCACAAAATCGTCCAGCGGGAAGATAAAATAAAGCATTCCGCTGTCAATGAGTGCAGCCGTGTAATACTTTGAAATCTTTTGACCTGAAACGGTAAAAGAAGTCGTAAAAATTACCAGAAATGAAAGAATGGCCAGGTACAATCCCCTGTTAAAAAAAAGAGGGAATGCACCCCGGTGCACTCCCTCTTTCGTATTATTCGCCATATACCACTACTTTGTACTTGGCATAAATCCCAAGGATACCAGTCACATGTTCATCCACATGATGGATCTTAGTGATGCCAGCCGACTTGGCAGCCGCTTCAATGCTGGCGTCACCCAAGGCGACTATCCCGAGGATGGAAGTTGCTTCGGCAGAGCCTACTCTATCCGCACCTGTATTGCTGGTAACGGCAAAGGGAGCCTTTACATCCGAATAAATAAATCCTGTGAGTGGTGCTTTTACAATGGCACAACCCGAAAGGAAAAATACTCCGATCAGAAAAACCAGTAATTTTTTCATGGATTCATCTTTTTAGTGAAACATCGGTTTGCTGATATGAATATGAGTTCAAAGATACAGTTAACATCACAAAAGTTGGTCACATTTATGTGTTAAATAAATGCTAAATCTGCAGTTTCCCACTCATTCGTCCTGAATCCTGGTCATTCCCTGTGCCCTGATTCTGCCGGAGCACTTTGGGTGATCAGGATTCAATGGCCTCCATACCGGTTGTACCAGCAGATCTTTTCCATATCCTTTCTTTTCTTTTTCCTCAGCGTATAACCCGGTACTGGATACCCCAGTGCGATCAGCAACGCAACGTTTTTATCTGCCGGTATGTGCAGCAGCTCCTTTACCTTCTTTTCATCAAACCATCCCAGCATGCAGGTACCAAGTCCCAGCTCTGCTGCCTGGAGACACAAATGTTCGGCCGTAATACCTATGTCGATCAATGGCCATTCTTTGTGTTTGAGCCGTATGCCCACCTCGGTGATGATTCTGGGTTTCTCCAGGATGATGGCGACAATGACAGGCGCATGGAGAACAAACCGGTTGAAAACGACGATCGTCGAATAGGTCGAGTGTGCCACAAGTGTCCTCAGCTCAGGTTCATCCACCACAATGAACGACCAGGGCTGGGAATTGCTGGCAGACGGTGCCAGCCGGGCAGCATTGAGGCATTTCATGAGCTTTTCCTCTTCAACGGCACGATCGTCGAAACGGCGAACACTCTGCCTTAAACTGATCAATTCTGAAAAATCCACTATTTTTCTCCCCTGATTAAATTCTTGGTTTCCATCAGCTTACAGATCACCTCCGCAATTGCATCGGCGGAAAAGGACCTGCAATTGATGACCTTCCATTCCTTTTTATCCTTCCTCCCCGCCTGAAGCTGGTTGAGCCGCTGCACAAGCTTCACGGCCACCGTCGTTCCCGAGCAACCTGTTTCCCTGGAAATGGTCACCACCGGCAGAGGACCGGCTTTCTGAGGGGTCAGCGGCAGGGCTTCGCCCCTGAACCGCTCCTCCATGTATTTCATCAGCAGATTTTTCATGGTTCATTAAAGTTGCATGCAATAAATAACTACGAATATCTACAGATAACTATCGAATGACCATGAATGACCACCGAATGACCATCAATGACCATAGCCTTCTTTACCCAGCAACGCAAACATCTTGTTCTTATATGCCTCCACCCCGGGCTGGTCAAAAGGATTGACGCCCAGCAGGTACCCGCTTAATGCGCAGGCATATTCGAAAAAATAGAGCAATTGTCCAAGGTTGAATTCATCCAGACGCTCCACCTCAAGCGTCAGTACCGGTACCTGCCCTTCCACGTGGGCCATAAGGGTTCCCAGGGCCGCCTTGCTGTTCACTTCTTCCAGCTTTTTACCTGCAATGTAATTCAATCCGTCAAGGTCAGCTTCGATCCGGGGGATGGTCAGCTGCCGGTTGGTTTGCTTTACCAGGATCATGGTCTCGAACAGGTGGCGGACCCCGTCCTGGATATACTGCCCCATCGAATGAAGGTCGCTGGTAAAGTTCACACTGGCAGGGAACAGTCCCCTGTGCTCTTTTCCTTCACTTTCCCCGTAAAGCTGTTTCCACCATTCGGCCAGGTAGGCAAGCGAAGGCAGGTAGCTGACAAGGATTTCAATGGCCTTGCCGTGCCGGTACAGGGCATGCCTGGCCGCTGCATAGAGGGCAGCCGGATTCTCCTCAATACGTGCGCTGGCTGCAGCGATGCGCTCCATATGCTGTGCGCCGGCCAGCAGCCCGCGGATGTCGAGACCCGCCACGGCGATCGGGAGCAATCCCACCGGGGTCAGCACCGAGTACCTCCCTCCGATATCATCCGGGACCTCATACGCTGAATACCCTTCCTCATCGGAAAGCTTTTTCAGCGCCCCTTTCTTCCGGTCGGTGATGGCGATGATCCTTTTGCGGGCATTCTCACGGCCATATTTCCGTTCCAGGTGTTCTTTCAGCAGGCGGAATGCAATGGCAGGTTCGGTGGTCGTACCCGACTTGGAGATGACGGCCAGACCGTAATCGTAATGATCCAGGATACTGAGCAGGCTGGCATGATAATCCTCCCCTATGTGATGCCCGGCGTACACGACAAGCGGTGCCTTTCCTGACGTGTCAAGGCTGTGAAAAGGATCCGTCAGCGCCTCGATGACGGCCCTGGATCCAAGGTACGAACCGCCTATGCCCACTACCACGAAGATCCGGGCCATCTCCTTCATCCTTGAAGCATCCTCCAGTATACGTGCGATCAAATCCTGCCGGATTCCGGAAGGTAAATCCACCCAGCCCAGGAAGCTGTTGCCCCTGCCGGTCTTCGCTGCCAGGGACTGCTGGTGCTTTACCAGGTCTCCCTGCAGCTGCTCAACGCTCCCTTTACCCAAAAAATCCATAGCATGTTCTATGCTGATGCTCAGTGTCTTCATTTCTGTTTTAAAAATTTTCGTTTTAAAAATACAAAATCTTTTCGTCGAAATCAACAGGCAATCCATTCAATTTCCTGCTGCAATAATAATAAAATTTGCCGGATCTCAGGGCTGCCAGGCCCTGTCGCAGTCAGGCTGAACAACGTTACCTATCTGCTCATACGGAAGAGAAGATGCCAGCGTTAATTATTGTTAAATAACCGAACATTTTGATAATCAGTGACTATTTTTGCAGTCCTGTAAAACCTTCGGATGAAACAGAAGCACATTGCTCTCATTACGATCATTATATCCCTGGCATTGATCGGATTGGTCAGCATCCAGGTGTACTGGATCAACAATGCCGTGAAGGTTAAGCAACTGGTCTTCGACCGGAGTGTGAACGAGGCCATCACCCAGGTCATCTACAAACTGGAAAAAAGCGAGATGACCGACCAGATCCGGAAGAAAGAAAGCTTTTACAACCGGGGCTCCGATATCTTCCGCAGCATTGATTCGATCAATCTTTTGTATTACCAGGAGCTGGAATCACTTCAGGGCAAGGGACAGGAACAGCTGCTGCCTTCCGACAGTGCTGCCAGTAGACGCCTGACCGAATTGCTTCGAAACAAATCCTCCCTGTTCAACGATGTCTTTGAAGATATGTATGCGTTCCGTCATTTCATGGATATTGAACAGCGGATCAGCCCGGCGCATCTTGACTCGGTCATTCAGAATGAACTGGCCGCCAAAGGTATCGTAACCGAATATGAGTACGGCATCTACAGCACCTCCCGCGGCCATCTGGTCATGCAAAAAACGGGAAATTACAGCAGGGAGCTGCTGGAAAAAAGTTTGGGATTCATGCTTTTCCCCGGGGATGCGTCCACAGCTCCCGACTACCTGGTGATCTATTTCCCAAGGGAAAAACATTTCCTGCTCACCCAGATGGCAGGCATGCTCAGCATTTCAGTATTTCTTATCCTGGTCATCATCGTCTCCTTTATCCTGACCCTTAACTCGGTGATCAGGGAAAAGAAACTGGCCGGAATGAAAACGGATTTCATCAACAACATGACCCATGAATTCAAGACACCCATATCCACGATCTCACTGGCCTGCGAGGCATTATCCGACAATGACATAAAAAACATTGAGGGCATCGCTGATAATTACATTAAAATCATTGGAGAAGAAAACAAACGCCTGGGGATCATGGCAGAAAAGATCCTGCAGACTGCTGTGCTGGAAAAAGGAAAACTGAAACTTTCAGTCGAAGAGGTGGATATCCATAAGATCCTGGTCGATGTGATCAACAACATCGCCATACAGGTGGAGATCAACGACGGCACCATCGCCAGAGACTTTCAGGCCATTTCGCCCGATATCCAGGCAGATAAAGTTCATCTGTCGAATGTATTCTATAACCTGCTCGAAAATGCCAACAAGTATTCCCCCAGGAAGCCTCATATCGTGGTCAGCACACGGAACGTGGAGGAAGGGGTGGAGATAGCTTTCAGGGATAACGGGATCGGCATCAGCAAGTCGGATCAGAAAAAGATCTTTGAAAAGCTGTATCGCGTTCCTCAGGGGGATATTCATAATTTCAAGGGCTTCGGACTGGGGCTGAGCTATGTGAAGGCCATCGTGGATAAGCATAAGGGCCATATCCGCCTGGAAAGCGAGGAGGGCAAGGGTAGCACTTTTACCGTATTTTTACCAACACACCCATAATATTTCATATTTATTATTCAGTATTTTATATTTTATAATAATCCTATTCCTATGACCACTACTCCAGTTAAAGTACTCCTTGCCGAGGATGACCGGAACCTGGGTAACATCCTGAAAGCCTATCTTGAGGCAAAGGGATACCCTACCCGCTTGACCGTCAATGGAGAAGAGGCATTTAACGCGTATCAGCGTGAAAATTTCGATTTCTGCATCATTGACATCATGATGCCGGTGAAAGACGGTTTTTCACTGGTGAAGGAGATCAGAAGCATGGATAAAAAGATACCGATCCTTTTCCTGACGGCCAAATCGTTGCCTGAAGACAAGCTGAAAGGATTCGAACTGGGTGCCGATGATTTCATCTCCAAACCCTTCAGCATGGAAGAGCTGCTGGCCCGGATGCAGGCCATTCTCAGGCGGTCGGGGCAGGATAAGGAAAAAGCTCCTGACACAACGGTATTTACCATCGGGGACTATGAATTTGACTATCCGAGGCAGATCCTGAAATGGAAAGCATCGGAACAAAAACTGACCTCCAAGGAAGCAGAATTGCTGAAGCTGCTGTGCGAAGCCAGGAATGAGGTGCTGGACCGGCGTTATGCGCTCAATAAGATATGGTTTGATGACAGCTATTTCAATGCACGGAGCATGGATGTCTACATCGCCAAGTTAAGAAAATACCTGAAGGAAGATCCCAGGGTGGAGTTGCTGAACGTGCATGGAATAGGATTTAAGCTGCTTCAGCCCTGAAAGGAATTGCTGTATAAGAAAAGGCAACCGCTTTGGTGACGGTTGCCTTCGCTTGCTTACAACCAAAAAATAACCATGAAAAAGTTTACTGCTAATTGATCATTGTTTTCCCTATAATATCCCTCGCTGCTATGGTCAGTAAAAAAAGGGCTACAATAAGGATCAGTATGACGATCTTTGAATGAATCAGCCGGGGAATTATTCTCTTCACAGTAAAAATCATTTCCTTCACATCATCAGTATTTAATCAGCACTGTCAGTTAACACAACATTTAAAAGATGATGCCTGGCAGTAAAAGGTTGCGTGAATGCTAAAATATTTTGTTTTTACAGGAAAATATCCTTCGGTCAACGCAACCAAATCCTTTGACTTTTCATCTTTAGAACGTTATCCGTTCTTTGAATCTGTGAGGAAAAATCGCTATTTTTGTTTTATTAAGCGCCGAAACATTAGTCTGTGGACGAAGAAACCCTGAATGAGATCATAAAAGGGTGCAAAGCCGGTAAGGTCAAGGATCAGGAAAGGCTGTTCAACCTTTACTCCGAAGAAATGTTCGGCGTATGCCTGTATTATTCCCATGATCATTCGGAAGCGGAGGACCTGCTGCATGAGGGATTTCTCAAGATCTTCCAGCATATCGACACATACCGCTATCAGGGATCCTTTGAAGGATGGATTCGCAGGATCATGGTCAATACTTCCCTGGAGCGCTTCCGCAAGGAGCGCCATCTCTATCCCCTGAGCGAGGTGGAGAACACGGTGGAAGATGTAATGGAGGAGAACATCATCGGTCAGATCTCCACCAGGGAACTGGTCAGAATGATACAGGATCTTTCGCCCAGGTACCGGATGGTTTTCAACCTGTATGCAGTGGAAGGGTACTCCCACAAAGAGATCAGCACAATGCTGGGCATTACGGAGGGTACTTCCAAATCAAACCTGGCAAGGGCCAGGGCGATATTGCAGCGGAATGTCAGGCAGTTTTTCCAAACAGACAACAAGACGGCCAGGTAAAAGATGCAGCACGATCATACATATCCGGACCAGTTTTTTGCGGAATCGCTTAAAGCATACCGTGAGAAGCCGCCTGTCCACTCATGGAAGAGGCTGGAGGAGGATCTTCTGGCTGCCCGCCGCCACCGGCGTGTGGTCATGTACCGGTGGACCGCCGCTGCAGCCGTGCTGGTCATCGCCCTTACAGCTGGATATTATTTTGCCTTCATCACTCCAGGCCATCAACCGGACGATCAAACACTGTCCCAGGTGCAGATTTCTGCCACAGACCAGCCAATCCAGCCTGTTGCCCCCGAAATGAGCATCACCGGCAACATCCCTGCGGAACCAACACAAACGGTAATCCCTCCTTCTTCCGAAGGACTGATTGATATTATCAGCAGGACCGATATACGTCAAGGTGTTTCTTCCGGTGCCGTAAAGATTTCTGAGCAGGAAGGCGCTGCCTTGCATCTGACGGATGAAATCCCAACCAGCACTCCGCTAAAAGATGAAATTCAAAAGGAAGAGACTCCGGCTCTGGCTGCCGAAAATGAATCCACTGAACCCGTGCCGGTGGAAATACAGGCCCCTGATCTCCCTAAACCCGAGCAGAAGAACATCCTGACCGAACCGCTGACCGATTTCACCTTTGAGGATCGGCCGGAAGAAAAAACAACCACATCCAGGTGGAGCATCGGAGGCAGTTTCGCCCCTGTCTATGCCTACCGGAATATACAGATCAATGCCGAAGAGCTGCCGCCCGACGTGAATCCGGATATAAACTACTACAATGATGCTGAAGAGCCCATGTACTCCTACTCAGGAGGTCTGGATCTTTCGGTTCAGATGAAAGATAAATGGGAATTTCAGACCGGGCTGTACCTTTCCAGCCTGGGCCAGGTCAACCAGGATGTGATCGCCTTTGAAATGGAAGGAGTGAAAGATCTCCTGAAAACCTCCACCTCAACGGGTATGATCCAGATCGTCACCTCCAGCCTTCCCGAAGAATTTGTGGATCAATCCATCCGGCGCGATTCCCTGACCGACGCAGTCTATATCAGTTCCGATATCCGCCAGACGTTCACCTACCTTGAGCTGCCTCTGCTGGTGCGTTACTCATTTCTTGACAGGCGTTTTGGGCTTCACCTGACCGGCGGTCTCAGCCCGGGGATCATGACAGACTACAAAGCTCAGTTCACCTACGAAGGTGAACAGATTGACCTTGACAATGAGGGGGATTTCTCCACCATGATCTATAACAGCCAGGTCGGACTGGGCCTGAATTATCACATCACCCGGTCGCTTTCGATCAACCTGGATCCCTCGTTCAAGTATTCGCTGAACTCCATCCGCAAGGACCACTCGATCCAGTATCATCCGTATTCCATCTCAGTGTTTACCGGGATTAGATACTCCTTCTGAGTATCCATTACCGATCACCGAAGTAGAGGTTTATTACTTAATCCCTCCTAACCTCCCCTAAAGGGGAGGAATAATTGGGAATTGAATATTCTTTCGTATATTAGTGGTTCTGCAAAAGCTGTTTTTCATGGCTTCTCCCCTTTAGGGGAGACGGGAGAGGGGGATTGAACTGGAAAACTGGGAGAAGGATTACTTATCTGGATAGAAGTGCATGATGGTTTACAAAAGAAGGACAATCGAACCGGAAATGTTTTACGGCGCAAAACCCGAAATCTTCGAAAAAGCCAAAGAGTTAAGAAGAAACATGACAGTAGCAGAAAAAATGCTCTGGTCCGCATTACGAAGAAATCAATTTCATGGCTATTATTTTCGACGCCAACATCCTATCAATCAATTCATTGCCGACTTCTATTGCCATGAAGCACGGCTCGTCATTGAAGTAGATGGCGCTGTTCATGACCTTAAGGACAAAAAAGAATACGATGAAGGCAGAAGCTATGAAATGCAAAAGTGGAATATAACGGTCTTGCGTTTTACAAATCATCAGATCAAGTCAGAAATCCAAAGTGTCTTATCTGAGATCAAAAAACACTTGCCCCACAAAAATATCCCTCCCCTTTAGGGGAGGTTAGGAGGGGTGACGAAAAATGGATGAAGTGCTCAATGCCCTTGACGACCGCTGGGATTCGATGGCTGACTACATGATGGAGGAGATCATGACAGGAGCGGATTCTCTTGGTAACAAAGAACTCCTGGAGAGCAGGATAAGAAGTTACAGGCATCAGCGGAATCTGGCATACAATGAACTTGTCGGAATAAAACAATAAAGGCGATATGCCGCTTGAAATCTATGATATCTATGGCCGCAGGTGGCATTCGCAGGTCATTCCCGCAGGCGGGAAAGAGAAGGAGATAGATGTCAGCGCCCTGCCGCCGGGGATGTATGTGGTGAGGGTGGTGATTGAGGGGCAGACGGTAAGCGGGAAATTGGTGAAAGAATAATTCAAATACGAAAACCGCGATAAAAGTATATACGAACAAATCAAGGCAAACGGAATAAAAAACTCTGATTTCACCCTTCCTTTCTTAATTCGCCTTCACCCTCCAATTCTCCTTCGCCTTCGTATGTTCGTATGTTGGTTATTCATGGAGTCCTTTTACCCGCGGCACCCCGGGGATAAATTCCTTCAGGTAGAAAGGCTCGAAATAGGCGACATTGACAAACTGCTTTTCCCTGAAACGGTTTTCGGCAAGAGGGACCATATGGGCTGCGGAAGATAAGAAATCCGCATGGATGAGGGCATGGCGTTTCTGCCCCAGCACTTCGCGGCATTTCGGCGCCCCGTCGCCAAAAAAAACCACCCGGTGATCAGCCAGGTACATCCGGAATGAATCCTCCGTGATGATCTCCGCCTGAATATCCCTGACCTTCCGGTTATCCATATCGTAAAGTGCGGAATAGACCTCCATCCTCCGCGCATCGATCATCGGACAGAACAGGTAGGGCTCAGGTGTGACCTGATCTTCCTTTTTGTAACGTTCAGCCATGGCATGGGCCAGCGACCGCAAAGAGCTGATGGCAATGAGAGGCTTATCCAGTGAATAACACAATCCCTTGGCAGTGCTCACGCCAATACGAAGTCCGGTATAGGATCCGGGGCCCTTGCTGACGGCGATGGCATCCACCATTTGCAGTTTTATGCCGGAGGATGCCACGACCTCCTCAATAAAGGGTATGATCAGCGAAGAGTGCGCATTGGGAACCGAGGATTCCTTCAATTGCCACAGAACCCCGTCCCGGCCCAGGGCAACGGAACATACGGCGGTGGCGGTGTCAAGACATAAAATGATGGCCATTACGGATCACTCTTCAGTGAAAAGCTCCGATTTATCCACTTTTTTCACTTCATCCCCGTTTTTCAGCATCCTGGTGATCGCCCGGTAAGGTGCGGTGATCACTTCCTGTCCCGGCTCGAGGCCTTCCAGGATCTGAATGTAGGTATTGTCCTGGATGCCGGTCTTTACTTTCTTTAACCGTGCTACTCCGTTATCATAAAGGAAAACGTACTCCTGAAACTCTTCAGCGGATTTGACTTCCTTCTTTTCCATGTCGGGATTTTCACTCCCTGGAGGGCCTTCAGGACCGCCTTGTTGTACTTCTTTCTTTTCTACCACTTTGCCGGTGGTATCTGCCCGTGTGGTGACCGACTGGATAGGGATGGTCAGTACATCACCAGCGGTTTCTGTCTGGATATCCACTGTGGCCGACATGCCCGGCCGGAAAGGGGTAAATCCGCTGGTATCGGAAGAGGCCAGATCGGCATAGGATTCAGGCAGGACGCGGATCTTTACATTAAAATTGGTCACCTGGTCCACGCTGGATCCGGTGACATTGGCAGAGGTGGCAATCTCGCTGACAAGACCCTTGAACTTGCGGTTCAGGTAGGCATCCACCTCGATCAGGGCTGTATCGAACAACGCCACCCGTACAATATCGTTTTCATTCACTTCCACATTCACTTCCATCAGGTTCAGGTTGGCGATCCGCATAAGTTCCGTACCTGCGGAGAACTGGGAGGCACCGGCCACCCGTTCCCCTTTTTCCACGCTGAGCTTGGATACAGTCCCATCGGTCGGGGCATAGATGGCCGTTTTGGTAAGATTTTCCCTGGCTTCCTTTACGGAGGCTGCAGCACTCTTCGCCCCGTAATCGGATGCTGAAACACTCTGCTCGGCGGCACTGACTTCCGCGCGGGCCACATCATAGTTCGAACGGGCAGCATCCCAGTCGGCATCCGAGATCACTTTCTGTTCCCATAGCTTCTTGCTCCGGTTATAGGATAACTCTGCGTTGACAAACTGAGCATTGACCTGCGCCAGCCTGGCCTTGGCATTGGCAAGCCCCGCCTGCTGGGAATTATAATTGGCTACCATACGTTCGTAATTCGACTGGTAAAGCTCCGGATCTATCTTGGCCAGCAGATCGCCCTGCTTCACCTCATCACCTTCCTTCACGGTCAGTTCCACTACTTCGCCCGAGATGTAAGGCGTGATCTTGACTTCCGTTTCCGGCTGGATCTTACCGTTGGCTGAAACGATCTCGATGAGGGTACGTTTCTCCGCAAGTTCAGTGGTGACCTTAATGGAATCGTCTTTACCGATCATTCCCTTTTTCCTGGCTATGGCCAGGATGACAAGGAGCAGCACGGCGGCAATAATAATTACTCGTATAAGGGTTTTTCTTTTCATTTTTAACGCGTTAGGGAATCAGGCTGTAAAAGTAATGAATCTCAGGGAAATGATACCGGAAAATATGTTGAATTCGACCGGCCCAGCGCCTGTTATCGTTTCAGTGTCAAAGGATTTCCCATATAAAAATCCAGGGTCGTTATTCTGAAGATGTAATCATATTTGGCCTGGATCAGCTCTGCCTGGGCTTTGGTCAGTTCTTTCTTGGCTTCGTTGTAGTCGACCGAATTGATGAGACCCACATTGAATTTCTGGTCAGCATATTTGAACGACTCTGATGTCGCCTCCACTTTCTTTTCGGCCGCTGTATGCGTTTTCAGTGCGGCCACCGCATCGGCATACGCCTGCTGGATGACTTTCCTCAGCTGAAGTTTGGTGCGCTCAAGGGTGTAATTGGCATTGCTGATGCCGATCTTGGCTTTGGCTATGTTGGATCGTACCATCCATCCGTTGAAGATGGGGATGTACAGGTTCACCATGATGGATTTGTTCATGTTATCGCTGATCTGGTCGCCGAAGAGCTTGGTTTCATAATCCATATAGTCAGTGTAAGGGAGGCTATAGACCTCCAGTGGCTCTGGTGAGGCTGTATAGCCGATCAGGTAGGGAGGAATGTCGACCGGGTCGATTCCTTTGCTGTAATCCTTTGCAGCGCCTGAGTATCCTGTTCCCCAGGAGCCTGAGAATCCAAAGGCGGGGCTGAGTGCGCCACGGGCCATCGACAGGCTCTTCTCACTGCTTTGCACGCTGATTTCTGCACTTTTAATATCCGGCCGCGAATTCAGTGCGATCTCATAGATGGCATCAGCTCCCAGGGGAGCTTCGGGTGCCTTCACCGTGCTGAGATCCGGTTCTTCAATAGTAAAGCCCTCCGTAGAAGGCAGATCCAGCAGCTGGACAAGCGTGAGGTAGGAAATATCAAGATTATTCTGCACATTGATCAGGTTGAGCTCCTCGGTGGCAAGCTGTGCCTCGATCAGCAGCAGGTCGCCCCTGGCCAGCGTACCTGCCTCCACCATCTTTTGGGTGCGGTCGACCTGCTGCTGTGTGATGTCGAGCTGTGCTTCGGCAACACGCTTCAACTCGCCGTAGTACAGGATCTGAAGGTACGCGGCAGCAATGTTCATCGAAACATCATCCATGAATTTATCCACAGAATACTTGGTGGCCATGAGATCCATCTCATTCTTGCGGATCTGGTTCATCTGCTGAAGACCATTGAATATCGTAAACTGGCTGGAGAGGTAAAAGTTGTTCGACCTGACACGGGCCGTTGCGAATTCGTTGGTGTACTGGTCGATCGTCTGACCCCAGTTGTATCCATGAGAGGCATATCCGTTGAGATCCGGCAGCAGTACCAGCTTGCTCTGTAATAATGTCTCCTCACCGTTTTTGATGCTGAGCATCTGCTGTTTGACATCAATATTATTGGTTAGGGCATATTCTATACAATCCTCCAGGGTCCATACCTTCTGGGCATGGCTAGCCATGATGCCGGAAATGAGTACAGAAATGGCCAAAAAGATCTTTTTCATGGTACGGTGGAATTAAAAATTTGCCAAAAAAGGTGCAACGAAGGTATAAAAATTATGCCATATTGCAATCAGCTGTATTTATGATAGTTACAACACTTTTACTGTAGATGGTTGTCCAGTACCGTTCAATAACAGTTCGATTCTGAACAGAAATGACCGTCCAAAAGTACAGAGAATTCCATCAGGTGCAAAATCAATGTAAGATAAGGTGGCCGGTGAAAATTTTGACGGGAGCAAGAGAAAACTTATTAATATTGTACCTCTTAAAACGACAGTTATGAGATCGCTGCTATTCACTTTCCTTATCCTCCTCTCGCAGATGGTACATGCTCAAACCAGCGATGGTTTTATGGGTATCATGATGGGTGCAGCCATTCCCCTGGGCGATTTTGCCAGTACCGATTACGACAATCCCCAGGCTGGTTATGCCACCACCAGTTTTAACCTGACCATGGATGGTGCCTATCTGGTCAATGACTACCTGGGTTTCGGCGGAGCGGTATCCTTTTCAAATAATTCGCTGAGCACAGGTGATGTAAAAACAAACCTGGAGCGCTACGTAAAAGAAAATTATCCGGATGCTGAACTTCCCGAGGATCTGACCCTGATCAGCTATGACCTTGGTGTATGGAACCATGTCAACCTGATGGTTGGTCCGTTCCTGAGCCTTCCCGCCAACCGCATCCATTTCGATTTCAGGGCACTGGGGGGTCTGGCTTTCATTTTCCCTCCGGAGAGTGAGATGTATTTTATGACCGATGATGATGAGTTCCGCACCTACCGTGACAATAAGGGAAAAGTATCCTTTGGCTACATGGTGGGAGGCGGGATACGTTACATGTCGCGCAAAAATGCCATCATCCGTCTGATGGCTGATTATTCCTCGACCAAAACCACCATCGAGATCACCGACTATCATATTGACATTGATCTTCCGGAGGATACCCGGAAAACGGAACACACCCAGCCCATGCACACAGTCCATGTGGGGCTGGGCATCGGGTATGCTTTTTAAAGAGCGGAGCGGAACTGCCGGAGGAAACGGATATCGTTTTCGAAGAAAAGACGAATGTCGTTGATCTGGTAACGCAGGATAGCGATCCGTTCGATTCCCATGCCGAAGGCGAAACCCGTATATTCAGTGCTGTTGATGCCGCAGTTGTCGAGCACTGCCGGATCCACCATTCCGCAGCCAAGGATCTCCACCCAGCCGGTGCCCTTACAGATCCTGCATCCCTTACCACCGCACAGGAAGCAGGAGATGTCCATTTCTGCCGAAGGTTCAGTGAACGGGAAGAAGGATGGCCGCAGGCGGATGCCGGTGTTCTCGCCGAACATTTCCCGGGCAAAATAGAGCAGGGTTTGTTTCAGATCGGCAAACGAGACATGACGGTCCACATACAATCCCTCCACCTGGTGGAAAAGGCAGTGTGCACGGGCAGAAATGGCCTCGTTGCGGTAAACCCTTCCCGGAAACAGTGCACGGATGGGGGGACGGGTTTTCTCCATAGTCCGGATCTGAACGGAAGATGTATGCGTCCTCAGCAGAAATGCAGGCTGCTCCTGAAGAAAGAAGGTGTCCTGCATGTCGCGGGCCGGATGCTCCTCCTGGAAATTCAGTGCGGAGAAATTATGCCAGTCATCCTCAATGTCGGGACCTTCGGCAACGGTAAAACCAATCCTGGAAAAAATGGCAATGATCTCATTCCAGATAATGGAGACAGGATGCCGGGAACCGGTTTCCATAAAATCGGCGGGCAAGGTGAGATCCAGCGAGGGTTTTTGTACCGTTTCGGCTGCCTCCAGCAGATGAAGGATCTGGTCGAACTTCTCCTGTGCTGTATTTTTCAACTCGTTCAGCATCAAGCCAATATCTCTTCGCTGATCAGCAGGTACATCTTTGAATTCGCTGAATAAACCTGGGATGATGCCTTTCTTGCTCAGGTAACGGATGCGGAAATCCTCCAGCTCCTCCTTCCGGGAGGTCCGGAAGCTGTTGATCTCTTCGGTGTATTTTCGGATCTTGTCGCGCATGATGTGCTATTTCAGAATCTTCATGGAGAATGTGACCGGGGTGAGGGGAACACTCCCCTGAGGACTGACGGCTACAGCGGCGATCTTATCCACCACATCCAGACCCTGCACCACTTCTCCGAATACAGTGTATGCCCCGTCAAGGTGAGGGGCACCTCCGATGGTCTTATAAACCTGGCGCTGTTCAGCCGTCATTTTTTTCCCTGTCCTGGCTTCCATCTCATTCAGTTTCTCATCCGTGAACACGACTCCCTGGACAAGATAGAACTGGCATCCCGAGGAGGCTTTCTCCGGATTTACCTGATCTCCCTGGCGTGCTGCCGCCAGCGCACCTTTTTTATGCAGGTGCTGGGCCCTGAATTCTGCCGGAACCGTATAACCGGGATCCTGGGTGCCGTCTTTCCGGTGGCCGCCCTGGATCATAAATCCATTGATCACACGGTGAAAATTGGATCCTTCGTACCATCCCTGGTTGATCAGTTTGATGAAGTTATCCCTGTGAAGGGGCGTATCGTTGTAAAGTACGACCGTTATATTGCCCATACTGGTGGTGATGAGCACCTTTGTCTGATTGACGGTGGATGTCTGGCTCATGGTAACTGTTGAATAAATCATCATGATGATAAATAAAAAAACTACTCTTTTCATCTTACCTGATTAAATAATGAACATGAATGCATTCCTGATCTGGTGGTCAAGTAATGAACATGAACGCACCAATAGACGCCACAAAAATACTAAAGTGTGGGAAATAAATCATTTGTTCGTGGATCCTGCCCCTCACAATTTCTTTGTTTTCATGGCCTCATTGAAGCATGACCGGCACAGGGGCTCGTAGCTTTCCCTTTCCCCCAGCACCACCCTTTTGTTATCATCGATCGTCCGGTAGGAGTAATGGGCCAGGTTTCCGCAGCGGATGCAGATCGCATGTACCTTGGTCACGAATTCCGCGGTTGCGATCAGATCGGGCAGGGGGCCGAAAGGATTTCCCAGGTAATCAATGTCAAGGCCGGCGACAATGACCCTGATCCCGTTATCGGCCAGGTGATTGCAGACATTGACCAGCTCAGTGTCGAAAAACTGGGCTTCATCAATGCCCACCACATCCACCTCATTGCAGAGCAGAAGGATCTGCGAGGCCGACTGTACAGGAGTGGAAGGGATGACCCTGGCGTCGTGCGACACTACCTTTTCATCGTCGTACCGCTTATCAATCTCCGGCTTGAAAATTTCCACGCGCTGCCTGGCGATCCTCGCCCGGTTCAGGCGACGGATCAGTTCCTCGGTCTTTCCGGAGAACATCGAGCCACAGATCACCTCGATATAGCCAGTACGTGGGGCACCTGCCGGAGATTTTTCCAGGAACATACGCAGAGCTGAATACTATTCTTTATATCTTTAAACCCGCTTTGAGAAACACAAATGTAAAGAAAACACCGGCTGTTCATCAATTCAACTGGAAAAAGTCATGAGAAAAAAAGAGCTTGTCCTGGAAGTCATTAAAGAAACCCTGGAATCTATCAATGAAGAGAATGAGATCCTCCAGTCCTATAAGATCCCCATTCCGCAGATTGAGCTTGACATGATCCTTGAGAACATCCGGAAATTATACGCCAACTATCGGTTACTTGACCGGTACAATCTGGAAGAAACCGAAGCAGCGGGTACCCTCCAGCCGCTGGAAAAGACTATTACCATTGGTTTTGAAAAGAAGAAGGAGACCGTGCCCGCCGAGGTACCCGATGAATCCGTACCCGTCGATGATGCAGTGGTTCCTGAAACCATGCCGCAGCCGGAACCTGTGACCGAAACTGAGCCCGGGGACACGGTCATTAAAACGGAGCCGGAAGAACCACCTCAAAAGGTCGCAGATTATACGTTTGATCTGTTTTCGTCACAGCCCGTGACCATCGCCGATAAATTCCACAACGAGGAAAAAACCATTCATGAGCAGATCAGCAGCCAGGCCAACAGGGAGAACATCGCTTCAAAGATCCAGCAAACTCCCATTACTGAACTCAAATCAGTGATTGGCCTGAACGATAAGTTCATCTTTATTAATGAATTGTTTCATGGCAACATGAAGGCCTACCAGGAAACTATCCGTTCATTGGACCAGTTGACCACACTCAATGATGCCATCCGGTATTTCACCGAAGTAAAGGATACATTCGATATGAATGAAGAGCTGGAGTCTTTCCGCAAACTGGCAGAGATGATCCAGAGAAAGTTCAGGGGGAGCGAGAAATGAGAGGAGAAATGAGAGGAGAAATGAGAGGAGAAAGGAGAGGAGAAAGGAGAGAGGAGAGAGGAGAGAGGAGAAAGGGGAGTGCAGGGTGTGGGGGGCGCGGAGGGAGCGGAATCGTTCTGGGCGTGATGCTGATGGTGGCTGCGCTGTGGACACAGGGGCAGGATCTGGAATATGTAAAGGGCTGCGTGAAAGAATTGGCATCTCCCGGTATGAGCGGCAGAAGCGTAGTAGATGAAGGGGACCGTAAGGCTTCTGCTTTCCTGGCGGAAGAATTTCAAAAGATCGGTTTGCAATCCTTTGGCACCAGTTATTTTCAGGAGTATCCCATTTCCATCAACACCTTCCCGGGAAAGATCAGGCTCAGCGTTGACCATCATTCACTGAAACCGGGCCGCGATTTCCTGATCTCCTGCAACGCTCCCGGTATAAGCGGAACGTATGAACTTGTCTGGGCCACCAATGTGCGATCTGATTCAATCCTCACTGCCCTCTCAGGTGCGAATGGCAACGCCTTCCTGGTGGCCGGCGAACAGCTGAACTATTTAAGGGAAATGGCTTCCATCCCGTACAAAGGGATCATCTTTCTGAACAAGAACAAACTGAGCTGGAAAATATCCAACGGAAAAAACCTCGGCCAGTGGATCGCCATCGACGTCAATGAATCATCTTTTCCTGAGAACGGAAAACAGATCACCCTTTCGTTTGAAAATCACTTCGTGGAGAACTACACCTCCCGTAATGTCATCGGGTACATCCAGGGTAAAAGCCATCCTGATACTTTTCTGGTCTTTACCGCCCATTATGACCACCTGGGAAGAATGGGGAAAGACACCTATTTCCCCGGGGCTCACGACAATGCCAGCGGCACGGCCATGATGACCGACCTGGCCCGGCATTTTGCCCTTCCCGAAAACCAGCCCGCCTGCTCCATGGCTTTCATGGCATTCAGCGGGGAAGAGGCAGGTCTCCTCGGTTCTGAATATTATGCGGGGCATCCTCTGTTCCCGCTTGAAAAGATCAGGTTCCTGATCAACCTCGACCTGGTCAGCACCGGATCCGATGGGATCATGGTGATCAACGGGGAGGAATTCAATGAGGAATTTGAGCTCCTTGTCAGTTTGAACAGGGAGGAGAACCTGGTCAAAGAGGTCAAAAAAAGAGGCCCATCGAACAACAGCGACCACTATCCCTTTTACAGGAGAGGCGTGCCTTGCTTTTTCATCCATACATTGGGGGAGTACAGCGAGTACCATACGGTGGATGACAAACCGGAGCGGTTGCCTTTTTCAGCTTATAACGAATTCTTTACGCTGCTCACCCTGTTCGTTCAACACCTGGAATAACGATCCTGATGGCCAGATTATACCTTGTCCCCACCCCTGTCGGTAACCTGGAAGACATCACCCTGCGGGCGATCCGGATCCTGAAAGAAGCTGATCTGATCCTGGCAGAGGATACGCGTACCACAGGAATACTCCTGAAACGATACGGAATCACTACGCGGATGTCATCCCACCATAAATTCAATGAGCATCAGCAGGTGGAAGCTGTTGCACAACGGATCCTCAACGGTGAGACCATCGCCCTGGTCAGCGATGCCGGCACACCTGGCATATCGGACCCGGGATTCCTGCTGGTCAGGGAATGCATTAAAAAGGAAATCGAAGTGGAATGCCTCCCGGGTCCCGTGGCATTTGTCCCTGCCCTGGTATGTTCAGGCCTCCCGACCGAACCCTTCTATTTTGAAGGATTTCTGCCACAGAAAAAAGGAAGGCATACCCGCCTGACCTTCCTTGCTACCCTTCCCTGTACACTGGTCTTTTACGAATCACCCCACCGCCTCGTAAAAACGCTGGAACAGCTGGCCCTTTACCTGGGAGAACAACGCAGGGCATCGGTATCCCGTGAGCTGAGCAAAAAATTCGAAGAAACCCGTCGCGGAACGATCCGTGAGCTCATTCAACACTTTGCGAACCAGCCGGTCAGAGGAGAAATTGTCATTGTCGTGGAGGGATGTTGATAATCAGTCGGCGGTCGGCGGTCGGTTGTCCGGCTCTGGACAGTTCTGGACTGAATCGAACACTTTTTTCTGTCAAAAAGCACAAATCATAGTTTGCAATAATCTCATTTATAATGTATTGCGTAATTTGGCATGCATCATGTTCGCCTGGTACCATCAACCACTGAAAAATTCCTGGCACCATGAAAACACTTGTTTCACTCCTGTCGGTGCTCCTGATCCCTGCCTTTTCTGTCTTTGCCAGCACCATGAACGATTCTGATCCCAACAGCGAACTCCCTTCCTGTTACCCGCCGGTAACCCTGTCAGTCTACAGCCTGGAGGAAGAGAGTTATATTGATGACATCCCGTTTGATACAGAGAAGATCTACAAACGGGCATGCTGTTATTACAAGCATTACGGACGGTACTCTGCTGATCTTACCCTGCGCGACGAGGATTACATTGAAGATATCCCGTTCAGTACCATTGAGATCGCCAGTTCCGTCATGAGCGGAACCTTTTTGATGCAACCCTGTTTGCCAACTTTTTTCCTTACCGAGGAATCCTATATTGATGACATTCCTTTCAGTACAGAAGAAGTCGTCGCAGATTCACTGGAAAAGGAAGAGAAGAACAAGGAATCCTATACCATCACTTCCTTTAACCTGAAGGATGAAGAATACATCGACGACATTCCCTGGGATACGCGGGAGCTCTTTGCAGAGGTCATCCATTATCCGGAATTTGCCCGAAAGTGCAATTTGGAAGGATCGGTCCTTGTCACCTTTCACTATGATGAGGATGGTTACATCAAGGTGGATTTAGCGGAAAGCAAATGCGATTTCCTGAAGGATTACATCATGCAGACCCTTGAGGAGATCCGCCTGACGAAGGGCATTGTTACCATAGGTAAAGAGTACAATGCACGGTTTGATTTCATCCTCAGGTAAAGAGCCATTTCCCCGTTACGTTTGATTTTATTCCTTAATTTTGACGCTGGATTCGTTGATAACAAGCTATCCAATGTCCAGTAAAAAAGTACCGGTCAGGATCCCTGAACAGTATGAATTATTTGTCACAGATGCATCGTTGCCCAGGGAACTGCCGTTGTTCGTTCCCACGATCTCGGCAGGATTCCCTTCACCTGCCGATGATTTCATCGACAGGAAGCTTGACCTGAACGAGTACCTGGTCCGCAACCAGCCTGCCACCTTCCTGGTGAAGGTGCAGGGCACCTCCATGGAGAATGCGGGAATCCTTGATGGCGATATCCTGGTTGTCGACCGTTCGCTGGAACCCTCCAGCGGCAAGATCGTCATAGGTGTGATCGATGGTGAATTCACGGTAAAAAGGATCGAGCAAAAAGCAGGGAAATTTTTTCTTATGCCTGAAAATGATTCTTTCAAACCCATCGAGATCACCCCGGATATGGACTTCAAGATCTGGGGCATCGTTACCTTTGCCATTCACAAATTGTAGACATGCTTCTCACACATCAGCATAAATCGCCATTTCGGAAGAGTTAACCGCGAATCCATGATCGTCATAGATGACAAATTGATTTCCGATGATGTAGCCAGGCTGAGGTTTGCCTGTGACCTGAGCTGCTGCCACGGGGCGTGCTGTGTGGAAGGGGATGCAGGTGCTCCCCTGGAAATGGATGAAATCTCTCTGCTGGAGGATCATATCGAAGAGATAAAACCTTTCATGGCTGAAGAGGGGATCCGGATCATCGAAGAGCAGGGCGTGTTTGATTATGATTCGAAAGGCGACTTTGTCACACCGCTTGTACACGGCAGGGAATGCGCCTTTGTATATATGGAGGGCCAGGTCGCCCGCTGCAGTATCGAAAAAGCGTACGAGGAACAACGCATTACGTTCCGCAAACCGGTTTCGTGTCACCTCTATCCTGTAAGGATCACCCATTATAAAATGTATGAGGCGGTGAATTATCACCGGTGGCATATCTGTGAAAAAGCGCTGATCAGGGGGAAGGCAGAGGGGATTTTTCTCTGGCAGTTCCTCAGGGAGGCCCTGATCAGGAAATATGGCGAAGCGTGGTATAACGAATTATGCCGTCAGATCATCAGGTAGCCTTGGGTGCGGCAGCGGGTGCCCCGAGTGCTGCGAGTTCCTTGTCAATGAAAAAGATACCCCCTTTGTTGTCCCCCGCCAGGTTCATCTTGTCAAGGATGCCGTTCACCAGGCTCTCTTCCTCGATTTGTTCCATGATGTACCACTGCAGGAACTGACCGGTGGTATAATCCTTTTCCTGGGTGGCCAGGTGATACAGGGCATTGATGCTGGCAGTCACATGCAATTCATGATGAAGCACCTGTTCAAAGACATCTTTCAGCGATTTGTACACATTTCCGGGCTCTGCCAGCGAGTTGAGCACTGCATGTCCGCCACGGTCGTTCACGTAATGAATGAGCTTTGTCTGATGCATGCGTTCCTCGTCGGAGTGCTTGTATAAAAACTGAGCTGCTCCGGGGAAGCCATTGCTTTCGCACCAGGATGCCATGGCCATGTACACGCGGGAGGATTCTTCCTCCAGCTTGATCTGCTCGTTCAGAGCTTCTTCTACTTTTTTATTTAACATGTCCTGAGTTTTTTGATTTTCCAGCAGATTAACAAATAAAGGTTACTTAATGTTCAGCAGAGCGATGGATGATCAGCCTTTCAATGCCTCGGCCCCTGTAACGATTTCCAGCAGCTCTTTGGTGATGGCCGCCTGACGTGCCTTGTTGTACGAAAGTTTCAGGTCCTTGAGCAGTTCGGATGCATTGTCGGTAGCCTGGTGCATGGCTGTCATGCGGGCTCCCATCTCAGAGGCATAGGAGTCCAGCAGGTCCTTAAAGAATTGTATCTTCAGTGACCTGGGGATCAATTCAGTGACGATCCGGTGCTTATCCGGTTCAAAAAGGTAATCGGATTGAAACTTTTGAGCTGCTTCACTTTCCATGGGTGGGACAGGCAGGAACTGTTCAACGACCAGGCGTTGTACGGCTGCACTCCGGAACTGGTTATAGATGATATCCACCCGGTCGTATTCCCCGCTTGCGTAACGTGCCATCAGGCTTTCTGCAATGGGAGCAACCGCATCAAAGGTCATGGAATTATAGATTTCATCATGGCTTTCGATGACCTGGTAATGATTTTTGCGAAAAAAATCCGTCGCTTTCTTTCCGATGGTGATCATACCGATCCTGCCCGTTTCCAGGAGGGAAGGATCATTACCCTGCATATGCTTCACGGAGGTGCGGATCACGTTGGAGTTGAATGCTCCGCAGAGGCCTCTGTTGGATGCCATGACCACCACCAGAACCTTTTTAATTTCCCGGTGGGTGGAATAGATACTTTCTCCGGAGCCTTCCAGACTGGCCGTAAGATTCTGCAGGATCTCACGAAGCTTTTTCGCGTAGGGACGGAGCTGAAGGATGGCATTTTGTCCCTTGCGCAGCTTGGATGCAGCCACCATCTTCATGGCGCTGGTGATCTGCTGCGTCGACTGGACAGAAGCGATCCGGATACGCACCTCTTTCAGGTTGGGCATTGCGAAGCAGTGTTATTCGTTCGGTATGTATTTCCTGGCAATATCCTTTGCGGTCTTCTCCAGCAGCCGGATGATCTCGTCGGTCAGGTTGCCCTTTTTCATGGTATCCATTTCCTCCTTATGGTTGAGTTGGAGGTAGTGAATATATTCTGTTTCGAAATCCCTTATCCTGGACACCGGTAAGTCCATCAGCAATCCGCGGGTACCGCAGAAGATGATGGCGATCTGTTCATCCACGTTCATCGGGCTGTACTGATCCTGCTTGAGGATCTCCACGTTACGGGCTCCCTTTTCAAGGACGGCCTTGGTGGCCGGATCGAGCTCGGAGCCGAATTTTGAAAATGCTTCCAGCTCGCGGTACTGAGCCTGGTCGAGCTTAAGGGTTCCGGCCACTTTTTTCATGGCTTTGATCTGAGCCTTGCCTCCCACCCTTGATACGGAGATCCCGACATTGATGGCAGGACGAATCCCTGCGTTGAACAGGTTGGTCTCCAGGAAGATCTGTCCGTCGGTGATGGAGATCACGTTGGTAGGGATGTAGGCAGATATGTCGCCTGCCTGGGTTTCGATCAGTGGTAGTGCGGTGAGTGAACCTCCACCTTTGACCAGATGCCGTATGGATTCAGGCAGATCGTTCATTTGAGCGGCAATGACATCAGAGGAAATGATCCGGGCTGCTCTTTCCAGAAGCCGTGAGTGCAGGTAGAAGATATCACCGGGGTACGCTTCACGGCCGGGGGGACGGCGCAACAGGAGGGAAACCTCACGGTAAGCGACGGCCTGCTTGGAAAGATCATCGTAGATGACCACGGCCGATTTGCCCGTATCTCTCAGGAATTCACCGATCGCAGCGCCGGCAAAGGGAGCGTAGAACTGCATGGCGGCCGGATCCGAGGCGGTGGCGGAGATCACTACGGTGTAGGACATGGCGCCTTTGTCTTCCAGCGTCTTTACAATGTTTGCCACCGAAGATCCCTTTTGTCCTACTGCCACATAGATGCAGAAAACGGGATCCCCCTTTTCATAATTCTCGCGCTGGTTGATGATCGTGTCAATGGCAATGGCTGTCTTTCCGGTCTGCCGGTCGCCGATGATCAGTTCACGCTGTCCCCTTCCAATCGGGATCATCGCGTCGATCGGCTTGATACCCGTTTGCAAAGGTTCATTCACAGGCTGGCGGTAGATTACCCCGGGTGCTTTCCGCTCCAGGGGCATCTCATACAGATCTCCTTTGATCTCACCTTTACCATCGATGGGTTCACCAAGGGTATTGATCACCCTCCCCAAAAGGCCTGATCCCACACGAATGGAAGCTATCCTACGTGTCCTTTTGACCACATCGCCCTCCGAAATATCATGTGAATCGCCAAGTAACACAGCCCCGACATTGTCTTCCTCCAGGTTCAGGACGATTCCTTTCAGACCGTTCTTTTCAAACTCGATCAGTTCTCCCGACTGTACGTTCGACAGTCCGTAGATGCGGGCAATACCATCGCCCACTTCGAGGACCGTCCCCACTTCTTCCAGTTCACGCTCTCCCCTGTAGCCCGCAAGTTGCTGCCGTAAAATTGCTGTAACTTCAGCAGGTTTGATTTCTGCCATAGTGTAAATTATTAAAATTCCCTGATGTAAATATTATCTTCAAACTCCCTTTTCAGCATCTTCAGTTTGCGCTGTATGCTGGTATCATACTGCTGGTCAGCCACCTGGATGACAAAACCACCGATCAGTCCGGGATCGGTTTGCTCGATCAGATGAATGCGTGCCTGTGTTTTTTTCTCCAGAAAGGCTTTGATCTTCCTGCGGAGATCCTCATCCACCGGAACAGCGGTTTTCAGGACAGCAGTTTTTATGTTCTCTTGTTCGTTATATAATTCATTGAAATACAATGGAATGTCGGGGATGTAGTTTTCGCGTGATTTTCGGGTGATGATCTCAAGGTAGTTCATGGTCACCTGGGTCAAATGATCTTTGAATATTTCCCGCAGCACCGACATTTTTTTCTTCTTATTGATGACAGGGCTCTGAAGCACTCTTCTTAAAGGCCTGTTCTGTGTGCAGACATTGCCGACCAGTTCCATATCAGAGTTTACCTTATCCAGGATCTTCTCTTCCACTGCATAATCAAACAGTGCCTTCGCGTACCGGTAAGCAATTTTTCTTTGTCTCATCGCGTTGAATGCTGTCGCGTTTCTATCTAATTGATATCCACTTCATCGATCAGTTTATTGATCAGATGTTTCTGTTTTTCAGTCCTGGAAAGTTCTTCCGTGAGCACCTTTTCCGCGATTTCGATCGAAAGCTGTGCCAGCTGGTTTTTCAAATCGGTGATGGCGGCCATCTTTTCATAATGGATGCTCTCCTTGGCGCTTTCGATGATCCTGTTGTACTCCGCATTGGCTTCCGTCCTCGCTTTTTCGATGATGGATTCCTTGATGGCCTTGGCATCCCTCAGCATCCTGTCTTTCTCATCCCTGGCCTCAGCCAGAAGCTGCAGGTGCTCCGACTTCAGCTCCTTCATCTCCTGCCGTGTCCTTTCAGCGGCCCGCAGTGCGTCTTCGATGTTATCCTCTCTCTTCTTCAGTGCTTTCATGACCGGCTTCCAGGCATATTTGCCCAGAACGAACAAGAGAAGCAGGAAGGAGAGGGTCATCCAGAAAATAAGTCCAATACCCGGGGTGATGAGTTCCATACCTGTATTTTTTAATTGTCTTTTTTTACCTGAAAACCCTGCATCCCGGCCAACCGCCGGGGTGCAGGGATCTTTTCACCGGATTTGATTTCAGATAAAGATGATCAGCAAACAAACCACGATGGCAAAAAATGCGACTCCTTCGATCAGAGCAGCGGCCACGATCATGTTTGAGCGGATATCTCCTCCGGCTTCCGGCTGACGTGCAATAGATTCCACTGCTCCGCGGCCGATCTGGCCGATACCTATACCGGCTCCGATGGCCGCCAGCCCGGCACCCAGACCAGCTCCCATCTTTGCGATGGGAATCAGATCCGCAGCGGCTTGTAATAAAATCGTTAAAAGTGACATAACGTTGGTTTTAAATGAATTAATAGTATGTATAGTAGCTCATTGCATTCTTATTCATTGCTAATGGTGTTCCTCCATGGCCATTCCGAAATACAACGAAGAAAGCAGCGTGAACACATATGCCTGGATAAAGGCGACCAGCAATTCCAGCAATCCCATGAAAACAGCGAACAGGATGGATACAACCGAAACGGAATAGCCCAGGACAATGTTGATGTTACCAAAAATGAAGATCAGGCTGATGAAGCCCAGCATGATGATATGGCCCGCAGTGATGTTGGCGAAGAGACGGATCATCAGGATGAAGGGCTTGGTAAAGACGCCCATGAGTTCCACCAGGGGCATGAGGGGAAGGGGAAATTTAAGCCACCAGGGCACGCCGGGGGTGTTGTAAATGTGCTTCCAGTAGTTCCTGTTGCCAACGAAAGTGGTAATGATAAAGGTAATGAGCGCCATGACCATCGTTACGGCGATATTGCCCGTAAGGTTGGCTCCGCCGGGGAAAAAGGGAACAAGTCCGATCAGGTTGTTAAAGAAAATGAAAAAGAACAGGGTAAGCAGGTATGGCATGAACCGTTCGTATTTATGATCCCCGATCGAGGATCTTGCCATATCCCTGACAAACAGGATGACCGGCTCCAGGATCGATTGAAGCCCTTTTGGCGCATGGCCCTCCCTTTTCCTGTAAGACCGGGCAACAGAGATAAAAATAATGCAGATCAGGATACAACTGATGAACAGAGCCAGCACATTCTTGGTGATCGACAGATCCAGCGGCAGTGGTGCATTTTGATCGGTTTCCATGCTGTCGCCAATGACCCTGACGATCTTTCCCTCGTTCTTCCCTTCCGTTTCCAGTTTGAAACCCTTGTAGGAAGCATGTCCGTGATGGAATCTTGATGACATGAAAGTGTGCACTTTCCCCTGCTCAACAAGAATCACAGGAAGTGGAATGGAAACGTGCCGGGTGCGGGTGGAAAGGATGTGCCATTCATGAGCATCCACGATATGATCAATGATCATGATTCCGGCATTGAATTTTTCCTCCTCCTGGCCCGGGCTGTGAGAAGCCTCTCCGGAATGCTCTTCCTTTTCTCCTGCCGCAAGAACAGAGGATGGGGACAAAAAAAGAACGGACAGAAGGATCAACGGTAATGCTATGAATAACCTCTTCTTTTGTAAGAGCATCCTGCTTAACATCATAGAATTGAAAAATAGATTTTTCCGGAAAACCAGTGCAAATTTAAAACTATTGATGAAATTATCACCTTTTTAAATGAGTTTATGCCAGATATTATTCACGAATTCATTACTTTGTTCCCGTGAACAGGATGACACCGATGACTTCGCCCACTGATGAGGATTATATGAGAGAAGCGCTGAAAGAAGCGCAAAAAGCACTGGAGAAAGATGAAATACCGGTTGGTGCTGTCATCGTATGGGGCGGAAAGATCATCGCACGGGCCCACAACCTCACCGAGCGGCTGAATGATGTAACGGCACACGCTGAAATGCAGGCTTTTACAGCAGCTGCTGACCATATTGGATCAAAATATCTTCAGGAATGTACGCTCTTCGTTACCCTTGAGCCCTGCGTCATGTGCGCAGGAGCAGCCTTCTGGACGCAGATCGGAAAGGTGGTGTATGGCGCAGAAGATGAAAAAAGAGGTTATTCACTGGTGTCATCCGGTTTAATGCACCCTGCAACGGAAGTACGCGGCGGCGTCCTGCGGGAGGAATGCCGTTCCATCATGAAAAAATTCTTTCTGGGAAAAAGATAGGGTACACCTTATTTCAGAAACATTCCGCTCAGCAGTGCAATGAACAGGATCAGCAACACCAGCAGGAAGATCCGCAGGAAGTACTGCCTGCCCGACTGATAGACACTGGCCAGGGGAACATTCAGATAGTACCTGCCGTCAGGACATTGAATGAAAATCCCCCTGACGATCATCCGTTTGAAAATCAGGGAATCCCGCAGGCCAAGCTCCTCAGGAGTACAGGCATGAGCCTCATCAGTGGCGCCCGCCCTCTGAAATGCATTGATGTATCTCTTCTGCTTGATCAAGGGTATTGCCGGAACCATATCGCTTTCTTTGAGAAGGCAAATATACCCAAAAAACCTGTGTACATCAAAAGTCTGATTTTATGTCCGGGATTGTTTATACCTTTGGGTCTCCAATGAATGAACCTCCGCAATTACGTATTATGATCAGAATCCTTGTTTTTCTTTTATTGTTCCGGATCCCCCTACTCCTTTTTTCAGATCCTGTTGAGGATCAGATCAAAAAAGCGGGGGAAGCGGCTGATTATCCTGATGCTGAATGGATTACCGTGTTCGACAGTACCCGTGTGGATGTGCTGGAAAGCGGACTGAGCCATGTCACCATGCACCGGCTTTATAAAGTCCTTAATTACAAAGGCGCACGGAACCTGAGCGTGGTGAAGATCGATTATGATCCCCAGTCGGCCTATGTCGAGATCCAAAAGGTGGTTGTGTACAAGAAAGATGGATCCCGTAAGGAAATCGGGCCGGAGGCAGTCATGGATTACCCTGCCCCTGCCCGTGCCATCTACTGGGGAGCCAGGGAAAAGATGGTCGGAATTGGCAGGCTGGATCCCGGCGACGCGGTGGAGGTCTTTCTGTTCAGGAAGGGATTTACCTATGCGCTGCTGCAGCAGGAAGACGATGAACGTTACATTCCTCCGATGAAAGGTCATTTTTATGATATTGTGGAATTCTGGAGCAGCCAGCCGGTGAAGCTTAAATGCTATCAGGTGATCATTCCAAAGGAGAAACACCTGCAGTATGAATTCTACAACGGAGAGGTGCAATCTTCTGTTTGGCTCAGGAACGACAGGATGATCTATACCTTTACAGGGAAGGAGATTCTTCCCATCAAAACGGAGCCTGGCATGGTGGCCCTGTCGGATGTTGCCCCAAAATTACTGCTGTCGACCAGTCCCGACTGGAATGCCAAATCGCTGTGGTTTTACGGGGTCAACGAGGATTACGGCAGCTTTGTCCCAACCCCGGAGATCAGGGCCAGGGTGGATGAGATCCTGGCAGGTGCCGTGTCGGAAACGGATTCGATCAGCCTGCTGACCCACTGGGTGGCCGATGAGATCCGGTACTCCGGCATATCCATGGGCGAGGGAGAGGGCTTCACGCTGCACACCGGAGCGATGACCTTTACCGACCGCTGCGGGGTATGTAAGGACAAGGCAGGGATGCTGATCACCATGCTCCGTGCTGCCGGATTTGAGTCCTATCCCGCCATGACCATGGCCGGATCCAGGATTGACTACATCCCCGCTGATCAGTTCAACCATTGCGTTACAGTGGTCAAACGGTCAGATGGCACCTATGAACTGCTGGATCCTACCTGGGTACCCTTCATCAGGGAACTCTGGTCGAGTGCGGAGCAACAGCAGAATTACCTGATGGGAGTACCTGAAAGTGCCGACCTGGCCATTACGCCCCTGTCACCTCCGGAAAACCATTACATTCGTATCAGGGGAACAGCCCGGCTGGATAGCGACGGCACCTACACCGGTTCCCTGACGCTGACAGCGGAAGGACAATCCGATGCCGCGGTGCGGGGGATGTTTACACGTGCCTTCAGATCTACATGGAAAACTTCTCTGGAAGCTGAACTTCAGAAAGTGGCGCCAAAAGCCGTCGTGCTCTCATGCGATTATGGTGATCCCTATGACTATCTATCAGGGCCGGTCACCGTCAGGATATCATATCAAATTCCCGGTTATGCGCTGGTCACCCGGAAGGAGATCATCTTCTCTCCTTTGATCTCCTCAGGTCTGTTCAAAAGAATCATGCCTCACCTCTACACCAGCACGGCACCGGACAAACGGGAATTCCCTTTCCGTGACAGATGCTCCCGGTTGCTTGAACTGAATGAGACGATAGAAGTACCTGCCGGATTTCTTCCGGATCAACCGGTTTTCAAGAAAGATACGTATGAGGGGGCAGCCTCATTCCATGGCACTGTTGAGCACAATGGCAGTTCCATCACAGTCACCGAAAAAGCCGTTTACACCAAACGCATTTACGAACCGGAGGACTGGCATGCCTACCGAGAAGCAGTCAAGGCACAGAACGAGTTTGCGGAAAGGCTGGTGGTTCTGAAATATCGTTAGAGGGAATCTATAGTCATTCATGGTCATTCATTGTTATTTGTTGTTATTTATTGTTATTCATTGTTTTAAGTAAAAGATTTGAAATATGAGGTGTCTCATTTATTTAGTGATGCTTGCTTTGGCAGGATCTGGCATCAGCTTCAATTTATCGGCACAGGAAGCGGCTCCGGATGCTGAATTTGTCAACATCATTAAAGAATACCGTCTGGATGAGGATGGCAGCATAGAAACCCGTTATGTCAAAGAGTTAAAGATCCTTACCCATTTTGCCTTCCACTCCCTGTACGGTGAGACATTTGTGGTGTATGATCCCCGCTATCAGAAGCTGACCATCCGGGAGGCCTATACGGTCATGGCTGATGGAAAGAAGGTCATGGCTCCCTCCAATGCCTTCAACGAGGTTCTGCCGCGATTTGCCAGCAATTTCCCAAATGCTGTTCATCTGAGGGAAATGGTGATAACCCATACCGGGCTGGAGGTTGGAGCGATCATACACCTGGATTATACGATCAGAACCGAACCGGGCTACTATCCGGCACTTATGGCAAAAGAGGTCCTGGCGACCTCCTCTCCCATTGTTTCACTGGTGGTAACGGTCGATATTCCCGAATCCTCTGAGCTGCATTACAAAATGCTTCACCTGCGCACAGGCCCCGATATTGTTCAGGAGAATGGTAGAAAGAAATATCTCTGGAGCTTTTCAAATTTACCTGCACGCTCTGTCGAATCGTTTCAACCCACTGATTTCGAATATTTACCCACATTGATGTTTTCCACGGGCCGCGATTTTCGAGAGGTCTTCTCCGGCTGGGCTGGACAGGAAGCTTTTCAATGGAAGGTGAACAACGAAATGAAGGAAAGAGTGGCGTTGATCAGGAGTCAGCAAACGGATCCTTACAGGATGGCATTTGACATTCAAAGGCTGGTAGCCGATGAGTTCAGCCTGTTTGATGTACCACCCGAGCTGAACGGATTCAGGGTAGGAACCGCTGCAGATACATGGCGCAGCAACGGGGGCACGGACGCTGAAAAGAGCGTTTTGTTGTGTGCCTTGCTGAAGGAGGCAGGGATCCAGGCAAATCTGTTCGCGGTGATCCCGGAGGTGCTGATGGATGATGCACTGGGGTGTCTTCCGGTCATCCGGGGTTTTGTGGTGGAAGCATCCCCGGGAACGGATGGCACAGTGATGCTGTCGGCCGTACGTTCGGATGACCAGAACCTGATGGCGGAACTTGCAGGCCAGTACCTCATTCCTGTTGACCCGAATGCCGCACAAAGGAAAGTGATGGGTACCAAAGGTGCCGTCAGGGCTGAATTCACGCTGCAAGTGGATACACTTTCAAAGCTTTCAGGGATTATTTCCGCCGGATTCAAGGGAGCCGTGAATCCTTTCCCGGCACTGGCAAGGGATCCTGATTATGGAAAAAACCTGTGGAATTCCTTCGCATCGGCAGGATCGGTCAGGTCATGTGAGACCCTGTCGGCTTCTCCGGAACAATCCTCCCTGACCTGGAAAATAGAATGCACTTCAGCATTTAAACAGCAGGATGAATACCTGTTCCTGGAGATCCCCTCTTTGAAAAACGGATTCAGTGGATGCCAGATGAATTATTTAAGCGCCTCACGGTCAGCGCCTCTCAACATCCCATATCCCATTGAAGAATCCTATTCCCTCTCACTGGAACTTCCCGCTCACCTGGAACTGATCACCCCGGCGGGTCAGTACACGGTTACCAATCCGTCAGGAGGCATGACCATTAAAATTGCCGTTAAAAAGAGCACAGTATTGATAACCCGTGAACTTCTGCTGAATGTCCAGGAGATCACACCCCAGCTGTACGATGGCTTCCGGACATTGATCAATGAGTGGAATGATGTCAATAAGCGACGTCTGGTGTTCAGGAAAATTCAATAAACCGCTGTTAACTTGCAAATTAGCACTGTTATAGTTGTGAACAATTGTTAATAAGGCATGTGTGTAAATTGTGAACAGTAGCAGCGTACAAAATTTGCCTTAAGCCTGTCCCTTATTGTAATTTTACAAAACCAAGTGAGAGATAAAAGACTAACTGGACGGGCGGGGGATCTCACGACAGTTCCTTGAAAAAGTGCAACATGGAGACACCGGTCATTCAGCCGGGACATCTGAAAGGATGCCACGGGTGGATGGCAACCCTGAAATCAAGTGGGTCAGGGGAGTAACCCGAAAGGGTGAAAGTCTGTTCGGACTCACAGGGTCGCAAGAAATTGAGTACCGTGTTTGTCAGCTTGAAGGGTCAGCGGTCCGGGAGCAGGTACCCTCTACGGAGCGGGAAGCACCGGACCGGATTTCAGCGACGAGGGAACTCTTCGGAGCCCGGGTTGGCTGAAATCGCCTGAAAAGGAAGGGGAACGGAGATGGCAACTCCCGAAAGGGAGGGTGCGACCGGTCTCAGATCCAATAAAGAAGGATCTACGGATCCAACCGAGGCGGATCAGTCACAATAACGGTAACTTGGCTCATGCAACCGGCTACGGCCACTGCGTGGGAAACGGGAAATCGCTTCAAAAGAGTGATTTCCCGTTTGTGTTTTTAGGTGTTACAGGTTACAGGTTTCAAGTTGCAGGTTAATTTCTTCGATTTACTTTTTTGCGTAACTTGCAACCTGCAACCTGCAACCTGCAACCTGTAACCTGCAACCTCATGCCCTTCATTGCCGATCTCCACATCCACTCACATTTTTCGGTGGCCACCAGTCAGGAGCTCAGGCCCGAATTCCTGGATTACTGGGCCAGGATCAAAGGGATCCGCGTGGTCGGAACAGGCGATTTCACCCACCCGGGTTGGATCAGCGAGCTCAGGGAAAAGCTCGAACCAGCCGAATCAGGGCTGTACACGCTCAAACCGGCATACAGGATGCCCATCCCTTTTTTATCCGCTGAACAACAAAGCCAGCCGACACGATTCCTTCTTTCAGCTGAGATCAGCAATATCTATAAAAAAAATGGCAGGGTAAGGAAGGTCCATAACGTCGTGCTTGCTCCGGATCTTAAAACGGTCGAACGGATTCAGCAGGCATTGCTCCGGTATAAGTTCAACATCACCTCCGACGGGCGGCCCATACTCGGAATGGATTCCCGCGACCTCCTTGAACTCATGCTTTCCTGCAATGGGGACATATTTTTCATCCCTGCACATATATGGACCCCATGGTTCTCGGCGCTGGGTGCACAATCGGGTTTTGATTCGATCGAAGAATGCTATGCCGACCTTACTTCCTTTATCTATGCCGTTGAAACAGGCCTTTCCAGCGATCCGCCAATGAACTGGCGATGCAGTTTCCTTGACCGGTTCACGCTGGTCTCCAACTCCGATGCACATTCTCCCGAAAAGCTGGGCAGAAACGCAAACCTGTTCAATACCCGCCTGGAATACGGTGCCATCACGGGATCACTGAAAACGGGAAATCCGGAAGAGTGCCTGGGTACGATTGATTTTTTTCCCCAGGAAGGAAAATATCATTATGCCGGTCACAGAAAATGCGGCGTATGCTGGGATCCGGAAGAAACCGGCCGCCACAGGGGAATATGCCCTGTGTGCGGCAAACCGGTCACCATGGGGGTGCTGAACAGGGTGAATGAGCTGGCCGACCGGCCGGATGGCCAGGTTAAGGAAACCCGGCTCCCTTTTCACTCACTGATACCGCTGAAGGAGATCCTTTCGGAAATACATGCCTCGGGCACAGAAACAAAGCAGATCCGGCAGGCATATCAGAACCTGATTCAAAAGGCCGGAAATGAATTCAATATCCTGCTGCGTGATCCTCTTGCCGAGCTGGCCAGGTATGCCCACCCCGTTCTTGTGGAAGCTATCCGCCGCATGCGGGAAGGCAGGGTGATCATCAAGCCTGGCTTTGACGGTGAATTCGGCCAGATAAGGGTATTCGGAAAAGGCGAGGTGGAGGTGCTATGGCAGCATGAGTCGTTGTTTGGGGAAGAAAAAACGGTTGGAAGTAGCCGGTCGGCAGTCGGCAGTCAGCAGTCAGCGGGAATCAGGAAGCAGGAAGCGGTTGACACCGGGCGGCTGACGGTTTGCAATAGTCAATTAGAAATTGAAAATCGACAATTGACAATTGACAATAAACCAGAGTCTGGGGTGAACGCTGAGCAACAACAGGCCATCCAGCATTTCATTGGCCCGGCGCTGGTGATGGCAGGACCGGGGACAGGAAAAACCAGGGTACTCACACAGCGTATCGCTCACCTGATCCGTCAACATCATGCCGATCCGGAGGAGATACTCGGCATCACGTTTACCAATAAAGCCGCCGGTGAGATCAGGGAAAGAATGAGCAGCCTGGCGGGGGAAGATGTATGCCGAAAACTGACGCTGACCACCTTTCACCAGCTTGGATATTCCATTCTGAACACACAAGCCGCTGCAATGGGAAGAAAAGTCCCTTTTTGTGTCGTCGGTGAGGATGAGAAGGAATATATCCTGCGGCATGTTCTTGCCATTGACAACAATAATCTACAGGATCTCGGCGACCACATCACCCGCTTCAAGCAGGAGGCCGGTCATGAGCCCGTCGCACCCGGAGTGAAAGAACCCATGGCAGTCTATCAGTCCTATCTGGCTGAAAACAATCTCTTTGATCTGGATGACCTGATCTACGAAACCGTGGTTCTGCTCCGCAGCCATCCTGACATCGCGGAAATTTACCGCCGGAAGTATCACTGGATACTGATCGATGAGTACCAGGACATCAACCGGGCTCAATACGAGCTCATCCGTCTGCTGGCGGCAGGTGATGAGCCCGATCTTTTTGTCATCGGTGATCCCCACCAGGCCATCTATGGCTTCCGCGGCGCCGATGTTCGCTTCATCCAGCGGTTCAGAGAGGATTTTCCAATCGCTTCCGTTTACGGCCTCACCCGGAGCTACCGTTGTCCTGACCCGATACTCAGGGCCTCGCAGCAGGTGATTGCCAGCACCCTGGAGGAACCTGTCGTACTTTACGGCATGCCAGAGCAGGTGAAGGTGAAGATCACCAGCCATCCCACCGACCGCAGCGAGGCAGAGTTTGTTGCGCGTACCATCGAACAGATGATGGGCGGGCTTAGGTTCTTTTCGATGGACAGCCAGATCAGCTCCGGCGAACAGGACGAGGGGATCAGCAGCCTGTCGGACTTCGCGGTGCTGTGCCGTATCGGGAGACAAATGGATGTGCTGGAAAAAGCTTTTGCCGATCACAGCATCCCTTATCAGAAGGTGGCAGAAGATCCCTTCTTCCGGCAAAAACCTGTACGGACCATCCTCAGCTTGCTGAAGCTGGCCCGCCATCCTGAACACCGGTTGCTCTTTCAGAAACTACACCAGGAAGGGGATGTCATCCCCTTTTATCCTGAGCAGCTACAGAAGACGATTCCGGGACTCGGCGTAAAAGACGCCATCCTGAATCTGTTGCAATCCTTTTTGAAGTCCCCTCCCGATCCGGATGACCTGACCATGAGAAAACTGCTGACCCTCGCGGATGATTACGGGAACGATCATGAATCATTCCTGCAATTCACTGAGCTGGGAACCAGTGCGGATACCCTCCGGGCCGCCACTGAGGCCGTCCGCCTGATGACCCTGCATGCTTCGAAAGGGCTTGAATTCAAATGTGTTTTCATCGTTGGATGCGAAGAGGGCCTGTTGCCTTTTTCCCTGTTTGAGGGAATGAGGTCGGATCCTGAAGAAGAAAAAAGGCTATTGTACGTGGGGATGACCCGGGCGATGAGGCACCTCTACCTGAACCATGCATCACAGCGCGTGCTGATGGGGAGGATCTATTCCATGAAAAGAAGCAGTTTTCTGGACCAGATAGAACAGGACCTCACGGAAAGGCTATATTCGGAGGGGAAAAGAAAAACTCATAAAGACCAGCTATCATTGTTTTAAAAAAATATCTCACAGATTCCACTGATTTGCACAGATATCTGTGATCATCAGTGAAATCTGTGAGACAAGGGGATTTTTATCCCGTAATTCCAAGGCTTCCCTGGATATTCCGCATCATCTGTTGATAATTCATGAAGCTCTGTTCGGGGCTCCAGATCTGAACGATAAAGAAGCCTTTTTCGAAGGGCAGGGCAGTGATGATCATCCGGATGGGTTTCTGCCGGATCAGACCTGCAGCTTCCAGTTCGTACCCTTCTTTGTTCTTGATCACCTTCTTCACAGGCTCACCCTTGAACTTGAGCTGTTTCATCAGGGCAAGTTTCTTCAGGTAGGTGGGAGCATCCTGGGTGGTAACGGTATGGTAAACCCAGATATGGATCACTGTATCCGGTGAGGTCAGTTCATAAATGGTCTGATCTTCCGGATGGGGAATCTGCATCCAGTTTGGTGGTGCTTCAAACTGGATATCCAGCGTTGGGTGATGATAGACCTGTGTGGGTTGAGCCAATGAGGTGCCCAGCATTAAAAGCATAACAGCCGCCAGGCAGCCTGCCTGCAAAAAAAATGTTTTTTTCATGGTGCAACTATTTAGATGTGGTTAAAAAGAGGGGCTAATTTAATCAAAAATAATACCATTTCTCATTTCTCCTCTCTCCTCTCTCCTCTCTCCTTTCTCCTTTCTCCTTTCTCCTCTCTCATTTCGTCACAATCCTCCCCAGCCTGGCATTGATCTCGCGGCTGATACCCTTAAGCTTCATCTGTTCCGTTAAAAGTGCCATGATCTCCTCTTCGTCGGCCGCAGCCTTCAGATCCTGCTGGTTGCGGATGATCATCTGGTCGACCTTTTTTGCCTTGAATGCCAGAACCGCAGAAAGGACCGCTTCTTTGAGTATCTCTGTTTCCACTTTGACCAGGATCAGGTTCTTCGACCATCCATCACTGAGTTCATAGGGCGTGGAGACAAGGTCGATGGCCAGCTGGGCAACAGAGGGATCGGCATGGTTCACGTAATCTTTTTCAGAAGGGATTCTACCCTTTTCCATTTCCTTTTGAAAATCATCGAAGATGAACTGATAGTATGGATTCTGAAAGGTCAGGTCGTCAATGCTCAGGTCGTGAACAATGAATCCGGCCACGCTGATCACATCCATGCTGTCGTTTCCGTTGGCGGGAATGGTTTGTTCACCGTACAACAGCATGATCCGGATGATATCTTTTTCCTGGTATTCACAGAGGTTGGGATCCTCGGTGATTTGTTTTTCAGCAGGATAGACCTGTTCATCCGGGTAGATTTGCGGACGGTAGGTCTCCATTTTTTTATTGAAATTCTGCCGGAGGATCTTATTGAGTTCGTTCATCAGGGTTTGCTCCGGCATATTCATCACCGATGCGCACTCCTTGACATACACGGTGCGGAATATGGCATCGGGGATCAGTGCGATGGACTGGACGATCTCTTTGATGAGCGAAGCCCTTTTGATGGGATCTCCAGCTGCTTCCCTGAGCAGCAGGTTGGTCTTGAACACGATAAAGTCGTTGGCACCGGAATGCAGCAACGCTTCCACCTCAGAGGTGCGGTGTTTCCTGACGTAGGAGTCCGGATCCTCGTTCTCGGGGAAAAGAACGATCTTGACATTCATCCCTTCCTCCAGGATCATATCGATCCCCCGGAAAGATGCTTTGATCCCCGCAGGATCTCCGTCGTACAGGATGGTGATGTTACGGGTGAACCGCTTGATCAGCTTGATCTGGTCAGTGGTGAGGGACGTTCCCGAGGAGGAGACCACATTTTCGATCCCTGCCTGGTGCAGTGAGATCACATCCGTATATCCCTCCACCAGGTAACAGTTATCCTGACGGATGATGGCATTTTTGGCAAAGAAGATCCCGTAGAGTACCTTACTTTTATTGTAGATATCGGATTCCGGCGAGTTGATGTATTTGGGCTTGTTTTCGGCGGAGGTCCGTATCCTTCCGCCAAAGCCAATCACACGGCCGGTGAGGTTGTGAATGGGGAAAATAACGCGCGAACGGAAACGGTCGTACAGTCGGCCTTCTTCCGAACGGATGGTCAGTCCCGTTTTCAGCAGATAATCCAGGTTATACCCGTTATCCAGGGCATACCGTGTAAAATGATCCTGTTTTTCAGGGCTATAGCCCAGTTCAAACTTTTTGACGGTATCTTCCCTGAATCCTCTTTCGCTGAAATATTTTAATCCCAGAGCCCGCCCTTCCTCGGTCTGGAACATCAGCTCGCTGAAGAATTTCTGCGCAAAGGTATTGACATGGTAAAGGCTTTCCTGCTCATTGAGGGCCTGCAGCTCTTCTGCAGTCTGTTCTTTTTCCTCGATGCGGATATTGTACTTCCTGGCCAGGTAGCGGAGGGCATCGGGATAGGAGTAATGCTCGTGTTCCATGACAAAATTGACCGCACTGCCCGCCTTGCCACAGCCAAAGCACTTATAAATCCCACGTGCGGGGGAAACGTTGAACGAGGGTGTTTTTTCATTATGGAACGGACACAGGCCGACCAGGTTCGCCCCGCGCTTGCGCAGGGAAACAAAATCGCCAACTACCTCTTCAATGCGGGCGGTTTCAAGGATATCGCGGATGATGTCGGGGCGGATCATGGGAATACAAAGGTAAGGGATAAGAGGGAGTAAATCCCAAATTCCAGGACCCAAATTCCAAACAAATCACATGATCCAATTTCCAACGCATTGTAAAATGAAGAAATCCGTTTATTTTTGGGATAGATTTGCAAGGAAAAGGAAATACCTATCCCGAAATCAGTATAATTACATCCCATCATGAGCGATCCTATTCCCGATCAATCCACCCTTTCGCGCGAGGACTCCGTCCGCCTGATCATCGACTTCATTCACCGGACCGTGATGCATCATGTGCTGTGGTATGGCCGGGTACAGGAACGCTTTGGTATGGAAAAAGCGCTGGAAATACTGAAAACGGTATACGACAGGACTTATGAAATCCAAATAAAACGATTATCAAAAGTCCTGGGATTCGGATTAACAGACAATCTTCCCGGTCCGCTGCTGAACATGAGCGATGAAGAGTTGCATGCGCTGAAAGAAAGCCTGGCGGTCAACTGGCTGGCCAACGACGGAGTCTGGTTCCAGGCGGTGGAGTTTGCCCATGGCATGAAGGATGCCAAACATTGCAATGATTCGTGCTGGGGTCAGTTTTCGCCCTTTGAAGCATGGTCCATTAAAAAATTCCTTTCCCTGCCTGAAAATCCGGGCCTTGAAGGGCTGAAACAAGCGCTGAATTTCCGTCTCTATGCCACCATCAATACGCAGAGCATCACGGAGGAGAAGCCTGACAGCTTCATTTTTCGCATGAATGAATGCCGGGTGCAATCAGCCCGAAAGCGTAAAGGGCTGGATGATTATCCGTGCAAATCCGGCGGCCTGGTGGAGTACACTACATTCGCCAGCGCCATTGATCCGCGGATCCGTACCGAGTGCATTGGCTGTCCACCGGATGCCCATCCTCAGGAATGGTACTGTGCATGGAGATTTTTTCTGTAAATATCCAACATTCGAACATACGAAGGTGAAGGCGAAGGTTAAGTAGAAGGCGATTTATGATTTGAAGGAGGAAAACAGATTTCTTCATTCTAATCGCAAATCAACTTCGCCTTTCATTTCTACTTCAACTTCGTATGTTCGAATGTTGGTTATTCAAGAAACAGCACTCCGCCGCCATCAAACAACGGTCCATCATAGAGTTCAACGACCTCGTACCTGAGATCCCGTATAAATTCCCTGATCGCATCTCCCTGTGCATAATGCCGAAGGCTGCCAATGAAAAAAACCTGATCGCGGAAGATCCCGCAGGCTCCCCCGATAAAACCGTGGCGAAATCCGGGAAGCAGGATCTCTGCCGGGTCAACAAAAAGCACTGGGAATCCTTTCCCGGCCAGAATCTTATGAATACCTTCATCAGAGGTCATGAAGGAATTACATTGCAGCGCCAGAAGATTGCACCGGCAGTAACCCTGGCTGACATGGATCCTGTCCTTATCCTCTGCATAGCGAAGGATGACAGGATCGGTCAAATCCAGGTTATGAATTAGCATTTCATCAGACAAAACCGCATTGTAGCGGGCTGTCCCTGGATAGTTTTCCTGCACAGGATTCTCACCTATCCGAAAAGGTACCTTTTCCCTTGTCAGAATTTCAAGAAATTCTCCGGGTACATTGGGTGCAGCAATCCATTGGGCTCCTGCCTGGCAGAAAAAAATATCAGGGTGACCCGAAATCGCCTCGTACGTGATGCCTGTGGTCGCCAGTTCCATCAGTTCCCCGAAAGCTGCCAGTGCCTGTTTTGCCTCTTCCGGTATTTTCTTATCAATGATGATCAACATGGAAATCCCTTCCTGTCAAGGATTCATCTTTAATAAATTTCACGCTCATGAACCTGTCCAGCAACATCCTTTTATTTCCTGCCCTGTAACCAATCGCCACATTATACTGATCGGGGGCAATATGTATGACAATATGCTTTCCGGATTCACTGACCGTGATGTTTTCTAACCTCTCCTTCCAAATAACGGTTTCCACCAGCTCCCGAAAAGAAGGATGGTAAGGACCCGCGAGAAGTTCTGTGCCGGAGATCAGGCCTTCCGAGGGATGGAGTCCCAACCGGATGATTTTTATACCGGCCATTTCAAAGATCCTGCAGATTTCCACAGACCACCGGATGGCCTCGCCGAGCGGCAGGGGCCTGTACTTCCCATTGCTGAACAAGTCAGCCAGCGTTGTATCTTTAATGACCAGCGCCGGATAGATGCGCGTGTCATCGGCTCCGAGTTCCACGATCCTCCGTGCTGTATGCAATGATTTTTCCAGTGTATCTCCCGGAAGTCCGATCATCATTTGCAGACCCAGCCGAAAGCCCTTCTGGAGGATGAGGGCCGATGCCTTTTCAGTATCCGCCACGGAGTGGCCCCTGCCCGACCTCCTCAGCACCTCATCATCCATCGACTGAGCGCCCAGTTCAATGGTGGTCACGCCATGGTCCTTCAGAATGCCAAGCCGGTGTTCATCGATGCAGTCGGGGCGTGTAGAGATGCGGATGCCATGTAGATTGCCGATGGTAGATTGCCGATGTGCGAGGGAGAGAAATTCGATTTGTTTGTCGAGATCGATCCCGGTAAAGCTGCCGCCGAAAAAACCGATCTCGATATGGGAGTTTTCCCGGGGTATGGTGCTGAGGTGCCTTTGTATGATATCCGCCACTTCGCATACCTCCGGTTCACGAATGGCACCTGATATCTTACGCTGGTTGCAGAATACGCACTGATGCGGACAACCCAGGTGAGGAATGAAGATCGGTATTGTATAGTGCTTCTGGTAAGGCATCCTGTACAGGTGTAATGAACAAAGATACGCAACTGTGTTTTCTTTCACATTCCCTGCTTGTTATCATATTTTTATTAATTTTGCAGACTTTTTACGGGCAAACACCAAAATCCGCAGGCGGATGAAGGAGAAATACAGGGAATACAAGCAACTGAACCTTCCGGAGATCGGTCAGGAAATTCAGGAATACTGGAGGGAACACGGGATTTTCCATAAAAGCATGGATCAACGGAAAAACCATGAACCCTTTATTTTTTATGAAGGTCCTCCCTCGGCCAATGGCCTTCCGGGTATCCATCATGTGATGGCCAGGGCCATCAAGGATATTTTCTGCCGGTACAAGACCATGAAGGGATTCTACGTCAAGCGAAAGGCTGGCTGGGATACCCATGGACTTCCCATCGAAATCGCAGTGGAAAAGACACTCGGTATCACCAAGGAAGACATCGGCAAAAAGATTTCGGTGGAGGACTTCAATGCTGCCTGCCGGCGCGAGGTGATGCGATACAAGAACCACTGGGATGACATCACCCTGAAGATCGGGTACTGGGTTGACCTGGATGATCCTTACATCACGTTTGAGAACAAATATATTGAGACAGTATGGTACCTCCTTGCCAGGCTGTTTGAGAAAGGGCTTCTTTACAAGGGTTATTCCATCCAGCCTTATTCGCCCGCTGCCGGAACCGGTATCAGCAACCACGAGCTGAACCAACCCGGCGCCTACCGCGATGTGAAGGACAACACGGTCACTGCTCAGTTCAGGCTGATCCGCGATCCAAAGTCCGAATTCCTGTTTGCAAGGGCCCACGGTGAGGTGTTCATCCTGGCGTGGACCACTACCGCCTGGACGCTGCCTTCCAATACGGCACTGGCGGTAGGGCGACATATCGACTATGTACTGGTAAACACATTTAATCCTTATACCTCCAGGCCGGTCACGGTCATTCTTGCAAAAGACCTGTTCAATAATTTCTTCCCGGAGAAAAATGCCGGAATGAAGATGAACGAGTACGAACCCGGGCAAAAGAACATTCCTTTTGAAATCATCCAGAGCTGTAAAGGCGAGGAGCTGATCGGCATCCGTTACGAACAGCTGCTGCCCTATGCACAGCCTGAGGATGGGGATGCCTTCAGGGTGATTCCCGGGGACTTTGTGACAACCGAAGATGGCACCGGGATCGTCCATATCGCTCCCAGCTTCGGCGCCGATGACTTCAGGGCCGGAAAGGAAAATGGCATCGGATCCCTGACCATGGTCGACAAACAGGGAAAATTTGTAGACGCCATGGGGGAATTTGCGGGCCGCTTTGTGAAAAATGAGTACTATCCCGATTACGATCCTGAGAAACCTGAATACCAGGACAGTGTGGATGTTGACATCATCGTCAAGCTGAAAAGGGAGAACAAAGCCTTCAAGACGGAAAAGTACGTGCACTCGTACCCGCATTGCTGGAGGACCGATAAGCCCATTCTTTACTACCCGCTGGATGCCTGGTTCATACGGTCCACAGCCTATCGCGACCAGATGATCGCCCTGAACAATACCATCAACTGGAAGCCCAAGGCTACCGGCGAGGGACGCTTTGGCAACTGGCTGGAGAACCTGGTCGACTGGAATCTTTCCCGTTCACGCTTCTGGGGAACCCCTCTGCCCATCTGGATGACGGAAGATGGTAAAGAAAAGATCTGTATCGGTTCGGTGGCCCAGCTAAAAGAGGAAGTGGAAAAGGCCGTCCGGGCAGATTACATGAGTTCCAATCCCTTTGAAAATTATAGTCCGGGAGACGTTTCGGAAGAAAATTACCACAGCTTTGATCTTCACAGACCGTTTGTGGATCATATCATCCTGGTTTCCCCTTCTGGCAGGAAGATGTATCGTGAACCCGACCTGATCGATGTATGGTTTGATTCGGGTGCCATGCCATACGCCCAGTATCACTATCCCTTCGAACCATCGCAGAAGCTGGAAGAATACTTTCCTGCAGATTTCATTGCCGAAGGTGTTGACCAGACGCGGGGATGGTTCTTCACCCTGCATGCCATCGCAGTGATGCTGTTCGACTCGGTTTCTTACCGGACATGTGTCTCCAACGGTCTGATCCTGGACAAGAATGGGAATAAAATGTCGAAAAAACTGGGGAATACGGTCAGTCCGTTCGAAATGGTCGACAGGTACGGTCCGGATGCGTTGCGGTGGTATTTGCTGACGAATGCACAGCCATGGGACAACCTCAAATTCGACGTGGAAGGGATGGCGGAGGCTCAGCGCAAGTTTTTCGGAACTTTTTACAACACCTACGCCTTTTTTGCTTTGTATGCCAATATAGATGGTTTTGATAATACCGCACCCGAAGTCCCCGTGTCGAAAAGACCCGAGATCGACCGGTGGATCCTTTCGGAGCTGCACACGCTGATCCAATACACGGATGAGTGTTACCATGATTATGAGCCCACCAAAGCTGGCCGGGCGATCCAGGATTTCGTGGTGGATCATCTGAGCAACTGGTACGTTCGGCTGAGCCGCCGCAGGTTCTGGAAAGGGGATATGACAGACGACAAAATCGCCGCCTATCAGACTCTTTACACCTGCCTGGTGACTGCAGCTCAGTTGGCCGCCCCTTTGGCTCCTTTCTTCACGGAAAGGATCTTTACAGACCTGAACCGCGTTACCGGTCAATCAGAAGCTGAATCTGTTCACCTGACCGATTTCCCAGTGGCCATGGAAACCCTTATCGACAAAGATCTGGAGCAACGTATGGAACTGGCACAGGACATCTCATCCATGGTGCTCTCCCTTCGGAAACGATCCATGATCCGGGTGCGGCAGCCTTTGAACAAGGTCATGGTCCCGGTGCTCACACCTCAGTTCAGGGAACAGATGGATGCCGTCAGGAACCTGATCCTTACCGAGGTGAATGTGAAAGATATCCAGTACATTTCAGATACTTCGGATATCCTTGTCAAAAAGATCAAACCGAACTTCAAGACCCTGGGACCCAGGTATGGCAAGCTGATGAAGCAGATCGCCGCCACCATCGACCAGTTTGACCAGCAGGCCATCAACCGGCTCGAACAAAACGGAAGCGTTCTGTTTAACCTGGATGGTCAGCCGGTGGAAATCCTGATCAGTGATGTGGAGATCCTCACCGAGGATATCCCTGGCTGGGTGGTTTCCAATATGGGGAACCTTACCGTAGCACTGGATCTGACGATCACCGATGAGCTAAGGCAGGAAGGGCTGGCACGCGAACTGATCAACCGTATCCAGAACCTGAGAAAAGAAAGCAACCTGGAGGTGACGGATAAGATCCGCGTCGAAGTTGAAAAAAATCAAGAGCTGGAAACAGCCATCCAAAATAATTATCATTATATTTGTTCTGAAACGCTGGCCATATCGCTCAAAACGCCTGAGATAATAGCTTCGCCGAATAAGCAGCGGATTGAAATTACGGAAGAGATCCAGGTGGACATCTGCATCGAAAAAGCCGGCTGACGGAACCAATGTGTATTCTTTTTGTCGGATCATTAATACAGCGAGACCCATGAAAAACGAGAAAGAAGATGTCGTCAGAACGCGATACTCTGACGAGGAATTGGAAGAGTTCCGTGCCATCATCCTTGAAAAACTTGAAAAAGCGCGGCGGGATTTGGAGTTATTGACAGAAGCGTATACCAACAGTAATGAACACGATACAACCGACACTTCACCCACATTCAAGGTTCTGGAAGAAGGTTACAATGTTTTGTCGAAAGAGGAGAACAGCCGGTTGGCCGCCCGTCAGCAAAAGTTCATCAATGCACTTGAGAATGCGCTCATCCGCATTGAGAACAAGACCTATGGGATCTGCCGTGCCACAGGGAAACTGATCTCGAAGGAACGTCTCAGGAGCGTGCCCCATGCTACCCTGAGCATCGATGCCAAGCTGAGCATGCAAAACGAACGAAGATAGATCAGGCAAAAAGGACCTTAACCTGTACCACTCCTTGAAAAAACCACTGATCATCATTCTTGTCATCCTGCTGATCGACCAGTCACTTAAGATCTGGATAAAAACCCATATGTTCATCGGTCAGGAAATCCGGGTCATGGGAGACTGGTTCATCCTTCATTTTACGGAAAACAACGGAATGGCCTTTGGAATAGAACTGGCCGGGGAGTCAGGAAAACTGATCCTGAGTATTTTTCGTTTCATTGCGATCGTCCTCATTGCCTTCTATCTGGCCCGGATCTCCAGGGAGAAGGTTCACCCGGGGCTTGTCATCAGCATCTCACTGATCTTTGCCGGCGCCCTGGGTAACCTGATCGACAGCGCTTTCTACGGCCTGATCTTCAGTGAAAGTGCGTACTACCACCCGGCGCAGTTGTTTCCGGAGGGGGGTGGATACAGTACGTTCCTGCATGGGAAGGTGGTGGATATGTTTTATTTCCCCATCATCAAAGGCCACTACCCCGCCTGGTTCCCCATCTGGGGTTCCGAGGAATTCATTTTCTTCCGTCCTGTATTCAATGTGGCCGACTCCGCGATCACGATCGGTGTTTTCACACTGATCCTGTTCCAGCGAAGACTCTTTCCCAGAAAATCCGATCATGGAACGAACGAAATTGTATCTTTGCCCTAAATCTTAATTCCTATGTCAGATAAAACCACCGGAAAAATTTCCCAGATCATCGGTCCTGTGATCGATGTGACGTTCGACGACGATGCCCTTCTCCCGAGGATTTACGATGCCCTGGAGGTAAGGACCGGCGAGGGTCATGTGGTTGTACTTGAATGCCAGCAGGACATTGGTGAAAATACCATTCGCACCATTGCCATGGATTCCACCGACGGGCTGCAGCGGGGGATGCCCGTTGTCGCCATGGGGCATCCCATATCCATGCCTGCAGGCGATGAGATCAAGGGGCGTCTTTTCAACGTGATCGGAAAATCGATCGACGGTCTGGAGGAAGTGACCACCGAAAAAAGATATGACATTCACCGGGATCCCCCAAAGTTCGAAAACCTTACGACCATGAAGGAGGTTCTGTTTACGGGGATAAAGGTGATCGACCTGATCGAACCCTATGCCAAAGGGGGAAAGATCGGACTGTTCGGAGGCGCAGGAGTTGGTAAGACGGTGATCATCATGGAACTGATCAATAATATCGCTAAAAAATATTCCGGCATGTCGGTATTCGGGGGAGTAGGCGAACGTACCCGCGAGGGCAACGACCTCCTCAGGGAAATGATCGAGTCGGGCGTCATCCGTTACGGGAAGGAATTCCTGGAGGATATGGAAAAAGGTGGCTGGGACCTGACCAAAGTAGACCGTGAAGAGCTGGCCAGATCGCAGGCAACCCTCGTTTTCGGCCAGATGAACGAACCGCCAGGAGCCAGAGCCCGGGTGGCACTGTCAGGCCTGACGGTCGCAGAATACTTCCGCGACGGGGATGAAAAATCTGGCGGAAGGGATATCCTGTTCTTTATTGATAATATTTTCCGTTTCACGCAGGCAGGTTCTGAAGTATCGGCCCTGCTGGGGCGCATGCCCTCTGCCGTTGGTTACCAGCCTACGCTGGCCACCGAAATGGGCATCATGCAGGAACGCATTACCTCTACAAAACGGGGCTCGATCACCTCGGTACAGGCGGTGTACGTTCCGGCCGACGACCTGACCGACCCTGCCCCTGCGACGACCTTTGCCCACCTCGACGCCACCACGGTGCTGAGCCGTAAGATCTCCGAGCTCGGCATCTACCCTGCCGTCGACCCGCTGGATTCCACCAGCCGTATCCTTTCACCGGACGTGGTTGGCGAGGAACACTACCGGACCGCACAGCGCGTAAAAGAGATCCTCCAGCGCTACAAGGAGCTGCAGGACATCATTGCCATCCTCGGAATGGACGAACTGTCGGATGAGGATAAGCTGATCGTGCACCGTGCACGCAGGGTGCAACGGTTCCTGTCGCAACCCTTCTTCGTGGCCGAAGCATTCACCGGCCGCGCGGGAGTATTTGTCCCCATCGAAGATACGATCAAGGGATTCAACATGATCATGGACGGAGAAGTGGACCAGTACCCCGAAGCTGCCTTCCATATGGTGGGAACCATTGAAGATGCCATCGAAGCAGGAAAGAAAATTCTGGAAGAAAGCGGCCAGTAATATGAAAGTCGAGATCATCAAACCGGATAAAACCATCTTCTCCGGAGAGGCCATCCTGGTACAGCTCCCGGGAATCGACGGCTCCCTTGAAATTCTGAAAAACCACGCTCCCCTGATCACCATCCTTGGAAAAGGAGAAATTAAGGTCCAGGACGTCAACAATAAAATCCAGCTGTTCATGGTGAACGGTGGTGTGGTCGAGGTCCTGCGTAATAAAGTGCTGGTGCTGGCGGAGTGAACGATATCGGATTAACGATTAACCGATATTGGATTTTTGATTTAAATCGCAAAGCAAATCAGATATCTGATATCCGTTAATCGGTTCATCAGATATCCGTCTGGGTCACTATTAATTTATTGCGATTTTGTGCTATTATTTCGGATTTGTTTGGAATTTGGATCCTGAAATTTGTTTGGAATTTGGTTTTTGGAATTTGGAATTTGATATACCCTGTAACACTGCATAATCGCAAGATAGAAATCATAATCCGGTGCCCACAGGATAAAGGGCAGTTCCAGGTCGCAATATTTCATCAGCTGGACGATAACCGCTTCACTTTTTATGCCGGTCAGCCGTGAAACCACGTACGGGTTATAACGCTGTACGATCTTCTCCTCCAATGCTTCCCTGGTAAGTACCGCTCTCAGCTTCCGTTGTTCCCTGGGACTCTTTCCAAAGATCTGGTATAAAATACCGGCAGGACCGGGCATACCTGGAGTGACCTCGAACAGCCAGGCAAGGTCATCCTTGATATACAGCCTCGTCAAGGCGTCGACGGCATATTCCGGAAGGTCCAGGACCAGCTCGGTCTCTTTGAAATGATCCCACGTCACCGGTGGAGGTGAGATGGTCACCTCGCTCAGCAAAAGCGTATCGGCAGTGAGGATCACCTTCAGCCAGTACCGCTCTGCTACCAGAGTGTCGGGAATCCGGATACGAGAGGTCTTGTACGAGACAGCAGAAAAGAGCAGGATGTCACCCGGGACCACCGATATCCTGAATTTCCCGTACACATCGCTGGCACAACCCTCGTTTCGTTCCGGCACCAGGACGTTGACGAAAGGAACCGGTACGTACAAGGTGTCCCTGACCTCCCCTTCGATCAGGATACGGCGGGGCACCTGCGCAGGCAGTAATCCAGGCAATGCCAGCAAGAACAAAAAAACCACCCTCCAGACCATTTACTGTTGATAAAATGTAAAGGTATAACGGATTGCAAAGGGGTGGCGATAAGAAACGTTAAATGATATCTGATGAGCGGCCGACAGCCTGCCCTGATGAAAATCAGGGATTTTGGATGCGGTAGATGGGTATCTTGTTGCTTTTGGCAAAATAAAAGGCTAACTTTACATTTTCTTACTTCACAGGCATGAAAATCAACGTCTTCTTTTTATTCCTATTCATTGCCTCTGCTGCATTCTCACAGACGTTTGTGACCACCATCCGCACTGAACTCGATGAAGTTGCCGGTAAACCGCTGGAACTGGACGACGGGAGCTTCCTGGTGCCTATGGCAAGGGGAACGTACGATCCAATCCAGCCGGAATTATACGATTATCAGGAATACATTTTTAAAGTAAGTCCGGATGGAATAGTGACTGACTCCGCCATCATCGATATTGAAAGTGCATTTACTTCCGGAAGTTTGAAACTGTTGCATTATAATGACCAGGTTTTCTTCTGGTCCACCATTCGGGATACCACTGAGTCAGGCCGGCCGGGGGGACTGCGGTATGGTCTTTTATCAGATGATCTTGAAGTGACGCAAGAAACGATCCTGTTCAGTGCTGACACCGGCAGGACATTTCATGATTGTATGGTCAACATCTTCAATAATCTTGTGTTCGTTGGGATCGAAGTTGACTGGAGCACTCAGAACCAAACTAATATTATCTGGGAAATCAATCCCTCAGAAGGAATCATCCGGCAGGGAGGCCTGGATGACGACATGGTTTATTTCAGGGAGATCATTGATTTGCATGCCGTTCAAAAATACCATATCTGCGGAATAGCCCGCAACTGCCAGTTCAATTATAACCTGGATTTTGAAGGGATGATTTTTATTCAACCAATGGAAGATACCATTTTTGAATACCATGCTTCACAGTTGCTGACCGACAGCACCTATGCCCGGTGTGCCATTGGTTTTGAATTCCCTCCCAGCGATTTTCAGGATTTCGGGATCGGCATTTTCAACGATTCTGGCCAGAAACAGAAAACCTATACATTAGGAGTACCGGGAACGAATGATTACGCCATCAGCCTTGACTGTAATCATCCCGATTCCCTGATCGTTGGGGGAACCCTGGGAGGACCGCTTGCCACTATGGATAAAAAGTTCGAGGTTATTAATTTCCGACCTTCCTCTGGCGAAGTAAACTGGCAATTCTATTACGGAGACAGCGGGGCTTATGAGGTTTCCTCGGTCCTTACCACCCGCGATGGTGGTTGTCTGATCGCAGGAACCTGGTGGGACGGATTGAATTATCCGTATATGGAACGGGATGTCATCCTGATCAAAGTCAACCGCCAGGGACAGCTGGTAGATATCGAAGAGAGATTCGGATCCCAGTTTGCAATGTGTCATGTGTACCCGAATCCGGGATGGAATACACTGTATGTAACATGCGGGCTGGATGCAGGAGAATTTGAGCTGTTTGACAGTTTCGGACAAAAGGTCGTTTCGAGAACCTACATACCGGAAATCCTTATTATTGATACTTCCGGATTACCCAAAGGTTTATTTTTTTATCGGATTATTTTTAATGATAAAAACTCCTGTAGCGGAACCTGGATCAAACAATAAAAACGATTCTAATTTATATACCACCCCTTCGGGGTTCGAAATTTCCCGGATCCGCAATTGCTAACGATATGGCGCCCCTTCGGGGCAGGGGGAAGATATCCGATTAAATGATTAACGGATATTTGATATTTGATATTTGATTTCCTTAACCTCACCCCCTGGCCCCCTCTCCAAATGGAGAGGGGGAACAGGGGGCAGGGGGTTAAGGGGGTGAGGCTTAATCTGATATCCTCACCCGCATCCCTTCCGAGTGCGAGGCGAACTCCGGTGCGTACATGCACTGGATCGTGGTGATGCCGTTGGAGAACTCGCCGGCTTGTGATGCCTTCAGCGGGTACTCAAACACATAGGTCCCTTTGGGCAGGTAACCGATAAAGAAATTGGTGGAGGCGTCGCGTGTGCTCTCATAATAGCCAAGCCCGCCCTGGTAACGGTATCCTGAAAGGACATTCACCGGCTCAAAGGCTGCAGCACGCATATCCTTAAGGTGCACATACTCCATGTCGCGGTCGGCGCGTATCTCGATCCTGACCTTGATCCTGTCGCCGACTTTCACATTTGAACCATCCTCAGCAATGGGTTCCATCAGGGGTCCGGTCGGCGTATTGCGTTCGATGAATAGCTGTTTCTCAAGTTTAAGTGGTGTCTCGTGCGGGGTGATCTTATCGAGGTCCTCAAAATATTGCCAGTAGATCCCTCCCCATGCAATGCCCTCGTCCGGCTTTGTCACAGTAATGTATCCCATCTCCGGTGCGATTTCCTTTCCGGTCCATGCAGTCTTGAAATACCCGGTGCCCGCTTCCACTTTCACGTCCTCCATCTTACGCGGATCCACTTCGGTGTTTCCCAGCTTCACCTGCACCAGCTTGTCACCGGCCAGCAGGTCGGTTCCCCTGAGCAGCAATGCATACACGGCTTCTACCGTGGCCTTTGTGGTTTTCCAGTCCTGGGTCTGCTTTTGTTTGAGCAGCCATACCTTCATCTCCTCGACAGCCTTCTGGTCATTGGCCACCTCATCAAACAATTCGATCAGCAGCGCCTGTGTCTCAATAGGAGCCTGATGCCAATAATAACCGGCATCTCCTCTCCAGTACATTCCCATTTCTTCACTGGATAGGGCACGTTCCTTCAATGACTTAATGATATTCGCCGGGATTTCCCTATCACCGTACCGGTGGAGTGCCAGGCCGGTCATTCCCTGCATGTAGTTATTCTGTTTCACCCAGTATTTTCTTGCCTGCCCCATGAAATAATCGAATGCCTCCCTGTTCCTTGCATCCATCTCCACGGTGAAATTGAAGGTGTTGTAATAACTCCGGGCGTAGAGGTAATGGATCTGTGTATAGCCTATTTGCTGTTCGTCCATCTTATCCGGATAATGCTTGCGGATGTATTCATAATCCTCTCGCATCCGATCGTCGAGGTACAGGATCGCCCTGCGTATCATCTGCCATACCTGGTCATTGGCGACCATATCCTGTACCTTCAGGTTATTCAGATGACCAAAGCCGGCGACAATATGCTGGGTGATGTACCGGTTGTCCTGCATCTCTCTGAACCACGGCCATCCTCCATTGGGCAACTGCATCTCCTGAAGCTTCTTCAGGGCAGCCTGCCGTTCGGAGGCCATCCGGTTCAGGTCGAAAAGCAACGCGATGCGCTGTTTCCGCTCGGTTTCATTCTGTGCATTCAGCACCCAGGGGGTTTCTTCCAGGATCAGGGCCTTGAGCTCCTGGTTCTTTTCCAGGTTCGACAGCAATGCATCCGGCGTATAATTTTTCCATGCGTCAAAAACCCGTTTGATCCTGGGGTTGGAATTGGCAATGTGGCTGGCCAGTGTATTGGCATAATAGCGGCTGAAAAGCTGTTCGGAGCATTCGTAGGGATATTCCATCAGGTAGGGCAGTGCCTGTACGGCATACCAGGCGGGATTAGATGTATACTCCAGCGTCAGCCGGTGATTTTTCAGGGTGGTGGAGTTACCGGATTCCAGGAGTTTCGTAAACCGGAACTGCCTGGTCTGATTCCCCTTGATGGGCAGCGGCATGGTCTCGGTCACCAGCATCCGGTTGGTGAGCACCGGCAGGGTGGCTTCCTCTCCGTCGGAAAAATTTCCCGCGGTGGCCACCACGCGATAGATGACCGCTTCCACACCTTCGTAAGGTATGGCCAGCGGCCATCCGGCCACCGTGCTTTTACCTGCATCAACGGTAAAATTCACTTCTTTGACACCACTGGGCTGTAACATTTCAACCGGTTGCATGGTGACCGCATCCAGTATTTCCAGTGTGGCTTTTCCGGTCAGCACGGTACCTGACAGATTGTTGATCCTGACACTGAATCTCATGTGGTCGCCTTCCCTGAAAAAACGCGGGGCGTTGGGGAACACCATCAGGTCTTTCTGCGTGACCAGTTCGTTGGTTATCAGCCCGTTCTGTAGCTGCTGGCTGTGGGCAAAGCCCAGCATCTTCCAGCGGGTGAGTGCTTCCGGGACCGTGAACCGGATGATCACTCCTCCCTCGCTATCCGTCTGCAGCGTGGGGTAAAAGAAGGCGGTTTCCCTGAAATCCCTTCGGATCTGCAGGCCTCCCGACGGTGCCGGCCCTTCTTCAGGAACAGGAGCGGGGGGAGCCGCTCCCTCTTCACTTTCACGGACTTCCTGAGCCTGGTCAGTGACCCCTCCCACCATCAACGCATCTTCTTCTACATTGGCACCGGCGGCCCTGGCTGCTACCCCTTTCAGCATCGGCATGTAATACCTTGACCAGGCTTCGAATCCAAACCAGTTCAGGGCATCGTATTCCCGGATGACCGGTTGTACATCCTTAAAGGGGGCGCTGGTATAGGCATCGCTGTTCCGGGCCCCAAAGGCATTGTTCATGTTCCATCCATTTGTGGCCAGGGATGGATTGAACATGTCAAAGCTCCACGAATGTGGCACAAATGCTTCAAGGGAGGCATCGTACAGGGCTGCCACCATTTCGGCGGCCACCTTATCGCCCTTTTTATCTTTTATCCGGATCCGCCATTCTTCTTCCTGGCCAGGTAAAAGCTTATTCCTGAACGTCTCAAAGGAGATGACCAGTTCCTTGTTGGTGTAGGGCACCGTGATCAGCTGGATATCCTGGAAACTGCGGTTGTGCCTGACATAGGCCGACAGCACCTGGAAATTACCGCGGTATTCCTCTTTGATGGGTACCTCGAATGAACGCTGCTGATCATTCAGCCGGATCCACTCCCGGGAAACGGTATTGTTCTCATGGATCACCTCGCGGATCACCTGTACGTTCTTTTCGGCGGTACCCAGCAGCAGGCTGGCCTTTTCACCGGGTTCACCCGAAGTCTTCAATGCCGTGTACCAGTGCAGGTTCCTCGAAGGGACTTTCTTATCCTGTTTTGAAAAGACCGTGGTGTACTTTTTGACCTCGATCTTTTCACCAAAGGCATCCACGGTACTCAACGTGATGAGGTAGGTCCCGCTTTTCCATCCGGAAAGACCCTCCATAAGGATCAGGGAATCGGAAGGGGTCTGATGTTCCTTTTCCAGGATGGTAGTCTCTTTTTCCCATGTCTCTACATTATCCTCATCATTATAGACATCGTACGGGAACAGATCATAGAACTCCTTTTGTGACAAGATGAATTTATCCGGACGTGGCCATTGTCTTTCCCTGAAGATCCGGCCGGGTTCCTTTAATTTATAGATGCCCACCTTCACACGTGCCGGTTCCGGCTGTCCGTTCAGATTAGTGGTCCTGAGATTGAACGATGATTTACCGGTCTTGTCGAGCTGCGCCGGAATGCCGGCATCCACCAGCATGGCATTGTATCCGACAGCCACCAGGTTGGAGGAGGACTGAGTTTCTCCATTGAGGTCAGTCACATCCGCATAGATCCTGTAATGGAATACGGGTTTGTACTTTTTAGAGAGGCTAAGATCAGGAACCGCAGTAAACGTGACGGTAAACTGACCCGTGTCGCCGGTAGTCAGAAATCCGCTAGCAATTTCCATTTCCGGGGCCGGAGGGAACCATCCCCGCCACCAGAGAGGGTACGGGAAGATGGCTGAGCGGACCACGCGGTACTTCACCTGCGCCTGATCCAGCCCAACGCCCGCATATGACTTTGCCACACCGGTCACCGACACCTGTTCATTTAACTTATACACTCCCTGCACCGGTTCAAAGACCACCTCAAACTTCGGCCGTTTGTATTCCTCCACCTGAACCGTGACCGAACCGGATTCGTTCCGGATGGTCATCGCACCGGTGAGAACGCCCGATGGTGCTGTGAACGATCCGTTGAACGATCCGAATTCATTCGTCACCAGGCTCAGGCTGGCAATTTTCTGATGATTGACATCATAGAACGTAACCTCGGTGGATTGTTTCGCAAGGATATCATTCTCCCTGCCATCCGTTTCGATCATGATCCCCTTGAAATAGACGGTCTGACCGGGACGGTAAATGGCACGGTCGGTGAAAAAATAGGTCCGGGGCTTTTTTTCTTTTTCTACAGCTGGCCTGGAGAATAGGTAAAAATAGGTATCTGTCAGCAGGCGGTCGGCATCCTTCCGGAAGTCCAGGATCAGCGACTGGGAACGTTCACCGCGCGAAGCAGGAGGGATCTTCACCAATCCCTGTGGATCGGTGGTAAACACTTTCCACTCGTTCAACCTGTATTGTCTGGATTGATAATTATAATCCCGTGTATAGGCCGTAACCGTCACACCCTCCATAGGGGTGCCCTGATCCCTGTGGAGGACATAGATGTCGTAGCCACCCTGAGAGCCGATCCCCCGGCTGATATAGCTGATGTCGGAGATCCAGAAGGAGGTATACGCTACCGGATCCGTCCTGAAAGTGAATTCGGAGTTGGGGCTGAGCATGAGGATGTAATATCCCAGGGGCAGCACAGGCAGGCTGATCTCGACCGAATGCGACTGAAAATCACCGTCAGATGGGAGCTTCAGGCTCCACTGGCTTACCGCGGGTTCTTTCAGGTACATCACCAGGGGAGTATCTTCGCGGCCAAGTTCCCTGACCTCCCTGTCCTTTTGGGGATCCATCCGTATGATCCGGAGGTACACCGTTTCCACATTCCTATAACTCAGCAATGCGGGAAACGGGCTGCCCTGAAAGGTAGCGTAATCCGTGGTCAGCGAAAGCTCCTTTCTGCTGATCTTTTCCAGAAGCGACTGGCAGCTTTTGGCTCCTTCTGATTCGGGGAAGTTCTTCAGCGCATCCAGGCAGAGATCATATGCTTTTTTTACAACCCATTTGAAATCATCGGACTTAAGCGGATCATAAAGGACTCCCTGCTCATAATACGCATTGGCCAGCCAGAAGGTGATCTCTGCGGAGGAGGGAGCGTTCGCGTAATCTTCCCGCATCTTCTGCAGCGCCTCGAGGTAGAGGGTGTCCTTGAGGTCGACGACAGCCTCCTGGCGCACGAAGTTCAGCCGTTTCAGGCTCGCATCGGCCAGGGCTTCCGGAGATTCATCCCTGAGATGAAAACGTTCAATATCCTGAAACAGGCGAAGGGCGTACCAGGTTCGCGACATTGTATCCCGGGTAGTGATATCGAGCTTTGCGAAAGCTCCGGCCGGAGCGAAATACTCTGGCGAATCGATCGAAAATTTATAGATGGGCTCGGTAATGCCGGTCTCTTCATTCAAAAAGAAATCCACCGCACGGTGAGCCAGAAAATCATAGAGCGTCGGACGGTACTTTTTGGAATCCTTTGCTACCACCAGAATGGCATCAAACTCACTGAGGGAAACCTGCTGAAGGCTCTCTTTTTCTTCCAGTGACTTTTGATAGCAGGACATGATCTCCTTCACAAATGTCTGGAGATCCCATGTCTGCAGGTCCTCATTTTCGAAACCAGTGGTGGCTGTCCGGTCAAGGATCTGATGGCGGTTCATGGTATAATAGCGCCAGTACAGCTCAGCCTGTATCGAATAAAGGATCTGGCGGACCGGGAATTCAGCCTGAAGGATCTCCTGCCGGGTGTTCATAATGACCGTATCCATATAACCCTCCCCGAAATCAGAAAAGAGGCTCATCCTGTAAAGGAGCGACTTAACAAACTGAGGTGAATTATGGGTGGCGAGGGATGCGGAATAAATGCCCTTTACGATCTCAAGGGCGGATTGCGGAAGCCCCTGTTCGACAAGGGAATCCACCTTCTTCCATTCCTTTTGGAAGTCTTCGGTCTGACCCTCCGGTGAAGGATCTTCCCTGGAAATAAAATGTATCATGGTGAATCCTGTTATTGCGAAAACTATGGTCAAAAGAATTAAAAGGACAATGGGCCGTGTTTTCATACCTGGTGTCGAATTACTGAATGTTTATGTAAAGATGATAAAATCGGTAAAATTCCATAACGGAACGAACGAAAGGCAAAGATAACCAAACTTTGGAATGCTCCCTATTCGAGCTTTGCAGTGAGCAGGTTGGCCAGTCCCGAAAAGCTGTTCAGTTCGACCCTGACTTTTCCGACCAGCACTTTGGACTCCACCCTGACAGGTATCCGGTTTTCGTCATCGGTCATCCAGACGGTCATCGGGTAAGGTTCGCTGAACACAGGGCCCACCAGCACCATTGGTTTGAATTTCAGGCAACTGAACGATCCCAGGTGCGATTTGACGGTATCATGTCCCTGGTATACCACCTGCGAAATGTAGACTGAATCGTCCAGAAAAAAATCGAACGGGAACACATCACCCTTTTCAGCTGAGGCAAAATCGAACGTTCGTGCATAGTACACCGCAGAGATGATATCCTGTATGTTTACAGGAACCTCACGGGTGGCATAGCGACCCAAGGCCATATGATTTCTCTGGTCAAACACCACATCATCGTCCCTCACATAGGTTCCTTCTTTGGTACGTCTTATGAAGTACCACGGAATAAGAGCCCTTTCATCGATATAGGTCTCATAGCGGTCCTCCACTTTGTAGAACATGTTCAGAACTCCTTTGGAATAGCCTGTGCCGACCACATGATAAGTGCTGCGGGAATGGAACCGTTTGTTCTCATCGGTGATCTGCAGGATGGCAGTACCTGCGATCATTTTGGGGAGGAGCCAGGCATCCCAGTAAACATTGTATTCAAGGTACTCTCCGCGAGTAAAGGCGTTGTTTTCAACGTACCGGTAATCCTGCGGATTCGCTGTAAGCGACAAGAAAAACAAGAATAGAGGAATGATATTTTTTATGCGGGCTGGCTTCATCTTTTTTGAAAAATTTCCCCGCTGGTGCAACAAGTATGCCAAACGCTGTAGCAGGATGTTCACGGATGAGTTCCGCGATAATCCTCGTAATCCGTGTCATCCGTGTTCTATAAACGATCAAACGACAATATTGATGATCTTTCGCGGGACGATGATCACTTTTCGTGGGGCTTTCCCTTCGAGCCATTTCTGGGATTTTTCCAGGCCCAACACGATCTTTTCGATCCCGTCGCTTGTCATATCCACGGGCAGATCCAGGGTGAAGCGGAGCTTTCCGTTGAAAGAAACGGCATAGGTGGCAAGATCTTCCCTCAGGAATTCTTCATTATAAGGCGGATAGGCAGCAAAGTGAATGCTTTCGTTATGCCCGAGAAGATGCCACAGTTCTTCGGCTGTGTGGGGGGCATAGGGAGATAGGATCACTGCAAGGTCTTCCAGGATCGCACGTTTGTTGCACTTCAGATCCGTGAGTTCGTTCACGCAGATCATAAGGGTGCTCACCACCGTATTCAGTGAGAACCTCAGGATGTCATCCTCCACCCGTTTGATGGTCTTATGAAGGATCTTCCATTCCGCCTGAGAAGGAGATTCATCGGAGACAGCGAAATGGAACTGTTCATCATGATACAGCCTCCAGCACTTTTTCATGAACCGGAACACACCTTCGATTCCTTTGGTATCCCAGGGTTTGTGATATTCGATGGGCCCCAGGAACATTTCATACAGCCGCAGGGTATCGGCTCCGTATTTCTCGATCAGATCGTCCGGATTCTGGACATTATGCTTCGATTTCGACATTTTTTCGATTTCCCAGCCGCAGATATATTTTCCATCCTCAAGGATGAAATCGGCGTTGGCAAAATCAGGTTGCCATCTTCGGAATGCTTCGATGTCCAGGATGTCATTATCAACGATGTGGATATCCACATGCTGGCGGATGGTATCGTAACTGTTCCGCAGGTTGTGGGATACGAACGTGTTGGAGCCTTTGATCCGGTAGACGAAGTTGGATCTTCCCTGGATCTTTCCCTGGTTGATGAGTTTTCGGAAGGGTTCCTGTTCGACGGCCAGTCCAATATCGCACAGGAATTTGTTCCAGAAACGGGCGTAGATCAGGTGTCCGGTACCGTGCTCATCTCCTCCCACGTAGAAATCCACATTTCGCCAGTACCCGATGGCTTCTTTTGAGAAATACTCCTGATCATTATGGGGGTCCATATACCTGAGGTAGTAGCCGCTGGAGCCGGCAAAACCGGGCATTGTATTGGTTTCCAGGGGATAGCCCTCCCGGGTCTTCCAGTTTTTGGCCCTGGCCAGGGGCGGATCTCCGGTCTCCGTAGGCAGGTAGCTATCCACTTCCGGGAGTTCAAGGGGCAGTTCACTTTCGTCGAGCGGACAGGGGATGCCGTTCCTGTAATAGATCGGAAAGGGTTCGCCCCAGTATCGCTGGCGGCTGAAGATCGCGTCGCGGATGCGGTAGTTGATCTTACCGAAACCATTCCCATGATCCTGCAGCCACCGGATGGTTGCCTGGATCCCTTCTGTGACGGTCAGACCGTTGATGAAACCGGAGTGGATCATGACGCCTTCTTTTGCATCGTACGACTCCTTCCATTCGTCAGGATCAGAAGGTAGTTCCCCCTCCTTTGCAACCACCTGGATGATGGGCAGGTGAAAATGCCGTGCGAAGGCAAAGTCGCGGCTGTCGTGACCCGGCACGGCCATAATGGCTCCCGTACCGTATCCGGCCAGCACGTAATCTGCGATCCAGATCGGGATCTTCGCACCGTTGACCGGATTGATGCCATAGGCGCCCGTGAACTCTCCTGTGATGGTCTTCACCTCTGCGATGCGTTCGCGCTCAGAGCGGTTGGTGGCCCAGGTGACATACTCCCGGACTTTCCGGCTGCGGTCGGCCGTGGTGATCTTTCCGACCAGCTCATGCTCGGGTGCCAGCACCATGAAAGTCGCTCCCCAGAGGGTATCGGGGCGGGTGGTGAACACTTCGAGACGATCTTCGAAACCATCGATCCGGAAATACACGGCGGCACCTTCCGAGCGGCCGATCCAGTTGCGCTGGACCTCCTTCAAAGACTCCGGCCAGTCCACATCGTTCAGTCCATCCAGCAGGCGCTGTGCATAGGCAGAAACACGAAGTGACCACTGCTTCATCAGCTTTCGTTCGACCGGGTGGCCTCCACGCTCAGAGAATCCATCCTTGACCTCATCATTGGCCAGCACCGTACCCAGCGCCGGGCACCAGTTCACCATCGTATCGTCGAGGTATGCAAGCCGGTAGTTCATCAGAATATGCTGCTGCTGAGCATGATCCATCGCCTGCCATTCCGCTGCAGTGAAATTCAGCGGCAGTGTGCAGGCCGCATTCAGGTCCCCGGTGCCGCTCACAGTAAACCGGTCCTCAAGTTCAGAAACCGGCTCCGCCCGATCCGTTGCATTGTTGTACCAGGATTTAAAAAGCTGAAGGAAGGTCCATTGTGTCCATTTATAGTAAAACGGATCGCAGGTACGCACTTCCCTGTCCCAGTCGTACGAAAATCCAAGCTTGTCCATCTGGTGCCTGTACCGCTGAATATTTTTCTCAGTGGTGACGGCAGGATGGGTTCCCGTCTGGATGGCATACTGTTCCGCCGGAAGGCCATAAGCGTCAAATCCCATGGGATGCAGCACATTGAATCCCTTCAGGTGCTGATAGCGCGCAATGATGTCGGAAGCGATATAACCCAGCGGGTGCCCGACGTGCAGGCCAGCACCCGATGGATAGGGGAACATATCAAGGACGTAGTACTTTGGCTTCGAATGATCAATATCCACCCTGTAGGTCTTGTTACGATCCCAGTACTGCTGCCATCTCTGTTCTATCTCTTTAAAATTGTAATCCATCCCGATGATCTTTTTGGTTGCGAAACCCCTCTGAGAACCTGCAAAGGGATGCGAAGTTACTAAAAACAGGGGAACTGGTGCCCTGCATCCCAAATTTTTATACCTTAGCTCCCCCTAATACAGGTCATGAGCGTCAAGGAGGAACAATACAACCGGAGGCGTCTCCGGTCATCGTACATCACCACCCTGGTGAGCATTACCATGGTCCTATTTATGCTGGGGCTACTGGGGCTGCTGGTGATGCAGGCCGATAAACTGTCGAGGCATGTCAAGGAGAACATAAGCCTTTCGGTGATCATCAAAGAGAATGTGAAAGAGAGCAGCATCCTTGAGTTTCAGAAAAAGCTGGACATCTCCCCCTATGTCCGGTATACGGAATATATCCCCAGGGAAAAGGCAGCGGAAGACCTGAAAGAACAGCTGGGAGAGGATTTCATCAGTTTCCTGGGGTATAATCCGCTGCTGCCTTCCATCGATGTTCACCTGAAGTCAACCTACGCCAATAACGACAGTATTGGAAAAATCGAACAATCCATTCTTCAGGAGGAAGATGTGAAAGAAGTCTTTTACCAGAAATCCCTGGTCGACCTGGTGAATGCCAACACCCGCAAGCTGAGCTACCTTCTGACCGGCTTCAGCGTGCTGCTGCTCTTCATTGCCATTGCGCTGATCAACAATACCATACGGCTTTCGGTGTATGCCAAGCGATTTCTTTTACGGACCATGCAACTGGTGGGGGCCACGCAGGGATTCATCCGGAAACCCTTTGTCACCCGTGGCATCATCCAGGGACTGATCGGGGGAGTGATCGCCAACATACTGCTGACCCTGGTCCTTTTCTGGGCTCAGGGTCAGATACCGGAACTCAATGCATTGCACGACCTGAGGTTATTTCTTTCGCTGCTTGCGCTGGTCATCCTTACCGGTGTCATCCTGACCTGGATCTCCACCTATCTTGCTGTCAGAAAATACCTCAAGATTCGAACCGACGAATTGTACTATTAAATTTTTCACCATGAGCACCAAAAAGAAGATCCCGGAACCCGTTCAAAAATCAAGGCCCGCAGAAACGAAGACCACCGAATTTGCTTTTGGCACACAGAACTACCGATTGCTGATCATCGGACTGGCCTTCATTTTTCTTGGATTTCTGCTGATGATCGGGGGAGGATCAGATGATCCGAACGTCTTCAATGAAAAGATCTTTTCCTTCCGGCGTATCACCCTGGCCCCTATCCTTATTTTAGCCGGATTCATCATCGAGATCTTCGCCATTATGCGGAAAACCAAAGAAGGATAAAAGCACCGGGCATGCCGGAAGCTCACAGTGTGAAGCGTGCAGCTTGCAGCTGATTCAATCTTAAAACCTCATTGGGATGGACTGGTTAACAGCGTTGATACTTGGTTTGATACAGGGCCTGACGGAATTTCTGCCGGTGAGCAGCAGCGGACACCTGGAGCTGGGAAAATCCATATTCGGGTTGCAGGGTACTGAAAATTTGCTATTTACAGTTACGGTCCATGGTGCAACCGTACTGAGCACCCTGATGATCTTTTACAAGGACATCATCCGTTTGCTGAAAGGACTTTTTGCATTCCGGTGGAATCCGGAAACCCGGTTCACCGTGAAAATCTTTCTTTCGATGATTCCTGTGGCTGTCGTTGGTGTCTTTTTCCGCGATGAGGTGGAATCGTACTTTACCGGAGATGCCGTTTTTGTTGGCAGTATGTTGATCATCAACTCTTTTGTGCTGGCCCTCACCTCCCTGGTGAAATCAGGAGTGAAGACCATCCCTTTTGTGGATGCGCTGGTGATAGGAATTGCCCAGGCAGTGGCCGTGCTTCCCGGTATTTCCCGGTCAGGCGCCACCATTTCCACTGGGCTCCTGCTGAGAAACCAAAAAGAGGAGGTCACCCGTTTTTCATTCCTGATGGTCATCATCCCGATCCTGGGTGCCAACGCGATGGATCTTATCAGCGGTGACATGCAAAGCAATGCCCAGGTAGGGGGCATTCCCCTTTTCATCGGTTTCCTGGCTGCATTCCTGACGGGATTGCTGGCCTGCAGGTGGATGATCGGCATTGTTAAGAAAGGTAAACTCATCTGGTTTGCCCTGTACTGCTTTGTCATTGGACTGGCGGCACTCATCTGGGGCGGCTGACCCCGGTCCATGAATCCGGACGTATGATGGAAAAGACACACTTCCCTTCGAATGAAGAACTCCTGAATGGCCAGATGGTATTGCTTGACAAACCGCTGGGATGGACTTCCTTTGATATGGTTGGCTACATGAGGAGGCTGCTCAGGGAACGCCGTCATTTGTTAAAGATCAAGATCGGCCATGCCGGCACACTGGATCCTCTGGCCACCGGCCTGCTGATCATCTGTACCGGTAAGTATACCAAGCGGATCATTGAATTCACCGATATGGAAAAAGAATATACCGGCCGGTTTATCCTGGGAGCGACACGGCCTTCCTTTGATAAAGAGACCGATGTTGATCAGACCTTTCCGGCAGACCATGTCACAGAACAACTCATCCATAAGGCCGCAGCCAGCTTTACGGGCGAACAGCAGCAGATCCCTCCCGTCTTTTCAGCCACCAAAGTCAAGGGCATCCCTGCCTACATGTACGCAAGGGATCAACAGCATATCGAAATGGAACCCAAAAATATCCTGGTCTCTGTGTTTGAGATCACGGCCATAGATTTTCCCGCCGTGGATTTCCGAATCGTATGCAGTAAGGGAACATATATTCGTGCCCTCGCCCGTGATGTGGGCAAATACCTGGGCTGCGGCGCGTACCTGGATTCGTTATGCCGTACAAGGATCGGTCCCCACCGCCTGGTGGATGCCATAGGTACGGAAATGCTGGAGCATATTCTGACAGGTGAAAAATTCACCGATGATGGATACTGCCCTCCGTCCCTCTGATTTATTTTCTATTTATATTGATTTTCCCCCTGATTTTGACTACTTTTGCACCCATTTTCAGATCCTGAAGAAATAAATAGATTGTATTACATATGAAATTATCTCAATTCAGGTATCATCTTCCAAAAGAATTGATTGCTTTGCATCCCCCTGAACACCGGGATGACTCAAAGTTGATGATCCTGCATCGTAACACCAGGGAGATCGAACACCGGTCCTTCAAGGACATTGTGGAGTATTTCGGGGAAGGGGATGTATTTGTGATCAACAACACCAAGGTGTTTCCTGCTCTCCTGCTGGGTGAAAAGGAGAAAACAGGTGCAAAGATCACTGTATTTCTGCTGCGCGAGCTCAATTCCGAGTCCAGGTTATGGGATGTTCTGGTTGATCCGGCCCGGAAGATTCGAATCGGTAATAAGCTTTACTTCGGTGAGGATGATGCCCTGGTGGCAGAGGTTATTGACAACACCACTTCCAGGGGCCGTACTCTGCGTTTTCTTTTTGATGGTCCGTATGAAGAATTTAAAAAGACCATCCAGTCGCTGGGCAAGACTCCTCTTCCGGAGGAGTTGCAGAAGATCCGGGAGATAGAACCTGAGGATCAGGAAAGATATCAGACCATCTATGCAAAAGCAGAGGGTGCAGTGGCAGCTCCCACGGCAGGTCTGCATTTCAGCCGGGAGCTGATGAAACGGCTGGAGCTCAGGGGGGCTTCTTTTGCCGAAGTTACACTTCATGCCGGGATCGGCAACTTTCGGGAGATTGATGTGGAGGATCTGACCAAGCATAAGACCGACTCGGAAGAAATGTTCATCAGCGTGGAGACCGCTAATGCGGTCAACAAGGCCAAGGAAGGGAAACACAGGGTTTGCGCCGTGGGTACCACCACCATGAAAGCACTGGAGTCCTCTGTTTCCATCGCCGGATACCTTAAACCTTTCAACGGATGGTCAAACAGATTTATCTTTCCTCCCTATGAGTTTAACATTGCCAATGCCATGGTCACCAACTTACACCTTCCCATGTCGCCCATGCTGATGCAAGTGACGGCCTTCGGCGGATTTGAATTTGTCATGGATGCCTATAAGGAGGCCATCAAGAATAAATACATGTTTTTCACCTATGGCGACGCTATGCTTATCGTTTGATCGTTGAATCCCGGTCTGACATATGCAGTGATTGTTGCCGGCGGGATGGGTGAACGGATGAAGAGCCGCATCCCGAAACAGTTTATGAATATCGGAAGGCTGCCTGTGCTGATGCATACCCTGAATGCCTTCATAAAAGCCATCCCCTCCATTCATCTTGTTGTCGTGCTTCCGTCCGGGCAGATCGATACCTGGAATGACCTGATCCGGCGGTATTCCTTCCAGGCGCCCCATCAGGTGACTGAGGGCGGGCAAAGGCGGTTTTTTTCTGTGAAAAACGGCCTGGAACATGTGCCTGATGACAGTGTGGTGGCCATCCACGATGCGGTGCGTCCTGTAGTGACCTCCCGGCTGATCCGCTCGTGCTTCCATGATGCCCTGACCTTCGGCAGTGCAGTTCCCTGTATTGTACCGGCAGAGTCTGTCAGGGTGGTGACAGAAAGTATGCACCGGCCCGCAGACCGCAACTGCATCAGGATCATTCAGACACCCCAGACCTTTCGGGCAGCCCTGATCAAAAATGCATACCAGCAGCCCTTCAGTGATGCGTTCACCGACGATGCAACCGTGCTGGAATCCGCCGGGCAGCCGATCCATCTGGTGGAAGGGTATGCGTGGAACATCAAGATCACCTACCCTGAAGATCTGATAGCGGCGAAGGGACTTCTGAAAACATTGAACATTGAACATTGAACATTGAAAACGGACAGGATCATACTGGGGATTGACCCGGGGACGACGATCATGGGATATGGACTGGTCCACGACCACGGACCTGCCATCGAACTGATCGCCCTGGGGGTGATCAAGCTCGAGAAGATGCAGGATCACCTGATGAGGTTACAGCGCATCTTTGAACGTACCCTTTATCTGATCGATGAGTATAAGCCCGACGAAATGGCCATTGAAGCTCCCTTCTATGGCAAAAATGTCCAGTCGATGCTCAAACTCGGGCGGGCTCAGGGCGTGGCCATGGCCGCGGCGCTGTACCGTTCGGTCCCCATCAGCGAATATTCTCCCCGGAAGATCAAGCAGGCCATCACCGGCAAAGGAAGCGCCACCAAGGAACAGGTAGCCTCCCTGCTTACCGTCCTGCTCTCCATCAGGGAGACCCCACAATACCTGGATGCCACGGATGGGCTGGCAGCGGCAGTATGCCACTACCTGCAGAAAAATCCCGGATCTTCCGGTGGAAAATACAAGAGCTGGAAATCATTCATTTCCGACAATCCGGAAAGAATCACAGGCTGACACTGTCACATCAGTTTCTGATAAGCCTGCCACCAGCGGTCAGGAATATCATTTTCGCAGGCCGTCTGGTAATCCCTGTACGAACACGGCACCAGGTAATGCCGGGCATATTTGAGCTGCATGTCGGGTGGACAGTTCACTTCCATCCACCAGCGGTCGCTGCGTTTGCTTTTGTAGAAGATGATCTCATCACCCTGGCCTTCGATGCGGACCATGTATTTCACGTACAGGTCCTTGTCTTTATACGGAAATTCCCTGTACCGGCTGAGGTAGCCGTCAATGAAGTACCATATCATCTGGGCGGCCAGATGCGCGGTCTGTTCATGGGTATCGTAGGTAGGATTGACCTCATAGATCCCCAGGGAAGTCAGCTTATCGCTCAAACCAGCATATCGCATGATCTGACAGATCTCCTCCCCGTAAAAACCATTCGGGGAGGCATGGGCGCAGCCCGGCGCATCCGAAAACCTTACCGCAGAAATATCAACGCTCACCATATCGGCATTTCTGACCAGCGGCTCTGTCTGCTGAAGATCATTCCTGACCTCCCCAAGGCGGTACACATCAAAAAAAAGATTCTTCATCAGCTTGATGGCATCCTGGTCGACAAAATAGGTCTGATACCCGATGTTCGTCAGATTGAACAGGAAGTTGGGTTTATGCAGAATGATCCGGCTGATATACGAATGTGAATCAAAGGCGTCTTCGTTACTGCCGATATCGAATTCCTTGTCGATGGTAACAATATTGACGATCTGCCCCAGGCTTTCGTAGGCGGTGTAGTTGGCATAGGTCAAATCCTGGCTGCCGCCGATGATAATCGGGATGATGTTGTGTTTCAACAGTTCAGCCACCGCGTTCCTGACTGCAAAAAAAGAATCCTCGATCCCGAATCCCTGCCGGATATTCCCAAGGTCAAGCATCTTCAGCTGAGGATCTGATGAATACAGCCTGTAGAGTTTTTCCCTGATGTAATCCGGGGCCATCCCGCAGCCCTGGTTGGAAAGGGCCTGCCTGTCCTCATTCACTCCCATGATGGCAATGCCGGGGGTAATAAGTTCAGGGAAATACCCCTGCTCGTCGAACGGCTGGATGAGATCACCGATCATACCACGATTGGGATTGACCGCGTCCATGATCTCAAGGCGGCGAATCGGCTCAAAATACATTGAAATATCCATGTGGCTGATATTTACGCGTGGACTACCTGGTCCCTATTTCTTCCTGCCTGTTTTTTTTGGTGACCTGGCGGGTGGGGTTGACTGAATGATTCGCAAACAATCCTCCAGTGTCAGCGTTTCCGGCTCCCTGTCCCTGGGTATCTTAAAGTTGTCCTTTCCACTGGATATATACGGTCCAAAGCGTCCCCGGATGATCCTCACCGGAGGATTCCCGTCAAATTCCCTGATGATCTTTGCTTTTTCCTCCTGACGCCTGATTTCTATGATGGTCAGAGCGCGTTCCAGGGTGATGGTATGCGGGTCATCCGTTTTATCGAGAGAATAATAATTGTTCCGGTGCTTGATATAGGGTCCGAATCTGCCCAGGCCGATGACGATCTCACTTTGTTCAAATTCACCCAGCTCACGCGGGAGCTGAAACAAGGCGAGCGCCTCTTCCAGGTTTATGGTGTCGATGCTTTGGTCTTTTCTCAGCCCTGAAAATTTAGGCTTTACCGAATTGTTTGTCTCTCCCAGCTGTGCTATGGGACCATACTTCCCCAGCTTGACGTATACATTTTTCCCTGTCACGGGATCCTGTCCCAGCAGTTTTTCCCCTTTTACCTTTTCGTTGCTGTTGAGGGTTAATTCTACCTGTTGATGGAAAGGCCCATAAAACTTTTTGATCATCTCATTCCACACCTTTTTGCCCTGGGCAATTTCATCAAAGTCCTTTTCGACCCTGGCGGTGAAATGATAATCCATAATATTCACAAAATACTTTACCAAAAAGCTGTTCACAAGGGTTCCGATATCGGTCGGGATGAGTTTACCCTTGGTGAATCCGAATTTCTCCTTCCTGACTTCTTCGAGGAAGGTCCCTTTTTTAAGGGTGATCACATCGAAGTTCCTCCATTCACCAGTCTTATCGCCTTTTTCCACATATTCCCGTTTCTGGATGGTAGAGATGATGGGTGCGTAGGTGGAAGGGCGTCCGATTCCCAGATCTTCGAGCTTTTTCACCAGGGTGGCTTCGGAATACCGGAAAGGAGGCTGAGAATATTTCTGCGTAGCGCACATATCCTTCAGATACAGCTCCTGACCAACGTTCAGGGGCGGGAGGATACTGGTGGCGTCCTCGCCGGACTCATCGTCGGAGGATTCCATGTACACTTTAAGAAATCCCTCAAAGCGGATCACCTCACCCCTGGCGATAAATTTCTCAGTGGCAGTGGAGATGTCAATGGTCACAATTGTTTTTTCGATCAGTGCATCGCTCATCTGGGATGCGATGGCCCGTTTCCATATCAGATCATACAGCTTTCGTTCGGTAGGGTCGCCTTCGATGGCAGACTGATCCAGGTACGTCGGACGGATGGCTTCATGAGCCTCCTGAGCTCCTTTGGTCCGCGTGGTATACTGACGGGTTTTGACATATTCCTTACCGAAGGCGGATGTAATCACATCACGCGCCGCTGCGAGGGCCAGGCTTGAAAGGTTCACCGAGTCGGTACGCATGTAGGTGATCTTGCCTGCCTCGTACAGTTGCTGGGCCACCTTCATGGTACTGCCTACCGTAAGCCCCAGTTTACGGCTGGCCTCCTGCTGCAGGGTGGAAGTGGTAAAGGGCGGTGCGGGGGCTTTGGTGACCGGCTTGGTTTCAATATCACTGATCCGGAAGGTTGCGTTCCTGCATTTTTCCAGAAAACCAACGGCTTCCTGTCGGGTATCAAACCGCTGGGGAAGCTCAGCCTGAACGTTCGTCCGGCCCTGGGAAGTTTCCACGTCAAAGTTGGCAGTAACTTTATAGGAAGTGGAAGCCTGGAAGGCTTTGATCTCTTCTTCCCTTTCGACGATCAGCCGGACTGCGACCGATTGTACCCTTCCGGCAGACAATGCAGGTTTTACTTTTTTCCAGAGGATGGGCGACAACTCAAAGCCTACCAGCCGGTCGAGCACCCTGCGTGCCTGTTGTGCATCCACCAGGTTCATGTTGATCCTGCGGGGATTGTTAACAGCCTCTGCAATGGCCTGCCTGGTGATCTCATGGAAGGCAATCCTTTTCACCTTCTCCTGGTCCAGGTGCAACGTCTCGGCCAGGTGCCATGAAATGGCCTCCCCCTCCCTGTCCTCATCAGAGGCAAGCCATACCGTTTCAGCTTCGCCGGCAAGCCGCTTCAGCTCGCTAACGATTTTGGTCTTATCCGGAGTAATCTCGTAATGGGGAAGGAAATCCTTTTCGATATTGACGCTCAGGTTCTTCTTCGACAGATCCCTCACATGACCAAAACTCGATTTGACAAGAAAGTCCTTACCCAGAAAACCGCTGATGGTTTTAGCTTTGGCAGGTGATTCAACAATGACCAGATTTTTCGCCATCTCCCTGTTGATTTTTTAAAACCGTGGCAAAATTATAACTTTTATTGATTAATACGGAAACGTGAAATTTGTGACCCTGTTTCGGCAAAAAACCTCTGTGATTTTTATTATTTTTGCAATCTTTTTTATAAGCTATTGATTTATACCTCAATCCTTCAGGACAAGATGCTGCCAGGGAGAAAGATTTATATTGAAACGTATGGTTGCCAGATGAATTTCTCGGACAGCGAGATCGTGGGATCCCTGGTGCTGGGAAGCGGGTATGAAACCACTACAGATCCGGGTGAGGCGGATGTGGTCTTTATCAATACCTGTTCGATCAGGGATCATGCTGAACAGCGCGTACGGCAGAGGCTGCGGGAGTTCCGCGCGTTGAAGAAGAAGCATCCCGGGATGATCATAGGTGTACTGGGCTGCATGGCAGAACGGTTAAAGGATGAGTTGCTGGAGCAGGAACCTTCGGTGGATATGATCATCGGGCCGGACGCCTACCGTGATATCCCGGCTCTGATTTCAGCGGTGGGGAGCGGTCAGAAGGCCGTGAATGTGATGCTTTCGCTGGAGGAGACCTATGCCGACATACAGCCGGTAAGGCTGGGTAGTAACGGTGTCAGCGCCTTCATTTCGATCATGCGGGGTTGCGAAAATTATTGTGCCTACTGTGTGGTGCCATTTACGAGGGGTAAAGAACGCAGCAGGGATCCGGATTCCATTATCAGGGAGGCCGGTGATCTCGTTCAAAAAGGGTACCGGGAGGTCACCCTGCTGGGTCAGAATGTCAACTCCTACGCATGGAATGAGAATGGACGGACGATGAATTTTGCACAACTGATCGCCCGCGTGGCCGGCATAGATCCACAGCTTCGCCTGCGGTTTGCTACCTCCCACCCCAAGGATCTGTCGGATGAACTTATCGGTGTCATCGCCTCCACCCCAAATATCTGCAGGGCAATCCACCTGCCTGTCCAGTCAGGAAGCAACCGGATCCTGCATCTGATGAACAGGAAATATACCCGTGAAGAGTATATGAACCGTATCAGGGCTATCAGAGAAAAGATCCCCGACAGCAGCATCTCTACGGATATCATTACCGGATTCTGCGGTGAGACAGAGGAAGACCACCTGGAAACCCTTTCCCTCATGCAATGGGTTTCCTTCGATTATGCTTTTATGTTCAACTATTCAGAGCGGCCGGGTACCCTTGCCGCAAAAAAACTTCGCGATGATGTTCCCGATGTGGTTAAAAGCCGCCGTCTGGAGGAAGTGATCCACCTGCAGCAAAAGCTTTCCCATGAAAGCAATAAAAAAGACATCGGAAAGGTCTGCGAAGTGCTGGCAGAAGGAAGATCTCGAAAATCGGAACATCAGCTCTCCGGGCGCAACAGCCAGAATAAGGTCGTGGTGTTCCCTGCAGGGGATATTCATCCCGGTGAATACATCCGTGTAAAGATCACCCGATGCACCCCAGCCACCCTGATAGGCGAGGTCAGCCCGGAATGAAATCCTTCCCTGGCTTGCTCGGTATGTTTTTCAAAGGCTGGCATGCACTCTGAAGTTAATTCCCTTTTTTCAAAAGAAAAATCATTATTTTTGCAACCCTGCCTGAAAAGACGGGCAATGGGTTAAGGGTGCAGATCTAATGGAAGGAGATATGAAAAATGCTCAGGAAACCGGAAGGGTTTATCCGGAATTCCATAAAATAATTCAGCGAGCGGATAAAGAATCGTTCCTCAAACAAAGGGCGAAGGTGATTTGGCTCACAGGACTCTCAGGATCAGGCAAAACCACACTGGGAAGCTACCTGGAAAAGGAATTGTTTTCGAGGGGCTACCTTACTCAAATGCTTGACGGGGATAACATACGAGTCGGGATCAATTGCAACCTGACCTTCACGGAGGAGGATCGTCGTGAGAATATCCGCAGGATCGCTGAAGTGTCAAAGCTTTTTTTGAACTGCGGGATCATCGTGATCAGCTGCTTTATCTCCCCCACCCAGGAGATCCGCAGGATGGCACGGGCCATCATTGGTGATGGGGATTTCCTCGAGATCTATATCAATTCACCGCTGGATGTCTGTGAGCAAAGAGATGTAAAGGGATTGTACAAACTGGCAAGACAAGGGAAGATAAAGGATTTCACAGGGATTGACTCCCCCTTTGAGAAGCCAATGAATTGTAATCTGGAAATACGGACCGATCTGCTTTCAGTGGAGGAATCTGCCAGGAAACTGGTGAATTTTGTTCTTCCTCAGGTCACAAATGGCCGTTAAAGGATCGAATAGACGACAATGAAGAAATATCATTTGAATCACTTACGGGAGCTTGAATCCGAATCCATCTACGTCATGCGGGAGGTGGCTGCCCAGTTTGAACGCCCCTGCCTGCTGTTCTCGGGCGGGAAAGATTCGATCGTTCTGGTTCATCTGGCGCGCAAAGCTTTTCACCCTTCCCTGATTCCTTTCCCGCTTTTGCATATCGATACAGGACACAATTTCCAGGAAGCGCTGGATTTCAGGGACGGACTGGTCAAAAAGATCGGCGCCCGCCTGGTGGTCGGCAGCGTCCAGGAGTCGATCGATAAGGGCCGGGTGGTGGAAGAAACAGGATACAGCGCCAGCCGCAATGTGCTTCAGACTACCACGCTGCTCGACACCATCGCCGAATTTAAGTTCGATGCAGCCATCGGAGGCGGTCGCCGCGACGAAGAGAAAGCCCGCGCCAAGGAACGGTTTTTCTCGCACAGGGATGAGTTCGGACAATGGGATCCCAAAAATCAACGACCTGAACTGTGGAATATCTTCAACGGGAAAAAACACATCGGGGAACATTTCCGGGTCTTCCCTATCAGCAACTGGACCGAGATGGATATATGGCAATATATCTATATGGAAAACATCGAACTGCCAAGCCTTTATTATACCCATACCCGTGAAGTGTTCAACCGCGACGGGGTCTGGCTGGCTTATGCGCCGTTCATGAAACTCAAACCGAATGAAAAGGTGGAAATGAAAACGGTAAGGTGCCGTACCGTAGGGGATATCACCTGTACCGGCCTTAGCCTTTCGACAGCGAACTCACTGGAGGAGATCATCCAGGAGATCGCGGCCACACGCGTGACGGAAAGAGGAAGCCGCTACGACGACCTGCGGTCGGAAGCAGCCATGGAAGACCGCAAACGGGAAGGATATTTCTGATAACGGGCAGTAAACATTCACTCAATGGAAGAAAAGTTTTCGAGCAAAGGGTACCTCAATATGGAGCTGCTGCGTTTCACCACTGCAGGCAGCGTGGATGACGGCAAAAGCACACTGATCGGAAGACTTCTCTACGATAGCAAATCCATCTTCGAAGACCAGCTGGAAGCTGTGAAAAGGGCCAGCATCCGCAGGGGAAATGAACGGGTTGACCTGGCCCTGCTGACCGACGGACTGAGGGCTGAGCGTGAACAGGGTATCACGATTGACGTAGCCTACCGTTACTTTGCCACACCAAAACGCAAGTTCATCATCGCCGATACACCGGGCCATGTCCAGTATACCCGTAACATGGTGACCGGTGCCTCCACCGCCAACGCAGCCATCATCCTCATCGATGCACGTAATGGCGTCACGGAACAAACCTGCCGACACTCCTACATCGCCTCCCTGCTCGAGATCAAACACCTGATCATCTGCATCAACAAGATGGACCTGGTGGAATTCAGCCAGGAGGTCTATGAAAGAATCAAAAATGAATTCATTGTCTTTTCAAGGAAACTGGATGCCCGCGATATACACTTTGTACCCATCAGCGCACTGCTGGGTGACAACGTGGTGGAACCCTCGTCCAATATGGGATGGTACAGGGGAGGTACATTGATGCATATCCTCGAAACCATCGATATCATGAGCGATTGCAACCTGGACGACCCCCGCTTTCCGGTCCAGTATGTCATCAGACCTCAGTCGGCAGATTATCCCGATTATCGGGGATATGCAGGCAGAATTGACGGAGGAGTCTTCAGAAAGGGAGACGAGATCGTGGTCATGCCGCAGCAGAAATCAACAGTGATCGAGTCGATAGACTTCTTCCACCAGAGTCTCGAACAGGCATTTCCGCCAATGTCGGTGACCATCCGTATCAAAGATGATATCGACATCAGCCGGGGCGACATGTTTGTCAAAAAAGACAACATGCCTTCTGTCACACGGGATATCACCGCCATGGTTTGCTGGATGAGCGATCGGCCTTTGCAACTCAATGGAAAATATGCCCTGAAACATACTACGAAAGACGTGCGCTGCGTGATCAGGGACGTTCTGTATAAAGTGAATGTCAATAACCTTCATCAGAACAAGGAAGACAGGAACGTAACCCTGAATGAGATTGCCTGCGTCTCCCTTCGGACCACACAGCCCCTTCTGACCGATCCTTACAAGAGGAACAGGAAAACCGGTTCCCTGATCCTGATCGATGAGGGTACCAATAATACGGTGGGTGTGGGAATGGTGATTTCCTCACAGTAAGAATGAAATAGTAAAAATGAAATAGTACATATTTATCATCAAAAATCCTTCTTATGAAACAATTACTGCGTATAGCGCCTTGTACGATTTTCGTTGTTATGACCGGTTTCTGGATGACCTCAGACGCCTGCACCAACTTCCTCGTCACCAAAGGCGCCTCCGTCGACGGATCAGTCATGATCAGTTATTCAGCTGACTCGCACACCCTTTATGGGGAACTTTACCACTGGGCTGCAGCAACGTATCCGGAAGGTGCCCTGCTGGACGTTTATGAATGGGATACCGGAAAATACCTGGGAAAGATCAGGCAGGCACGGCAGACCTACAACGTGATCGGGAACATGAATGAGCACCAGGTGGCCATTGGAGAAACCACATACGGTGGCCGCGAGGAGTTAGGAAGTCAGTCAGGTGCCATCGTTGATTACGGCAGCATGATGTATATTGCCCTTCAGCGCTCCAGGACTGCCAGGGAAGCCATCAGGATCATGACAGGCCTGGTAGCGGAATATGGTTATGCCAGCTCGGGAGAGTCAATTTCAGTATCCGATCCCAATGAGGCCTGGATATTTGAGATCATTGGAAAAGGAGAAGGCCAGAAAGGAGCCGTCTGGGTTGCCCTGCGCATTCCCGACGGATATGTCTGCGCCCACGCCAACCATGCCCGTATAACCACCTTCCCTCCTGCCAATGGAAAAACCTCCATTACCTTCTCACAGATCGATAAAATCTTTGATCCCGCCGTGGAATGTGTATATGCCGATGACGTGATCACCTTTGCCCGCACAATGAAATACTATGAGGGGAAAGACCAGGATTTCAGCTTTTCAGATACTTACGCTCCTCTTGACTTCAGCGCTGCCCGGTTCTGTGAAGTGCGTGTCTGGTCTTTTTTCAGAAGCGTTCATTCCGGCATGGAAAAATATGTTGATTATGCATCCGGTCATAATTTAAAAAACCGTATGCCGTTGTGGATCAAACCCGAACGGAAGATCTCGGTAACTGATATGATGGATTTCATGCGTGATCACCTGGAGGGTACACCACTGGATATGACAAAGGATATGGGTGCCGGTCCCTACAAAAATCCTTACCGCTGGCGCCCGCTTACCTTCAAGGTGGATGGAAAAGTGTACTGCAACGAACGTGCGACCAGTTCACAGCAATGCGGTTTTGTATTCGTAGCCCAGTCACGGTCGTGGCTGCCGGATCCTATCGGCGGCATCCACTGGTTCGGTGTGGATGATGCTGCCAGCAATGTCTTTGTACCCATGTACTGCAGCATTACCGAGGCTCCCCAGGCATACGCTGCAGGAAACGGATCCATGATGGAATTCACCTTCAACAGCGCCTTCTGGGTGTCCAACATGGTTTCCAACTTTGCCTATACGCGCTACAGCGATATCCACCCGGAAATCCGTGAGGTCCAGACCAGCCTTGAGAATAAATTCATCGACAAGGTTAAGGATACCGATCAGAAAGCCCTTGCCCTCTACAACAATGATCCAGCAGCAGCCGTTACGTTCCTGACAGGTTTTTCGGCTGAACAGGGAGCCCTCGCACTGAAGACATGGCAGAATTTATGGGCGTATCTTTTTACACGGTATATGGACGGTAACATCAAAACTGCCCTTCCTGTTCCAGATGGTTACCTGTACTACAATCCAAAGGTGGAACAGCCAGGCTATGGAGAAGAATGGTATCGCAGGATCGTGGAAGAGACCGGCGATCATTTTTTGGTCCCGGGTGCGCCCAGCCATTGATATTTATTGGTTATTTTCCCCCGCTTCTAGTATATTTGTGGTAATTAACCGGGGATATATTTTAAAATGATTCAATATGAATAACAGTTATTCATTCGGGGAATCCGATCCCGGATCTTCCGGAAACAGAAACAGATCATGGATTTATCTTGTCGCCATTCTGTTGCTGGCCGTAGTGTGCGGAATTTATATTGCCAAATTCATCAGGTCGAACAAAGAGGTTCAAACCCTCACCACCGAGAAAGAAAGCCTGAAAACGGAACTACAGGGTGAACTGGATTCACTGCTGATCGAACATGAAAAGATCAAACAGGAATATGGAGAATTGAGCGATGTTCTGGTGGTGAAAGACAGCATCATTCAGGCTAATGCAATGGAAATCAAACAACTACTTGATACCCAATGGGAGTATTATAAGGTGAAGAAGAAATTGGACAACCTCCGCGACGTTTCACAGAGCTACCTGAAACAGATCGATTCGTTATTTACTGTCAACAGGGCTCTGAAGGAAGAAAACCTTGCGATACGGCAACATTTTGAGGCAGAACAGAAAAAAACGGAGATCCTTCAGAAAGACAAAGAGGAGCTGACCCAAAAAATCACGGAAGCAGCGGTGCTGAGGGCGTATAACATCAGTGCCGTGGGGGTGCGCTTCAAAAGTGCTGAAGAAGAAAAAGTAACCGATAAGGCCCGCAGGGTTGATAAAATCAAGGTCTGTTTCACGCTGGCTGCCAATCAGTTGATCACTCCGGGGCAAAAGGATGTATATATCCGGATCGCCCGCCCCGACAACATGATCCTGACCAAGGGAAAAGGTGAGGAGTTTTCCTTTACCTTCATGGGCGCCACACTGCAGTACTCGATCCTGCAAACGGTGGATTATAACCTGGAAGCCGTTGAGAGCTGCACCTACTGGATCCACCGCGACAGCTATGAGCCCCTTATTGAGGGAACCTATGTCGTATCCATCTACGCGGAAGATAAAGAGATCGGCCAGACCTCCTTCGTGCTGATGTGATTCTTCTCCTGTCAGAGAGGATTGTTTTTTGGGAAAATGACTTTCCCGTGGCGATGTATTCTGCCCAGATGACCCAGAGAATAAAAAAGACCAGATAAAAGATACCCTTTGCCAGGTATCCATGAAAAAATGGCCAGAGTCGGGGCAGGTAAACGATGACCAGCGACAGGCCTGCGATGCGAAGCAGGTTGGCGAGATGCACGGCCACCCATCCCAGGGGGATGAACCAGGTTTTCTTCAGCCAGGGGCCGGGATAGAATATCATTAAAAGGGTAAACTGGGTAAACTGCCTGATCCCCGAACAGGGATGACTGATGCTCAGTGAGCCCGGCGAACCCAGACAGATACGCTGCCCATCGTAACATGCCTCCATCCTGCAGATCCGGGTCAGGATCCATTCGCTGCCATGATACAATCCCTGAACCATCCATGCCGACCAGCCGTTCATCAGACGGGTGACAGGAAAAAAATGCAGGGGTTTTTCCCAGATCCACCAGAAAAGGTAAATGCCTGCCATCAGCAGAAAAAACCTGCTCAGGTTGTAAGGAAACAAGTCCGCATCCCCGGTGTCTCCGGAAAATACCCAGCGCCTTGAAAAAAAACGCTGCATCATTGATCCTTCTTTTTTCCTGACAGCCATTTTTTGATTCCATACCCGATGCCGAACAAAAAGAAAAAGAACAATCCACTCCCCAGGGGAACGCCTCCCGATAATGGGTCGCCACCAACCAGCGTACTGTCACCATTCACCCCGGGTGCAGGCTGTGCCATGAGTACTCCATGACACAAATATCCCGATGCGATGACCACAACCAGCAGGGTCATCCATGAAATTCTTGCTCGCTTCATGCCAATGAATATTAAGGAATAAATACTTTTTGAGAGATAACACCCGATGAGGATAGCACCCTGACGATATACCAGCCTTTGGATTCAGGCACGGTAACGACCGTCAGTCCCGCATGTGTGACACTTTCCCGTCGGACCAGACGTCCGGTCATGTCATGAACGAATAACTCTCCTTCCCTGAAAGAGGAAGGGATCATCAGATGAAGATGATTGCCCGACCGGCACAGCACCAAATGCTCAGAAGTAATTTCTTCATGCCCTGAGACGACTGTAAAATGAACAAGAAACCGTTCCGGATCATCACCCGGAGCATAGGAAAAGCTATAGTCTGTATGATCCCGGCAGTCGATCAGCACATCTTCCTTCAGGTCTTCCAGTAGAATGTCCATGCCTGCAGGGAAAGTCTCCATACCTGTAAAAGCCAGCACGTACATCCCTGAAAGATATGCAGTAAAGCCTATCATCACGTGCTCGGTATCTGTAACGGAAGGGAAGGCATTCACCGACAGTATGCTGCCGTCGTCTGCAAAAGAGTAGACCTGGGGCACGCCATCATTCCCGAAGAGTTTATGAGCATCATACTCCAGATCAAAACCACTGGTGGAACCCTCCCTGAAACAAAGGGTCGTCTGATCGGTCCCATCTTCGCCCGAAACGTTGATCCTGAAGAGAGGAAAGGATGATGCGACGGGCAGATAATGGTTCGAAACCTCATGGAGGCGGGCCGCATTGGTGAATGTGACGGATCCGGTTTGCCCGGGTGCGTCCACGCGGATGAAAAATCCCTGCATGGCCGGTACGATGGAATCTGTTGTCTCCGGATTGTTCCCGACACCGTTGATATAAGATGAATATCCTTCCCGTTCGGGATTCCAGAAATAGATCGCGTTCTGGATATGATCCCTCAGGATTGCAGGATGCTCCCAGTTTATGGCTGAAGGAAACGGATTCCCGATAAGCTGATATCCTGCATAATCAGGCTGATAGGACGGCAGGCCAGGACCGGTATAGGATAATCCGCCTGCCTGCTGAACACCTGAATTAAATTCTCCGCTGAAATCCACCATGGTGCTGCCTCCTTCCAGCCAGACCGAATAACCCTTGACGGGTGACAATGGGCTGCTGAATGTGAGGTTCTCCCAAAGCTGGAGAGGTTCATTATACTGACGGACAAAGGCGCTGCCGGGGAAGACATCGCCTGCCTGTGCCTGTGTGACTGGCGGGGAAATAAAATGATACACTGCACCTTCCGGATCGCGGGATATGCCACCGCTTAAAAATACCTCCATGATGGAAGTCCCGCTGACTTCCACGGCTGCCAGGTCATCTTCCAGCAGCAACGAAGAGGTAAGGGATGTATCTGCCTGCAGCCACAGTGATCCACCGACCCGCAGGGTATCTCCCTGTGCTACGGTCACCATGGCCCCCGGAGCCAGACTGAGATCCTGGCAGAAAAAGGGATGATCTATGATCAGCAGTGCATTCACGCTGGCCGGTACGGTGACCTGTGTTCCGGCACCTGCTGACTGGCCTGCAAGCCAGTTGGATGGCACCGCCCAGTTATGCTCCTGTTCTGTGCAGCCTCCTGCCCAGGTTGCAGCAACAGGGGCCAGGCTGTTTGCCTGACCGGGGGTGCCACCGTTCATATGACTGGCTTTCCAGTTACCGGAAAAACTGTTGTCTGCATTCTGTCCGATCAGCTCCAGTGATGGTCCATATCCGTCGGGAGCCCTGTTGCCCCAGGCTGGATCGTCACTGTAGGTTACCAAATCGATCAGCTGGCCGGCAGCATTCTGCAGCTCGATCGTTTCACCGGAATTGCTCAGCGTTCCGCTCTGCCACTCGTACACCCTGGAATCCAGGTCCTGGTACATCCCTGAGGAATACGCGACAACTACGAATTCACCCGGGCCCAGCGTGGCTGTATCCGGAAAAGTGAAGGTAACTCCCTGCGTAAAGGTATACCCCCCAAGAGCAGTTTCAGGGGATCCCGCATTGACCAGTTCGATGAACTCAGAAGTATCCGTTCCAGTTTCGGGACCATTGTAATGGATCTCATGAATGACAATGCGAGCCAGGGGCAGGACATTGAAAGGACTGCTGGTATCCGCTTCCAGCATGGTTCCCGTTAATACCAGTGCAGCAAGGGTAATGTTGTTCCCGGAAGTGTCATACCGAATCCCGGTGATCACGACTGAACTCCCGCCTGCAAAAAGGGTGTCCTGTAAATTGCCGTACAACTGACCTGTGCCGGTAGCCACCGATAGCCCTATGACAGTGTTCTCCCCCACAGGACAGATATTCCCCGACGAATCCACTGTCTGTATGCTCACATAAAAGGGCGCATCCACAAAGGGATCTATGCCGCCATTGACGGAAAGGATCTGGAGCCCTGCAGGCTGAACTTCTTCACCAACTACCGTGAAGCCACCGGTTGACAACACCTGGCGCTGTGTGTCGGATCCCGTCCAGCTCAGATAATTATTCACCGCCTCCTGGAGTTCTTCCTGCGACCCGTTGATGAGGCTCCGGTTATAGACCAAGTTATCAGTCTCTGCCAGGGCTACGCAGGATACTCCGTTCACCAGGCCGGCAGGAAGGGCGGATGTACTGGCATCTGTTGCATCTTCCTGCCAGATATGCTCACCCTCGTCGTTGATGGCCGCCACAAACAGGGGGGTCTCCTCCGTTCCCTGATACACCAAGATCTGATCCCCGCTGGAGGAGAGGGCCATGCCGGATATGGTGACGACCACCTCTGCGCCTGCAGGATGATCGGCAGTCGCTATCCAGATATCGGTCCCTTCCCCTGTCCTGAATGTGCCGGATGCCTTCCACCCGTTATCAGTCAACCGGATCTCCGTTCCGGCTTCAATGGCCACTAAAAAAGCCAGGGAAACTTCATCGGGATTATCCATATTGAATCCGGTGATAACCAGATCCCCGGGCAGTAAGACAGTTTGGGCATGGCTGGGTGTTAAAAAAAAGAGGATTGCCAGTAGTGGCAATCCTGAATATAAAGAAATGTACTGTTTCATAACTGGGTTGCATTTTGGGTTCAACACTGTTCCATTTCATAGGTTAATCCCCCGGGTACCCAAAATGTGACCCTGTTTTTTAAAAAAAATTTTTATATTTTTTTAATTTTTCTTAATTGATTGATTTACAACTATATGATTTTTTTAATCTGTCTCAAAATTGACAAACGGCAGGAAGTGCGGGGATTATTTTCTTCCAAAATCGGCAGGTATCTCTCCCCAGGCAGCTGTATTCCATTTGAGGACCGTACTGGAATAATCGTTTTCCTTCAGCCATATCAAGGCCCGGTCAATAAGTTCGAAAAGTCTGTGGGTATTACTGGTCCTTTCCAGTTTGGTCTTAACTGCTTTCTCTTTCACCCACTTAATGGCGGTCCTGGAGTCACTGTACAATGGACATGATTTTCCCTGTGTTTTTAAAAAGGCGAGCCCATGAACAATGCCAAGGAACTCCCCCAGATTGACAGTCCCTTCCGGAAACGGGCCACCCCTGAACACTTCCTGCCCTGTTTCCGTCCACACACCCCTGTACTCCAGTATTCCCGGATTGCCCTTGCAGGCAGCATCCACCGAGAGACTTCCCAAAATGGGAAGGGAAACGGAGGAAGATGAGGTCAGTGAAAGAGCCGACTGGATGGAATCTTTACCAATATAGTCCCTGTGATCCCCTGAAAAGGCCCTTTCGGCCGCTTCCCTTGTGGGAAAGGACTTGTAAACCGCTCCCTCGATCCCTTTAACCTGTTCTTCACATTCACTCCAGCTGGAAAAAACACCTGGCTTTTTACCCTTCCAAACGACGTAATATCTTGATTTTGGCATGATCCTCCCATTCCTGTACAAAACTAATAAGTATTTTTGTGGAGCGATGGCATCCTCCGGGCCAAACTTTCGACAAGGGTTCGGGAATTTTCATTAAAAATGAAACAAATTAGTGTATTACTGCTTATTTCACTCCTTTTCATTTCATCCTCCTGTACCAGAAATGAAAGGCAATGTCAGTTTGTTTCGTTTCATGATCATGCCTGGAACCGGTTTGAGAAGCAGAAATTTGAAATCCCCGTCCGAAATATTTCATCTCCGTCAGAACTGAAGCTGATCCTGCGCCATACTAATGATTATCCCTTCGATAACCTGTATATCAACGTAATAACAGAAATGCCCGGGGGTGAAGAACGGATCATGGAAAAGGATTTGAGGCTGAAGGATGCCAGTGGAAACTTTCTGTCGGACGACCGGAAGGGATATCACGAAATCTCCTTCACCCTTTACAAAGAACTGCGGTTCACTGAAAAGGGGTTGTGTCGTGTGGAAATAGAAAATCTGATCCCAAAGATAGAGATCCCGGGTATCCTGGAACTTGGATTATGTCTTCAGAAACCTCAGCGGGATCAAGGCAAGCAGCAGTGATCAATTGCTGTTGTGAAGGATCTGCACCACATTAAGTCTGTCGTGCTCAAGTTGCCGGCGCAACGCCTCCGGATCGCTGAATTTGATTTCGTCGCGGATCCTGTCTACCCATCCGATGACGAGAAGATCGCCGTATATCTCGTGGTTGAAATCAAAGATGTGCACCTCGATAGTGTGATCCTTCCGGTTGAACGTGGGCCGGTTACCGATATTTCCCATTCCCAGGAATTCCCTGCCCTGCCATTGGATCCGACAGGCGTAGACCCCGCTGGCTGTGATCAGTTTCAGCGAATCATCCACTTCAATGTTGGCTGTGGGAAAACCCATTTCCCTTCCTACCCTGAAGCCGGGGATCACCTTCCCCTGTATCGAATAGGTATAACCAAGGTATCGGTTGGCCAGCCGGATATTGCCTTCATTCAGCGCGGTTCTGATCTTTGACGAACTCACTGCCACTCCGTCCACATACAAAGGTGCCACCTCCTCAACCTCAAAGCCCAGATCCTCTCCGAAGCTTCTGAGACTGCGGTGGTTTCCCAGCCGGTCCTTTCCGAAATGATGATCAAATCCGACAACGATCCGATTCATCTTTATTTTGTCGGCAAGGATGTTCCTGATGAACTCGAAGGAGGTCATGCCCGCGAACTCCTTTGTGAAAGGAAGGATCACCAGGTGGTCGATCCCTGTTTTCTCCAGTAATTCGATCTTTTTCGCCGGTGAGTTGATCAGCTTCAGATTCCATGAATCAGCATAGATCACGGACCGCGGATGGGGTTCAAAGGTGATGACAACCGTCTGGCCTCCGATTTCCCGGGCGGATTCCTTCAGCCTGTTGATGATCTTCTGATGACCGAGATGGACCCCGTCGAACGTACCAACCGTAACAACCGGAATATCGACCCCCCTAAACTCATCAACGTCCCTGTAAATTCTCACCTTTTTTCGTTTGAATCCGCAAAATTATACATTTTCAGCAACCATACTACCGAATCCAGGGTAACAAAACCTTCCCCAACGGGATTAACCAGTGTATAAAAAGTACTATAATGAAAAAAATATTCCTTTTTATCTTCCTGGCCGTAGCATTCTTTGCTAAAGCCCAGCTGGCAGACGATTTTGCAGATGGTAATTTTACGGCTGATCCCTCCTGGAGCGGCGACTCTGAACGATTCCGGATCAATGCGGATCATCAGTTGCAGTTGTTTGACAGCGGATCGGGCACAGCTATGCTGGCGACTGCCAGCTACCTGTTTGACAGCACCGAATGGCAGTTCCATATCCGGCTGGGATTCAGCCCTTCCTCCAACAATTTCGCCAGAATCTACCTTGCTTCCGATCAGGCAGACCTGACCGGAATGCTCAACGGATTCTTCCTGCAGTTCGGAGAACAGGGAACCAGCGATGCTCCTGAGCTTTTCCGCCAGGAAGGCCTGACCACTTACCCAATATGCCGCGGAACCGACGGAAGCATAGCGCAGGCCTTCGCCCTGAACATCAGGGTGACCCATCTGAGCGACGGATCATGGAATATATTTTCAGCTCCCGGCGACTCCCATGCATTTCAATTCCTGGCATCAGGATCAGATGCCACCCTGATCAGCCCCGCTCATGCAGGTGTTCTCTGCACCTACACCAGCTCCAACAGTCAGAAATTCTATTTTGACGACTTCCTGATACAGCCCGTACTGAAGGATACCGTGCCTCCGGCAATTGAACAGTTGTACCCTGTTTCTTCCACCCGGCTGCACCTCAGGTTCACTGAAACTGTGAATGGTCAGGATGCCACGCATACCGGTCATTATTCGCTTGCATCCAGCGGGCAGATACCGGATTCAGCCACCCTTGATCCCAATGATCCCAACCGTGTGGTCCTCGGCTTTACAACTCCCTTTATCATCGGCTCTTTTGAAGACCTCCTTATTTCAGGCATTCACGACATGGCCGGAAACCTGCTCAGAGACACAGTTGTACCCTTTGTCTGGTATATTCCGCAAGTTTTTGACATCCTGATCAGTGAGATCATGGCTGACCCGGATCCTTCCTCCGGTTTGCCTCCGGTAGAATATATTGAGCTGTTTAATGCATGTGATTTTCCGGTACGGTTAAAGGACTGGCGCCTTACCATCTCAGGAAGTCCCAGAATATTTCCGGAAACAGGAATAGCAGCAAAAAGCTACCTGCTCGTTACAAAAGAGGCCGGTCTCAGCGAATTTGGCGCCTGCGCTTTGTTGCTGACCTCATCGTATTCGCTGAGCAACGAAGGAACGGCCATTGCCCTCTTCAACGCCGCCGGGCAGCTGATCCACTCGGTCACTTATGCCGCGGATTGGTACGACGAGGAATGGAAAAAGGATGGGGGATGGTCGCTGGAGCTCGTTGACCCGATGAATCCCTGTACGGAAGAGGGTAACTGGGAAGCCAGCACGGATCCGTCTGGAGGGACCCCCGGAAGAGTCAATTCCTGTCTCATGGAGAACAGGGATACGATCCCTCCCCGGCTGGCCGGTATTGGAATAGAAGCAAAGGATTGGATCCGGATCTGGTTTTCGGAAAAAATGGATAGCACCACCCTGCTGGATCCAGGATTGTACAATCTTGAACCCCACGAGGGCCACGCGACCATAGTATTACCGGCAGGCGACTTTTATCATTCGGTGCTCGTCCGGCTGCCTTTTCCCCTGGAGGAAGCTGCATCCTATCAACTGTCGCTGACCGGAGGCGTCACTGATTGCGCAGGGAACGAAATGGATGCCGGCGCACGGCTGCCTGCAGGCCTTCCTGCCATTGCCGACAACATGGATATAGTGATCAATGAAATTCTGCTGGATCCTTCAGATCCGGGAGCAGCGTTCATTGAGCTCTATAACAGGACCGACCGCTTCTTTGACATAAAGGACCTGGTCCTGGCACGGATGGATACGGTCCGTCTTGTGTTGACGTCCGTACAGGCCATCTCTGATGAAAGTTACCTGTTGGCTCCGGGACGTTACATGGTTCTCTCCCCGGATCCATTTGCTGTCATCCGGCACTATCACTGCCCTGATCCTGATGCTTTTGTCAAAATGAGCGGATGGCCTGTGTTCAGCAGGGAGGCGTCTGTCATCGTACTTGCCTGCAGGCATGATGAGAAGGTGATCGATCAGGTATATTACCGCGAATCCCTTCACTTCGACCTGGTCAGCAATCCGGAAGGAGTCTCACTGGAACGCATTCATTTTAGCAGGCCATCCGGGGATGATACCAACTGGCACTCTGCCTCACAGTCGTCCGGTTATGCCACGCCGGGGTACCAGAACTCACAGTTCACAGGCGATATCGTCCAGCCGGATGACTGGCTGACCGTGGAACCGGAGCTCTTCACTCCCGACAATGATGGCATGGATGATCTGCTGGCTGTCTGCTGTTCTGAGCATGAACCGGGATGGGTTGCCAGCATCCAGGTGTTTGACGCAGCAGGGAGACTGGTCAACTACCTGGTTGATAATGCATTAATGGGTATGAATAATATCTTCACATGGGATGGAAAGGACCAGGATGGGAATTTTCTGCCAACCGGCATTTATATCATTTTCGCTCAGATCTTTGACCTGTACGGGAATGCAAAAACAGGCAAACGTGCCTGCGTCCTTGTCCGTCAGGATCTTCGCTGAGTCGCATTACCCTCCGGAAGCAGGCGTGTCGGAGCTGGTTTTGGTGATCCGGCATCCGATGGTTCCCGAAAGGTATATGTTACGGACGACGCCATCCATCTCGGTGTATCCTTCCTCAAAGATGGACCTCAACCCAAAACTCAGCCCAAGATCGAAATTCAGTCTTGAATAAGATTCATAGCTGGCGCCCAGGATGATGCTGTAATCCCACTTATTGATCTTGTCGCTGATGTCGAAAGGTTCATCCGTAACCGTCGAGTAGTTTTCCCCGATCTGAATGTCGGCCGTCCCCTTGTTTTTTCCCCTGATGAGATACGAGATCTGGGGCCCCAGGAGCATGCCAAAACGTGGGCTGAGCTGGTACCTGGCCTGAAGCGGAAAATCAATGTAGATATTTCCAAACTCGCCTTCCACCCATCCTTTGTACCAGGTAGGGATATAGAATGTATCACCCAGAAGAATCTGTTCATAAAGGGTATCTCCTGACACAGGTGTCTTGTAATTCCCCCCCTTTGCCGAATACAGGGCTTCTACCTGGAAATAAAGTTTTTCATTGAATTTCAGCCGCATGAACGCTCCCAGCCGCGGGCCCAGGCCCAGGGAACCCGACGATCCCTCCTCGGGTTTCATGTAGGGAGTACCAAGATTCACTCCCCCTTTGATCCCCCAGGAGCGGTTCTGGGCGCCGATGTCCGCGGTAGCCCATAAAAGAATGGCAAGGGTAATGAGGGTCGTCCTGAAAAGAGTCATAAGCAGACTGTTAACGATTTATCTTTCAGCAACAATAAAAGAGCCGCCCGACAGTATCGTCCGGTTGTCGATGACCTGATACTGGTAGTAACCGGGAGAAAGACCGGTAATATCAATGTCAGCTTTGATCCCGGAGAATCCTTTCCTGGAACATTCATTTCCATCAATGGAATAGATCACCACCGTACCCTGCCTGATTTCATCACTGATTTCAATAGTAACCTTACCGGTGGCAGGGTTTGGATAAGCTTTCGAAACAACCTCCGACATCAGTTTCCACTCGATGCCGTTCTCAAATTCCAGGGAAATATCATCAATATACAACGTGCTTCCCACCTGCCCTTCAAAGAGATCGCCTGCCGCGCTGGGGGAAAAAATGATCGAGATGGTGTCCGGTTCCTCTTCTGAGAAATATTTGTACGGAAGATCAAACTGAGTCCATTCCGTAACCCTGATCGTATCGGTCATCCACGCATACGCAATAGTGTCCCGGCGATGGGTGGACGGATTCCATTTGTACAGGAGCGAATAAACATCGCAGGAATCATGGTTCACCGAGAAATATTTGAAGTAACCCTTGAAACGGTAAGGGTGTCCGTTAAAAGGAATGCCATCCTTTAAATTGGTTGGCGGAAGCGCCAGCTCATCAAAGTAGCCCGTGGCCAGGGCCCCCGTCTGTAAAATATCATTTCCGGGCAGCTCAGCCAAATCCGTTATGATCTTCGCTGAATAATTTCCCTCATAGGCATCCTCCGACTTGAAGGTAGTGACCTTGAAAATGTCCGGATTCAACAGTACAGCCCTGTTGGCTGTAGTCCATATCCCCCCCCCCGGCTCTTCATACCTTGGGTACGTTACCCATTCTTCCATGTTCATATTGGGAAGAACCGTCTGAGCGGAGAGTTGAATAAAATTTATGAAAATGACTGATAGTGAGAGTATTAACTTCCTCATAGGCTCTGTTTTGGGTTAAAACAGCTGCCTAAATTAAACAATTTTTCAATTAGTCAACTAATTTTTTAACGAAGGCAGGCTTGAGGATGGAGAACTTCGCCAGTCAGGGAAATCAGTGCCCGGCCTTCTTCTAATGCGATGCAAAAGCAATGCACGCCACACTTAACGTAAGGCCCGGAATGCTCAGCAGGGCACTGGCACAGGCTTCCATGGTAGATCCGGTCGTCAGGACATCATCTACCAGGAGCACATGTTTGCCCGCCAGGTCCGTTCCGGGGGTGATGTCAAAGATATCTTTGACGTTTTCCCAGCGTTTGTAGCGGGATTTTCTGGTCTGTGTTTCAGAATAATGAACCCTGACAAGGGTCCGGGTATCCAGGACTGCCCCCAGGGAACGGCATATCCCCGTGGCGATCACCTCGCTTTGATTGTACCCTCTTCTTCTCAGTTTCCTGGGATGCAATGGAACTGGCACCACCGCCTCAACCGTATTGAAAAGTATGCTTTCCATGAGCTCATTCCCAAGGAGAGCGCCCAGGTAAATACCTATCTCCCTGTTTCCCTTATACTTGAGCTGATGGAGCAGGTGCTGTACACGGCTGCCTTTTTTGAACAGATATAAAGCAGTGGCTGAATAAATATCCAGTTTTCCCCAGAATACCTGGCTCACCGGATTATCCTTTTCCCTGCTGTAATAGGTCCGTGGCAGGTGCAGCAGGCATGAGGTGCAGATCAGGTCTTCATTCATCACCAGCGGACTGCCGCACCCCGCACACACTTCCGGAAAAAACAGTCCCGCCAAATCCCTCCATAAACTCATAGGTAAAAAGTAAAAATCAAATATCAACTATCATTCAATCGTTCATCTGATATCTTAATCCCCCTGGCCATCCAATTGTTACCCCTCTCAGACCTATTAATTGCATACCTTTGATGAAAATTATTCAATGCCGCTTCTTGACATTCAGGAGTTGACGGTGGAATTCCAAACCGACGATGATAAGGTCACTGCAGTGGACCATATCTCTTTTACGGTTGGGGAGGGCCAGATCGTAGGAATTGTCGGCGAGTCAGGCTCCGGAAAGTCAGTGACTGCATTGTCGGTCATGCGTTTGATCCCTGAGCCACCCGGCAGGATCACCAGTGGCCGGATCCTGTACAGCCATGGCGGCAGTCAGCCGGTGGATCTGCTTTCCCTCAACGATAAGGAAATGCAGGCATATCGTGGCAACCGGATTTCGATGATCTTCCAGGAGCCGATGACCTCACTGAATCCCGTTTATACCTGCGGCAGGCAGGTGACAGAAGCGATCCGGCGCCACCAGAAGATCGACCGTCATACAGCCAGGCGAAATGCCCTGGATCTTTTTTCAGAAGTGCAACTGGCTCACCCCGGGACCATTTATCGTTCCTATCCCTTTCAGCTCTCCGGTGGAGAAAAACAACGGGTGATGATCGCAATGGCCATATCGTCCCATCCGGCACTGCTGATCGCCGATGAGCCCACCTCCGCTCTCGACGTGACGGTACAAAGAACCATCATCGCACTGCTGAAGGAGCTGCGGCAAAAATACGGTCTTGCTGTGCTTTTCATCACCCACGATCTGGCCGTGGTCAGAGAGGTAGCCGATGAGATCGTGGTAATGAAAAATGGTAAGATCGTGGAAGCCCGCCCCGCAGAATCTCTCTTTAACCATCCGTCACACGCATACACCAAAGGATTGCTCGCGTGCAGACCTCCTCTCAGTGTAAGGCTTAAAAAACTCCCCGTAGTGGCTGACTTTGTTTCAGGCACCGACAACAAGATCAGGGAACATGATCCGGTCATCATAAACACCGTGTCCCCCGAAGAAAGAGCCCGGCGCCTTGAGAAGATCTACCACCGCGATCCGCTCCTGCAGGTCATCCACCTGAAGACCTTTTTTCCCCTTCCAAAAAAGCTCCTTCACCGCACAAGGTATTATACCAGGGCTGTGGATGATGTGCTCTTTGAGGTTTATCCGGAGGAAACACTGGGACTGGTTGGAGAATCCGGCTGCGGAAAAACAACGCTGGGACGTTCCCTGCTCAGGCTGATTGAACCAACATCGGGACAGGTCATCTACAAAGGCCATCACCTGCTCGACCTTCCAGCTTCGGAGATCCGTACCTTCCGAAAAAATCTTCAGATCATTTTTCAGGATCCCTATTCATCCCTGAATCCCCGGATGACTGCCGGGATGGCCATCATGGAGCCTATGAAAGTGCATGGACTTTATTCCACTGAAAAAGCCAGGAGACAAAAAGCAATGGATCTTCTCCAAAAGGTAAACCTGGAAGAACGACACTTCTACCGCTATCCTCATGAATTCTCAGGTGGACAGCGGCAGCGCATCTGCATCGCCCGCGCCCTGGCCGTGGAACCGGAATTCATCATCTGCGACGAATCGGTGTCCGCACTCGATGTATCGATCCAGGCCCAGGTGCTCAACTTGCTCAACTCCCTGAAAAATGAGTACCACCTGACCTATATCTTCATCTCCCACGACCTGTCGGTGGTTAAATTCATGTCCGACCGGATCATGGTCATGAAAGACGGAAAAATCATTGAAATAGGCGAAGCGGATGAACTTTATGCACATCCCACGGATCCTTATACCCGAAAACTGATACAGGCCATCCCCGCTCTAGCGGTCAGCAGTCAGCAGTCAACAGTCAGCAATTGACAATTTAACAATTTGACAATTTAACCATTAATAACCCATCTATGTCCAAATCACGTAAAAAGCCCCCAATAAAGGCAAATCCCTTTATCAAAGCGGTTTTAGCTATTTTCACCAACAATCCGCATAAAGGCTACAACTTCCGCCAGGTTGCAGCACAACTGGGCATCCAGGACAAAGCCTCAAGGGAACTGGTAAGCAACATCCTCTATGACCTGGAAAACCGCAGGGAAATCATACGCATCAAGCGTGGAAAATATCAGCTTCACCCCTCCAGGGTAGCGGCTGCAACCGTTAGTACAGTGGTCACAGGAACCGTGGACATGAAAAACACCGGAAAAGCCTATGTGATCACTGAAGAGCTCGGTGAGGATGTCTACATTGCTCCCAATAACACCGGCCACGCCCTGAACGGCGATAAGGTGAAGGTAAGGCTGTTCCCAAAACGGCAGGGAAGAAAGATCGAAGGACAGATCACCGAAATTCTCGAACGTGCCAAGACGCAGTTTGTCGGAGTGATCCATGCAACGCAGAAATATGCCTTCCTGATCCCCGACAATCCCAATATGCCGGTCGACATCTTCATTCCCCTTGAAAAGCTCCACGGCGCAGCTCACGGCATGAAGGCCGTGGCCCGCATCACCGACTGGCCACACGAATCGAATACTCCCTTCGGGGAGATCACCGATGTGCTGGGTAAACCCGGCGAACACGAAGTGGAAATGAATTCGATCCTGGTGGAATTCGACTTCCCCCTGAAATTCCCCGATAGCGTCGAAAAAGAGGCGGAGCGACTGCCCGTTCAGATCACCGAACACGAGATCAGTCTGCGGAGAGACTTCAGAAATACGTTGACCATCACCATTGACCCCGAAGACGCCAAGGATTTCGACGACGCTCTGTCGCTCAGAAAACTGGAAAACGGCAACTGGGAGGTGGGAGTGCACATTGCCGATGTCTCATGGTATGTCAGGCCAGGAACCGGCATCGACAAAGAAGCGTTCGACCGGGGTACATCCGTTTACCTGGTCGACCGCGTGATCCCCATGCTCCCCGAGAAACTGTCCAATAACGTTTGTTCCCTGAAACCCAACGAGGATAAACTCTGCTTTTCGGCCGTCTTTGAACTGGACGAAAACGCCCGCGTTATAAATGATTGGTTTGGAAAGACCATCATCAACTCCGACCGAAGATTCAACTACGACGAGGTTCAGCAAATGATCGAAGGAGCTGACGGGGACTTCAGGGCTGAGATCATGACCCTCCACGGGCTCGCTTCCAGACTCCGGCAGGAGCGCTTTGGAAAAGGATCCATCGATTTCCGCAGCGAAGAGGTCAAATTCCGGCTCGACGAGAAGGGCAAACCCATCGATACCTATATCAAAACAAATAAGGAATCCAACTGGCTCATCGAGGACTTCATGCTGCTGGCCAACCGGCGCGTGGCGGAAAAGATCGGTCTGGTGAAAGGTAAAACCAAACCGCGGACCTTTGTCTACCGAATCCACGATAAGCCCAGTACGGAAAAACTGCAGAACTTCATCGAGTTCCTGGGTAAACTGGGCTATTCGATCCGCACGAACTCCCGCAAGACCCTTGCCCAGTCATTCAACCAGCTTTTTAAAGATATTGAAGGCAAGGGCGAGGAGAACATGATCGAGACCATTGCCATCCGAACCATGGCAAAAGCTAAATATTCAACAAAGAACATTGGTCACTACGGACTCGGCTTCGATCACTATTCGCATTTCACCTCTCCGATCCGGCGCTACCCTGACCTGATGGCCCACCGCCTGCTGTTCGATTACATGAACGGAGCACCCGGCGTGGATGAGGAGACCTGGGAGGAGAAATGTGTGCATTCGTCTGTCATGGAACGTAAGGCCGAAGAAGCCGAACGCGCCTCGGTCAAATACAAACAGGCTGAATACCTGGCGGATAAGATTGGCCAGGAATTCAATGGACTGATTTCCGGGGTGAGCAAATGGGGCATCTTCGTCGAACTGGAAGGTAATAAATGTGAGGGGATGGTGTCGCTGAGGAATATGCAGGATGATTTCTATTACCTGGATGAAGAAAATTACCGCGTGATCGGAAGCCGTTACGGCAAAGAGTACCAGCTGGGCAATCCGGTCAGGATCAGGGTCAAAAGCATTGACCTGTCGAAGAAACAGATGGATTTCGAGATGGTTGAAACCCTGTGAACGTATTAACGTTTAACACGTTGTGAAGAAACTCCGGGAATACTATCTCCAGGCCCGAACCTATCTCGAAAAGGATATCTGGCGAATCCACCTTTCCCAGCTACCCTACTACAGATCGCTGTACATTCGGCTGCTACGCATCGTCATGATCGTTCTGAGGGGGGTGAACAAAGGCAAGCTCACACTGCGCTCTTCCTCCCTCACATTCTATTCCGTACTGGCCATCGTCCCGTTCATGGCGATCATCTTCGGCATTGCCAAAGGATTCGGGGCCGAAGTTTATATCCGGGATTTTATCCTCAACAGCCTGGCCATACAGGAAAAATTCATGACCCGGATCATCGATTTTGCCAACAACCTGCTGGAAAAGACACGGGGAGACCTCATCGCCGGCATTGCCTTCATCCTCCTGATATGGACCATCATCACCGTACTGAACACGGTGGAACGTACGTTCAACAACATCTGGCAGATCTATAAAAAACGCTCCTTCATCCGCAAATTCACCGATTACCTGGCCCTGATCCTGGTGGCGCCTGCCCTGATCATTGTCTCGAGCAGCATCACGGTCTACATCTCCACACAACTGGATACACTGGCCGAAAAGATCAAAGTGTTCGAATACATCACCCCCATGGTGGTCTTACTGGTGAGATTCGTACCATACCTTCTGATCTGGATCCTGCTGACCTTTGTGTACATGATCTTTCCCAATACCAGGGTCAAGTTCAAATCGGCCCTCCTGGCAGGTATCGTCGCAGGTACGGTCTACCAGATCGTGCAATGGTACTATATCCGCTTCCAGGTGGGCATTACGAATTATAATGCCATCTATGGCAGTTTTGCGGCGATCCCGCTTTTCCTGATCTGGATCAACCTCAGCTGGCAGATCATTCTCTTCGGTGCCGAGATCTCGTTTGCCGACCAGAATGTCGACACCTATGATTTTGAGGATAACTCCATGCGGCTGAGCCATGCACACAAGCGCCTGCTGGCCATCATGATCATGCACCGGATCATCCAGCAGTTTGAAGAGGGCAAGCGGCCCCTGAGCTCCTCCGAAATTGCGATCAGCCTTGGCATTCCTGCCCGTCTGACCAACCAGCTGATCAATATGCTGGTCGATTGCGAGCTGGTGAGCGAAACCTACGACAAGGAACACAACGAAAGCGGATTCCAGCCTGCGCGCACGATTAATACGATCACCATCCAAAGCATGATCGAAACCATCGATTACCTGGGAATGGAAGATATCAATGTGAGTGATGTCACTCTGCTGGAAGCTGTAGAAGAAAAGATCGCCGCATTTCGCGCGACCATCGAAAAATCGCCAGCCAATGTTCTGGTGAAAAATCTTTAATCGAATGTTGGATATTCAAATCAGCGTCACCGCTCCTCAAATTTTACCGCCACCCTCATCTGCATCCGCACCGGCACGCCCCTCTGCAAAGCTGGGGTCCAGAAGGAACTGGTCAGCTTTATGACACGGACCGCCTCCTGATCGCACTCTGCAGACAGGCCCCGTTTCACCTCTATATTCGAGACAGATCCGTCCTTCTCAACGACAAACTGCAGATACACTGTTCCACCCTTACCTAATTCAGGTGCCGGCCAGGTAGAAGGATACTTTAATTGCTCACGGATGAATTCTTCCAGCGACTGCCCCATACAGTTGAAGACAGGAGTTACTTCTGCGACTGTAAAAATTGGTTCCTCCTGATCGTATTCCCTTTCCACTGAAGGATATTCCACCGCAAAATCCCCGATGCTTCTGTCTGCCTCTCTTGCTGTACGCGGAACTGCACCAGTGAACGACTGTCCTTTCAAACTGCCTTTACTCCCCTGCGGCATCACCCCTCCCACAGCCTGCCCCACGGCATAGTTGCTAACCCCCTCGGGCAGCGGCAGAGGCTGTCTTACCGTGATCTGCTCACCGCCTGCATTGCGTACCTGTGAATCAACAGCAATGAACGACGTATAACGGGTCAGAAGATTGTACCGGAGCCCCAGTTCAGTGATCTGAGCCTGCAGGCTGTTTTCTTCTCCCAGTCCGGTAAAATCATCCAGGATGCGGATGCGCTCCCGCGCCCAGAGGTATTTCAGTCCTTCATGATTACGCTTTACGTCGCTGGCGTTTACTTCAATGGTCTGGCGGTAACAGGTATTCCCGGATGATCCCGTCAATCGGATCGTTCCTGTCGGATCTCCCCTCCATTTCCCGAAAACGATCACCGGCCGTTCAGAAAAAACATCCGGAACGCTCAGAGGTTCCACATCATAGACATCCAATCCGTCAAAGGTCATCTTTATGTTGGATAAAACCGGATGCTGAACATACTCCCTGAACCGTTCGGCCATTGTTTCTGCCTCCGGTTCATCCGTGGCGACAAATGCGGCTCCCTGCCCCACGTGGGCCATCCCTTCAATGATGTAACGATTGACCGAGGTACCGATACCAAAAGGAAAAAAGTTGGCCCTGCCCACGTTCTCACGGATCAGCTGGAAGACCTCCTTTTCAACACTGACATATCCGTCGGTTGCAATGATGAATGTACGGGCGTATTCATTCTCTTTTTCCAGGGAAAGTGCTTTTTCCAGTGCAGGAAGGATCTCCGTTCCACCGCTGCCGCTCTGATCCCCGATCATCCGGATGGCCTTACTGATGTTTTCACTGCTTGCCTGCAGGGAGCGATCCGACAACAGTCTGGAATCCCCTGCAAAAAGGATCACATTGAAACGATCCGCCGGCCGTAGGCTGCCGATCAGATCCTTAAGCAATTTTTTGGTTACGTCGAGCGGATAACCATACATGGACCCCGACACATCAACAATAAAAATGTACTCCCGCGGCGGGATCATATCAGGAGTGACCATCCTCGGCGGCTGGATCATCGCCAGGAAAAATTTTTCATCGCCTTCGGACAGTAGTACCCCCGATTCGAGCTTATCCCCTGATAAACGATACTGTAAAATAAAATCCCTGTTTCCCTGCGAGTTTTCGGTATCAGCCAGATCTATCTCAACGGACCGGTTGCCGGTGTAACGGGTTTGAACTAAATGCGAAGTGCTCCGGAGATCCTTTATCGGTGTCGGAGAAGTGAGCCCGACATGGATATCGAATGTGTAGAGAGGTTTTTCACCTTCACAGGTATATGGATTTGCGTTCCATGCCGCATCCCCCGAAAGGCTGTTGGTATACCGGGGCCCGGCCACCGTCGGATAGACAAACTCGTAAATGCCTTTTTCCGGAATGAGCAGTTCCGTATAGGACAGCTCAACCGAGATCACATCGCCGGGCAGGATATTGGCCACATTCATCTGAAACACATTCGGCCGCTGTTCCTCCAACAGAGAAGCTGTTTTCCCCTCCTGCCTGGCCTGCTCGTAATCCTCCCTGGCTTTCTGCCTTTCCTCAATCTTTGCGACAAGGGTTCGCTCCCCGATGGTCATTTTCAATGAATATACAGCCGCACGGGTGGAAGCCGGAAAAATGTAAATCGCCTCCAGCACATTATTTCCTTCATTCCGGTAGACCTGGGTGACACTGACATCTGCAATGACACCTGCAATCCGGACCTCTGCTGAGGTCGACTTCAGCGGGAGCTGGTCGGTAGCTGGATCATCCGACGGTATGAAAAAATAAGGGGAGGATGTCCGGTCAGCATCCTCATAAGGTCTCTGTATGCCTGGACCTATCACCTGCTGGGAAACGGCGGCCCAGGAATAGCCGACCAGGATAGACAGGTAAAATACCCTCCGGATCATTGCGTTTGTTTTCATAACTTTAATGGTTTTTTGGAATATCGTTTGTTACAAGATGCAGATCTTCGAAAAATTCCATAAAACATCCCCGCATGAGGTTGTTCGGCAAACAGAAAATCACACCACACCAGGATCTTCCGGATGATGAACTCCTGAAACGTTTCCGGCTTTCAGGTGACACTTCACTGATGGGCATCCTGTTTACACGCTATACCCACCTGGTATATGGTGTATGCATGAAATATCTTCAGGATCAGGAAGATGCGCGCGATGCCGTGATGGATATCTTTGAAGATCTGCTTCTGAACCTGCATACCCATAACGTGGAGGTCTTCAAAAACTGGCTGTACACCGTATCCCGGAACCACTGCCTGATGATCCTGCGAAAAGAGGCATCGGTCAGGAGGGTACGTGAACAATGGCTGGCGACCTTTTCTCAGGAGATTATGGATTCGGGGGATATTCTGCATCTTGATAAAAATGAACAAGATTCCCGCTTATCCTCCATGATGGAAGCACTCAAACGGCTGAATGATGAACAGCGGACCTGCCTGGAGCTTCTTTACCTTCATAACAGGAGCTACCAGGAAGTTTCGGAAATCACAGGATTTTCGATGAACCAGGTGAAAAGCTTCATTCAGAACGGCAAACGAAATATGAGAAACATACTCATCAAAGAACATGACTGAAAAACGTTCCACAACACCTCTGTTCAATCCTTCCGGATGCCTGACCCTCAGGGCATTTCAGCATTACCTGGAAGGCAGTCTATCCATGGAGGATCAGAAACTTGTCATGGATCACCTGAGTGCTTGCTTGTTATGCAGGGATGCAGCAGAGGGATTGGCTAAGACATCAGATCCTAAAGTGATCAACAGGGAGATCAATGCCATCAACCGGGAAATTCTGGAAAAGACGTCCGGGGCCGCCTTTGACCGACCACATCCGAGAGCACAAAAAAAACTCATTAGGAATGTATGGACATACGCAGCGGCCGCATCGGTCATCCTTCTGGTAAGTATCTACTTCCTGGTGCGTCAATCCCGTCCCGAGTACCAGGAATCCATGATTGCCCTGAGCGATACGGTCAGGAAAGATGTGGATCAATTACGTCAGAGTGAACCCGTCACAGTGCCTGATTCCAGAAAGGTCCCAGCAAAGGAAAGCATCCCGCCGGGTGTACCGCAGTCTATGGAGCCTGAATTCCAGGAATCCGAACCCGAAGCCGTTGTCAGTGAGGAAAATGCTGATGCCATTGCAGAAGCACAGATTTCATCCGGGGAGATCAGCCCCACGACCGACAGTACGACACCTGCACAGGTGGCGGATCATACGGTCGTCGTGGAAATGAAGGAAATGGCTGCGGAAGAACCGCTTCCGGTCATAGAAGGAATTTCAGTGGGTGGTGTATCCGCCAGAAGGGAGAAAAGCGCTCACCGCACGGTCAGGGCCGACATGCAGATATCCCAGGGGGAGGACGTTTTCACCATAGTCGAACAGATGCCCGTATTCCCTGGAGGAGACGACAGCCTGTCAGCCTTTCTCAGCAGAAACCTTCATTACCCGGAGGAAGCCCTGGCTCATCAGACGGAAGGTACCGTTTATCTGACATTTGTTGTGGAAAAGGATGGTACTGTCTCGGATGTGCGCGTACAAAGAGGTCTCTCGGAGGCATGCAACCAGGAAGCGATCCGTCTGGTAAATTCCATGCCCCGCTGGCTTCCCGGCCGTCAAAACAACACCCCCGTCCGCGTCAGCTACAACCTGCCCATTCCGTTTACTCTCCCAAATAAAAAATAATCTTTCTCCTTTCTCCTCTCTCCTCTCAATTCTGTATCTCAATCTCCCAGCTCCCCGGCTCATAGATGACAAACATCAGTTTACAGATAAGCGTACCTGTTCCGAGTTTATTGATCGTTGAATAGGTCACCTGGCCCGTAAAGGGAAAAGTAATGCTTTCGAAACCATTGAAGTTCGAACTCTGATAACCGCTGTCGCCCCACATAAGAAGGTTTTCCAGGTTCGGATTTTCTACCCCGGATCTGAAAAAACGTATCCTCACCTGTTCTCCCGAATGATCCATTCGCAGAAAACGCGCATCATCAATATCCCTGGTCTCCAGGACTTTATATTCATACTTGTGGTATTCCGATCCCACATAACGATCCTCTTTCCAGTAGCCGGTGAGAACGCTGTCCACATTGTTCACCCTGTAGGAGAAAATACCAAATCCATCGCGCCGGCCCTCCACCCATTCTCCATCATACACCTCGCCGGTGCTCCAGGTATAGATTCCATTACCTTCAGGAAATCCTCTTACGAATTTTCCGTTATAGGTATCCCGTCCCCTGGCCAGTCCCTCCCCATGGGCGAGTCCTTTTTTGCATTCCCCCTGGTATTGGTCGGCAATGGGAGGCAGCAACACTTTGCAGGGGACAGAGGTCTGCTGCTGGGCTGAAAGGGAAATGGGCAGAGCTATCAATAGGTACAGTGACAGTGTTTTCATAGCATGAATCGAATGAGGTTAGAAAATGATGCACCTAAATTACTCATTTTTCCATTTTAATGAATCGTTACAATCCTTTGTGTTCCTTAGTGGTTTCATTTTTTTTACCTTAACCACAAAGGTCATTTGTACGGCATGCGCTGTGGAAAACATAAAATATGTAAACTTGCAGGATGAAAGATGATAGCCCCATACGCTTCAACTACCATACCCACACCCGTTTCTGCGACGGCAGGAGCGAGCCGGAGCAGTACGTGCAGGAAGCCCTGCGCCTGGGGATGCATTCCCTGGGATTTTCGGCGCACAGCCCGCTGCCTTTTGATACCCCCTTTGCCATCCGCTGGAATGAAGTGGAAGAATATTGCCATACCATTCTGGAACTGAAACAGAAGTACGCTGACCGGCTCCCGATCTACCTGTCGCTGGAGATCGATTATATCCCGGGCATTTCTGAAAATTTTGATCAGCTGCGAAATGCACACCCCCTGGATTACACCATTGGATCGGTACACCTGGTCCGGCCTGGCGACCGGGAGGGACTCTGGTTCATCGATGGTCCCATGGCAGAGATCTATGATTCCGGCCTGCAGGAATTGTTCGACGGCGATATCCAAAAAGCGGTATCCACCTATTACCGGTATTTGAATCAGATGATCACCGGACAGCGGCCCACCATTATCGGCCACATGGATAAGATCAAGATGCACAACAGGGGACGTCATTTTACAGAAGATGAGCACTGGTACATTCAATTGGTGGAAGAAACCCTCGACAACATCCAGGCATCGGCGGGTATCGTGGAGGTCAATACCCGGGGAGTGTACAAAAAAAGGTCAGATGACCTTTACCCGGGCAGGTGGGTGCTTCAGAGAATCCAGCAACGGCACATTCCGGTGACCATCAGTACCGATGCCCACCGCCCGGAAGAGCTGACGGCCTATTTTGATGAAACCGTTAAGATCCTGGCGGAAATCGGGTTCCGGTCGGTCATGTACATTAAGGATGGGAAATGGAAAGAACATCCCTTGTGTTAGTTATAAATCCCAAATTCCAAGCACCAAGGTCCAAACAAATTCCAGTCTACAAATTCCAAACTCTTATCCCCTGGAATTTGGATCTTGAGATTTGTTTGGATTTTGGATTTTGGGATTTGGAATTTTACGTTCCGTTATATCCCCACTTCAGGTACATCGCCCCCCAGGTGAATCCGGCTCCGAACGTCGCCAGGATCAGGTTATCACCTTTTTTCAGTTGGTTTTCCCATTCCCAGAGTAGCAGCGGCAGGGTGGCGGCGGTTGTATTTCCGTATTTTTCAATGTTGATCATGACCTGGTCGCGGCTGATGCCCATCCGGTTAGCTGTAGCCTGGATGATCCGCATGTTGGCCTGGTGGGGAAGGAACCAGGTCAGGTCAGTGGGAGCGATATGGTTCCGTTGCATGAGCTCCACCGATATGTCGGCCATATTGGCCACTGCATACTTGAAGACGGTCCTTCCTTCCTGGTAGATGTAATGTTCGCGGGCGTCCACTGTGGCATGAGAGGCTGGTTTCAGCGATCCCCCTGCTTTCTGGTGCAGATAGATATGGCCCGAACCGTCGGTGCGCAGGATGCTGTCGAGTATGCCGTATTCGCCCGTAGTGGGTTCCAGCATCACCGCCCCGGCGGCATCGCCGAAGATCGGGCAGACGGCCCTGTCGCTGTAGTCGATGATAGTCGACATCTTTTCAGCGCCCACGATGATGACTTTTTTGTAGTCACCTGTTTCAACAAACCGGCTGCCTGTCTCCAGTGCATAAAGAAATCCAGAACATCCTGCTCCCAGGTCAAAGCTGAAGGCATTCCGGATCCCGGTGGCGTCGCTGATCAGGTTGGCCGTGGCCGGGAACTGCATATCCGGGGTCACCGTGGCACAGATCAGCACATCCACCTGCTCGGGTGAAGTGTTCGTCTTCCTCAGCAGTTCCCTGACCGCCTGGGCTCCAAGGTAAGAAGCACCTTTATCCTTATCTTTTAAGATCCTTCGTTCTTTTACCCCGATCCGTTCCATGATCCACTCATCGGAAGTATCCACCATGCGGCTCAACTCCTCATTGGTCAGCACGTACTCAGGTACATAGGCTCCCACACCGGTTATTGCTGCTCTGATTTTTTCCATTACTGTAACGGATTAACGATTCCGGAAAGAAACTCCAGGTTGATGATCCTGGAATATTTATGTGTTGTTATTGATTTCTATCAACGAATGGCGTATCTTGTCGGAGAGGTTGGCATGATAAACGTCCCTGCTCAGGAGGATCATGTTTTTAATGGCGCGTTCATTGGAAATCCCATGGCCAACGATGACGGGAGCATTGATGCCAAGGATAGGGGTACCGCCGAAGTTTTCATAGTTGAACCTTTCGAAATAGTCATCCACCAAACTGCGTTTCTTCAGGATATAATAGATCTCTTCCAGCGCTTTGAGGACAATGTTGCCGGTGTATCCGTCACAGACCACGACGTCGGCCTTGTCGCCGAAAAGATCTCTTCCTTCGATATTGCCTATAAAGTGGAAATCCCTGGTGTCTTTCATCAGCTGAAAAGCGGATTGACATAAAAGGTTTCCCTTGATGTCCTCCTCTCCTATATTCAGCAGCCCGACTTTCGGATTATTGATGTGATGGACATACTGGGCATAAACCGAACCCAGGATGCCCAGCTGGTACATCACATCGGGTTTCAGATCCGGATTGGTTCCAACATCCAGTAAAACGGTCACGCTGCCGCTCTCCTTGGGAATGATGGCCGTAGTGGCTGGCCGTATGATCCCCTGGATCACGTTCACGCTGTAAATGGATCCCACCATCATGGCCCCGCTGCTGCCCGCACTGGTAAAAGCATGGATATGATTGTCCTTCATCAGCCTGAATCCGACTGCGATGCTGGAGTGTGGTTTTTGCAAAAAAGCACGGGTGGGAGTTTCGTGCATGTGGATCACCTCCGGTGCGTGTATGATCTCAAATCCGGCGGGATCTCCTCCCTTCTCAGCCAGTGTTGACAGGATGACCTGCTCGTCGCCGATCAGAACGATGCTGTCGTCAGAACTTAATTCTTTCAACGCCTGGATGGCTCCTCCAATAGGAGCACCAGGGTACTTGTCACCCCCCATGACATCCAGGCCAACTTTCATCTCAGACTGGTTTGGTAGAACATGATTGAACAGAAGCCGCTCATTAAACAGCCGTTTCCTTTTCGATCGCCTTTTTACCCCTGTAATATCCGCACTCCGGGCAGACCCGGTGATAAACCACGGGAGCACCACAATTGGAACAGATGCTGTAGGTTGCAGGAGTGGTCTTATCGTGGGTTCTTCTCTTGTCCCTTCTGGTCTTGGAGTGATTTCGTTTCGGATGTGCCATTGTATTGTCTGTTAAATAAAATTAATGTTCATAGCAATTTTTTCAGTTCATCCCAGCGAGGATCTGCCGCTTCATCCTCCTTGCTGCTTTGCCCCAACCTGCCTGTCACCTCGGGATTACACAGGCTGATCCCTTCCTCATCGTTGGGATGCACGCACTTATATGGCAACAGCAGGTGAATGTATTCATAAATATAATGACGTACATTGATCCGGTGCTCCGTGCCCGGAATGACCACAATTTCATCTGTCTCCTCGTAGCTGGTTTCACCGAACTTGATGATCAGGCGCTCTGTCCCTCCGATGGGCTGGTCATAATAATCCAGGCACCGGTCACACATCACATGCACTGTACCGCTGATCGCAAAGTTCAGCACCAGCATCGTTTCCTGCTTTTCAACCTCCAGGTCAACCGTCACCTTCCCCGCCTTGATCTGCGAATACTCAAAATGCCGGAAAAATTCATCGTCGATGAAAAATTCATATTCGTGTATTCCCGGTTTCAGTCCGGAAAACGGAATCACAAACGGATCAGCGTACGACATGAGGCAAGGAACAGAAAAAATTGGGTGCAAAAGTATACTTTTTCCATGTTATTAACAAATTTAACTGGTTTTTAACAACACCCCTTGATTGGAATAGTTTTTCTCCCTATTTTTGACCAAACTCTCTCCCATGAAAAACTCCATTTACCGTATACGTTGTTTATTCACTCCAAAAAGTAAAAAGGGATTTGTTATCCTGAAGGTGACAGGAGAACCCTCCGGGTTCGACATCACCTACAAATGCAGTGAGATCAAGGCCCGCCAGGAGAAGAGCCAGGCCAGTGGCTGGAACCGTACGTTCAGGGCCTGTCCGGGGCTGTACATCTACTGCTCGGCGCAGGCCAACCATAAGGATGCCCATGTGTGCGTGGATGTGCTGTTTAACGGAAAGGTATACCGCAGCGCCTCCGCCCTGGGCGACTACGCGGTGGCCACCGCCTCCGGTCGGTTGGAACTGGAATGATTGCCGATTGTCGCTGGTGAACGTTGTTCATTTCCCAGAAAAGTACACGTATCTTCAAAACCTATACTTTTAATAAATTCCCGCCCCTGTAAAGAATTTAATTTATTACTTTGTGGTTTTCTGATCGAAACGCTGCTTTCCAACCTCAGCATGGGTCCCGATATCATGAGCAAGGTAGCGCTGACGCACAGAACCGACACGGAATAACATACAGTGGATCATGAAAAATCTTCTGGTACTCATCCTTTTACTGATCTCCTGTATTTCGTGTGCCCAGACCTATTACGCCAAAAATTATTCGACCCGTGATGGACTGCCTAGTAATTCGATTCGGTCCATCTTTAAAGACTCCCGCGGATTGTTATGGATCGGCACCGATGCCGGGGTCTGTCTGTTCGACGGAAAAAATTTCAAAGTTTATAACACCTCCCATGGCCTGGCAGGTGACAGGGTTTGGTCCATTGCCGAAGATAGCCAGGGCAATATGTGGTTCGGCACGTATGATGGCGGGCTGAGCAGATTCGATAACAGCACGTTTACGAATTATGATCAGTCAAACGGATTATATGACCAGCGGATCCGGTTAATTCAATATTCCGCAAAACATAAGATGCTCCTGATCGGAGCCCAGAGCCAGTTCAGTTATTACGACAGCACGGGATTTCATGAATTCAACATTAAGAATGGAAAAATTACACAAAATGCTCTTGTTACAGGTTTCCTGGTAAGCGATTCAGACATTTTAATCTGCGGATGGGGATCAAAGAATTATCGGTTCCATCCGGAGCAAGGATCCCTCGAGGTCCTGGCCGGCAATGTACTGCGTTATACAGACATCAGCGCCTGCTTTGTTGCATCAGCGAATGATACCATCTATTCCTTCGGACAATCCAAGGATTCAATCATCCTTACCAATCAGGGCAAAGGAAGAAAATACGGAGGTGTAGGACAGGTCTTTGGTATAACGGAAGATAAACGGGGGAATCTGTGGCTGGCAGGATGGACCGAAAAAACAATGAATCCCCAGCATAAAGGACTCTACAAGATTGAAAAAGGGCAGTTGATCCACATGAGCGAAAATATACAGCCCGTCAGTGGAATTGGTTATTCCATTTATCACGATCAGGAAACCGATGTCATCTGGTACGGCTCGATCGATCAGGGACTTTACAGAGTGCCTCCCCAATTGTTTGAATACCGCGATGCTTCCTGGTTTGGATTGAGCGATCTTACCATTAACGACCTGTATTATTCATTTCCTGAACGGTTATGGATGCTTACCGATGATGGCGTTTTCCTCGTTTCCTGTTCAAACTTTACATTCTGGGGTAAAGAATCGTTCATCGATGCAGCTGTCAATACGAGACTCCCGAAGGAAATAGTGCTTCAGCAGATGAATGATATAAAAAGCCTGTATCCTGATCTGCTCAAAGATATCAATGTGAATGACATTGGTAACTACAGGGCTTTATCAGAACGCATGCTCAGTACGTTTTATGATATGGAAGCTGATACCAGGGATCAGATCTGGATCACGAATAAGCTCGGTTTTTTTCATCTTAATCCGAATACAGGGCAACTTGAGTTAGTAAGTACACAGGGACCTTCCTGTTTTATTTTCGATGAAGCCGATTCGGTGCATTCCGTGGGAAAGTGGTCACAGGGAGTTGAAATTTTTCCCGATGCCCGGATGAAGAATGGAGTGTTTTATTCATATTCAAAAAACGGGGCGCCAAATGTTGCCCTGCGTGCTCTCCGGAAAGGGAATCAGATCTGGTACGGATCGGCTACTTCCGGATTATTCATGAGCTGCGACGGAAAATTTTATGCATTTAACCAGACCGATACCACCCTGCCCTATGTAATCCAGGAACTGAAAATGGACCGCCTGGAACATATTCTTGTGGGGGCTGCAAATGGTGAAATACTGGTCTGCAATTTTGAAAACGATAGGTTCAGGTTGCTTCACCGGATCAAGCCCCTGGAAGAACTGACCGGGAACACGATCCTGTGGATGCAGTGTGATCAGGAAAATTTCCTGTGGGCCGGGGCCAATACCGGCATTCATGTGATCGATCTGAATAACCTGTATTCCACAGGGGAACTGAAGATGCGCCTGCTGGATGAAGAAGAGGGGTATACCGACCTTGGTGGCCGCCATGCAGTCATGGATTCTGCTGGAATGATATGGGTGGGCGGACAGGATCACCTGATCCGGATCAACGCACCGCTTTATCACCAGCTGGAATGTTCACCCGTACCTGTTCATCTGTACCGGATCGATCTGTTTAACCAGCAGGTTGACTGGACCAAATATTCGTACACGGATCCCTGGACAGGTCTACCTGTTGGACAACCTGTTCATTCCTCCACCAGATCACAGGCTGGACTCAAATATGATCAGAATTACCTGACCTTTTATTTCCGGTCGGGGAATCTGTTCAATGCTGAAAAAGATCGTTTTCAGTATTTTCTCAAAGGTTTTGATAAAACCTGGTCATCCCTTGCACGGGAGAATTTTGCCGTTTATTCCCACCTGCCTCCCGGTAAGTATGAATTGCTTGTTAAAGGGCTGAACCTGAATACAGGGCAGGAATTTGCACCCGCCGGATTTGCATTCACCATCCACCGTCCCTGGTTCAGGACCTGGTGGTTTTTCACCTTGCTGGGGCTTGCAGCACTGGTCATGGTGCTGATGTTTCATTATTATCGTATCCGGATCATCCGGCAGCGGGAAGAAGAGAAGGCCAGGTTGTACCAGCAGTTAGCGGAGATTGAGATGAAGGCGTTGCAGGCCCAGATGAATCCACACTTTATCTTCAATGCCATGAATGCGATCCAGAATTACATCCTTGGGAACAAGGTGGATGCTGCCCTGAAGTACCTGGCTGATTTCGCCCGTATCATCCGGTTGACTCTGGACAATGCGTCCAAAAAGTACATTAGCCTTTCGGAAGAGATAGTTTACATCCGCTCCTACCTTGAACTGGAAAAGATGCGATTCGGCGATCAGTTCGAAGATGAGATCCGTATCGATGACAACGCAGACGATTCCCGGGTAATGGTTCCTCCGTTGATCCTGCAACCGTACATTGAAAACGCAGTGCGCCATGGATTGCATAACAAAATGGGCAAGGGGAAGCTGCTGATCCAATGCCGGATCACCGGAGATGAACGGCTTCAGTTCGTCATCGAAGATGATGGTGTGGGGCGGGCAGCGGCATCCAGGTACACATCACTGCAGGGATCGCCTCACCATTCGCATGGCACGCGGATCTCCGAAGAGCGCATCGCGCTGTTGAACGACGATCCTTCCAATCCCCGGTACTACTGTCATATCACCGACCTGTCCGACGAAAAAGCTCAGCCGGCCGGCACGCGTGTAGAGATCTGGTTGCCGGTGAGGTACAGGTAAGGGAGCGGCATAGCATGGTACATGTGAATCAGGTCACGACTTTCGTCGGGTATCGCTCAGCTTCCCTTTGCTCAACTAGACTGGAGCTTTAAAATGTTGAAGGATGCTCCTGGCAAGGTTAGTAAAATTGAATCCTTCCATGTGGATATGCAGGGATGAATGCCTTGAAAATAACGTTAATAAGCTGATATTCAAAAACAGTTAACTGTTATGTCTGATTTTCGTAAATTAGCTGATGATCCACCGTCACGATAAAACTGGACACATCTCATGGCCATACGAGATATTTTACTGCTCGGAAATCCCCGGTTGTATGAACGATCCATTGAATGCAAGAGTGCTGATGACGTGGAACGGATCGCCCGGGATCTGCAGGATACACTTTTGGATTTCAGGGAAAAGCATGGATTTGGCAGAGCCATCGCCGCACCTCAGGTCGGGGAACGGAAGCGAATGATCTTCATGTTCATCAACGAGCCGGTAGTTTTTATCAATCCGGTTTTAAGACCTGTGGGCGAGCCGGACATGACCGTATGGGATGATTGCATGAGCTTTCCAGGCCTTCTGGTGAGGGTAAAGCGGTATTCTGTATGTAAAATTGCGTATTATGATCTGAAGTGGCAGAAGCATCACGCGCTTTTCAGGGATGATCTTTCCGAATTAATTCAGCACGAATACGATCATCTGGACGGTATCCTGGTTGTTCAGCGGGCGGTGGACAACAGATCCTTTGCGCTGGAAAGCCAGAGGAAGTGGCTGAAATCAAAGAACTTCTGATTTACGAACAGAGGAGTGCTGATTTCTGATCTCTGAAATAAGTGCCAAATCTAATATCTGCTAATCGGTTAATCAGATATAAAAAGCCGCTGCTTCTTGCAACGGCTTTTTCGTGGAGCATAGGGGAGTCGAACCCCTGACCTCTTGACTGCCAGTCAAACGCTCTAGCCAACTGAGCTAATGCCCCGAAGAGGGTGTGGGTGTCGGTGTGAGTGTGGGTGTGGGTGCAAAATTACACATTTTACCGTAGATACAACCTCTGGTTGTATTTTTCTGACTACCTTGCAGTAGCATTCAGAGAAAGATATTGGGATTTGGATCCTGGAATTTGGTATTTAACCTAAGTGCGTCATGAAACGCCTCTTTGTCGCCATAAAACTCCACCCGTCGGGCACCCTCCTCAGCGTATTCCGTTTCCTGAAGCAGAACCTCCGCGAGGAAAAGATCAAATGGGTGGAAGAATATAACCTCCACCTGACCCTGAAATTCTTCGGAGAAACCGAAGAGGAAAGGATTCCGGGGATCCGCCAGGCATTGAAAGCCGCCGCCGGCCGCTCCGCCGGTTTTGAACTGGAACTCAAAGGTACAGGCATCTTTGGAAGCAAGTACGACCCGCGGGTGGTCTGGTTCGGCATCGAACCCAACCCCGGCCTGCAACAGCTTCATGGAAATTTGTGGGAAGAACTTGGCAAGCTGGGCTATGTGCCCGACTCACAACACTTCGTCCCTCACCTGACCATCGGACGGATTAAGTTCATCCGTAACAAACGATACTTCCAGGAAGTGATCACGATGCGGCGTGAGGATTTTCTCCAGAAGGAAACGGTGCGGGAACTGTATCTGTTCGAAAGTATACTTCAGCCCGCAGGGCCGGTTTATAAGGTGATGGAGAACTTTATTCTGAGATGAGAAAGGAGAAAGGAGAGAGGAGAAAGGAGAAAGGAGAAATAATTGTACGACCGATTTCTCCTCTCTCCACTCTCATTTCTCCTTTCTCCTATCTAAAAAATAGCTGACCAGCAACGCAATGCCGCCAAACAGGAAGATCATGGAGAAATAAGCGGCTTCGTCTGTCATCGAAGTGGATTTGACAAGGATCTCGGCAATGAGCAAACCTATCCCCAGCCCGATTAGGAACAATCCCCACTTCAAGGTTGCATTGGTCTGTTTTTTCGTCATAAAAATAGAAGCATCGACTCCTTTGTCAATAAGGGCCAAACGCTCGCGCTTTCTGATGACAAGGTACACGATCCCGAGGATCATCCCAAAAACGCTGATAGGAACAAAAATGTCTTCCATAATGTATTATTTTTTAAGGTGAATAGTTCATTTGCACCTTTTTGACGCAACGTATATCGTTCCGGTTACAAAATATTATTTATTCTATCTTTGTAACCACCACCCCCTCAACTCCGTCAAAGGTTCAACATGCCCTACAAGGATGACCGGTATTACATCGAAAAGGTGCTGGAAGGAGATGCAACCGCCTTCACAGAGCTTGTCGACAGGCATAAGGACAACGCCTTTACGCTTGCCTTCAGGATCACGGGTAGCCGGGAAGAAGCAGAGGAGATCGCCATGGATGCCTTTGTAAAAGTGTACCGATCCCTCGGTAATTTCCGGAACGACTCCAGATTCACCACCTGGCTGTACAGGATCGTGCACAATGAAGCCATCTCGGCTCTGCGGAAACGAACACCGGAAACAGCACCCCTGGATGAAACCCTGGTCGAAAATTACTCGGAGGATGAAATTCATGAAAATGTTTCCACCCTGGATGAGAACCAGCAACAAAGGCTCATCCAGAGCGCACTGGAGAAGCTTCCTCCGGAAGACAGCATGCTGATCACCCTGTTCTACATGGATGATCAATCGGTCGGAGAAATCAGTGAAATCACCGGCTTGAGCCAGTCGAACATAAAAGTCAGACTGCACCGTACAAGAAAAAAGCTGTATCACATAATAAACAGGTCATACCTTAACGTTCCTGTTCTTTAAGATAAAATACGATGAACGAACCTAGCCTTCACGACGGTAAACTCAGGGAGCTGCTGAAAAGATCCGGCCTCACTCCCGCTCCGGATGATTTTACACAAAAAACCATGGAACGGATCAACCATGAACCCATTCCGGAGATCTCCCTGTCACGTACCCTGTTCTCACGGCAAAATGGATGGATCATTGCCATCATCGGTCTGACCATTATTGGATTCGTGATCGTTTTACTGAATTGGTCACCCGTTGATCTTAATCCCAGCAACATTGATTTCAAAAAATACGAGCGGATCGTTCCGCTCTTCCAGACGCTGGTGCAGAGCCTTTCCAAATCATTTGCCTTCCTGACCAGTTCATCCCTGCCCCTGATCATTGCCATCGGGATCGTCCTGCTGGTAGTGCTTGATAAAGTGATCAGGAAACTGACCCTGAGGAGAAGCTATCTGTTCTGATCTACTGTTTTTTTATCCAGATGTCGGGAGTAGTAACGTGATTACTCTCATGAAGGGCCCGGTCAACGATGTAAACCTCAAAACGGATGGTGTCGTTGGAAGATGTGTAATTGTTGATATATAACGTATCCTGGATGATCCCCTTGATCGCTTTGTTCTTACCTGTCGGCGTCAGCAGCGGGATCCGGGCGTTCATATTGATCGTGTCATACTGCTCGGTTTCACTGTTATAAAAAGTGATGAATACCTCCTGAAACTGCCCGTTGATCTTTTCAAAATAACGGACATAGAAATTGTAATCGTAGGGAGGCAGGGTATCCCTTTCCGTCAGCCCGATATCACCATCACCATCCTGATAGTATATCTCCAGCACGCCCCGGTTATCAATGCCGGTACTGTCAATGATCTTGGCAAATCCATTGAACTGGATCGCCGGCTCAATTGGGAATTCCACCTTCTCAAGACATGCCGCGAATAAGAACCATACAGGTACGAACAGGATAAGAAGTATCTTTGACAGAGAATTCATACATTCACCCCGAGGGATTATTCAGCAAATTTACGCTCAATTCGGTCAACAGACATGAGATCTCTTACGGAAATCAGGAAAAATATCTTCCGCATAAAGTCCTCTGAAGAGTTTAACGTTCTGGCGATGGATATATTTCACCACCAGTCCCTGAATAATCCCATTTACCATCAGTACCTGCAGCAGCTTGGCGTGGATCCGTCCAGCATTCAAACCGTCGGAGAGATACCCTTCCTGCCCATCTCTTTTTTTAAGACCCGGCGTGTGGTCACCGGTCATCGCAAGACCAGTATCGTTTTCCTCAGCAGCGGTACCTCCGGCATACAACAAAGCCGGCATGAGGTGGCGGATGTCCGCCTGTACGAATCCAGCTTCATGAAATGCTTCCAGCTTTTCTACGGTAATATCCGCGACTACTGCCTCCTTGCCCTTCTGCCTTCCTATCTTGCCAGACAGGGGTCGTCGCTGGTCTATATGGCCGAGAGGCTCATTGCCAGCAGCAAACATCCCCGGAGTGGCTTCTATCTCGACACCACCGATGCCCTGCTAACCACACTGGAAAACCTCAGGAACAGCGGTCATCCAGCGATCCTGCTCGGTGTATCGTTCGCACTGCTGGAACTGGCCGATCACCATACCCTGGATCTCCCCGGACTGATCGTGATGGAGACCGGCGGAATGAAAGGCAGGGGAAAAGAGATCATCCGGGAAGAACTGCACGAACGGTTGTGCAGGGGATTTGGAGTAAAAGAGGTTCATTCGGAATACGGTATGACGGAGCTGCTGTCACAGGCTTACTCCCAGGGCAAGGGCATCTTTCGCACGCCTCCCTGGATGCGGATCCTGATCCGCGATACCAATGATCCCTTATCCCTCACTGGTCACCTCCGCACCGGCGGGATCAACGTGATCGACCTTGCCAATATATATTCCTGCTGCTTCATCGCAACCCGTGATCTGGGCAGGTCATACCCCGACGGTACCTTTGAGGTGCTGGGCAGGTTCGACGACAGCGATGTGCGTGGATGCAATCTGCTGGTTTAACGACGTGCGATCACCGCCGGATTGTCGTTGGCCGGGTTGTTCACCAGCCACGATACGGGATACGCCTCCATCTCCTCCGAGGGATAGGGCTCAAGAAGCCGGGTCAGGTCGCCGGTACGATCACTGGTCAGCCACTCCTTTTCAAACCGCCGCGGAAGGATCACCGGCATCCGGTCATGGATCGGCGACATCAATTCATTGGGCGTGGTGGTGATGATGGCAAACGAACGGATGATGCTGCCATCCGCATCTTTCCATGCATCCCAGATGCCCGCCATGGCGAACAGGTCCCCGTTCTTCATCACGATCCTGTACGGTACCTTTCCCCCTGCCTTCTGCCTCCCGTCTCCCGCTTCCTTCAAACTGCCGATCCTGATTTCGCTTCGCTCATCAGGACAAGCTGCTGACTGCTGACTGCTGACTGATGTCCTCTTCCACTCAAAAAACCCATCACTGAGCACCAGGCACCTCCTTTGCCGGAACGGATTTCTGAACGAAGGCTTTTCCAGGATCCCCTCCGCCCGCGCATTGATCATCCTGTTTCCGATCGCAGGGTCCCTGGCCCAGAATGGGATCAGCCCCCAGCGGAAATAGCTCAGCTTCCCGGGATCATGGTTCGATACGACAGCCAGGTTCTGCGATGGAGCACAGTTGTAGCGTGGAGTGTACGATCCTTCTTCCACTTCAAGGTCGAAGCGTTCCTCGATGAGGATCTCGTTCGGGGAAAAGGAAAAACGTCCGCACATAGATTCCTATTGTTTGATTGTTATCCCAATCCTGCCCCCCCCCGAATGGGGAGGGGTTGGGGAGGGGCTTTCCCTAACTCGATTACCAGCAGCTCCTCCCAATCCGTCGTATACCTTGGGGAAAGCCTCTCCTGCCTCATTTTCCACTTTCGCCCCGTCCCCTGGACGGCATACCGTACCTTCCCCTTTCCCATCCGGGCGTTGATCTGATCGATGGCAGCAGTTATTTTTTCCTGTTTTTCCCTGTTGCGGTCATCCCAGAGCGTGCACTGCAACGTCTTCTGGCTGATGATGTCGTTGACGATGACCCCGCTTTTCTTATAAAGATATCCTTTTCTAAATAACTTTTTAAGGATGATTCGGGTATGATGGATCAGTTCAGCGGTATGATGGGTGGCCAAGGGAAGGGTGATGGTCATTCCGTTGACATACTGCGGGCCGCGGGCGAACCGGTTCGTCATGACAAAGACCGTAAGCGACTGTGCAACAGACTTTTGCTTACGCAGTTTCTCAGCCACGGAAGCTACAAACGAGGTGGTGGCCTCCTCCAGGTCGTCGTAGGTCTCCACGGGCCTGCCAAACGAACGGGAGGTGCAGATCCCCTTCTTCGGTGAAGGATTGTCATCCACCGGATAGCAGGATATCCCGCGAAGCTCAAGCACCGTCCTCTCTCCCATGACTCCCATGTGCTGACGGATCCATTTCTCATTGACGTGCTTCAGGTCGCAGGCGGTAAGTATGCCGTGCTTTTCAAGCAGACGCGTATGCTGCGGCCCGATGCCCCACACCTGGCCCGCAGACAGGGATCCCAGGTACCGGTCGATCGTCTCTTCATCCGTCCAGACCATGATACCTTCTTTTTCAGGAAGGTCCTTGGCCGCGTCGTTGGCAAGCTTGGCCAGGGTCTTCGTCGGAGCGATACCGATACTCACGGGGATGCCGGTCCATTTGACGACCGTCTGGCAGATCAGCCGGCCATATTCATGAAGGTCGAAGAGAGGCATGCCGCTAAGGTCCAGAAATGCTTCATCAATGGAATAGACCTCAAGGGTGGGCGTAAATTTCTGCAGGATGGTCATCACCCGCTGTGACATGTCACCGTACAGCGCATAATTCGTCGAAAATATGGCCACGTCTTTCGTTTCGAGCAGGTCGCTGATCTCAAAGGCCGGCACCCCCATCCGGATCCCCAGCTCCCTGGCTTCAGCCGAGCGTGCAATGATGCACCCGTCATTGTTGGAAAGGACCACCACGGGACTGCCTTCCAGTCCCGGAGCGAACACTTTCTCACACGACGCGTAAAAGCTGTTGCAGTCAACGAGGGCGAAGATGGGGGGTGATGGTTTCACATACCAAATATACCCATTTATTCGTATCTTTGCCCAAAAAGACACCATGAAACGATTTGCCATCATCCTTGCCGGTTGTGGCTCCAAGGACGGATCAGAGATCCATGAGGCCACGATGACCATGCTCGCCATCCAGCAGAACGGCGCCATGTATGAGATCTTTGCACCCGATATGCCGCAGCATCATGTGGTGGATCATATCACCAACCAGGAGATGCGGGAGACCCGGAACATGCTGGTCGAAGCGGCCCGCATCGCCCGCGGAAACATCCGGGCACTAAGCCATTTAAAGGTGGATGATTTTGATGCGCTGGTTATCCCCGGAGGGTACGGCGTGGCAAAGAACCTGTGCAACTATGCCTTCAGGGGGGCAGACTGCTCGGTGATCCCGGAGGTGGAAAAAGTCATGAAAGCCATGGCTGAAAAAGGGAAACCCATCGGTGCGCTATGCATCGCACCGGTGCTGCTCGCCAGAGTGTTCGGGGATATTGAGATCACGATCGGGCAGGACAGGGGCACAGCGACCGCGGTGGAGAAGATGGGCGCCAGGCATGTGACGTCCCGGCACGGCGAAGTGGTGGTGGATAAGAAAAAGAAACTGTTCACAACACCCTGCTATATGCTCGACGCCAACATTGTCCAGATCTGGGAAGGAGCCGACGCCCTCGTGAAGGCGATGCTGAGAAGTATGTAAAGTACCCCTCCCCTTGCCCCTCCCCTTAAGGGGAGGGATTGGGGAGGGGTTGGGGAGGGGCAGTTCAGAACTTCTCCTTGCTGACCCGTATGTCTCCCCTGACCTTCTTCAGTTTCCAGGATTCGAACTGCTCATCGGAGGTCAGTCCGTTCTCCCCGTAGATGGTTTTGTCGGCAGTGGTGACCTTGACGAACACCTCCGAGGAGATGATCTTTTTATTGCGGTCCCATATCAGGTGTTCGGTATCCAGCTGTTCATGCTTCTGGTGATTGATCACCACCACATTCCCTTTGGCTTCCATGATGTTGCGTTTTTCGTAGCTGATCCCATAATTGGCGCTCAACTCTGATTTCATTCTCCTGAGGGTATCATAGAACACCACGTGCACACCTTCCGGGAATTCAATGTACGGGTCATCGCCTTCATAGCGCTCCATGCGGGGACCGGTGAGAATAAGGGAAAGTTTTCCGTTTTCGCTCTGGGAAACCTCTATGTCGAGGATGGTCTCCACTGCCAGCGTATCGGGGGTGCTGGTCATGTTGATCTGATGGATATCGTTCTCGCACGACCCCATGAGCAGCAATCCCGGGATGGCCATGCACCAGGCCAGGATCTGCCTAACGGGCAGCCCTGACCGTCGTGGTTTCATTGATCCAGCATCCAACCGAATAGCTGTCGCCTTCCTTCAGATCATGGAAAAAGAGCCTTTCCACGGCCGGAAAACCTCTTGTATAGGAGCTGATCCTTTCGTTGGCCACCTGCTCAACGGAGGGATCCACGCTTCTGGCCCTGATGTATTTGTCGACTGCAGCCCAGTACGCCGCTTTCTTGCTGATCTCGTCATCGCCGCAGTCACTGGCGCTGGAAGCGTAAAGGTCACCGATCATGATGTACGGATTGCCGTCGTTGGGACGCAACTCGGCACATTTATACGCATACGACCTGGATTTGGGGTAATCCCGCAGATTCCGGTAGGCATCTGCCAGCAGCAGGAAACAGTCGGCCCGGCTGTTGGTATCGGCCATATCGGTTGCCTGCAGCAGGTAATCCATGGCCTTGCTGTATTCATTTCTCTTGTAAAGCATCCGTCCGATAAGGAACGCGGATTCCGGATCAGGCTCCAGTTCATACAGTTTGACCGTGACATCAAAATAAAGGGGATCATTGGAGCAGTTTCGTTTATCCAGCATCTGGGTGATCTCCCTGAGCAGTTCCGGATCATCCGGAGTCTGTTCGAACTTTTTCTTATAAATGGTGATCAGATCGGTACAGGTGGCAAACGGCTCGAACATACTTTCAATATTCAATCGTATACCCTGCCATTCCGTACGTTCCTTCTCGTTTTCCTGGCTGGCTTTTTCATTGACATCAACAATGGTCATGATCTTATCAAAATTCTCAAGGATCATGGCGGAATCTACCAGTCCGGACCGGGCGCTGCTGATGGTAGTATGGAAATAATACACCAGCACTGGCCCGGTGCTCTTATTGCCTTCCAGTGTGACGGATTTGTCAAGGATCTGATACACATCGTAAAAACGTTCCGGTTTGAACGCCAGCAGGTCAATCCCCTTCCGTCCCAAAACAAGGCCCTCCCGACTGCTGGATGTGTTCCCGAAGTATTCAATGCGTTTGTCGTAAACAAGCATGATCGAATCCACCAGTTGATCTTTTCTGGCCGGATCGGTTTCTTTATCGTAAAAATATTTCAGGATCACCACGCCATCCAGAAAAATATTCTGGCTCGACAGGGGGCAGTTCTCAAAAACCCACTTCCAGGGCTGGTAAACAGGCACCTGGTCGATGACTTCCTGAGAAAAATTGTAATCCTTCCACATCCGGAAGTTGATCTTGTAAAGGGAAAGGTTTTCAACGCATTTCAGGCTGTCCGTTCCGTATTTCTGACCATACACCGCAGGAAGGATGAGGAGGATCAGAAGCCCTGTGATAAAAGCTTTTCGGTTCATGATGGATATAAATAAAATGAAATTGACTATTTGGATGACCGTACCAGGGTGGTTTCGTTGATCCAGCAGCCCACCGTGTAGCTGTCGCCCTCTTTCAGGTCATGGAAAAAGAGACGCTCCAGGGCAGGGAAGGCCCTTGAATACGAATAGATCCGTTCATTGGCCACCTGTTCAAGCTTGGGATCAACACTTTTCGCCTTGTAGTACTTATCCACCGCAGCCCAGTAGGCAGCTTTCTTGCTGATCTCGTCGGTGCCGCATGCATCCGCACTGGCTGCATAAAGATCACCGATGAGGATAAAAGGATTGCCATCACCTGGTCTGAGTTCGGCAGATTTATAAGCATAGGAACGGGCCCGTGAATAATCCCTCATGGTGCGGAACTCATCGGCCAGCAGAAGATAACAGTCAGCCCTGGCATTGGTGTCGGCCATATTGGTGGCATCCAGCAGATATTCGGATGACTTGTTGAGTTCATTTCGCTTGTACAGCATCCTGCCAATAAGGTAGGCCGACTCGGGATTGGGCTCCAGCTCATACAGCCTGACCGTTGCATCAAAATAGAGAGGATCGGCGGTACAATTCTTTTTATCCAGCATATTGATGATCTTCCGGAGCAGATCGGTGTTTGTCTGGCCTTCTGCTTCGAACTTTTTACGGAAGATCGGGACCAGGTCCTCACAATTGGCATACGGTTCCACCGAAAGCTCCAGGTTGGACTTGACGCTTTCAAAATCAGCCTGTTCCTTGGGATTGTTCTTGATATTGTATTCCGTGATCTCCATCAGCTGGTCAAAAAGGTCGATCAGGATGTCTTTCCCGAGAAGGTTGCTGTTCACCAGCTCAATGGCCGTGCGGAAATAATAAACGATGACGGCAGTCTGGGCCTGGTTGCCATCGAGCTCTACCGAATGTTTGAGGATATCATACACCTCCTGGACGGATGTTGGCCGCCACTGGTAAAGGTCGACGCCTTTCCGGCCCAGGATGCTTCCCACCTGCGACTGTCCCGTTTTGTAATGATTGGGAAAATACTCAATGCGCTGATCATAGATCCTCATCAGGGTATCAATGAGCAACTCTTTCCGGGTGTTGTCAGGTTCGGACTTGATGAAATGGTTGTACATCTTGACACCGTCAAGGTAAGTGTTTTCGGTACCCAGCGGGCAGTTAAGGAAAACCCAGCGCCAGTGCCTGACGGCATCAACGACCGCAATATTGGTATAATCACTGTTTTTCCACTGCTTGAAGAACTCCCTGTACAGGGAGATCTCCATCACGCATTTTACGCTGTCCTGACCATATTTGGGACCTTTCACCTGAGCATTGGCAATGGTACCAGTTCCCATCACCAGGAGAAGTGAGACGATCAATGGAAGAAGAAAGAGTCTTGTCGTTTTCATTGTTAGTAGAATTTGCTTCTGATAAACCATCGTTCGTAAATCGATAATCCTAAACTGATGCGCACGTAATTTTCTTTTATAAGGCCTTCGTTGAGGGTTCCGCGTTGTCCGATTTCCACTGCCACGTTTACCATCGATTGTAAGCCTTTGAGGGGCAATCCCGTACCAAAAGTCAGGCCAAACTCATTGATCTGGCTCCCCCGCAGTTTCAGGTAGGTTTTATTATAGTGAAATCCAAGGCGATAATTGATCCTTTGGGCAAAGCTTGCGGTGGCTGAGGCCGAGGGGATGAACTGTCCACCCATGGCAAGACGCAGGGAATTGTCGAGTGAGTCGTTAGAACCGAACGATCTATAATCTTCCCATTTCTGGTAGTACACATCCATTCCGGCCATCCACCGGTTGGTCTTTTCCAGGGTAAAGCCTCCGCCGAAGGCGGTGGGAAGCTCGATCGTGCCTTTCTGATCCGGGTAATAGACGATGGTATCGTAAATATTATCGATGTCGTTCAGGGCAGGGACAAATGTTTCGGCCAGCAGATACCGTTTTGTGTTGAGGGATGCGGGCAGTTCGTAGACCAGGCCGGTGGTCAGTGTCAGGGATGAAGAAAGGCGGGCAGCATACTGGACACCCACCTCGAACATGAAATCCTGCACAAACCGGTTATTAACCACGCGCATGCTGTAAATGAACGCCGAATCCGGGAAGTCGACGATTTGCTGGTAATCGAGCGGTCCGAAGAGGAACGAGGCGTTGGCTCCCACCGAGAAATTCCGGAACGGCTGGATGGCCAGTCCGACATGGGCCCTGTTGATACCCCCTGAAGCCGTGAACTCGTTGGTGATCCGGCCGATGCTGTCCTGTTCGTTGTCTTCATAGATCAGGTAGCCCGCCTGGCTGTAGGGAGTCAGCCCCAGGCTGGTCCTCAGCCATCGGGTGACGGGAAAGCCGATCAGCAGGTATCCCAGCTGGACGTTTCGTGAATTGGCGGTTAATTCCTCGGTCTGCATATTGATGAAATCCACGAGCAATCCTCCCTGCAGCAGGAAGGAAGTAGAGTCGAAGAAGCTGTAGGAGGCAGGATTGAGGATATTGACGAATGAGTTTCCCTTCAGACCCAGACCGATCCCTCCCATAGCGGTGTTCACGCTGGTCTGTCCGGGGTAGAGGTTTCCGATCCCGAAGTGTGAGTAGGGAGAATTGATATCCTGGGCAGTCAGCCTCATCCCGTTAAGCAGGATCAGCAGCAGCAGCAGTGCGAGTCGAATGTTTTTCACCAAGGTTAAAGGATAAAATTAGGTTCAGCCCTTCCAACACGATATTTGGAATTGCAAAGATGTTATTTTTTAGTCTTTTCTCAAAATAATTCGCGTCACCGCCCGACAAAATTATCTTAATATCAGGGTATTCCTGCCGGTACTGTTCGATGATCCCGTCGATTTCCGCCACGATGCCGTTGATGACACCAGAGAGGATGGATTCGCGGGTATTTTCGCCGGTAAGGCGGGGAGGGGGCGCCATTTCAATTAACGGAAGGCGGGCAGTAAAAGTATGCAGGGCCTTAAAGCGCATATGGATGCCGGGGGAGATGCTGCCGCCCAGGTATTCCTTTGCGGCGTTGATGAAGTCGTAGGTGATGCAGGTTCCGGCGGAGATGGCCAGGATATCCTGGCGGGGGAATCGTTCCTGGGCTGCCACCACGGCGGCCAGGCGGTCCTTGCCGAGGGTCATGGGTGTCTCGTACCGGTTGGTGATGGGGACGGGGATCGTTTCGGAGAGTTCGATAAAGGGGAAAGTGCTGGTGAGCCAGTCAATGAGGTCCCGTGGGCAGTCGCCCGATGAGGCCAGGATGGCGGCGCGGATCAGGTGGTGTTCCGGGAGGTGGTGTTGAAGGATCGGGGCGTTGAGTTCCCTGAAAGGTTTGAAATAGACCATGTTGTGCCGCTCGTACAGGGCGATCTTCTTCAGTGTATTTCCGTAATCGATGACAAGGTTCATAACGTAAAATCAGTAATTGGTTGACCAAAGAGCGAATATACGATTTTTCAGATACGCATTTTGATCTTTGCTCTTTGATTTTTGAAATTTGATTTTTTCATCCTATCTTTGCGCCTCCAAAATGGTACCATAGCTCAGCAGGTAGAGCAACGGACTGAAAATCCGTGAGTCCCTGGTTCGATTCCGGGTGGTACCACTCAAAAAGCCCTGCGAGCAGGGCTTTTTGATTTGGGGATTCAGTATTCAGTATTTTGGATTTCTCATTTAATTCAAAGATCAGAGATCAGCATTTCTTGTTCGGAAATCCGGACTTCAGGCATACTATTTCGTACCAAGTCCTGCCACCCGGAGTAGAAAACTCTATCCTTAACACATTCCCTGTGACCTCGTGGCAGTCTATTGCAGACACGTATCCTATTCAGGATTATCCATCCCCTTAGCTCAGGGATCAGAATGTCCCGGGTATGTTGCAGGATAGCGGGAAGGGCAAATCGGTAATTGGGTTAGCTGCTTTGTGTTGAGCTGCTATCATCAATTTGACCTGATTCTCCCATAACATTACATTCAATTAAGACAGGGAATTTGGAGGTCTAAAGAATGGGGAGTACCTGATTATACCGATAATCCGCCTGCCCGGAAACGGGACAGAGCTCATAATCTAGGTAATCTTAATGATTTACTTGCCAAGAAGATGAAGCAGCCGATCATTCAAATACAACTTTTCCTTGCCGATTTTTTCACTTTTCAGAAAACCGGCCTCCTCAAGCTCTCTTAAATAGTTACCCACCGTTTTCAGGTTTCCAAGTCCTGCGTTTACCAGCTGCTTCCGTTTGGTATAAGGTAGCTTGAATATCAGTTCAAGTAAATCCCCGGAATATATTTTAGGTAGATCTGTTTGTATTTTATGACCCATTTCAGTCATGAGAGATTCAATGGAAATAATCTGCTCTCTCCCATGGTGTGCAGTTTTCTCAATCATATCCAGCATAAAAAGAATCCAGGCCTGCCAGTCATTCTTTTCTGTCACTGTTCTCAGATTAGTGTAGTATTCATTTTTATTCTCAATGATATATTTACTTAAGTACATGGTAGGATTATCCAGTAGGCCTGCCAGTTTAAGGTATAGCAGCAGGATAATTCTGCCGGCTCTTCCATTTCCATCAAAAAATGGGTGGATTGCTTCAAATTGATAATGAAGGACTGCCATTTTTACCAGGGGATCGATTCCATCACCGGAGTTATGAATGAACTCTTCAAGGTTATAAAGCTTTTCCCTGATTACCTGCTCTCCTTCAGGAGGGGTATAGATGGTTTTTCCGGTTGCTGGGTTCCTGAGCGAAGTGCCTGGTACATTTCTGATTCCCGCAGTATTTTTTTTAATTACCTGAACGATTCGGAGAAACAGGTTTGTCGTAAGCAGCGGTGACTTGTCCAATTGATCCCATGCCATCCACAAGGCTTCTTTATAGTGCAGTACTTCTTTAACGACAGGGTTATCAATAGTTTTTTCCGCAAGATATGATTTGAATAGTTCATCCTGTGTGGTAACTATATTTTCAATGGCGGAACTGGCCTGAGCTTCCTGCAGATTTATGGTATCAATGAAAAGTGCAGGATTGGGAAGGTTTGTGATAGCACCTTTCAGTTCCGAAAGAGCCCTGCTGGCCAATATGGCTTTTTTTAATATGGCTTTGCTTTCCAGTTCAGAGTCCGGGGGGAGCAATGGCAAATCATTGTAGGGGATTTCTGGATGAAACATGACTATTCCGGGTTTTAAATGAATGTACTATTTACTTCTGAAAAACAAACAGGGGCAAATATATTCATTTTTTACCCTCGTTCAACCGTTAAGGGCATTTTTTACCCTTGTCCCAATTTTTGAAAATGATGAATTCCAATCCTTACGTTCAATAGAAAAGTATTCGGGCTTGCAGCCGTACATATAACGAATAATCGGTTATGGTTAAAAGGTTTGGCGATTGGGGTATGGCACCCTGCCGAGATGAAAAAAACAACTGCCAGGCATATTCTAATCTATCGGAATACCCGGAAAATAAACGGGGACAATACTCCTGAGTATCGGGGTGGATTGCTCCTGGATGCAAAGACCTATGATATCGGATTGTAGGGGTATCAATCAAGATCTGGGATAAAGTATATGTCGTAATCGGTGATAGAGGTTCCTGGTGTTATGGAGCATGTGAAACTGAATGCCAGTGATGTTGAATCTGTCGATATTTGAAAATAACCTATTGTATTTCAAAATATTATTTGCTTTTCGTCACAGAACCTTATATCTTTAGAGGATTAAATATCCCAAAAACCGTAAGATCATGAAGATATTTATTTTCCTGTTATGCTGTGCATCAATAGTTTCAATTGCTCAGGGACAAAAAGGCAATTTACTGGTTGATCATACTCTCTTTTTTACGGAAAGTCTTACCCAGCCAGTTTCAAATGTTAACATGAAGTCGCCAGGTGTCTTTTACGAATCAGAGCTTTGTATGAGCTCCATAAACACAGGGACCTTCTATGCATTTATGGACTGGCTAAAGGATAAAATTCATTACCCGGGAATGCAGGCTGGTATTTTGCACGATGGTGAACTGGTCTGGAAAGGTAACTGGGGTCTGGCCAGTATCGAAGAAGGTAAGCCTGTCAACGATTCCACGGTATTCAGGTTGTTGTCGGTTTCTAAAACATTCGTGGGCACAGCCATGATGAAACTAGTCGAAGACGGTCTCATCGATCTTAACGGAGATATCAATGATTATTTGCCTTTTGATGTGATCAATCCGTATTATCCTCAATCAGTAGCTACGCCGAAAATGGTATTGAGCCACACTGCCTCATTAGCTGACTATTGCGCCGGTAGCGGGCCTGAATGTAATAAGGTAGAATATTTTGGTGATCCTCAGGTTTCATTACACGACTACCTTGAAAGCCATTTTGTACCGGGAGGAATATGTTATGATGATATGAGTTATTATAATGAGCCCCCGGGCACCTATTGTTATTACTCAAACCCGGGTGCAGCGCTTGGAGGGTACATTGTAGAATCCGTTGCGGGAAAAGGGTTTAATGAATACTGCAACGACAGCATTTTCAGTCTGCTTGATATGCCGACCAGCAGGTGGTATTATTCCGAACTTGATTCGGATATCGTAGCAGATATGTACCTATGGAATGGTTCCAATTATACTTATTACGGCGCCCGTTCTTATGCAGGTTATCCTCTGGGTGACCTGAAATCGAATGTAACGCAGTTGGCAAACTTCGTCAAAATGTACATTAACCATGGCAACTATAATGGGATCACCCTGCTTGATTCGACTACTGTGGAAATGATGACCACCATAAACGATACTGTTTTACCTTGGAGCGCTCCGATCGGCCTGATCTGGTGGTATGAGCCTTATGACAATTTATGGTATCATGACGGTGCTACGGGTTCGTGCATAGCATTCAACAAAGATAAAAAAACCGGATTTGTTTTTGCCGATAACAGTCGAATTTGGAGCGCAGGTCCTCATATCTATGCGTTGGTACATTTTCAAATGATTTTTTCTGAGTTGGTTGTATCAGTGGTTCATACAGATGATACTGATCAAGATGACATCATTGAGGCTGGTGAAACTGTAGAGGTTGTAATAGGTGTTTTCAACAACCTGATGGAAGATGCTGAAGATGTAAGCCTTACTTTGAGATGCAGCGATCCTGCATTCATGATCACCGATTCGGTGGCAACACTGGGTACTATTCCTGCAGGGCAAAGTGCCTTAAATCAAAGTCAGCCTTTCAAATTTCAGGCATCAGGAATTCAGAATCCACACACAGTCATGATGGACGTTGAAGTAACCTTTAATAATGATCAGACTATACTCATCCATTTCCCGCTTTTTGCAGGTCAGGCTGACTTGTTGTTGGTCAAAGATGAACGTGATGTGTTCAATTCGGAAAGGTTTTACCTGGATGTTCTCGACAGCCTCGGATATGCAACCCAGTACTGGGATATTGATGTCAATGGAAATCCAGATACATCATTCCTGAAGAATTTTCCCGTGGTTATCTGGTATACAGGCTACGATGAGGACGTAACAATAAGTGAGACCAATCAGAACGTATTGATTTCCTACCTGGATAATGGAGGCAGGCTTTTTCTGACCGGGCAAAACATCAGCGATGAGATCGGAAATAGCGTATTTATGAACGATTACTTGCACGCTGACCATGCCAGCAATGTTTCTTATTATATTATTACGGGTATGGCTGGAGATCCCCTGAGTGATGGATTGCAATTCTTACTGAATGAAGGGGATGGTCTTGACAATCAGTATTCGCAGAGTGCTCTTAATCCACTGAATGGCGGTGAACCCTGTCTGAGGTACAACGGAATGAGTTCTTATCCTGCGGGAGTTCGATATGAAAATGACACCTATAAAACGGTCTTTCTGGGCTTCGGTTTTGAGGGGATACGGCAGCTATCCGATCGGTACACACTTATGCAACGGATATTAGCATATTTCGATGTGCATACAGGAGCAGACGACAGTGAACTACCTGTTGCAGGGCTTTATAATTTACGACTCCTGCCTAATCCGGTAAAGGATTTTCTGACCGTATCCTATACCTTATCAGTGCCTCAGGATGTAACCATTACTCTTTATGATGTGATGGGCAAAGTGGTTCTTAATGAAGTCATTCAGTATAGGCAGCCCGGTAAGCAAAGCATGACCCTGAACCTGAACGGATATGAGGTAGGCTTGTATTTCTATTGCTTGACGGCAAACGGCGATCCCTGCTTACGCAGGGACAGGCAACGGTCCCTGCTTTCACAGGGACAGGCAACAGGCAAACTGATGATAGTAAGATAGGATAACATTCTCTCAAAAAATAAAAAATCATGAAAATCCTATTACTCCTTTCATTTACTTTTCTGATTTGCATTCAGATTAAAGTCTTGTCTCAGCCCTGCCTGCCTGATGGCATCCATTTTTATACACAGGTTGACATTGATAATTTTCAAACCAACTATCCCAGTTGTAATATAATTGAAGGATTTGTAAATATTCAGGGCAACGATATTTATAATCTGAATGGATTGAGTCATTTGAACTCAATCGGGGGAGATCTTTATATTTTTGGGAACCCTTCCCTGACCAGTTTGGCAGGATTGGAAGGTCTGACTGCTGTTGGGGGTACTCTTTTAGTAGGGGGTTTTGCATTGACCAGTTTGACCGGGCTTGGTTCATTGACATCCATAGGAGGAAATTTAACGATAATGTCCAATCATGTATTGCCTGATTTATCAGGATTGAACAGCCTCACGTATATTGGAGATTCCCTTACCATTCTTAATAACCCTGTTCTGACCAGTTTAACGGGGCTCGACAATCTTGATGCGGGATCTATAAGCAATTTAACTATTATAGGTAACTGGAATTTATCCAGTTGTGATGTACAAAGCATTTGTGATTATTTAGCCAGCCCTAACGGTATTGTGGATATACGGTTTAATGCAACCGGATGTAATAATCCACCTGAAGTAGCAAGTGCTTGCGGGATCACGCTTCCCTGCCTGCCTTTTGGTAACTATTATTTCGTAACTCAGGCAGACATTGATAATTTTCAGGCGAATTATCCGGATTGTACGGAATTAGAAGGCGATGTTGAAATTGGCGGAAGCGATATCACGAACCTGGAGGGATTAAGTGTTTTGCACTCAATCAGTGGAGATCTTAGCCTTTCACCCAGCCTTGCCCTGACAAGTTTGACAGGGCTGGAAGGGTTGACCACCGTCGGGGGCAGCTTAAGGATACCATATCTTAATTCCCTGATTAGTTTGACAGGGCTGGAAAGTCTATTATCAGTCGGAGGTGACCTTTGTATTATTGGTAACTATTTTCTGACTAGCTTGACCGGGCTGGAAGGATTGAATACAGTTGGCGGTAATCTGCAAATAGGAGATCATATTTCTTCTGATCAAAATAACTATTCACTGAGCAGCCTCACGGGACTTAATAACCTGGTTTCCATCGGGGGTTATCTTGACATATCCAATAATCCTGCTCTGACCAGTATAATGGGATTGGAGAATCTGACTTCCATCGGGGGCGATCTTTGGATAATTCACAACAACTCTTTATCAATTTGCGAATCAGTGGGTATATGTGATCATTTTTCGAACCCTGGCGGAATGATCAATATATATGATAATGATTCTGGTTGCAACAGCATAATTGAAGTAGCTGTTGCCTGTGGAGGGTCTGTACCCTGTCTGCCTTACGGAAATTATTATTTTGCCAGCCAGGCAGACGTTGATAATTTTCAGGCATATTATCCGGATTGTATGGAATTAGAGGGAGATGTTACCATTTGCGGAAACGATATTATGAACTTGAATGGACTGAATGCTTTTACTTCCTTCGGTGGAAGTCTTAAGATTTCTAACAATTATGCCCTGATCAATTTAACAGGACTGGAGAATTTGACCTCCGGGGGTTATCTTTCAATCTATGGAAATACAGCCCTGATCAATTTAACCGGATTGGAGGGTTTGAGTTCGGTCGAGAGCCTGAACATTGGGATACCAACCAAAATGGGAGGGTCGGGAAATCCTTCTCTTACCAGCTTGACCGGGCTGGAAGGATTGACTACGATAGATGGGGGAACCCTTGTCATCATGTATAACCAACTTTTATCCAGTCTGACTGGATTAGACAATGTTGAAGCAGGTTCTATTACTGATTTACGAATTTATAATAATGGCGCTCTATCTAACTGCGCAGTGCAAAGTATTTGTAATTATCTGGCAAGTCCTAACGGCACTGTTTTCATCTCTGGTAATGCATCAGGTTGTAATAGTCAGGAAGAAGTGGAAGTAGCTTGTGAGACAATAGGTTTAGACGAGATTATCTCTGAAATAGGATTAAATGTTTATCCCAATCCATCTTCCAATCATGTGATCCTTCATTTTACCCTGAATGAATCCTCTGGGATTACGCTGGAAGTGCTAAATAATATGGGACAGGTCGTTGCTGTCATCGATAAATCATTTTCACAGGGAGAACAACAGGTTGTATGGAATGCAGAAAATATGCCGACAGGATTGTATTTCTTTCGTCTTACAGCAAACGGCGATCCCTGCTTTCTCAGGGACAAACAGCGGTCCCTGCTTTCTCAGGGACAGGCGACAGGCAAATGGATGGTGGTGAGATAGGTTCCCTCAAAAAGGTTTTTCTATCCTGTATCTGCCTCCACCTAAGATCGTGCGTATAAAAGTCAGAGGGTATGTAAAAGGGTACTTTTTCCAACCTGTAATCCTTAACGTATTAGTATTTGATTTTCGCTAATGATTTCATATCTTAGCAAGTTAGATGTATCTTAAAACCATGAAAAAGTTCTTTTTCATTTTTATCGGGCTGTTATTGATTAACAGTGTTATTGGGCAACGCACAGCCATAGAACTGACCTTCACGGCTGTGAACAACACGACTTATGTCCACATGGACAGTATCAAAATCATGAACCGGACACAGGGCGGTGAAACCATTCTTGTTTTCCCGGATACGGTGCTTTCCGTTCTGTGGGTAGGGATACCTGAATTTAAGGATCTTTCAGGATTAAAGGTGTATCAGAACTACCCCAATCCTGCCGGAGAACAGACAACAATTAACCTTTATATTCCAGAACAGGGCCAGGTGAATCTGATGGTCACTGATGTGCTGGGCAGGACAATCTTGAGTCGGGTTATGGATTTATCCAGCGGACTTCATACACTACTGTTTACACCAGGAAAGGAAGCAGGGTATTTTCTCACAGTCATATGGAAAGGATACAGCCAAAGTATTAAGATTCTACATTATAGTTTAAACCTTCATCAGCAGGGTTCGTTGGAATACATTGGCCACACCCCCACTCCTGTAGAATTGAAAGCATTAAATGATTCGAGAGATTTCATTATCTATCCCAGAGATGAAATGCTTTACATTGGTTACGCTGATACTCTTCAATCTGGTATACTGGATGTCCCTGAAGTCAGTCAAACTTACACTTTCCAGTTCGCCACCAATATCCCCTGCCTGGGAACACCGACAGTAGAATACGATGGAGAGATCTACAACACCATACAGATCTTCAGCCAATGCTGGCTGAAAGAGAATCTGAACGCAGGGACAAGAATTAGCGGCACTGAGGAACAACAGAACAACGGAATCATTGAAAAGTATTGTTATGATAATGTTGAGTCGAACTGCGACGCTTACGGTGGACTATATCAGTGGAACGAGATGATGCAGTTCTCCACCCAACAGGGCACACAAGGCATATGCCCACCAGGTTGGCACCTCCCCACGGATGAGGAGTGGAAGATGCTGGAAGGAGCTGTGGATAGCCAGTATGGAATTGGAAATCAATTATGGGATAATAGTGGATATAGCAGAGGTTTTGATGCGGGGCTTAACCTTAAGTCAACATGGTATTGGGGTTCCGGTAATGGCACTGATCTGTTTGGATTCACGGGTTTACCTGGTGGTGGTCGTGATAGTTACGGTAATTTCGGCACCATAGGCTCAATTGGTGCCTGGTGGTCTTCTACGGTGAATTTTGGCATCATCGCCAGTTACCGTAGCTTGCATAGTGCTTATTCAGGCGTGGGTCGCAGTGATTACACTATTCAATATGGCGTTAGTGTTCGCTGTGTCAGGGATTAATGTGCGCCCTTCGCGCTTTGCGCTCACGGCGTACTATAATCTTTAACGCATCGAACCGTAAAGCTCATATCCAAAGGCATATAGAAGTGAAATTGAGCCCCGGTAAGATAGTCATGATGGATAGTCCATGCCCTGTCTATGTCATCACGTGGATAGTCATAAGTAGTGGTGGACCAATAATAAGTGGTGACCTTAAGATTCCTGAATTCATTAGAAAATGGTGAGTATTCGCCAGAACCCAATGAAGTAAAACCATATTCATCGGTACCCGCATTTTTCTTTAACCAGTGCTGAGTACCAGTTTCTTTCAGTTTTCCGCCACCGGCATCACTGCCGCCAATCTCATTGGTAAGCTGAGAGATCTCACTGAAACTCGGAAGATGCCATCCATCCGGGCAAATACCCTGCACTCCGCTTGGATTATCTACTGAGGGATCTTCTGTTTGCATTACCTCATCCCATGGATACATTGCCCCATATTCTGCGCAATTTGCTTCACTATTGTTGTAACAGTATTTCTGAATACTACCCTGTATATTATCCATATTAGTACCCCCTGGCACCATTTCACCGACGTTTAAATTCTCTGCCATCCAACATTGATCTCCAATTAGAACAACACTATAAGATTTACCATTTCGGAGATCTGTCATAGTGTTTGGGCAAACCACACCTGTCACTGGAATATTCGTTACAGATACAACATCGTAAGTATCATAGGCAATGCCATTACTGTTGATAGCATAACCTCTGAAAAAATATGGCTGGTTTATTGTCAAAGTATCAATTATTGTGGTGAAAGTTCCTTCTGTGAAGCCAAGAACTCGGTGAAAAGAGCCCTCATCATCTAACTTTGCCACAGTAGTCGGACTCCAGATGATTCCACACTCCGTGACCGGAGGATTGCCTTTACCCTGGGACACGGTTATTCCTGTTTTGACAGAATGCCCTGTATTGTTCTCAGTGACCTGAATGGTACGGACTGAGGGCAACTTATATCCTGCTTTTAACATTGACTGATCAGACGGATTGATTGTCGGATCATCATCCCTGTCTTTCTGACAAGCAGTAAAAGTGAGGAGCATTGTCACGGTCAATAAGATTGACCAGGAAAAGAAAATTCTGATTGCTTTCATAACATTAAATTAAATATATAGAGGTGAGAAAGATACTATGTTTTTCCCCCGCATCAACATACGTGTCCACTTACTTTATGAAGTACCCCCTTTAGGCACATGAGGTCCATACTTTATTCAATGAAGCGTTATCTTTGAATCATAGGATGCCCCTCCATTGCATCCTGATGCTCCTCTGATTGATCCCATATAAAAAAGAAGTACCCTTCAATCTGTAGATACGCCCTCCCCCACGATCCTATTTTGATTGAGTTCTGAATCGTGAGGGATAGCTAGAATGGAGCCCATCCTTAAATTCCCCACATTACATCTCCTGTATGGCTGTTCAGGTATGGTCTTCCAAGCGAGGTATCCAGACCAGAAAGTGGCTGCAAAGAGTTAGGTTAACTGTAAAACAGGAAATCAGCGATTTGTGTATCCGGAATGCGTGGATATGTTATTTGGTAAGATCCAGCTGAAGGACAGATCCCAGGATTCGGGCAAACAAGGTATGCTTATTTTTCCAGTCCCATTTTCCTGAGCAAAGCGATGAACTCAGGATCCGACCTGATTTCATCCCAGAAGGGTTCTATCATGTACGACAGCAAGAAATCCCTTTCCTGATAGGATTTCTCAAGCCACTCATACATTTTGTCCCTCTCATGAAGTCCATAATAAACCATGGCTATACCAAAGGTAACTGCATATCCTTCTTCCCTGAAAGTGAACAGGTCTTGAAGTGCCTGTAAGGCATTGTTCTTATCGCCGGAGCGGGCATAAGCGAATCCAAGCTCCGGCAACCCAAAAGGATGGCTGCCAACGATCGTTCGTACCTTTTTCAATTCTGCAATCGCATCATCAAATTTGCCCTGACACAGGTAAACCACACCCAGTGGGATGTAGGCACCGGCAAAGTCAGGATCGAGTTCCAGTGTTTTATGATATTGATCGATGGCTTTATCATATTGCCGCATATGGTAGAGGACATAACCCACATTCACATTAATAATGGGTGAAAGGGGGTCAAGTACCAGGGCCATGTTTATTTCTGATAAAGCCTCGTCAAACCTGCCAAATTTCATTAAATGCAAACTGTACCAGTGATGGGCTGTCGGATAATTTGGATTAAGCTCTATGGCAGTCCTGTACTCCCGTTCTGCTTCTTTCCAATTCCATTCATAATCTGTATTGATCGTACCCAGCACAGCATGGGGTTCTGCAAGGGTGGGATCAAGTTCCAGGGCTTTTTTTGCCGCATTATCAGCCAATGGATAACTATCCCCGGGCGATTGTGATGCGTATTCAGGAAGCACCACATATGTTGAAGCCAATCCGGCATATGCCATTGCATAGTATGAATCCTTTTCAGTAGCCTGTTTAAAATAATCGATAGCCTTTTGCAGATCGGTCGCCGTTCGCTTATTCCAAAAGAATCGTCCTTTGAGGTAGGATTGGTACGCTTCAGCGTTGCCGGTTTGTTTCTTCTCGATCTTTTCTCCAGGTAATAGCTTTGCTTTGAGTGCGCTGACAATCGCCGAAGAGATCTCATCCTGGATGGTAAAGACATCTTTCAGTTCCCGGTCGTAGGTCTGAGACCACATGTGGTACCCATTTTCAACATCAATCAGCTGAGCGCTGATGCGAAGCTGGTTACCGGATTTCCGTACACTCCCTTCCAGGATCGTCTTCACATTCAACTTCTCCCCGATATCCCTGATATCCACTTCTTTCCCCTTGAATGAGAACGCCGATGTCCTGGCAACTACTTTCAGATCAGGAACATTGGTGAATACATTGATCAGTTCCTCAGCCATGCCATCGCAGAAATATTCCTGGTCCTTATCAGGACTCAGATCCGTAAATGGAAGCACAGCGATCGAATTTGTCCAGACCTGTCCGCTGTCGATTAATGCCGAGCTCTCTTCATCCCGGGTGGGAGTTCCCTGTTTTTTACTGACAATAAAGTATCCCCCGGTGAGGATAATAGCCAGAATCAGAATAGCTGCAACTCCTGTGGCACGTTTTCGGGACCATATTCCCTGGCTGGTTCGCAGACCTATGTTGCCTTGCCGGGACTGGGATTCTTTGGATGACTGTTCAGGGATCTTTTGAATACATTCAGTAGAAATTGAATAGATCTTCACCGGCTCATCAATGTTCTTCAGGATCTTTTCTCCCAGACAATCCGCTGTGATCCCCGTTTTGTTTCTGACATCATGATAGACGGTCGCAGAAATCAGTATACCTCCTGGCTCACATAGGGCCTGTATGCGGGATGCGATATTTACCCCATCACCAAAGACATCCTTTTCTGTAATGACAATATCCCCCTGGTGAATGCCGATACGCAGCTGAAAGCAGGCTGTCCTGTGGAGGGTGCTTTGCAGTTCCATGGCGCAACGTACCGCATCCCATGAGCTTTGGAATATCGATAACGTCCCGTCGCCGATCTCTTTGATGAACTCACCATTGTGCCGGCTGAGTGTTGCTTTCTGTAGCTCCCTGTTCTTGCTGAGAATCTGGAGAGATCCTTCCTCATCTTTCGACATCAGCGCGGAGTACCCGACGATGTCGGTGAACATGATGGCGGCGAGTCTGCGTTGCTCTTTCACTGAAGAAAGGATTAATACAAGCATCCGGACTTGTGGCCGTAAAAATAACGAATAATCGGTAATGGTTAAAAAGGTTTGGCGATTGGTGAATGCACTCATGAGCTCGCTTCGCCTCGCTCAACCTGCAATCCAAGAAGTACCTGACTTCCCCTCCGGATTTCATATCTTAGTGGATTCAATATTATCCTGTGAGCAATCAGAGAATAAACAGGACAGGTTCTATCCATTTGACAATATGATCTTTACAGTCTTGCATAAAGACAAATGATGGCAGAGCTATTTATAACATAATCTTATTCAATTATTCACAATCAGGGAGGTATCTTATGAAACACACATCCATCATTTTTATCATCATTACAAAGAATCTAATTCCTTGATCATTGTGCATTATCATAAATCAATTTCAGCAGGATAGGTTTTATCTATGCCCTACGTAGAGACAACGCGCGCGTTAGAGACAACGCACGCGTTGTCTCTACGGTTATTTTACCCGATAACGATCCGGCTGGTCAAAGAAAATCACAGCACTGTATCCTGCGTGCACGAACGCCGAATGCACAACATTTGCCGCAATATGCATGCGATCGCCTTTGCGGTATCGTACCGTTTCATGATCAATGGTCACATCTACCATGCCTTCCAGCACGATTTCCCACTGCTCGGCATGCGAATGGGCAGGTACAGGGGTATCCTGTTCAAACGACATGAACACGATCTGAAAATGGTCGCCCTGAGCGACATAGGCATGCAGTCCGCCGATGGGGATGTCGGCCAGGGGAAGGTGGAGGATGGGGCTTGGAAACTGAACAGAACTCATAATCGCTTAGTATTGCTGAAAATGATTATTTAATAATAAGTTAACAATTGGCTGCTTCAAATATAACAATAATTTAACAGCGTTTTGTCAATAATATTGTTTATTTTGTTATTCAAAGGTAAGGTATAATAAAATCATTCATCATGAGAAGCATATATAAGCTGATGATTTCTCTCCTGTATGTGCAACAGAAATATTATCTTTTGTCATGATGGATGATGATTTAAAGCAATAAAAGAAAAACATCGCCTGTCTGAACTGGTATCTCTGTTTTAAGAAATTAGATTGACAGAAACTGATCATGTACCTGACATAAAGCACACACGCCATGGACTTCAGCCACAATCACATAAAAATATCCGGATTCTTGGTCTTACTCTTATTAAGCTTTTTCATGCCTGTTGTCGACAGGCCTCTGCATGCCGCTGCAGAAAGCGATACTCTTATTTGCCTCCCGCTGGATTTTAATCTGGGTCTCAGGGAATATCAGGATAAAACCGCAGATACGGTCTTTATATGCGTATACGATACCGTATCCATCATTTCAGGTTATAATGGTCCGCTTGAATTACTTTATCAGTGGAGCACTGGTTCATCCAATCCTGAAGTAACACTTTTTACAACAGGGGTGGGTATTGATATTCAAAAGATCTGGCTTGACGTAACGGATCCCCAGTCAGGATGCACATATTCCGACACATTGACGGTGATCTATCAGTATGGATCCTGTGTGGGGATAAGAGGGCATCAGGAAACAGAATCTGTAAGGATCTTCCCCAATCCCGCCCATGATATTTTATCGGTTGAATACCCCCCTCATGCAGATCCGGTGCAATTGCTCGTTATCAGTGTCAGCGGGCAGGTTGTTCACAAAGAGCCTCTCGGAAATGATCGTGACAGCCTGGATCCCATCCGTCTTGATCTTCGGTTTCTTCCCAGGGGAATGTATCTTGTCAAGCTGATCAGTGATAAAGAACTTTATACTGGAAAAATCCTACTGGATTAAAAAATAGTTTTACTTTTTGCTCTTTGATTTTTACTCTTTGATTTTATTTTGGATTTGAGTTCTGCTTAAGCTGTTTCACTTCCTCACTGAGGATTGCGAGCTGCGATTGCAGATCCTCGATCATGACCTGCTGTTCCTGTACCGCCTTGACCAGCGGCACCACAAACTGGCCATAGGCGATGCTGTAATTGTCCTGGTCGTTCACCGGGATATGTACGCCACTGAAGTCATAGCCGCAGGCTGCAGCGGCCTGAACAACCTCCTGGGCCACAAAGCCGCTGTGGCGGATGGCGGTCGAGGCACTGTAATCCTTGGTGTTCAGGTATCCAGCGCGGAGGCTGTCAGGCATGTTCCTGGTGAGGAACTCGGTGTACTTACGGGTATCGAAGTTATAGACGATGGGGCGAAGTAACTGTATGAAGGCCAAGCCCTTAACCTCTTCACGTACATTTTGCTTAAACCGGCCATCGGAAGGCCAGCTCCAGTCCACCTGCCCCTCGATCACCGTCATGGTGGCATCCCCGATCCTGATCTTGGCAACTGCATTGACAACAGCGGCATCGCCCATCACGGAACTGTTGTAAATATCCGTAGAGCTTACATTGGCATTGTGACCGAGACCGGTCAGCATGTGATTATTTGCACCAAATAAAGCATTATGACCCACTGCGGTATTGTACCCACCAGAGCTATTATTATATAATGCGGATACGCCCGTCGCGGTGTTATAATTGCCACTATTATTCAAGTAAAGTGCCATTTCCCCGCTGGCAGTGTTTTGAGAACCGGAGGTATTATACATTAGTGCATCAGCGCCGATAGCGGTATTCTCATCACCACCCTGGTTGTACTCCAGTGCATTGAATCCGACAGCTGTGTTCAGATATCCCTCGGTATTGGCACCAAGTGCACTTTCTCCATTGGCAGTGTTCCGGTAACCCGTTGTATTTTGTAACAGGGCCATAAATCCGCTGGCCGTATTCTGATGACCAGTCGTGTTAAAGTGAAGCGCCAGAGATCCGATGGCAGTATTCAGATATCCTGTTGTATTCTTATAAAGTGCTGTATATCCAATTGCTGTATTATCACATGCCTGATACCATTCACTTGCACCCTGGCCATTATTATACAGTGCACTGTCTCCAACGGCAACCAGATTGGTTCGGTCTGTAGTTTTATACAATGCATCTTTTCCGACTGCAACAATGCCGTAGCCCGATAAATTGTTAAAAAGAGCCAGGTCGCCAATGGCCGTATTGGAGTGGCCGGTCGTATTTTTTTGCATTGAACCGGCCCCAAGCGCAGTATTATGGTCACCAGATGTATTACCCAGCATCGACTGGTCTCCCACAGCCGTATTCCAGCGTCCGGAATTATTTCCTGCCGTATTGCTCCCTTTAAGTGCCTCGTAGCCAACAGCAGTGTTAAAGGTCTCCCTGGCGGGTGAAGTGGTGTTGTCATCAGCGAAGTACATGGCCCCGGTACCAATCGCAGTGGTTCTGCTATTGGCTCTGCTCCAGTATAAAGACCTCAGGCCTACCGCAGTGTTCAGGCTTCCCTGTGAATTAAACCACAGGGATTCACAACCCGCGGCAGTATTACCGTTTCCAGTAGTATTCCATCTGAGGGCGGATTCGCCTGCCGCCGAATTCTCATTCCCAGTGGAGTTGACAAATAAAGCCTGTGCCCCAACCGCTGTATTATTATAGCCTTGTACATTTAATTTCAACGCATGACTTCCAATCGCTGTATTCTGAGTACCGGTTTCATTAAACATGAGCGCCCAGTAACCCATGGCCGTGTTAAAATAACCTGAAGTATTGGCATACATTGCCTGAAATCCATTCGCTACATTGTTGAAGCCACCGATATTACTATACAGCGCCTGATAACCCGTAGCGGTGTTATTGTCACCGGTCGAGTTGGTGAAAAGGGACCTGGTTCCGATAGCAGTGTTTGAACTGCCAGTTGAACTTGCTCCTGCCTCACTGCCAAAGAATGTATTGTAATTAATTGGATTCATCTCTCCCGCCGGCAGGTTGTTCACCCTGAATTTCAGCGGCTGATTGTCGGTCGTACCCAGAAAGTTCACTGAGGGATCCGTTCCACTGTTACCGGTGAGCGACCAGCCGGGGGAGCCGCCGGCAAGTGTTGCAGGACCCCACTGGGAACCGTTCCATTGCAGTACCTGATCCAACGTGGGAGCTGCGGCGGATACAGTTCGCCCCTGGATCGCGGTCACCGTCAATGCCTCACTGCCGGTCGCATCACCAGTATGACTGGCATTGGGTAAGGTGTTGGTGATGACGCCACTTGTAATGTCAATCCCGTCACCGGCCGCATAACCCTGCGCGGTTTGTTCGCTGAACAGGGCATAAGGCACGGATAGAAGTTGGGTGGTCCCCAGCGGCACATAGGCGCTGCCCCCGGCAGGATCCATTTCTATTTCAAGAAAATACAGCCCGGTTGACCAGTCAATGCCCTGGAAGCTGCCTGACAGAACCGTGCCTTTACCAATCTCCAGATTGACCAATCCCAGGGGGCTTGTGTCGGGATTGTGTGTTTCACTGTAAACAACGATTCCTGTTTCGCTTCCCTGGCGCAGCGATATCCTCAGGGAAACAGGCTGGCTGGCCAGCGGCTCGCCATCTGCACCGCGCACGATGGCCTGATAGGAAAAGAACTGGGGCGTCTGGGCACTTAGTGTCGAAGGATGGAATGATCCTGTGATCATCACAGCCAGGAGGGCGATGATCGCTGATGCATGTCGGTTCATGGTGGTGGGATTTACAGATTTGGCGTGGAAGGTACGACATTGGGAGGGGAAAGTCAAGAAATTGTGAAAGGAGAGAGGAGAGAGGAGAGATAATTTCGGATTCAGAATTCAGTATTTTTGATTTTCGGAGTTGATTTCAGAATGCGGAAATCTTTGTTCCTTTGTTCGTAAATCGTGAAATCATCCGGCAGGTGTCTTTTTTCAGAAAAATATACAATCCCGCCCTTTTCCAGGGGAGCCTGGCGAAAAAACGCTACTTCGAGGGCTGGTATTTTAAAATGGTCTCTCCCAATGACCGAAAGATCGCTGTGATCCCCGGCATCGCCATCATTGGGAAAAACCATCCTGACAACCATTCCTTTATCCAGTTCATCGACGGCAATACAGGTAAGACAGGATATTTCCGGTTCGGTCTGGCCGATTTCAAGCCTTCCAAAAAACATTTTCACCTTCAGATCGGCAGGAACTCTTTTTCCGGCCGCCACCTGTCGCTGGACCTGGATCAGAACGGATGGCTGATCAAAGGTTCGGTCGGATTTGAAGCATTGCATCCCGCCCCAGTATCGCTCTTAACTCCCGGCATCATGGGCTGGTACCGCTACGTTCCGTTCATGGAATGTTATCACGGCATCCTCTCGATGAGCCATGGGCTGCAAGGCAGCATGACCCTTGATAAATCCATCATCGATTTCTCGCATGGAAAGGGATACATTGAAAAGGACTGGGGAAGATCGTTCCCTTCAGCCTACATCTGGCTACAGTCGAACCATTTCAGCGAAGAAGAACTTTCCTTTATGCTTTCCATTGCCAGGATCCCATGGCTGAACGGATCGTTCATCGGGTTTCTTTCGGTTCTGTATTACAAAGGGGAGATGCATCGCTTTGCAACGTACACAGGTGCCAGTATTATCCACCTGGAAGTATGGGATCACTCCTTCCGGTGTACCATCGAAGACAAACGCTTTTCAATCATCATTGATGCGCGGGGTACAAACCATGGAAATCTTCTAGCTCCCACCATTGGTTCTATGGACCGGATCATCAGGGAAAGCATGGACGCATCATTGGTTCTGACATTCTGCGATCACAGGGAGAACCGGATGATCTTCACGGGTGAGGGGCAGCATGCAGGGCTTGAAATGGTCGACCCTTCCTCATTTAGTTCAGAATTCAAAACTCAGCGTTCCTCTGTTCGTAAATCCTTACTTCAATGACGCAATAAATTCCGGCTTGCGTCTGTAATTACCTGCCTGTTCAAACGCAAAGGCGATCTTTAACAGCGTTGGCTCATCCCATGCTTTCCCGATAAAGCTGATCCCCACTGGCAGTCCGTGTATCCATCCCGCCGGGACTGTGATGCTGGGATAACCTGAAATGGCCGCCAGATCCGAGCTGCCGCCGACGTAATGGTCACCGTTGATCCAGTCGGTTATCCAGGCAGGGGCATTTGTCGGGGCCACAAGGCAATCCAGGCGATGCGAGGTCATCACGTTGTCAATGGTTTCCGTGGTCAGTTTCTTCGAGAGGGCAAGGGCATCCTGGTACTCTTTTTCCTCAAGCCCGCCTTTTCCTTCCGCATCCAGGAAGATCTCCTGTCCGAACCAGGGCATCTCCTGTCCGGTGTGGGCCTCATTAAAGGCAATGATCTCAGCAAGGGAACGTACCGGTGCGCCCGGGCGTTCCGAAAGGTATCTATTGAGATCATGTTTCAGTTCATAGAGAAGCACCTGCCATTCGGCCTTATTCCACTGATCTCTTTCCTGCGCACATTTCACTTCTGCAAGCTCCGCTCCCTGGTGTGTCATTACATGAAAAGCAGATTTCATCACATCGTCCACGCCAGGATGAAATCCCATGAAATCTGTCAAGATCCCGATCCTTGTCCCTTTCAGACCATTCGGATCAAGGAACACGGTATAATCAGGATGACTTTTACCTTCGCTTTCGCCCGTGGCCGGATCGGTATCATCGTTCCCGCACAGAGCCCCGAGGAGGTATGCGGCATCCCTGACCGTCCGGGCCATGGAGCCGGCTGTATCCTGGCTGTGGGCGATGGGGACAATTCCGTGCCGCGACCAGAGTCCGAGGGTGGGCTTTATGCCAACTATTCCGCAGGTGCCGGAAGGGCAGACGATGGAACCGTCGGTTTCCGTTCCTATAGCTATAGCACATAGGTTGGCCGCGACCGCCACGGCTGATCCGGAACTGGAGCCACAGGGATTGCGGTCAAGGATGTAGGGATTCCGCACCTGCCCGCCCCGGCCGCTCCAGCCGCTCGACGAGCGGGTGGAGCGGATGTTGGCCCACTCGCTCAGGTTGGTCTTGCCCAGCAGCACTGCCCCGGCTTCACGGAGGCGGCCGACAATAAAGGCATCCTTCGGGGCATGAAAGCCGGCAAGGGCCAGCGATCCTGCCGTTGTCTGAATCCTGTCGGCCGTGTCGATGTTATCCTTGATCAACACAGGGATACCGTGCAGAGGACCCCTCACCTTTCTCTCCTTCCGCTCCCTGTCGCTCTCCCGGGCAATCTCCAAAGCCACCGGGTTAATCTCCAGAACCGATCTGAGAGCCGGGCCCGCCTGGTCAATTTCAGCAATCCGGTCAAGATACTTTTGGGTGATCTCTTCTGAAGTCAGCTCACCGGATGCCATTTTCTCCTGAAGCTGGTCGATGGTGATCTCATCCAGCTCAAAGGGTCCTACGGCTGCCGGTTCATCCTGGGTTGGTTTGACGATGGGATTGCAGGAGATCAGAGGGGATAGCGCAAGGGCGCCTCCGCCCAGTGCTGCTGTTTTAAAGAAAGTGCGTCGCTGCATGGTCGTAAATGGATTTGAATGATGTTAAATGCGGTTTAAAGATAGCTCAAGACCGCTGGAAAAACAACAATTTATGCGGGATGCTAGCATTGCTGGTAAAATACATCCTTTCCTGGGTTTAAGATCAAAGAGCAAAGAGGATAATGCAAAGATCAAAAGTATTTATTGTCCTGGTACATACAACTTTTGCTTTTTGAAATTTGCTCTTTGCTCTTTGATCTTAAAGTAGCGTTTTTCAGTTACTCTTCAATGACTCGGTAATGATTCTTTTCACCCCTTTGTTTCATCCCATAGAGGGTATGAAGACATCTACGGTCAGGGGAATTTTATCCGGCGGGATGAACCAGCGAAGGGCATTGAACAGTTTCAGCGTCCTGGTTGAGTTCATGAATTTGCCAGAGATGAGCCTGGCCGGCAATCAATCTGAACGTCAGTCTGAAGATGATCCCCAGGGTGCAGAAGGTGCCGTGCACCATCTGGAACAAATGGTTGTTCTCGTTGTCGGGAGCACAGATCAGCACTTCCCCTTTAGCCGTGATGACTTCATATTCAAGGCGGGTGTCATGAACACCACTATATTTGAACGACATTTACTCCAAGGAGCAGCCTGCGACAGCTCCGCAGATGGTGATAGTCTTCAGTTCATGAACGATGGCAGGAATAAGGTTGTATTTCAATGTAGCCTTGACCAGATCAGAAAACGTGACCCGGGCTCTGCAATACAGAGCTGCTTTTGTGCATCAATAAGGAGGATCTCATTCATATCGCTGAGATCAATCTTCTCGTCGGAATATCTTCTGTCAGTTAGCCTTGGGACTTCATGCGAAACCGCTTTTTTCAGGGGGAAACAGATCCGGTGCTTTTTCGTCCCTGTAAATGCCAGATAACCCTGTTGATCCTTTGCTGGTTTGTTTGTATTCTATATGAATAGAAAATGCATATTACACCTGACAGTTACAGTGTGACGACTTGTGCGGATAAATTTAGTGATTGTTTCATTAACTTATCATGAAAGGGGACAGATCAAATCTGCCCCCTTAACAAATCACTATTACTAATAACCAAATTAGCCTATTTAATAATTACGATCTTTTTCATTATTGTACTCCCGTAATAGGTGTCAAAACACAGGAAATAATTTCCGGCAGGGTAGAAGGACGTGTTGATGGTAATTTTTTTATTTTTTGCCACTCTTTCAGAATGTACCATCTTTCCCAGGCAACTCATAATTCGTAAGTCACTTATTCCATTTGGTACTAAAACAAAAAATTGACCACTTGCAGGATTGGGAAATACCTGAATAGCAGAAGCATCGATTTCAGAAATACCATCGGAGCGCGTTGCCGTACCGCTTTCATATTCTGGAACGAACAATTCCCCGTTCAGGTACCTGAATTCACGAGATTCAGGATAATCGCTCCAGGTAATCTCAGTAATAAATGATTCGGGTGCGGTCCAGTTAAAATTCAGGTCGAACAGGATCCCGGCGGGAATATCAATACCGTTCTGATCGGCCGACCAAACAAAAGTAATATGACCCTCTGCGGGATTGTTTACTGTTGCGGTTTCCATTCCAGAATACCAGTTGGTTATATTCATAAAGGAAAGAATTGTCGAATCATAATCGATCGTGAACCTGAAAAAGCCCAGGTTCGTAATATTCTCAACAGAAACGGGAACTGTAAAAGCTCCAATTTCCTGTACATTGACCTCAGAGATGGTAATACCAGGAGGAGGGCCCGGGGACGCAGACTGTGTGAGAGTGACATTAACAGGGCTCCCTGTCGCTCCGGGAGCTGTGATGGTTACAGTGCCTGTTCTGGATAACAGGGATGTATTTTCCATGAATGTCACCTTAATAATGCCGAAATTCAACCCAGTCTCTCCTTCTGTAATGGATAGCCATTCATTTCCAGATGTTATTGTTGCGGTGTAATTCATGTCTCCCCCTGCCAGGTTGTTCACTGTAAAAGTTGCCATACCCGTATCAAAAGAAACATCTTGGTTGACCGGAGTGACAGAAAGGACAGGTATATCTGAGATTACAGTCAGGGTGATCGGAACCGTACTTGCTCCCACATCTGGAAATGAAGAAAAGATAAGATCCGCTGAATAAACACCCTCTTCAAGGCCGGTAGCATCGAAATGAACGGTAACAACCTGATTGTATCCTGGATCGATACTTCCAGAGAAGGGGGAACGCGTAATTCCAGGGACAGGGGGTTCCACCAGATCATAGGCAAAGACAAGATTTGGAGACAGCTGGATATTGCCGATCAAGGCTATCTTACCAGGAATGACTTCATCAGAAATGCATAATCCTCCGGCATTGCCTCCCTGGATATACCCTGGAACATCCGAAGCGTCATGAGTGACACCGGTCAGTGCGTTATTCGGGATACTGAACTGGTAAAGTTCCGCCCGATTTCCACCTATGGTTTGATTGAACAACCAAAGGAAGGGACCACCCGGGCTCCAGGGATCATATGCACTGCCCGCCATACCCATCAGTCCATAGGGGGTTACTACAACCACTTCACCGCTTCGATCGACCAGCCAGAGATGGTCCCATCCACCCGTCCAGAATGCATCTGCCTGCGGGTCATAGGCAATGTGACGAACATTGGGAATGACAGTGTTGATAATGCCGATTAATTCCTTGTTCGTAAAATCCATCTGATAAATCTTAGGGCCATTATTGCCACCGTAGAAATACTGACCATCCCAAGCCAGATCAAATACACCTGTAACCCCCTCTATATCAAAATCTTCAATCCAGGTACCATCAGAGGAATATTTGTGAAACCAGGTACCAAATCCTGGAAGCCAGGAGGAGGTATAAATGTATTGTCCATCCGTTTCTAATCCATATTGAGCGGCATTATTACAGTCGAATGTGAATAAGATATCCCACTGATCGCGTATTTGAGGGCCGAGGACGATGGTCGAATTTGGGCTGATATCTGCAGTAGGATGTTGGTCAACCCTTGGCACCTGAATAAACTCAAGAGGTATCAAAGGAGAATTATCCACCAATGTCAGTTGTGAATCCCAGAGAAGCTGGCAATCACCGTTGTTTGTTAATTGAATCATGCGGTCCTTCATGGTATTCTTTGGCAAGGTGATGGAAAGATCGGTTGGATCAATCACCATAGTCGGAGCCTGAAGAAGGATGTCCAGGGTTGTGGTTTGTCCGGAGACAATCACGACACCAGCGGTCTGAAAGGTACAATAACCATTGGTTTCAACAGAAATATCATAAATTCCTTCCAGGATTTCCTGGAAAATAAAATTGCCGTCAGATCCAGCAACGGTAGTGTAATTACTTCCATATTTATGTGCAGTAATGGTGGCTTCCCCAACGGGCAGGCCTGCGTGTGTCACCGTTCCGGCCAATACTCCATAAATATCGGCGGTTATGGTAAATGTAACCGGAAGGATCGATTTTCCCACATCCGGGTGTGAGATAAAAGTAATATCCCTGGTTAGGGTATAATCCCTTTTGGAAGGAACATAATTACCATCCAGAGTTGCGATGATTTCCTGTGTCTCACCCGGTAGAACAGTCCCCGATTTAGGGGCCAATGTCAACCATGCAGAACCCCCTCCGGGAAAAGCCAGGGCATCCACTTCTGTATTCAAATCGCCTAGGTATTCTGTATTTCCAGTGATCTTATCCATAACTCTCAATTCACCATTTCCGGACTCATCACTATATGCAGAAAGGAAAATCAGATCGGTTCCGGGATCCCAACACATGCCCTGGGCATAGTTGGCATCAAATCCAATGGACCCCAGCAGTTCAGAAGCACCTGTCCGCTTGTCAATCTTATAGGCATTATCTCCGGATATATCATAACCATACATCTGACCTTCCCCATCAATCGTAATATCTATCAGGATCGGTATCCCTGTGGCGCCAATCACTGTACTTGCCCCAGTCATAGGATTGATCTTATAAAGCATTGATTCTGTTCCATTGGTAGAGGATGCGTACAATGTTCCATCTGTTTTATCGCAGGTCAGTCCCGTAGGATCGCTGAGCAAGCCAGCAGGACCAATGGTTGTGGCAGTACCCGTTGCAATGTCGACAGATTTAAGCATGCTGTCATTATAGTCAATAATATACATAAAGTCCGTATGAATTTCATCGAAAGTGCCTCCAAAAGGCGTATATTCCATTGAATTAATGTAATTCTGGGTAGCAGGATCGTCTGTGTCAAAAGAAAAGAAGGCATAATTCCAAATATCAAAGGCATATCCCATTGAACCTCTTATTATGGGAACCGAACCTATTACGGAGGTCGGTTTGAAATGGGGGTTGCGTTTATAGGATATCGGGTTTTTGCCCCTTGGGAATTGTCCGTCACTTGCCGGTATAGAAATCTGTTGTCTATCAGATCTCGCATAATCAGCCTCCCAGGTTAGCGTTCCATCCCCTGAATTCATTATTTCAACCGACCGGGTAACTATCTCTCCGAAAGAGGAGGTAACAACAATTTCCTGTGGATCAACGATCATCGTTGGAGACACCATGCTGATCATATGGGTAGTAGTCTGTCCACCTTGCACGACTACCCCAGAAAAGGTGTAAGGATGATAACCCTTCCTTTCAGCAGAAATCGAATAGACACCGTATATCATATGATCAAACTGAAAAAGACCCTCGTTGTCCGATTGTAGGGAGTAAGTATATTCAACTTCTCCCTCTTCCCTGATTGCTGTAATCATCACGCTGTCAATCGGGGTACCGCCAAAACCATGGGTGACAATCCCGCTGAGGAGACCGAAGAATTCGCCTTCGATGGTCATGGACAACGCCACGGTTTGTTGTCCGACAGACGGTTCCGAATTAAACACCAATTCTTCCGATACATTCAAATCTTTCTGTTGCGGAGGTATATAGCTTCCGTCGAATGTGATGATCAACTCTTGTGAGCTATGGGCTGGTACAACACCCGAAGCAGGTTCAATGACTGCCCAGTCGCAACCACGGACCCCCGGAAATCCAAGCGCGTCGATCTCACTGCCTAATGTCCCCACTAAGATAGTATTACCGGTCAACCGATCGAGAATACGCAATTCTCCTCTTTCTTCGGCACCATTAAATCCGACCAGATAAAGGTTATCGTCCTCCGGATTCCAACTCATCCCCTGTGCATAATTTGCATCAAAGCCAATGGCACCAATGAGATAACACTGGCCGGTTTCCTTGTCAATCATATAGGCCTGATCATAGGCAATATCGTACCCATACATCTGGCCGGTGCCATCAATGGCAATATCAATGATCAGTGGTACATTCATCGGTCCGATATCCGTTGCAATGGCTGTGTGCATGTCAATCAGGGCAAGGTACGACTGCGGCCCGTTGGTGCATACACCATACATCTGGTTTGTCGATTTATCTATGGTTATACCTGTCCAGGTATACATATTATTGTGGGGATTGCATGACCCGATATCAGTAACATCGCCGTTGGTAACATCCACTTTTTTAAGACTACCGTCGGTGTCATCAATGATGTACATGAAATTCGCATTGAACGCATCAAATGTTCCACAGTGAGGAATAACGCTTACTGAGCTAATGACAGTCTGGTTCAGCGGATCCTCCGTATCAAAGGAAATCAAAGCTGAATTTATTATATCAAACGCATAACCTGTTGAACCCCTTATATCCCTGGCGACAGTGGGGGGTACTCCCAGCGTTAAACCAGGAGCCGGTCCGAATGAAATGCTATCCTGGCTACGTTTGTAATTACCATCACTGGCCGGCACCATTCTGTGCTTTTTACCTGGCTGAACTCCTCCGTTCCACGATAGCGGGCCGTTTCCTTCATTATAAATAATAATGGTATCAGTTACGGTTTGGTTGATCAAAAGTGAAATATCTATCGAGGTTGGAGCAACAGCCATTTGAGGGGCTGTCATCTGGTAGTCGGCATCGGTGGTGAGACCATAAGAAATGATAACTTCATCCGAAATAACATTATATCCTTCTTTTTGAATAACCAGAGTGTAAGTACCCTCTTCAACCCCCATAAAGGAGTAAGAGCCATCAGCGCTAGTCATTGAAGTGTACTTACCGCTTGCAGAATTCATCAAAACAATATTAGCGCCCTCAACAGGTGTGCCATCCGAAAAATGAGTCATAATTCCTGAAATATTCCCAACCACCTGTTGGTAGACATGAACGTTATCGACGTACCACCATTTCACGCTTGATGAATTAGAACCATTTGCCCTGAAACGGACCTTAAAAATATTACCTGCAGCAAGATCCGTAATATTTACAGATTTAGTTCGGTACTGGAAGGTCCCTTCACTATTGTCATTGTCATCGACAATAATCCACCCAGTACCATTATAAACTTCGACGGTAACCTTCTCAAGAGTGGCTGTATTTCCGTTTTCCAGATAAATGTCGTACTTCAGGGTAACGTTGTCAAAAATATTTCTTGCATCAAGATAGGGTGATATCATTGACATACTATAATTGGAGACAGCAGTGCTGTTGAGGAATCTTGCTGTTAGACCCGGATTCCCCTGACTGGAATTCGAATTCCAGTTGACATGTATCGGATCCACTGTCCAACCATGTGTATGAAAGGAGCCTGTTTCCCAGTCCTCCGCCATCGGAAGGGGTCTGGGATCAATTACGGTCAAGGATGAAGGGACATTGACAATAGGTGATTCAGGATCGTTGCTTGCCACCCTAATTTCAGCTGAATACAATCCATAGGGAGCATTGGTGGAATCATATTGGATAGTGCCGGCATCAAATGTGAATTCTATATTCAGGTCACTACCGGCAGGAACCGTTCCTGAAACAACATCAGCCGATAACCATTCATTGGATGGAACATAAATGCTGTCAGTCAATGCAAAAGTAAGGTTGAAATCGACTTTTGTCGGCCATTGTACTGAGGCCGGGCACCAAGAAGTACACCCCGAAGTCGCATTAGGCCTCTCCCAGGCAAATTCGTTATGGATAGTTGGGGCCGTTTCCTTTTTCCAATTCCAAAAAACAGAGGTATAATAGGGTACGTGTGCCACTACAGATACCCAGTAGTTACCTTCGGAAAGGATTGCTGGGGTTGGAAGGAAAATGTTGAGATTCCCGGTAAAGTCACAATGAGGATGGATCAGATCATAACTAAAAAGGGTATCTCCGGGCAGACCTGATGAGTCAGTATAGAAAACGACATCAACCAGGTCAATGATAACATAACATCCGGAGTAAGACAGCCCTGCGGTATAAATGTGATTTACTGTCCAAGTTTCCCCCTGGGGTACCAGAAAATCATCAGCAGCATGACTCAGCACTTCGGGCTTGTCAATGGGATTCTGCGACATAGCTCCCGATTCCGTTGAGGGATTTCCGGTCTGGTCATAATATACTTGTGCTCGCGAATATCGGAAAGGATAGGATAAATTCTGGGTACGGTTTGGAGTACCGATATCAATAATGAAGCTGAGGTCCGCATCCCCGGTATTGGCTATATTCAGTAGCCTGGTAGTTGTCGCTCCCATTTCCAGTTCCTGACTGAACGAAGTGGGTGTGATAACAATTTGGGGACTCCCTTTGGTCTCGGTAAGAGTTGCCCTGTTCGCTCCGTCCTGTGTGATGATTTGTTGGGCGGCGAGATAATTTGATACCAGCAGGGCAATGTATGCCAGAGATAAATTGAAGATTGTTGTACGATGTAACATGGTCATGGATTTTATCAAGTATTGATTAACCTAATCGCTAACAAATGACAGATTAAAAACCATCATTACCAAAATTGGGCAATAGATAAAATATAGATGTTAGAATAAAATTTCAGAAAAGCCCAGGAATTGCCAAGCGCCCTATAATTCCCTGATGATGTCTTCGAGGATGGTACTATCGTTCAAATTCAGTTTCTTCCGGATGTGGTACCTATTTGTAAAAATAGTAGCAGGACTAACATTTAAAATCTTTGCTATTTCCTTATTCTGCAAGTTAATCTTAAGATACGCCAATATCCGCAACTCCGTTTCCGAAAGTTCCGGCCCGATCGCCTTTAATTTCGTGAAAAAATCCCGATGCACCTCCACAAACATTTTCTTAAAATGTTCATAGTCCTTGGCAAAATCAAGATTTTCGCTTAAGACATAGTTCAAGTTATTATATGTTTCGCTATCGATCTGATGGTTATCATTAGACTTATCCAGTAACAACTTGATTGACTCGAGGATCTCATTTCTCTTGATGGCCTGGATGGAAGTGGTGATGAGTTCTTTGTTTTTGGATTCGATTTCAGCCTGGAACCTGGCCTTGCTCAACTCATTAATTTTGTCAGTCATTTCCATCTTTTCAAGCAAACGTGCGTTATTCATTTTCTGAAGGTTGATGGATCTCTTCATGTTTCTAATCAGTAACACAACAATAACACTGACAGAAACAAAGATGATGGTAAGAAGTAGATTTCTCGTCCTCTGAATTTCTAATTTCTTGAGCAAAAGGTCCCTCTCATATTTTCTTTTTTGGAATTCTATTTCCCATTGATAATCAGAGATCTTTCGTTTCGTTTCAGAATTTAAGATACTATCCTGAAGCTCTAAAAAACGGGACTGAAATGCATAGGCTTTTTCCCATTGTCCCTCCTTCTCCTTTATTCTTGAAAGAGCCAGATTAGCTTTCATCTCCGCGCTCCGGTAACCAATTTCAGAAAAAATATCCATGCTTTCATGAAAGATATCTTCCGCCTGATCCAACTGACCATTATCTGAATAATAGGCGCCTAAATTCTGCAGCGCAGTTCCAAATATCCTGGGATTGGAGGGCAGGTCAACGTAAAGTAGAGCTTGTTTGAAATACCATAAAGCGGTTGAATCATTATCTAACTGTTGCTGAATAAGACCAAGATTACTATAGATTTTACTGATCATTTCATAGTTCTGTAATTGTTTGGATATGACAAGTGCCTCCTCATTATAGCGCATGGCAGAATCCAGTTCATTTTTTTCAAAGTAGCACATGCCAATATTTACAGAAACTGATGCAATTTCCCAGACAGATGATCTTTTTTTTATGATACGATCTGTTCGTAATAAGTATTCAATTGCTTTATCATAATCATTCAGCGCCATGTGCAATAATCCCAATCCGTTGGAGATCCCACCGATGAGCCTTTCGTTATTCATTTTTTCAGCCCCCTTCATGGCTTCTGTATAGAACATCATGGCCATATAATAATTATCCCTTTTCAGATAATAATTACCGATAATGTTTTTCGTTTTTGCAATCATCGTATCGTTTTTACATCGTTCGGCAACCGATAATGCCTGATTACTGATTACCAAGAAGGTATCACTGGTTTCCAAATTTCTGACAAGGACAGCTTTTTGATAGAGCGCTTTGGCAAGTGCATTGCTGTCGCCTATCCTTTCGGCAAGTACGATTGCTTCTTGATTTAGCGATATGTTTTTATCATCATTTCTCCAGAAAGCAGTGTCAATCGTTAATAAAATCTCTATAAGTCTTTGTTTTTCATCTGAATACTGTTCCTTATGAAGCATTTGCAATTTATAAAAATAAATGAGTGACGCTGCTATAAGGATGGCTATGAAAACGATGGTGCCATGGCAGATATATGTCCTTTGGGGGCATCGGTTGATCATAACCATGAAAATAATTATTAATGACCAAATTTACAAAATTCTTATCTCGGGGCTGATCCAAAATGCCTAAGAAATTTCGCAGATTAAATCGAATTGGTGCTATGCGATTAAATACTTTCCGATTAAGACCTTTTGATCCTGGTGGTTCAAGGTGGCATTGATAATCATAATTTGTTAATTTTAAATCTTTTTTTTGAGCTCAGATCATTTCAACCTTTCTTTCATGCCCAAAACACAGGAAATTCTAAATGGACTGCAGTCCCTGGTCAATGAACGTACCTTCTATGCCATCATCTGGCATATCGTCTTTTATATCATGATCATCGCATTTCTGGCGAAATGGGAACCTTCCAACAGGACGCTGGCGATCATGCTCTGCGTGCCTATCCTTTCCGTAGCAGTCTTTGCCTGGATATCCGGAAATCCTTTCAACGGGATCCTGTTTTCCCTGCTGACGATCCTTTTTTTTATATTTGGCACAAATGCTTCGACCCAGCCTGTCAGTCTGTCGCAGCAGCCCTATTTGATCGCAGGGATCATCATGATCGTTTTCGGATTGATCTATCCGCATTTCATCGAAACCACCCCGATCATCAGGTATTTGTATGCCTCCCCGGCAGGGCTGATCCCGTGCCCCACCCTGTCGATCCTGATCGGTTGTATGCTGTTATTCAACGGATTGGGATCGAATTCCCTGACCCTGATGTGTATTTTGTTCGGTCTGTTTTACGGGATTTTCGGTGCGTTGAAACTGGCAGTGCACATCGATCTGGTTCTTGTTTTCGGGACGCTTGTACTGGGGGTAAAGTACATCCTTTCCTGGGTTTAAGATCAAAGAGCAAAGAGGAAAAAGCAAAGATCACAAGTGGTTCTGACCTGGTAAGAACAAGTTTTGATTTTTGAAATTTGATTTTTGCTCTTTAATTTTTCAGTTGATGTTCAGCACCATGTCAGAAACAGCCGGGGGGCATTTTCCTTTGCTTTTTGCTGTCAGGGTAAGGGTCACGGATCCAAACCGTATATCCTCGGCGCTGGGTGTGTACGTGGGATGCAGGTCGTGGAAATCGTTGAAGAATCCTGAACCGGAGGTTAACCAGGTAAGTTCGGAATAATTCTCGGCCGTGGAATACGACAGCATATACCTGTCGCCCGGTCGTATCGCATCCCCTCCTCCTGCGTAGGCTTTGGGCGACCGGATGAACGTCAGCACCACACTGCAGGTGGTATCCGGCTGGCCTGCCGCTGTGGTGACCGACAGGGTCAGGGTGACAGATCCGGCGGAAATGTCCTTCGCATTCGGCTTATAGGTGGGGTTCAGGATCGCAGGCTTATTAAAAGAGCCGTTCCCGGAAGTTGCCCAGAGCAGGCGGGCGGTTTTCGGGGCTGTGGCATCCGCGAGGGTATAATTCTGGCCCTCACAGATGGTGGTGTCGCGGCCGGCTGAAGCAGGGGGGTCATCCGGGGCAGCTGCACTGGAAATGACAAAACTTACTGAAAGGGCCAGCCAGGTCAGGAACAAATGACCGGTCTCCCGGAAATTTAAATTCCGGATAACTTCTTTCATAACTGCAGTAAATTAACTAACCTATTGTCATTCCGTTTCTTTATCTTCCTTTTCACCGGGGGAGGGTATTCCTGTGCTTTCGCCCGGGTGATGCATGGTGCACTTTTTCATGGTGCTGTCGTGTTTCATGCAACAGCCTTTTGATAGATCTCCGCCATGTGACATACAGCCGCCCTTTGGCATGCATTTATCCATATGGGGGCATGCACCAGCCCCGTACGGGCTGCAGGTACCCGCTGGCATTCCATGTTTGCAGTCTTTCAACATCATCTCCTGAGGGCAGCATGGCTGGCCGGGTTTCCTTCCATGCGTCAGGTCGCAGATCCCGCCCACGATGGAAGCAATGAACAGGAGACAACCCACGGCAATAAAGAACCAGGAGATCCAGCAAAAGATCCTGCCCAGCTGTTCTTTTTTATTTTTCGCAAGCAATAGGGTTCCTGCCAGGATGGCAAGCAATGAAATGAACAATAAAGCGATCATACAAAAAAAATTTAGGTTCAATGACTACTCTGGAAGCGGTTTTCGTCTTCCCCGTAAGATAATGGAATCCATGTTGGCAATGGATTGTTTTACCGCTGTAAAGATAGAAAAAAACTGACAGTTTGAATCCTGGGATTTGTTTGGAATCTGGAAACTGGATTTTGGAATTTTACACCCGTTCCCCCATCGCAGCCCTGCAGGTCTTGGTGTACAGATCACGAAAAATATTTTCCGGATCGGTTCTCCTCTTGATGTGGTCGTAATTATCCTTATTCCAGATTTTCCAGAATTCTGACTCTGTGTAATAATTTCCCGAGATGAGGGTTTTTATGCCACCCGTATCCATTAATTTCTCTTCCAGGATCCTGTATACGTTCTTATCACCCTTCTTTTTCATGCCATAAATGGCCAGGTCCAGGAAAAGCTCATCCTTTACCCGGTCGAGAAAATTCCCGGAGATCCATTCATAGCGCCGTACCATCTTATAGGGAACGCACCACAGGGGAAAATGATCCATCTCACGGCGATACCAATCCATAAACAGGCTAACCTTCGAAAAAGGTATGAAGACGTCTACCGTTACGGGAATCATTTCCGGCGGGATCCACCGGCGAAACTTCTTCACCAGCATCAGCGTTCGGGCGGAGGTCATGAACCGTCCAAGGAAGAGCCTTCCTAAAAACGATTTTGGGGTTACATTGGTTACCCCCCTGTCGTACCGGAAAAAATAGTCTTTTGTTCTCAGGTAGTCTTCCGTTCGTCTTCCTGTGCTCTGGTAGTAAATCCGCATCCAGTCATACCGGTGGGTGTAGGAAGCCTTGTCTGTGAAATGCCCCAGGCTCAGCACCCAGGACTCCGGCGAGTGGATGATCCCATCCATAAAATCAACATCCTGATCCACATAGTGCTGCCAGATGGCCGACAAATAACTTTCAGGATCATGGAATTTTCTGTAGGTGATCTTCACAAATGGTTTGGCCGGTATCAGTCTGAAGGTCAGTTTTGAAAGGATGCCCAGGGTGCCGAATGTACCGTGCACCATCTGGAACAAAAGGTTGTTCTCGTTGTCGGGAGTGCAGACCAGCACTTCCCCTTTTGCAGTAATGACTTCATATTCCAGGCAGGTGTCATGAAAACCACCATATTTGAACGACATGGACTCCAAAGAGCAGCCTGCCACGGCACCCCCAATGGTGATGGTCTTCAATTCCGGTACGATGGCAGGGACAAGGCCGTATGTGAGGGTCGCTTTGACCAGATCATCGAAGGTGATTCCGGGCTCGGCAATGCAGATCTGTTTCTCTTTATCGATATGGAGGATCTCCTTCAGGGCACTGAGGTCGATCTTCTCATCGGAATACCTCCTGTCGTTCAGCCTGGGTACTTCATGCGAAACCGCCTTTTTCCTGAACGAAACAGGTTCGGTGCTGTGACGGTTCTGCAACTGCTGTATGATGTGGTTGATCTTTTCTTCGTGCGTCATCATGATTTCTTTTCATAAGAGGAAGTTCTTCCTGCCTGGTATCCAGTCTGCCAATGGCAGTCCCACCGGAAAGGAGTGATGCTTCCCTAACTACTTATATGCCTGCGGATAGTACGAATTAAGGCCCATTTGTACGACCATGGCACGAAACCGGGGATCCGGATGAAGAAAACCATATTCAGGATAGCTCATGATCCGTGGAATGGCAGACGAGCGGGCTTCTACCGCTTTTTCCATCCATGTCAGCGCCTGTTCCCTGTCCTTCAGAATGGAGTAGCACCATGCGATATCGGACAGGGGGGCTGAAGGATCTTTTTGCCAGATCTCCGCCAGTAAATTCCACAGGCCATTCATACCGGAATTCTGGTAAACCGCCCCGATAGTATCCATGTAAGCACTGGTCACAGAACTTCCCGACAGAAAGGTTTGAAGAGCTTCCATTGCCCTGGCATCATTACCCAGGTTGAAATCAATGGTGAAAAACTGTAAATAGGTATAAAGGTAATCCGGATTTAACTCCTGTGCCCTGATGTTGGCTTCCCGCGCTTCATTGAACCTGCCTTCCTTGATATAATAAATGCAGCTCAGGCTCTGGTTCATAAAAAAAACCGGATCAAGTTCAATGGCCAGGTTGATCTCTGCCCTGGCTGCGTCATTTTCATTCAGGATATCCAGCAATTCGGCATAATACTGATGGGCCGTGGCAGAATTGGGATTCAGTTGTATGGCCTGCTCTAACATTCGCCGCGATTCCTCCCACATCCATTCATAGTAGCATGAAATGGAGCCAAGTGTGGCATACGCTTCTGCCAGGCTCCCATCCAGTTCCAATGCCCGGAGCGCATATTCTTTGGCTTTTTCATATCCGGTTGATCCCTCGTTCCACCCCCACCAGGTCTGCAGCAGGAGGGCATCGGCCATTCCGGCATGCGCCAGCGCATCGTTCGAATCAGCGGAAATGGCCTGTTCAAAATATCCGATGCTTTTTTTCATACCCTCCTCGCTCCTCTGATTACAAAAGAACCGGCCCTTGAGGTAGAATTCATAGGCTTCCGTGTTCAGGATTCGTTTATTCTTCTTTTGCCTGGTATCTTCCGAAAACAGTCTGGTTTTAAGGGCACTGGCTATTGCGGAAGCAATCTCATCCTGGATCACAAAAACATCTTTCAATTCCCGGTTAAATGTTTGCGACCAGAGATGGTATCCATTCTTCACGTCGATGATCTGAGCACTGATCCGAAGCTGATTGCCCGATTTTCGAACGCTTCCCTCAAGGATCGAATTCACCTTCAGTTCCTTCCCAATGTCCATGACATCCATTCCTTTCCCTTTGAATGAAAATGAAGAAGTCCGGGCCACAACTTTTAACTCGGATATCTGGGTCAGGACGCTGATCAGTTCCTCGGCCATGCCATCGCAGAAATATTCCTGGTCCTTATCAGGGCTCAGGTCGATGAAAGGCAGAACGGCAATCGAATTTGTCCACATCCGTTTGCTTTCCTGCATGGCAGATTCTTTATCATGCAATGGGGTGTTCTTGGTTTCATTCTTACGGATGACCAGTAGGTAGAAACCGATAACGATAACAGCTAAAAATACAATTGCGGCGACAGTAAGGACAGATCGGCGGGTGGAAACTCTCCGGGCGGTTTTCGGCCATCTCATCCCTAATCCGGGCTTTATGCCGGGGCCTTCCTGCTCCTGTTCCAGCACATAGGCATAACTTTCAGGCGAAAGTGAATAGATCTTCACCGGATTCCTTATGTTTTTCAACGATTTCTCTCCAAGGCAATCTGCCATGATCCCGGTTTTGTTCCTGATATCATCGTATACTTTCTCTGAGATTAAAATACCACCGGGTTCACAAAGGACCTGTATGTGAGATGTAATGTTCACGCCATCTCCAAAGACATCCTTTTCCGAAACAACGATATCCCCTGTGTGGATCCCGATGCGTAATTGAAACAATCCTGTCCGGTGGATCGTATTTTGCAGTTCGATGGCACAACTTACCGCATCCCAGGAACTCCGGAAAATGGAGAGTGTCCCGTCGCCGATCTCTTTGATGAATTCCCCGTTGAACCTGTGCAGTGCAGCCTTCTGCAATTCTCTGTTCTTTGTAATGATCTTCAGGGCCTTTTTTTCATCCTCCGACATCATGGCAGAATAACCGACAATGTCGGTGAACATAATGGCGGCCAGTTTTCGCTGTTCTTTCATTGAAACCATGTTACGGAATCGGATGAGCTCTTGAAGATGTAAATATATTTATTTACTGGTAAAATGTTTTCTTTTCCCTGTTTTAAATCAAAGAGTAAAGGACATTTTTTAGAAAATCCATTACTGATTGCCCAAGTAGATATAGAGGTGGAAGGAAAAGGAGAGATACGAGAGGATATTAGAAATCACATTCTTTTTATTCGTTTGGAATTTGTATCCTGGAATTTATTTGGATTTTGGTGCTTGGGATTTGGAATTTAGAGACCCATCATCTTTTCGATGTCATCAGGTTCCTTTGGAATGCTTCCAGAAAGTACCCTATTGCCATCCCCGGTGATCAGCACATCATCCTCGATCCGGATCCCGATGCCTTCATATTTTTGATAGGCAGGGGCGACCTGATCGACGAACTGGCGGATTTCTTCCGGTGATGCCTCCCCGGCAGCCATCTCAAACAGCTGTTCCAGCCCTCCGCGACGGAAATACAGTCCGGGTTCCACGGTCAGCACCATTCCCTGTTCGAGCTTTCTGCCCAACAGCGTGTCGGACACCATGTACTGCCGTATCACCGGGTAGGGGGCCCCCAGATCGCCCGCATCGTGCACGTCCATACCCACGAAATGACTGATCGGGTAAAGGGTATAGAACCTTTTCTGCCATGCGCTGGCCGTGTCGGTGAGTAGGCCCAGCCCGTACAATCCCCCGGCAATGACAGCGGTACAACGGTTATGGCCGGCCATCAGGTAATTCCCCGGGAGCATTTCAGCGATGGCCGCCTTCTGACCTTTCAGCACCAGCTCATAGATGTCCCGCTGCTCCGGCGTGAACTTCCTGCCGGCGGGCACTGTACGGGTGATGTCGGCACAGTAATGACCATACTCGGCTCCGATATCCATCAGCAGGAGCTCCCCTTTCCGAATCTGCCTGATATTCTCTGTATAGTGCAGCGTCACCGCGTTCGGGCCGGATCCGACGATGGACTGGAATGCAGGCATGGAAGAACCATTTTTCCGGAATGTATACTCGATCACCGCCTCGACCTCAAACTCATACAGGCCGAGGCGGCTCACACGGCAGGCATTACGAAACGCCTCCCCTGTAATATCCACCGCCTTCTGCATCCTGGCGATTTCTGTCTCATCCTTGTGAATCCTCATTTCATCCATAAGCGGATCCAGGTTCCTGAGCAGGGTATCCGATGCCTTTAACCTGGCGATCGTACGGCTTATGCTGTCTCTGAGAAAGCCGTCTTCCCGGTCAACGTAAAGCGGCGTGCCGGAAAGGATGAATCGGATTATGGAAGGGCCGAATTCCTGTAGAGGCAGCAGGGTGTCCGGCCCGAAATGATTCATGACCGTATCTGACTCGGTCATGGTCCCGGTATAGATGACATCAAAGATGCTTTTCTCTCTCCGGAACAGGGAATATGAGGGCGGGTCCTCCCCTGAAAGGGTAAGGATATAACCATACTGGTTCAATCCGGTCAGGTAATAAAAATTGTTGGTGGCCCTGAACTCGTGCCGCCCGCCGTCATGATCTCCATCGGACCGTACCACCGCGACACCATTCCCGATCGTTTCTGCCAGTTTCTGCCGCCTGGCCGCACAGGCTTTCTGCAGGTCAGCCGACATGGCCAGATCGCTGATATCCGGAACAGACAGGGTGTGTTCGTATGCATCAGGCGGTCTTTTACATCCAGCCAATAAGCTCAGAACAATCAGGAAGATCATAGCTTGTTTCATGGGGCAGGTATTTATTTAAATACTGCACTCACCTGGTCCAGCTTTTCCATATCCTCCCGGGAAAGCCTGAACGACATGGCACCAGTATTCTCTCTGGCATGGGTTTCTTTTGTGGCTCCGGGAATTGCGACCACGGTATCGCCGTGATAGTGTATCAGCCAGTTGAGGGCTACCTGTGAGGGTGTCGCGGAATATTTGTGTGCAAGTTCTTTCACCAGGTTGACCACGGGCAGGCTTTTGGTAAGCCCGGCTGGTCTGAACGGGGGGGTATGTTTTCTCCAGCCAATGTTGCTTAGCAGTTCCGTGTGGTCATGAAATTTGCCCGTAAGTACTCCCTGGGCCAAGGGTGAGTAGGCAATGATCGAGATACCGAGTTTCTTTGCCAATTCCATCATCCCATTGGATTCAATTCGTCGGTCAAGGAGATTGTACCGCACCTGATTGGAAGCCAGGGGAATCCCCTTTTTATCGAGGACCTCCCAGGCATTTTTCATGTGCTGCACTGAAAAATTACTGACGCCAATGTTCTTGATCAGCCTATCGTTAAAAAGCCGGGCCATGGCTTTCATTTCGCGCTTTTCACTGGAGAAACCCCAGGGTTGATGAACCTGGTAAAGGTCAATGGGATAGGGTGCCAGGGCGCTGATGCGTTTGTCAATGCTTTTGGTGATATGGGAGGCGAATCGGAACATAGGCCACCATTTTGTAGCAATGAGAATTTCGCCAGGTTGCTTCCCTGCTGCCTGAAGAGAGGCGGAAAGTGCTCTTTCAGAAGTACCCCTGCCATATACCTCCGCAGTATCAAACCAGTTGATCCCTCCTTCCAGGGAAAGGGATACGATCCTGCTCATGAGATCATTATCCAGGTGGGGCCAGTATTTTCCGGCCATACCGTTTTGCTGGCTGAACTGCCAGCAACCAAGTCCCACAGGGGTCACCATCATGCCGGTACGGCCAAGCTGTCGTAAAGAGATATTAGTCTCCATCATTCTGAAAGCAAATTGAAAACAGGTGAAACCGTATCCCTGGAAAATCCTTGTTACCTCCAGCTTGTCTTAACTCTCCCGGGATGAGCAAAATTACTTTTTTATTCTGTTTTCCCGGCAGTTTGATTATGCCGCTATTATACAGAAGATGATGGAAGATAAAGGCTGATAAAATTTTTATGGGATGAAGTACATCATTCTGGCGAAAATGCGCTAACTTTAAGGTGAGTTTTTCTGGTAGCCGCACACTATATCATCGTGAATTTCAGCATGTATTAAATTAATACCATGTTTTCTTTGATTTTTTTAAAAGTCTTTCCAGTTCATAGCTTACATCATAGTATTCTAATTATCAATCAATTAGCTAATCTATTACCGGGTTAACAGGGATATAAAATCATTTCCTGCAAGCAAATTTTTATAATAAAGGGATAAAAAAGTATTAATTTATCGTACTTGTCAAGGCTAATTTTGATGTATTAAAACCAAACCAGTTATGCAAAAAAAATTACTCAAAGCATTCGCTTTAATTGTAGTCGTTGCACTGGTCCTATCCACACAGGTTTTTGCGCAGCAGACCAGAACTGTGACAGGAACCATTTATGATCAGGACAATGCAACGTTGCCTGGTGCCACCATCAAGGTAAAAGACACCAATGTAGGCACGATTTCCGACCAGGACGGAACATTCACCTTGCAGGTGCCCGTCACTGCCACAATGCTGGAGATCAGTTTTGTGGGCATGGAGTCACAGGAAGTGGCCATTACAGCGGGGCCGCTTCAGATCACCATGAAATCCGCATTGACCTCACTGAGTGAAGTGGTGGTCATCGGGTACGGAACGGTACGAAGGAGCGAAGTCACTTCGGCGATCTCCTCGGTAAAAACGACCGAACTCAAAGACCTTCAGATCACCGGTGTTGACCAGGGTCTGCAGGGAAAGCTTTCGGGTGTTACGGTCACCTACAACAGCGGACAACCGGGAGGCGGTGTCGCCCTGCGCGTCAGGGGACTGACCTCCATCAACAGCAACGATCCCCTGATTGTCATTGATGGTGTCCCGTTCACCACCAACACGGTCGACAGCTATGGATATAACCAGATGGGAGGGGGAAATGGCCAGACCGGCAACAGCTTCCTGGCCAGCATCAACCCGAACGACATCGAGTCCATCGACGTCCTGAAAGATGCCTCCGCCCAGGCCATCTATGGTTCACAGGCTGCCAACGGCGTCATCATGATCACCACCAAAAAGGGAAAGGACGCGGACGGGAAGGTGACCTATGACGGATCCATTGGCGTGGGACAAATTCCAACAAGGCTGGACCTTATGGATCTGCCCCAGTTTGCACAATACCAGAACGAAGTTTTACCCCTGGTTGGCCTGGAACCTGCAGAGGAATTTCAGGATCCCTCTGTTCTCGGACCGGGAACCGACTGGCAGGAAGCCATCTTCCAGAATGCCCTGACCCAGAACCACGCGATCAGTTTCTCAGGGGCCAGGGAAAAAACCTCGTATTATTTGTCTGCCTCGTACCTGAACCAGGAAGGTACCGTGATCGGTTCTGATTTTAAAAGATATTCGGGCCGCTTCAACATTGATCACCAGATCAAGAAATGGCTGGATGTGGGCATGAGCGCCAATGTCCTCCGCAGCGATCAGAATGTGGCACTCACGGACAATGCACCTTCGGGAACCATCTGGATGGCCGCCATACAAAGCCCCCTGATCCCCGTGAAAGAAATTGACGACAGCTGGGGCGGGGGAGATATCATTGGCGGGGTGCAATACTTCCAGGATAATCCTGTTGCCCAGGCCGAAACCAGGGGCAATACCGTTATGAGGGAACAGGTTTTCGGGAACCTGTATGCCGATTTTAAATTCCTGAAAGACTTTTCATTCAAGAATGAAATATCCTACAGCCTGAATCTGCAAAACAACACAGCCTATCAATATGCTGCCGACATAGGTACGCGTATCCAGCAGAGCCAGTTGTACGATAACCGCCAGAACTCCTACTACTGGGCGTTGAGGAATTACCTGAATTACACCAAGAAGTTCAATAAGCATTTCGTCAGTGCAACAGCCGGTCACGAAGCCCAGTATTCTTACTGGGAGCAGATCACGGGCAAAAAACTCGACCTGCAGAACAACATCCTTGACCTGAACGTGGGCAGCACCACCCAATCCACATGGGAACTGGGCGGCGGCAAGAACAACTGGGCCATGGAATCCTATTTTGTCCGTGCCAATTACGCCTTTGACGACCGCTACTCCCTGTCGGTCAGTTTCAGGGCTGACGGATCCTCCAACTTCCACCCCGACAACAAGTGGGGGTATTTCCCCGGGGTTTCTGTGGGGTGGACGGTCACCAACGAAAAATTTGCCTCGTCATTTGAAAACGTCATGAATTACATGAAGATCCGGTTTGGCTACGGCGGAGTGGGCAACCAGAACCTGCCCAGCGGGGCAATGAATCCTCCCTATTCCTCCGGTATCATGTTCTGGCCCGGACCTGTCGGTTTCGGAACCATTGGATCATCCGTAACCAACTTTATCAGCGGAATTGCCAATCCCGACCTGAGCTGGGAAGAGGTCATCACCACCAACATCGGGGTTGACCTGGGCTTCCTCAAAAGCAGGCTGGAAGCTTCTATTGATATCTACAAGAAGACCACATCCAATATGCTGTTATTCACCACGGGTCCCACCTTCCTGGGCATTGGCTCAAACTGGGATGACCTCAAGGCACCTATCGGAAATGTGGGTCAAATGACCAATAAAGGGATTGATCTCAACCTGAACGGCTATATCTTCATGAAAGAAAATTTCAACTGGAACGCTTCCCTAATTTTCTCGCGTTATAACAATGAACTGGACAAACTTCTGAACGAAGCGTCCACCCTTGCCGGGAAAGTATACTATGATCAATATACCATTACCCTTACAGCTCCCGGTCAACCTGTGGGATCCTACTACGGGCTGATCTATGATGGCATTTACCGTACTCAGGAAGATCTCGACAATGCCCTGCCCCAGTTTGGTTTCCCCATTGATGAAACACACACCTGGCTGGGCGATGTGCGGTTTAAAGACATCGACGGCAAAGACGAAAACGGCAAGCGGACGGGAGAACCCGACGGCAAGATCGATGAGGCCGACATGACCTATATCGGCAGCCCGATCCCGGAATTCACCTTTGGGTTCACCAATAACTTCAGCTTCTATAACTTCGATGTGTCCCTGTTCCTGCAGGGAAGCTACGGTGCAGATGTCTATAACTTCCTGAAATGGCAGCTGGAAAAGATGGATAACACCTATTACAACCAGCTGGCCACTGTATCGGACAGGTACACGGAAACCAATACAGATGGAAGCCTGCCCAGGTTCACCACCACCAACTCCAACAACACCTATGTTTCCACCCGGTACGTGGAAGATGGTTCATACCTTCGCATCCAGAACCTCACCATAGGGTATCGCTTTCCAAAGAAATGGATAGAGCATATTAAAATGACCAACCTGAGGTTGTATTTCTCAGGGCAAAACCTGTACACCTTCACCGGCTACTCAGGATATGATCCGGAAATTGGGGCATTCGATAACACGATCCTGCTCATGAACGTGGATCAGGGGCATTTCCCGAATCCGCGTGTGTATACGTTCGGTATCAATGTCGAATTCTAACCACGGATCACTAACCCTAAAAATCCTAAAAAAATGAAAAGAATCATCACATATACGCTGGCCATCGCGCTCATCACACTGGGAGCGTGCCAGAAAGAGTTTACCGAACGTGCATCCCTCGACAGCACAACGGTGGATAACTACTACAACACTGCCGATGAGGTCCGTGCCGGTACCAGTACACTGTACAGCGGTCTTCCGTGGCATGGGTTCCTGAGCCGCGCCATGGATGACATTGGCGATGTGATGGCAGGAAACGGCTTCAGTTATCCCTCCAACGGGGATTACGCCGCTTTTGTCAACTTCACCCTATCGTCCACGAACGCTCTTGTCGCCGACAGCTGGAAATCCTTCTATAAAGTGGCGGGATGGTCCGGTTCCCTGTTGCAGGCCTTCGAAATGAAGAAAAGCCTGGGCGGCGATGCTTCATTCCTGGATCCGGCCATTGCTGAGTGCCACTATATGAGGGGCACGGTCTATTTTTACCTGGCCCGCGTATGGGGCGATGTGCCCATCGTAAATAATCCTGGTGCAGTGGCTCTTTCCGGAGATTATAACATCCCCCGTTATTTGAAGGAGGATGTTTTCAGGTATGCCCTGGAAGAGCTTAAACTGGCTGAGGCGGGACTTCCTGCAAGCGATGTTCCCGGCCGTCTGACCACCTGGTCAGCCAAGGCCATGATGGCCAAGCTGTACCTGTATCTCCAGGATTATACCAACGCTGCCACCAAAGCACAGGAGGTAATCAACTCCGGCTACTATGATCTAGTCTCCAAAGATGATTACCGGTCGATGTTCAACTCCAGCGCATGGAACAACAACATCGAATCCATCTTTGCCATCCAGCATCAGCTCGCACAAAATCCCTGGGGAACAGGTAACCAGCTGCAATGCGACCGCGGACCGGGCAACTTGCAAACCGACGTTTCCAGCATGTGGGAGCTTTTCCTTCCCACGCTGGATTTCAAGGCTGCCATTGAGCCGGGTGATATCCGCCGACCTGCCACTATTATGGAACATGGCTGGACGATGCCCGAATGGAAGCCCCAGGCCGGAGATGCAGATTACAACGCATTCATGGCCAACGGGTATGTCTATGATACGGCACAACCTGCAGGAAAGGGCGGACAGTTCAACGGCACCCGCTCCAACATTGCAAAATATGTAGTGGGTCCGGGAGCCAAATATGGCGGTGAAGAAGTGATCGGCATGAATACGGGTCAGAACTTCATGGTACAGCGCTATGCCGATGTGCTGCTGATCTACGCCGAAGCCATCCTGGGAAACAACGCTTCCACCACCGATGCACAGGCACTGAACGCCTTTAACAGGGTCCGCCTGCGTGCCGGCCTGCAACCCAAGGCATCCATCACCAAAGACGATATCATTCAGGAACGCCGTATTGAATTCGCCTTTGAGGGAGATTACTGGTACGATATTCAACGTCAGGGATATGCCAAGGCAAAAGAGATCATCGAAGCGCAGAACCGCGGTCAGGTGGGTAATCCGGTCTACGTTACCTTTACGGAACAGTACATGTACCTGCCCATCCCGGCAGGCGAAATTGCCCAGGATCCCGCCCTGGCCGGTCCACCGGTACCTTACTATGAATAATCCTAAAATTTAACATCCTATGAAAAAGATATCTGTAACCAGAATTTCAGCATTGTTCCTCATCCTGCTCAGCATGGTGTGGATCTTCAGCGGTTGCAAAAAGGATACGGATGGCAGCCCGGATGTCCCCGCAGGAACCCCGGTCTTTGAATCCATTACTCCGACAGAAGGACCTACGACCACCATGCTTACCCTCAAAGGACAAGGACTTGGCCAGATGGTGAGCATCGTCTTCGACCTGAACAATGCTCCTGCCATCATCAATCCAAACCTCAACACGGAAACGTGCATCTTGTTCCGCGTTCCGGACACGGCATTCCGGGGCCAGCAAAACATCATCCTCACCAACGTGGATGGCAAGACGCTGACCGTTCCGTTTGACGTACAGGCCTACTCCATCGTGAACAGTGCCTTCCCGACCGATTTCCAGGCCGGCAGTACCGTTACACTGTCGGGAAACAACCTTGACGTTTGTTCAAAGGTGGTACTCGAAGGCAGCACCGACGAAGCGGAGATTGTTTCATCCTCGCTGAATACAGCCGTCATTAAAATGCCGGCCACTGAACTCACCAAATGCAGGCTGGTGCTGACAAGCCCAGCAGGAGACCGTACCACGGACGTGATCCTCATCAACATCGACAAAGCACTGCCTGTTTTCACAGATGCACTGATGAACGGATTCGAAAGCTGGTCGTGGGGCGGAACCTTCGAACCCTCATCCGATTTTGTCATCACCGGTACCAGCTCCATGAAAGCGGCCTATGATCCGGCCGGAACATGGGGCGGACTGCAGCTTGGGAACGGGGGGTCCATCAACATTACCGAATACCGGTATTTCACTTTCTGGATCAAAGGAGCCGATGTGGAGAAGAAAATGCAGTTCTGGATCAACTGGCAGGACCAGAAGGTTGACGTAGTAATACCCGCTGGTGTCTGGACCTATTACAAATACGATCTGCTTACCGACTATCCCACGATCGATAAAACGGCGGTAAACAACATTACGTTCCAGATGTATGACGAGGGCCATACTGTATACTTCGACAATATTGTATTTATCAAGGAATAATGAGGATGCAGTTTTAGGTTGACTGGTTGGCTGCCTGGTTCATGCAAAGGCAACGGAGCATCGAACCAGGCTTTTTTTATTAAAGACCTCTCCCCCTGCCCCTTCCGGATCTCCGCTTTCGCGGAGACCCAGGGAAAGGGAGTAGGGGAGGGGTCAAAATAAAAACCGAAAAAATCATGATAAAACCACATCATCTGTTGATCGTTGCTCTTCTTTTGTGGGCAGATACGACCGTTGCGCAGGACCAGGGATTCTTCCTGAACGAGTGGATGCCAGCCGTCATCTCCAGTCCGCCCTACTTTGATACAGAACAAACGACAGAGCCTGTCAAGGCATCGCTGAAAGTGCTCTTTCACGATACACTGGCCAGGGTGCCCAATTATATGTTTGGTGACAATGCCAACCTGTGGACCGGATGCATGTCGAACAATACCCAGCTCATGAGGCATATCCGTGACCGGCGGATGGGGGTGCTGCGGGGGCCCGCTGGTTCCGTTTCGGATGAGTTCTTCTGGAACCGGGTGACCGACGACCGGCCTGAAGACATTCCCGATACGCTGGCAGGCCGTGATGTACCTTTTAAGCCGTGGTACGGCATCCGTCCCAACTCGTATGAAAACTGGACCATGCACATCGATTCATTTTACAGGATTTTATATCACACCAATGTTACGGGAATGCTCACAGTGAATTACGGGTATGCCCGCTATGGTACAGGACCGGCTCCGGTGGACACGGCAGCGCATATGGCAGCCGACTGGGTGCGGTACGATAACGGGCGAACCCGATTCTGGGAGATCGGAAACGAAGTGTTCGGCAACTGGGAAGCCGGCTACCGCATCAACACGGAGCTGAACCAGGACGGTCAGCCGGAGTACATCAACGGTACCCTTTACGGGCAACATTGCCGCATATTCATCGACAGCATGCGAACGGCTGCGGCAGAAATGGGACTCGACATCAGGATCGGTGTGGTGATGCTGGACGCCTACAGCTGGGAACAGCCTCAATGGAACAAGGAAGTGGCTGCGAGCGTGGGCGATCTGGCCGACTTTTATGTCGTGCACAGTTACTACACCCCGTGGCAACAGAACTCGGGCATTGCGACGGTCCTGAATTCGTACAGGCGTACGGGCACCTACAAGGATTATGTTTATGCGGAAGCTGATAAGGCAGGCATGCCCCATTTGCCTGTGGCGCTGACAGAATATAATATTTTTGCGATTAAATCCAACCAGCCCGTGTCGCATGCGAACGGGATGCATGCGGTGCTGGTGACGGGGGAAGCAATGCGGACCGGATACGGGGCCGCCCTCCGCTGGGATCTGGCCAACAGCTGGAACAACGGCAATGACCATGGCATGTACTCGTTCGGCGATGAGCCAGGAGTGGTCCAATACGCCCCGCGGCCTGCTTTCTATCACCTGTACTACCAGCGGCGTTACACCGGAGATGTACTGCTCCACATGACACAGCGGGGCGATACCAACGTGGTGGCTTTCCCAACCGCCTTTTCCTCCGGCCAGGTGGCCGTCACCATGGTCAACAAGGCCACATATGATGTCGTGGTACGGCTGAACGTACAGGAATTTAAATTCGGAGACAGGTATTACACCTATACCCTCACCGGCGACGGAACGGACTTTTCAAGGAAGGTCTTCGTAAATGGCATTGGAAATACAGGCGTCGCCGGGGGACCCGGTAACTATGAATCCATTGAGGCAAATTCCTGCCTCATAGGGGATGAGATCAGGATCAAGCTCCCGCGTTACTCCACCACGCTCGTCCTGGTGGAACCGGGTGAAAAGGAACTCATCATCAATGAAGACATCGCCGGGATCCAATCCACACCGGCGCCCGATCCCATCCTCATCTCCCCAAATCCAGCTCAGGGCCGGTTCCGGATCAGTGATGTTCCCTCAACGATTAATAAATTAACAATCAGTGACATGAATGGCAGAGCCGTATATGTTTATCTTTGTAAACGCGGCGAGGAACTGAACCGGGAATTCGGGGTAACCCTGGATCCCGGCATGTACCAATGCATCTTTACGGGAAGTAACGACATATATACCAAAAAACTGATCATTCACTGAAATGAAAAACATCCGGATCCCTTTTCACCTGCCCGCCATCATCGCCCTGCTGATCTTTATGATTTCATGCCAGAAGGCATCCTATGAAAGGATCCCGGACGGTCTGATCGTTCATGTGGAGAAAACAGCACACCAGCCAGCTCACGCTGTCAGGCTTCAGGTGATCAGGGACCACATTATTCATGTCACCTCTGTTCCGGGTGAGGTTTTCAGCGAACCAAAAAGCCTGATCGTACCCGATACGCTGTCAGCCACCGCCGATTTCGACATCTTAGAACAAGATGACAAGATCATCCTGAAAACAAAGGCTTTACAGGTCCAGGTGAGACCTGTCACCGGCGAAGTCTCTTTTTCCGATGCCCGGGGACAGGTGTATCTCGCTGAAAAACAAGGAGGTGGAAAATCCTTTGGAAATGTAATGGTGGATGGTCAGAAATTTCTGACCGTTCAACAGCAATTCGGGTCTGCCGATGGCGAAGCCCTGTACGGATTGGGTTCCAATCAGACCAGCTACATGAACCTGAAGGGAAAAGATGCCGACCTGTTTCAGTATAACACGCAGGCCATCGTTCCCTTCCTGGTCTCCACCAGGAACTATGGCATCCTGTGGGATAATTATTCCAGGACCAGATTTGGGGATGTCCGTGAACCGGAAGAATTGTCGGGACTGAAGCTCTATGATAAAGATGGCCGGGAAGGCGGTCTGAGTGCGATCTACAGGGACAGGAACGACACATCGAAGGTGTTTCTGACGCGCATGGAAAGGGAAATCAATTACCAGTTCATCCCCGACCTGGTGAAGTTTCCTGAAGGATACAACCTGGGTGAGGCGGCGGTCACCTGGATCGGTGCGATGGAAGCAGCCGAATCCGGCACCCATAAATTTATCTTTACATCGGCCGGGTATGCCAGGTTATGGGTTGACGGAACACTGCTGTTCGATCGCTGGCGACAGTGCTGGAATACCTGTTCCAACCGGTTCGACCTCAACATGGAAGCGGGTAAAAAGTATGCCCTTAAAATAGAATGGATCCCTGACGGCGGCGAATCCTTTATCACCCTGAAACATCTTTCACCGTTGCCTGCCGATGATCAGAACAGGATCACCCTTGCTTCAGAGGTGGCCGATCAGATTGACTATTATTTCATCGCCGGACAAAGCATGGATGAGGTGATCAGCGGGTACCGCACCCTCACCGGTAAGGCGACCATGATGCCAAAGTGGGCGCTGGGTTTCTGGCAAAGCCGCGAACGGTACAAAACACAGCAGGAGATCCTGGAAGTGGTAAGTGAATACAGAAAACGGAACATACCGCTGGACAACATCGTCCTTGACTGGCAGTACTGGCCCATTGACAAGTGGGGCGATCACCAGTTTGAAGCTTCCCGCTTCCCTGATCCGGCGGGAATGATGACCACCCTTCATGATTCCCTGAACGCCCGCCTGATGATCTCCGTATGGCCCAAGTATTACAAAGGCACCGCCAACTTTGAGGCCATGGACCAAAAAGGCTGGCTGTACAAACTCAACATTGAGAAAAACAGGAAAGACTGGCTGGGTTATGTATCCACTTTTTATGATGCGTACAATACAGAGGCTCAGAAGGCTTTCTGGGATCAGATCAATGCCGCTATTTACAGCAAGGGGGTGGATGCCTGGTGGCTCGACGCCACCGAGCCCGATATTTGTTCCAATCTTCCCATGGATGAGCGCAAAGCGCTGATGAATCCCACTGCGCTGGGTCCAGCAGCCAAATATTTCAATGCCTTCGCGCTGGAGCAGGCCCAGGCTGTCTATGAAGGCCAGCGCCGCACCAATCCCGGTAAGCGGGTTTACATCCTTACCCGCTCTGCCTTTGCCGGCTTACAGCGGTATGCAGCGGCAAACTGGAGCGGCGACATTGCAGCCCGCTGGCACGACATGGCAGCCCAGATCCCCTGCGGACTCAATTTCAGCATCTCGGGAATCCCCTGGTGGACCATGGACATCGGCGGCTTTGCCGTGGAAAACCGGTATTACGATGCCACGGGCGAAACCCTTGAAGAGTGGCGTGAACTCATGACCCGATGGCACCAGTTCGGCGCCTTCGTCCCCATCTTCCGTTCCCACGGACAGTACCCCTACAGGGAGATCTACCTTACAGCACCACAGGATCATCCTGTCTACCAGGCCATGGTGGACTATAACCATCTGCGCTACCGGCTCATGCCATATATCTATTCGCTGGCTGGTTATACCTGGCTGAATGATTACACGGTCATGCGGCCGCTGGCCATGGATTTTGGCGAAGATGCCCGCGTACTCGATATCGGGGATCAGTACATGTTCGGCCCGGACCTGATGATCAATCCGGTATGTACATACAGGGCCCGCGAAAGAGCGGTGTACCTGCCGGCGCCCACGGGCTGGTATGATTTTTTCACGGGCGGCCATTACCCCGGCGGCCAGACGATCATGGCTCCATCGCCCCTGGAATACATACCCACCTTTGTCAGGGAAGGGACCATCCTTCCCCTAGGCCCCGAAATCCAGCATACCGCCGAGAAACCGGCGGATCCGCTCACCCTGTTCGTCTTCAGCGGACACGACGGGAAATTTGTTCTTTACGAGGATGAAAATACCAACTATAATTACGAGAAGGGAGCTTTTACGACCATTTCCTTTCTTTATGACGATTCCGGAAAAACACTGACCATCGGCCAACGCGAGGGAACCTTCGAAGGCATGCTCCAGCGCCGTACCATTCAAATCATCGTGGTCACTCCCCTGAAACCGGAGAAAATGGATCTCAGGGGAGTACCCGATAAAGTAATCACCTATGACGGCACCGGGCAAATCATTGACCTTTCAAACCTGTAAATCAACATATTATAAAAATAACAACATGATGAAAAGAGTACTCTGTTGGTTACTTGCGCTGGCCCTTACCGGCCCATGCGTTGCCCAGGAACTGCTGCCCGTGCAATGGAAATTCAAAACCGGCGACGATCCTGCCTGGGCTTCTCCTTCTTTTGATGATTCAGGCTGGAGTGAAATCATCCCCGGAGAAGTGTGGGAAAATCAGGGATTCCCTGGTTATGATGGCTTTGCCTGGTACAGAACCTCGGTCGTCATTCCTTCGACATTAAAAAGCAATGCATTGGAATATGGCGGATTCCTGTTGCAGCTGGGCAAAATTGACGATGTCGATTTCACCTATCTGAATGGCGAATTTTTAGCAGGGTTGGGTGAGCTCCCTCCCAATTATGTTACCCGGTGGGATGAAATCCGGAATTATACAATCCCTGCCGGCAAAATCCTGTGGGATCAGCCCAATACCCTTGCCGTGAGGGTTTTTGATCTTACCGGTGGTGGCGGTATATATGGTGAGCCCATCCTCCTTACGGTACATGGTCCGGCTGACCATATCATGATAGAGCCCGCCTTCGCCGAACCTGACCATATCCTGAAAGGTTCACAGGATATGAACATTCCCATCAGGCTTATCAATAATTTCCATCGCCCGTTCACCGGAAAAATCGGGATCCGGGTCGTGTCGGATTTTGGAGAAGAGATTTACGGTCAGGAACAAAATCTGACATTGAACGCCAAAAAACAAATCCTGGTCAATTTCACTATTCAGGGCCTTCGTCCCGGTTTTTATAAGGCTTTGGTGACCCTGGCCAGTGATATTGCCACCAAAAAAATATCCTTTGCGTTCGGGTATGAGCCTGAAAAGATCTACAGCCCGCCTGATCCGCGCCCCGATTTTGATGACTACTGGGCACGCGCCAAAAGGGAACTGAACGCGGTTGATCCGCAGTTCAATATGATAAAGATCGATTCGCTGTGCACTTCCAGGCGAAACGTATACCTGGTGGAAATGAGGTCCCTGGGCAATATCCTGATCCGGGGATGGTATTCGGTACCCACGGCGCCCGGAAAATACCCTGCGGTCATGCAGGTACACGGATACCAGAGTGTCATTCTGCCGGAATATGTGGATTACGGTGACGACCTTATCGGATTCGGCCTGCACATCCGCGGACATGGCAACAGCCGCGACCATGTCAATCCCGGATTCCCGGGCTTCCTGCAGTCTTTCCTTGAGGATAAGGAGATGTACATTTACCGCGGAGGGTACATGGATTGTGTCCGTGGTGTGGATTTTCTTTTCTCCCGTCCTGAAGTGGATACCTCACGGGTCGCCGTTGAAGGCGCCAGCCAGGGGGGAGCCCTGACTTTTGCCACCGCCGCCCTGTGCAATGACAGAATAACGGTCTGTGCACCCCAGGTGCCCTTCCTGTCAGACTTTGAAGATTACTTCAGGGTGGCCACATGGCCCGGCAATGAATTCATCAGCATGGTCGTGGAACAGAAAAAGATGACCTGGGAAGAAGTGTACAACACCCTCAGTTATATTGATATCAAGAACCTGGCGGGCTGGATCAGGGCCCCCATGATCATGGGCGTCGGCCTCGCTGATGATGTATGCCCGCCCCATATCAATTTTGCCGCCTACAACCAGGTAAAATCGGAAAAACAATATATCGTATATCCAGAAAGCGGACATGGCCTTCCGGAAGACTTTTATTTTAAGAAAATGGCATTCATCCGTCAAACATTCTTCCCTGACAGCCTGCCATCCACCGGATCCGATGTGCGAACCAGAGAAAATTTCAACCGCGGCTGGAAATTCTTACCGGGCGATCCACCGGGAGCATCGGCCGTACTGTTTGACGATTCGGGCTGGAGACCACTGAACCTGCCTCACGACTGGAGCATTGAAGGGGATTTTAACGTTCAAAATCCGTCTTCTCCTGGAGGAGGAGCGCTTCCAGGCGGCATCGGATGGTACCGCAACACATTTCACATTCCATCCTCCGACAGGGGAAAAAATATCTATGCCGAGTTCGACGGAGTCTACCGCATGGGAGAGGTATGGATCAATGGCCATTACCTGGGGAAAAGACCGTACGGGTATTCTTCCTTCCGCTACGAACTGACGCAATACCTTAACTATGGCAACGAGGCCAATGTGATCAGTGTCAGGGTTGATAATTCACAGCAGCCCAATTCACGGTGGTATTCCGGATCAGGGATCTACCGGAACGTCTGGCTCGTAAAAACAGGCTCCATTGCCGTTGATCACTGGGGAACCTATGTCACAACGCCCACCGTGACTGAAAATGATGCAGAAGTCAACATACGTACACGAATCCGCAACACAACAGGCACATCGGTCAAGATCTCCGTCAAATCAAGCATTTATGATCATACCAACAAACTGATATCTGAGAAGACTTCTCCGGGGATGCTGGTCAGCACTTCCGGCAGCGAGATCAAACAAACCATCACTGTTCCCGCTCCGGAACTCTGGTCGGTCGACAATCCGGTGATGTACCGGGTGGTCACTACCCTTCTTTCCAAGGAACAGGTTCTGGATGAATACATCACTCCTTTCGGGATCCGGTCGTTTGAATTCAGCAGTACCCGTGGATTTTTATTAAATGGTAAACCATTAAAAATCAATGGAGTGTGTAACCATCATGACCTGGGCTGCCTTGGCGCTGCCATCAACACCCGCGGCCTTGAACGTCAGCTGGAATTGTTAAAGGCAATGGGGTGCAACGGCATACGGACATCGCACAATCCACCGGCTCCTGAATTGCTGGACCTCTGCGACAGGATGGGATTCATCGTGATGGATGAAGCGTTCGACATGTGGAAAATAAGCAAGACTCCCTTCGACTACAGTGCTGACTTTGATGTGTGGCACCGGCGCGACCTGGAAGACCTGGTGTTGCGCGACCGCAATCATCCCAGCGTGTTCATCTGGAGCATCGGCAATGAGATCATGGAACAATGGGATACCTCGGGGACCCGGATTGCACGGGAGCTGGCCTCCATCGTCAGGAAACTGGATGACACCCGGCCCATCACCGCTGCGTGCAATGACCCAAAACCGGAGAACTATCTCATCCGTTCAAAAGCCCTCGATCTGATCGGTTACAATTATCATGAGGAGAATTTCGCCCAGTTTCCGGAATTGTTCCCCGGGCAGAAATTCCTTGCCACCGAGACAACCTCCGCACTGGCCACCCGCGGCAGCTACGACATGCCTTCCGACAGCATCCGCCGCTGGCCCCTCAAATGGGATGTACCCTTTTATGAAGGTAATGCCGACATGAGCTGTTCGGCGTATGACAACTGCTCTGCGCCATGGGGCTCCACCCATGAAGAGACCTGGAAAATAGTGAAAAAATATGACTTCATGTCAGGCATGTTCATTTGGACCGGCTTCGACTATATCGGCGAACCCACACCATATCCCTGGCCCGCCCGCAGTTCCTACTTTGGTATCCTCGATCTCTGCGGGTTCCCGAAAGATGCGTATTATCTGTACAAAAGCGAATGGACAAGCGAGCCCGTCCTTCACCTCTTCCCCCACTGGAATTGGGCTCCCGGACAAATGATCGATGTATGGGCCTATTCCAACTGTGACGAAGTGGAGCTATGGCTCAACGGCACTTCGCTCGGAGCACAGCGTAAAACCGGTGATATGCTGCATTTCAGCTGGAGGGTGCCCTTTGAGGCCGGTACCCTTCGTGCCACAGGGAAACAGAACGGCAAGGTGATCCTGACCAGGGAAATCCAGACCGCCGGAGAACCATACCGCATCGTTCTCTCACCCGACCGTAATGCGATCCGCGCCGACGGAGACGATCTGTCGTATGTGACGGTCACTGTGGTGGACAAAAACAACGTCGTTGTGCCGTATGCCGACAACCGGATCTATTTCACGGTAGAAGGCAACGGTGAGCTCGAGGCGACCGACAACGGAAACCAGGTGAGCATGGAGTCGTTCAAATCCCATGAAAGAAGAGCGTTTCACGGGATGTGCCTGGCGGTGGTACGAAGCGGCCTGCAGCCGGGAAACCTTGTCCTGAAAGCCAGCGCAGATGGCCTGCAGCCAGCCGGATGCACCCTTCAACTATTACATCCATGATGATCATGAAAAAAGCTTTGTTTCTTTCCGTTTCCCTCATCCTTGTGATGATAGGCACAGCACAGATCCCGTTCCACCGGGGCGTCAACCTTACCGGATGGTTCCAGGCCCGCGACGCGAAGCATATCCAGTTTGAACGGTTCTCCAGGAAGGATTTCCAGGATATTAAAAGCCTCGGATGTGACGTCATCCGTCTGCCCATCAACCTGCACAGCATGACAGGTAAGGAACCGGAATATATCCTGGAGCCGTATTTTCTCAGCTGCCTGGATTCAGCCGTCAACTGGGCAGAACAGCTGGGACTGCACCTGATCCTCGACAACCACTCGTTCCATCCCATCAGGGTCACCGATCCGGAGATCGGTATGATCCTCAACAAGGTATGGCCCCAACTGGCAGAACGGTACAGGGAGCGCTCCGACCTCATCAGTTATGAAGTACTGAACGAACCACATGGCATCTCCAACAAGCTGTGGGGTGAGATACAGCAGGAGGCCATCAATGCCATTCGTCAGGTCGACACCCGGCATGCCATCATCATCGGCCCTTCGGGATACAATGGATATAAAGACCTTGACAGCATGCCCGTTTACCGGGATCCGAACCTCATCTATACCTTCCATTTTTACGATCCGTTCATGTTCACGCACCAGGGTGCCGCGTGGAACAGCCCTTCCATGGCCTCGCTCAAGGGAATCCCGTTTCCGTATGATCCCGTACGAATGGCTCCTGTTCCATCGGAGTTCAGGGGCACATGGGTGGAAGACGGTCTTTTAAGGTATCCCGCTGAAGGTAACGAAGAAAAGGTAAAATCCTTGCTGGACATTGCCATCCGTTTCAGGGACAATCGCCGGGTAGACATTTTCTGCGGTGAATTCGGCGTTTACATACCCAACAGCGACAACGATGACCGCTCCTACTGGTATAAAGTGGTCAGAGAGTACCTGGAAAAAAACAATATTCCCTGGACATCATGGGACTACAGGGGCACCTTTGGACTTTTCAATAAAGGTTCGATGGAGCTCTTTGAAACCGACCTCAATGTTCCTCTGCTTCAGAGCCTGGGTTTGACGGTTCCGGAGCAATGACCGGCCGGTGAGGGTTTCTAGATGAACACCCTGACCCCCTGATCATAACTTTCCCTGAGCTCCTTCGGGGTACAGCCTTTCTTTTTTTTGAAGATACGGTTGAAATTGGAGATGTTATTGAATCCGCAGTCATAGGCGATCTCTGAAATGGTCTGGGTCGTCTCGATCAGCAGGCGGGAGGCATGCCCCAGCCGGATCTCGGTGAGGCTGTCGATGAACGTCATCCCGGTGCGCAGCTTGAAGAAACGGCTAAAAGCTGTCTCCGTCATGCTGGTCAGCCTGGCCACCTCGGCCAGGGAAACAGGACGGTGAAAATTCTGATGGGTATAATTCATCACCTTCTCTATCCTGCGACTGTTGTAATGGCTCTTTTCTGCTGCATTGAACGTTGAGTCACTCAGTATCCGGTAACTACGTGAAATGGACAGGTCGTGGATGATCGACATGAGCTCCAGCACGGAGTCGAAGCCCTGTTTTTTGGCCAGGCCCATGATACGGGGAGCCAGTTGCCTTGCCGTGGCAGTCGAAAAAAGAATGCCGCGCACGGATTTCTCAAGAAGGTTGCGAATAAAGGTCAGCTGATTCTTTTTCAGGAACTTCTCATCGAAAAAGTCATGGTGGAACTGAATCGTCACCTCTGTGATGATCTTTCCGTGAAAATCCGATCCGAACCAGGCATGCTGAAGATTGGGACCCACCATTACCAGCTCTATATCGCCGATTTCATCGATATGGTCGCCGATCACCCTTTTGGCGCCCCTGGCATTCTGAATGAAATTGAGCTCAATCTCATCATGAAAATGCAAGGGGAAATCAAAGGCCGTCTTTTTTCTTGAAAAAACTGTAAAACAATCTGCCTGTGTCAGGGGAGTTATTTCCCTCATCACTTTTTCAACCATGTTCAATGATGTGTTGGCAAGGCTGTACTACCCGTCAGAATAAATCGTACTATAAAAGTATAAAATAAACCTGAACTATGTTCCCGCTCCAAAACCTTTTATTTCCCCCTGTTCTAAAGGATTGACCACCCTGGGAATGAAAGGAATTTCATCAAAAAGTACGTTATTATGCTAAAATAGTATTACTGTAAAGCGGGCCCGGAATATGAACTTTACATGAATTTTGCTCCTTTTATCCATGAAACCGTTTCACACGAACATGTGCCTCAGAAACCTCATATATTTCCTGCCTGCTTTGGCCTGTCTGTTCATAATGGGTTGTAATGACCTGGAAAATAATACTATATCCATGGCTGATCTGCAGGCAACACCTGAAACCCGGAATCTTTTATCGGAAATGAAATTGCTTGTCGCCACAGGGACCATGATCGGTCATCAGGATGACCTGGCCTACGGGATAGGCTGGATCGCTCCCAACGGGAAATCGGATATTTACAGGATCTGTTCGGACTATCCGGCTGTCTTTGGGTGGGACCTCGGCCACATCGAAACCGGTTCCCCGGTCAACCTGGATTCGGTTCCCTTTGCCGATATAAAAACCTATGCCCGGCAGGTTCACGCTATGGGAGCCATCAATACCTTCAGCTGGCACTGCAATAATCCGCTGACCGGCGGATCAGCCTGGGATAGCCAGACTCCCGGCGTGGTGGCGGGTATTCTTCCCGGAGGAGAACAGCATACCAGATACCTGCAATGGCTGGATCAGCTGGCGGTATTCTTCAACGAACTGACTGATGACAACAATAAACCCATACCACTGATTTTCAGGCCATTTCATGAACAGACAGGAGACTGGTTCTGGTGGGGGAACACCCACTGCACTCCTGATGAATTCATCCGGTTGTGGCAGTTCACCGTCACGTACCTGAATGAGACCAAACAGGTGCATAACCTCCTGTGGGCCTATTCAGCAGCTGACCGTTTTCAGCATAAAAAGGATTTCATGGAACGATATCCCGGTGACAGGTATGCGGATATCGTTGGATTCGATCAGTATCAGCAGCCCGGGCAATCCTATGAGGATTTTGTTGAAGCCATGAAAAGCAGGATTTCATTGCTGGCTGAAATTGCCAAAGAGCATGACAAGCTTCCGGCCATTACAGAAATGGGTTATGAGCAGATCCCCTACCCGGCCTGGTGGACCCATGTGGTATGGCCCATCCTGAAGGATAGCGGATTGTCGTATGCATTGTTCTGGCGGAATGCTGCCAACAGGCCCAACCATTATTATGTTCCATACCCCGGCCAGATCAGCGAGGAGAATTTCGTCCTTTTCTATGATCTTCCCAGAACGCTTTTCCAGAAGGACATCCAGGAAAGATCCCTTTACGACCACCCTTAAAATACCAGAATAACGTATGAACAATAGCTTTGAAGAACGCCTTCGCTCCCTGAACCATCGGTATGAAGAGCTGGTGGAGCGGCCTAACAGGCAAAAAGACTGCTTCAACGGAATTTTCAGCCGTTACGAACACCCGGTGCTGACTGCCGGCCATGTACCCCTGTCGTGGAGGTACGACCTGGATCCGTCAGCCAATCCTTTTCTACTGGAACGGATCGGCGTAAATGCTGTCTTCAATGCAGGGGCCATAAAATTCAACGGTAACTATGTGCTGGTGGCAAGGGTGGAGGGATCAGACCGTAAATCCTTCTTTGCCATTGCTGAAAGCCCCAACGGAGTGGATCATTTCCGTTTTCGCCCCTTTCCCGTACATCTGCCGGAAGCCTCCGTTCCCGATGTCAATGTTTACGACATGCGGCTGACCCGGCATGAGGACGGATGGATCTATGGGATCTTTTGCTCCGAGCGGAAGGATCCCGCAGCCCTTCCCGGGGATCTTTCATCTGCGATAGCCACCGCCGGCATTGTACGTACCCATGATCTGGAAAACTGGGAACGGCTTCCCGATCTGAAGTCCAAAAGCCAGCAACGGAATGTGGTTCTTCACCCTGAATTCATTCATGGCCAGTATGCACTGTACACCCGTCCACAGGATGGATTTATTGACGCTGGCAGCGGAGGGGGGATCGGATGGGCGCTGATCCGTGACATTACAAAGGCTGAAATCCGGGAGGAACGCATCATTGACCCGCGGCAGTATCACACCATCAAGGAATTGAAAAACGGAGAGGGGCCTGCGCCCATTAAAACCAGTAAGGGGTGGCTGCATCTGGCCCACGGCGTCAGAGGCTGCGCAGCGGGTCTTCGTTATGTACTTTATATGTATATGACCGCACTGGAGGATCCTTCCCGCGTGACCGCACAGCCTGCAGGATATCTCATAGCCCCGGAGGAAGAAGAACGCACCGGTGATGTGTCAAATGTCGTATTTTCCAACGGCTGGATTGCCGATGACGATGGGACGGTGTTCATCTACTACGCTTCCTCTGATTCGCGGATGCACGTGGCAGTTTCATCCATTGACCGGCTCACGGATTACTGCCTGAATACTCCCCCGGATCAGCTGCGCTCAGCTTTGTCGGTAAAGACGATCCGGGAACTTATCCTGAAAAATAAGGCCTATCCTGGCCATCCATAATCTCCGGAACCTTCTTTGGCAAAACATATCCATAATGCCCACAAAGGAATTGAACCATGACAACTGAAAAACTCCGGTTACGGGAAAAAACAGGATACGGTTTTGGCGATCTCGCATCATCGATGTTCTGGAAAATATTCGGGATGTACCTGCTTTTTTTCTACACCGATATTTTTGGTCTGCCTGCTGCAGCGGTGGGTACCATGTTCCTGGTGACCCGTATCTGGGACACCCTGTTCGATCCGGTGGTGGGCGTGCTTGCCGACCGCACCCGGTCCCGGTGGGGAAAATTTCGTCCATACCTTCTGTGGTTCGCCCTGCCCTTCGGGATCATCGGTACACTCATGTTCGTCACCCCGGGATTCAATACTACCGGTAAACTCGTGTATGCCTATATCACATACTCGCTGATGATGGGTGTGTACTCCATGATCAACGTACCCTATGCGTCGCTGCTGGGGGTGATGTCGGCCAACATTAAGGAACGCAATGTCCTGTCATCGTTCCGAATGGTCTTTGCCTTTATCGGAAGCTTCATCGCACTGCTGCTCATCGAGCCCCTGGTAAAATTCTTCACCGGTAGCAGCGGGAATTCCCAAACCGGTTGGACACTGGGTGTCATGGTCATCGCGATCCTGTGCGTTCTCTTTTTCCTGGGCTGCTTCCTTCTCACCCGGGAAAGGGTTAAACCGATCGCCACCAGGAATGATTCGCTCAAAGACGACATCAGGGACCTTGTGCGGAACCGTCCGTGGTGGATCCTGCTGGGCGCCGGCATGGCCGCCCTGATCTTCAACTCGATCCGCGACGGTGCCGCTGTGTACTATTTCAAGTATTTCGTCCAGAGTGATGCCACGTTACATTTACCCTTTTCCGGGACAGCCATCACACTGACTACATTGTACCTGGTGCTGGGACAGGCTTTCAATATCATAGGCATCATCACCGTGACCCCGCTTTCGAACCGGTTCGGCAAAAAAATGACCTACCTTGGTGCCATGGCTGGCGCCACGGTACTGAGCCTTGCCTTCTACTTCATCCCCAGGGAAAGCATCGGGTGGATCCTGGTCATGCAATGCCTGATCAGTATGTGCGCCGGCAGCATCTTCCCGCTCCTTTGGTCCATGTATGCAGATATAGCAGATTATTCCGAATGGAAGACAGGCCGCCGCGCCACGGGACTGATCTTCTCCTCCTCCTCCATGTCACAAAAATTCGGCTGGACCCTGGGCGGCGCCCTGACCGGGTGGCTGCTGGGGTATTACGGGTTTAAGGCCAATGTCGTTCAGACAGAAGACGTACAGACCGGTATCCGGTTGATGCTGAGCTTCTTCCCTGCAATCGGAACCCTTTTGTCAGTCCTCTTTATCGCTTTTTATCCGCTTAACGAAAAACACATGCACACGGTCACCAGTGAACTGAAGGAAAAACGAATGCAGTACCCAACCGAACAGATCCAATGAACAGGAACGACAGCAGGAGCATGCGACTGGCCCGTGAGGTCCGTGATGAACTGACCACCCATATCCTCCCGTTCTGGACGGATGAGATGCAGGATCAGAAATATGGCGGATTCTACGGGCGGATGGACGGGAATAACATGATCCACCCCCTTGCGCCCAAAGGAGGTATCCTGAACGCCAGAATCCTCTGGACATTTTCCGCAGCAGCACGGCATCTCCGACAGGATATGTACATGGACATGGCCCGGCGAGCCAGGGATTATATACTGACATTCTTCTTTGACGGGACATGGGGCGGAACCTATTGGAGCGTGGATCATACAGGCCGGCCAGCTGATACGAAAAAGCAGATCTATTCACAGGCGTTCTTCATCTATGCCCTTTCCGAATATACCATGGCCACGGATGATGCAGCCTGCAAAGGGGCAGCCATCAGGCTGTTCGAACTGATCGAACGTCACAGCTTCGATCCGGTACATCATGGCTATTTCGAGGCTTTTGACAGACAGTGGCAACCGCTGGAGGACATGCGGCTCAGCGAGAAAGATGCCAACGAGAAAAAGACCATGAACACACACCTGCACATCCTGGAGGCCTATACAAATTTGTACCGGGTGTGGCGGGATGAGCTCCTGGCAAAAAAATTACGATCTTTGATCCTGCTGTTTACTGAAAAGATCATCGATCCGGTATCCCATCACCTGAACCTGTTCTTTGATGAGCAATGGAACCGGAAATCGCGTGTCATTTCGTTCGGTCACGACATTGAGTGTTCTTGGCTTCTTGCGGAGGCTGCTGATACGCTGGGTGATCGGGTCCTGGCCGGGACGGTGAAGCAGAAATGCCTGAAGGTGGCAGCTGCTGCCGTGGAAGGCATAGGCGAGGATGGCGGCCTCATGTACGAGGCCGACCCGGTTGCGGGTCACCGGGATGACGACAGGCACTGGTGGCCCCAGGCGGAAGCGGTGGTGGGATTCTATCATGCCTACGAGCTGACCGGAGACATCCGCTACCTGGATATAGCCGAGAATTGCTTTCATTATATCAGGAATTCACTTATCGATCCCGCTAACGGGGAATGGTACTGGAGCATTAAAGCCGATGGTACCATTAACCGGAAGGATGATAAGGCCGGATTCTGGAAATGTCCGTACCATAACAGCAGAATGTGCCTTGAAATCATGCAACGTGTTAAATCACTGGTATGAATCCCTGGGCAAGCCCGGGAAGCAAATTCCGGTGCAAGCATCGGGGAATTCACCCTATTACCCCTCCCCCGTCCCCTCCCCTGCTAGCAGGGGAGGGGCGCAGGGGTAGGGTACATTAAATAATTAATATTCAATACATTATCGTTATGAAACAAATAAGACTACTAATCCCTTCTCTATTTATTATCATGGAAATCATAGTGCCGGGCTGTGCTCCCAAAAATCCTCCACCGGGTGACACAAAGACAACAGCCACCACTGCAAAAGTGGAAGAGCTGCTATCGCAGCTGACCCTGGAAGAAAAGGTGGGACAGATGACACAAGTCTGTATTGATGTGGTCTCTGTGACCGAAAACGGGGTCATTGCGGAACCCCACCAGGTAGATCCTGTAAAACTCCGCAAGGCCATCGTTGATTATCATGTCGGTTCGATCCTTAATGTGGCCAACCACTGCTATAGTCGTGATCACTGGTATGAGATCATGTCGGCCATACGGGAAATGTCGGAACAGAATCAGTGCAAGATACCTGTCCTGTACGGTATTGATGCCATACACGGGAACAACTACTGTGAGAACGCAACCCTGTTCCCTCAGCAGATCGCCATGGCAGCCACATGGAATCCAGGACTCATGGAGCAGGCTGCCTCCATTACGGCGTATGAAACCCGTGCTGCAGCCATCCCGTGGAACTTCTCCCCCGTGCTCGACATCGGTCGGCAGGCTGCCTGGTCACGAATCTGGGAAACATTCGGTGAGGACGTTTTCCTGGCTAATCAAATGACGCAGGCCATCGTGAAAGGTTATGAGGGTAGCGATATCGGAAATAAATACAAGGTGGCTTCCTGTATGAAGCACTATTTGGGGTACGGTTTTCCGGTATCGGGAAAAGACCGCACACCGGCATGGATCCCGGATAACTTTCTCAGGGAATACTTCCTTCCGCCCTTTGAACAGGCTGTGGAATGCGGAGCCCACACCATCATGATCAACTCGGGTGAGATCAACGGAGTTCCAGTCCATGCCAGCCATTATATCCTTACCGAAATCCTCCGTAATGAACTGCATTTTGAGGGGCTGGCGGTAAGCGACTGGGAGGATATCATCCGCCTGCACACCAAGCACCACGTGGCAGCCACACCCAGGGAAGCGGTCAGGATGGCGGTCATGGCAGGAGTGGATATGAGCATGGTTCCGTATGATTACTCCTTCTACGATCATCTGCTGGAATTGGCCAGGGAAGGATCGGTACCCGCCTGGCGCATTGATGAGGCAGTCAGGCGTATCCTGACCTTAAAGGTCAAACTGGGTCTTTTTGAGAACCTGTATTACCCTGCTTCCGATTATCCCGACTTTGCGTCGGAAAAGCACCGGCTGGCCAGCCTTGAGGCAGCAAGGGAATGCATCACCCTGCTGAAAAACGAGGATCATGTCCTACCCCTGCCTAAAAATGCCCGGGTTCTGGTCACGGGATTTGCGGCCAACACCATGGCAAGCCTCAATGGCGGATGGTCGCATACCTGGCAGGGAGATCAGGCCGATCGTTACGCTTCTGACAAACTGACCATCCTGGAAGCCATCCGGTCAGCAATAGGAGAAAATAACGTCGCATGGGCTGAAGGTACACGATTCGATGAACTTACAGATATTGACCGGGCGCTGCAGCTGGCCCGGTCTGCCGATTACATTATCCTTTGCCTTGGCGAAATGGCTTACTGCGAGCAACCGGGAACCATCGGCGACATATCCCTGCCTCCAGCGCAGGCAGAACTTGCCAACCGGTTGGCGTCGGCAGGAAAACCCGTGATCCTGGTCCTTACCGAAGGAAGACCACGTCTCATCTCGGCTTTCGCAGAAAATATGGACGCCATTCTGATTGCCTACCTGCCGGGCAACGAAGGAGGCATCGCCATCACCGATGTTTTGTTCGGCGATGTCAATCCCTCGGGGAAATTGCCTTATACCTACCCTCGTTCCCCCAATGCACTGATCAACTACGACCATAAGTACACCGAGCAGGTGTCCGAAGTCGTTTCCATACCCCAGTTTGAATTCGGCTACGGATTGAGCTACACCTCTTTCAGCTATTCAGGGCTATCCTTGTCGGCCGGTGACATACGTTCTGCCGATTCACTCAGGATAAGTATTGATGTAACGAATACGGGTAACCTGGCAGGTAAAGAGGTGGTACAGCTCTATATTTCCGATCTGTATGCCTCCATCACGCCGCCTGTGAAGCGGTTGCGTGGTTTTCAGAAAGTGGAGCTGGCTCCGGGTCAGACCCAGACAGTCATCTTTACCATCCATCCCTCTGAGCTTGCCTTTGTCAATGCAGACTCGCAGTGGGTGACCGAGCCCGGTGAGTTTGAGGTGAAGATTGGTGATCAGGCTGGACGGTTCACGTTGAATGACTAATCCGTGAATCCGACGGTACGGCAAATGGCTTCCACATGATGGAGCAATACCGTTTTGGGGGCATTGGGTGCGTATACATATCCCTCGAGGGTTACCAGCCGGTCATGTTTGTCGTCCACCATGGTGTAGCTGACAAATGGCCCGCCCATGAAATCGCCCATGGTTTCCCAGGTACCCCTTGTTTCAACGGTGAACCGGTCGTTGATCAGCCGGCGGTGAAAGGATGGCTTGATGTTGTTGACATCCGTTGTCATAAACGAACCCTGGCTTGGGCCGGGTATCCAGTTCATGGTGTACAGGTTCCTTCGCCGGATGATATTGTCGTTGCTGAACTGAACGGTATCGGTGTACGGCTCCAGGTAAATGAGAATGCCCTGGCTTGTCTTGAGGGTTTCCTTCCGTAGCCAGATGAATTCACTGGTCTTTTTGGCAAGTACAAATCCGACCGGGATCACAAGGGATATGTTGTATTCACTTTCCAGCTGTTTGATCAGCTTATATTCGGGATAGGTTTTATCCGTTTTGGTAGCCCTGGCATAGTCTGTTTCCAGAAAAAGATCCATGAATGCTTTTTTATTGCTGTCGACCTCAGCCACCAGGTCCATATACGATGGAGCCGTGACCTTGATGACCCTCTGTGGCTCGGCCCAAAGGTCTTTTCGTGTTTCCAGCAACGGTTTCCGGTTCCCGGGATCCACGGTGAGAATAAGAATATTGTGATGGGCCTGGAACATTTTACCGAAACCGGTCACTTCAAGATGAGCCAGGGTGAAACGGGGTTCCGGCTGAGGAAGGGTGGTTTGTATCTGGCCGAAGAAGTTCCTCAGCGTATCCCCCAGGCTTCCATCCCATTGCTCTTTGTTGTCGGTCACGACGAGGATCTCCAGGGTTGCACCGCTGGAATCTTCCCTTCTGGGAGATTTATCCTGTTTCCGCTGGCATCCGGATGAGAACAGGGTCGCCAGGAAAATACCCAGCATCAGAAAGGTATGCAGGTACCGGCTGCAGGTTAATGATCGCAGCGGTGCGTGGAGATCTGTCTGACTCTGGGATGAGTTCAATCCTGAACGGCGATCTTCAGCTTCTGTCCGGGCTGAAGGGTCTTGGCATTGGTGATGTGATTCCATGTCTTGATTTTTTCAACGGTCGCACCGGGATAAAGGTTGGCAATATCCCACAGTGTCTGTCCCGATTGCACCACGTGATAGACGAAGGTTTCCTGCTCGTCGGCCTGGTTACTGGTATCTGTCTGGCCATCGCCAGTCCCGGAGACAGATTCGCTGATGGACAGTTGCTGCTTTGGGTAGATCATATTGGAGGTCAGATTATTCCAGCTCTTCAGCTGATCTACCGTGCATCCGTATCTTGAAGCGATGGATGCCAGCGATTCTCCGGACTTCACCGTGTGGGTGGTTTGTTGAGGTTGCGGGGAGGGATTCTCAGAAGGAGGGGGTGAGCCATTGGAGGCGGTGACCGGAGCTGTCACATGGGATGAACCGCTCGATTGATAGACGATCAATCGTTGTCCGGGGTAAATGGTTGACCCCCGCATGTTGTTCCATTTCTTCAGGTCGGTGATCCTAACGTTGTACTTGCTGGCGATCAGTCCCAGGTTTTCGCCTCTTCTTACGGTATGATAACGGGTTTCCCTTACTTTGCTGACTTCCGCCATCAATTGCTCATGGTCGATGCCTTTCTGGGTCTTGAACTGATAGAGTGCCTGTTCATTGGCGATGAAGGGCCCGATGAATTCCTTGGGAAGCCTGAGGACATAGGATGCACCGGAGGTGCAAGGGATCACCCCGAGCTTATAGGATGGATTCAGAAAGGCAATATCTTCCATGGGGATGCCCAGCATCTCGTTCAGCTGATCAAAAGAGAGGGGGTTGTTCACCACCACGGTATCAATCCCGTTATAGAGGATGCCCGGATGAGTGGGGTACAGATGATGTTCCTGGTTGTAATTCATGATGTAACAAACGGAAATGAAGGCAGGGACATACCCTCGTGTTTCTCGGGGGAGGAAGGGCTGGATGGCCCAGTAGTTTTTTATGTTTCCTGCCCGGCGTATCGCTTTGTTCACATTCCCCGCACCGGAATTATAGGCGGCCATCACCAGAAGCCAGTCTTCGTAGATCTCATAGAGATCCGTCATATGACGGCATGCTGCATCAGTTGATTTATACGGATCAAAGCGGTCATCCACATAGGAGGTTACCTTGAGCCCGTACATCCTGCCCGTGTTGTACATAAACTGCCATAAGCCCTTTGCCCCGGCTCTGGAGTTGGCGGTAGGATTGAGTGCCGATTCGACAATGGCAAGATATTTCAATTCCAGCGGAAGATCGTATTTATCGAGAAATTCTTCGAACAGGGGAAAATAAACCTGTGCCAGTCCCAGAACGCGCGAGGTCAGTTCTCTTTTCTGCGTTGCATATAACAATATCCACCGTTTGACATCCTCGTTATAGCTCAGATCAATCGGGGTTTCCTGGTCCAGCAGGCGGATGCGGTCGCGGTAAACCGAATCAGGGAATTCAGGGGGAACCTCAAAGGAATAGCGATCCACATGAAGAAAGGCTGTATCTGTATTGAAGTAAAAGTCTCTGAAATATTTGATATCTGCAAGGCTGTCCAGTGCCCTGACGATGGGGGAATCTTCCGTAAGGGTGAATTTCAGGGTGTCAGGTCTGATGGCAACAGTATCCGTGGAGAGTGTATCCGGGAGGGTAGCTGGCTGGAAAAGTTCTTCCTGAAAGGTTTTCAGGGCGTTAGCCTGCAGGGTGAAAGGATGGCCGGGCCAGCCGAAAACGAGAAGGAGCAGGATGATCAAGGAAAAATATCTGATGCTGAATCCGGTCATCTTATGTCTTTTTTGGGAACACAAAAACTTAAAAAACCATTTCAGTTTCCCTGTTTTATTTTTTCATTATGCATAAAAAAACCTAATAAGCAAACCGGGCTCATTAGGCAGGATGAAACGGAGCGGATCCGTTTCAGATCGCGTCAACCGATGAAAAATCCTAGTTCTTCTTGGACAGATCGTCGAGCTTGTCTTCCTTAGCCTCTTCCCCGCTCATTCCTTCCTTGAAGCTGCGAACACCCTTTCCTAATCCCTTCATTAATTCCGGTATCTTTTTGCCTCCAAAAAAAATCAACACAATGACCAGCACAATCAAGAGGATTTCCCAGTGTCCAATCACACCCAGAAGCAATAATCCTGTTACCATAGCAATACTGTTTGATGAACAAAGATACAACATTTACATCCAGAATGCCGGCCGCTGTCAATTTTTAGATTTTTTAACACCCCGTTACCTTCCATTAATGGGCGATCCATTGGAGGGGATCCTGTAATTCCTTCCCCTTCCAGAGCTCAAAATGGAGCTCGGTGCGGGATGAAGATTCATCGGTCTGAATGGATCCGATCACCTGTTTGGTCACTACCTTGTCTCCCTTGCTGACCATGACTTCATCCAGGTTTGAATACACCGACAGAAATTCTCCGTGCCTGATGATCACGACGTTATGGTATTTGGGCACAGCGATGATCCGTGAGACTTCTCCTGCATAGATGGCCCTTGCCGGCGATCCGGAGCTGGTCAGGATGTCGATGCCGTTATTCTTGACCTTGATCCCTTTCAGCACCGGGTGCGGGTGCTCGCCAAATGGACTGGAGATAACGCCTCTCTCGGTGGGCCATGGCAATTTCCCCATATTGGCCGCAAAGGTGTTGGATAACTCCCTCTCTTCAGGGGTCAGGGCGAATGTTGCTGATGAGGATCCCGTTCGGCTGTTCATCATTTCATTGGACTTCCGTATCTCCTCGGCGATGATCTTCTCAATGGCCTGCTGCAGCTTCCTGGCAGCCGCTTCCTTTTCTTTCAGTGTTTTTCGCAATTCACTCTCTTTCTGTCCCAGACGGGTCAGGGTGACGCTCTTGTCGTTCTTTTCACTGTCAAGCCTGATCAGCTCCTTCTCTTTTGCAGACAACAATGACTCTTTATCCGCTTTCTGCTGCTCAATCTCCCTGGTCATTGCAGTGAGCTCATTTTGTTTTTCCACAATCAGGGCTGCCTGTTGCTTCCTGTAATCACTGTATTGCTGCATGTACTTCATCCGCTGGTAAGCCTGATTGAAATTTCTGGCTGAAAAAAGGAACATCAGCCTGTCATAGGCCCCCCTGTTTAAAAAAGCCAGATAGATCATTCGGGCGTACTCATCCTTTAGTTGCTTCAATTCGGCATCCAGCTCACCAAGTGATTGCTGATTCTCTAGGATCTGCCCGTCCAGAACGGAAAGCTCATCGGCTATGGTACGGATCAGTTCTTCCCTCCGGTTGATCTTCCGGTTGATCACCGCCAGTTCATTCAGGGAGGATTGCTTATTCTTCTGGGTCTCCTCCAGCAGCTTGCTGGTGTATTCGATCTCCTTTTCAATCTCCGACTTCTTTTGCTGGAGGTTCTCTTTCTCTGTTACCTGAGCATTGAGAAAAGCGCTGTTTCCCAAAAGAAAGATGACCATTATCCCGGAAAGGATCGGGATAAGGGCAAAGGGGGTGAACTTTCTCTTCCTGGTGGATTCTTTTGTGCTCATTCGGTCACTCTTGTAAAATCTTCCGGTATGCTAAACGGAAACGCCAGGGGTTCATCCAGTTTCATCCGGATGTAGTGAAGCGAAAGTTCCAGCCGCCGGCCAGCATCCCGTAAACGAAAGGTCAGTCCGGAGGGAACGGTCTGCTCTCCGGCCATTTTAAAATCAGTGTAAATGGCCTCCATATCCCGATCCTTGCCCTGGGTTTCCTTCACTAACGTTCTGACAACCTTAAAATTTTCAGGATCCAGCCAAATTTGAAAGGGCAGGGGGATACCATCCCGAACCTGATCCCCGGGGGCATCTACTCCGGTGAATGTTCCGGAGAAATCCAGCCGGTACAGTCTTCGGTCAACGGATGATCGAAAACCATCCGCACCGGAGCACACCCAGCAGTTCCCGGTGATCAGGGCCTCGATCATGTCCAGGTCCACCGGTACTTTCACCCATCGGCGGATATACCCAAAATCCGTGACAACACCGGTCCTGTGCATCCTGTCGAGGATCTTTACCGAATCCCGGGTAATGACGGCCCTCATCACTTCGATTCCCATTGCCGGAGAGAAGGACATCCAGATGATGCTATCCCTGCGGATCCGCAGCGTTCCGCTAAAAGACGCCTCTGCTTCACCTTCGCTGTAAGTCGCGCTGAACCTGGCGGAGAATGTTTCAAACGCCAGCCCGCTGTCACTCATCTTCTGTAAAAGGATGTTTGTACCGACCGCTGCCGGAGGTTCCACAGCCGTTTTGCGGGAAGTGCCGCATGATGAGAAAAAAAAAGGTACAGATAAAATTATAATACGGATAATCAGATAATTATTTTTAACTATGGGGCTGTGGCAATGCATGGATCATTCATATAAAACACCATCCTGTATCTTTTTTCCCAGCCATTCAGATCCTTTGCCGAGCCCGGCTGCCTTTTTCCAGTACTGAAGCGATTCCTCTTTCCTCCCCAGCTTGTACAGCACATCGCCGTAGTGTTCCATGATCACAGGATTGTCGGCTCCCCCGGTGTCCATAGCTTTCCTGATCCAGGTCTCGGCGTCTTCAAAACGGTTCATTACGTACAGTACCCATCCGTAGGTATCCAGGTTGGATGAATTCGCAGGATCAAGCTGCACGGCCTTTTGAGCCATGGTTTCAGCCTTTTCCAGTTTTTCCTTCCGCAGGGCCAGGTAATAGGAATAATTGTTCAGGACATAGGAATTGTTTGGATCCAGCTGCAGGGTTTTATCATAATATTCAAAGGAAGCAGTGATATCCCCGGCCTGGTAACAGGCATCCCCAAGGTAGGCCATAAACTGCGAAAGCAACAGGTTGTTGGCAACCACAAATCCCGATCCTGTCCTGAACGCTTCCGTGGCACCCTCGTATTCCTTCAGTTGCATCTGGGCAACACCATTGAAAAGATACCCAAGCGGCTGGAGGGGGAAAAGGTCGATCATACGGCGGCTGTCGTTCTTCATGGCCTGGTAATCTTCCAGTTCGGCTTCCACTCTCAGCAGGCTTTCCCACACCAGGAACTTGCTGCTGTCGATTGAAATGACCTTGTAGAATGCATCCCTGGCTTCACTGAACCGGTTATCCCTGGTCAGAAAATCCGCATACATCGAATAGGCCTTCGGGTCCTCAGGATGGGTTTCTATCAGGATCCTGGCCAGTTCCATTGCCTGGGGCAGGATCCTGTCAAATAATTCATTGACCGAATAATAGGTCAGCATCACCTGTATCTTGGTGTCTATATCCAGGCGTGGATTTGAAAAACCTGCCTTTAACTCTTCCAGGGCTTTCTGTTCATTGCCCTGTTTCCGGTAATAATCAGACAGTGAAATATGGATGTACGGATCGTCGGGGAACTTTTCAGCGATGGTTTGGTAGACCGTTAAGGCCTTTTCCGGCATATCGTTCGACATGTACAATTCTGCCAGCCATGCATAATAACGGCTTTCCTCCGGAAAGGCCGTGATCAGCTTCCGGATGCTGGCAGCTGCCTCTTCCACCCTGTTCAGGTACAGGTACAGTTTTTCCTTTTGCCTGACCAGCTCTTCGCTGACGCCCAGTTTTTCTTCGATGCGGTCCAGCTCGCCAAGGGCATCACTTACTTTCCCGACATAGACGTAGCAGGCGGCAAGCTGAAAATGGACCTCCATATTTTCCGGGAATTGCCGTACAAGATCTTCGTAAATTTTTACCGCACAGGAAAAATTCTGGTTGCGCTGGCACATCTCCGCCAGGCTGATCTGATACCAGTGGTTGGTGGGGTCAAGTGCCACAGCTTTCTCAGCCATCCTCTGCGCATCGGTCAGGTTACCCTGAAGCGCATAGAGTTGTGCCAGTTCGTAATAGGCTGCATCCCGGCGGGGATCTTTACCGATCACCGATAAAAACATCGCTTCTGCCTTGATATAATTTCCCAGCAGGGCTTCCTTTTTGGCATCTATGAACAGGGAGGTGATCCCCCGCTCCGAATTCTCTCCGGGCTTGTAGGCCGAAACAGAAGAAGGATCAAAGGGTATGGCTTCCTGTGGTGCTTTGCAGCCCGGAATCCATACCAGCCATAACAGCCCGGCAATCACAATGGCAATCGTTCTCATAACTGGCATCTGTTCGGTTAATGGTTTCCGGTATGACCAAATCCGCCCTGACCCCGGCTGGTCTCCGGCAGCTCCTGTACTTCCTCCCATTCGGCTTTTTCATGAGGAGCAATGATCATCTGTGCGATCCGGTCGCCATCGTTAATGATAAAAGTCTCCTTTGACAGGTTTATCAAAATCACCCTGATCTCACCCCGGTAATCGGCATCAATGGTACCCGGTGTATTCAGCACCGTAATGCCATGACGGATCGCCAGTCCGCTTCTTGGCCTGACCTGGGCTTCGTATCCGACAGGTAATGCGATGAAAAGACCTGTGGGGACAAGAACCCGTTCAAAGGGCTCCAGCACAAGCGGCAGGGGAAGCCAGGCGCGGAGATCCATGCCTGCCGCAGACTCCGTTTCATACACCGGAGAAGGATGTGCTGACCTGTTGACGATCTTGATCTTCATGGGATACAGTTAAACCGGGCAAAATTAAGGAAATAATCAATCAGGTGAACCGGCCTGCGCGAAGGGGCTTTTCGCGGATAACGACAAGCAGGACAAAAACAAGAAATAATACCGTATGCACTGCGTTTTTCAGTAAAAGCGACATGGAGGGAAGCAGCAGGCTGATGCCAAAAAGGGCCAGTGCAACGGTGAAATAGAAGGCCATGGTGCGGATTTCATACGGGACAGGATAATATTTTTGTCCGATGAAGTAAGACACGGCCACCATCCCCGTGTAACAGGCCAGGTGCCCAAGGGCGGAACCCCCATACCCCAGGCGGGGAACCAGCAACACATTGACGATCACCGTGATCGCCGCACCCATCAGGGCGATATAGGCTCCGTAACGGGTCAGATTGGTCAGCTTGTACCAAATCGACTGATTGTAGAAAATTCCCAATAAAAGATTGGCAATCAATATAATCGGAACAATGTGAAGTCCCTCCCTGAAATCCTTTCCAATGAGGTACTGAAAGAGGTTCATGTAAAGGGTAACGGCAAGAAAGATCAGCAGGCAAAAGATGACAAAATACTTCATTACATCGGCATAGATCTTCTGGGGATTTTCTTTTTTGGCCTGGGCAAAGAAGAATGGCTCTGCGGCAAACCGAAACATCTGGATAAAGAGGGTCATCAGCACCGCCAGCTTGAAATTGGCACCGTAGATACCAACCTGGCCCATAGCGTATGCGTTTGGATCCGTGGTCCCGGGAGGCGGGATTACCAGGTATTTCAGCAGGATCTTATCCGACACCTCATTGACCATGCCCGCCAGGCCCACTACCAGCAGGGGAAGCGCATAGGAAAGCATTTGCCTGAGAAGCACGGTATCAAATCGGATCCGGAAGCGGAGAAGCTCTGGCAGGAGCAACAACAGGGTGGTAATGCTCGCGATCAGGTTAGAGATGAAGGCATAGCCCACACCCACTGAAGGGGAATAAATGAACCGGACGATGGAATCAGGATGATGCTGCAGGACGCGTGGACACACGTAAAGAAAGAATACATTCAATCCGATGTTCACCAGTACATTGACGATACGGATCATCGTAAACCGGGCTGCCTGCTGCTGCTGCCGGAGGCGGGCAAACGGAATGGCCGTGAACGCATCAATCCCCACGATGAAAGCGAAATACAGAATATATTCCTTATGGGTCGGGTATTTGATCAGGCTGGCAATGGGTTGTGCCAAAAGGATCACCACTGCCAGGAAAAACAGTGTGGTAAAAAACAGGGAGGTAAGGGAGGTACGGTAGACCCTCTCTTTATCGGTCTCGCTTTCGACGTACCGGAAATAAGCAGTCTCCATCCCATAGGTGAGCAGTACCATCAGAAAGGCCACATAAGCGTAAAGCTCCGTGATCACGCCATATTCCCCGGTGATGAATACACGGGTATAAAACGGGGTCAGCAGCAGGTAATTCAGAACCCTGGGAACAATGGTTCCCATTCCATAAATTACCGTTTGGCCGGCAAGCTGTCGGAGTGGATTCAACCAGTCGCGTGATTTACCTCTGTACGCAAAAATAGAAAAATTATTGTACCGCTAGCTTTTCTCCTGATAGAGCGGCAGTCTGAACGAAAACACCGTTCCCTGGCCTTCCCGGGATTCAAACCATATATCACCGCGTGAATTGACGATGATGCTTTTGACAATGGCCAGTCCCATGCCCATCCCGCCTGTTTTTGTCGTGAAGCTGGGAGTGAAAATCCGGGGTAGCTGTTCAGCAGGTATTCCAACGCCGTTATCCTCCACCTGGATCATACAGGAAGATCCTTCGGGGTGCACAGACACCCTTATCTGCCCGGATTGCTGGACAGGTATTGCCTGTACCGAATTCTTTATGAGGTTGTTGAACACCCTGAGCATTTGTTTATGGTCGGCATGGACAAAGCATGGACCTGGAGGCATGTCGGAGGTAATGAATTCGATATTCGGATGATCATCAAACAGGTCCACTGCATGCAGAATGACCTCCTTAAGGTCCACTTTTTCAAGGACTGGCTGGGGCATTTTGGCAAAGTCAGAGAATTCGGTGGCTATCAGTGAGAGGTTATCGATCTGCTGGATGATCGTATCGGTAAACCGTTTCAACCGCATGTCCCAGTCAGGGGCTTTTTCGTCCCAGGCTTTCTGCAGATACTGGATGCTCAGCTTCATGGGGGTGAGGGGATTTTTGATCTCATGGGCGACCTGTTTGGCCATTTCCCGCCAGGCACTCTCCCTTTCCGACCGTGCCAGAAGCTCTGCACTGTTGGCCAGTTCATCGATCATCCGGTTATATTCGTCCACCAGGTTTCCTATCTCATCCCTGCCGGGCCAGTTGATCTTTTCATTGGCCTTGCCCAGTTTGAGCTTTCTCATTTGATCCCGGATCAGCTGCATCGGCCGTGTAATGTAGTTGGAAACAACCAGCGCAATGAACGTGGCGAGGGCAATCAAAATGACATTGACATTGACAAAAGTGGTCAGGAAGGTTGAGATTTCCTGGCGAAGCTCCGTTTGACGGGCAAAATAAGGAAGGTTGACATAGGCGATCGTATTGTTCTCGTTATTCTGAAAGGGCGCATACGCCGAAAGAAAATCATATCGTCCGATCCGTTCCCTGTGGATGAATACGGTCTTGTTCTGGCGGACCATCTGGTGGAACGCCAGGGGATTCATCTGTCTCGACTGCAGGCCTTCCTCAAAGATCTCATTCCGGGAAGATGCCAGCAGATAACCGTTAGTGTCGTAAATGTTGATATCCGAAAAGAAGACCTGTGAAAACTTGTTCAGAAGACCTTCCAGGTACGGGGAAGTACCCGGGGGCAGGGAGGGTTCGCCGGCAAGCTTGTGTTCCAGCTCGATGAGCACCGAGTGTGTCTTTTCGCTCAGGATGTCCTGGTTTTTTTTGGTAGTCAGGTTATCCAGGTAAAACAGGGAAGTGATCCCGATGACCAGAAAGGAAACGAAAATGATGGTGATCACGGCGATCTGAAGGCGGGATTTGAAACTGGCAGCCGACAGCCGTATCCGATGCGAAGGGTTGAGGATGATCAGGAAGATCAGCAGGATGGCGCCATAAAGGATGATCAGGTACGCAAATGGAGAAAGAAGGCTCCAGGGTGTTTCCCGCTGGATGCTCACGATAATGTCACGCTCGGGACCAGCCGTGTAGTGAAGGTGGCTGTAATTATCCTTGCTGAAAAAAGTGAACTCCTCCGCTGAATGACCCAGTTCATTCTCATTGATCGGATAAAAGAACTTGCCAACGCTCTTTGTCAGTACATGGTGATTATAAATGGCATAGGAATAATTGGTAAGGTCTGTGAATGCCGTGGTTTTTCGATCAATGAGCAACTCGGGATATCCGAGAGCTTTGGGAATGTACTTTGAATAAAGTTCAATGAAAAGCCCCACGCTGTCGGTTCCCCGGGGTGAAACAAAGGGGATCATCGCCAGATAACTGATGTCATCGGTCCCGTCGTCAAGAAAATAAAGGGATGATGCCGCAGTGGGTTTCCCTGTACGGCGGATCATATCCGAAAAAAATTCCATGCACCTCACTTCAAAATTTTCAGGCTGAACCTGCAACACCTGCCCCTGGTCACAAATGGTGACCTGGGCGTTGTAGTTATCCCTGTAAGAAGCCAGATAGCGTTCCTCAATCAGCCGAATGATCCTTTGTTCAGTGGAATCGCTGGTGGTGGCGCTAAAAATCTCCCTCCTGATGGTGGTGTCGTCTTTAATGAGCTGTTCTGTCTCTGAAAACAGGTATTCGGTGATCTGATCCCTTTCAATGGAAAGCTTGATGGCCATCCACTTCCGTTGTTCCTTCTCCCTGATCTGGTGGTAGGAATGGAGGACATAGGTGGAAAATGCCGTAAAGAGAAACAGTAGATACACGGTGGTATTGAACGAAGGCAACGGGATCCGTTTTTGACGGATTATCCACAGCGAGATCAGGAAAACGACCAGAAATACGATGGGAACCGGGTCGGGTGAATATCCCGGTATGCGCCAGGCAAGGATGTACAGTACGAGGGCAAGGATCAGAAAGAATGCAAATCGTTTCAGGGTCGGAAGATAGCAGAAGATCCATACAAACAGGCTGTAGGCCATCATAAAAAAGCACAGCATCAGGCTGGCGATGACGCCAAAGCCCAGCACGCTGGAAAAATTGATCTCAAACAGACTGCTCAGATCCAGTGAGAAATTGGAATCAAGGATAAGGCCCCTGATCAGGTAGAGAACTCCGTCCATCAGCAGAAAGATGAGCCCGTAACAAGCAAGGGCAATGATATACTGAAAAACGGGTCTGATCCTGACGGTCTTCAGTGAAGGTCTGACCATGCTGAAAAATGCCAGTGCGATGAAAAAGAACAGAAGGACGTTCACCACCAGATCTCCCAGGGAGGGGAACAGGAAGGACGATCCATAATAGACAGGTTTGAACAGGTCGGTCTGATACAGGGTACGGGGCAGATGAAACGCGAAAATCAGTACCCTGACGATGGCCACATCAACGACGAAGGCAAGGAACAGCAACGGGCGGCCTATCTTCAGGACCCCGCGAAACCACAGATAGGTGCGGAACATCCCTGCAGTGAAAAATAGCAGGAAAAGCAGATAGAGTCCGAACAGGATATAGACCTGCGGGCCGGTTAAACTCCGGGTAGTGGGAAAATCAAGGGAAAATAGGTATGTGCCGTCGGTATGATAGATGGGGTAATTTGTTATTTGTTTGACAATCAATATATTATGTTGAAGGCGCAATCCTTTTCCGAAGGTATTTTCCAGGTATTTGTTCTGATAGGGATAGTCTTTTTTCAGATGATAGAGGCCGGTGTAGGTTCGGTCGTTCACGGATAAAGACCGCACGAGGTACCATCCATTCCGGAAAAGTTTCACGGGTCGGCTGAATGAGTCAGGGGATTGGGCAGAATCCAGTGGCAGCGCGTTGGATGTCCATAACACCAGGGAATCTCCATGGTAAACCAAGAGGATGATATCTTTTTTCTCATAGAGCCGGTCAACGTCATCCATAACCGGAAGCTGCCCGGCGGAAGGTGTGGTATCCCGTTGCTGCAGCTTTTCAATAGATTCACCCAGGATGTCGTACTGTTTTGCAAGCACCCTTTCCATGCGCCGGCCGATTGTTTCAGGTTTCTGGTTCCTGGTGAGCAGGATGTTGACAACAATGGCCAGTACCAGAAATACCAAAGATATTCCGAAAGTTTTAACGATGGTTCTGGGATTGGATTCCGGGATTGCCATACTGTTCTGTTAATACAGATTAAAAGTACGCATTTTCCGGCTTCAATACATAGATCATGCTGGAACAGGTATGATTGTTTTTCCGTGCATACCGGTTGGACCGCCATCCGTTTCTCAGGGCTCTTGCGTAGTTGATTCTGCCATGTTTATATCTTTCACTGAGGAGGCTGATATAATAGGCATCTCTTTTCATCGGGAGTGTGTGAATGATCCGGAAGTGATGCTGTCGCATCAAGGTTTCCATGGCATGATAGGTAAAGTGGAAGAGATGCCTGGGAACGTCCCATGCTGCCCAGCAGGGGCCATAGATCATGGCATCCAGGGAAGCATGATTGGGGACGGCAACCAGCAGGATGCCTCCGGGGGTAAGGATGCGCCTCAGCTGTTCAAGGGTTTCCGATGGCCGGGCGATGTGTTCAAGAGAATGCCAGAGTGTGATCACATCGCAGGAACCGGAGCGAATTTCGTTCAGTGAGCGGCTATCTCCTACCGGCAGGTGATATTTACGGACGGCTTCGAGGCGGGTTTGTTCATCAGTCTCGATTCCGCTGACGATCCAGTGTTTTTTACTGAAGAGATGGAGCAGCTCTCCTGAACCACAGCCCACATCCAGGATGGCTCCCCGGGAGCGGCGGCTGAGACGGCATATCAGTCTGTATTTTTGCCGGAGGGTTACGATCCGGATCCCCAGGTACAGCTTATTGATGAGTCCTTTGGATGAGGCGGAGTGGGAAATATAATCCATAGACCGGTAGTATCTTTTCAGTTCTTCTTCTTCGGGCCAGGGATCGGTAACTCCACAGCCGCATTGCTTACATTTCAGCAAATGGAAGGTTTCTCCGGTTAAAAAATGATCCCTGAGCTCCATGACAGGATCGGGAAGAGGTGTCAGGCAAACGGGGCAGACGGTGTGCTTTTTCATCGGGTTTGTTTCACGTGGAACAATCGCTTATCTCCCCAGAAAAACGAGCAATACGGAAATATCAGCGGGGGAAACGCCAGGAATCCTGGAAGCCTGACCAATGGTCCTGGGCCGGATCCTGCTGAGTTTTTCCCTGGCTTCAAAAGAAAGTGCCTTGATGGAATGGTAATCGATCGTTTCCTTGAGAAAGATATCATCCACTTTCGAAAGATAGGAGGCCATTTCCTCTTCCTTACGGATATAACCCTCGTATTTGATCAGGATCTCTGTTTCCTCCATCACTTCCTGTCCACTGGGTCCCAGATGTTGATAAAAATCCTGCAGTGCCGGCAGGGATGACAGCAAGCCTTTCATGCTGACCTGCGGACGCAGGATCAGGGAGGACATTTTCACGCTTTGATCCAGCGGTGTTGAGTTGACCTGGACCAGATAGGGATTGATATCATCGGGAATCACGCTGGTGGCGAAGATCATTTTCCTGAGGTTACTGATTTTTCCGGTTTTTTCTTCCAGTCGCTGCATTCTTTCCGTGCCGGCCAATCCCAGCCGGAATGCCAGCGGTGTCAGGCGCTGATCGGCATTATCCTGTCGCAGCAGGATGCGGTATTCAGCCCTGGAAGTGAACATCCGGTAGGGCTCATCCACTCCCTTGGTGATCAGGTCGTCGATCAGGACCCCGATATAGGCCTCTGAGCGTTTCAGAATACATTCGGGCTGGCGGGTGATCTTCAGGTGCGCATTGATCCCTGCCATGAGCCCTTGTGCGGCGGCTTCCTCATAGCCGGTCGTGCCATTGATCTGTCCTGCAAAATAGAGGCGGCTGATCCGTTTGGTTTCCAGCGATCCGTTGAGCTGGACGGGTGGAAAATAATCATATTCAATGGCATATCCCGGCCGGAAGATCTTTACTTCTTCAAAACCAGGTATCAGCCTCAATGCATGGTATTGTACCTCTTCCGGCAAAGAAGATGAAAAGCCGTTCAGGTAAACTTCAATGGTATCCCATCCTTCCGGTTCAACGAACAGCTGATGGGAGAGCTTGTCGCTGAACCGTTCGATCTTGTCTTCAATGGAAGGACAGTACCTGGGTCCGATTCCCTTGATCCTGCCGACAAACAGGGGGGATTTATCAAATCCTGTCCGCAGCACTGCGTGCACCTTTTCGTTGGTATATGCCAGGTGGCAGCTTCTCTGCCGGTTCAGCGCAGGGGTATCGGTAAACGAAAAGCGGCCGGGTTCCGGATCGCCCTTCTGTTCTTCCAGCCTTGAAAAGTCGATGGTACGACCATCCAGCCTGACAGGGGTTCCTGTCTTCATCCTGCTGGTTTCGAATCCAAACTGAACAAGGGATTCTGTCAGTCCTTTGGCTGCCTTTTCACCCATCCGGCCTCCCTCCCACTGTCGTTCTCCAATATGGATGATGCCGTTAAGAAAGGTACCATTGGTAAGAATGACCGCTTGTGAAAAAATGGTTTGCCCCAGCTGGGTGATCACGCCCATAACCTGATGGTTTTCAACAATGATACCCGTCACCATGTCTTCGCGGAAGAAGAGGTTGGGGATGTTTTCCAGCACGGATCGCCATTCCCTGGAAAAAAGTGCACGGTCGCTCTGTGCCCGCGGGCTCCACATGGCAGGGCCCTTGGATCGGTTGAGCATCCGGAACTGGATCATGGTCCGGTCGGTGACGATCCCGGAAAAGCCGCCCATTGCGTCGACCTCCCTGATGATCTGCCCTTTGGCAATCCCTCCCATGGCAGGATTGCAGCTCATCTGTGCGATGCTGGTCAGGCTCATGGTGATCAGCAGCACCCGGGAGCCCATGCGGGCAGCAGCGGCGGCAGCCTCGCATCCGGCATGGCCGGCACCTACAACGATGACATCATATTCGCCAGACATAGCACCGGAATGTTTCACGTGAAACAGGGACATCAGAGTCCTTTCGGGCGTAACGACAGGTAAAGGTTTTCCTTCTCGGTCATCCGTTGCTTGTCCCTGGGCCGCTTGTCGTCATAACCCAGCAGATGAAGTATGCCGTGAACCATTACCCTGTGAATCTCGTCTTTGAGGAAGATGCCATATTTTCCGGCATTCTCCCGCACCCTGGGCAGGCTGATATAGATATCGCCGGAGGCAACCTGATCGCCCTCCGAGAAATCAAAGGTCATTACGTCGGTAAAATGATCCTGCGACAGATAGGTCAGACTCAGCTGATTTAAAAACTCGTCCGAACAAAGAATGATATTGACATCATGGTACTCCTCGTTCTCCATGGTAATGATATGATCGATCCACTGCCGCAGATGGACTTTGTTTTTGAGCTGATAATCAACACCTTCCAGAAAGAAGTGAACCTTATGATCTGACATCACCGCCGGGGATTATCTGTTTTTTTCGTGAGAGGGCTTCTTTTCCGCCTGCTTGAATGATTCCATCTTCTTCTGGCGGTCAATGTGGACGGCTTCGCGCATGCCTCTGATCCTGAAGAAAAGTTTTATACAGTTTCCTTTTTCATTGAAATGGACTTCATCGGCCAGCCGCCTGATGATAAAAAGACCCCGCCCCTGAAGCTCGGAAGATGAGTGGGTGGTATCCGTAGGATCGGAAATATCAAGGTAATTAAATCCGTCACCTTCGTCCTGGATCTGAAAGATCAGCCTGCCGGGCTTGGCCTCAAAGACCAGGTCGATCATCTTATCTTCCTGCATCCCGTTGCCATGGACAATGCTGTTCTCGACAGCCTCCATTACGGCGGCGGTTATGTTGCCGTAATAATCCATCCCAATGTTATACCTGTCGCAGATCTCTTCAATAAACCGTTCCACCAGGTGAATGTATTTCATGCCTGAAGGAATCCTGATGGCTAACCGTTCAAATCTCATATGTCCTGGGATCAGTCTTCAAAGTTAAATAAATATTCGTTCACTTTTCTTTTGTAGAAGGGTTTTAAGCCTGGTGGAATGCTCTTAAGAATTTCCGTCTGATTGTCTTTTATCCCTTTATACTTAAAAAATTCTTCAGGGTTACTAATTTTTTGATTTTTCCCTTCCCTTGATTCGCGCTTTTCTTCCATCTCACGCATGCGCTCGGCATTTTCCGATTCCAGTAAACGGGTGAGGATTTCTTTCTGACGCATCAGGGTCTGGTTGGTGATCATTTTATTCACCAGATCGGTCTCTGTCTGCTCCATGTCCTGAAGCATCTTCTTCATATTCCCGTCGTCGCCGATACCTTGTTCCTTCAGCCCGTCCATGTACTGCTGAAGCTGGTTGCGCAGGGCTTCCTGCTGGGCAGCAAGCCGTGCAAGCTGTTCACTCATGGAGGGCATTCCCATGCCCTCCTTTCCCTTCCCCTGATCCATGCCTTTTTTCATTTGCTCCATCTGCCTGTTAAGCTGCTCCTGAAGCTGACGCATGGTACTGATCGAAGGAGACCCCATCCCCGGATTCGGACAGCTCCCTCCCCCCGAATTCTGGCTCATCTGGTTCATCTGTGACTGCATATTCTGAAGCGCTTCCGACAACAACAGGGCAAGATTGTTCACGGAGGTCATCACATACTGCTGGTTCATCAGGGCATTGCTGATATTTTTATCAGTGAGGTCTTCCAGGGTCCTTGAGATCTTGTCATTGATCTCATTGATCTCCCGCTGAACAACGGATTTTATGGCCACCTGCCGCTTCCCCAGCGCCGAAAGGGAGTCTTCGATCATCAACAGGTCGTCCCTGAGCTTCTTCTGATCCTGGACGATACGGTTGTATACCGGATCATTCCTGCTGACCGTTTTCAATCCGTCCATCAGATCTTCCTGGTCAAAGGATACCTGCAGCAGATTCTCAAGGATCTCGCGCAGCGCCCAGATGTCCTCCCCCAATGCGCCCGACATCAGGCTGTTCATCATGTTCATCAGGTTGTTGCTCATGTCCTTCATCTTCTGAGCCGCACTTTTCTGGGATTTGGAGGCTTTCGACATCTTTTTCGTGGAAAGCTCGTTTTTGCTGTTCTGCATGTCGTTTCGGATCCCCTCCTCCTGCTGATCCGTATTCTCAAGGGCATTGGGATCTTCCAGTTCGCTGTTCATCCTGTCCAGTTCATCAAGATCCTGGCTTATCTTCTGAAATTCATCTTCAACGCCTTCCTGCTCCCTGAGCAGATCCTCCGCTTTTTCTTCCCTGCTCCCGTCGGTCTCTTCCGATAAGGACTCCTGCTTTTCAGCCAGCTTGTCAAGCTTATTGATCATTTCGCCAAGCTTCTTTTCGAATTCAAGCCTCTTGAACAATTCCAGGCTCCTGTCGAGCTGCTCCTCAATATCTTCGTTGGCCCACTGCATCTTTTCAAGCATCTCGCTGACCTTTTCCTTGTCCATCTCGTCGATCATCTTCTGGAATTCCTCAAATAGCTTTCTGACATCCTCTGACAGGACCTCATTGAACAGCTTTTCCAGTTCCTTTTGTTTTTCAAGGATATCCGGATCTATCTCCTTGTATTGCTGTTCCTTCAGTGATTTTTCAATGTTCATGAGGTTCAGCTCCTCCATACGGTCCTGAAGGGTTTGCTGTTTTTTCAGAAGCTGTTCCAGCTGCTGCTCCTCCTGCCAGTTAAGGCTCTTCTTGTCGATCAGGCTCTTGTGGAGGTCTTCGATCTCTTTCTGCATGCCTTTGATATCCTGCAAGGTGGATTGCATCTCATTCTTAATGGATTCATTGGCATCCCGGGTCTGCTGATCGATCTCCTCAAGCGAAGGTGCCCTGAAGGTCATCCGTGGAGTGCGGCTGGCCTTGCTGCCGTTCACGGCATCATTGTCCCAGATCTCGAAAAAATATTCGATCTCTTCGCCGGGCGAAAGAGACAGGGCGGCGACATCAAAGAAGTGATAGAACGATTGCTGTGTCTGGTGTGGATCAATGGCAACCTGCTGAATGGAGTCGATGGAGGCCTCCTGCTGTACGGCTGCGCCCTTTCGTTCATAATGAAAAAGCAATCGCGCAAAGCCATAGTCATCCTTGATGTTTCCCTTGAAATACAGCCTGCTGGTATAAAGAGTGTCCTGGTATTCGTCGCACAGGATCACGGGATATACATCAGGTATCACGGTCAGCGTGTAAAAAAGGGAATCCGGATCCTGCACATAACGGTTAACGGTTTTCACAGAATAATAGGAGCTTTTCGAACAGGAATGATCCACCACAAAAATATTATTGCTTTTCGGGCCCAGGGCAGTGGTGTTTCCGTCAATGGAAAAATGCAGTGAATCCGTATCGGTGGTGAAGAACTTCCAGGAAAGCCCGGTGCCTTCGGGTACCACCAGGTCTCCGGTGTTTTCAAGCACCTCCCTGCTTTTTCCCGTATAGGCAGGGGGCGATACGCTGATCTCAAACCGCCCGATCACGGGGCTGGGGATCACCAGTATTTCCTTCTGATCCGACCGGTACCTGTCGGCAATAATATAAAAGGTGACATTTTTCTGGATATTCCTGAAAAGATAGCTGAAGCGCCCTCCGGGTTCCCGCGACAGCTTCAGGCTCTGGCCCTCGATCTCCAGAAAGAACGTTTCGGGGATCTGATCACCCGAAACGCCGATCAACAGCTTGAAGTCGTTGTTGCGCAACGCTTTCAGCTCCGGGTTTTCTATCCGGACCGTAAAAGGAAGTTCCCGTTCAAAATATTGATGGTGTTTCACGATCCGCTGGGTGGGTTCCCTGATCACGCTGGGAGAAGCGATGAGAAGGAACAGGAGGATAGCCAGGGGTGCTGCGGCATACTTGAGGTATTTACGGTTTTCCCGAATATTGATTGCCAGGTGGAAGGGAATGGGATTGAGCTGATGTATCTTCTGGTTGATGCTCGCTTCGATCAGATCCCTGCCGGAGGGCTCTTCCATTTGGCTCAACTGCAGAGTATTCAGTAGCTTATCCCTTACTTCGGGAAAATGTCTCCCGATGATCCCGGCAGCCTGTTCGTGAGAGATGATCTTTCCTATCCTGAAAAGCCTGAATGTGGGGATCACAATAAATCGTCCCAGCACCACCAGAATGGCGCCAATAAAACCGTAAAAGAGCAGGGTGCGGATCCGTATCCCGAAATGACCAAGAAACTCCGAAAGGCTGACCACCAGATAGAAAAGGGCAACAAGGGCAATACTGTAAATCAAACCTTTGACAATCTGATTTTTATAGTATTTCCTGATAAAGTGATCCAGTTTACGGATCAGAAATTGGTAGTTGCCGCTCATCCTGCCAGCTTTCAAACGTGCGAATCATCCATCGATTCAAAACATGTGCAAAGGTACACATATTTTGCCGGTAGTAAAAAGGGAAGCACGCGCTTCCCTTTCATAAACCCAAAACCATGAAAAAACAGAGAATGCGTGAGCATTCATTCAGAACATGAACGTGCGGGGAACCCTGTTTATTTTCAATTTAACTTCTTTTAACAGCCTGGTCAGCCATTCTCCATCCAAATCTGGCGGAAAGACTTCTTTTTAATGACCGGCAGCGTACGGCGCGGACCCCAGACCTGGCCGAAGAAATAGCCGAGGGCCCTGTTCTTGGTACTGGCCCCGAAAAGATCCATCCGGTAACGTTTATGCATGATCATGTTCCATCCTTTCATGATCATTTTTTCTCCGGGATGGAACTGTCCCCTCCTGACCGACTCATTCCGGTTATACAGCAGAAGTTCATGAAGGTTTATTTTGACAGGACATATTTCCGTGCAGCGTCCGCACAGGGAAGAGGCAAAGCTCAGATGAATGTACTGGCTGAAATCAAGAAGGTAGGGATTGATAACGGATCCGATGGGGCCGGTATAGGTCGTCTCATAGGTGTGACCGCCGATGTTCTTATACACAGGACAGACATTCAGGCAGGCACCGCAATGGATACAGGACAGCGCCCTGCGGTGAAGCTTCTGCCGGAGCAATTCGGTCCTTCCGTTATCGATCAGCACCACGATCATTTCATCCGGTCCGTCGGTTTCCTTCTCCTTCCTGGGTCCGGTCAGCAGCGAATTGTACACGGTGACGTTCTGACCCGTTCCATGGCTTGCCAGCATGGGCCAGAAAAGGTGAAGATCCGACAGGGAGGGGATGAGCTTCTCTATTCCCGCCACTACAATGTGAATCCTTGGAAAAGACATGGACATCCATGCATTTCCCTCGTTTTCAGTGACGGCGACCGCACCCGTGTCGGCGATCAGAAAATTGGCGCCGGTGATCCCGGCATCGGCATGAAGAAATTTCTGCCGCAGTTTCTCCCTGACAAAAGCCGTCATTTCCTCCGGAGTGCTGGTGTCGGGAATGCCAAATTTCTCGTGAAAGAGATGTGCCACATCCTCTTTTGACTTATGCATCGCCGGAGTAACAATGTGATACGGCTTCTCCCCCGCAACCTGTACAATATATTCCCCCAGGTCTGTCTCTACGGGTTCGATGTTGTGCCGTTCCAGCGCTTCGTTCAACTCCAGTTCTTCCGTGGTCATCGACTTGGATTTGACCACCGTTTTTACATCATGTTCCTGCAGGATCTGCAGGATCTCCCTGACAGCGTCTTTCCTGTTCAATGCCCACACAACCCTTCCTCCCCTGCGCTTGAGGTTTGATTCAAATTCAATCAGGTACTCATCCAGATGCTCAATGACCTTGTGCTTGATATTGGCGGCTCTCTTTTTGGCATTTTCGAGGCTGGCAAACTGTACGATACCATTGCCCAGGGCATCCTCATAACGTGAAATATTATGGTTGATGGTTTTCCTGTGGCCGGTATCAAAGGCCTTGCGCTCTGACTGCTCCAGAAATCGTATTCGCTGATTCGACATGGGATGGCTTGCTGTTACAGGATCGGTGGTATTTTTTTTACCCGGCGTTCATGACGTCCTCCTTCAAACGACGTGGAAAGAAATACACTGACAACTTCCCAGGCTGCATCAGGATGAATAAACCGCCCCGGAAGAGCCAGTATGTTGGCGTCGTTATGCTTTCGGGCAAGTTCTGCTATTTCAGGCATCCAGCACAATGCTGCACGAACTCCGCGGTACTTGTTGGCAACCATGCTAGCCCCTGCTCCTGTACCGCAGATGATGATACCTGTTTCATACAGGCATTGGTCGATGGCTTCCGCCAGGGGATGAATGATATCGGGATAATCAACGCTGTCATGACTATATGTCCCGAAATCTTTAACCTCATAGCCGAGGGATAAAAGTTTCTCCCTCAGATATTCCTTTAATTCATAACCCGCATGATCACACCCAATGGCCAGTGTTTTCATAAAAAATATTATCTTCACAAAAGTAATCGATACCCGGAGATGTTCATCCTTCTATCTGGTACTGAATGCCGGGGACCGTGAGGATGTGTTTCTGTTTTGTTCTATTTAATTATAAATCAATTTTTTAAAATATTTAAACAATACATTGTTAATAACTGTTTATTTTTGTTATCAACTATTTATAAAAACCTAAAAACTGACAAAAAAACAACCGGGTAAAAATAACGGTCATGTTATGAAATGATGTGAACTTTTTATGAACTGAAAAAGTTGGTAAACTACCATCTTTTTATCAACAATGAGAATTATCAACAGGCTGTTAATAAATGGCTATCATCGGCATAATCACTGGAATATCTGTTTACATTGTGACAAATGATGTTAACCGTTTCTTAACATTGAAATCACCAAAAATAAAGACACCTATTTTTAAACACTATGAACAGCACTAATAATAAAATATATAATTTATATAATAGTTTATGTATTAATTCGTACTGTTAAAACAGCATGAATCAACGCAACCACTCATGGATGATAAGAAACTGATCAGAGAGATCAAACGGCTGAAAAAGGAGAAAAATGCCATCTTGCTGGCCCATTATTATCAGGTTCCTGAGATCCAGGATCTGGCTGATTTTGTTGGTGACAGCCTGGGATTGTCACAGCAGGCTGCCGGTATCAGGGCGGGGATCATCGTATTTGCCGGTGTCCATTTCATGGCGGAGACTGCCAAAATATTAAGTCCTGACAGCAAAGTACTTCTACCCGATCCGGAAGCAGGCTGTTCCCTGGCGGATTCCTGTCCGCCGAAGGAATTCGCAGCATTCCGTGAAAAATACCCCGACCATGTGGTTGTTTCCTATATCAATTGTTCAGCAGCCATCAAAGCCATGTCGGATGTGATCTGTACCTCGAGCAACGCAGTACAGATTGTCAATTCGTTTCCTGCCGGTCAACCCATTATCTTTGCACCGGATAAGAACCTGGGCGGTTATGTGAACCAGGTAACGGGCAGAGACATGGTGTTGTGGAACGGAACCTGTGAAGTGCACGATATTCTGTCGGCTGAAGAGGTGATCCGGTTAAAATGGGATCATCCCGATGCGAAAGTGATCGCTCATCCTGAATGCAAGGCTCAGATACTGGCTTTGGCCGACTTTGTCGGGTCCACCACCGCCCTGTTACAGTTTACCATGAAAGACACCGCCCAAACCTATATTGTGGCTACCGAAACAGGAATTCTTCACCAGATGCGAAAAGCGTCACCTCAAAAGGAATTCATTATCGTTCCTGCCGACCGGACCTGCTCATGCAATGATTGTCCGTACATGAAGCTGAATACTGTAGAAAAGCTATATTTATGCCTTAAAAACGAACGACCGGAAATAACTCTTTCCGGTGAACTGATCCAAAAGGCCAGGAGGCCCATCGAACGCATGCTGGAAATTTCCACAAAGGTACGTATCAGCCAATGACCACTGTAAGCTACTGTATTCAGCCGGAAGACCACTGTATATGAAATATTTATTATCTGCTGTTCTCTTTTTGTATGTTAGTGCTGGTTTTGCACAGCAAAATCAGATCAATCCAAACGGTTTCAACACACTCTATTACGAAAATGGCCGGATCTCCAGCGAGGGAACCATGGTCAACGGCCAGCCCGATGGCTACTGGAAGACATACTATGAAAGCGGAAAGCTCAAATCCGAAGGCAACCGGAAGAACTTTCTGCTGGACAGCATCTGGAAATTTTACGATGAGAATGAAAAACTGATCCTTGAGATCACCTATAAGAATGATAAGAAGAACGGAATACGCCGTACCTATCAGGAAAACGAAATCATTGAGGAAAATTTCACCGAGGATGTCAAGCAGGGTTCAACGCTGTACTATTATGCAGACGGTAAGCTCAAAAAGAGAGTGCCCTTTGTCAATGGCATAGAAGACGGGATGGCGTATGAATATGACCCCGACGGTACCATCATTACCATGATCGAATACAAAAAAGGATTTATTGTCAACCGCGATAAGATCAACCGGAAAGACAGGAACAACCTCAAACAGGGCAGATGGATCTATTTTTACGATAACGGCCGTATACGGATGGAAGGCGCTTACATGGATGATAAAAAGAACGGATACTTCAAACAGTATGACAGAGAAGGAAACCTTGTGGTGGTGGAGAAATATATTGACGACAACCTGCAGGAGAATGTTGCTGAACTGGTGGAACTGGATGTCAGGACCGATTACTATCCCAGCGGAAAAATAAAAACGGTGGCCAGTTACAAGGACGGAGTACCGGAAGGGATCCGGAGGGAATACGCCGAAGATGGCCGCATCCTCACTGCCTATACCTTTAAGGAGGGAAAAATCACAGGGCAGGGGATCATGACCGAAGAAGGCATCAAACAGGGACCCTGGAAGGAATATTATTCCGATGGACAGCTCAAGGCAGAAGGCATTTACGACAAAGGCAACAAAGTGGGAGGATGGAAATATTACTATCCCGACGGAACACTGGAACAGGAAGGGTATTACAGCACCGACGGTCTTGCGGATGGTGCGTGGAAATGGTATTACCCAACGGGTACCCTGCACCGTGAGGAGAATTACCTGTATGGATTGGCTGACGGCCCATCGGTGGAGTATGATGACATCGGGAATATAGTCACTTCCGGTGAATACCTCGAAGGAAACGAAGAAGGTAAATGGTTTTATAACATTGATGGTTGCGTTGAAGAAGGCACTTACCGGAACGGCCTTCGCAACGGATCATGGAACTCCTATTACCAGGACGGACAGCTTCGTTTCAGCGGTGATTTCATTGACGACAATCCGAACGGTAAGCACGTCTATTACTGGGGTAACGGAAAACTCAGGGAGGAGGGAAGGTATGTCATGGGATTGAAGGAGGGGGAATGGCTGAAATACGAATCCGACGGAACCCTTTTTATTGTTATTTCGTTTGAAAATGGCATTGAAACAAAATATGATGGAATCAAAATCAGGGAATGAACGGACCGGAGGCATGAAGATCAGTTTGCCCCTACTGATCCTGCTGGTATTGATCATAGGTATCTATGCAGGTACCCTGCTGGTCAGGTACTTTGACAGAACCGACGAGAGGATTGCGATCCCTGTTTTTCGCAACGATAAGGTTATGGAGGTGCTTCGTTTCATTGAACAGGATTATGTGGATTCCACCTCTGCTGACAAATTAAGGGAAGATGCCATCAAAGGCATGCTGGATGAACTGGATCCCCATTCCCAGTACATGAGCGCCGAAATGCTCAGAGACGCAAATGAAACATTGCTCGGAAACTTTGAAGGGATCGGGATCGAATTCCGCATCGTTGACGATACGATCAATGTGATCCAGGTGATCCAGGGAGGACCCTCGGAAAAGATCGGACTGCTATCCGGAGACCGGATCATAAAGATCAACGATACGATCGTGGCCTCCATAAAAATGGATAATCAGCAGGTAGTCAAAAAACTGAAAGGCCCCAGGGGTACCAGGGTAAAGGTTACCGTACATCGACCGGGCTTCGCCGAAGACCTGGATTTCGTCATTACAAGGGACATTATTCCCCTTTACAGCGTGGATATTTCCTATATGGCCGATGATTCGACCGGCTATATCAAGGTTAGCAAATTTTCACTATCCACCCCGGAGGAGGTTGATGATGCCCTGCAAAAACTAAAGGAAAGGGGCAGCACCCGTCTCATCCTTGACCTTCGCGGGAATGTGGGCGGATACCTGGAATCAGCCATTAAAATGGCCGATGAATTTCTCGGTAACGAAAAACTGATCGTTTACACCGAGGGCAACAACCGGCCACGGCAATATGCCTATGCCACCCAGTCGGGTAAGTTTGAAGACCAGGCGCTAGCCATCCTTATTGACGAGGGCTCAGCCTCTGCCAGTGAGATTCTTGCCGGCGCTATCCAGGATAACGACAGGGGTGTCATCATCGGACGCAGATCGTTTGGAAAAGGACTGGTGCAACAACAACTTGAACTGGACGATGGATCCGCCGTGCGGCTTACCGTTGCACGTTATTTCACCCCAACGGGAAGATGCATACAACGGCCCTATAACAATGGCGAGGAAGCCTATTACGATGATCTTCTGCAGCGATTGAAGACAGGAGAATTGAACAACCAGGACAGCATCCGTTTCCCCGATTCCCTCAAGTACTATACTCCCGGCGGAAAAGTGGTGTACGGCGGCGGAGGGATCATGCCCGATATTTATGTTCCCATCGATACCGGACAGTATTACTCATATTATAATCAGCTGATCAACAAAGGATTGATCTACCAGTTTGCGTATGATTTCGCTGATAAGAATCGTGATAAACTACTGACCTCCTATTCCGATGCCTCCGTATTCATCGAAAAGTTCACTGTTGACAACACATTGTTCGATCAGCTGGTAGTCTACGGTGAAAGCAAAGGCGTTCCCAGGAATGATCGTGACCTGAAACCGACTCGCGACCTGATTGCACGATTGCTGAAAGCATACGTTGGCAGGAATTTATTCAATGATGAAGCGTTCTATCCCGTTCTTAACCAGGATGACAGGATCTTTCTGAAAGCACTGGAGACACTTAAGAAAACACCAATCCTAATAAACTGATATCATGGCTTTTGAATTACCGAAATTACCCTATGAAATGGCTGCCCTTGAGCCATTCATTTCGAAGCAGACATTGGAATTCCACTATGGCAAGCACCATCGCACCTATGTCGACAACCTGAACAGGCTGGTTCAGGGCACACCGTTCGAGAACAGCTCCCTGGAGGAGATCGTAAGGAACGCCGAAGGCGGGATATTCAACAACGGTGCACAGGTATGGAACCATACCTTTTACTGGAACAGCCTGTCGCCCGAGGTGGATCAGCAGCCCCCGGCTATTTTGCTGAAGCAGCTGGAAGCTTCCTTCGGATCCTTTGATGCCTTTAAGCAAGCATTTACCCAGGCGGCAGCTACGCTGTTCGGTTCCGGATGGGCCTGGCTGGTAAGGCATCCTGACGGAAAACTTTCCATCGTCCAGGAAAGCAATGCGGGCAATCCGCTCCGGAGAGGACTTACGCCGCTTCTCACCTGCGATGTATGGGAACATGCCTACTATCTTGATAAGCAGAACCGCCGGCCCGACTATATTGCTGATTTCTGGCACCTGGTGAACTGGAAAGGAGTTGGGGAAGGATTGTAACAGTCAGCAGTCAGCAGTCAGCAGTCAACAGTCAGCAGTCACAGGTTTTTACTCGACGGTGACCGATTTTGCCAGGTTGCGGGGCTGATCAACGTCGCAACCCCTCAGAATGGCCATGTGGTACGAAAGCAGCTGAAGAGGGATGGTTGCCAGCAGCGGGACCAGCAATTCTTCTGTCTCCGGTATTTCGATCACGTAGTCGGCCTGTTCTCTCACAAGGCTGTCGCCCCTGGTTACGATGGCGATGATCTTTCCCTTGCGGGACTTGATTTCCATAATATTGGTGACTACTTTATCGTAGGTTCCTTTGTTGGTGGCCAGTACCACGCAGGGCATTTCTTCGTCGATAAGGGCTATGGGGCCGTGTTTCATCTCAGCCGCCGGATAGCCTTCTGCATGGATGTAGGAGATCTCTTTGAGTTTGAGCGCGCCCTCAAGAGCCACGGGAAAGTTATAACCCCTGCCCAGGTACAGGAAGTTCCTGACATGGCTGTAGTTCCTGGCAATCTCAAGGATCCGTTCGTTCAGCTCCAGCACTTTTTCAATCTTTTCGGGGATCTTGTCGAGTTCACGGATGATCTGAAAGAACCGCGAATGGGTGATGGTTCCCTTGGCTTTGGCTATTTCGAGGGCCAACAGGGTAAGAATGGAAACCTGTGCCGTAAAGGCCTTGGTGGATGCCACCCCGATCTCCGGACCCGCGTGGGTGTAAGATCCGGCGTGACTTTCTCGGGCGATGCTGGATCCCACCACGTTGCAGATCCCAAGGATGGTGGCACCTTTGGATTTGGCCAGCTGAATGGCAGCCAGGGTGTCGGCCGTTTCTCCCGACTGGGATATGGCAATGACAATATCTTTTTCCGACAGGATCGGGTTGCGATAACGAAATTCTGAGGCATATTCCACTTCCACGGGGATCCGGGCAAGCTCTTCGATCAGATACTCTCCAACCAGTCCTGCATGCCACGATGTTCCGCAGCCCACGATGATGATCCGCCTGGCATGTATCAGCTTCTGAAGGTAATCCCTGATTCCCCCGAGGGAAATGATGCCGTTGTCAATGTCAAGACGGCCCCTCATGCTGTCTCTGACCGAAACAGGCTGTTCGAAGATCTCCTTGAGCATGAAATGGGCAAAACCACCCTTTTCCAGTGCACTCAGGTTCATTTCAAGCTTCTGGATATAAGGGATCTTGTCGGCATTCTTAATGGTCTTGATCTTCAGATCCTCATTTCTTCTAATGATGGCGATCTCTTCATCATTCAGGTAGACCACATCCTTGGTGTATTCCACGATAGGGGTTGCATCCGAGGCCAGAAAATATTCGCCTTTACCGATCCCGATGACCAGCGGACTGCTCTTACGGGCGGCCACCAGCATGTCGGGTTCATTCCGGGAGATCACGACGATCGCATAGGCCCCGATCACCTGATTCAGCGCCTGTTGTACTGCCTCCACAAGACTGACCCGGCCGTTATTCAGAATGTCTTCGATCAGTTGTATCAATACCTCGGTGTCTGTTTCACTGCGGAATATGTACCCTCTTTCCTGCAGGATCTTTTTCAATGTGGCATAGTTCTCAATGATCCCGTTATGAATGATGGCCAGGTTCTCCGACTGTGAGAAATGAGGGTGGGCATTCACATCGTTGGGGAGTCCGTGCGTGGCCCATCGCGTATGGGCGATTCCAACGGTTCCCGTCACAGGAAGGTTTTCGATCCGTTGGGCGAGAGTGGCAACCTTTCCCTGATTCTTGTAAAGATGGATGGTTTCGTTGATGATTGCGATTCCCGCGCTGTCGTATCCCCGGTATTCAAGACGGCGAAGGCCGTTGATAAGAATGGGACAGGCCTGCTGATGACCCAGATAAGCGACAATACCACACATACATGTAAACGTTTAAGCAGTACTCACTCCATTAAATATTGGGTTTTGTATAAATGAGCCGCAGTTCCATCCTGTCAGCGGAGGTTTCCGGTCCGTTCAGGATCACCCTGGTGGCGTTCGTGGAGGCTCCGGTGGTAAAGAGATAAAGGCCGGTATTGTCCTGTTCGCCCAGGAGGACTCCCTGGATATAACGGCTGATCCTGAACCGGTAACGGGGCTTGTTGTAGTTACCGTCAAAATAATCTGCATCTTCCGACTGGTCCTCCAGGTAAAAGAGGGTGCTATCGTTCGTTCCGTACAGCGCCAGCTCCTTGGGAGGGTCGTATGGGCTTTCAGGATCCCGGTTGTAAAAGATCAGCTGCGCTTCATTGATGGCTATCTTATTGTCTTTGACCAGGTTCAGCAGGTGCGGGAATTTGATCCTGGTCTTTACTCCGGCATTGGACTGGAGATATACCTGTTCGCTGCCAAGGGAACGATCACCCTGGAGAAGCTGCTGCCGGAAAAGTGCATCAGCCTGTTCGTATCCGGAATGGTCAAAGTGCACAAAACGAGCATTGGAGGTTGCGTTCAGGGCAATACGGTACGACAGTGAATCCTCTTCGTCGTTATGATAGTACAGATTGATGCGTGAGATATTGGCATAAAAATTAAAATACAGCAGGGCACCCACCCCGGGAGCGGTGGCTATATCGTCGGGTAGGATGGCCAGTCCTTTGAAATATTCCTTGAACGAACTGTTGCTGTCAACGGCTGTTGAGGGTGCAGTAAGGATCTTGTCTCCAAGGGCCGGGGGCATGGTAAACCGCAGATGGGGTTCGTAATAAGTGGTATCGATCAATACCGAATCGTTGGGATGAGGGGCGAACGTATACGATGCCAGTTCAGTGGCATCGTATGTCACTGTCTGGAAAGAATAGTAGACGGTGTCAAGGTAAAGGTTCTCTGTTATTTCGTACAGCCGGATGGTCTGAGTGGCGGTGGTGTCACCGTAGTAACCTGTATATTGCAGGGAAAACACCAGGGAATCGCACTGGGGATTGGTACCGAAATCAGGATTGGTGGTCGACAGGCTGATCTGGGTGAAGATGGCGGCCGAGGTCTTTCCGAATACCGGATCATAGAATGAGCCCAGCAGGTTGTACGTGGTTTCGTCGGTACGGATGGAATCTTCCAGCTCGGAGTAAGCCACCACGGTGACCGTGTCGCAGAAAACCACTTCCAGCGGATTGTTTTCCACAAGGTCAAATCCAAGGGTCTGTGGATCTTTTTTACAGGAGGTAAAAAATGAAAACAGCAGAACGATTCCTGCGGCAGCCAGGATGATACAGGAGGTAGTAGGTTTCAAATTCATTGGATTCTGCACCAGAACGGTAAATATGCCGGATTATTTTACTTGGCCGTGAACTCTTTGGAAAGAATCCTGTCATAGAATTCCGAATAGGCATCCACACACTGATCGAGGGGGATGTAGTTCAGATAGGGCTTATTGACCGAAGTCAGGTGCTCCAGAATTTCAGGATTCATTTTTTCACTTCCCAGGATCACGGCATCCGAATAATGAATCGCTCCCTTGGTGACATTGAGGTAGGTTGGCTCCCTGTAGTGTTTCAGATCTTCACTGGTGATCCCGTCCATCTTCAGTTTTTTATGGAAGTCCTTTTTAAAGGTTCCCGGGAAATCGTCGTTGTACACAGAATAAATGACCCTGGTTTCGCTGAAGAGGGGATTTTCGCGGAAGGCCCGTTTGATGTAAAGAGGGATCAGACTGGTCATCCAACCGTGACAGTGAACGATATCGGGACTCCATCCCAGTTTTTTCACGGTTTCCAGGACGCCCCGGGAATAAAATATGGCCCGTTCATCGTTATCTTCAAAAAATCCCCCATCCTTATCGGTAAATGTAGCCTTTCTTTGGAAATAATCTTCATTATCAATGAAGTAGATCTGCATCCGGGCGGATTGAATGGAAGCGACCTTTATGATCAGCGGGTGGTCGGTGTCGTCAATGATGAGATTCATTCCCGAAAGACGGATCACTTCATGCAACTGGTTTCGCCTTTCGTTGATATTTCCGTACCGGGGCATGAATGTGCGGATCTCCTTACCCCTTTCCTGGATTCCCTGGGGTAGAAAGCGCCCCACCTTACCCATGTGACTTTCTTTGAGATAAGGCGTAATCTCCTGATTGACAAACAAAACCTTGATTTTTTCCATAGGCCGGGGATTTTTCGAAAGGGTCTGCAAAGGTAGTAATTTTTTTTCACATTTTCAACCAGCTACCTGCTTTGCGATTCTTTTCATATTGGTATTCAGATAAATCATCGTGCGATTTCAGTTGCAGGCAGGTGATATCGGTTACGGCACGGGCATCCGGGGACAGCCGTATAAAATAAACCTGCTGCCATTCCAGGGGTAAATAAAAATCATTTATTTTTGTCTGTTATTTTATTAACAATAGTTTCACATAAAATCAGAAGGTATGATCAATAAGATGATTGCTGCAATGTTGCCTTATTTCCCGAAGAAATTCGTCTGGATTTTTTCCAAAAAATATATAGCGGGAGAGACGCTGGACGATGCCATCCGGGTGTCGAAGGAGCTCAATGCAAATGGCATTATGGTTACCATGGATGTGCTGGGAGAGTTCATCACCAGCCTGGATCAGGCTGAAGAAAATAAAGTGGAATACCTGAACGTGGTGGATGTGATTCATAAAAGCGGGATCAACGGAAATCTTTCCGTAAAACCCACCATGTTTGGTCTGTTGCTGGACCAGGAGGTATGTTATCGTAAGATCCGTGAAATCGTTGAGCGGGCAGCGAAATACAATAATTTCATCCGGATCGACATGGAGGATTCGCAGTGCACGGATATGGAGATAGCCCTTTTTCGCCGTCTGAAACGCGAATTTCCGAAGAATGTCGGCCTGGTGGTGCAGGCATACCTTAAGCGCACGGGCAAAGATCTTGAGGATCTGATGGACCTGCACAGCAAGGAGGTGCCTCTTAATTACAGGCTTTGCAAGGGAATCTATGTGGAACCTGCCGAGATTGCCTATAAAAAGTACCAGGAGGTCAATCAGCATTATCTGGATAACCTGGAGTTTATGTTCCGTAATGGCGTCTACCCCGGCATTGCCACCCATGATATTCCCCTGATCGAAGGGGCATTGCGCCTGATCGAGAAATATAATGTCCCACGGGACAAGTATGAGTTTCAGATGCTGTACGGTGTCACCCCCGAGCGCAGGAGAGCGCTGGTGGAGAAAGGCCACCCCATGCGTGTTTACGTTCCCTACGGGAAACAATGGTTTGGGTACTCAACCCGCCGGCTGAAGGAGAATCCCAAGATGGCCATGCAGATCATCAAGGCCATCTTTGTAAGAAATTAAGGTTGACAGATGATTACGGTCTTACGGTCGTTTCGATCTCTTTCACCGTTTTTGGGATGGGTCTGCCCAATACCTTGTGCCCTTCTGGTGTCACCAGGACGTCATCTTCGATACGGACACCTCCGATTTCCATATAGCCGGCTATTTTTTCATAGTTGATGAACTGTGTGAATTTCTTTTCAGCTTTCCACTGTTCGATCAGTTCCGGTATAAAATAGATACCCGGCTCGACGGTCAGTACGTACCCCGGGATCAGGGTTTTCGCCATACGCAGGTAGGCCAGTCCGAACTGGTCGCTGCGTTGCACTGTATGGTCGTAGCCGACGTAGTTTTCCCCCAGCCCCTCCATGTCATGAACATCAAGTCCGAGCATATGGCCCAGTCCATGGGGAAAGAACAGCGCATGGGCTCCGTTGGCCACGGCTTCATCCACATTCCCCTTCATCAGGCCGATCTCTTTCAGGCCCTGGGCGATGGTTCGGGCAGCCAGCAGGTGTATGCTTTTAAACGTGACCCCGGGTTTCATGGCTTCTATACCGGCGAGGTTTGCATTCAGCACGACCTGATAGATTTCTTTTTGTTTTGATGAGAATGTACCGCCCACCGGTACTGTCCGGGTGATATCGCTTGCATAGTGCATCGGGCTTTCCGATCCGGCATCCATCACCAGCATTCGGTTGGGTACCAGTTTGTTGCCATGTTTATGATTGTGCAGGGTCTGTCCGTTGATCGAAAGGATGACCGGGAATGATACCGGATTGCCTCCTGCCACAGAGATCCCCTCCATTACTCCCACGATTTCACGTTCATATACCCCCGGGTGGGCCATTTTCATTCCGGTGGTGAACATATCATAGGCAATTCCGACAGCCTTTTCGATCTCTGCCACCTCGAACCGGTCTTTCACCGAGCGCAGCTCTATCACCGCGCGGATCAGCTCCGGAGAAGCGTAATCGTTCACGCGAGAATGGATCAGTCCCAGCAGTTTATGGTACAGGATCACCTGTTCGCCACGGTAGGTGGGCAGGAAATGGATCTTTCGTCCCGATTTTATGGCGGTGGCCACCAATTCGGCCGCCTTGCCGAAGGCAGCTGTGTTTTCTACGCCCACCTCTGAAGCCAGGTCTTTAATGGCAGGCTGTGGCCCCATCCAGATGATGTCTTCCATATCGGTGTCATTACCGAAAATGTATTCCCTGTGGTTATCTACATCCACGATACCGATGAGGTCGGGCTGGTCAAGGCCGAAAAAGTACAGGAAATTGCTGTCCTGCCTGAAATGATAGGTATTTGCCGGATAATTCATGGCTGCTTCTGTGTTCCCCGGAATCAGGATGATACCGGAACGGATCTTTGCCGAAAGCTTCTTGCGCCGGCTGATGTAAAGGGTTTTGCTGAACATGGTTAAATGATTTATTGTTAAATTGTTAAATTGTCAAATTGTTAAATTGTCAAATTGTTAAATTGTCAAATTGTTAAATTGTTCAAGGGCATCAGGCTTTTAGGTTGACAGTTGCAGGTTTTGCCAACTGCCAACCGTCAACCGCCAACCGTCAACCGTCAACTTTCTACCGCAGCATCAGCGCCTCGATCTCATCCGGCTCACGGGGTATGGATGCCATGAGGTCGACCGGTTTATCATCCACCAGGATATCGTCTTCAATGCGGATGCCGATCCCTTCTTCGGGTATGTACAGTCCAGGCTCGAGCGTCAGCACCATTCCCTTTTTGAATGTTGCGTATTTGCTGCCGACATCATGGACATCCAGTCCGATCGGATGGCACACCCCGTGCATCAGGTATTTGAAATACAGCGGTTTATCCGGATCCTGCCGGTCGACCTGTTCCTGACTGAAAAGGCCAAGTCCGATCATTTCTTTTTCCATGAGCTTATGGGTTTCCCGTGTCACAAAGTCGGAACTGTTCCCGGGCACGAAGAAGGAGGTTGCATGCTTCATAACCCGGAGCACAGCTTCATAACATTGCCGCTGGCGCGACGAGAACCTGCCGTTTACGGGGATGGTACGGGTGCAGTCGGCGATATAGTTCGCATATTCTGCTCCGAAGTCCATCAGCAGGAGATCGCCGTCACGGCAGCGGTCGTGATTGGCGGTATAGTGCAGGACAAGTCCGTTAGGCCCCGATCCGATGATGGGCTGGTAGGCATGGCCGCTGGAGCCGTTCCTTATGAATTCGTGGGTCATCTCCGCCTCCACCTCGTATTCCATGATGCCGGGAGCCACAAACCGCAGCACCCTCCGGAAGGCCATTTCAGTGAGGTCACAGGCGCGCCGGATCAGCGCGATCTCCTCAGGCTCCTTCACCAGACGCAGATCGGTCAGAAGGGGAGCAAGGCGCTCGTACCGGTGCACGGGAAAAGCATCACGGACTTTCTGTGCAAAACGCATGTCGCGCAGCGGCACCTCATTGGTGAGCTTGATGTACTCGTTCTGGTTGAGAAAAACCACATCGGCGGAAGCCATCAGGTCGCGGAACGTGATCTCAAAATCTTCCAGCCACTGAACGTTTTCAATGCCCGAAATGGTCCTGATCTCGTTCCGGGTGTATTTATGACCGTTCCAGGTAGCGATCAGGTCATCCGACTTTAGGGTGAAGACGATCTCCCTGAGCTTCTCGCCAGGATGATCAGGACAGAGTGTCAGGATGCATTTCTCCTGATCGAGACCCGACAGGTAAAAAAGGTCGGAATTCTGACGAAAAGGGTAATACTGATCTCCTGAACGCAGCAATTCATCATTGGAATTGACCACGACCAGCGCATTTTTGGGTAATATCGTTCTGAGCTTCCCGCGATTTCGCTTAAAAAGCTCAGAATCAATGGATTCGTATCTCATACAGTCTTGTGAAAGATTTCGCTCTGATTATTTATAATCGCTAAAAATAAATCCCCTTCAATTGTTATTCAAATAACATGTCCTAATTTTGTTCGCATCCACTTACAAAAGAACTAAATTTTCTTTAATCAGAAGATCAATCATCTATTTTTTGACACTTAAACTCAGGGGAAATGATCAAGCAGTCATCCATTACAAAGAAATTCATCATGGCCTTTGCGGGGATATTCCTTGTGCTGTTCCTTCTGGTGCACCTGGGCATCAACCTGTTCATTCTGCCCATACATGTGAATCATCAGGAGATTTTCGGGCAGGCCGTGAAATTTATGACCTCCAATCTGGTGGTAAAGGTGTTCGAGGTCGTTCTTTTTTCGACGTTCATCATCCACATGGCATACGGAGTCATCCTCCAGGTTCAGAACTGGATGGCCAGGCCCAGAAGATACAAAAAGGGGGGATGGTCTCAGACCTCTTTCTTTTCCAAGTTCATGATCCATACCGGGATCATCGTCCTGATCTTCCTGGTGATCCATTTTATCAACTTCTATTTTGTCAAACTGGGGTGGACGGCTGCTCCCAGCGGTCAGGCACCGGTTCGTGGCGACCATGATTTCTATCCTATGGCGGTCAATTTGTTTTCCAATACGCCGTATGCCATCCTGTACATTGTGTTGATCATCCTGCTGGGATTTCATCTCAGCCATGCTTTTCAGTCGGCGTTCCAGTCTCTGGGCCTGAATCACAGCAAGTACTCGCCCATCATACGTTGGATCGGGTACCTGTACTCCATCATCGTTCCGCTTGGATTTATCTGTATACCGCTTTATTTTCTTGTTTTTTGAAAAAACCACAACAACAATGACGAAACTAGATTCCAAAATACCACAGGGTCCTCTGGCCGAAAAATGGACCCATTATAAGGAACACGCCCGGCTTGTGAATCCTGCCAACCGTAAGAAGCTGGACATCATTGTGGTGGGTACCGGCATTGCAGGCAGTTCGGCTGCCGCCACGCTGGGTGAGATGGGGTACAATGTAAAGGTTTTCTGTTATCAGGATATGCCCCGGAGGGCCCATTCGGTGGCAGCGCAGGGCGGGATCAATGCGGCAAAGAACTACAAGAACGATGGCGACAGTGTCTACCGGTTGTTTTACGACATGATCAAGGGGGGCGATTACCGTTCACGGGAGGCAAATGTATACCGTGCCGCTGAGGTGAGCAATGCATCCATTGATCAGCTGGTTGCACAGGGGGTACCTTTTGCGCGGGAATATGGCGGAACGCTGGCGAACCGTTCCTTTGGCGGTGTCCAGGTCTCACGCACCTTCTATGCCCAGGGGCAGACAGGGCAGCAGGTGTTGCTGGGCTGCTATTCGGGATTGTGCCGCCAGGTAGACCAGGGAATGGTAACAATGTATGCCCGGAGGGATGTGCTGGATATTGTGATCATCGACGGTAAGGCAAGAGGCATTGTGGCGAGGAACCTTGTCACCGGGGAGATTGAGCGGCATGCCGCCCATGCCGTGGTGCTGGCCACCGGAGGCTATGGAACCATTTATTATCTTTCCACGCTGGCTGTCAATTCCAATGCGACCGCTGCCTGGGCAGCCTATAAACGGGGAGCCTTCTTCGGTAATCCGAGCTTTGTTCAGATACATCCAACCAGCCTGCCGGTGCTGAATGAATACCAGTCGAAGCTAACCCTGATGTCGGAATCCCTTCGCAACGACGGGCGCATCTGGGTGCCGAAGGACAAGGAAGACAAGCGACACCCCAACAATATTCCTGAGGAGGACAGAGATTACTACCTGGAGCGCAGGTATCCGGCCTACGGCAATCTGGTGCCCAGGGATGTGGGCTCCCGTGCTGCCAAGGAACGCTGCGATGCAGGATATGGCGTGGGCCCCACAGGCCTGTCGGTATACCTGGACTTCAAGGACGCGATCCTGAAGCAGGGCAAGAAGGCCATTGCGGCCAAGTACGGAAATCTTTTTGAACTCTACCATCGCGTCACGGGGAGCGATCCCTATGAAGAACCCATGCGCATCTACCCTGCAGGGCACTATACCATGGGAGGCCTGTGGGTGGATTATGGACTGATGACCACCATCAGCGGGCTTTTTGCCATCGGGGAGTCCAATTTTTCGGATCATGGCGCCAACAGGCTGGGGGCCTCTTCCCTGATGCAGTGCGCCGGTGACGGTTATTTCATCCTTCCGTATACCATCAGCGACTTCCTCGCCGGTGAGATCCGTACCCCGCGTATTTCCACCGACAACAAGGCGTTTGAGGAGGCAGAGAAAACTGTCGCCGAAAGGATTGATAAGCTGTTGAAGGTCAACGGGAAAAAAACAGCCCTGTCGTTCCATAAACGATTGGGCAACATCATGTGGAACTATTGCGGGATGGCACGCAACGAAGCAGGTCTTCAGAAAGCCTATGGCATGGTGGAAGAACTGGAAAAGGAATTCTGGAAGGATGTCAGGGTACCGGGCACTTCCCGGGAACTGAACCAGGAGCTGGAAAAAGCCATTCGCGTGGCTGATTTTTTCGGCCTTGCCAGGTTGATGATCACCGATGGCCTGGACCGAAAGGAGTCATGCGGGGCTCATTTCCGCGAGGAGAGCCAGACCGGTTCCGGAGAAGCCAAACGCATCGATTCACAGTATTCCTACGTTGCGGCCTGGGAATATACAGGCGACGGCAGTGCACCGGTACTGCATAAGGAACCGCTGGTCTTTGAAAATGTCGAATTAAAGGAAAGAAGCTATCAATAATAAACGATATCCATCATGAAAGTAAGGCTCAAGATCTGGCGCCAGCCAAATGCCACTGCAAAAGGAAAGTTTGTCACGTACGACATGGACAGCGTATCCCCTGAAATGTCGTTTCTGGAAATGCTGGATTCACTCAACGGGATGCTGGTTGAAAAAGGAGAGATGCCCGTGGCATTCGAGCATGATTGCAGGGAGGGGATCTGCGGCAGCTGTGGATTGTATATCAATGGATACCCCCATGGGCCGCAGAAACTGGCCACCACCTGTCATTTGTACATGCGTGTTTTCAGGGATGGGCAGACGATTGTGGTGGAACCATGGCGCGCCAGGCCATTCCCTGTGATCAGGGACCTGATCGTGGATCGCACCGCCCTGGAAAAGATACTGGTCGCAGGAGGATATGTCTCGGTGGATACCGGTCAGGCCACAGAGTCCAACACCACAAAGGTATCAAAGGAGCATGCCGACGAGGCGTACGATTCAGCAGTCTGCATCGGCTGCGGAGCCTGCGTGGCGGCATGCAAGAATGCCTCCGCCATGCTGTTCGTCTCGGCCAAGGTGTCACAGTTTGCCCTGCTCCCCCAGGGAAAGGTGGAAGCCAAGCGCCGTGTACAGCGGATGGTGGCCCGAATGGACGAACTGGGATTCGGCAACTGCACCAACTCGTATGCCTGCGAGGCCGAATGCCCCAAAGGGATCAGGATCACCAACATTGCGCGGATGAACCGCGAATTCTGGAAAGCCAAGGTCTGCGGACAAAAGACTGTATAATTGTCGATTGTCGATTGTCGATGTACAATGTTTAATGGGATTGACAATTGACAATTGACAATTGACAATTGACAATTCATGAGATTTTCCTTTATCCACGGACAGGAAACTATCAGGCGCCGGCTGATCCAAACGGTGAAAGAGAGCCGCATCAGCCATGCGCAGCTGTTTTACGGGCCTGAAGGATCCGGCAAACTGGCGATGGCCATTGCCTATGCACAGTATATCAACTGCTCCGGCCGGACAGGGGAGGATTCGTGTGGCCAATGCCCTTCCTGCCTCAAGTATGAAAAGCTCATTCATCCCGACCTTCATTTCATCCTTCCGGTGGCGGTCACGAAGAAGGTCACCAAAAATCCTGTCACGAGGGAGTTTTTGCCGGAATGGCGTGAATTGCTGATCAGCAGGGGATGTTATGTTTCACTCAACGACTGGTATGAGAAGATTAATATCGAGAACAAGCAGGCCATTATCAACGCCGATGATTGCAATGAGATCATCAGAACACTGAATTACAAAGCGTATGAAGCTGAGTACAAGGTGATGATCATCTGGATGGTAGAAAAGCTTTATCACGCGGCGGCACCCAAGATCCTCAAGATCCTGGAAGAGCCCCCCGACAAGACCCTTTTTATTCTTATCAGCGCCAGCCATGATCAGATCATCTCCACGATCCTGTCGCGCACACAGCCTGTGAAATTTTTCAAGGCCGGCGATGCAGCAGTGCGTGAAGTGTTACGCTCCAGGGTGTCTAGCCCCGAAGAGGAATTGAATGCTGTGGTTCGCCAGGTGGACGGAAATCTGAACCTGGCTTACGGATGGAGTTCCGACCAGCAGGAAACGGATCTTTTTGAAAAGTTTGCCCAGTGGATGCGGCTTTGCTATCAGCAAAAAGCAGCCGGTCTGTCGGAATTCATTGAAGCCCTTACGGTGCAGGGAAGAGAACGGCAGAAAAACTTCCTTCAGTATGCTCTTCGCTTTATCAGGGAATGCCTGATGCTGCCGTATGGCGATCCGGCGCTCTCACGGCTTTCCCGTGCTGAAAATGACTTTGCCCGTAACTTTGCGCCGTTTATTCACCCGGCCAATGGAGTACTGTTTGCAGATGAACTGAACCGCGCCATGTTTCACATTGAACGCAATGCCAATCCCTCCCTGTTGTTCATGGACCTGTCGCTGACCTTTGGTAAGCTGCTAAAAATGAAGCCCGGCAGATAATGATCAGTTAAATTTATACCTTTGCAGGCCGAAGGTTCATTCCATGGAAGAGCAGATCAGTAATAACGGTGAAAAACCCTTTTTATCACGTGGCTGCAACCAGCCACCCCGCCTGCAGTACCATAACGAGTCGGGGTATGCCCATGGTTGCAGTAAACTGGACAGTTATGACTGGCTCAAAGACATTGTCCTTCCAGAATCCCAGCTTAAATTTGACTGTATTGAGGTGCGCTTTAAGAACAGCAGGAAGGATTTTTACAGGATCCCCGAGGGTATGTGGTTCCATGCGGGCGACATTGTGGCCGTGGAGGCTTCTCCGGGGCACGATATCGGGATCGTCACCCTGACGGGTGAGGTTGTCCGGATCCAGATGCACAGGAAAAGGATCAATCCTGCCTCTGAAGAGATGAAGAAAGTGTACCGCAAAGCCAGGATATCCGATATTGAAAAGTGGATCAGCGTGGTGGCCCAGGAAGACCAGACCATGCACAGGGCCCGGCGGATCGCCTCACGGATCGGATTGAAAATGAAGATCAATGATGTGGAGTACCAGGGCGACGGCACCAAGGCCATTTTTTATTACACGGCCGATGAAAGGGTCGACTTCAGGGAACTGATCAAGGTGCTGGCAGAGAACTTCAAGGTGAGGATCGAGATGCGCCAGATCGGTGTCAGGCAGGAATCCGGAAGACTGGGAGGGATCGGTACCTGCGGGAGGGAACTGTGCTGCTCGACATGGCTTACCGACTTCCGGTCGGTCAGCACCAATATGGCCCGCGTTCAGCAACTGTCGCCCAATCCGCAGAAACTGGCCGGGCAGTGCAGCAAGCTCAAATGCTGCCTCGGCTACGAATACGAAGTGTACCTCGATGCACTGAAACATTTCCCCAACAACGAAATCATCCTGAAAACCAAAAAAGGAGAAGCCGTTCACCAGAAGACAGATATTTTCAACCAGATCATGTGGTATTCCTATGTGGCGGATCCCAATAATCTGCTGGCCATTCCGGTCGAAAAGGTGAGCGAGATCATCGAACAGAACAGCAGGGGAAATTATCCTGACAAGCTGGAAGACTTCGCCAAGATAAAAGAACAAAAAGTAGACTTTGAAAATGTGGTTGGACAGGATGATCTCAGACGGTTTGACAGGGGAGATGAGATCTCGGTGGTTATTTAGGGGATAAGGCACAAAGGTATATATCGAATTACTACCCCGTAGGGGTATCAGTATGGTAGCACATAAATATTTGATTGCTGGTGTGTTGGTGATGATCCTGTGTGCGTGTGATCCGAATCGGGTGTTCGACAGGAATGCGGCGGTAGACCCCAAAGGATGGATCCCGCGTGACGGTAAGGAATTCAGGGTGGAGATCACCGACACCATCTCCATTTATAACCTGTACATCAGTCTCAGGCATACCAACGATTACCCTTTCAGTAACATTTATTTTTTTGTTCTGTCGCGTTTCCCCGATGGCCAGCTTTACAGGGACACTGTTGAGTATGTGCTGGCTGATCCTTCTGGCAGATGGCTGGGAAAAGGACTTGGTAAAATAAAGGACAACCGGTATCCGTTTAGAAAGGGCATCCATCTGCCGGAAAAAGGAACCTATGTCTTCCGGATCGAACAAGCGATGAGGGAGAACTACCTCAAAGGGGTACACGATGTGGGATTGCGAATCGAAAGGTATTAATGCCGTATGGGAAAGCCTGCCATGAAGTCAAAGCAAACATCCGGGGACTCCAGAAAATACATTAAGAATTTTTGGATATTTTACTTTTCCGTCATTGTCTTCATCTTTTTACTATTCCTGATCATTTCCATGGGGTGGCTTGGATTCATGCCATCGTTCGAAGAGCTTGAGAATCCAAGGAGCAATCTGGCATCAGAGATCATTTCGGCGGATCAGCAGATCCTTGGGACCTATTATATCGAGAACCGGTCGAACGTGACCTACCGGGAGATCTCCCCACATTTGATCAACGCCCTTCTGGCCACCGAGGATATACGCTTTTCTCGTCATTCTGGCATTGATTTCAAGGCCAATTTCCGGGTAGCCTTCGGATTGGTGACCGGGCAGGATATGGGTGGGGGGAGCACCATCACACAGCAGCTTGCCAAAAATCTTTTTCCCCGCAAGCCCGATATCGGAAAGGCCGAGCTGGTGCTGTTCAAGCTGAAGGAATGGATCACGGCCACCAAGCTGGAGCGTAATTATACCAAGGAGGAAATCGCGGCGATGTACCTGAATTCGGTATCGTTTGGCAGCCAGGCCTTTGGTGCCAGGCTGGCATCACGAACCTTCTTCAACAAGGAACCCGTTGACCTGACCATCGAGGAATCAGCCCTGCTGATCGGGATCCTGAAAGCCCCTTCCTATTACAGCCCGGTGAGGCACCCCGACAGGGCGCTGCAAAGGAGGGAAACAGTGCTGGGACAGATGAAAAAGTACGAATTCATCACCCAGGCACAGTACGACTCCATTCGGCAGTTGCCCCTTGATATGTCGAAGTACATGATCCTCGATCATACTTCCGGTATCGCTCAGTATTTCCGGGAAGCCATCCGGATCAAGCTGAACGAGTGGTGCGAAACGCATGAAAAGGCCGACGGAACACCCTACAACCTGTACCAGGACGGGCTGAAGATCTATACCACCATCAACTCGGTGTATCAGCGGTACGCTGAAGAAGCAGTCAGGGAACACCTGAGCCGCGACATCCAGCCGGATTTTTACAAGCACTGGAAAAACGTGCCCAACGCTCCTTTTGTCTTCCCTGATTCTGATCCTGCCTCGGAGATCAAAAAGTTGATGACGCAGGCCATGAAACGCAGCGACCGGTATCGCAACCTGAAAGAAGCAGGGACGCCCGACGATTCGATCCAGCTGGTTTTCAACACACGGATCCCCATGACGGTATTTTCGTGGAGTGGTCCCATTGATACGGTCATGAGCCCGATGGATTCCATCCGGTATTATAAGTACCTCTACCGCGCAGCCCTGATGTCGGTGGAACCGAATACGGGCTTTGTAAGGGCCTATGTGGGAGGGCCGGATTTTAAATTTTTTCAGTACGATAATGTGACGGTGGGGAAGCGCCAGGTGGGTTCTACTTTCAAGCCTTTCCTGTACACCCTGGCGATGCAGGAAGGCGAGTTCTCCCCCTGTACGGAGGTTCCCAATATACCTTACAGCATCCAGCTGTACGACGGCAGTCTCTGGGAGCCCAAAAACACCTCTGAATACAAACTGGGTCAGATGATCAGCCTGAGGGAAGCCCTGGCACACTCCAACAACTGGATCTCTGCGTTTCTGATGAAGCATTACTCGCCCGAAGCGGTCATCAAGATCGCCCAGAAGATGGGCGTTACCAGCGAGATTCCGGCTGTTTATTCCATTGCCCTTGGCTCTGCCGATCTATCGCTGTATGAAATGGTGGGAGCGCTCAACACCTTTGTCAACAAAGGCGTCTATATCGAGCCGATCTTCATCACCCGCATCGAAGACGGATATGGCAATGTGCTGGAAAGGTTCATTCCCAGGATCAATGAGGCCATGAGCGAGGAAACCGCCTACCTGATGATCGAGCTGATGAAAGGCGTAGTGCAGACGGGCACAGGGATCCGGTTGCGCTACAAGTACGGATTCACCAATCCCATCGCCGGCAAGACCGGAACCACGCAGAATCAGTCGGACGGATGGTTCATCGGTATGACGCCGGAACTGGTGACCGGGATATGGGCAGGCTGCGAGGACCGCGCCGCACATTTCCGGTCGCTGACCCTCGGACAGGGTGCCAATACCGCATTACCGATCTGGGCCATCTATATGAAAAAAATATACGGCGACCCCAACCTTCATGTCTCCACCGGAGATTTTGAAAAACCGCTGCACCCCCTCTCTGTGAACATTGACTGCACAGGTGGACAGGGTACGGGAAAACAAGGGAGTTATGGCGAGGATGAGTTTTAGCAGGATCTGATATGGTATTCAGCAGCAGCCTCTTCATCTTTTATTTTCTGCCCGTCTTTTTACTGGCATATTACCTGGCCGACAAACGGTACAAGAACATCATCCTGCTGGTGGCAAGCATCTTTTTCTATGCATGGGGCGCACCAACGTTCATTTTCATCGTACTGGCTTCCATCACCCTGGATTTTTACCTGGTCAGATGGATGCACCGGAGCACAGGCAGGAAGAGAAAACAGATCGTTACCCTGTCGGTCATTCACAACATTGCCCTCCTGGGCTATTTCAAGTACGCCAATTTTTTTATCGATAACCTGAACAGCATCCTGCAAAGTGCCGGGGCAGGAGAAATTTCATGGGCAGGAGTGGCCCTTCCCATTGGCATCTCCTTTTTCACTTTCCAGAAAATGACCTACCCCATTGATGTGTACCGCAAGGTGCATGAGCCCCTCGGTAATGTCTGGGATTTCGCCATGTACATCCTGATGTTCCCTCAGCTGATCGCCGGACCCATCGTACGGTATGTGGAGGTGGCCGACCAGATCAACGATCGTCATGCCAACGAGACCCTGGATAACCGGCTGACAGGATTTTTCAGGTTTACCATTGGCCTGGCCAAAAAGGTGCTGATTGCCAATGTATTAGGTGAATATGTGGACAAGGTTTTTGCTCTTTCTCCCACCGAGCTGACCACACCCCTGGCATGGATCGGCGTAGTAGCGTATGCCTTCCAGATCTATTACGATTTTTCAGGATACTCGGATATGGCCATCGGACTGGGCAGGATGACCGGATTTGATTTCCCGGAGAACTTCAACAATCCCTACATATCGCAGAGCATTTCCGAGTTCTGGCGCAGGTGGCACATGACCCTGGGCCGCTTCATGAAGGACTATCTGTACATTCCGCTCGGAGGGAACCGTGTTACCACGCAAAGGATGTATTTCAACCTGTGGCTGGTGTTTCTCCTTTCCGGCCTCTGGCACGGGGCGGCCTGGAATTTTGTGGTCTGGGGCGCCTTCCACGGGACATTCCTGGTCCTCGACCGCCTTTTCCTTTTAAGAGTTTATAAGAAGATCGGGAAAATACCCAGCATTGTCATCACGTTCATCATCACCCTCACCGGCTGGGTGCTTTTCAGGTCGGATGGCCTTCCTGCAGCCTGGACATACCTGCAGCAGATGTTCTCCTTTGATTTTACCACCTCATCATTTGCCTTTGATCCGAGGTTCTGGGCCATGCTGGTACTGGGAGCACTGTTTGCCTTCTTCGGCGGATTCAGGACAATAGAAGCCTGGCAGGTGAGGATCTTCGGTAAGGAACAGAATGACCGGATCATCCTGGCCATGGCCGCAGCCGGACTCCTTCTGCTGATCATAAGCGCCAGCTCCATCACTTCCCAGGGATTCAATCCATTCATCTATTTTCGTTTTTGATCCAATGACAAGGATAAAATACATCACTTATATTGTCATTGTAGTGGTGCTCTTTTTGCCCCTCTTCCAGAAAATAGTGCCGGTGGTTGGCGTGAAATCCCTTGAAGGATCCTATGTGCTGCCCGAAGAACCCGCGTTTTCATTCCATGATTTTTTTCACGGCACATTCCAGGATCAGTACATTCCCTATTTTGAACAGCATATCGGATTCCGTCCCGCACTGGTCAGGCTCAACAACCAGATCGCCTTTTCCTGTTTCAACATGGCTCTCGCCCAGGATGTCATCCTCGGAAAGAAAGGCTTTCTTTACGAGGTTTTTTATATCAAAGCGTATCTTGGGAGGGATTTCTCGGGAGCTGAAAAATGGGACAGGTACGCTGAAAAACTGAAGGCCATCAGCGACAGCCTCGACAAGAACGGCACCACACTGCTGGTCATCTTCGCCCCGGGAAAGGGTACATTTTTACCGGAGTACATCCCCGATAAGTTCAAACCCTGGCAAAAGGATACCACCAACCAGGAATACCTCATGCAGAGGCTGAAGGAAAAGCAGATCCGCTTTATGGATGTCAATCACTGGTTCGTGCAGATGAAGGACAACGCGCCTTACCCCCTCTATCCCAAGACTGGCATCCATTGGAGCAATTACGGCGAGGCACTGTTTATGGATTCTATCATCGGGTATATGGAGCAGGTGAAAAATAAACCAATGGTAGATTTTGGATGGAGCAACGTCAGGATGTCGAACGACCTGCAGGATCCCGACAAGGACATTGCCAAAGGAATGAACCTGCTGTTTGGGGTTCCGCACTATCCCATGCCGTATCCTGATTTCTACTACAGGGAGGATGCCGGTACGTTCAAACCAATCGTCATCACCATCGCCGACAGCTATAACTGGAACCTGTTTGGCAGGGGCATCACCCAGAAAATTTACGGACAGGACAAGTTCTGGTATTATTTCCGTGCAGCCTACGGTCCTTATCCCCAGGACCAGCTGGTGAAAAATCTTGACATCCCGGCTGAACTGAAATCAGCGGATTTTGTAATTTTAATGGCCACTGACGCCACATTGTCTAAATTTGATTTTGGATTCACGGATCAGGTGTATGATATGATCACGGTGGAGGGCAGGCAGGCGGCCGGCGAAAGGGCGGCCATGATCGCGGAGGCTGAACGGAACATCCGTGGCAACATGGACTGGATGGAGCTGATCAGGGAAAAGGCCGCTAAAAGAAATGTCACCGTTGACGAAATGATCCATCTCGACGCAGTCTGGATGGTGGATAAAAAATTGAATGAAAAGAAGAAGTAATATCATCGGACCCTTCCTGGCCATCCTGATATGGATACCGCTCCTGGCTGCCGGGCAACAGGATACCCTGCAGTACCTTTTCATGGGGCACATCTATAAATTCTATACGGCAGGAAACAAGATCGACCCCAGGGTAGAGCAGCTTGATATGTCAGGCTTTGATGGTGTCTGGCTGGGCGGTGATGTATGCTCCGAAGCCACGCTGCTGTATTCCACGATCCAGTACATTGACTCTATCTTCGATCTGGGCAAACCGACCACCTACTGGACGCTCGGGAACCATGATGCCCGGAACGGCAACTACGAATGGCTCAAGGAGTTCTCCGGCCGCGACACCTATTATACCCACTATCACCAGGGCATCACCGCGATCGTGATGAATACGAACCTTGTCCCGTCAGATTGTGAAAACGTGGAGAAACAGTACCGGATCATCATGGATGTGTGCGATACCATTCAATCCTCCTCCCACCTGGTGCTGATCATGCACCATGGGATCTGGCGTGGAGTGCCCAACCTGCCCAATCCGGCCACCTACGCCCAGAGTGATTTCGTTTACTGGAACGCCAACTGCGATTCCCCCAACAGTACCTTTGTCAACGCCATTTACCCCCGGCTTGTGGAAGTGAAGAGCAGGGGGATCGAAGTGATCTGCATCCTGGGCGACATGGGAGGTCAGCATTTTCTGATGGATTCCGAGGACGGGATCCATTTTATGGGTGTCGGGCTGAACGAATCACCCGAAGATGAGGTATTGATCTTTGAATATGCCCTGCCCGGCCGGACCATGACCTGGCAGTTCCACAACCTCGACAGTCTGCTGATCTCGCAGCAGGGAAAGATCAGTAAACGATAAAGGTTCCTTTCAGTACCTTCCCGGGCGTGTCGGGAAAGCTTATCCGGATGACGTAAACACCCGACTCCATCCGCCTGCGACTGATGGGAACGATCTGGGACTGCAGGTTATCTTCTTTTTCGACAAGCTGGCCGTTCTGATTAAAGATCTTCAGATCAAATCCTTTCATGGCTGAACTGTCTTTGACCAGCAGGGTGGCCTGGTGCGAGAAAGGATTCGGATAGATGAAGAGATTGTCCCCTCCTGTCAGATCGTCATCATTGCCCAGCGATACAATATTGCCCAGGCTGTCGATCCGGATCAGGTACATGTCCCTGGTCTCATCTGCCCACTGGTAATCACCCAGGATGACACATCCACCCTCAGGGGTAGCCCTTACACAGTGCCCGTAATCCGAAAAATCCCCCCCGATCACCAGCGACCAGATCTTGTTACCCGCTGGATCGGTCTTGACCAGGTACAGGTCGGTGGACCCGTTTTGTCCGAAGCTCTGCGTTGTGCCTAAAAGAAATAGACTTCCGTCGGGAGAGATCCCGAGCGACTGACCGTAATCAAAGTGACTGCCCCCGAAGGTCTGATGCCACAACTCTTCTCCCTCTTCGCTGATTTTCACCAGGTACATGTCGAAACTGCCTTCACCATAGCTCTGGGTGGATCCAAAACAGTAATATCCGCCGTCAGGAGCCGGCCTTACCGCCCAGAACCAGTCATGCCCGTCTCCGCCATAAAGCTTTTGCCAGACCTGCTCCCCCTCACCGTCGATGCGGACAAGCAGGGCGTCGCAATCCGGCATCCGGAAGATGGTCAGGTCTACGTTGTAAAATCCGCCTTTGGTGCCTGCAACGATAAACTGGCCATCCGGGGTGGGGGTGATGTCATAACTATAATCTATCTGATTGGTTCCCAAATAGTTGTCCCAAATCACCTCCCCTTCGGTATCCGTTCTCACTACATAGATGTCACCCGGCTCTGTATAGCTCATGGTATGGCCGGTGATGATGTACCCGTCTGATAGCTCCCTGACACAGAAACCCTGGTCACGGTGCTGGTGCCCGATGTATTTCTTCCATTGCTGTTCACCGTACGGATCGGTTTTCAGCAGGACAACATCTTCTCCGCCGTATCCCTGGCCCCACTTGTAGCCGGTTATGATAAATCCGTTGTCACTGGTCTGCCCCACCCACATCCCGAAATCCTGGTACTGGATCCCGTATGGATATTCCCATTCCATTACCCCGAACTGATTGACCTTCACCAGGTAAATATCATTGCTTCCAGCCCCCATGCTCCTGGTATTTCCGGTTAGGATAAATCCGTTGTCACTGGTCAGGTCAAAGCAAATCCCCTGTTCGTTCTTCATTCCCCCGAAAGTATCCCCGGATGGATCCTGGGCCCAGCTGCCAGATAGATTCAGGAAAAGCATCATCAAAATCAGGAGATATTTCTTCACAGGAGTCATACAACCATCCGGGCAACCAGCAGTAAAATTGAGAAATAAGTGTACTTTTGCAGCGTTTTAAAATGATTCATCCGCTTTTACAAAAGTAATAATGTTTACGGATAATCCATTTTCCAATAAAATTGCCAGAAAGTTCATCCATCCTGCATGGATCTTCCTTGTCATCCTTCTTTCCGCCTGCGGGGAAGTGAAGCAGCCCGCTCCTGGCAGGGATATCTTCACGGATCTTGAACGAATTACACCCGATGGGGGTTCCTTTTATGGTGCCGACACCTCATGGCATTTCGGGAGCGCCTATCTCAGAACCAGCGAAGAGGTACATTCAGGGAAATATGCGATCAAACTGACCCCAAAAGAGAAGTTTGGTTTGAAACTGACGCTTCCCGAAGTAAGAGCGGATGAGTATTTCAACCTGAAGGTCTGGAAGAAAGGGAACAAAGATGCAGGTGTGCTGGTGGCCGACATCCTGGATAACGATTTTTACCAGGCCTCCCGGAATGTGGTGGAGGCTGACTCCAACGGCTGGGAGCTGATCCAGCTTGAGTTCTTCATTCCACCTGTCATCGGGCAAGCAGAAATGATCATCTATGTCTGGAATCCAGACACCGCCAACGTTTATTTTGACGATCTGCATATCATTTCCGCACCCAGGAAGGAATATCCTGACTACAGCCAGAGCCCTCTGCGACTCTTCATCGATTCAGTTGACATGCTCACCATCCGGCGCGACCGGATGAATGCCTTCCGGGAAGGAGTTCTCCAGACAGACGCCTCTTCCTGGGTCCCCGGGATCCTGTTCTTTGGTCAGGAAGAAGAGATGATGAAGGCCAAGGTCAGGCTGAAAGGCGACTGGCTCGATCACCTGTACGGCGATAAGTGGTCATTCCGGATCAAGCTGGGAAAGGAATACGGCTGGCGCCACATGCGCGTCTTCTCCATACAGACCCCTGCAGCACGCGATTTTCTCAGTGAATGGGTCGCCCACCGTTTATGCGACCAGGAAGACGTCCTGAGCACATCATACGAATTCATCCCTGTTCGCCTGACCGACAGGAGCCTTGGCCTGTACGCCTATGAAGAGCACTTCGATAAACACCTGGTCGAATCCAGGAACCGGCGGGAAGGACCCATCCTGAAACTTACCGAGGAAGCCTTCTGGGCCATTCAGCAGGTAGCCTTCGAGACGAAGAAATACCATATGCTTCCCTGCTTCGAGACGTCTGTCATCGAACCCTTCAATATCAACCAGACGGTTGAGAATCCAACCCTGATGGCTGAGTTCCTGATTGCCCAGAATCTTTTTTACGAATATAAAAATACCCTCCGGCCGCCTTCTGAACTCTTTGATCTTGAAAAGTTTGCACGGTACTATGCCATCTGCGACGTCACCCAGGCCTGGCACGCCATCCCCTGGCATAACCAGCGTCTTTATTACAATCCCGTCCTTTGCAGACTCGAGCCCATCGTGTTTGACGGATACACCCAGGGACCCATTGAACCCATCGGACAACAGACATTTCTGGGTGAAATGGATCATTATGGAAAGACAGACATCGAACCCCATCAGCTGATGTTGTTCTATTTATTTCAGGATCAGGAGTTTACAAAGCTTTATGTACAATACCTCGAGAAGTATTCCTCGGAGGATTTCATCAATAAGTTCCTGCGCTCCATCGACAGCGAGCTGACCGATTATGAAGCCCAGATCAGGAAAGAGTTTCCATATTATCATTATGACCGGCAATTCCTGCTGACCAGTGCCGCCACAGTACGCCAGGCCCTTGCACGGTATAAGGAGCTGCTCGGCAACGATCCTGAGTATGCAGCGAAAGCCCTGCAAAAATTCAGGATACTGACGAAATACGATACAGCGTACCATAAGGTATTTCCGCCTCAGTATGTCAAGGCCTATATGGAAAAGGCAGAAGGATCCACTGCCTGGATTCGCGTTTTCAACAATTACACCAGGGATATCATCCTGCTGGGTACCGGCAGGGGCCCCAACCGGCTGCGTTACCCCGTCGCTCCCGGATTTTCTGTCCCCGCATTCATCCCCGGCAAGGACCAGTCGGCTCTCGTTGAATCAGATACGGCAGCACAGTTTCTTTATTTCTGGGTAAAAGATCACGAAACTACATACATCGTTCCGGTCAATCCATGGCCATATCCTTCGGAGGGGAATCCGAGAAGGGAGCTGGAGCAGCTCGGCGTTTTCTCAAGGGATACTTCCTTTGTGAAAGATCAGGATAAAGTGATCTTTACCAGAGGATATCATGATCTTGATGAATTTCTGATCATTCCTGCGGGATACAGGGTGTACTTTGAGCCGGGCTGTACGCTGGATATGAGGAACAGAGCAGGTTTTATTTCCTGTTCACCGGTGTTCATGGAGGGAACTGCAGAGAATCCCGTGATTATCAAATCATCCGATTCATCTGCCATGGGATTTACGGTACTGCAGGCTTCCGGCAGATGCTTCATACAGAATGCGGTTTTTGAAAAACTGAATACCCTTGATTATAAGGGATGGACCCTTACAGGTGCTGTTAATTTCTACGAATCGGATGTGGATATTTTCAATACTGACTTTCGTGATAACCTGTGCGAAGATGCCCTCAACATCATTCGCTCCGATTTTCTGACCGATAGCGTGACCTTCCGGAACACGTTTGGCGATGCCTTCGACAGCGATTTCTGCACCGGCCGCGTCACACGCTGCACGTTCATCCAGCCGGGAAATGACGCGATCGACTTTTCGGGCAGCACCATTGATATCAGCGACTGCCACGTGATCAATGCCGGCGACAAGGGGATCAGCTGCGGCGAGAAATCCACCCTGTCCGTCAGTAACTGTACCATCAGTAACTGCAACATCGGGCTGGCATCCAAGGATCTTTCCATTCTGAATGCGATGGATTGCACCGTGTCGGATTGTTTTTACGGATTGGCCGCCTACCGGAAAAAACCGGAATACGGCGGAGGTACCATCCGGGCAGGCAGGATACGGCTAAACGGTATCCGTCATGCGACATGGGTGGAAGAGAGATCCTTCGTAACACTTAACGACAGCACCATCCAGGGGGATAAGAAAAATGTTGCCGCCATGTTTTATTAAAAATAAACCAGATACACATCACTTTACCTATTTTTGCACTCTTAAAAAAATACGATTATGCAGGATAAATGGCAATTGTTTCAAAAGTTTCTGATCACCCAGACATCAGAGATATCGGTCACCGACTTCCTGATCAACTCGGCGATCATTGTCGTTCTGATGCTGATCTTACGGTGGACCTATCTCAAATGCGGGAAAAGCATTTCGAACCGCAGAAGTTTTGCTTCCAACTTCATTCTCCTGGCCTTCGCCACCATGCTCATCATCTCCATCGTCAAGTCCTCCCTGGCCCTTTCTTTGGGTCTGGTCGGCGCCCTGTCGATTGTCAGGTTCCGGAATGCGATCAAAGAGCCCGAAGAACTGGCCTACCTCTTCCTGTGCATTTCCATTGGACTTGGGCTGGGAGCCAATCAGCGCAATATCGTCGTGATCGCATTTCTGATCATTGTGGCCATCCTGTGGGCCCGTCACTTCTTATCCCGCAAATCGGAGAAACAAAACCTCTACCTTACCATTTCAAGCGCTTCACCCGGCCTGATACAACTCAATACGATCAACGATATCGTGCGTAAGAATTTCATCGCCGCCGAACTGAAACGCTTCGACGAATCCAACCATCTGATTGAAGCCTCTTTTCTGATCGAGATAAAACATGCTAAAAATCTCCAGGATTGCAAGGAGGAACTGCAAAAGATCAGCCCTGACGTAAAAGTGGTGTTCATTGATAACAAAGGCTATTAAACGGGTGCAGGATCATGAACAGCGAGTACACCCCCCTGCTCCGGCAACGGTTCGAACGTAAATATCTGATCCACCCCTATACCCGTTCCGAGGCAGAAATGGTCATCAGGCTTCACCCGGCGGCATTTTCACCTATCCATAAAAAACGCCGGGTCAATAACCTGTACCTCGATACTCCTTCCCTGCGCTTCTTTTATGATAATATTTACGGTAGCTCCGACAGGAAAAAATTCAGGATACGCTGGTACGGAGAATTGTTTGGCAGAATTCAGGACCCGGTCCTGGAGATCAAGATCAAAAATGGCTATGTGGGCCGTAAACTGTCCTTTCCCCTGGTACCTTTTGACCTTGGACAGGAACTGAACGGCGAAGATATGACCAGAATTTTCGCACAATCGGAACTTCCTGAATGGATCAGGAATGAGCTGAGCATCCTTGAACCCTCCCTGCTGAACTCGTATCAGAGAAGTTATTATCAGAGCCACGATCGCCGTTTCAGGATCACCATTGACGATCAGCTCCGGTATTTTGATGTGTGTACCCTTCCCAGCAGCTTTGAGAGGGATCGTGCGGTACATACCGAGGTGGTGCTGGAACTGAAATACGATTTTGATCAGGATGATATCGCCGGTGAGATCACCGGCGGTCTGCCCTTCCGCCTGATCAAGAACTCAAAATACATCAACGGTATCCTGCTGTTCAAGACACAGGTGGTTATCTAAACAATGCATCCGGTACCTGATGAAAAAATCCACCCTGATCCCTGTATTGCTGATCCTGCCGGTGCTTTTCCTTCTGTTTGGGATTTTCTTCAACCGGACGCACTACGCCAACGACCCTGATTACATCTATCTTGTCAATGCGCTGAATCTGTTGAAAGGGCAGCCTGTAGGGCATGTCGACAATCCCGGCACGACGGTGATGGAGATGAGTGCCGCCACCCTCGCCGCGACCTCCGTATTCGACGGGCACCACGACCACTCGCTGGTTGAAAGGGTGATACAGGATCCCGACCGGTACATCCAGCTGATCCGTGTGACCTTCATTGTACTGATCGCACTGCTGCTGCTCCTGCTGGGATGGGTTGGATGGAAGAAGACAGGTTCCCTGTGGCATGCCCTGATCTTTCAGTTCACCCCTTTCCTGTCGGCCAACGTTCTGGAACATGTCTGGACAAAGGTTTCTCCGGAACCCGTGCTGTTCATGGTGTCGACGCTGCTGGTGATCGTGTTGCTCTATTATCTGTACGATCCGGGGAGGGATTCCTGGAAATATGTGGTCCTGTTGGCTCTGATGTCCGGATTCGGGCTGGCCACCAAAGCCACCTATTTTCCGTTGTTTTTCATCCCCCTGCTCCGGTTGCGCGGATGGACGCGAAAAAGCCTGTTCATCCTCGGTACCGCAGCGACATTCGTTATTTTCACCTCCCCTGCCATCCCTGAGTACGGCCACATGTTCAGCTGGTTCTACCGCCTTATCACGCACACGGGCATCTACGGACAGGGCAGCGAAGGCGTCATCGACACGCAGACCTATTTAAGCAACATTGGCCAGATCTTTCTTGCCAATCCTGTGATGACGGCAGTTTTCTTCGTTTCCCTGACCCTGCTGGCGATCTTCCTTGTCCGGAGGATCATCCGCAGGACACCCATCGGGAAGGATAACGGGCCTATACCCTCGGTGAAGCTGCTTGCCGCCATTACGTTCATGATCGCCCTCAGCATCATGATCGTGGCCAAGCACTACCATGCCAACCACTACCTCCTGCCGGCACAGGGATTTCTGGGGCTCGCCGTCTTTCTGATCATCCTGAGCCTTGAACGCCTCATCCATCTGCCTAAGCTGACACGGATCGCCTCACCCGTCCTGTTTACCGCACTGGTAGTGATCTTTGTGATAGGAAACATTCCCTACCTGAGAACAGCAGATCATTATTACCACCTTACGAACGAGGAGACAGATGCCACGTTTTCACGGATCGATGCACAGTATGCCGGCTTCACGCGCGTGTATTACTATCCGAACACCATCAACAAATTCTCCGCGCTGAAGTTCGGGAATGCATATGCCAAGCGCAGGGTCCTGCCTGAGCTGAAAACCGTTTATCCCGACACGTATTTCTATGACGTCAGGACATATCTGTTTTACAACTGGGAGGCAGAGATGAGCATGGAGGACATCCTGCGCATGTCGGGTAAAAAGATCATTTTTATCAGCCGGGTCATCTCCGGTGAGGAAGTTGAAACCATCGGCCGGAAAGGCTTTCCCCTGAAAGAGGTGTACCGCGGCCGGATCCATTCGCTTTATGAGCTGGACACCAGCGCCATTGAACCGCTGCTGGCCCGAATGAACGCCCCTGCCAGCGAACGGATGTTCTGTGACGCCGATTCGCTCACGGCCGACCGCTCCCGTTTTGTCAACCAGGCATATACCTTCGGGGGAGGCTGGCTGCAATCCCCCGAGCAGGCCCGGTCAGGATGCTGCTCTGTCAAACTCGACACAAAGAACCGCTTCGGACTGGAATATGCCCTTTCAGGCCTGAAGGCAGGCGACCACTACAGGATCAGCGTCTGGCGGCTCGGAGATTATTATGAAAGCCACCTGGTGGCAGCCTCTGCCAGACCAGGAGCGTTCTATAAATCGGTGAACGATAACATCCTGACGGATGACAGGGGATGGAAGCAGCTGGTCATGTATGTGACGGTTACCGATGGCCTTGGAGATGAACCGCTGAAGGTGTATCTTTGGAACAGCGGAAAGCAAACCGTTTATTTTGATGACCTGGAGATCGTAAAGCTCAACTAATCAGCCGGATATGATTAACGGCAAGAAGATAATCGTTGTGTTGCCTGCATACAATGCAGAGATGACACTGGAACAGACCTATCAGGAAATTCCCTTTGATATTGTGGACGAGGTGGTGCTGGTGGATGATAAGAGCCGCGACCGGACAGCCGAGCTCGCACATCGCATCGGCATAAAACATATTGTGATCCACGACCGGAACAAAGGATACGGGGGCAACCAGAAGTCGTGCTACAACAAGGCGCTGGAGCTTGGCGGCGACATCGTCATCATGCTCCACCCGGATTACCAGTATACGCCCCGGCTCATCCACTCCATGGCCTTTCTGATCGCCAACGGTGTCTATCCCGTGGTGCTGGGCTCGCGCATCCTGGGCAACGGCGCCCTGAAGGGCGGCATGCCGTGGATCAAGTACGTCGCCAACCGGTTTCTCACACTCATACAGAATTTGCTGGTGGGGCAGAAATTATCGGAATACCATACCGGCTACAGGGCTTTTTCGAGGGAGGTGCTGGAAAAGGTAAACTACAATGCCAACTCGGATAATTTCGTGTTCGACAACCAGATGTTGTCGCAGATCATCTATGCGGGTTTCCCGATCGCGGAGATCACCTGCCCCACGAAATACTTCAAAGAGGCATCCTCCATCAATTTACGAAACAGCACCGTCTATGCGTTCGGGGTGCTGAAGACTTCCATGGTGCATTTCCTGAACCGCATGGGGATTCTGAAGTCTGCCATGTACCACTAATCTCCTCCGTGCGCCTCTGTGGTAAAAATACATTTAACCACGGAGAGCACGGAGGAGGGCACAGAAAACACGGAGATTAAATCAGCTTATTTCCACTCTGTGATCTCCGTGCACTTCTCCGCGTACTCCGTGGTTAATCTTAAAAGATCATTTGAGGTACTTCCGGTTGAAGAGGTTGTATTTCAGTATGCACCAAATCGCCCGGAACCCGTCCCTGGCTCCGATCTTCTTTCCTTCCTCATAGGTCCTTCCGTAATACGAAATTCCCACCTCATAGATGCGTATTCCCTTGAGCCGTGCGATCTTGGCCGTCACCTCCGGCTCGAAACCGAACCGTTTCTCCCTGAAATAGATTTTCTTGACGATCTCCGCCCTGAACAGTTTGTAGCAGGTCTCCATGTCGGTCAGGTTCAGGTTGGTGAACATGTTGGAAAGGGAGGTGAGGAACCTGTTGCCGATGCTGTGCCAGTAGAAGAGGATGCGGTGCGGATTCCCGCCAAGGAACCGGGATCCGTATACCACGTCGGCAAAGCCGTCCACCATGGGCTGTAGCAGCAGGTTGTATTCCTGCGGATTGTATTCCAGGTCGGCATCCTGGATGATGATGTAATCACCGCGGGCTTCCTCAATGCCCCGGTGCAGGGCTGCCCCCTTGCCCATGTTCCGTGGCTGGCTGAACAGGCGGATGGTGTGGCCGGGATGGGTTTCGATGTATTGCTCAACGACCGTCACTGTAGCATCCTTCGAACAGTCGTTGACGATGATGATCTCCTTCTCCAGATCGTTGATCAGTTTCACCGCCAGTACCTTGTCCAGGATCAGGTGGATGGTCTTTGCTTCGTTATAAGCGGGGATGATAATGGAGAGGATCATCAGAAACCAAGCTTTTTCCTGATCTGCTTTGGTATCGCGTCCTTATGCACCATGATGTCGATGGTGTTCAGCAGCACGTAGGGCTTGGAGGCATACAGGTAGCCCTTGTATTTCTGATCTGTGCCCCATGAGTTTTTCACCAGGTAATACGTGTTCCCGTCCTGGTCTTTAGCGATCCCTGTGATCTGCATGCCATGGTCGTCGGTCAGGCTGTAGTTGTCGAACGCCTCCTGCCGCATCTCCTGGGTGATCGTTTTCTCTTTCCCCGGGCCGTCGAATTTATACAGCGCCTCCTGTTTCTCCTTTTCCGTCAGTTTTTCCCATTTTTCCTTTTCCGTTCCCGTCAGGTCGGTGAGCTTTTTTTCAGGCACGATGGCCACCCCGTTCTTCCACGAGAAGCCCTTGTCGCTGATGTCGGCGCCCCAGGCCACCGAATAGCCATTGTTCAGGGCATTGTCAATGATCTCTTCCATTTCGTTGATGGGAACGTTGTAGACGCTTCCCCACCGCCAGTTGTCGGGCAGCTCGATGACGAAGGGCTGGTAAAACGGGTGGTGGGTGTAGGAACCGATCTCCACGTAATCGTCGGGATCCAGGTCCAGGCTCTCCGCGAAGCTTTTCGGGGTGTAGGTTCTCCCGTTGTATTTGAACTCCCTCGGGATTTCGCCAAGATAGGCGTCGAGGATTCCCTTGAGCCCAGCTTTCCAGGCCGGCGTCAGCTTGCCGTTGGGATTACTGATAACCGCATCCATGTATGCCTTGATCACCTTGTCCATCTCGTTGTGGACCGGATTCTCCTCGCCGATCACCAATCCGGAGTACGCGCTTTCGGGCACCATGCCATAGTCATGCATGATATCGGTCACGTCGTGAAACGCCCCGCCGCCGGCCAGATTGATATTTCCCTGGAGCCGCATGTATTTCAACGCTTTCTCCAGATATGTATGGTAGATGACGAACATTTCCGACAGGTCATATTCCTTGTCGTTCATTCTCAGCAGTTCCGATTCCAGGAATGCCGTGGAGGAGAAGCTCCAGCAGGTGCTCGACCGGTACTGGTTCTCGACGGGTGTGGCTTTCACTTCTTTGACGATCGTAAAGACATAGCCCTCTTCAGGTTTTACTGGTTTTTCTTCCTGTGCTGTGAGAGTAAATGGGATCAGGAGCCCTGCCATCATGCAGGTGATAATCAAATGTTTCATAGTAAATTACCTCACCCCCTACCCCCTCTCCAACATGGAGAGGGGATGGGGAAGAGTTACGCGAACAAAAGTACGAAAAATAGCAACCTGTAACCTGCAACCTGTAACCTGCAACCTGTAACATTTTTTCTACCTTTGATCCCACATTTAACACTTTTCCCCATGTACCGATCCCATACCTGCGGCGAGCTCCGCATGAAACACACCGGACAGGCGGTCACCCTCAGCGGTTGGGTGCAGCGCTCCCGCGACCTGGGAGGCATGACCTTCGTTGACCTCCGCGACCGTTATGGCATCACCCAGCTGGTCTTCAATATGGAAGTGGATCCCTCGCTCTGCCTGGAAGCCCGTAAGCTCGGAAGGGAATATGTGATCCGGGTCACCGGCGTGGTTACGGAAAGAAGCAACAAGAACCCGAAGATGCCCACCGGCGATATTGAGATCGCCGTGGAGAAGCTGGAGTTGCTCAATGCTTCCAAAATACCGCCGTTCACCATCGAGGACAACACCGACGGCGGGGAGGAGCTGCGGATGAAATACCGTTACCTGGACCTCCGCCGCAGTCCCAACCTGAAGAACCTGGAGCTGCGTCACCGCATGGCGATGGAAACACGCGACTACCTGAGTTCACAGGGCTTCATTGATATCGAGACCCCCTGCATGATCAAGTCCACCCCCGAAGGCGCACGCGATTTTGTGGTGCCCTCGCGGATGAACCCCGGCCAGTTCTACGCGCTGCCACAGTCGCCTCAGACCTTTAAACAGCTTCTGATGGTCGCGGGCTACGACCGCTACATGCAGATCGTGAAATGCTTCCGCGACGAGGACCTGCGCGCCGACCGCCAGCCGGAATTCACGCAGATCGACTGCGAGATGGCGTTCGTGGAACAGGAAGACGTGCTGGAAACCTTCAGCGGCCTGATCCACCATCTGTTTCATGCCATTAAGGATCTGCGCATCGGCAGGATCCCGAAGATGACCTGGGCCGATGCCATGAGATACTATGGTTCCGATAAGCCCGACACACGCTTCGACATGAAATTTACCGAGGTCCCCGACCTGGCAAAAGGCAGGGGATTCTCCGTGTTTGAGGAAGCGGAGCTGGTGGTGGGCATCTGCGCTAAGGGTTGCGGTGATTATTCCCGCAAGCAGCTCGACGAGCTGACCGATTTTGTCAAAAGACCTCAGGTCGGCGCCAGGGGACTGATCTATGTGAAGTATAACTCCGACGGGACCATCAAATCAACGATCGATAAATTTTTCACCGAGGATGAGCTGAGGGAGTGGATGCGGCGTTTTGATGCCGAGCCCAACGACCTGATCATGATCCTCGCCGGCGAGACCCTGCGCACGCGCAAGGCACTCAGCGAGCTCCGCCTGGAGATGGGCAACCGCCTTGGACTGCGCGATCCTGAGCGTTATGAGGTGCTATGGGTGGTGGATTTCCCGCTGCTGGAGTGGGATGAGGAAACGAAGCGGTTCTACGCCATGCACCATCCGTTCACGTCGCCCAAGCCGGAAGACATCCCACTGCTGGACACCGATCCCGGCGCCGTCAGGGCCAATGCCTACGACCTGGTCATCAACGGTGTGGAGATCGGCGGAGGCTCCATAAGGATCCACAACAAGGAGCTGCAGCGCAGGATGTTCCAGGTGCTGGGCTTCACGGAAGAAAAAGCGCAGGAGCAATTCGGATTCCTGATGAACGCGTTTGAGTACGGCGCCCCGCCGCACGGAGGCATCGCCTTCGGCTTCGACCGGCTGGTGGCGATGTTCGCCGGGGCCGATTCCATACGGGATGTGATCGCCTTCCCGAAGAACAACTCCGGAAGGGATATGATGATCGATTCACCGGCTCCGCTGGACGAGGAGCAGCTGAAAGAGATCCATATCCGTTTGAGAGAGGGGATTTAAATACAATAAACCACGGAGAACACGGAGGATTCACAGAGAACACGGAGATTAATACCTTCTGTTCTCTGTGTACTCCGGTTTTCCTCCGTGACCTCCGTGGTTAAATAAGAAGATTCTTAACGTCTACTTTGTCACATTAGGGATCCGCAGCACCTGGCCCGGATAGATCTCGTCCGGGTCCTTCAGCATCGGCTTGTTGGCCTCGAAGATCTCCATGTACCGGTTCGCATTTCCGTAATATTGTTTGGCTATCTTGGAGAGATATTCTCCCTTCACGACGGTGTGATACACCGCTTCCGGCTGCGGCACCACCACCTCGATGTTGTTGTCCACTTCCGCCACACCCTGTGTGTTGCCTACGATCAGTTCCGCTTTTTCCGAGGTTTCCTGGGATTCGGTCTTTCCGAACAGGGTAACCTTGCCCTGATCGTACACCACACCGAGGTTTTCGATGGGCAGCGCCATCTTTGCCAGCAGGTTTTTTATCGCCAGGGTGGCCGTTGCATTTTTCTGGAGGATCTCAGCGGGGTTGAGTCCTTTGGTTTCCGTTTCGACACCGGCCAGTTTTTTGCCGATGTTCCTGATAAAGTTTTTTAATCCCATTGCATTGAATCGTTAAATGAATATTTACTGGTTTCTCAGAAATTTACCAAAGATCGACGAACCGATATCCAGGATATCATCGGCAATAGAACCGTCGTCGTCTTTATCCAGGAGTTTGTTGAAAATGGATTCCTGCCGTGCCTCCTGTTGCTGGTCGGGTGCCTGGCCTTTTTTCAGTACCGACTGCAGGATATCGATGATGCCTCCGCCCGAGGAGGTTGACCTGTTCTGCCTTCCCAGGAATCCCATGAGGATAGGGGCAAGCATTTCCAAAATGTTACCGGCTGAACCCAGGCTGATGCCGCTGGATTTGCTCAGGTAGTTTTCCACCTTACTGCGGTTACCGCCCAGTACATGTTTCAGGATGCCGGCTCCGTTGGCCACTGCCGGATTGGAAAGGAATCCGCCCATATTGTCCAGTATGCTTCCGTCGTGGTCCCTGTCGAGGGCTCCCAGAAAAGAATTTGCTCCATCGCTGTTGGACGTATTCCTGGCCAGGGCATTCACCAGGATGGGGATGGCATTCTGGATGGCCCTCTGAGTGTTGGAAGGATCCTCATTCACCTGAGCGCTCATCCGGTCTACAGTATCATTCCCCAGCTGGGAAATGATCATTTCAAATAAATCATTCATTTTAAAAAGATTAAGTGATATTACTTTTCCTCAACATCTACAAAGTTAATCATTTTTGCCGTAACAGAAATGTGAATAAGTGTCGTACTTTTGTTCATGCCATTTACCACAGACCCTGAAATAGAACTCATGTCGCCGGCTGGCTCGTACGAGTCGCTGATGGCTGCCATACAGGGCGGTGCCGGTTCGGTTTATTTTGGCGTCGGTTCGCTCAATATGCGTGCCAGATCGTCGCAAAATTTTTCTCTGGATGATCTGAAGAACATTGCTTCCATCTGCAGGGAGCATGAGATCCGTTCGTACGTTACCCTGAATACGGTCATTTACGACGATGAGTTTGGATTGATGGAGCAGATTGCCGATGCTGCCAGGGAGGCAGGCATCTCTGCCCTGATCGCCTCTGACCAGGCCGTTATTCAGTATGCCGGCCAGATCGGCATGCCCGTGCACATGTCGACGCAGGCGAACATTTCCAACGTAGAAGCAGTAAAATTCTACGCCCGGTATGCCGATGTGATGGTCACAGCTCGGGAGTTGAACCTGGATCAGGTGTTGGCCATCACCAGGGCGATTCGTGAGCAGGGGATCAGGGGGCCATCGGGGAACCTGGTGCGCATCGAAGTGTTTGCCCATGGCGCGCTCTGCATGGCCATTTCGGGAAAATGTTACCTGAGCCTTGATCACTTCAATGCTTCGGCCAACCGGGGGGCCTGTTACCAGCTATGCCGCCGGCCCTACAGGGTGTTCGACCATGACGGGGAAGTCGAGCTGGAGGTGGACAATGAGTACATCATGTCGCCAAAAGACCTGAAGACCATTGATTTCCTGGACAGGATCCTTGCCGCGGGTGTCACGGTCCTGAAGATAGAAGGGCGGGGGAGAGGGCCGGAGTACGTGAAGACAGTCACACGATGCTATCGCGAGGCCATTGATTCCATCCGGGAGGGAACGTACACACCGGAAAAGATCGCTCACTGGACAGAGCAGCTCCTGACCGTATATAACCGTGGTTTCTGGGATGGGTATTATCTGGGGAGGACCCTGGGTGAGTGGAGCAGCCGGTATGGCAGTCAGGCCACACGGACAAAGGTGTATGTGGGGCAGGTCACGAATTATTTTACCAGGCTGAAGGTAGCTGAGATCAGAATGGAAGCCGGGTCACTTACTGTCGGTGACGAGATCCATATCATCGGGCCTACCACCGGGGTGGTGGAAGAGACGGTCAGGGAGATCCGCTATGAACTACATCCCATACAGCAGGTCAAAAAGGGCGCTGTGTGTTCCATTCCCGTGGACTCGTATCTGCGACGTTCGGATAAGGTGTACCGGGTGGATAAAAAATAATTTTTAAAAAATTTTATTGAAAGCGTATTACCTTTTTGATTTTTTCCGATTAAGGATCAGATTGGGTGAATTACTAACCACTGTTTCGTAAATTAAACTGGGTTAATGAAAGAGCGTGAATGGGTGCACGCTCTTTTCATTTTAAAAATTATAAAAAATTTTTTATTAAAGCGTATTACCTTTTTGATTTTTTCCGATTAAGGATTTGATTGGGTGAATTACTATACTACTGTTTCGTAATTCTAAGATTTGGGTTACATTAAGAAGGAGCGTGTTATGGGTGGCACGCTCTTTCTGTTTATTTGCTTTGCAAATAAACAGATATCAGAATAACGATTAACGGCCTGCCCTGGCGAAAGCCGGGGATATATGATTTATGATTTGATTTACGATTTAAATCAAATATCAGATATCAGTTAATCGGTTAATCTGATATCCCGTCCGGATATATTATCTTTGCGGCGGAAAAAGTGCGACCGGGCCCTATAGTTCAACGGATAGAACGGAAGTTTCCTAAACTTTAAATCCAGGTTCGATTCCTGGTGGGGCTACAAAAAATCCCGCTTCAAGCGGGATTTTTTGATATCAGATGAACGATATCTGATGATTGATTTTTGATTTATTTAACTAAATCTGAGCCAGATAGGATAATGTTAACGGGTTTGGACTCAGATCAAAATATTAGAATACTCTTGGAAATCTCCAATAAAGGTTATCAAAAGACCATCCTTATTGTGTGAATAACTTTTTGTAATGGATGGACTGATACAATAATTACTGCCACGAGGATATGATTCCCGGAATACTTTTACAGCATGGTCTGAAAAGTGATCAGGATTAATCTTGCATTCCATCAGATCAACCTCTTCACCCGATCGCTTGATGATAAAATCAATTTCCCTGTTCGATTTATCCCGCCAGAAAAAGATCCGGGGATATGGAATATAGGCCCGTATCATGTCCAACACAAGATGTTCCCAAAGAAATCCACGGTCCTCTTCTCTTAATTCATTCCATCCTTTCACGAACCGTATAAATCCAGTGTCAAAACAATAATACTTGGGTTGCTGAGTCAACTCTCTTCTCCCTCCACCATGAAAAGGAGTAAGTGGAAACACCACATTAGCTACACGGAGTGCCTCTAAATAGGATAAAACTGTTGGCCGTGACAAACCGCTCAGTTTTGATAGATTTGTGTAATCAATCAGGTTACCACTCGACCTGAATAAAAGATGCATCAGTTTTAAGAATCCTGACCGGTTGCGCACATTGAACAATTCTTGAATATCACGGGCATAGTAACTGTCAAACCATTCTGAAAAAAATGACAGATCTCCTGATCTGGAAAGTAATGGCTCAGGAAGACCCCCGAAAAACAACCGGTGATCCAGATTGTGAATATCAAATTGCTGCTGACATTCATTCCATAGGACTGGTGGAAGATAAATTACATGTTTTCTGCCGGTGAGTGCATCCCTGAATTTTTTAGTTGCTTCAAGGGTGGAAGAACCTGTTGCAAGGATCTTGATTTCAGGAAATTCGTCTGCAGCTATTTTTAGAATACTGCTTGGATCTTCAAGCTGGTGAATCTCATCCAATACAAGATGGCCGACATTTTTAAGTCCATTAAAAAAGGATTCCGGATCTTCCATTCTTCGTTGGGATGAGGGAAGATCACAATTCAAATATTCTATAGCAGGCAGCATTTTGGCAATCGTTGTTTTTCCCACCCTTCTGACTCCTGAAAGCCATACAATCGAGCGAGTTTCCCATGCTTTTTTAATTCTGTCAATCCAAAACGGACGCGTTACCATGAAAACTATAATTTACAATTAGACGTCCAAATGTAAAATAAACAATTAAGATTTCCAAAAAATATTGAAATTTTTGTTTTTTGATTTCAGATGAATCATATCTGATAGTTGATTTATTTGAATGGCAAGACTCAATGGTAATAGTTTAACGTGTTGTGCGGTTTGAAATGTTGAAAAAAATGTTGATAAATTAAACGAAAAAAGTCATGCATATTACTGATAATCAGTATCTTAGATGTATAATGTTCCACCAAAACACATCTATTATGCATG
>JAKLFC010000020.1 GCA_022711405.1 Bacteroidota bacterium
CTGAACTACGCCCTGATGTTTAATACAAATCCAGTTCTTTCAGAATTCCATTCGCCAACCTCCTGCTCCAATAACATAACCAGTAACTCGGAATCCCAACAATATGTCGCTCTTTCGGATCTAAAACCTGCAACCTGCAACCTGCAACCTGAAACCTGCAACCTGAAACCCTGAAACCCTGAAACCCTGAAACCCTGAAACCCTGAAACCCTGAAACCCTGAAACCCTGAAACCCTGAAACCCTGAAACCCATCATCCGCATAGAGAACCTCTCCAAGCAGTACCGCCTCGGCACCATCGGCACCGGCACCCTCCGTCACGACCTGAACCGCTGGTTTGCCAAGGTCAGAGGCAAAGAGGATCCTTATCTCCAGGTCGGTCTCTCTTCCAGTCAACAGCATGTCCTGAGGGCGAAGCCCGAAGGATCAACAGTCAACCGCCGACCGCCGACCGCCGACCGCCTCCCCGAATACATCTGGGCCCTCCGCGACATCAACCTGGAGGTGATGCCCGGCGAGGTGCTGGGGATCATCGGCAAGAACGGGGCGGGGAAGAGCACGCTGCTGAAGATCCTCTCGCGGGTGACCGGTCCCACGACCGGAAGGATAGATTACAACGGCCGTATTGGCTCGTTACTGGAGGTGGGCACGGGCTTTCATTACGAGCTGACCGGCAGGGAGAACATTTTTTTAAATGGGGCGATTTTAGGAATGACGAAGTCCGAGATACGGAAGAAGCTGGACGAGATCGTTGATTTCAGCGGGGTGGAGCAGTACATTGACACGCCGGTGAAGCGGTACAGCAGCGGCATGCTGGTGCGGCTGGGCTTTGCCGTGGCCGCCCACCTGGAGCCCGAGATCCTGGTGGTGGACGAGGTGCTGGCCGTGGGGGACGCGGAGTTCCAGAAAAAGGCGATCGGGAAGATGCAGGAGGTGAATACCAAAGAAGGGAGGACGGTGCTGTTTGTGAGTCATAATATGGCGGCTGTGAAACAGTTATGTACAAGAGGCATACTTTTAAAAGATGGACAAATTGAATGTGATGGAACCGTCGTAAATATCATTTCAAACTATTTAATTACCGACACTCAAGAATATGCTGAATGGATAAGGGATACAAGTACTGATAGCGAAATTTACATTAACAATATAAAAATCTTAAACTCTAAAGGAATTTTAACTAATACTATTGCCACGGAGGAAGATTTTGTTATTTCTATAAGACTTACAATACTAAAACAGTACGAAAATGCCACAGTTGCGATAAGATTTGTAAATGCTGAGAATATACCAATTTTTACGACATCCTTACATGACTGCCTTGATCCTAGTGAAATATTAGAAATAGGTTGTTGCGATCTAAATGTAAGAATATCAAAGAATATTTTAATTCCAGGCAAATATAGCTTAGTGATTGCTTGTTTCATCTCAAGGATAAAACTTTTTGATATTGTGGAGGATAAGATTGGAATTAGCATTGAGGATTTGGGTGTAAGGAAAAAAGATCTCGATCGTGCTGGATTTGTCATTCCTTATTATAAATGGGAAAAGATTCAATGTCTTTAGCCAGGTTCATATTTTTGAGTATATGTAAGTAATTCGGTTTTAATAGATCTTAAATTTCAGATGCTTTCTAGCAAATTATATAATCCGGTGACACTTGGAGAGGATTATATTGTTCTCAAACATATTGACAAAAGATTGTTACTTGAGTCCTATAAGAAACTGTTTGACATTGATGTTACTAGAATGTTTAATGAAATCGAAACGATAAACTTATGTAAATGCTTAAAAACGGGGTATATATATTTTTCCCCATTTACTATTATTGGGGACGAGCAATTTTATAAAGATTTACAACACTATGAATGGTACTATCAATCTGAGAAATGGGAATTTGAAATTTCACGCAAACATATTGTAAAAGGACATTTACTTGAAATAGGTTGTGGGAATGGTGATTTTTTGGATAGCTTAAAAAATAAACATCTTTTAACTTTTCAGGGTACAGAATTGAATTCTGATGCTGTTAATATTTGTAAAAGTAAAAATCTAAATGTTGGACATAAATCACTTTCGGATTTCCAATCTGACAGTTTCGATTATATCGTGAGCTTTCAAGTTTTAGAGCATATTTCTGCAATTAATGACTTCTTCGTAAATTCGTATAGAGTGATCAAAAGAGGTGGAAAACTTATTATTTCAGTTCCAAATACAAAGAGTTATGTCTTTTATCCATTCACGGATTATTATCTTCAAAATGGTTCACTTTTGTTAAATATGCCTCCACATCATGTCGGTTGGTGGAATAATTCGTCAATACAGAAAGTTGCAAAGTTATTCGGTTTTCATCTTAAGAAAATATATTTCGAACCATTACCCTTTTATAGAAAAGAGCTTGTTCAAATAAATTTACAAAATCAACTTAAAAATATCGTATTCAGCAAATTATTCAATATACTCCCATATTATCTTATGAAAAAAATGTTTAATGGAGAAACGATTCTTGTTGTCTTAGAAAAGTAGGTTAATGAAAAAAATCTTATTCATCTCACATGATGCTTGTCGCGCAGGTGCACAATTATTTTTACTTGAACTTTTAATAAAATTCAAATGCCAGTCAATATTTAATTTTGAAATACTTTTAAGTAATAGTGGTGAACTATTACCTGAATTTGAAAAACTAGCTCCGACTCGAATTTGGCATAAACCATTTAATAACAACACAATTGTAAAATATTGCTATTTATTAAAAGCTAATTTTCGCAAAAAAAGAATCTTAAAATATTATAAAAAACAAAAATTTGATCTAATCTATTCCAATACAATAACCAACGGCAGCTTATTGCATGAACTGGCTGCCTTGAACATTCCAGTTATAACTCATGTACATGAATTAAATTATTGGATTGAAAAATGCGGAGCTCAAAATTTACGATACATTAAAGAATATACAAAAAGATATATATGTGTCTCTGAAGCTGTCAAAAATAACTTAATTGAAAAATATTGTATCTCGAAAGATAGAATTGAACTCATTCACGAGTTTATAGACTTTGAGAAAATAAATCACAATCAAGAAAGAAATGGACTTAGGAAATGGTTTAACATTTCAGATAGCTCGATAATAGTCGGAGCTTCCGGGGCTGAAGGTTGGAGAAAAGGCAAAGATTTATTTATACCCCTAGCTATCCAGGTTTTATCTGCTACTGATAATGACATTCATTTTATATGGATCGGTGGTGAGCTTAATTACGAACTTAATTATGACATTAAAAAATCTGAATTTCATTCGCAAATTCATTTTATTGACCATTTGTCAAACGCAAACCGATACTTCAATGATTTTGATATATTTCTTATGCTTTCAAGAGAAGATCCATTTCCGATAGTCAATTTAGAGGTAGCTGCTTTAGGTAAACCCATTCTTTGTTTTGATAACACGGGTGGTCCGCCCGAATTACTTAATGAAGTTAAAGAATGTATTTCTCCTTATTTAGATCTTAGGAGCATGGCTGAAAACATAATCAAATTAGTAAATAATAAGGAAAAGCGGCAATTCATCGGAAAGTTTTTACAGGAAAAAACTAAGAAATATTATGATATAAGCACAATTGTAGAAAAGGTTATGAGTACAGTAAATCAAACCATTTGACAAATATCCGCCCCATAGCCATGTATCTCCCCCAATTCCATCCCATCCCTGAAAATGATGAATGGTGGGGAAAAGGCTTTACAGAATGGACAAATGTGGTCAAGGCAAAACCTTTATTTAAAGGACATTACCAACCGCAATTGCCAGCTGATCTTGGATTCTATGATCTGAGGTTGTCAGAAGCAAGAGAGGCGCAAGCTGAATTAGCGAAAGAATATGGCATATATGGATTTTGTTATTATTATTATTGGTTCAATGGAAAACGATTACTTGAAAAACCAATAGAGGGAGTCCTTGCGAGTGGAAAACCCGATTTTCCTTTTATGATTTGCTGGGCTAATGAAAATTGGAGCAGGAGATGGGATGGTAGTGAAAATGAAATATTGATAGCTCAGAATTATTCGAGAGAAGACGCTGTTTTACTTGCCAAGGACTTAATAAAATATTTCCGAGACGATCGTTATATCAAGATTGAGGGCAAACCCTTCTTTTCTATTTATAATCCCTTTTCAATACCAAATTTAGATGAATATATAACTACTATTAGAAAGACTGTTTATGAAATAGAAAAGGTTGATCTGTTTTTCTGTGCCTTTGACACAGGGAATAAGGATATTTTAACCCATTACCAATTATTTGATTCCATTATCGAATTTCAACCGCATTCACGCTATTTATGGAAATACATGGATGATAAGATAAAGAATGAAACTAATCATATTATTAAAAATACCTATAATCATCTTTTAGTAAGATTTGGTCTGAAAGAAAAGATAAAGGAATCTTATTATAAAGCCATATATCGTCTTAATTATGAGCATTATGTTGATTACGTGATAAAAAATTACATTATTCCAACATCTTATGATCTATTCCCCGGGATTAATCCAATGTGGGATAATACAGCACGGAGAGGGAGAGATGCATTTTTGTTTTATAATAATTCACCGCAAAAATATGGTGAGTGGCTGTCCTTTATTCTCGAACATTATCCCTTAAAGGATCACGAAAATAATTTTTTATTCATTAACGCATGGAATGAATGGGCGGAGGGAAATCACCTAGAACCTTGCGAAAAATTTGGAAAGCAGTATCTAAGTGAAACACGTAATCAATTATTACTTCATGGTAGTGATGAAGGCAGACGTCTTTAGAAATTGTCATATCTATTTGACTTATTTATTTTGATATTAGTGTTTCTTGGGAAATGGAATTGAATGTCAAAGATTATAATAGGTTGAATAATCGTTTCAAAAAGAAATTGGTTTTTCGTGTTGGAGAATCAGCAGGTTTCTTCTCTGAATATAATAACATGCTTTTAGCCATACATTATTGTCTGGTGCACAAGATTCGGTTTGTTTTAAATTCAAGGGATGCAAATTTCTCCATAAATAGGGGCTGGCAGGATTTTTTTCGACCATTTTGTAATGAACACAATTATTCATTATTAAGTGGTTACAATTATCGATTTGGCAAACCTAATTATAAAAGTAAAAAGGATCGCTATCTTTATAATTTGTACAAAAGAGTGAAAAATATTGATTATTTTACGTATGATCTTTTCAGAAAGATACGAACCGAACAGGATTTGAATGCATATTATTTAATCGAAGAATTAAATCTTAACGGAAAACTTTTGGATAACTGTAGATTGTTACATCGAATGATATGGAAGTATCAGCCCCAGATTCAGGAAGAAATAAATAAATTAAAAAATACAATAGGTATTAAGACTCCATACATAGGCTTTCATATACGATCCGGTGATAAGTTTAAGGAATATGAGTTGCTTGATCCGGATATTTATATTACGAAAGCGCAACAACACTCAAATATTAGAAACGCGTATGTTTTAACAGATAATTATGAGGTTTTCACTTCCTTGAAATCAAAATATCCAGATTGGAATTTCTTTACCTTATGCAAGGAATCAGAGTGTGGATATTTCCATAAGGACTTTTTGAAGAAAAATAAAGAAGAACAAAAGAATGATTTGATCAAATTATTTGCGTCGATGGATATTTTAGAATCAGGTGATTATTTTGTCGGGACTTTTAGCTCTAATCCAGGAATGAATATGGGATTCAGAATGGATTCATCAAAAATGGTAGGGATAGACTATGATAACTGGTTAATTTGGTGATCTTATAATGCAAAAAATTACTATAATCACCATTAATCTGAATAAGGTTGGGGGCTTAAAGAAAACTATCGAGAGTGTGGTTAATCAGACTTTTACGGATTTTGAGTACATTATCATTGATGGAGGATCCACCGATGGAAGCGAAGCGGTAATAAAAGATTCTGCGGGGAAAATAACCTATTGGATTAGTGAGCCGGATAAAGGAATTTACAATGCCATGAATAAGGGTATTTTAAAGGCTACTGCTAAATATTGCCTTTTTCTGAATTCTGGAGATTGCCTTGCTGATGATAAGGTGTTAGAAGATTATTTCAGAGAAAATTACATCGAAGATATTATTTCTGGGAATTTTATTATTAATAATGACAAATCTGAGATTCGCAAATCTCCCCAGAAAAATGAATTGGATTTTTCATTCTTTGTTGAAGGGACTCTTCCTCACCCGGCTACATTTATCAAAAGAGAATTATTCCTAAAATATGGACTTTATAATGAGAATAATATTATTGTTTCCGATTGGGAGTTCTTCTTAAAGTGCATCTTATTAAATAATTGTAGTTATAATCAATTTGAAAGAACCATATCAATTTTCGATTCAAACGGTATTAGTTCACAATCAGAATTAAAAGCCTTAATTGATAAAGAGAAGGAATTTGTTTTCCAGTCCTATTTGCCTCTTTTTTACAAGACATATTTAAGATTAATGAATAAAATTGATTATCTGAATTCTCATGAAGATGATTATAATATATATATGAATCTAAAAAACGGAAAATTCTCTTTTATTATTGAGTTGATTCTTCAAATTAAAAAATGGATAAATAAGTTATAAATATAGAATTTATGGACTGCATTCAGAACTTCATAATTCTTCTGCCAGTGGAAATTATTTATAATTTGGATCCATTTTGTTATTTTTTAAATCCACCCTATAATCTCAATGGATTTAAATCATGAACAAATATTTTATTCTGAGAAGGAACTGCCCATCTTGTGGATGCAATGACGGCATTCAGCTATGCCGAATAGCATACAGCAATAGTACTTTACATGAGTATCTCATCAACTTTTATAAATTTCAAGGAGGTATTGAATTTAAGTATTTACAGGATCAGGATTATATATTGTTTGAATGTTCTGTCTGTGGTTTAATCTACCAGAAAGAAATTCCTAATGACTTTCTGATGCATAAATTGTATAATATATGGATTGATCCACAAAAATGCTTTGATCTTTACGAAAAATCGCGTGGGATTGAATATTTTGCCTATTTAAGTTCGGAAATTGTTGATATAATTAAACACTTTGATCAGCCACCGACCGACTTGAAATTTCTGGATTTTAGTATGGGTTGGGGTCATTGGTGTCAAATAGCTCAAAGTTTCGGATGCACAGTCCATGGCACCGAATACAGCCAATCAAGGATTGATTATGCAAGGAGTAAAGGGATTAATGTAATTAGTTATTCTGAAATTGCGAACCATCGTTATGATTTTATTAACACAGAACAAGTTTTCGAGCATCTTCCAGATATAAGGACAACGGTGAATTTTTTAATAAAAAGTTTAAAATCGAATGGCATTATTAAAATAAACGTACCCAATGGATGGAACATTAAAAAGCGATTGGAAAAGTGGGATTGGACAGCTTTAAAAGGAAGTAATGACAGTTTGAACCCAGTTGCACCTTTAGAACATATCAATTGCTTCGATCATCATTCACTTATTGAATTAGCAACCCATTCAGGATTGGTCTCGATTGCTTTACAAAAAAAGGTGGAAAGTAATACCAGAAATATTTCGAAAAGTTTAAAGAAAAGATTAAAAAGGATTATAAGCTTTCCATTAAAGCATCTAGATTCTACCCGGCAGTCCTTAAATCCGCTCCAAGAACTTACTATTGATAAGGGAACATATATGTTTTTTAAATTGCCATAATATATAGTGAAATCCTCTTTATTGGTTTCCGTTATAATACCATGTTTTAATCAAGGTAATTTTTTATCTGAATCGCTGGATTCAGTTCTTACACAGACTTATCCTCATTGGGAATGTATCATTGTAAATGATGGTAGCCCAGATAATACTGATGACATTGCTCAGTTATATTGTAATAAAGATAAACGCTTTCGATATCTTCAAAAAAAAAATGGAGGGCTTTCGTCAGCCCGCAATGCTGGACTTAAAGTCATGCTTGGTGAATATGTCTAGTTTCTTGATGCAGATGATTTATTGGTCCCTGAGAAGATTCAGAGACAGATCAGCTTTTTGGAATCCAATGAGGAGTATTTTATAAGTTATTGCAATACAATGAGGTTTACAGAATATTTTAGCAATAAAGCAAGTTATTTCTACCAGCCGGTAAATAAATTAGAGAAACCTCTGGTTGATCTACTTCGACGAGATATGTTATTTCCGATACCAATCCACTCAATCCTTATTAAAGGAGATGTATTTCGTCAAGTTGGATTTTTCGATGAAAAATTAAAGTCGGCTGAGGACAGGGATTTTTGGATGAGAACAGCAATTGCTGGATTTCGGTTTTATCATCAGGATTTTTATGGTATTTATTACAGAGAACATCTTAAAAGTATGAACTTCGATACACGGCAAATGTACACTGGGATGTATGCTTTTACCGTGAAAATGGAAAGAATGCTCCGGAAAAAGGGTCTTTTAAACAATGAAATAAAAAAAAATCTCATTAAAAATTACATATATGTAATAAATGCAAATAAAGACTATAAGGATATAAAAAATGTTAAATACAGATTAAGAAAAATGAAAACGAGCCTAATACTTTCAAAAATCTGCATCAGGCTTAGACAAAAATTTTCATTAGGATCCCTTGTTATTTGCTGAAATAAACTGCTGTTACTGAATTACTCATGAGACTCAACGTACTATGAATGTTGCAATCATATCACCTTCCCAGAAAATATATTCAGAAACATTCATTGAAGCCCATAAGCAGATAAAGGCAAACGTATATTATTATTATGGAGGAGGAATACCCAATCATCTCGAAGGATCTGGAGTTATTGAAGCTAAGGCTGGTACGATGAATCGTTGGACGCGAAAAATCTATCGCAGGATAATACAGGAGACATTATCAGTTCAGGAAGTTGAATTCATAAAATCACTTAAAAAGAATAAAATTGATGTCGTTTTTGCTGAGTATGGTGTCACAGGAGCAGAAATAGTTAACGCATGTCAAAGAATAGAACTGCCCTTGGTGACCATATTTCATGGTTATGATGCATTTTTAAAACAATTGATTGATAGCTATCGATTAAAATATCAGAATTTATTTAGATATTCAAGTAAAATAATTGTTGTCTCAGAGGTCATGAAACAACAACTAATTGAGTTAGGATGTCCGGAAGAAAAGATTTGTAAAGCTATCTGTGCACCTAATGATCTATTCCTCGGTATTTTACCTTCTTTTAAGGAACATAAATCGTTCGTTGCTGTTGGAAGATTTGTGGATAAAAAAGCACCATATTATACTTTGCTTGCAATAAGGAAGGCAGCCGAGAAACATCCGGATATCAAACTATATTTTGCAGGTCAGGGTGCTTTGTTCGAAACGGTTCATAATCTAATAGGATACTTTAATTTAAAGAATAATGTAAAATTATTAGATGTCATTACTACTGATGAATTTATAGCGCTGCTTTCTGTAGTTACTGGATTTGTTCAGCATTCAATTACTTCAATTAACGGAGATATGGAGGGTACTCCAGTTACTGTTCAGGAAGCTAGTGCTGCAGGAATACCTGTTATTTCAACACGACATGCGGGCATTCCGGAAGTTATTATTGATGGTAAAACGGGATTTCTCGTAGATGAACATGATGTTGATGCTATGGCATCCTGTATTGTTGAATTAATAGAAAATCCTAAACTGGCAATGGAGATGGGGCGTAATGGAAAAGAAAATATCAGACTAAACTTTTCGATGGGAAAACACCTTCGTATAATAGAATCGGCGTTACAGGAGGCTATTTTATTAAATACTAAAAGGCATTGAATATATTTAGATTCGTTTTGGTATGCATCTGAAAAGTTGATTTTCTTACAAATTGACATAGTACAATCCTGTTGAATAAGTGATACTAGAAAGAAAGATTTTGCTCAGTATTCTGGTTATTACTCATAATCAGGAGGATTTTTTACACCGTTGTGTTGATAGCATCTTAAAACAACGGATGGAATTTCAAAGTGAAATTATCATCAGTGATGATGGATCTTCTGATAGCACGTGGAATATCATTCAGGATTACATGGAAATGTATCCGGATTTAATTTACAGTACACGTATTAATTCTAGTGATTATAATCCTAAAAATAATTCTCAGCGGAGTGGTTATAATCGATGCAATGCCTACAAACTTGCCAGGGGTAAGTATATAGTTCACGTAGATGCAGATGACTATCTTCTTGGAACTGATGTATACAGTGAACAAGTGAAAATGCTTGAAAAGCATCCTGAATGCAGCCTCTGTATGCAAAATGTATGGGTACTCAATGAAGGATCCGACTTTAAAACCCGACATGCTTGGTTTCCTGCCGGTAAATTTCAAAATGAACGTATCATTTCCGCGAACGAGTTTATCATCAAAGATCATTTTATTATTAATCAGGCCTTTGTGATGAGACGAAATCCACATTTAGATCCCGTTGCTCTTTATGGCAAACGGTATGTGGATTCGGTTATCACATATCATCACCTGCAATTTGGTAATATTGTATTTCTTAATAGGTGTGATTATGTTTACACCAAACATCCTGAGGCTATCACCGGATCGTTACCTGAAAATGATAAAAAAGTCCTATGGTGTCTAGCAATCTATATCCCCTTGCTTATCCCCCGGTTCACCGGTCTTTACTATTCTTCTCATTTGCAGCAAATTATCCATGTCGTGAACCTGGTCCGTAAAGGTGGTAAAATTTCGGATGAAAGCGCCGCTTCCATCCGGTATATGGGAGCGTATATTTATGACATTTTTAGCAAATCCGGTCTTACTCTCAGGGATACGATCCGATTGAACAGTATTCGATTCTATATCCTTTTGTTAATAAAGCTGAAGATCAGATCAGGGAATGCCTTAAGAGTGCTTCATTGTTTAATGGTTAGTTCTCGAATAGATAAGAATGCCAGGTTCAGCATTGAATAAAAAAATCACCGTGACCCTGCCGGCATTGCCTCCCCTGGAGGAGTTTCTCCCTTACCTTGAACAGATCTGGGAAAGCCGGTGGCTGACAAACAATGGTCCTTTTCATGAACTGCTGGAAAGTAAACTGGCAGAATATCTTGGAGTTGACCACATTTCTCTGTTTTCAAACGGAACCCTGGCCCTGATATGTGCTTTGCGCGCTTTAGATATCCAGGGCGAGGTCATTACCACGCCATATAGTTTTGTGGCTACTACACATGCCCTCTGGTGGAACAATATAACACCGGTTTTCGTTGATATTGAACCTGAGTACCTGAATCTCGATCCGGATAAGATTGAATCTGCCATAACAGAACGCACTTCAGCGATACTCCCTGTCCATGTGTATGGGAATCCCTGCAAAATGGAATTAATAGAGGCTATTGCCGGTAAACATCATTTGAAAGTGATCTACGATGCGGCCCACGCCTTTGGAGTAAAGATCAGGGATAGGTCCATTCTGGATCTCGGGGATCTGTCTGTTCTAAGTTTCCATGCAACAAAAGTATTCACCACCCTGGAAGGAGGTGCCATTGTTTCTCATTCTGCTGAAATGAAGCATCACATAGACAACCTGAGAAATTTCGGGTTCCAGGATGAAACCGTGGTGGAAGAACCGGGTATCAATGCCAAGATGAATGAAATGCAGTCGGCTTTCGGCCTGCTTCAGCTTAAATATGTTGACCTGTACATTGCTGAAAGAAAACGGATTACGAATATCTACAGGAAACTACTGCGAGACATATCAGGTCTTCAGTTTTTGTATGATATGGAGGGAGTGCATCACAACTATGCCTATTTCCCAATACTAATCGATGAAAATTTCTTTGGGATGAGCCGCGATGAGCTCTATTTAAAATTACAGCAGAATAATATATATAGTAGGCGCTACTTTTACCCACTCATCTGTGATCTAACAATGTACAACAGCCTTGTTTCGGCAGCTTCCACTAATATGCCAGTCGCTATCAGGTTAGCAAAACAGGTGATCTGCCTTCCCATATATCCAGACCTGGAATTGGAAATCGTCAAAGAGATCGCAGAACTGATAAAGAACTACCAGCGATGAAACTTGGGATTATGCAACCTTATTTTTTACCCTATCTTGGGTATTTCCAACTGATCAATGCCGTAGATAGGTATGTTATTTACGATGATGCCAATTATATCAAGCAAGGTTGGATCAACAGGAACCGTATTTTACTGGACGGAGAACCTTTTATGTTCAGTCTTCAATTATCGGGTGCCAGTTCTTTCAAAAAAATCAACGAAATAAGACTGGGCGATAACCAGGAAAAGGTATATAGAACACTACAACATGCATATTCCAGAGCACCATTTTATAGAGGAATCATTGATCTCTTATACAGGATAACTCATTACGAAACAAAAAGCTTGTCAGACTATGTCATCAACAGCATCCATGAAATTTGTAATTATTTAAACATCAATACTGAAATTCTAATTTCTTCAGACCTTGAGAAAGATCAATCTCTGAAAGGGGAGGAAAAAGTTATCTATATCTGTAAATTATTAAAGGCAGACACATATCTGAATACGATTGGAGGCATAAACCTTTATCAGTCGCAACGTTTTAGACAGGAAGGATTACATTTGCTTTTTCTCAATATGCGGAAAATTAACTACAAACAGTTTTGTTTGAATTTCATAGCTGACCTTTCGATCATCGATGTGTTAATGTTTAACGATCGCACAGCGATATTGGAAATGCTATCTCAATATGATTTGATAGAAAACTGATCAATTTCAGTTATGAAAGATCCCATGGTAAGTATTTGTTGCATCACGTATAATCATGAGACCTTTATCGCAAAAGCCATTGAGGGATTCCTCATGCAGCAAACCAGTTTCCCTTTTAAAATCATTATCGGAGAAGATTACAGCACAGATCGAACAAGAGATATTGTTCAGAAATATGCCAGGCGACATCCGGAATTGATCAACTTAATTATATCCGACACCAATGTTGGAATTTTAGTCAATGAGCGAAGGGTAATGCTGGAAGCAAAAGGAAAGTACATTGCCTTTTGCGAGGGGGACGATTACTGGACCGATCCTTTCAAGCTTCAAAAACAGGTCGATTTTCTTGAAACGCATCCAGAATACAGTGTGTGCTTTCATCGGTGGAGAAATTTCTATCCGGAAAGTAATGAATGGAAGGAAGATAACTGCGGACAGTTTTTTCCTGATGAGGCAATAGAAGGAATAGAATTAACTACGGAAATGTTTTTCAGTAAGTGGATCACCCAGCCGCTAACGATGGTTTACCGCAATAAATCCTTTGACCTGGATATTGCCCTGCAATATAGGTACTATCGTGACATACATCAGATCTATCATTTGCTGCTTGCAGGAAAAGGATACTTGTTTGCGTTTGAAGGAGGGGTACGTAACGTTCATTCTCAGGGAATTGCAGGCATGAAATCGCTTAAAGAACAATGTGATTCAATACTGACTATTTCGCATGAATTGTATAAGAAAAATCATACAGCAGATACTAAAAAATACTATGAGGATATTCTGCAATGGTGCATCTATGAGTATTGCGGGAGATTGAAAAGTAAAAGAAAAGGTGTTCTTTTAGTATTGAAGCATTTTATTCTAATTAAGTCTTTTAGAAGGTTGGGTGCAAATAGTAAAAGGCTCATTTCATAGGGGAACCTATGGTCAAAATATTAAAGCATCTTAGAGAGATTTCACAATTGAACATTTTTAAAACATTCTATTACTATTTACTGATCAAGTATCCCAGGGGCGCCAGTTTTTATGTCGGACCTAATTCTTTGATTCAGATCTCAAAGAAAGCAAAAGTCAATTTAAAATCAGGCTGTTTTAGAGTCAACGAATCGTGGTTTCATAACAGGAGACGAATAGCAAAGGGTGCTCTAATTATGGAAGATGGCGCCCAATTGACAATAAATGGAGATTTTACAATGTATGACGGAAGCTCAATTTATATTGCGAAAAATGCAATTCTGGAGATTGGGGCAGGATCGTTTATAAATAATGGCGCTACGATAGATTGTTATTTGCACATAAGAATTGGGGCTAAGTGCTTAATTGCGGATTATGTAAGGATACAGGATAGTGATAGTCATACGATAATTGAATCTGGCGAAAATAAGGTTAATACAAGGCCTATAATAATAGAAAATAATGTTTGGATTGGGAAAAATGCAATGATTCTAAAAGGTGTAACGATAGGAACAGGAGCAGTTGTTGCAGCCGGAGCAGTCGTTACAAGAAATGTAGAACCGAATTGTCTTGTTGCAGGTAATCCAGCTAAAGTGATAAAGCATGCTATTCAATGGAAATAACATGCTTTAACTTCAATTAGATTCATTTTATCTTATAAGATGAGACACAAAATTAAAATTTTGTTCATTTCTCATCATATTGATCCTTTTGATGATAAGGGAGGATCTTACCAGCGGACAAACTTGTTGCTAAGAGCCTGCACTGAAATTGCAGATGTCGATGTCGTAGCTTTTCATCGTGGCGTTGTATCAAAAATCTCAAACTGTAGAATCGTCCACAGTGATTATTCCAGTGTCAAACATAAGGATCCAAGAAGGATTGATAAATTAATGAAAGTCTTTCAACCCTGGGATCCTTATGCTATTTTTTGCAAAGATGAATACAAAGTAAAGGTCGTTCGGGCTGTTCTAAACTCAAATGATTACGATTATGTAGTGACACGTTATATTCCTAAAGCGTTGGAATGCGGCCTTTTAGAGTATGCGCGCAAGTTAGTGATTGATGTGGATGACCTTCCTTCCGATGCATTTTGGACAGCCTCATTTAATGCTAAAACGTTAAGAAATCGATTATGGCTGAAATTGATGTCAATAAATGTAAAAATTACGACTCGACGAATCCTTAAAAAAGTTCATTTTTCATTTTCTCCAAATCCTTCAGAAGTCTATAAATATCGTTCTGCTTATTTACCTAATATCCCATTTCATCAACTGATTACATGTCCGGAAGTTGATTTTCAAAAAACTTCCAGGCGGATTTTTTTTATTGGGGATCTTGACTATTACCCCAACTACTCCGGTATTGATCATTTTATAGAACATATCTATATTAACATTTTAAATAAGATACCGGATTGTGAATTTTACATTTGTGGCCGGATTTCAGATAATGAATTAAAAAAGAAGTGGGAAGCCTATCAGGGAGTAAAGGTTTTGGGATTTGTTGATGAGTTGACGAAAGAATATGCTGAAAGCAGAGTTGTGGTTGTACCCATATATCATGGTGGAGGTACGAATATAAAATTGCTGGAGGCATTGCAGATGAAACGGGCATGTGTAGCCACAGAATTTGCCACACGAGGCTATCGTGGCCTGCTTACACATAATGTAGATTATTTAGTAGCCAGGAACGATCACGAGTTCAACCAATTTGTTATTGAGCTGATCACTGAAGAAAAGAGGAATAAAATGTTGGCCCAAAACGGTCACGAAAAGGTGTCGGAGAACTTTTCGTACCCTGCATTTTCAGGAATTGTCAGGCATGCATTCATGGAATTAATGGAAAACAAATTTTAGCCTGGTAACAGTGAGAATCCTGTTTTATCCTATCGGAGGCTTGGCCAATCGAATGCGGGCGATTGATTCCGCCGTGAATTTCAGTAAGGCATATAACTGTAAACTGACAATATTCTGGATCAGGGATAGGGGCATGAATTGTGATTTCAATAGGATCTGGAAACCGGTATCATTTATTAAGGAAGCGACAGGACGTATTTCGGGATTCTTTTTTTACCTCCAAAGGCGTTTTGTTTTCATCAGATGGGTCCTTAAGATCCTTGAGAGATGGCGTATTCTCAGGGTATTTGTTGATGAATATAAAGGCAAGGATGAAATGCTGTACAGCTATGTTAAATCAGCCTCAGGAGACATTCGTTATTGGTTTCTTGTTATTATGACCTGTGAAGATTTCTTTCCGGGTCAGTCATTCCGCAGCGATCTTTTTCAGCTTCAACCCGAAATTGCAGAAAGGGTGAAACAGGAAACGGAGGGATTTGATGAAAATACGATTGGGGTGCATATCAGAAGGAGCGATCATATTCATTCAATAGAGCATAGCCCCCTGGAGTTGTTTGAGGAATATATGTTAAATGAGTTGAGCAACTGCCCTGAAGCGAAATTTTATATTGCCTCGGATGATGAAGCAGTCAAAGAGCATTTTAAACAGAATCCACAATGGAAAAGTAAAGTCATATTTTCGGAAGGTTGCCTGCTTCGTGATTCGCAGGAGGGTATTCTTCAGGCTGTCACCGAATTCTATGCATTATCGCGAACCCGAAAGATCCTGGGTTCGTATTGGAGTACTTTTTCAGAACTAGCCTCAAGAATAGGATATTTAAACCTCATGGTAGTTAAGAATGAACTTAGAGGACTGACAGAAAAGGAATAACGTATAAAATAGCAAGTGATATTTTGCTGAAGAACGAAAATGAATTGTCTATGCTTTTAAATGCTCGATAACCTAAATATTAATAATAGTCTAAAACATAGAATACTAGATATTTGTCTTGTAATTGATTTGTAAACAGAAACTTACAAAGCGATAATAAGAAGCCTTACAGTCTATCTTGCAGTGAACAGGGTCGGGATGATTAGAATGTCACAATGAGCATAGTAGCTTCTCATTTTTCAAAATTGAAGGTTTTAACGAATTCGGTTTATGATCGCCTGTGGGGGATACCTTATGTCTCTGATTCCGAGATAAACGGAGAGATTATTAGAAAATATATTGGCAAGGAAAATCCTATAATCCTGGATATTGGTTGCAATGATGGATTTAATACCCTTTGGTTTTTTAAAATATTCGAAAAACCAAAGGTTTATTGCTTTGAACCTGATCCCCGTGCTATTGCTCGCTTCAAGAGAAAAGTTGGTCAAAATCCCAATATCCAGCTATCAGAAATTGCATTGTGCGATCATGATGGTGAAATAGACTTTTACCAGAGTGGGGGTCATTTAGACGAAGAAATGGTCAAAACAATGCCAGAGGGATGGGATTTATCTGGATCTATCAGACAACCTAAAAATCACCTTATTTATAATAAGTGGGTTACGTTTAACCAGAAAATAACAGTAAAGGCATCGACATTAGATACATGGTGCAAGACAAATTACATTGATGCCATTGATTTCATTTGGATGGATGTCCAGGGTGCAGAGATTGATGTATTCAAAGGTGGGACTAATACTTTAAACAGAACCCGGTTTATATATACTGAATATAGCAACAATGAATTATATAAAGGTCAAAACAATTTAAGAAAACTGGCTGGATATCTAAAAAAATTTGAAATTATTATTCGATATGCCGGAGATGTCCTATTCATTAATAGGGAACTTCCATAAAATCGAATAATGTACTACAAGGAAAAATGTACATAAGACTTATAAAACGATTCATCATAGGATCAGCCATTTATAAAATTAAGATCAACCGGGCAGAATATCGAAGTAGTAAAAGAGAATATTTGGAATGGTTGAAAAATGATAGATATCTACCTCTTCCCCATTTACTTAAACAAAAAACTATTCAAGATTATGCAAAAAAATACGCCTTACGAGTATTTATTGAAACTGGAACATATTCAGGCCGTATGGTAGAATCAATGATAAATTATTTTGATCAGATATATTCGATAGAATTGAAATATGATCTCTATATCAAAGCAAAAGATAGATTTAGAAATAAAAGAAATATCAAAATCATCTGGGGCGATAGCGGTTCCGAACTTTTGCAAATAATAACTAAGATCCACCAACCATGTTTGTTTTGGCTTGATGGGCATTATTCAGGAGAAGGAACGGCTAAAGGGGACAAGGAAACTCCTATATTAGAGGAACTTAAATGTATTCTTAATAAAAACGACTATAAACATGTAATTCTTATAGATGATGCCCGCTTATTTGGAAATGTCTGTGATTATCCGAGTATCGATGAATTAAATAAGTTCATCATATCAAAAGATCTTGACATTGATTTAGTTGTTGATAATGACATAATAAGAATTACACCTAAGTAGTAGTTGGTCTTTGAGTCTGATACTTTATTTTCACTTAGTGAGTATTTTGAATGGATCACTTAAAAGGATAATTCAATTTTGAAAGTCCCGAGTCCGAGCGATACTTATACAGGTTTATGTTTTCTTTAATTATCCCGCTTTATAATAAACAGGATTCTATTGTAGAAACATTGCACTGTGTTTTAAACCAGTCTTTTAGAGATTTTGAAGTGCTTATTGTGGATGACGGATCATCTGATGGAAGTACTGCAAAAGTGAAGGAATTGATGTCATTGGATTCCCGAATTCATTTAATTCAGAAACCGAACGGCGGAGTGTCATCCGCACGCAATATAGGTATCCGGCAGGCGAAATACGATTATGTGGCGTTTTTGGATGCGGATGACCTCTGGGAACCAGCGTACCTGGAAGAACAGTCAAAACTGATCCATGATTTTCCTGATGCCTCCATGTGGGGATGTGCATGGGGAGTGATGACACAGCATCGAAAGAACCCGCTGGAACGAAAAGTGGAAAAAGATTTCAGGGGAATCATTCCGGATCACTGGCAGCGCGATCTTCATCTTTTCTGGACAGGGGCGGTGGTGGTCAGGAAATCGGTGTTTGAACAGATCGGCTATTTCGATGAACGGATCCATTACGGAGAAGATATGGACATGTGGTACCGGATCATTCTGAATTACCCTGTCGCCTACAATGACAATACACTTGCATGGTACTGCCAGGATGCCGAGAACAGGGCCATGGATAAAGAAATCCCACTGGATAAGCATCTGCCGTACTATATTGAAAAATATGCGGTGTTCAGGAAAGATAATAAGGAATTCCGCCGCTATTTCGACCGGGAATGCCTGTACCGCCTGTACCCGTATGCCCTGAAAAACAGGAAAGATCCGGATTTACAAAGAATTCTGGATCAGATCGATTTTTCGCTGCAGAAAGCCTCGTTCCGGTTCCGGTTCTGGTTTCCGGAAATCTATAACTGGTATCTGAAACGAAAAGGATTTGTATCAAAAGTGGATTTTCTGTTAAAAACCGCAAAGTCGCAGAGACGCAAAGCAATCGCAATCAATATTTTTATTTTTAGCGTCTTGGCGACTTGGCGGTAAAAGAAAACTTATGAAACACCCACTTATTTGAACAAAACCAAATTCCGAGCATGAAGAAATTGAGTATCATTGTTCCAGTTTACAATGTCGCCCCTTACCTGTCCAGGTGCCTCAACAGCCTGCTGGCCCAGGGCATTGATCCCGGTGATTATGAGATCATCATCATCAATGACGGATCAACCGATGATAGCGGATCAATTGCAGTTGAATTTGCAGAAAACAATCCTGATATCCGGCTGATCAACCAACCAAACCAGGGCCTGGGTGGTGCACGGAATACGGGGATGCTTCATGCAAAGGGAACATACATCCAGTTCGTGGATCCGGATGATTACCTGGAACCTGGTGTGCTGCGTTTGCTTCTCGATAAAATTGAACGGGAAAACCTGGATGTGCTGCGGTTCAATTATCAACATGTCAATGAACAAGCGGAGGTAATAGTTCCCTACAAAGATTCGAAGAAATTTGTGGATTATACGGACAACATAACGGACGGGATTGATTTCCTGACAGAACGGCTTGGGTACGCCTGTTATGCTACCCAGTTCATCTTCAGATCCGCTTTGATTCAAAAACAGGAAAATTATTTTAAAACCGGGATCTACTTTGAGGATACGGAATGGACACCCCGCATTCTGGTGCAGGCGGGGCGGGTGACATCGGTCAGTACCATCGTGTATAATTATTTTCTGCACCAGGGTAGCATTACGCAAAGTACTTCGGAAGATGACAAACGGAAGCTCAGGGCTGATAAATTCCATGTCATTGAGGCATTGCAGCGCCAGATGCGTGATACAATAGATCAGCGCTGGTACAGAGGAATGATCGCCAGGATTGCCGTCACGGTATTGGGAGAAACGGCCACAGGTGAATATAAAAAGTATTCATCCGTTGTTTCTGAACTCAAAGGCAGGAATATTTTTCCATTGTATGCCTATCGCATGACGCAAAGACAAAAAGTCCATCTTTTCCTGGTCAACCTGTCTCCTGCATTATATGGTTTTCTTAAACATACGATACGACTGTGAAGGTAATCATCGATCCGCGGAGTGATGTTCTTTACAGTAGTTTCTATATCAACGGATTGACTGACCTGTTCGGGGAGAAAAATATGGTTTTCTCCGTCCGGCCTTTCAGGGAACTTCCCATGTCAAGAAAATTCGGGTATCCCAACCTGAACTTTGTCATTCGCAGGGCAGGGGAGAAGGACCGCAACTTCACGGTCCAGGTAAATGATACCTGGAAATTGAATCATGATCTGTACTGCTGGTGCGACGTTTACGGACATGTGAATGCAAATTTCAAAGAAACGCCGAAGGAACAATACCCCAAACTAATCTCCCTGGCGCCCTCTTTTGGCATTCGATGCTGGTCAGCAACTAAGACGGTTACCAGTTCGTTACTTAATTTTTTTAAAACACAAGATATTGATTACCTTTTTAATACATCCCTGTCAAGGGCTGTAAGAAAACATTTTGGAGTATATAAAAGACTCCTTCAACGGTGTGAATTGTCAGACTATCAGTCAAAGATCAGTTCGGCGACAAATTATGTGTTCCACCTCAGCACCCTGTGGTACAGCGATCAATGGAACAGGAACGATGAGGGCATGAACAGGGCAAGGGCCCGTTTCATCAGGGCGTGCAAATCGGTCCGGATGGTGAACTTTGATGGAGGCTTTGTGGCGGATGACCGGTCGTCAACGCAGGAATTCATGGATTGCCTTTATAAGGGTCATCCAGCCGGAATCCCGTTAAGTACATGGATCCTGAAAACAAAAAAGAGTGCCCTCGCTTTCAATACTCCGGCATTCTGGAACTGTCATGGATGGAAACTGGCGGAATACCTGGCCATGGGAAAGGCGATCCTTTCAACCACCCTGCTCAACGATCTGCCTGCACCATTGATCCATGGAAAACATATTCATTTCGTTGAAAATGATCAGCAAAAGATGAAAGAGGCCCTGGAGTATATCCTTGATCATGAGGAATACAGGAAGAAGCTGGAGCAGGGTGCCAGTGAATGGTGGGAGCAGTACGGAACACCCGTCAGATCTCTTGAATTATTAGGAATAAGGAATTGAGAAAATTATTATTTGCCTTTGGCACCCGCCCCGAGGCCATCAAGATGGCTCCGCTGATACGGGAGTTCAGAAAATACCCGGATGTTTTCGAAATGCTGGTCTGCGTAACCGGCCAGCACCGCCAGATGCTCGATCCGGTGCTCGCCCTGTTCGAAATAGTACCCGACATTGACCTGGATATCATCAGGCCGGATCAGGATCTGTCGGATATTACCTCCAGCGTGTTGAAGGGCATGCAGGGCGTGCTTCAGAAAGTGATACCCGACCTGGTCCTGGTGCAGGGAGATACCACCACATCCATGGCTGCTGCCCTTGCGGCGTTTTACCGGCGGATCCCTGTGGCCCACGTCGAGGCGGGCCTGCGGACCCATCACATGCTCAGCCCATGGCCGGAAGAGATGAACCGGTCCATCATCGGCCGCATCGCCACCTGGCATTTCGCGCCAACGGCACGGGCAAAACAGAACCTGATGGACGAAAATGTTCCTGAAGACCGGATTTGCGTTACAGGTAACACGGTGATCGATGCGCTGCAGTGGGTGATCGCCAGATTGAAAAGCAGTGGGGAAATGATCAGGCAAATGGATGCACTGCTGCTCCGGAAGGGATTTGATATCCGGCGGTTGGACATCCACCGCCGCCTGATCCTGGTCACCGGCCACCGCCGCGAAAGTTTCGGGGAAGGATTCAACAATATTTGCCATGCCATCAGTGATCTCTCGTTGGCTCATCCTGATGTGGATTTCGTATACCCGGTACACCTGAATCCCCATGTGCGGAAACCGGTGCATGAAATCCTGGGAGACAGAACGGCCAATGGCAATGTATTCCTGCTGGAACCGCTGGATTACCTGCCCTTTATATACCTGATGAGCAACGCCTGCCTGGTACTCACCGATAGCGGCGGCATCCAGGAGGAGGCCCCCGCCCTGGGAAAACCTGTCCTGGTGATGCGCGACACCACCGAGCGCCCGGAGGCACTGGAAGCAAGGACGGCCCGGCTGGTGGGGACCGACAGGGAAAATATCGGGAAGGTTGTCAGTACCCTGCTGACCGACAAAAATAGTTACCGGGCCATGTCGAAAGCCATCAACCCTTACGGCGATGGACATGCTTCCGAACGGATCGTCGCTTTTATCCGAACTTTAACATGAACGGATGATCCCCAGGATAATACACTATTGCTGGTTCGGCAGGGGCAGGATGCCAGCCCTTGCCCTCAGGTGCATGGAGTCCTGGAGTAAATACCTTCCGGATTATGAACGGAGACTGTGGAATGAAGACAATTTTGATATCCGGTTGGTGCCGTACGTACAGGAGGCCTATGAGGTACGAAAATACGCCTTTGTGACGGATTATGTCAGGCTTTATGCCCTTTACCATTTCGGTGGTATCTATATGGACACGGATGTGGAAGTGATCAGGAGTCTGGACGATCTGCTGCAATTGCCGGGGTTTTCGGGCTTTGAAAGCGGGACGGAGGTCCCCACAGGGATCATGGCCTCCGAACCGTGCAATGCATGGGCAAGGGAGCAGTTGGACTGGTACGATGGTAAACACTTTCTGAAAGCTGACGGAACGCCGGAAATGGTATCCAACGTCAGGATCATATCGGGTATCATGGCAGCCAATGGCTTTCTGCTCAATAACACCTACCAGGTTTACAAGGATTGTATGCACATGTTCCCGAAGGATTACTTCTGTCCCAAATCCCGGACTGGTATTGTGACCATCACGCCGAACACGTATTGCATCCATCATTTTGCTGCTTCCTGGGAAAACAGGTACGCGAAAATGAAACGCTACTTCCTTCAAAAGATCCTCGGCCCGCGTATCACGGATTTTATGGTGACTGTCAAGAGACGTATCCTTGGGGAAAAACCCATCACTTACTGACATACTTATTAAACCGTATTGAATATATCCTACCACTGCACGAGGGTGTGTCAAAATGGATGTTTTTTATTTAACCACGGAGATCACAGAGGAGTACGGAGATCACAGAGGTTTGATAACGAGTACTTTCAACTCCGTGATCTCCGTGCATTCCTCCGTGTTCTCCGTGGTTAAATTGTATTTTGACACAGCCTCGTGAGGGGAGGGGTTTATTAAAATAAATGGTAACCAAACCATTATCCTTTCTTCCAGCATACTTCTCCCGGACCGCGGTCCTGGCTTATGTAGCTATTCTGTCCGTCTGCCTGGTAGTATTCTCCGGCAGGAGACTGCCTTTTCTCTGGATCACGTTCGGACTTGTGGAGGTGGTCACCTTTTTCTGGTTTTCGTACCTTCTTACCCGTCGCTGGGCTGCGCTGCCGGATCCTGTTTTCCGTAAAAAACTATTGACCACGGCACTGGTCATCCGCATCCTGTATGTCGTTTTCGCTTACATCTTCTATAAGGCCATGACCGGAAAGCCTTTTGAATTCCTGGTGGCGGATGCAGAAGGCTACCACCAGACGGCTTTATGGATCGTGGATCTGGTCAAGCATGGCAATATCAGCACGTATTTTCGCTGGCAGTTCAGAACCGGCGTTGCCGACTCGGGTTTTCCTCTCTTTTTGTCCATGATCTACCTGATCGCTTTCAACAGCATCTTCGTGGCAAGGCTCGTCAATGCATTGTTGGGGGCGTGGACATGCGTTCTTATCTACAAGCTGGCGCGCCGGAACTTTGGAGAAGAAGCGGGTCGCATCAGCGCCATCCTGGCCATGCTGCTGCCCACCTTCATCTATTATTGCGGCCTACACCTGAAAGAAACGGTGATGGTCTTCTTCCTGATGGCCTTCGCCGAAAGGGCCGATCACCTGCTGCGCCAGAATACTTTTAAGACCTGGAACCTGATCGTGGTGGTCCTCCTGGGTGGGGTGCTGTTCTTTTTCCGGACCGTGCTGGCCGTAACCGCCTGGTTTGCCCTGTTCAGCACGCTGCTTTTTTCGGCCAGGCGCCTGATCCGTTCCACCCGTAAAACCATCTATATCCTCTGGCTTACCGTGGCAGTGATGGTGCTGTTCTCGGGGCGGATTTTCACCGAAGTCGAAGAGCAGATCAAGGGGCGGACTGTCAACCAGGCCAGGCAGATGCAACATTTTGCCACGCGCAAGGGGGGCAATACCCTGGCAGCATACGGAAAGGCCAGTATTTTCATGCCCGCGATGCTCTTTGCCCCGTTCCCGACGCTGGTTCATGTTGAAGACCAGCAGGATAAGATGATGATCAACGGGAACATGTTCACCCGCAATGTGTATGCGTTCTTTGTTTTGGTAGCCTTTTACGTGCTGTACAAAAAGAAGCTGATCAGGGAGCATGTGATGCTCCTTGCACTGCTGCTGGCTTACCTGGTGATACTGGCGCTGAGCGGTTTTGCCCTTTCAGAACGGTTCCATGTGCCGGCCGTGCCCTTTCTCCTGATCTTTGCGGGGTATGGCATTTCGCAGATGGACCGCCGCACCGCGAGGTTCTACGTACCGTATCTGCTGTTCATCGCCGTGGTGATCATTGGGTGGAACTGGTTCAAGCTGGCGGGACGCGGAGCGATTTGATATCTGATGAATGATTAACGATATTTGATTTTGGATTTGGAGGTGGGGGAGGGGGATGAGTTAGATCATCTTTAATGTACCCCACCCCTGCACCCCTCCCCTGCTAGCAGGGGAGGGGACGGGGGAGGGGTAAATGGGTAAATTCCCCGGTGCTTGCACCGGAAAAAGGGTCCAGGGCTTGACTTGGGATTCAAACCAGTGAATGAGCATGAAAATTCTCATTGTCTGCAGCGGGAATGCGGGTGAAATTGCGCCTTTTATAAAGGAACAGGCGGATTCTGTCCGACAACAGGGTGTTGAAGTTGGATTTTTCCCTGTGAAGGGTAAGGGATTTTGTGGATATCTGAAGAACCTTACTAAGTTAAGGAGGCTTCTACTGAAGACTGATGTTGACCTTATTCATGCTCATTATGGCCTGTCGGGATTGCTCGCTAACCTGCAGCGGAGGGTACCGGTAATCACCACCTTTCATGGCAGTGATATCCATACCATAAAGAACAGGTTCTTGTCCGGATTAGCCATGCAACTGTCAAAACATAATATTTTTGTATCGCCCGGGATGGCTCAAAAGATTTCGGCCAGAAAAGACTTCTCGGTCATTCCCTGCGGGGTGGATCTGCAAACCTTTTTTCCGGTACCGAAACATGAAGCGCGGAAGAAGCTGGAACTGAATGAAAACGAAAGGCTGATCCTGTTTTCTGGTTCATTTGCCAACAAGATCAAGAATTATCCCCTGGCAAAAGAATCCATTGATCGTTTGGGATATTCCGTCCGGCTGATCGAACTGAAAGGATACACCCGTGAGCAGGTCAATTTGCTTTTCAATGCGTGCGATATGGCATTGCTGACTTCCTTCCACGAGGGATCTCCCCAGGTCATCAAAGAAGGGATGGCCTGTAACCGTCCTGTCGTCGCCACGCGCACGGGCGACATTGAATGGCAGTTTGGTGATCAGCCGGGATATTTTTTATGCAGTTTCGATAAGGAGGATGTGGCTGAGAAAATTCAACGTGCATTGACATTCAGCCTTTCAGAAGGTTCAACGCATGGCCGCGAGCGGATCGTGAAGCTTGGACTGGATTCTGCAAGTGTCGCTGAAAAGATTGTTCATTTGTATCAACACATACGATCCGGTGATGGAACGGAGGCATAACCAGTTTGTCGGGATTTCATTGTGGGAGAAGCTTTTGGCAGATTCGGACTTTTCATCGCCTTTTCAGACACCTGATTTTTATCATGCCTGTAATTCGGTGGAAGGTTTCTCGGCAGATGTCTTTGCCATCGAAGAATCCGGTATTTACCAGGCATTAATGGTGGTCACGGTGCAAAAGGAGCGGGGTATTCCGGGGTATTTTTCAAGGCGTGGGATCATTTACGGGGGGCCGTTGCTCCGGGGGGATCCGAAGAGTTTACGGTCCCTGCTGGATTGGGTGAATGAATATTACGAAAAAAAATTGATCTACCTCGAAACGAGGAACTTGTTTGATTATGGTCCGTATCGCGTGGTTTACGATGCGTGCAGATGGAACTATGAGCCCTGGTTGAATGTACGCAATCCACTGATGAATGCCTCGATGGAGACGATTATGGCCAGGTTCAACTATAGCCGCCGGCGGGAGATCAGGCAATCGCTGGCCGAGGGTGCCGTTTGGTCAGAGGTGAGATCAGGGGAGGAAATGGATCGTGTGTACGAGATCCTGTCCCAGTTGTACAGAACGCGGGTGAAATTGCCCCTGCCATCCAGGGAATTTTTTGTTGAACTCTGGCAAAACGCGATCATGAAGGTTTTCGCCGTCATGCATAACGGAAACATAATCGGGGGTGCATTCTGCCCCGTCCAGAACGGTAAGGCGGTTTACACGATGTATTATTGTGGCGAACGGAATTATCATCCCCGTATATTCCCGACACATCTTGCGATCCTGGCAGCCATGGAATACGGCTTGAAGACCGGATGCCGTTACCTCGATTTTATGGGTGCAGGAAGACCTGACAGAGAATATGGGGTCAGGACGTATAAATTGGAATTTGGAGGCGACATGGTTGAGGAAGGAAGATTCCTCCGGATCCTGGATCCATTTTTATACAGGCTGGGGAAGCTGGGCTTAACGGTTCTGTCCAAATTCGGCAAATGAAGATCCTGCTCGATATCAATCACCCGGCCCACGTTAATTTTTTCAGTATTGCGGTCAAGCTGTTGAAGGAACAGGATCATCAAATCCTGATCACTGTGCTGAACAGGGGGAAATTACCGTTGATTGCCAGGGATGTCTTTGATGGCTTCGAAATAAAGATCATAAACCGGCACAGGGGAACTTGGTGGTCCATTCTTTTGGAGGCCAACATCCTGAAATTTTTCACAGTGATCCGGATCTGCATGAAGTACAGGCCGGATCTGGGCTTAAGTGCCGGAAGCTTTGTTCTGGGTGCAGTGATGAAGATCTTTGGTAAATCGAATATTCAGTTTGATGATGATCCGGAACGCAGGATGAATGTGTTTCTTGAGCGGATGACAGCTACCCTGCTGTTTTTTCCGGTATTTTATTCGAAGACGTCAGGGAAGGTGCGTAACTACCATGCGCTGAAGGAGTGGGCCTATCTGTCGCCCCGCTACATGGCTGCTGATCCGGGGATCGTGTCTGCGTACGGGCTAAAGAAAAGGGAGTACATTTTTATCCGTGAGGTATCCGTACGAACGTTGAATTATGCGGGCCAGCCCGGGAATCTTATTGCCTCCGTGGCCCATCTTTTCCCTGAGGATCTCAGCGTGGTGATATCGCTTGAAGACAAAGCAACTGCATCGCAATATCCCGGTCACTGGATCCTGCTGAAAGAACCGGTAAGGGATATTCATTCATTGATCTATTACAGCAAAATAGTCATTTCATCCGGTGATAGCATGGCGCGGGAAGGTGCCATGCTGGGCGTTCCCAGCATATACTGCGGAATCAGGGAAATGGCGGCCAACAGGGTCCTGATGGAAAAAAAGATGCTCCTTCATGTGAATATACTGGATGTGCCCCGAACGATCCGGGATATTCTGGATGGAGCCATTGACTTTCAGGACCAGCAGATCTTCCGGACGAATTTATTAAAGGAATGGAACGATGTCCCGGAGTTCATAATCGGGACCATTAACTCACTGAAAAGCTGATGCCATGAGAATTTCAATATTTGGATTGGGATATGTCGGTTGTGTAAGTCTTGGCTGCCTGGCAAAGAATGGTCATCGTGTGATCGGCGTGGATGTCAGTCAAACGAAGATTGATCTGATCAACCAGGGTAAGCCCACGATCATTGAGGAAGGGCTGGATGAAATCATCCGGGAGGTTTCTTCAGAGAGAAGGATATACGCGACCGCTGACCCTTCTGAAGCTGTCAGGAACAGTGAAATATCGATCATCGCCGTGGGTACGCCTTCAACAAAAGAGGGTCACCTTGACCTGGGTACCGTGTACCGTGTCGCCGATGAGATAGGGGAGGCGCTTGCTCAGAAGGAAGAGTTTCATATCATCGTCATCAGGAGCACCGTCCTTCCGGGAACGAACCAAAAGATCGGCGAGATCATCGAAAAAAGTTCCGGCAAATGCAGGAACAAGGATTTCGCCGTTGTTTCCAATCCCGAATTCCTGAGGGAAGGCTTTGCTCTCCGTGATTATTACGATCCCTCCGTCACGGTCATCGGAACAGATAACGAAAGAGCAGGGGATGAAATAGCAGCGCTGTACGCAGATTTGCCAGCCCCAGTTCAAAAAGTTGATATTGCTGTGGCGGAACTGATCAAGTACGTCAACAATGCATGGCACGCCTTGAAGATAACGTTCGCAAATGAAATTGGAAATATTTGCAAGGGTCTTCAGATCGACTCGCATCAGGTGATGGATCTGTTCATCATGGACCATAAGCTTAATCTCTCTGCCTATTACCTGAAGCCTGGTTCTGCCTACGGAGGCTCCTGCCTGCCAAAGGATCTGAAGGGCCTGGGGACAATCGCACATGATCACTACCTGAAAACCCTGGTCCTGGAAAATATCGAAAACTCAAATAATTACCAGAAGCAGGTTTTGATGGATATGATCGTTTCGACCCGGAAAAGAAAGATCGGATTGATCGGGCTCAGCTTTAAAGCAGGAACCGACGATCTGCGTTACAGTCCGTTCGTTGAGCTTGCCGAATACCTGCTGGGAAAAGGGTATGAAATAGCCATTTACGATAAAAATGTCAATTTATCGAAATTAATGGGATCCAACAAGGAATTCATCGAATCGCATATTCCATATTTATCACACCTGATAACAGATGACCTCGACGATGTCGTGGCCAGGTCGGAGACCATTGTCATCGCCCATAAAATTGCGGACATCGAACACTATATGGATCAATATCCTGATAAGCATTTCATTGATCTGGTGAGGGTGACGAATCGCAGGCGTCATAATTATGAAGGGATTTGCTGGTAACTTCAAGACCAGAGAACCGGATGGACTTTACCCTGGAAATCTATGACGCACTTTTAACCAGCCTTTCAGCGCAAGGCTTTACATTCAATACATTTGAGGAGTTTGTGTTGAATCCTTCTCCGCACAGGATCGTAGTTTTAAGGCATGATATCGACAGGCTGCCCGAAAATGCCCTGAAAATGGCACAGATCGAACACAGGAAAGGAATAAGGGCCACGTATTTTTTCAGGACCGTTAAACCTGTCTGGAAGGCTGAAATAGTAAGGCAGATCGTATCTCTTGGCCATGAAGTATCCTATCACTATGAAGATCTGAGCATATGCCGGGGGGGATTATGCGTCAGCGATCCAGCATTTTACGGAAAACCTGGCGATGTTAAGGACGTTTTATCCTTCCCGGACCATTTGCATGCATGGCAGTCCCATGTCGAAATGGAATAATCGCAGGCTCTGGGAAAAGTACAATTACAAAGATTATAGTATCATTGCCGAGCCCTATTTTGACGTGGATTACTCAAAGGTCTTTTATATTACCGATACAGGAAGAGCATGGAACAGTGATAAATTCAACAGACGGGATACGGTGGTTTCAGGGTATGACATACCGGTCAGGTCCACATCGCATCTTATCAGCCTGATCCGGGAAGGAGCGCTGCCGGAGAAATTGATCTTTAACATTCACCCTCACCGGTGGTTCAATCCCGGTGTTGGGTGGGTGAGGGAATTCATTGTGCAAAATCTCAAAAATGCTGTCAAATTTTTTTTGATAAGGCTGAGATGAACAACAGGGACTGTTTATTGACCAATGATGTCGAGACCATGTCAATCTGGTTCAATTCCCTTCGTGACGAAACAGGCTGGAAGGTTTATCGTGAAGGCATGCCATTATTGCTGGATGTGTACGCAAAGTACGAAATCAGGAGCACTTTTTATTTTACCGCTTACATGGCACGCCTGATCCCGGAAGTTGTAAAAATGATCCTGAAAGACGGGCACGAGGTCGCCAGTCACGGTAAGTCGCACAGGAAAGAGAATGGCTTCGACGTGATGCCTTTTGATCGTCAAAAAGCTCATCTCGAAGAATCGAAAAAACTTCTTGAGGACATTTCAGGCCAGGAGGTGATCTCATTCAGAGCTCCGGCTCTTCGTGCAAACGGGGATACCGTAAGGGCATTGATAGAAACCGGATTTAAGATTGATTCATCCGTTGCCTCCCAGCGGTTCGATTTTTTTCTCTCTTTTGGGGGATTCAACAAACTGAAGTGGTTTTTTACACCGCGTTTACCGTACTACACTTCACCCGGTTCGCTTTATAAAAAGGGCGACGGCCCGCTGGTGGAAGTGCCGTTGTCTGCATTGTTGTTACCCTATGGCAGCACCACGATGCGGATTTTTCCGTGGCTGTCGGCCTGTCAGCGCAGAGGGGTCCATTTTGAATCTTCGGTGATCAACGGCAAACCCGTGGTCTTCGACATCCATCCCAACGAATTCATTGATGAGTCGGACGAGCCAAGAACGATCCAGAACCGTTCGCGGAATAAAATGTCTTACCTGATGCAGGATTGGCTCAGGGCAAAACTGAAAACCAAAAACCTGGGTCATCGCGCATGCGGGTTATATGAGCGGGAAGTAAGTTTTTTTAAGGAAAAGGACTATAATTTTACAACGGTTAAAGAGTATTGTGCCAGGAAAGGATTCCTTCAATGAGGATCTTTATCATTGCAATGGATGATCCTGTCCGGACAGCGGGTTTCATACGTGCTGTTATTGATGCCAGGGGAAGTGACATCATCGGCCTGTCAGTACCTGAGGGTAACCGCCTTTCTCTGGCGAAAAACAGGTCGAAATTCCGCTATATCCTTTCCCTGTTCCTTATTATGGGCCCCTGGCATTTTTTGAGGAATTCATTGATCGTCATGGATCACACCATCAGGAAAAGACTGCACCGATGGGGGTGTCTCCCTGATCCAACCATAGCCGGGTATGCGGTAAAAAAGGGAATTCAGGTATTTGGAATGAGATCGCCCAATCATGATGATTTTTTAGCGATGCTGAAAGGTCTTGAACCTGACATCATTATCAATCAGAGTCAATGCATTTTGAAAAAGGAGATCCTTCAGATCCCATCCATGGGTATTTTGAACCGGCACAATGCATTACTACCCAGGAACCGCGGAAGGCTCGCCCCTTTCTGGTCAGTCTATCAGGAAGAGAAAGAGACGGGGGTCAGTATTCATTTTGTAGAAGAGGGCGTGGATGCAGGTAAAATTATTGTCCGGGAAAAATTCAGCATCGCTGCGAACGATACCTTTAATACGCTGGTAAAAAGGTGTTATTCAATGGCTCCTGCTCTGATGCTGAGAGCCATTGACCTGCTGGAACAAGGTCATAAGGATTTTATGGAAAATGACGATGGCCTGGCCACTTACCATTCAACTCCCACCGTACAGGAAGCTTTCCATTACAGGATGAAGCGGTTGAAATCGTTTTTACGCTACGCATGACATGAAACTATCTTCCCTTCTTAAGGATGTCAGCGTGCAACAGGTCGGTTCACCATGCCAAATTGCCAGTCCTCTCTTTTCCAATGATTTCATGAAGGTGAATCAGTGCGAGGCTTCGATCGAGGTGGAGGGTGTCGGCCAGTTTTATGTGCGTGACGGGAAAGCTGTCCATTATTCCCCCTCCAGGAACGCGGATCCCCTGTGGCTTAACTGGTGCCTGAATAGCCATGTACTGGTCGCATTGCTGCATCAGCGACGGATCGTTAACTTCCACGCCAGTTCGGTCATTTTCAAGGAGATGGGTATCATGATCCTGGGCAGGTCCGGAGCGGGCAAATCGTCGCTGATTGCCGCCTTCAGCATGGACGGAGCCGGTTTCCTGTCTGATGATGTCACACCCATCCTGTTCAACGAGGAGATCCCGTATATATGGCCGGTTTACCAGCAGATCAGACTGCGTGAAGGTGCACTTCATCAGCTGAATGTGGATACGGAACGATTGATAAAGGCGGAGAAGGGCACTGAAAAGTATTTTCTGCCGGTCAGGAAGGCGCCCATGTCATCGCATCCTCTGCACCTGATCCTTCAGCTTGAAGTAAGGGAAGGGGAGGAGGGGGTTCAATTTCACGAGCTTACATCCCACCACAAATTCACCCTTCTGCGCAGCGAGATCTGTTCCTGGGAAATGCTCCGTGGCATGCCTGAAACGGAAAAAGCCTATCTTCAGCAATTGATCGAAATCGTACGACAGGTTCCTATGATCCGCGTCACACGGTCATCTGATGTTCCCATTCCGGTCATGCATAAAGCGATTACAAGGTACCTTAGTGATTTTTAATGACCCCGCCCTCCTCACCCCTCCCCTATAGGGGAGGGGCCGGGGGAGGGGTAAATACCCTGTCACCCTGAGATCCTGCACTCTGCCCTCCGGGCTGATTAAATTCTTATCCCTTTCTGCCAAACTGAAGAGGATGTCATGCGAAGCATTGATCCTTCAGTACGCAGCCTGGTGTGTATTGTTTATTTTTCCCTTCAGGTCCATCCCTAAGCTTTTTTCGTACAGGAAGTCACTGGATCCAGAGCCTGACAGGGCTCTATTGGAGCAAATAAAAGAAGCCATCCGTTATAGTGATCGTCTATCCATATGGAAGAACAGGTGTCTTGTTCAATCCCTTGCCGCCCGCTGGATGTTAAAAAGGCGCCGCATCGCTTCAACGCTCTGCCTGGGAGTGGATATGGATTCAGGTTCGAAAATTTCATCCCACGCCTGGCTGATCTCCCATGGGATTGAGGTGGTTCCCCGAAACGGTGACTGGCAGGAAATGTGGTCCTTTTAGTGGTATGCCGGATATTGCTGCAAAAGATACGCTGAAACCCCGGAGCCCTGAGTCCTGCTCCCCAGGAAGTTTTTCGCGCGAACAACTTTTCTTCAGGCATAAATTGAGTCATCAGCAGATTGACGATCTGCTGCACGAAGAGGAATGCCGGGCCTATCCTGAAGCAAAAGCCCAGGCTCTGAATAAGTTACACGAATTTCTGTCGCTTGCCGGGATGTTTTCGGATTCCGGAATTTCGTTCATCCCCCTGAAAGGACCCTTGCTTTCCTTCCGGCTGTACGATGATCCCCTTTACCGTCGCTTTGGCGACATTGACCTATTGATGGACGTTCCATCGGTGGAAAAGGCGATCGTGTTGCTGAAGGAGAGGGGATATAAAACGATTTCTTTCGAATTTCCGGTTCAGGAACGGCGAAAAGAGCTGCTGCTCCTTCATAAAAATGAAATCACACTTTTCCACCCGGGTAAAGGAATCAGCATTGACCTTCACTGGTCCCTGTTCAGGGGATTGCTGGCACCTTCCGCAGCGATGCGTGAACTTATTACCGGCGACCTGACATTTGTGGAGTACGAAGGGCGATCCTTCATGGTATTGAATCCGGAGTTCGAATTACTGTCATTGATCTATCATGGCAGCTGGCACTGCTGGAACCGGTTGAAATGGCTGGCGGATGTGCACCAGTTGCTGAAGATCCACGCTCCGGATGAAGCTAAGTTCCATCAATTGACGGTTGCAACAAATTCGTTCCGTTTGGTTGGGCTCTGCAACACTCTCCTTGCTGAATATTTCCCCGAAGGGCCACGGGTGCCCGGACCTGGAAAGGCACCGGTTCGCATGGTTAATTTTGCGATGCAATGCATTGCTGAAAACGATGAGCTTAATTTGATCACCTTCGGGCACAGACTGCGCGAGTTTCGTTTCCAGCTGGGGTTCATCCCTGATATCCGGTTTAAGATCAATTTATTACGGGTGCAATTATTTCCGTTTGACCAGATCAACAATCGCATGATCCCCCCGTTCTCCTTTTTCTTTTACCTGGCCGGTCCTTTCATTAAATTGTGGAAGAGAACGAAAGGGAAACATATTCATTTTCGGAATAGGTTCTCCTGGTTATTTTGAGTAACTTTGCATTATGAAGACAGCGACTCCGAATAAAAAACCCTGGATCAAGCCCTGCGTTCAATCCCTGAATATCAAGAAAGATACGTTCAGCGCCACCAAATATGGTGGGGAAAAACCGTTTCCACATGCGGGTAAGATTCCCAAGCCATTCGTTTAATGTACCCTACCCCTGCACCCCTCCCCTGCTAGCAGGGGAGGGGACGGGGGAGGGGTAATTGGCTTAATTCCCCGGTGCTTGCACAGAATTTTGGGTTCAGAGCTTGCCCTGGATTTCATACCAGTGATTATCACCATGTCCGGAGCACCGATAACGGATAATTTCAGAATAATCACTTCATCCATTTGATCCTGGCTGTCACCTGCTGAAGGATAGAAGGCCCTTGCTTTATCGTATTCATTATTCATGATATTTGGAGAGTTCACGGCTTCATCGGATAAAAAGGGTACCTCCCTGTTTAATGATCTTCAGGGGATATTCAAGGGCGAAGACATTACTGTCAATCTGGTACAAACGCAGGATTTCTCAGGAGGATTCTGCCTTCATTCCCGGCTGCCCTACACCGGAGGCGATATGTACCATAATGATCCGGGAAGGGATATCCTGGTCCTGATGTCAGGTTGTATCTATAATAAACCCGAGCTTTACCCGTTTTTCAATATCCAGCCTGAAACTCCTGATCCAGCGTTTATTGCGGCGGTCTTCCTCAGGGAGGGCCCCGGTTTTGCTGAAAAACTGAATGGGGACTTTACTATTTTCATTCTTCAGCCGGAAAAGAAACAAGCCTATCTTTTCCGCGATCACCTGGGTATTCGTCCCATGGCCTATACGATCCTGGGAGACAGGATATGCTTTTCCTCCGACATTATGGGATTATGCCGGACCTGTCCCGGTAAGGAGATCATGGATGGTAATTTCCTGATGACATATTTTAAATCCATTGACCTCCGGACAACGCCCAATCAGAGGGTCACAAAACTACTTCCCGGACACTATTTGCGTTTCTCAGAGAGCGGAATTGAATTAGTCAGGTACTGGGATCCGGGAAAAATTAAGGTAGATAGGGAACTATCCTACGGCAGGATGTTATCGGAACTGAAATCCCTGCTCTGGGATGCCGTTCAGATCAGGTGCGATCAACGTTTTGTCGCCGGCGCCCATATGAGTGGAGGCATTGATTCGGGGGTGATTTCAGCCTTGGTGCGCAGTTCGTACCCACGTCAACGTACATTTCACGGCTTCTCCTGGTCCTCTGCGAATTTTACCCCCAATAACATTCCATATGATGAAAGGGAACTGATTAAAAAATTGTGCAGTATGGCTGGTGTTCAGCCCGTGTTTTCCTCGATGAATATTGCTGATTTTCAACGAATTGTATTATATTATTATCATAATCAGTGTTATTTCTTTGAACATAAGACAGAAGAACAGGCCCAGTCGCTCGGGACCAATCTGATTTTCAGCGGATGGGGAGGGGATGACTTCATCAGTATTGATCACACCGGTATTGATTCTGACCTTTTATTTGGCTTGAACTTGAGACGCTTTTTTCACAGGAATCCGGTCATCCCTTTCAGAAAGTTCCTGCGAAATGTGTTGTCTTACGTGATTTTTCCCGCGGTTGGCCTTCTCCGGCCCGGAGTTGCAAGATCGTTTAAAATTTATGCAAGGTATCTGAAAGGTCCGTTCAAAAGAAGTGAACGGAGTGTTTTGAAGGATTTTTACTTTTACCGGTCAAGGCATGGTCTTCACCTGGGACTGCTAAGGTTCTATCATCTGCAGGAACGTTGCGAATCCGAGATCATCAACGGATTCCGTCATGGTGTGGAATACCGGTATCCGATGCTCGATAAGCGCATCATTGAATACATGCTCAGGGTTCCGTCAGTGATCCTGGCCCAGTCGGATCATAACCGTCCGGTTCTCCGTGAGGTCAGTGAAGGTCTTTTACCGGAAGAATTTCGATGGCACTGGCAAAAAGCGGATCCGGTTCAGTTTGCGCATACAGAATACCTTTTCAAAGAATCGGCGATCGTGTTCATGAATGAGGTCGGGGATTGGAAGGCCAATCCGGATTTAGGTTTCGTGGACTTTGACTTGTTAGAGAAAGATATACGTGAATTCAACCGGAATCCGGAACGAGATCACAAAACATTATTCATTGCTGTCGTGTACCTGAAAGCCATCCATGAATTTACCAGGACCTACCACGGATGATTAATGATCCGGTGACAGACCTGCCTTTAGAGCAGCAGATCTGTGTGACCTGCGGATTATGTTGCGACGGTACCCTGTTCTGGCATGCATCACTGCAGCCAGGAGAAAAAGGAGATCTTCCTGAAAAGATCAAAAAGGCATACCGGAAAAGTGAGGATGAGGAATCGTTTATGCTTCCCTGTGGCTATTTTGCAGGGAAATGCACCATTTATGCACAGAAACGGGCCCATGTATGTGCTTCGTATCGCTGCCAGCTATTGAGGGATTTTGCCGACAGGAAAATCCCGCAGGCAGATGCCCTTGAAATCATTCGGAAGGCGATGATCATGAGAACGGATCTGATGGAACAGTTCGGTGCCCTGACGGGTAAAGAGCAAAAACGATCGTTCCGGGAATTGCTGCTGGAGCTTGGGAAGGTTCAGAAATCACTTACAGGGATTGATATGGTGAGCCTCAGGTATGATGTGCTCATGGCCCGTTGCAATATCTTTGAAGCCCTGTTGATAAAATATTTCAGGTCTGCCAGCGATTTCAATGATCTTATGACAAGCGAACCGGCCGAATTTACAGCAAATCAAACGAATCCAGTTAAATGTACCCCACCCCTGCACCCCTCCCCTGCTAGCAGGGGAGGGGACGGGGGAGGGGTAAATGGGTAAATTCCCCGGCGCTTGCACCGGAATTTGGGTCTAGGGCTTGTCCTGGAATTCATACCAACAAATGACCACGAATAACAACGAATGACCCCAAATACCCATCCATGGTAAAATACATCCGTAACAACAAAACCATCTCCGGGCGCCTCCATGATGAACTCGTGATGATGGACCTTGACCAGGGGAAGTACTTTTCGCTCAATCCAGTTGCTACGGCAATCTGGGATATGCTGGAGAAACAACTGACTCCCGGCGAGATATGCAGGAAGTTAATGGAACAATACGAGGTAGATTACGCTCAATGCATGGCGGATGTTTCAGCACACCTGGAGGAAATGGTAAAGCTCCGCCTTGTGATACGATCAAAAAGCTAATCATAGCACCTTCCCTTACTTTTACTCCAGGTAAGATACTATGCTAAAGAATCCTGATTTACAAAAAGTTGATTATTTTTTCGCCTGATCTGAAGAAGTCCCTGCTAAATGGAACACGATGGCAAACAAGATGAAATTGATTGCGGAGAAGTAGTACATGTGAGGCCTGAGACCGAATAATTCCACGTTGATAAGCCGAAGTATGATGCCAAGCAACATCAACACCAAAGCGATAATTGAAGAAATACATGTAAGAGGCATGAATGCTTTTTTCATAGTACATGGTTTTGGTTTAACCTACAAATATAGCGATGTTGTCAAAAAAAAAAGAACGAATCCGGTTAAAATCTTTTCAAGTATTTCCTCAACCGTTATTGGAACATTCGTTCATGGGCATACCTATGCGGTTTTTGACAATCGGTTAAAATGATCATGCCAGGTTACCTGGGATTTATTTGCTCCTGACTTTCTTCAACACAATAAAATACAGGATCCTCCAGAAATATCTCCAGTCGGTCAGGTAAGGATTCTTGTCGTAAGCATCCAGGTATTTTATTTCAGATGCCTGTATCTCTTCCAGTGTCGCGGGCGTATCCACAATTAAAGGCGGTAAAAGCCCGGGCTTGTACCTGATTCTCCTCTGTTGCAGGTCTTCCGTATAAAGATGGTAATAGTGCTCGCTAAGAGGCCGGATCCCCACCAGCTTCATATCGCCATTGATCACATTGATAATGTTCGGGATCTCATCGATCCAGTACTTTCGTAGCCATTTCCCGAGGGTACTGATACGAAAATCATTTTTGAATTTCCCTCCTTCCTCCAGGTGATTGGTCGAATAAATGTATTCCTGAAGATATTCCGCATAAGGATGCATGGTTCGCAGTTTGTACAGATAAAATCCCTTCCCTTCTTTTCCGATTCGTTTTAACCTGACGATCGCACCATAATTCGCCTCCTTCGTGGAAATTGGTAACGTCGTCTTTTTTGCGACTATATAAAGCGAACGGTCGATTACCCTCTCGTTCATGATTTCAAAGCCCCGGGAATAAAGTCTGCCAAAGATCTCCGCTTTCGAAATGACCCGGTCCCTGTAGCTGGTTAAATAATAATAGAGCTTTCTGGTCAGGAAAGTTTTCGGTGCCAGGCGGTTTACCAGGAAATCAAAAGAATAGAGCACCCTGTTGAACGGTTGAGGTAATTCTGTCAACAACCTGTTCTTTCTTATTTCCTGTGTTTCCACACACCCAATGAGGATGCCTCCATAGCTCAGTTTCCTGTTCAGGATTTCCAGACATGCATTGAATCTGCTTATTTCATTGATCCTTTTCAAATTGGCCAGCGCATTATAACGATCCTCTTCCAGGCTTAAAAGAAACCTGGTGGGATTTGTACAGAATATGAGATTTCCGCTGGATCGCAGATCCACATGTTCCTCCAGGAAGGCGAGTACGTTCACGCCCGATTCTTCCATGATGGCCTTTTTTACCTGCTGATATTTTACCTCTTCCAGGACATCACACTCCCTGTATATTTCTTTCTCTCTGGATGTATTAGCCTGATCCTCATTCCATTCAATCGTCACGGACCTTTTGAAGGAATAGAGAATCATGATCAGAAAAAGTTCCAGCAAATAGGTTATGCCTGCCATGCTCAGCAGGAACTTCCAGGGCAGATATACCATTGAATAGAATCCGGACAGGGTAAGCATTATGATCACGGAGATCATATTGGCGAGCAAAATGAATCCCATCCTGTGCGAAAATTTCTGACCATTGACCTTTCGGTATTTACTCAGGAGGATACCGATGATGGTCCAGATGGCGAAAAATACCAGAAAAGGAAGAATGACCTTTATTGGAGGGGTTTCATGGAGGGCAAACCGGTGACCCATCAGGAAAAGAAAAACCATGGTCAACAGTAACTGATCGCAAATCAGATAATGATAATTGGTTTTTGGGTTGTGATTCTTATTCATTGTTAATGAATTGATCCTGCTTCCAGACAAATGGTACTCTGACAATCATGGCAATGAGAAAGGCCCCAAACAATAATCCAACCTGATTCGCAAGCAAATCGTACCAGTTGAACTTACGTTCAGGAATAAAATATTGGAAAGCCTCAAGGGCTGTTGCCAGACCAATTAAGAAAACGGCTCCGAATAATCTGTCATGTTTCCTGAAAATGGGATAGGAGGTTCTGGCTGCGAGGCTATAGAGTCCTGCCAGCGCCATAAAAGCGACGACGTGAAGGAAATAATCACGCCTGACAAAGAGGATTTCTCCCATCTCCTGAGTGGTACCGGGATTACCAGGTTTCAGGTTGAATATGGCCAGGATCAGGACGTAGGTCCAGAAGAGAAATGGAAGATATTTTGTCAGGTGGTTCATTTTAAGTTTTGTACAAGGCTAAGATAATCATTTTTGTAATAGGATCCTTTGGATGGTCGATTTCTTTCCGTCAATGACCTGCAGGAGATAGATTCCTGTTGCGACGGACGGTACGGAAAAGGAGTTCATCTTATCAGCTGAAAGCCGGATATCAATGAGCCTGCGGCCCAGGATGTCATAGAGTAAAGCAGTGGCATCCCGGTTCAACTCACCTTCGATATTTACCCTGTTGCCTGATGTCCATACTTTTATATTAAGTTGATCATGGACAGAGAACGGTAGTGCTTCATTACCGACGATCGAAGGCGTTGCATGAATGTAGAAGCGTCCCGTACCGTAGGTCTGCGGTGGAAGCGTGATCGTATAGGTGTCTGTTTGAAGATTTGTGAAGATATTGGTCAGTTTATCCTCAAGGAAGAACTGGTGACCTTCGATGGGGATGATCCATGCCGAGAAGATCACTTCCCCGCCATTCTCCGAATCGATCCCGACCGGAACGACATTAATCTCATAATCAGCTAACGGTAAAGCCTGTCGGGCGAAATTCACATTGCTGCCAGCGACCAGCGTGGTGTATATTTCCACAGAAGGTCCGGCGCTCAGCTGTCCGACATCGTAACCCGGATCGAGACCGGCTGTCATTGCCTGGTTGTACACGATGGTGGTGAAATTTTCCAGATCCCCTGACCTGACCTTCAGATGCAATCCGAACCATTCCTCACCTGCATGTACCGGTGTTGTCAGGGGTACCTCTGTTGCATGGGTCTGCATTTCGGTCGTAAAATTAAAGTTTACCCCATCGCCATACGTCAGTACCAGGAATCCCTGCCCAACCTGCACAGCCTGATGATAGGTGGTTCCGGAGTGGAAATCTCCGGTGGCTAGCCCTATATACGGCCACGACCAGCCTCCCTCATAAAGATAGACGCCCACATATTGCGGATCAAAATAATCAAAGTTCGTTTCTATGAAATTTGTTCCGGTTCCACTTATGTTCAGGGCACAGGTGAACGGATTGCCCAGCAGGTTCCAGCCTCCTCCTCCCCATGGCCTTCCAGTTTCATGACCCTCATGTGGTTCACTGTAAGGAGCTGTCGTTAAGCGTATAAGGGGCATCATGGTCAGGCTTCCCTGAAAAGGCCTGGTTTCATTGTTCGTATTATTTGTGTACCATGCGTACCCTTTGCCGGAGAGAAAACTTTCATCGCCCGTGATCTCCCACATCCCATGGGGTTCATTCCATTCCCTTATATCAGAATAAGTAATGCCCTCAAAAGTCGAAATCAGCTCCGTAACAGGTGAGGTAAACATATGATGGTCATCACCCTTCATGAAGAGATTATAGGTCACTATCCCGGTGCCGGTTCCGGGAAGGTCAGCTATCCTCATGGATCCAAACCTGTTGGAGCTGGAATTAATTATGATCGATCCATCATTGATGAGGTCATGTGCATCAAAAGTGCCATTGATTGTCACTGATCGTTCGTTCTTGATTGTCAGGCTCTTGCATATGCCTCCGTTCCCCTGGTAGACCACCGGGTTGATGGGTGAGCATGGACCGATCGTCACATCGATCGTCTCATCCGGAATACCGCCGCACCAGTTGTCGGCCGTATTCCAGTCGTCGCTGCTGCCGACCCAGGTGCCGTTATCCAGTTCCCTGATCAGGTTCTGGGTGATAAGGTTGCTGTTACCACAGGCGTCCGTTAAATTATAGGTTCTGATGATCGTTTCACCGCAGGCATTCTGTGTCAGTACCTCATCGCCAACCCACTCAACAGAGGGGATGCCGCAATTATCATTCTCATCGGTGATCAATTCGATATCAGGGGCGGGGAAGGTACTTGTGCAGTCAGTGAGCACAAAATCCGGCGGATTGGAAGCCGAAGGATTCTCCTGGTCCTGAATCCAGGTATACGTAATGGAAACCGTTGTGGCCGTATTCCCACACGCATCCATATAGTCGGCGTCCCATGTCTGGACAAAGTCGCATCCGTTTATGACCGGACCGACGGTGGTGATGACCGGTGTAATGATACCCTCGCAATTGTCGGTTCCGGTGAAGACAGGATCAGCGAGTGAAGGATTGCAGCCCAGGTCCTGGCTCATTGCGGTGGTAGTGATCACAGGTGCCTGATCATCCACAATAAGGATCATCATCTGAGTCATGGAGTGACAATCAAATGCATTGGAAGTCACGAGGGATAACGAAAAATCGGTCCCACATTCCCCGCCGGATTCAACACTGACGGTCATCTCATCCGTATTTCCACTGATCACCCCATTCCCTGATATACTCCATTCATATTTGTCCATGAGCGGTGGGCCGCTATAGGATAAATAGGTCTCATTCGGGCATACCGTTGTGTGCCCATCGATATAACATACAGGTAATTCATGGATGATGAGTGTGGTGGAGTTCGTTAAGGCCCTTTCACAACCATGGGCATCGGTTACATTGACCAGGTTGTATGTAAAGGTGCCCACATTTGCCGTAGATGCGAAAAAGAAAGCTGTGCTGTCGTTGCCTGTGGTGCTGATGACCTGCGTGGGGCCACCATCCAGGTTGTATTTGAACGTATAGGGTGGAGGGCCGCTTGTTCCTCTGAACACAATGAAAGGAGCAGCCTCGAACTGGCAAAAGTCGCCACCACCGGTTATGGTGGCTGTAGGTGCAGCATAAACATCCACCCATACCGAACCACTTCGGGAATCACATCCATAACTGTCAGAAACAACCAATGTATATTCACCCTGAGAAGCCAGGTACATATTCGTGATAATAGGATCCTGCAACGTGGAAGAGAATCCATTGGGTCCTGTCCAGTTGAAAAAATAGGGAGGCATACCTCCGCTAATATTGGCAAAAAGTTGAAATGTTCCTGATTCGCATACGGCTGGTTCACTTCCTGAGGGAGCGAAGACAAAGGGTATGGGATCAAGTGTCCCAAAGGAGATATCATCCAGTCCAAAGTCATTGCCGAAAAGATCAGGACGCAGATTGACTATCCGGATGACTGCCGTGGTGGCGGATCCTGAATTCCATTTGGGATTGCTATAAAATCGTATCCAATTCGTTGGATTTACATAAGAATTGTCGGCCGGACCGGTCCCGAGCTCGGCGATCGTTCCGACCTGTTCGCCATTCACTTCAAATCGAAGGCGGGCGTAAGCGCCTTCATCGTTGGTGCTCATGGCCCAGGCTGAAAAATAATAATTAAAATTCGGTACAACCGGAATCGTTTCCTCCCAGACAACGAGTTCACTGCCCCACCCGTTCACGATCATGAACTGGCCGTTACCCGGATTGGTACGATCCGCTCCGTAGAAGTTGCTATGATAATTGTACGGGTCATATCCGACACTGTACAGACCTTCGGGCCATAACTCATCCTGGATGCCCGGAAGATCCACCCTGTATCCATAATCTGAGCTAAAACCAGAATTTCCGGCACTGAACGATCCGTTGGTCACAAATTCGTTGGCCACCGTCAGATATGCATTGGTAACGCACCCGTTCGTCCCGGTGACAACAGCACTATAGATTCCTGCTTCGTCGATGCAGACCACCTGGTCGGTCAGGGGGGGTCTGTACTCCAGAGATAGGTTCCTCCACCGTATGCAGTCAGTTCCACACACCCTGGCTGAGCGCAATAGTCGGCAGTGATGGAGGCATCAGGCAGGGGCAGGGTCACTACCGTCACCGAATTGCTTGCACTGCAGAGGGAGATCGGATTGGTATAGGTAACCGTGTAGGTGGTTGTTTTGGTTTGCAAAATATGAGGAGGATTTTGTTCTGTGGAAGTAAATCCCGGAGGATCCGACGACCAGCTGATGATTGGTATCGGTGCATTGACGGTTCCCCAGATCGTTACATTATCAATAGCCCAGTACCGGTCATACTGACCATAATAATAAAACCTGACATAGAAGGTCGGATAACCGATGTATGAACTCAAATCGATGACGGGGTGCAGGAAACTGCCTGAAGAACCTTGATTACTGGTGTACGTCATAACTGTCGTCCAATTCGTTCCGTTTGTCGAAACCTGAACGCGCGCCCGTGAGTTCTCATACTGCCGGTAGTAGTGATAAAAGTCCAGCGATAAGGATGCATAGCCAACAGTGCTGATCGAAGGTGACTGAAGATATGTATTTGTGGTTGATCCCGAACCCTGGGCGTAGCTGCTGGAAAGATAGAACTGAGTATGATCGTTTGAGTGGAACGTGATGCTGTTATGCTGATAACCATCTGGCCTTAAAGTCCAGAGACCGTTGGCTATCGTCCCACCGGACGAGTTGTGATAGGTCGACCAGTTGTTGGTCGGCGAATTGAAATCCTGTGACAGGATGGGAGTGGGGTAATATATCAGACTTGAATTTGATAAAAGGTTAAAGGAAGTTCCGGGACACACATCCATGTCGTTAGCATTGGCTGTCACCATGGGTATGGGATCCACTGTCACAACGATGGAATACGAACTGCTTGGGCAGTTTCCGGCATCGGAGGTAGCTGTGACGAGGTATTGCACTGTTCCGGCAGTGGCATTGCTGGGATTGGTGAGTGCCTGATCGATGAGGGAGCCTGAACTGCCTGATGCACCAGTGATTCCGCCTGTAATGGCTCCCACACTCCAGGTGAAGGACGATGGAGTCGTCGCGGTTAATGGTATGTTGGTCGTCTGACCGCTGCAGATCCTGAATGCTGCATTGGTGGTGATCTGTGGAATGGGATGAACCGTAACAGTGATGATAAAGGATGATCCTGTACAGCCGGCTGAAACTGAAACAGGGGTAACAATATACTCCACTGTACCTGGATTGTCTTTGAATGGATTGGTAAGTACCTGATTGATACTGGCCCCTGCTCCCGCTGATGCTCCCGTGATCCCTCCGGTTATAGCCCCTAGGGTCCAGGAATAAGTTGATGGGAGGATTGAGGTCAGGGTTATCCCTGTATTTGCACCACTGCAAATATATTTAGACGGTGCATTGGTAATGACGGGTTCTGGATTGATCGTCGAGGTCACTGTGAAGAGCGGGCCTATACACCCTGATCCGGAAACAGGTGCTATGGTATAGATCACATTGACGGCATTCGTACCTGTATTCGTCCATGCATCATCTGAAATGACTGCACTGGAAAAGCCGGTACCAGTCACCGGATTCCCTGCTGAGGCAGTAAGTCCATTATTATTGATGGAAAGAATGTTGTAGGAAGCAATGGCCACTGCATTATTGCTTGCAGGAAGTGTCATACCAATCGGAACATCGCTGCACAGCGTGGCTGAAGCATTGCTTGCAACAGGTTTGGGGTTCACCGTGACGACAACCGATTCTTCTTTGTTTTCACATTCGTCAGCTGTGAGGGTGAACCAATAGGTTACCTGCCCCGGAATATCTGAATTGTTGACCAGGGTTTGGCTTATCAGTGGTCCTCCTCCATTGGATTGCCCTGTGATATAGTCAGATCCTGTCACTGTCCAGGTGACAATGGCTTCAAGAATGTTACTGGTGATGGAAATATTCGTCGTTTCCCCGGTACAAATGGTTTGGGCGGGAGGAGTAATGTACACCTGGATGATTTGATTTGCTTCGACGGTTACATTATTTACCTTGCTGCATCCAGCCGGTGTCGTTTCAGTTAGCGTATAGGTAGTGATTTCTGTTGGTTCGACGACCGGGTTCGAAAGGCTGGACGTAAAACCAATTGGATCCGATACCCAGGAATATGAATTGGATCCGACAGGTGGTCCTCCAATCTGGATATCATCCCCCGTACAAATGGCCCCATCGGGCCCTGTAAAAGCAGCAGGTAACAGGTTGACAGTCACCGCCAATGTTCCGGCGACTCCATCCCCGCAATAATTATGAGGAGTCACCTGTACAGTTCCACTGGCGCTTCCAACAGTTACCGTGATCTCATGCGTGCCCTGTCCTGATGTAATCGTCCAACCCGAAGGTACGGACCAGTTATAAGCCGCCCCATGATCAGCGACCTGGTAGGTCTGGATCGAGCCTTCACAAACAGATGAGCCACCTGTGACCGTTCCCGCTGCGAAAGGCAGTGGGTCAACAGTACCAGTGAGTATAGTTGCAGGACCGTTTCCGCAGCCGTTTGATGGAATGACCTGGATATTTCCTGAAGCTGTCCCGATGGACACTTGTATTGAATTGGTTCCCTGTCCGCTGATCACGGTCCAGGTTCCGGGAATGGACCATGTGTATAAAACGTTGTTCGATGAGGTGACCGAATATGTTTGTGCGCTTGCCTGGCATGGAGTTGCATCGCCGGAGATTGCGGAGGTCGCAGGTGGAACGGCAAGGTCAACGACGATATTTTTCGACCGTGCAGGTCCTGAACCGCAACTATTGGAAGGTGTCACTTTAATTTCACCGGATGATGCCCCTGCAATCAGAATGATGGTTGCTGTCCCCTGTCCGGAGAGGAGGGTCCAATCGGATGGATATGTCCAGGTATTCACCACCAGCGGGTTGGAAATGATACTGTACGTCTGTGTCGAACCGATACAGACAGGAGTGTTTCCCATAATAGAGCCCGGCTGGGAAGGAACAGTCAGCTGGGGCGTTACCGACAGAGTGCGTGGCTGGCCTGAGCCACATGGATTGACAGGGACAACGGAAATGGTTCCTGCAGTAGATCCAACCGTTACTGTTAATGAATTCGTCCCCTGACCAGCCGTAATCGTCCACCCGGTTGGCAATGTCCAGGTATAGGTAAGACCTGCAATGTTTGTGACTGAATAAATCTCGGAGGATCCAACGCAAGGGGCCGCCTTACCGGTAATGGGTGATGGTTGACCCGGCGCTGAAGTCAGTACAGTAATGGCCATGGTTTGCGAAGGGCCGTTGCCACATTCATTGGAGGGAGTTATGGTAAGGTTTCCCGATGTGTTACCGAACTTAATGGAAATTATGTTCGTGCCCTGGCCACTCAGGACAGTGGAGCCCGGAGGACCTGCCCAGGTGTATGTGACACCCGCCGGGGGTGCGGGAGATACCATATAATTCTGTGTAGAACCCTGACAAACCACATTGACGACAGGCTGGACGGGACCGGTTTGGACCGGAACCTGAAGAACAGTCAGGGCCAGTGTTCTGGCCGTGCCGTTGCCGCATATGTTTGAAGGTACGACGGAAATGGTTCCGGGACTGCTTCCGGCCGTTACGGTAATCTGATTGGTTCCCTGTCCGCTATTAATGGTCCAGCCAGAGGGCACCGTCCACGTGTATGTGACGCCAGAAACGATGGGTACACTATAATTCTGCGTGGAACCCTGACAGGGTGTATTGTCACCCGCAATTTCTGAAGGTTGGGACGGAATGCTCATAGGATTGACGCTAAGCGCCCTGGCCGTTCCATTTCCGCATACATTGGAAGGCGTCACACTGATCGTTCCTGGATTTGAACCGACGGTGACCGTCACTGAATTTGTATTCCCGCCAGCGGTTTGAGTCCAGCCTGTTGGAAAGATCCAGGTATAGGTGACACTAGAAACAAGGTTCACACTGTAAACCTGCGAGCTGCCGGTACAAGGTGTCGCTAAACCTGCTATCTCAGAAGGCTGTGCAGGGACCGTCATTGTCGTTACGGCAAATGTCTGGGAAGTTCCGGAACCGCATTCATTCGATGGTGTCACCATGATGGTTCCCGATTCAGTTCCCACCGTAACTGTGAGAGAATTTGTCCCCTGCCCAGCCGTGATGGTCCAACCTGCTGGTACTGTCCAGGTAAAGGTGACTCCAGTAACATTCGTCACTGAATAGATTATACTGGTTGCCCCCTGGCATGGACTGGCAGGACCGCTAATGGCTGAAGGCTGGGCTGGTACTGTCTTAGCCGTCACTGCAAGAGATCTGGCAGTGCCAGTACCACAGGCATTCGAGGGAGTTACGGTTATATTCCCGTTTGTTGATCCGACAGTGACGATTATAGCGCTTAATCCCTGACCTTCCGTTATGGCCCATCCGTTCGGCACTGTCCAGGTATAGGTCACTCCTGATACATTCGTCACTGAATAGGAAATCCCGATTGCTCCCTGGCATGGCGTAGCATTTCCTTCAATCGTTGTAGGTTGCCCGGGGATTGTGGTGGAACTTACAGGGAGCGTTTGAGCGGTTCCGTTTCCGCAACTATTTGAAGGTGTGACGGTTATATTTCCACTCGATGATCCGGTAGTCACTGTTACAGAATTCGTTCCCTGACCTGCAGTGATTGTCCACCCACCTGGAACTACCCACGCATAGCTCACTCCCGATACATTTGTGACTGAATAGGTATTACTTATGCCCTGGCAAGGGGAAGAAGGGCCTGAAATTGCCGATGGTGGTGCTGGCGCTGCCAGGGTGACGGTTACTGCCAATGTCCTTGCCGTACCATTTCCGCAGGCATTTGAAGGGGTCACAGAGATCGTTCCCCCGGTTGCACCCGTGGTAACTGTAATTGTGCTTGTTCCCTGACCTGCAGTGATGGTCCAGTCTGTGGGTACCGTCCAGGTATAGGTCGTTCCTGAAACATTGCTGACGGAATAGGTGATGCTGGCCGTGTTTTGGCATGGAGAAGCAGGACCTGCAATAGCAGATGGCTGAGAAGGGACAGCGTTTATAATGGTGATCACAGCCTGACCATTCATCAGCGTCACGCAATAACCATTGGCATTGGTGGATTTTACGGTATAGGTTCCGGCAGCGGTCTGGTTGCCAAAACTTATGGCTGATCCGGTTCCTGAAAGCGAAGAACCCGCAGGATTCCCATTCAGGTAAAGTTGATAGCTCACCCCAACCTGCGAACCATCCAGGCCAACAGGCAAGCCAGTACCTCCTGAACAATACGTCCCTCCCCCTGTGATGCTGAATAATGCCGGCGTCTCACAACATTCGTAGGAAACTGCATCGATATTTAAATCATTGTAATTATTAATTGTAGTGAACCGTATATATCGGGTATTTTGTGTGAGGGTTATCGATTGTGTACTATATGCATCATTGCTGATGGTAAAAGTAATTGGCGGCGTGCTCCAAAGTGTCCCGTTATCGGAAAACTGGACATTTACGGTCGGTGAATAGCTTGTCGCCCTTCGCCAGGTAACATTAGCGGTACTTCCTGATGTCAATAGTATTTCCCCTGTCAGATCAAGATCCAGTATGTCGCCGAGCTGATATAATTCGGCGCCTGAGGCATCAGGAGCATCCAATGCGAGGTGGGGATTTGTTACGCCATACTGATCATAAACGGCAAGTGCATAACCATAACAAAAACCAGTTTGAATAGTACCATTGATCGAAATGTTATCCAGGCCAATGATTCTGGTTCCCGATCCGGCTCTTTGGATTCGTAACCTCACATTGCCCTGATTATTAAAAGTGGATGGTAGCGATATGCTGACCTGGTAGCAATCATAGGTTGGAGCGGGATTATTTGTTACTGAAAAATCATTGGTCCCATCATTATTGTAATCTCCGTAAAAATTCCAAATATTAATGCCACTTCCGCTGGATTCGGCTAACCGTTGTTGCCACGATACGGAAATAGTCTCGTATCCCGTGGTATTAATGAATATATCAAGGTAATCTGAATTGCTGTTTCCAGTTAAATGATAACTCCCCTGACATTCATAATATGAAGAGAAGGATAAACCATTATTTAAAGCAGTTGGAACGCCGACAGAATGATCATTGTCAACGGTCAGGTTGTTTTCAAGTCCGAAATGTGCCATAATGGTTTGACTGGATCCCGTTTGGATTGATAAAACCATCCCAAACGTGAGAGAAACTCCCAGGCATAATTGCCTGGCCAACCTGTAGCCAGGTGAGCGTGTGGCGAGAGTTCTCATAAGATTTGTGACTGACATGGGTTTGATTTTAATCCGATTTGCTTATACGTATAATATTTAATATCAGTTGCCTTCCGTAAAGGAAAAACGGAACTTTCAGAAAAGGGAAAGAAGTTTACTGTCAGATTTTGACTGGAATAGCTCATAGTTCCATCACATATCCACCGGTACCAATGATCCCGGAGTCATTGAAATCAATGCTGGACATCAGAAGAGTGCGAAAACGGAACACTACGCGCACTTGTGAATCATACAATCATCACTTTCTCAAGTGCATCTGGGTGAGTACGATTGTTTGCTGTTAGACCGGGTTTAAGTCTAAATGTTCCTTTCTTCTATTTCACTTTCCCGGGCCCATGGTTGAAAAATGCAACCGTAGATTGGATGAAGAACTACTTTTGGAGGGTAAATTACTAATCTGGTCAAAGATAGAAAAAATATATCGTAAAAAAGAAATAGTTAAAGAAATAAATTTATAAAAAGCACCTGGAAGATTTGTTAATCCATGAAGGTTTCAGGATTGGAGTGTGGTTAGAGTGTATGGTAGTCGATCAGAAAATCAGCCGGTGCGTGCTTGTTTTCTGTCCGTCGACGCACTGTAGCAGGTAAATTCCTTTCGCGCTGGATGGCACACTGAACGTATTGAGCTTTTCACCCGTAAGCCTGATATCCATGATCTTTCGTCCAAGCAGGTCGTAGAGTGTGGCGGTGGCGCGGTTGCTTAACTCGCCTTCTATGTATACCCATTTGTCGAATGACCATATCCTCAGGTGGAGCTGGCCCGGATCGCTGACCGGATGTTTTTCAGTAATTCCCGTCGGGGGAGCAGCATGAATGTAAAAGCGTCCAGTTCCATAAGTATGTGGAGGAAGCGTAACCGTATAGGTTCCAGTGTGAAGATCGGTGAACTCGTTGGTGAGTCTGTCTTCGAGAAGAAACTTATGCTCTTCAATGGGAATGATCCATGCTGAAAAGGTCACCTCTCCTCCGTTCTCCGAATCTATGCCTACCGAAACTACATTATTCTCATAATCAGCCAATGGCAGTGCCTGCCGGGCAAAATTTACTTCGCTTCCGGCAACAAGCGTTGTGTAAATTTCAACTTCAGGCCAGCCACTTAATTGTCCGACATCATAACCCGGATCCAGACCGGCGGTCATTGACTTGTTATAGACGATCGTTGTGTAATTTTCCTTGGTTCCGTAAGTGACTGAAAGGTTCAATCCAAACCATTCATTATCTTTCTGTACTGACTTGATCAGGGGAATGTCTGTTTCATGGATCTGCATGTCAGGCGTTATATTAAAAACCATCCCCTCCCCGTAAGTGAGTAAAAGGAAACCCTGTCCTACCTGTATGGCCTGGTGATACGTAGCTCCGGAATGAAAATCGCCAGTATTCAGGCCTATGTATGGCCACGACCAGCCATCTTCATAAAGGTAAATAGCAACGTACTCCGGATAGAACTTAGATAAATTTGTTTCTATGAAGTTAGTCCCGGTTCCGCTCACATTTAAAGCGCATGTAAATGGATTGCCTAGCAGGTTCCATCCCCCGCCTCCCCAGTTTCTGCCAGTTAAAGAATTAGTGTCAGGTTGCCAGAAAGGAGCAGTGGTTATTCTATGCAGAGGCATTGTGGTGGGTGCTCCCTGAAATGTCCTGGTCCCGGCGTCCGGATCATTCGTGTACCATGCATACCCTTTTCCAGGAATGAAACCGGTATCGGCCGAAATGATCCACGATCCACTTGGTTCATCCCATTCGCGAATGACGGCATCGTTGGTACTCTCGAAGGTGGAAACTGATTCCTTTACAGGTGAGCTAAACATAATATGGTTATCACCCTGCATATAGAGATTATAGGTAACCTTCCCGTTACCGCCTACGGGGAAATTGCCTATTTTCATCGAACCATAGTTTGTACCATCGGAATTAAGAGTGATGCCACCATTGATGATAACGGTGTTTGCATCAAAGGTGCCATCGATGGTTAGTGTGGTTCCGCTGTGGATGTTTATGCTGTTGCATATGCCGCTTTGCCCGGTAAAGATTCTTGGTTTTTGCGGTGTGCCAGCAGGGATCTTCACATTCGTCGTAGAAATGGGAACACCAAAGCACCAGTTGCTTGCCGTATTCCAGTCATCAGTAGTGCCCCACCAGGTTCCATCGTCCAGCATTCGGATCAGATTCTGTGTGACGATGGTGTTGTTCCCGCAGCCGTCAGTCAAACTGTATGACCTTATGATGGTCATGATGCAGTTATTTCCGTCTGGCGGACCATCTCCGACATATGCAACTGTTGGAGTTCCGCAATTATCCCATTCGTCGGTGATAATATTGGGATCAGGATCCGGGAAGGGATCATCCCAGTTAGGTAAAACCACGTCTGGGAGATTGCCGGCTGTGGGTGCCAGGAGGTCCTGGATCCATGTGTACGTTATAGAGACCTTTGACGCCGTATTGCCGCATGCATCTGTGTAGTCGGCATCCCATGTCTGGGTGTACTCGCATCCGCTGATAACCGGCCCCACTATGCTGACATCAGGTGTGATGATCCCTTCGCAGTTGTCGGTTCCGGTGAAGGAAGGCGGCGTGATGTCCGGATTGCATCCCAGATCCTGATTGATGGCCGTGGTGGTGATCACTGGAGCTTCATCATCTACAACATGTACAAGCAATTGGGTGGAAGACTGACAACCGTATTCACTCGATGAAACCAGCGACAGCGTAAAATATGTGTCGCAATCAGCATAGGGTATGATATTGACTACCATCTGGTCGTTTACTCCATCAATGGTTCCGCCTCCCGATATGCTCCACAGATAACCGGAGATGAGTGGGGGGCCGCTGTATGAAAGATAGGTTTCAGCAGGGCACACGGTGGTGTTTCCATCTATATAGCAGATGGGCAGTTCATGGATGGTGACTGTGGTGGATGTGTTCATGTCCCGGATACAGCCGTTGGCATCCTGAACGCTGGTCAGGTTATAGACATATGTGCCTATTGTCATGGTCGACGCAAAAATGAAGGCCGTGCTTTCAGTGCCCCATGTGCTGAGGATTTGGGTGGGACCGCCGTTTATGGTGTATTCAAAGGTGTAAGGGGGAGTGCCGTCTGCGCCGTTGAAATAGATGAAAGGAGATGGCCCGAACTGGCAATAATCACCGCCACCGGTCAACGTGGCTGTTGGTGCAGGATTGACCGTTATCGGGAAAGAGAAGGTCTGGGGGGCACATCCGTATCCGTCTGAAATAGATACGGTATACACTCCCTGGGCGGCAGGTGATACATTCTGGATGACAGGATCCTGCAGCGTGGAAGAAAAGCCGTTGGGACCTGACCAGTTGAAATAATAAGGCGGTAATCCTCCGCTAATGTTTGCATCAAAATACAATGTTCCAAATTCGCAAACAGTATCCGTGATATTCCCTGCAGGAGACGCGACGAATGGAATGGGATCCAGTGTGCCAAAAGAAATGTCGTCAAGCCCGAAATCGTTGCCTCCCAGGTCGGGACGCAGGTTAATGATACGGATGACCGCAGTTGTTGCTGTTCCGGAATTCCATGTGGGATTACTGTAAAATCGTATCCAATCCGAGGGATCAACCTGTGAATTATTAGCCGGCCCAGGCCCAAGTTCTGCGATGGTGCCCACCTGTACACCATTGACCTCAAAACGGAGGCGGGCGTAATTGCCTTCATCGTTCGTGCTCATGGCCCAGGCAGAGAAATAATAATTTGTGTTTGGATATACAGGGACCGTCTGCTGCCAGATGACCAGGCTGCTGCCCAGTCCGTTCACAATCATGAACTGTCCGGTCCCGGCATTGGTCCGGTCTTTTCCATAGAAGTTCGTATGGTAATTATATGCGTCGTACCCGACACTGTATAATCCCTCGGGCCATAATTCATCCTGTACACCCGGAATGTCCGCAACATATCCATAATTTGTGGTAAATCCTGAATTTCCTGCATCGAATGTCCCGTTGGTCACCAGTTCGTTGGCCACAGAAAGAAACGCTGGTGCCGTGCAGCCGTTCCCTCCGGTGACGGCAACACTGTAGATTCCGGCTTCATCAACACAAATGGTTTGATTGGTTGAAGGGGGTGTGGTATTCCACAGATAAGTTCCACCACCGGAAGCCGTCAGTTGCACGCAGCCTGGTTGAGCGCAGTAGTCAGCAGTTATGGAAGCAGCAGGGAGAGGCAATGTCGCGATGATCACGGAAGTACTTGCACTGCAGAAGGAGATTGGATTAGTATAGGTAACGGTGTAGGTCGATGTTTCGGTTTGGGAGACATTGGGAGGATTTGATTCTGAAGAAGTCCAACCTGAAGTATTTGAAGTCCAGCTAATAATAGGCATTGGGGCACTGACAGTTCCCTTTATTGTTACATTGTCAATAGCCCAATAGCGGTCATAACTCCCATAGTAGTAAAAACGGATAAAGAACTGAGGGAGCCCTGTATATGAAGGATTTAGGTTGATAACCTGATGGATAAAATTGTAAGACGATCCAATATCAGATGTATAAGTGGCAATAGTGGTCCAATTTGTACCATCAATTGAAACCTGAACGCGAGCCGCTGATGCGTCATTATCGTTGTAATAATGGTAAAAATCAAGAGTTAAGGATGAATAACCGACAGTACTAATAGAGGGTGATACTAAATATGTGTAGGTATAGGGTGTAGGTAAATACCATTCATAACCCTGCGCGTAACTGCTTGTTAAATAAAATCTTGAATTGTCATTGGAATGAAATGTTTGGCCATAGTGTACGTATCCATCAGGCCTAAGTTTCCAAGCTGCTGAATCAGGAGAGATGCCTCCTGTCGAATTATTGATTTTCGTCCAGTTATTGGTCGGCGCATTAAATCCTTCTGACAATAGGGTTGTGGGGTAAAAGATCAGGCTGGAAGTTGAAGAGAGATTAAAAGGAGTTCCGGGGCATACATCATAATCGCTTGCACCTGCTGTCACAGTGGGTATGGGATCGACTGTGACAAGGATGGAATAAGCGCTGCCCTGGCAATTCCCGTCACTGGAAGTGGCAGTGACCATGTACTGTACAGTCCCGGCGGTGGCATTGCTGGGATTGATCAATGCCTGGCTGATTGAATTCCCTGAGCCGCCTGATGCCCCGGTGATACCGCCGGTAATGGTGCCTACTGTCCAGGCGAAACTGGATGGCGTGGTTGCAGTCAGGGGTATGCTCGTCGTTTGTCCGCTGCAGATCCTCGCCGCCGGATTTGAAGTCATCTGCGGAATGGGATAGACCGTAATGGTGATGGTAAAAGATGATCCTGTGCAGCCACCCGGAGATGAAACGGGGGTGATGATGTACTCGACAGTGCCAGGACTTGCGTTCGACGGATTTGTGAGCACCTGGTTGATGCTTGTGCCTGATCCGTTCGAAGCACCTGTGATCCCTCCGGTAACTGTCCCGATGGTCCAGGAAAAGGACGACGGGATGGTAGCGGCCAGTGAAATATCCGAACCGGTTCCGCTGCAGATATTTTTTGCCGGGAGATTCGTGATGATGGGCTCCGGATCAATGGTGACCGTCACTGTAAAGGGGGAACCCTGACAACCCAATGCAGAGACCGGTACGATGGTATAAATGACGTTGATAGGAGTAAAGCCTGTATTTGTCCAGGCATCATCCGCGATTTCAGCAGAAGAAAATCCATTCCCCGTCGCAGGATTGCCAGCAGAGGCTGTGAGTCCGTTACTGTTAATGGAAAGAATATTGTAATTGGCAATAGCGACTGCATTATTGCTTGCTGGGAGAGTGACTCCAATCGCCACATCGCTGCAGCGTGTAGAGGTTGCACTGCTGGCAACGGGTGCTGGATTGACAGTGACAACCACGGATTCTTCTTTGTTTTCACATTTGTCGGCTGTGAGCGTTAACCAGTAGGTGACCTGGCCCGCAACATCCGAAGTGTTGACAAGCGTCTGACTGATCGTTGATCCTCCTCCATCAGCCTGTCCGGTAATAAATGAAGATCCTGTGACTGTCCATGTGATCACAACCTCCAGTATATTGCTCGTAACGAGTATATTGGTTGTTCCTCCCGTACAGATGGTTTGTGAAGGAGGATCCAGATAAACCTGGATGATCTGGTTGGCTTCGATATAGACCGTATTGGTCCTTACGCATCCTGCAGGTGTGGTTTCAGTAAGTGTATAATAGGTGGGTACAGCCGGTTCTACAGTTGGATCCGAGTCAGTAGAGGCGAAGCCAGCTGGAACAGAAATCCAGGAATAGGTATTTGATCCGACTGGCGGACCTCCGATCTGAATGTCATCACCCGTACAGATAGCGCCGTTCGGACCGGTAAAAGCAGCTGGTAGGAGATTGACGGTCACTGGTAATGTTCCAGTGACACCATCTCCGCAAATGTTGTGAGGAGTGACAATGACATTTCCACTGGTGTTCCCGATCGTCACTGTGATCTGGTGAGTGCCCTGGCCGGAGGTAATAGTCCAGTTAGCCGGTACAGACCAGTTGTAGGTCGCTCCCAGATCAGTGACGCTGTATGTTTGAGCAGAGGCCTCACAGACAGAAGCTCCACCTGTGATGGCACCAGCTGCAGGAGGCAATGGATCAATGGTTGTACTGAGCGTCGTAACGGGCCCATTGCCACAGCTGTTGGACGGGATCACCTGTACATTTCCCGATAATGTCCCAATGTTAACCTGTATTGAACTCGTTCCCTGACCGCAGACCATTGTCCAGTTCCCGGGTATGGACCATGTATACGTGACGCCGTTTACCTGAGTGACCGAATAGGTTTGTGTACTGGCCTCACAGGGAGTGTTATCTCCTGTAATAGCAGAAGTCGCCAGTGGGGCTGCAGGATCAACAACAACGGTCTTTGATGCTGAGGGCCCGTTGCCGCAACTGTTGGATGGAGTCACTGAAAGAGTACCCGATGAGGCTCCGGTCGTGAACGTTACGGAGGCGGTTCCCTGCCCGGAAACAAGCGTCCAGTCAGCAGGATACGTCCATGTATAATTGACAAAGGGAATGGCCGTAACTGAATATATTTGCGTGGATCCAAAACAGACGGGTGTGTTTCCCGTGATGGGATCTGGCTGCAGGGGGGCTGCGGACTGGGGTGTGACCGCAATGGATCGTTGCTGGCTGGCGCCGCAGGCATTAACAGCGACGACGGTAATATTTCCCGCAGTCGGTCCAACAGTGACAGTCATTGAATTAGTACCCTGTCCGATTGTGATCGTCCAGCCGGAAGGTACGGCCCAGTTATAGACAAGACCTGCGATATTTGTGACTGAATAGATCTCAGATGCTCCGATGCACGGAGCGACCTTGCCGGAAATAGCTGATGGCTGGGAAGGCGTTGAATTCACCACGGTAATGGCCATGGACTGTGAAGGGCCATTGCCGCATATGTTGGAAGGTGTTATGGTAAGATCTCCTGATGTGCTTCCAAACTGGATAGAAATAATATTCGTTCCCTGACCGCTTAATATAGTGGACCCGGGAGGGCCGTTCCAGGTATAAGAAGTCGCACCTGCGGATGGAGAGGCAGTGTAGTTCTGTATCGAACCCTGGCAAACAATACTTAGATTAGGTTGAATAGGTCCTGGTTGTGCGGGAGGGAATTTTACGGTGACATTCAGCGTACGGGACGTTCCGTTGCCGCAAACATTGGAAGGAGTAACGGTAATCTGTCCTGACAGGGCACCGACCACCAAATTGACCGAACTGGTTCCCTGACCTGAAGAGATCGTCCAGTCAGCGGGTACGGTCCAGGTATAGTTCACACCCGGGACATTGGTCACGGTGTAGGTTTGCATGAAGGTAGTGCAGGGATTGTTGTTGCCTGTGATCTCCGCTGGTTGGTCGGGAACGGTCATGGGGCTTACTGCTAAAATACTGGGAGTTCCGTTGCCGCAGCCATTCGAGGGTGTCACGGTAATATTTCCGGAGCCTGAGCCAATGGTCACGGTGACTGAGTTTGAAGTACCGCCTCCTGTCTGAATCCATCCTGATGGAAATGTCCAGGTGTAGATAACTCCCGGTACATTCGTTACACTATAGACCCGGGACGTTCCAATGCAAAGAGGATAGGTTTCGCCGGTGATTGCCGATGGCTGACCAGGAACCGCAGTAGTAGTCACAGCCAGGGATCTGACGGTGCCATTACCACAGCCATTGGAGGGAGTGACGGATATATTTCCTGTGGCAGCTCCCACAGTGACGTTTATCTGGTTTACTCCCTGTCCGGAATTTATGGTCCAGTCAGCGGGAACGATCCAGCTATAGGTTACGCCTGATACATTGGTGACAGAATAATTCTGCGATGTTCCCTGGCATGGAGAAGTGGGACCTGAGATCGTTGAAGGCTGAGCCGGAACATATGCAACAGTGATCCACAGTGATCGGATAGTGCCATTCCCGCAGACATTGGAAGGAGTGACTGAGATGTTTCCGGAGGTTGAGCCAACAGTGACCGTGACCTGGTTCGTGCCCTGACCGGCAGTAATGGTCCAGCCTGAAGGGACTGTCCAGGTATAGTTTACATCTGCGACATTGGTGATACTGTAAGTCTGTGACGAACCAGAGCAGGCAGTAGTGTTGCCGGTGATGGCTGAAGGCTGGGCAGGGACGGTCACGGTTGTGACAGCAAGTGTCTGTGCAGTACCGTTTCCACACCCGTTGGAAGGCGTCACAGTGATATTACCTGAAGCGGAAGCGACGGTCACCGTTACCGAATTTGTAGTTCCTCCTGCTGTTTTTGTCCAGCCTGTCGGGAACGTCCAGGTATAAGTTACGCCGGATACATTTACCACATTGTAGTTCTGAGAGCTTCCCACGCAGGGTGTTGTCTGGCCATTGATCGCTGATGGCTGCGCAGGTACCGTTGTTGTCGTGACAGCAAGGGTTCTGGGCGTTCCTGAACCGCAGGCGTTCGATGGGGTCACAGTGATATCTCCGGCAGCTGTCCCGACCGTCACTGTCACGGCATTTGTGTTACCTCCACCTGTTTGATTCCATCCTGATGGGAAAGTCCAGGTATAACTTACACCTAAAACGTTTGTCACAGAATAATTTACGGAAGCACCCTGACAGGGAGAACTGGAGCCTGTGATTGTTGAAGGTTGTGAAGGGATGTTCAAAACGGTCACCGCCAGGGATCTGGCAGTTCCATTACCGCAGACATTGGAAGGCGTTACGGTGATATTTCCTGCGGTCGCTCCAACGGTTACATTGATCTGATTTGAGTTCTGGCCGGAGTTTATTGTCCAACCAGCTGGGATTGTCCAGGTATAAGTCACGCCTGAGACATTTGTGACACTGTAATCTGGCGAAGATCCCTGACAGGGAGATGCAGTACCTGTAATGACCGAAGGTTGAGCAGGTACGGAAGTAGAACTTACGGCAAGCGTTTGAGAGGGTCCATTACCACAACTATTTGAAGGAGTGACAGTTATGTTACCGGATGATGATCCTGAAGTTATAGTGACTGAACTGGTTCCCTGTCCGGCGGCTATCGTCCAGCCTGTGGGAGCTGACCAGGTATACGTGACTCCTGAAACATTTGGGACAGAATAAGTATTGGGAACACCCTGACATGGAGAAGTCGGGCCAGAAATAGGATCTGGCTGGCCAGGGATGGTGGCAGTTGTGGTTACATTCAATGTTTGGGCGGTTCCACTACCACACGTGTTTGTCGGAATCACTGAAATTGTTCCGCTGTTTGTACCTACAGTTACTGTGATGGAGTTTGTTCCCTGACCTGCAGTGATTGCCCAGCCCGTTGGAACCGTCCAGGTATAGGTAGTCCCTGAAATATTTGTTACAGAATAAGTTACAATGGTCGATCCCTGGCACGGAGCTAAAAGGCCAGTGATTGCTGAAGGTTGTGAAGGTAAGGTCTGGACGGTCAGGAGTGCGGAATTTGAGTTGGTATTACATGAACCTGATGATACTACACAGCGGTACAGGTAACCATTCATCGTGCTTAAGACACCTGTCAGATTTAAAACCGGAGTTGTAGCATTTGAGTAAAATCCCCCATTCACAATGTTGGACCAGCCCGATCCTTGGTTTATCTGCCACTGGTAGGTCAAGTTAGTTCCGGTTGCCACCACTGCGAAACTTGTATTGGATCCTGAACATACCGTACTGTTGGAAGGCTGTGAGGTAATGACAGGATACGTGCAATCAGGGGTGCCTTGTAAAACGACGTTGTCAAATGCAAAGGAAGGATAATCAGCAATACTATAATCACAGGTGAATTTCCAGGCGAGGTAAAAAGTTGTGTTATTTAGAACGCTTGGTAAAGTCAATGTTCTGGAAGTAATAGAATTTTTATCATAATAATTTTCTATATTATAAAAAGTTGTACCATTCAATGAATACTCCAGTGTTCCGTAGTCATAAAGATCAGTGCCATAATTTTCGCCATCTACGTAATAGTTGAAAGATAAGGTCAGGGTATTATAACCAGTGGTATTGATCTGTGGAGATAAAATTCGTCGGGAATTGTTAAAGCTTCCGTATCCGCAATACCAATATCCATAATAATACATATTAATGACAGGTGTATAATGACCTGCAATCAAGTTGGGAATATTGCATGACGTAATATTTCGGGTTACAATATTTGGTTTAGCAGAGGATCCATCGCTTCCCATGATCCAATAATTATTATTTGATGGATAATAGTTCGATTCAAATCCGGACCATCCAGTTACATTCCCCTCAAAATCCTGTGAAAACAGAGTTGTCTGTCCTGAAGCAGTATTCGAAAATCCGACTATAATAAAAGCCAGTAAGATCCCAACGTTCATCAGCCTGGATGATCTGCGGGCATTTGGGTGGATCCCACTTGGTGGCTTATATGAACCAGCTGACACGGATTCCATTGTTGATTGTGTTAAATACGAAGGGGTGCCATCAGAAGTTGGCTTCCCAGGGGACGAAATGGAAGCTCCGATGGTTCGTTGAAATAACCTCTCCGCCTTGCGGTTAAGGATGAAATACTTCATGTTGCCTTTCCCAATTCCTCCGGAGTATTACCATAACGGAGTCATTGAGACCATTGCAGGGCATCAGAGAAGCGGCAGCATGCAGAAGAGAAGAAAGATCCTGATGGAAGGACTATGTCTTCATCGTATTCGACTGGTTCGACTGGGTGCTTACTTCTGTTCCTTATAGACCGGGTTAGAGTCTAAAAGATTCTTTTACATGATTTCTCCCCCACGCCCATGGTTGATAAATGCAAAAAAGAACCTCTTGTATGAAAATATGCTTAGTGTTTAAGTACAAAAATGGGTGACTAAACATATTGCCCAAATATAGTATTTAATACATTATGCTGCAAATTATGTGGGCTTTATTTTATGAAGTTCATTAAAATCTTAACGAACCCCTAAGGTTAATTTATATACAATAAAATTAAATATGTATGTGGGGTTATGTAAAAGATACAGGGAGAAATCAGAAATATAATGGGACAGAGGACTTTTTCTTTGTCTGCTTGTCCCAGCTTAACTTGATCTCATGGGAGCCGATGTTGTAATTCCCAATATCCCCAAGGTAGGAGTCGAACGTGTACCCGATCTTTAACCTGGAACTCACCCGCAGCTCTGTCAGCAACACCACCGACCGGGTATTCGTCCGGTACGATGCACCCACCCAGATCAGATTATTCAGCTTCAGCGCAGTATTGATATCTATTCCCCATTCATTACTTCCCCAGTACTTGACCAGTACAGAAGGCTTCAACACAGTATTTTTGATTTTGATGAATCCTCCGGTGTACAGGAAAATATTCTGATCAAAAATGATCGACTCATTGGTTCCATCATTGTACAGGGATGAAAAATATTTGTCGAAAAGATGCTTGGTGGATAATCCGGCGAAGAAATAGGGTGTATAATAGTAAAGTCCGAAATTGGCATCCGGTAGCCACAGCGGCTGGGGTTGGACGATGAGGTAATAATCGTCCATGTTTTCCATCTCAAGCTGTTGCCAGTCGATCCGCGTCTGTTTGAAACCAAACTGCAGCCCCATGGATAACTTTCCTTCTGCCAGTTCAAGGATGTAGGCATACGTGGTCACGATGCCGAAGTCAATGGCAGGGCCAAGCCTGTCCATGTAGATATAGCCTCCAAGGCCGATCTTCCCTTTGGCGAGCAATGCCTGGCCGCTGCAGGTAATGGTGTTGGGTGCGCCGCTCAGCCCAACCCACTGGTAACGGTCGGTCAGCGTAAAGATCGGCCTCTCCTGAATGCCCGTGAAAGCAGGATTCAATACGTGGTAATTGTACAGGTACTGGTAATATAGCGCGTCACGCTGTCCGGTGGCGCACAGCGCTATCAAAAGCCACAGGTGTATGAGAATGAATTTCTTCATATCACCGGGTGTTACTATTTAAATATTCAGTATTCAGTATTTTGTATTTAACATTTATTCTCTGTACAGAAACACCCACCCTTTATAGAATCCGTCATAATCCGATATGGTCAGGAAGTAGTAGTAGGTGCCGTTCGGCATCCTGTTGCCATCCATATCATATCCGGTCCAGTGATTATATACATTATCGTAATGGTCAAACTCGGCAATGATCTCACCCCAGCGGTCCATGATCACCACTTTATTGTTGGGGAACAGCTCAATGCCCTTTATCTTCCAGTAATCATTGATCCCGTCGCCGTTGGGCGTCAGCGCATTGTAGATGATGAACGGCGGTTCGGGTAAGATATCTTTGTTGAATACCTGGATCACCACCCTGGCCGTGTCGCTCAGCGGCGGATTGCCATCGTCAAAGATGGCATAGATGAGCTGATCGGTCCCTGTGAAATTGTTGAAGGGACTGTACAGAATGGTGCTGTCGACCATGATCTTGATGGAGGCTCCGTGAACAGGCGGGGCAATGATCTCAAAATTCACAATTTTGCCATCGGGATCATGATCGTTGGCCAGTTGATGGATGACGACGGGTATGTTCATCGAAGTGGAATCAAGATCATCGCGGGCAACGGGTTTATCGTTGATGTATTCAACGATGATGTAGACGTTTGCCGTGTCGCAGGCTCCCGTATAGTCGCACAGTTCATATTTCAGGCTGTCAACACCGTAGAAACCGAAGTCGGGAATATAGTCGAGGAACCGGATATCGCTGTTCAGGTAATAGATCCCGTTGGCTGGCTCTTCGATGACGTTGACGGTGATGGGATTGTTGTCGCCGATGCAGTAAAGGTCATTTCCGAGGATGAAGATGTTCACAGGGCTGCTGTCGAGGGTGGAAGCGTAGTCGTCACTGGCATCCAGGTCGCTGACCACCGTAATGTAAGAAAAACATGAAATCGTATTTCCGTGAATGTCCTGAGCAGTCCAGGTAATTTTGGTCATACCGAGAGGATATACCCCGGAGGCGCTTCCTGTGCCGTTGATGCTGTTCACCAGCGATTGGACACCGCAGTTATCCGAAACGACCGGCGCCGGGACGCTGACAAACAGGGAGCAGTCTCCTCCGGTTGCGCTGACATAGATATCCTGGCATGTGATAAGGGGCGGTTCGTTATCTGTAACGGTCAATTCCTGCCCGCAGGTGGTAATGTTGCCATGGATGTCCGTCACCGTCCAGGTGACCAAATGCGTGCCCTGGGGCACCTGTCCTGTCGGGAACTGCAGGAGGAAGTCGCTGGTGACGGATGCGACTCCGCAGTTGTCGGTTGCCACCGGAACTCCGGGATCGATCTCCAGGGCGAAGCATTCTCCTTCGTCGGTATTCACCGTGATCGCCGACGGGCAAAGGATCTCCGGTGAGATGTCATCCAGCACACCGACAGTCACCGTTCCTTCTGCGTAACATCCTTCCGAATCGGTCACCTGGTAGTCATAGGTTCCTGGAAGCAGGCCGCCAAACAGGCCTCCCGCATCAGTGATGCCGTTCAGGACGAACGAATAGGGTAATGATCCTCCTTCGGCGCTGAGCTGTACCGATCCATCGGGCGCCTCTTCACAGGACGCCTGGGCGACGGTTGCTTCAATATCCATCATGGTTATATGAAGGGTCATTGCTGATGCTGCTGGCGGGCAAATGTCGCCCTGCCCGGTTGCCGTCAGGGTAAGGATGACCGCGCCGGCATCCATGTCTGCCACCGACAGCGAGTAAACAGGATGCAGCGCTGTGGGATCATCGAAGGTGCCGCTGCCACTGGTGGTCCACAGCAATTCGCCGTAGTTGCCGGCATCAGCATCGGATAACGTCCAGGTGGCGCCGGGACGTCGGCAGGTCTCGTTATCGGCCCCGGCAAATACGCTGACCGGCTGCATGATGACAAGGGTCATGGTGTCACTCACAGGATCACAGGGAGGAATGGACTGGGATGTAAGGATCAGCGAAACTGTGCCTGCCTGTATATCATCGCTGCCTGGTGTATAGACAGGATGCAGCGCTGTGATATCGTCAAAGGTCCCATTGCCGCCGGAGGTCCACAGCAGACCTGTTGTATGGCTGTGTGCTGCACCGGCAAGGAGGTAACTGTCTCCCTCGCAAATCGAATCGTTTACCCCGGCAAACACGACGGCCTGCGGTACGATCGTGAGCACCATGGCATCACTTGCCGGAGGGCAGGAGCCATTCCCAAAGGCGGTCATTGTCAGGATGATCTGTCCTGCCACGCTGTCAGCCAAGCCCGGGGTATAGGTGGGAGTCAAAAGGGTGGGATCGTCAAAGCTTCCATCACCCGCAGCGGTCCAAAGCACTGAAGAGGATTGAATTGCGGATCCGGATAATTGGACATAGCCATCAGAACATGTGCTCGCATCTTCACCCGCGTTTGCGACAGGGGCTCCGGTGATGGTGAGCGTCATGCCTGAAACAGCCGGTGGGCAGCTTCCGGCGCTGGCGGCGGTCAGGGTGAGTTGTACCAAACCGGCAGTCACGTCGGCACTGCCGGGTGTGTAGGTCGGATTCATCAACTGGTCATTGTCAAAGGAACCTGTACCGCTCGTGGTCCATAATAGGCTGATGTAATTATCAGCTGCAGCCCCGGATAGTAAGAAGGAATCCCCTTCACAGATGGCCGCATCATCTCCGGCATCTGCCGTGGCCGCCATGATGATGGTTAACGTCATGGAGTCGGATGCATCGGGGCAGCTCCCGTTGCCGTACGCGGTCAGGGTCAGCACGGCGGAACCCGCGTTAATATCTTCCTGGCTGGGGGTATAGACCGTGGTCAGCGAGGCAGTGTCGCTGAACGTACCTGTGCCGCTGGTGGTCCAGACGATGGATGAATCGTTGACAGCCGTGCCGTTCAGCGTATAGCTTCCTTCGCTGGCACAGATGGCTGCATCTTCACCGGCACCGGCCACAGGTGCTCCGGTGATGGTGAGTGTCATGCCGGAAACAGCCGGTGGACAGCTTCCGCTACTGGCGGCGGTCAGGGTGAGCTGTACCGAGCCGGCAGTCACGTCGGCACTGCCGGGCGTGTAGGTCGGATTCAGCAGCTGGTCATCGTCAAAGGAACCTGTACCGCTGGTGGTCCACAGCAGGCTGATGTAATTGTTAGCCGAAGCTCCTGACAACCAGAATGAATCTCCTTCGCAGATGGCCGCATCATCTCCGGCGTCTGCAGTGGATGCCGGTATGATCGTCAGCGTCATGGCATCGGATGCATCGGGGCAGCTACCGTTGCCGTATGCGGTCAGGGTCAGCACGACGGAACCCGCGTTAATATCTTCCTGGCTGGGGGTATAGACCGTGGTCAGCGAGGCAGTGTCGCTGAACGTACCTGTGCCGCTGGTGGTCCAGACGATGAATGAATCGTTGACAGCCGTGCCGTTCAGCGTATAGCTTCCTTCGCTGGCACAGATGGCTGCATCTTCACCGGCGCCGGCCACAGGCGCTCCGGTGATGGTGAGTGTCATGCCGGACACTGCCGGAGGACAGCTTCCGCCACTGGCGGCGGTCAGGGTGAGCAGTACCGAACCGGCGGCCACGTCGGCACTGCCGGGCGTGTAGGTCGGATTCAGCGACTGGTCATCGTCAAAGGAACCTGTACCGCTGGTGGTCCACAGCAGGCTGATGTAATTGTTAGCCGAAGCTGCTGACAACCAGAAGGAATCTCCTTCGCAGACGGCCGCATCATCTCCGGCATCTGCAGTGGCTGCCATGATGATGGTTAAAGTCATGGAGTCGGATGCATCGGGGCAGCTCCCGTTGCCGTATGCGGTCAGGGTCAGTAAAACTGAACCCGCATTGATGTCTTCCTGGCTGGGGGTATAGACCGTGGTCAGCGAGGAAGTGTCGCTGAACGTACCTGTGCCGCTGGTGGTCCAGACGATGGATGAATCGTTGACAGCCGTGCCGTTCAGCGTATAGCTTCCTTCGCTGGCACAGATGACTGCATCTTCACCGGCACCGGCTACAGGTGCTCCGGTGATGGTGAGAGTCATGCCGGAAACAGCAGGCGGACAGCTACCGGTGCCTGCTGCGGTCAGGGTGAGCTGTACCGAGCCGGCTGCCACGTCGGCGCTGCCGGGCGTATAGGTGGGATTCAGGATCTGGTCGTCGTCAAAGGAACCTGTACCGCTTGTTGTCCAGATGAGGCTGATGAAATTATCAGCCGAAGCTCCTGATAGCTGGTAGGAATCTCCTTCACAAATGGCCGCATCATCTCCGGCATCAGCGGTGGCTGCCAGGATGATAGTGAGCGTCATGGCATCGCTGACAGAACCGCATGAACCGTTCCCGAAGGAGGTCATGGTTAAGGTTACGAGGCCGGTTTGGATATCGGTCAGGTCCGGGGTGTAGGTGGGTGTGAGGATGGAGGAATCGCTAAAGGTACCGTTTCCGCTCGTCGTCCAGAGGAGGGAAGAATAAAAGGATGCGGTGCCGGCAAGGGTGATGCTTATCTCGCTGGAACACATAGTTGAGTCAACGCCTGCACTGGCAACGGGTGCACCGGTAATGCTCACGGGCATGGTGGATGCAGTAACGGGGCAGGGGCCAGCACCCGTTGCAGTCAGGGTCAGTTCAACGGTTCCATTCACAATGTCATTGGGACCA
>JAKLFC010000021.1 GCA_022711405.1 Bacteroidota bacterium
TCGCTCTAACCGGCTGAGCTATCGGGGAAGAATCAGCCAAAATCTCTTCTTTTATTTCCACTTCCCCTCGCTCATTCCAGGGACCTATCCGCCTTGGCGGATCAGTCGCTCTAACCGGCTGAGCTATCGGGGAAGAATCAGCCAAAATCTCTTCTTTTATTTCCACTTCCCCTCGCTCATTCCAGGGACCTATCCGCCTTGGCGGATCTGTCGCTCTCACCGGCTGAGCTATCGGGGCACGGGATCACGGATCACGTCCGGGATTTTCAAAAAGTGGTGCAAAAATAGGCATTAATTTCGAATTAGCAATACCTTTGCGCCGAAAAAGGATTCAGATCGCAGACTAATAGCTAAATTCCAAATCCCATGACCCAAAGCCCAGGCAAATTCCAAATCCCAGGACCCAAATCACAAACAAATTCCAAATTTCAAAAACCAGGATCCAAACAAATTCCAATCTCAAAATCCCATGCCTTTTAAGTTTTGGAATTTTGGTTTTGTGATTTGTTTGGATTTTGGACCTTGGAATTTGGATTTTGGAATATAGCTGTAGCCTGAACCTCCAAATACACACCCCAAATGCCCAAGATTCTAGGTATAGGCAACGCCCTGGTGGATATCATCATCACCCTGGAAGATGATCACCTGCTGAAAGAGTTTCAGCTGCCCAAAGGCAGCATGCAACTGGTCGACAGGGCATTCTCCGACAGGATCCTCAACGGCACGGGAACCCTCCGGAAAACCATCGCCTCGGGAGGATCCTGCGCCAATACCATCCACGGACTCGCCAGCCTGGACGTGGAAACAGGATTCATCGGGAAAATCTGCCATGATGAATTCGGAACCTTTTTCCTGGACGACCTCCGGGCAAAAAAAATCCGGCCTTACCTTTTCTTCAGTCCCACGGAAACCGGCCGCGCCATCTCACTGGTGAGCCCCGACAAGGAACGTACTTTCGCAACCTTTCTGGGTGCTGCCATGGAACTGTCGCCCGAAAATCTTGTCCCGAACCTCTTCAGCGGATACGATATCATTCACTTCGAGGGATACCTTGTTCAAAATCATGATTTGCTCATCAAAGCCATGGAACTGGCCAGGCAAAACCAGCTTAAAATTTCCCTCGACCTGGCCAGCTATAACGTGGTGGAAGAAAATCACGATTTTCTCATCCACATCGTAAATGAATATGTTGACATCCTTTTTGCCAATGAGGACGAAGCCAAGGCTTTTACGGGCTTACTGCCACAGGATGCCCTGGATAAAATGGCCCAGGGATGCGATGTGGCAGTGGTCAAAATGGGCAAGCTGGGCTCATGGATCAAAAGCTCCGATGCTGTCATACCCATCCAGCCCAACAGGGTCGATATCAGAGATACTACCGGCGCCGGGGACCTCTATGCGGCAGGATTCCTGTTCGGAATTGTCAACAGATTCCCTCTGGAAAGATGCGGACAGATCGCCTCCTACCTGGCATCAAGGGTTATCGAAACCGAAGGAGCTAAAATACCGGAAAATAAGTGGAAGGAGATACGGAAAAACGTGGAAGGGATATGAGTTGCTGAAAGCTCCTCCCTGAAACATTTATCGTTTCTCTTTGTTTTTTTATTCCCGCCTTTTTCCTAATTTTGCAGCCCTTTGAAAATCAAGTATTATAATAATCCATCAATCTGTTTTTTACAATGAAAGTCTATCAAACCAATGAAATCAGGAACATCGCCATCGTAGGCGGTGCAAAATCAGGAAAGACCACCCTGGCGGAAGATATGCTGTTCGAAGGTCAGAAGATCAACCGGAGGGGTAGTATCGAAGATAAAAATACCGTGTCGGATTACCGCGAAATTGAGTTGGAGAGACAAAATTCGGTGTTTGCCACTGTACTTTTTACCGAATATAATGGAAGGAAGATCAATATTTTGGATACTCCTGGCTTTGATGATTTCATTGGAGAGGTGGTTACCTCACTGGTGCCTGCCGACACCGCCGTCATGGTGGTCAACGCACAGACCGGAGTCGAGGTGGGTACGGTGGTCACCTGGAAATGGGCTGAAAAATTCGGGAAACCTGTGATCATCGCCATCAACCACCTGGAGCATGAAAACTCCAATTTCGAAGAAACCGTTGCTCAGCTGAAACAGCGCTACGGCGGTGGCATTGCCCTCTGTCAGTACCCGATGCACCCGGGTCATGGATTCAATTCGGTGATCGACCTGCTGAAAATGAAAATGCTGAAGTTCAAGGACGGGGGCGGACAACCCGAGATCCTTGACATCCCGGCCGAAGAAAAAGCCAGAGCCGAAGAGCTCCAGGGCAAGCTGATCGAAGACCTTGCCGCTAACGACGAATCTCTCATGGAGATCTTCTTCGAAAACGGCACACTGACCGAGGAGGAAATCCAGAAAGGACTTCAGCTTGGACTGAAGAACCGTGGCCTTTTCCCGGTACTCTGTGTCAATGCCAAACATAACATGGGCGTTGGACGCCTGCTGGAGTTCATCTCTGTGAATGTCCCGGCTCCCAACGAGATCAAACAGGTTAAAACAAAGGATAAAAAGGTCCTGACCTGCAATATCGCCGATCCGGCCAGTGCACTGGTCTTCAAAACGGTGATCGAACCGCACCTGGGCGAGGTCACTTTCTTCAAGATCTACGGCGGTGAGATCACGGAGGCACAGGATATGGTCAACGGCAATACCAGCAGCAAGGAACGGCTGTCGCAGCTGTTCGTCTTCCAGGGCAAGAACCGGGAAAAAGTGGATAAACTGGTGGCCGGCGATATCGGCGCGACCATCAAACTGAAAAACACACCGACCAACACCACACTCAACTCTTCCCAGAACTCCGACGATATCATTGTTCCGATGGAGATTCCGGAACCCAAGTTCAGAACAGCGGTCAAAGCCAAAAATTCAGCCGATGACGAAAAGCTGGGTATGGCAATGAATGAGCTCAAAAAGATGGATCTTACGCTGAAGGGAGGATATTTCAAGGAGCTCCGGCAGCTCATTATGGAAGGTCAGGGTGAACTTCATCTGAACATCGTGAAATGGCACCTGGAGAACCAGTACAAGATCCCCATCAACTTTATGGCTCCCAAGATACCTTACAGGGAGACCATTACAAAAGTAGCCCAGGCTGCCTATCAGCACAAGAAACAATCAGGGGGCGCAGGCCAGTTTGGCGAGATCAGCATCGTGATCGAACCCTACACGGAAGGCATGCCCGAACCCTCGAAATACAAGTTAAAGCAAACCATGCGGAAGTCTTCTGTCACTCCGCTGTCGGTGCAGAAGGGGGATTCCGAACTGGCTGTCACCGTCAGGGGAAAAGATGAGATCCCCCTGGACTGGGGCGGCAAGCTGGTGTTCTATAATTGCATCGTCGGGGGCGCCATCGATGCACGATTCCTGCCTGCTGTGCTCAAAGGTGTCATGGAAAGGATGGAAGAAGGACCGCTTACAGGCTCATATGCACGCGACATTCGCGTGTGCGTGTATGACGGAAAAATGCACCCGGTCGACTCCAACGAAATCTCTTTCAAGCTCGCAGGCAAAGCTTCCTTCAGTATGGCCTTCAAGGAAGCCGGGCCCAAGATCCTTGAACCCGTGTATGATGTGGAGGTGATCGTCCCCGAGGATAAGATGGGGAATGTGATGACCGACCTGCAGGGACGCCGCGCCGTCATCATGGGCATGGAACACGGCACCATCCGCGCCCGCGTGCCACTGGCCGAAATGCTACGCTACTCAACAGCCCTCAGCTCCCTGACCAGCGGATGGGCAACGTATAACATGAAATTTGCAGAGTACGGCCAGGTTCCGGCCGATATCCAGGATAAGCTGCTGAAAGAATACGAAGAGCAGGCGAAAGAAGAGGAATAGAGGATATCCGATTAACGATCAACAGCCTGCCCTGATGAAAATCAGGGATATTGGATTTTTGATTTATTTTTGATTTTTGCTCTTTGATCTTTGAAATTTGATCTTAACTACAAAGAGCAATGATCCTGGAATAATCCCCGACGGATAATTTATGATAATTGCCACCGACCTGGTTGAGGATCATCACCCGGAGGATCTCCTCCTTTTTATCCTCTCCGATGCCCGCTTGCGACAGCCGAACCGGGCAGCCAATGGCGGTGAAAAATGATTCGAGCGAAGTGATGGTCTCAGCCGGTGTGGTTACCCCAAACACATGTTTCCCCAAAAAGGCGATCCGGTCAGGAATGCGCTCTGCCTGGAGTTTCAGCCAGGCCGGGAAGGCAATGGAAAGGGAGGCTCCGTGCGGCAGATCGTACAGCAGGGAAAGCACGTGACCGATGGCATGGACACCCCAGTCGCCGGCATTCTTCCTTCCGTTCATGGTCATGATCCGGTTCAGGGCTGCCGTGGCGGCAACCATGATCCGTGCCCTCAGGTCATAGTCGCTCAGGTGGTCCAGCAGAGGGGGACCATAGTCTATGGCTTCCTGCAGGATCGAAAATACGAACCGGTCGGAAAGGGAAGCGTCCCCGTCGTCAAAGTAAGCCTCCAGGCAGTGGGCCATCAGATCGGCAATACCGTACGCCGTGTACTCCCTTGAAACGGAAAAGGTATAGGACGGATCCAGGAACGAATGCCGGGGATACATCAGATCGTTTCTCAATCCCAGTTTCTGCATTGTGGCCCGGTTCTGCACCACCGCGAACGGATTCATCTCGGTGCCGGTGGCAGCCAGGGTCAGCACAGCGATCAGTGGTACCGCGGAAACGGGTTTATGGCGTCCTGCATAAAAATCCCAGCCCGTGCCATGATACGGGATGGTGATGGAGATCACCTTGGCAGAGTCAATCACGCTGCCTCCCCCGACAGCCACAATCACATCCACCTGGTTCAACCTGCCCAGGGCAGTTGCTGTATCCACGTCCTCAATGACGGGATTGGGACGGATACCGCCATACTTCCATACTGTCATGCCTGCGGCATTTAATTGATTTATCACCTGATCATAGATACCGTTTTTCATGATCGATCCGCCACCGTAAACCAATAATACTTTGTTTCCGAACTCACTGACCGCTTTGCCGAGCCCTTTGATCACATCCCTTCCGAAATGCAGTCTGACCGGATTATACATCATAAAATTTTCCATACTCTACCCTTTGAATTTTGGTTTTTGTAATTTGGAATTTATTTGGAATTTGGTGCCTGGAATTTGGGATTTGCAATGACTCCACTCCCCAAACACTTTCCCTTCTCCGCATCGTATATAACCCCGAACTGCCCCGGTGCCACCCCGGCAATCCTTTTTGCCGACCGGATCCTGTACCGGTCTCCCTCTTTCCATAAAAGACCGCTGGTAAATTCAGGGGTATGGCGGATCTTGAATGCAATCTCAACTCCATTCGAATAATCCCTATAGGGATCCCCGCTGATAAAGAGAAAATCCTCAAGCTTCACCTCAGTACTGTACTGGGATTCAGGATCGTAGCCCTTGGAAACATAGAGAACATTTTCCTCTGTATCTTTACCGACCACAAACCAGGGGCCCTGGGCCAGGCCAAGCCCCTTTCGCTGGCCAATGGTGTGGAACCAGTATCCGCTGTGATGCCCCAGGATCCGGCCGGTTTCCAGCTCCACGATGGCACCCTGTTTCTCCCCGGTAAATTGCCGGATGAACTGGCTGTAATTGATCTTTCCCAAAAAACAGATGCCCTGACTGTCGCGCCGGTGCGCACTGGGCAGGTTCAACCGTTCTGCCATTTCCCTGACTTCTCTCTTGAGCATTCCGGCCAGCGGGAACATCGCCTTTGACAGCTGGTGATAGGTGATCCGGCCCAGGAAATAGGTCTGGTCCTTCACATGGTCCTTTGCCGTATGCAGCCAGTACTGGTCATTTTCCAGGATCACATCTGCATAGTGACCTGTGGCGATCTTATCAAAGTCCTTCCCGAACCGGTCTTCAAAACTGCCGAACTTGATGAACCGGTTGCACATCACATCCGGATTCGGGGTCAGTCCCTTTTTGACGGTCGAAATGGTATAGTCAACCACCCTGTCCCAGTATTCCCGGTGCAGGTCGACGATCTCCAGCCGGCAGCCATATCTTTTGGCGATCCAGGTAACGATCTCGATATCTTCTTCCGATGGGCAATCCATGAATCCGGGTTTATCCTCCATACCGATTTTGATATAAAAGATCACCGGATCATAGCCCTGTTCTTTCAGCAGGGGGACGATCACCGAACTGTCGACGCCACCGGACACAAGGGCTGCAATGGTCATGGTAAGGAAGTGAGGTATAACCTGCAAAAATAACGATAATTGAATTCCATGGGGCCTTGACTTCCTCACCCCTTCTTCAGCGTAAACGAGAAGGTGGACCCCACTCCGGGCGTGCTGCGTACATTGATGGTCTGGTTATGCGACTCGATGATGTGCTTGACGATGGCCAGCCCGAGTCCGGATCCGCCGATGTTTCTTGACCGGCTTTTCTCAATCCGGTAGAACCGTTCAAATAACCTGGGCAAATGATGCGCCTCAATGCCTATCCCATTGTCGGAAACCTCAATGAGAATATTATCATCCATGTCATAATAACTGACCTTTGTCCGTCCGCCCTTTTTGCCATATTTCACCGAGTTGTCGAGCAGGTTCATCAGTACATGGGAAATCCATTCCCTGTCAGCCGTCACAAAGATCTCTGAATCACGGTGAATGCCTTCCTGGAAAATAAAATGAATGCCGTTCTGTCCGGCTTTTTCCTCCAATAGGTCAAAACCTTCCTGGGTAAGGGATACAATGTTGAACCGTGTAAAATCCAGTTTCAGCTCTCCGGTCTCCAGATGCGATATAATTTCAAGATCATCAATGATGTTGATCATCCGTTCGACATTCTTTTCTGCTTTCTGCAGGTAGGACCGGTTGACCTCGGGATCATCCAGACCACCGTCCAGCAAGGTCATAATATACCCCTGAATACTGGAAATGGGCGTCTTCAGCTCATGCGATACATTGCCCATGAACTCTCTGCGGTAGATCTCCTGATTCTTCAGAAAGTCCATCTCTTCCTTTCTTTTCAGCGACCATTCCCTTACCTCCTGATTGACCTTGTCGATATGATCCTCCGCCAGGTTGATCTGGATACCCTTTTCTTCCTTCGTCAGCTTAAGATTATGAATGGTCTTGTAAACCAGTTTTATCCGGTCATGTATGGTAACCTTCAGAATATAATGAAAAACGGCCAGGCAGGCGAAATAAACCACCATCCCGCACAAAACAAATAAGAGCCAGTCAACGTGCCCTGCCAGGACCAGGGATACGGTCACGTAAACGAGCACATAACTTATTAAAATGATGGAAGAGCCCAGCAGAAGGTGGTGATATGGCCTGGTGACCTTCATGATGGGTGATCCTCATATTGATAGCCTACCCCTTTAATGGTAATAATATTCCCGGTACCCAGTTTTTCGCGGATTTTCCTGATATAGACATCTATGGTACGTTCGCCCACCAGTACATCATTACCCCAGACCTTGCTGAAAATTTCCTCCCTGGTAAAAACACGGTTTGGTTTTGATATCAGCAGGCTGAGAAGTTCAAATTCCTTTTTCGGTAAAATGAACCTCTGCCCCTTATAAAAAACCTTATACTGATCCAGGTCCACGATCAGATCCCCTGTTCTTAGAATGGAGGAGGGTGTATTCTGAGGTTCCAGTCTTCTCAGAAGAGCTGCTACTTTATTGACCAGCAAACGGGGTTTGATTGGTTTGGTAATATAATCGTCGGCACCGGCTTCATATCCGGCGATCTGTGAATAATCTTCGTTCCGGGCAGTAAAATAGGTGATCAGCGTATCCCGGAGATCATCATTCTGCCTGAGCCTTTCACAGGTCTCGATTCCATCCATCCCCGGCATCATGATATCCAGGATGATCAGCTCCGGGTGGTGCCTCGTGGCCAGGTCAATGGCATCAAGGCCATTGGTGGCCGTAATCACCTGATAACCTTCCCTGCGGAGATTATAACCGACAAAATCAAGAATATCCTCTTCGTCGTCAACAATTAATATTTTAATGTCTGATGTATTCATGACTCTGCTGCTGTCAGGTCTGTGTTCTTATTTTTCTTCTTATGCCTTAACACCTTTGCTTCCAGGTAAAAAATGATCTCCTCGCAGATGTTCTTGGTATGATCGCCTGCTCTTTCCAGTTTGCGGACCACGATCAGAAGATTCAAAAGATCCTGAACCTGGTCGGGATAGTTACGGATCAGCCCGGAAATATTGCTGACGGCTTCACGGTTTGCGTCATCCAGCGTCACATCTTTTGAAAAAATGCTCCTGGCCAGCTGGTTATCTTCCGACTCAAAAGCAACCAGGGCTTCGGAAAGCATGTCGATGGAAGTATCAAACAACATGAGCAACTGCGTCTTTGCCAATGCTTCGGACGAAAAAGGATGATCTTTATCCCGGATGATTTTTGCAATACCCCATGCAAAATCACCGATCCGTTCGAGGTTATAGTTGATTTTCAGCACCGAGAGCACAAAACGGAGCTCATTGGCCAGGGGATTGAACAGTGCCAGGATATTCTCGCAATCCATGTCGATCTTAAGCTCATAGGCATCGATCCGCTTTTCAGTGGCAGCGATCTCCGTAGCCAGCCCTCTGTCAAATTCCTCTATTGCCTTGCGCGTCTTGGAAAGCTGGTTGATCACCAGGTTCCACATGTAAATGATATCGGTCCTGAGGATCTTTAGTTCAATATCAATGTGTGTGGTCATAGCATCCAAAATTACTTATCTTCTGATCATTATCTGTGTCCATCCGTGAAATCTGTGAGAAATATATTCGTTCGACAGAGCTTAACCGAATTTTCCGGTAACATAATGCTGGGTTTGGATATTCGTCGGGTTGGTGAAGATCTTGATCGTTTTGTCCCATTCGATCAGCGCACCCAGATAAAAGAACGCCGTGTAGTCGCTCACCCGGCCGGCCTGCTGCATGTTATGAGTGACAATGATGATCGTATAGCTCTTTTTCAGCTCAAAGATCAGGTCTTCAATCTTTCCCGTCGAAATAGGATCCAGTGCCGATGCGGGCTCGTCCATCAGGATCAGTGAAGGCTCGACAGCCAGTGTGCGGGCAATGCACAATCGCTGCTGCTGCCCTCCTGACAGTTCCATGGCCGACTTCTTCAGCTTATCTTTCACCTCGTCCCATAAGGCCGCCTTCCTGATGGATTCCACCACGCGCTCTTCAATGAAATGCCTGTCACTGATCCCGTTGACACGAAGACCGAAGGCGACATTTTCAAAAATTGATTTGGGGAACGGATTGGGTTTCTGAAATACCATACCCACCTGTTTCCTGAGTTCATCCACCCGGATCGATCTATCGTTGACCTCCATGTTGTCGATGAAGGCCTTGCCTGTAACCTTTACCCCATCGATCAGGTCGTTCATCCGGTTGAAGACACGCAACAGGGTAGATTTCCCACAGCCGGAAGGACCGATGAAAGCAGTGATCGTATTGGGCTCTGCGTGGAAATTGATATCCTTCAGTGCCTGGAAATCACCATAAAACAAATTGAAGTTCTGGGTTTCAACCTTATATTCTGGCATGGGTTCCTATCTGAGTTTTAGCTTCTTACGGTATGATCTTCTGATAGCATTCGCTATCATATTGACAATCAATACAATTACTATCAACACCAATGCCGTGCCGTATGCCATCGGCCGCGATTCCTCGATATTGGTGCCACTGGTGGTCAGTACATACAAATGGTAGGGCAATGCCATCACCTGGTCAAAGATGCCTGATGGCAGTTTGGGCAGGAAGTAGGCCGCCACGGTGAATAGGATCGGCGCTGTTTCACCTGAAACCCTGCTGACTGAGAGGATGAGACCGGTGATGATGTTGGGAAAGGCGATGGGTAACACTACCCTGCGAATCGTGTACAGTTTGGAAGCGCCCAGTGCATAGCTTCCCTCCCGCAGAGATGTATCGACCGCTTTCAGGCTCTCCTCCGTGGTGCGTATGATCACCGGCAATACCATCAGGCCAAGGGTCAGCGAACCGGCCAGGATCGAATCACCGAATTTCAGCTGGTTGACAAACAACGCCATACCAAAAAGCCCGAACACGATCGAAGGAATGCCTGCCAGGTTATTGGTCATCATACGGATAAACTTTTTGAACCAGTTCTCTTTCAGGTACTCATTCATATAAATACCTGAAAGAACCCCTACAGGAAAAGCAAACAATATACTCCCAACAACCAGGCAGCCGGTACCAATGATGGCTGGCAATATACCTCCTCCGGTCATCCCCTCGGCAGGCATTGCTGAAAGGAATGACCAGCTAATCACCGAAAATCCTCTGATGAAAATGAATCCCAGAATGATAAAAAGTATGACCACGATCAGGTAACTGATCAGTCCGAAAAGGTTGAAAACAATGAATTGGCTCAGGCGCTTTCCTGGTTTCATAACAATTTCGTATTATTTGCTTTTTCGTGGTCTTATGAACTCCACCATGGTATTGAACGCAAACGTAATGATAAACAGGATGATACCGAGTGCAAACAGCGCCTTGAAGTGGGTGCCGCCATACGGTGCTTCACCAAGTTCAGCGGCGATGGTGGCCGGAATGGTCCTTACAGGCTCCAGGAAGGTGGTGGGGATCATGGCCGCATTGCCGGTGACCATCAACACGGCCATCGTTTCGCCGATCGCCCTTCCGATCCCGAGAATGAAAGCTGCAATGATCCCCGACCGGGAGTATGGCAGGATTACCCGTATGATTGTTTGCCAGTGCGACGCTCCCAGAGCCAGACTGGCTTCCCTGAGCGATACAGGTGTGGTCCGGATGGCATCCTCCGCTATGGTGATAATCACAGGTAACGCCATGATAGCCAGTACGATGCTACCGGCTAATGCAGTTTCCCCCACAGCAAGATTGAACGTTTTTTGGATCATCGGAACAATGATCACCAATCCGAAAAAACCATACACCACCGATGGAATGCCTGCCAGTAATTCAATCAGTGGCTTGAAGAAACTTCGCATGCGCGGATGTGCCACCTCACCGATGTAGATCGCCGTGACCAATCCAATAGGCAATGCGATCAAAATGGCGCCAAGGGTGACCCATAGCGTTCCCAGGATCAGTGTCAGAATGCCGAACTGGGCAGCAGGTTCAGAGGTGGGGTACCAGGACTTACCCGCAAAAAACTCACTGATGCCGATCTTGTTATGAGGTAAGACTTTACCATGAAAATTCCCTGCCAGGTAAAGGTTAGGAAAATAAGCAATCATGTTTGGCTGATGTGAGATGAGCTCATCTATCTTTTGAGGAAGGAACTCAAAATCAGTCCCCAGCTCCTCTTCATTATAGTAATTTCCAATCTCATTGATCGTAAACAGGATGATACTGTCGTGTGTGCCGCCCACTTCATCCCAGTAAAGGATGTCGCGGTTAAAAATGCCACCGATCTGCTGGGTCGTTAATTCATTCACTGGATTTAGGGAATGGACAGCCAACACATTATTCCTGTCAACAGAAGTAGAAGTGAAGATCCCAAGCCCCTCCCTGAACAGGAATAAAATGATCAGCAGTACCGCCAGGCTGGTGACCGTACTGCTGCTGAAAAGTATTCCTTCTGTAATCTTCTCAAGGATTTTCCGCATCCTTCTTTTCATGCATGTTTCCCGGTTATTTTGGAACAGGTACAAAACCTACATCCATCACTATCTGCTGACCTTCAGCAGATAATACATAATCCAGATAGGGTTTTACCTGTTTTTCAGAGGCAGTAAGAAAATAATAATACAGAGGCCTGGAAACGGGATAGGTCTTATTTTGAGCGGTGCCTACAGAGGGTGCGACATAGGTCACTCCCTTATCATACGATACGTTGAGGGCTTTGACCGTGCTTTCAAGATATGCCAGACCGACATACCCAATGGCTCCACGGGTCTGGCTCACCGACTGTACAATGGCTCCGGTGGCCGGCATCAATAAAGCTGAGGGCGCAAAGTTCTTTTTATTTAAGACATGCTCCTTAAAAAATTCATACGTCCCTGAGCTGGTCTCCCTGGAGTAAACAATGATCTTCAAATCCTCTCCGCCCACCTCTTTCCAGTTGGTGATGGATCCCGTGAAAATGCTCTCAAGCTGTTCGCGGGTAAGCTGGCTTACCTTGTTGGAAGGATGAACGATCACGGCCAGTGCATCATACGCAAAGATGGTTTCCTTAAACGCTTTCCCGGCATCCTGCATCTTCAGCTTTTCATCCATTTTAATCTTGCGCGATGACTGTGCAATATCGGTGGTGCCACTTAATAATGAAGAAATGCCCACACCCGATCCGCCACCGGTCACTGTAATCGAAGATCCGGGAAACTTCTTCATATACGTTTCAGCCTCCATCTGCGATAACGGCAGACAGGTATCGCTTCCCTTGATTTTAAATACGACTTTCTGTGCGTTGAGCAGTGTTGGAAGGGCTAATGAAATGATGGTTAATAAAAAAATTGTCTTTTTCATGTTTCATAAATTGATTGCAAAGTAACTCAATGAATGTTAAGTGAATATTAATCCTCTGTTAAGTATTCCTTAAAAGGTGTCAAAACTTATATTGTAGCCTGAGTGTAAAAACATCGTCTTCCACATCTTTAGAAAAGTCTTTCAGTACATTCGTACTGGTCAGATAAGCAGATGTTTCATTATTAACGAAATCATAATAGGCCGACAGCTTCACATGTGTATTCCAGCGGTAAGCCCATCCAATGCCAATGGTATAGTATTTCAGGTCGACGGCATTGGTAGCCTTATACCCTTTTGGCAGTTCCTTTGAATGGGCCGCTAGTTCATCGGCATCCACATCCGTATTGGGATCGTACCAATCGTATTTGAAGACGATTTGGTGCTTGGTTTGAAAAATATTCTGGATGAAATAAACGTAAAATCCGTTGAATCTGCGCAGGTAAGCATCGGCAGGTTCGGTCTTGCTGACCGTTGAATAGCCGGTAATATTTCCCTGTTCATCGGTGATGGCGGTGGTTATAAGAGAGGCATCTCCAAGGGGTTGAATGATCGGGCTAATGGATGTTTTGGATGTACCGGGCTGAGTTCCGAAGACGTATTCGCTTCTGATCTGCGTGATACCGAACGGAAAATCAAAAACAAGCTGCAGATCAGCCCCGAAATATTCCCGTTTCAGACGATCACCCAATGCTGAGGTTGTATCCACATGAAAGGCATTCAGCTTTTGCCCATCTGTCAGGGTCACTTCGTCCATTTGATAATTGGTCGGGGTTCCCTGGCGCCATCCTCCACGATAATAAGAGACTCCCAGGCCATACCTGATCTTTTCATTAACGGTATTCCGGGTGATGGCCAACCGGCCGGTAAAATCCTTGTAACTGTCAAAATCAACCGTGGTGGGTCCGGTGCCATTAAAGAGCCCACCCTCCAGAGAGAGAAAATTGAACCTTGATGTCTTTGGTGCCTGGATCAGCAATTTGGCGCCAAGATCCCTTTCGCCCGGAAATAACGTCTGTGTGAACCTTGATCTTTCAGGGGACTCCCGAAGGCTTGATGAGTAGGCGATCTCATAACCAAACGGCCGGTTGAACATACCGGCGGTCGCGGTAAAATACCTGGTCCATGGATCGGTAATACTCGCGTAGGCATCCTTGATGACGACTCCTTTTTCTGTTACATCGATCTGTAGAACAAACTGGGAGTAATCCCATTCATAGGCAAACTTCACTCGTCCTCTCCGTAAACTGAATCGATTATCGGCATTGGAAGAAAAGTTCCCCCCTGCATACGAATCAATGCCTGCCTGCGGGGCTTTCTGCCATTGTGCCTGAACATATCCGGAAATCTTTAACCGTTTGAGAAAATCCACATCCGATTTAATTTTTTCGATAAAGGATGTCAAGGTATCCGTTTCCTTTTTGCCTTCCTCCTGTGAAAAGACCGGAAGATAAGTAGTGAGGAATACAACGACCAGTATGGTCAGGCGGGTAATGTTCTTGATCATAATGCTGATTTTTAAGATGATGGATTTGCTTTAGGTTGGCTAAAACCGCAGCAAAGTGACACGTTTGATGTGAATTATTTGTTAACGCGTCATTAATTTTTCCTGAAATCAGCAAAATAAAAGCACCGGATGAAGTTCATCATCCGGTGCTTTTTATGTACAGAATCCTGCTTTAGGTGAGCTTTCTGTCAGATCAATCCTTTTTTATGCTTCTCCCCGATCACGTTCAGCATGTCATCGGTCATCGCTTCCAGGTTCCACTTCGGATCCCATCCCCACTCCTGCCGTGCAGCGGTATCATCCATTTTATTGGGCCACGACTCGGCGATCCCCTGCTTGACAGGATCCACATCATAGTTCATTGTCAACTCCGGGATCCGCTTTTTGATCGCATGGAAAATGATCTCCGGATCGAAGCTCATGGCGGTCACATTGAAGGCATTCCGGTGGATCAACCTGGCCGGATCGGCCTCCATCAGCTGGATGGCTGCATCCAGGGCGTCGGGCATGTACATCATGTCGAGATAGGTGCCCTTTTTCAGGGGGCAGGTATATTTCTTTTCCCTGATGGCGGCATAATAGATCTCCACCGCATAATCCGTGGTGCCTCCGCCGGGAAGCGTAACATTGGAGATGATCCCGGGGTAGCGAAGTCCGCGTGTGTCAACACCAAAGCGCTTGTAATAGTAATCGCTGAGCAGCTCACCGGTCACCTTCGTCACACCGTACATGGTCCCCGGGCGCTGGATCGTATCCTGCGGAGTATTGTCAAGCGGCGTAGTGGGGCCAAATGCACCGATGGAGCTCGGAAAGAACACCGCACAGCCATTTTCCCTGGCTACTTCCAGTACATTATATACGCCATTCACACCCACATTCCAGGCAGCCTGCGGCTTCTGTTCTGCCACCGCCGACAGAAGTGCGGCCAGGTTAAAGATCGTGTCGATCCTGTATTTCTTCACCACTTCTGCGATACGTTCAGGCTCCGTGGCATCCACTTTTTCCAGCGGTCCTGATTCCGCCAGCTCCGGTGATGGTTTTGTGCTTCGCCAGCCTGCCACCACGTTGCCGGATCCGTACACTTCCCTCAGACGCATGGTCAACTCAGAACCGATCTGTCCAACTGCACCGATGATCAGTATTTTTTTCATATTCCATTGAAATTTAATTGTTAATTTATTAACAGAAGAGCCGCAAAGATACTGTTTTTTGAATCAGCAATAATGAACATTTGAACATGGAATTTCAAGTTGAATTGAAACTTTAAAGTTAACTCAGATTTGAATTCAACCTTTAACTTCAACTTCCACCTCTCTGTTCTAATGTTCATTATTATTAATTCCCAGATCCTTTATTTCTGGTTGCCGTCTGCACGCTTTTTACGAAGATAGAAATCAATTCCGTATTTTCGTTGATGATTTCGACAAGTGAAACATTTTCAATTAGTTTCATGCGATCGATCATCTTCAGTGTCGCCTGGCATTCCCTGAGCTCTTTTAGAACAATTTTGATCTTATGTACAAAATCATTATACGATTCAGCTCCTTGAGCTTCTGCGTAGTTCAGGACCGTTGAGGTGGAAGATCGGCTTATCTGAGCATAAAGATTGCTGCTGAATTTATCCCCCGGCAGGCTATCAATTATGGTTTTGATATTCACCACAAAATTTATGAGCCTGTCTTCAAGGTCAAATTTGTATTTCATTTTTGATTGTTAATCCTTTTTAGCGTATTTTGTGACCCTATCTATCATAATTATTTTTCTGAAAAAGCGGAACAAACTTCCAATAATGAACAGTAGAACAGAGAAATTTAGGTTAAAGGTCAATGATAAGCTCAAATCTGATTTACGTTCAAAATTTGAATTAAACTTCGACTTCCCTGTTCTATTGTTCATTATTATTAGTTCAAAAACAGTATCTTTGCGCCCAATTTGTTAATTCAATAACATTAAATGTAATACGGTTATGTACGGAAAAATGAAGGACTATCTCCGCGAAGAGCTGGCCAAGATCGAAGAAGCCGGTCTCTACAAACACGAGCGGATCATTGAAAGCGAGCAGGGCGCCGAGATCGTGGTAAAAGGCAGGAAATGCCTGAACTTTTGCGCCAACAACTACCTGGGCCTCTCTTCTCATCCGGAGGTGATCCAGGCGGCGCACAGCGGCATTGAGGACCGCGGTTATGGACTGTCGTCGGTTCGTTTCATCTGCGGAACACAGGATATACACAAGGATCTGGAAAAAAAGGTCTCCGAATTCCTGGGGATGGAAGACACGATCCTGTTCTCTTCCTGCTTTGATGCCAATGGTGCGGTATTCGAGCCGTTGCTGGGCGAGCAGGATGCGATCATCACCGATGCGCTCAACCATGCCTCCATCATCGATGGCATACGGCTCTGCAAGGCACAGCGCTGGATCTACAAGCACAGCGACATGCGGGATGTGGAAGAGGAAGATCCGGCCACGGGCAAGATGGCCAAAGGCCTTGAACGATGCCTGAAAGAGGCGCAGAACTGCCGCTTCCGCATGATCGCCACCGACGGAGCCTTCAGCATGGACGGCGATGTGGCCCGCCTGAAAGAGATCTGCGATCTGGCCGAAAAATACGATGCGCTGGTCATGGTCGACGACAGCCACTCCTCGGGATTCATGGGAAAGACCGGCCGCGGCACGCATGAGTACCGTGGCGTCATGGGCCGCGTCGACATCATCAGCACCACCTTCGGAAAGGCCCTCGGGGGAGCTTCCGGGGGTTGCATCTCCAGCAGCAGGGAGATCATCTCATGGATGCGCAACAAGGCGCGCCCGTACCTGTTCTCCAACACCGTCGCCCCTTCCGTGGTGCGCGGAACCATCCAGGTGCTCGACATGCTCTCCTCCACCACTGCACTGCGCGACAAGCTGGAGGTCAATACGAAATATTTCCGGCAGAAAATGACCGAAGCCGGATTCGATATCGTCGCCGGTGACCATCCCATCGTACCGATCATGTTCGGCAAATACCCCGACAGCGCCAAGCTGGCCGTGACCTTTGCCAACAGGATGCTCGACGAGGGGATCTACGTGATCGCCTTCTCCTTCCCGGTGGTGCCCAGGGGCAAGGACCGCATCCGCGTCCAGATCTCCGCGGGCCACGACATGCACCATATCGACAAGGCCATCGCGGCGTTCGTGAAGGTGGGGAAAGAACTGGGAATGATATAAGATTAAATGATTAACCGATATTTGATTTGGGATTGGATTTGGAATTGGATTTGGAATTTAAATCATATATCAGATATCGGTTAATCAGTTAATCTGAAATCACTTTTGCTGATTTTTATGAGCGGTCTGGATTGTTCTGACAAAAATAGAAATCAGTTCATTCGTTTCACGGATAGTTTTTATCAGAAGGTCTTCATTTGAGCATATCCGGATTCTTTTAATGATCCTTAATGCGACATGCGTTTCGCGCAACTCCTTTAAAATTATTTTGATTTTATGGATAAAATCCCGGGATGATTCTGCACTAAGAGCTTCGCCATAATTTAAAGCTCCGGAGGCCGACGACCTTATGATCTGATCTTTATAATAATATCCTTCATTTTCCCTTGACAAAAGTCTGGCAACCTGGTATACAGTTGCAGCAAAATCGATCAGTCTCTCCTCAAGTTCCTGTCGTGTCATAACCACCATTTATTTGTTAATCCCGAAATGCCCCAAAACGTACCATTCATAATTCGTTTTTTTTCAATTAACAAAATATCCAATAATAATTCCCAAATAAATCAGATATCAAATATCTGTTAATCGTTAATCAGATATCTTCTTATTTTTGTAACTATGCAACACACTCTTTTCCTATACAACACCCTCTCCCGCCGCAAGGAGGCTTTCCTCCCGCAAAATCCTCCTTTTGTCGGAATGTACGTGTGCGGGCCCACCGTATACGGCGATGCCCACCTGGGCCATTCCCGCCCCGCCATCACCTTCGACATGGTCTACCGCTACCTGCTGCACCTGGGCTACAGGGTACGGTATGTACGCAACATCACCGACGTGGGACACCTGGAGCATGACCTGGACGAGGGAGAGGACAAGATCGCCAAAAAGGCCCGTCTCGAACAGCTGGAACCCATGGAGGTGGCTCAGTTCTACATGAACCGCTACCACCGCAACATGGATCAGCTCAATACCCTCCCGCCCGGTATCGAGCCGGTGGCCTCAGGACACATCATCGACCAGATCGCCACCATCGAACGGATCCTGAAGAACGGATTCGCCTATGTATCGAACGGATCGGTCTATTTCGACGTACTGGCCTACAGCCAGCATCATGATTACGGCAAATTGTCGGGCCGCCGCATCGACGACCTGCTCACCGATACGCGGGAACTGGAAGGACAGGAGGAAAAGCATTTTCCGGCCGACTTTGCCCTCTGGAAAAAAGCCAGTCCCGAACATATCATGCGCTGGCCCTCCCCCTGGAGCGACGGCTTCCCCGGCTGGCACCTGGAATGCTCCGTGATGGGAGCAAAATACCTCGGGATTCCCTTCGACATTCACGGTGGCGGAATGGACCTGATCTTTCCCCACCATGAGTCGGAAATAGCTCAAAGCGTAGCTGCCTATGGCTCGGAACATGTCAGGGTCTGGCTGCACAACAACATGGTCACCCTGAACGGCCAGAAAATGGGCAAATCCCTGGGCAATGCCATCAGCCTCGACGATGTCTTCACCGGCAACCATCCCCTGCTGGACCAACCCTATTCCCCGATGACCATCCGGTTTTTCGTCCTCCAGGCCCATTACCGCAGTACCCTGGATTTTTCCAACGACGCACTGCAGGCAGCCGGAAAAGGATTGAAACGGCTGCTGGCAGGCATGGATGCACTTGAAAAGCTGAAACCCTCGGATCACTCGTCCGTGAACGTACACGAATGGGAAGATAAATGCTATGAGGCCATGAACGACGACTTCAACAGCCCGGTGCTCATCGCCCAGCTGTTCGATGGACTGCACATGGCCAACCTGATCGGTGCAGGTACGGAAACCCTCTCTGTGGAAGATCTTTCACATTTCAAAAAAAGCTTTCTGACATTCGTTACCGACGTGCTTGGATTAAAACATGAGGAGCAGGATCAGCCATCCGACCTCGTCAGCGGTCTGATGGAGACCCTGCTGCAACTACGGGAAAGGGCCCGCGGGAAAAAGGACTGGGAAACAGCGGATATGATACGAAAAGAACTGGCACGCCTGAAGATCAATGTGAAGGATACAAAAGAAGGCACGGTGTGGGAGAAGATTTCTGATTAACGGATTAACCGATATCCGATATCTGATTTATATCCCAAATCAAATCCCAAATCAAATATCGGTTAATCGGTCAATCGTATATCACCTTGTTTTAACAAGGTAATAGTTCTTTTTCCCCTTTTGCACCAGGATGTACCTGTCGTTCAGCAGGCATTTGCCATCAACGGTGAACTCTTCGGACACTTTTTCCTTATTGACCGACACGGCATTCTCCTTCAGCGTACGCCGCGCCTCTCCCTTGGAAGGGAATATGCCCGTGTGTTCAGTCAGAAAATCAACGATCCCGATACCTTCAGCAATGATCTGCCGGTTCACTTCCGACTGCGGCACTCCCTCAAAAACGGCGAGAAGCATATCTTCAGGGAGATTATGCAGCATTGCGGTGGTGCCCTGTCCGAACAGAATGGAGGATGCCTCTACCACCATGTTGTAGTCCTGTTCGGAGTGAACCCTGAGGGTCACATCCTTTGCCAGGGCTTTTTGCAGGATCCGTAAATGTGGCGCGTTCTGATGCTCCAGGGTGAGCTGACCGATCTCCTCCTGTGAAAACAGGGTGAACAAACGGATAAAGTGTGCTGCATCCTCATCGGAAAGGTTGAGCCAGTACTGATAGAAGAGGTAAGGTGAGGTTTTCGCCGGATCGAGCCAGATATTTCCTCCTTCGCTCTTGCCGAATTTACTGCCGTCGGCTTTGGTGACCAGAGGGCAGGTGAGCGCATACGCACTGGCCTCGCTGCCTTCCAGATCAAAATACATCCGGCGGATCAGCTCTGTTCCCGTAACAATGTTCCCCCACTGGTCAGAGCCGCCCATCTGGAGCTTACAGTTCATGTTTCTGTACAGCCAGTAAAAATCGTACCCCTGCACCAGCTGGTAGCTGAATTCGGTGAACGACATGCCCGTTTCCAGGCGTTTCTTTACCGACTCTTTCGACATCATGTAATTCACCGTGATGTGCTTGCCCACGTCGCGGATGAAGTCCAGGAAAGAATAATCCCTGAACCAGTCAAAATTGTTGACGATCTCTGCCCTGTTGTTCCCGGTCTCAAAGTTGAGGAACTTCATCAGCTGTTTTTTCTGGCCGTTCAGGTTATACTGGATCTGTTCTATACTCAGGAGTTTCCGTTCTTCCGTTTTTCCGGAAGGATCGCCCACCATACCGGTCGCTCCTCCCACCAGCACGATGGGCTTATGTCCGTACCGCTGTAAATGGACCAGCAGCATGATGGGCAGCAGGTTGCCAATATGAAGCGAATCGGCCGTAGGGTCAAAGCCGATGTATGCCGCGGTCATTTCCCTGGATAGCTGTTCTTCCGTTCCCGGCATCAGGTCGTGGATCATGCCCCTCCACCGGAGTTCCTCTATGAAGTTCATGTGTTTCAATTTAGGGACAAAAATAACGAATTTGACACTTAATAAAATCCAAATCACAAGATCCAAAAACCAAACAAATTCCAGTATACAAATTCCAAACGCCTGTAGTTGTAATTGGGATCTTGGGATTTGTTTGGAATTTGGGTACTGGAATTTGGGATTTGCGTATTTTTATCTAAAAATACGCCTATGATTCTTGTAACAGGAAGCACCGGTCTGGTAGGATCTAATCTTCTGATTGATCTGATTCAAAAAGGATTTACCGTCAGGGCGCTGTACAGGAAAGAAGAGCAGAAAGAGAGGGTCAGGGATGTGTTCGATCTTCATGCAGATAAGACGCTGAAGCAGTTCGAGGCGATCCGGTGGGTCAAGGGTGACATCCTGGATATCGGATTCCTGGCAGAGGCGATGGCGGGCGTGACCGATGTCTATCACACCGCGGCGATCCTGACATTCAGCACCCGTCATGCGGAGGAACTGATCATCAATAACCAGCAGGGGACGGCAAATATCGTGAACGCGGCCCTGCAGAACAATATACGCAAGCTGTGCCATGTCAGCTCAGTGACGAGCATTGCCAGGAACATTCAAAAGGAAGTCATTACCGAAGAGTCGCCCTGGAAATCCGTGAGGAACCAGGTGCCGTACGCAGTCAGCAAGATCGAATCGGAAAGGGAGGTATGGAGGGGGATCGCCGAGGGTTTGAACGCCGTCATTGTGAATCCCGGAGTGATCCTGGGTTACGGGGATCCCCGGCGCGACAGCGGCCGGCTGATTCCTTCCCTGAGCAGGATGACCCGCTTATACACCTCCGGAATCACAGGAATGGTTGGCGTCAGGGATGTGACCCGTGCAATGATCATGCTGATGGAAAGCAATATCTCGGGGGAGCGGTTCATCCTGAATGCAGAAAATGTATCCTACAGGCGTTTGACAGAGATGGTCGCCTTGGCCCTGGGAAGGCCCCGGCCATCCATCCGAATACCGGTGGCCGTCCTGGAAGCTGCCTGGCGTCTTGATCACATCAGGAGCCTTCTCACCGGAAACGATCCTTTTATCAAGAAAGCGGTCGCGCGTAGTGCACGTGAAAGAACCTATTACAGCGGTGAAAAGATAACCCGCGTCCTGCCGTTTCAATATACACCCATCGAAGAGGTGGTCATGGAAGTTTGCCGACAGATAAGGACGGCGAAGGATTTGTGATTATGAAGTATTTAGGATGAAGTATGTAGAATGTAGGATGAACTCCTGCATTTCAAGCTCGCAGCTTGAAGCTTGTAACGTGAAGCTTGCAGCTAATTCCCGGCCCCCCGGTACGTTTCATACCTCTGGAGGATCTCCCCTACGAACCGGTACGGTTCCTCGCCCCTTGCGTAACCATAACGGACCACGGTATCCGTGTAATATTCCGGATTGGATTTATTCAGGATGAAATAGTCCACATTGTCGGTCCACACTGACGGATCCTTGCCGTATTTCTCGGCAAGCCGCATGGCATCAAGGATATGGGCAATGCCTACGTTATATGCCGCCAGCACGAATTTGATGCGCTCCATATCATCGGATACCTTTTTTCTCAGCTGATTATCAAGGATCTTCAGGAACTTCACGCCTGCCACAATATTTTCCTGGGGTGAGGAGGTGGAATCAACGCCGAATTTCCTGGCTGTTTCGGGCATGAGCTGCATCAATCCAAAGGCTCCCCTCCAGCTGCGGACCGTGGGATCGAACATGGATTCCTGGTAGATCAGCGAAGCCAGAAGCCGCCAGTCCCAGTTCAACAGGGAGCTCTGTTCCTTGATGAGATCATCGTACACGGAAATAGTCCCCTTGCCGCCCGAAGGCCGCTGGCTGCTTCGCGATTGAGGTGAGTAGACCGGGTTGACAAAATATTTCCTGTACACGAGCTGGTTCATGTTGTTGCGGTTGTTCTCGTCCAGCCATGCGTTGATCGCATTTTGCAGGGAAGAAGATCCTTTCCGTACAGCCCAGGCAACGTTCTGAGGAAAACTTACCGGGGTGCTGATATCAATGTCGGGATAGAAATGCTGGTTGATCAGGGCAATGTGTTCGTCGCATACTGTGTAGTCGATATCCCCTTCGGCCACCATTTTGATGAGATCCTCCGCCGTTTTTTCCGGTTCTTCCACAATATAAATGGTATCTCCGATCTCCTGTTGGAGGGTTTGCAGGCGCTCCACCGCAAAAGTATTTTTCTGAACATGAAGGATCTTGCCTCCCAGGTTGATCTGGTTACGGACCAGATGACTTTCCACTTCATCCCATGTCTTGATCTTCCGCCAGTTATCGGGTTTGCGCTGCACCAGCACCTGGCGTGTCTGGCTGATCGGATCGGAAAAGTCCACAATCTTCTTCCTGTCCTTGGTGACGGCCATGTCAAGTGCGATCAAATCGCACTTACCGGTCTGAAGGTCCTGAAAAGCACCCTCAATGCTGTTGTTCACGACAATTTCAAGGTCTACTCCAAGATATCCTGCAAACGATTGCAAAAGATCATACTGATACCCCATAGGCTGACCCCTGTAAAGGAAATAGCTCGTGGAGCCATAATTGGTCAGTGCGATCAGCTTCCCGCGTGCCACGATCGCATCCGTTATCCTGGAATTATTTCGCAGGCTCATCTCCTTGGCCAGTTCACTCCGTTGCGGACTCGAACAGGCCGAAAAAATCAAAATGATCAGAAACCATATAAAAGACCGAAGAAACTCTGATTTTCTGTTGCTTGACATTCGTTTAGAATTCGTTCAACAAATTGTTGGTCAGTGTTTTAGTTAAAAAAAAAGACCTCAAAATGAAGGAGGCCCTTTCTATCAAAAATCAGACCAACCAATTATCTCACAATGAAAAAGATGGCAAAGATAGTCGTTTTCCGATAATTTATACGAATTCTAAAATGAATTGGTTACCAACTGATAATCAATTTTTTTGATCTTTTGCTTAAGGGTAGCTGTGCAGATGTCTTGAAATGATGGATATCAGTATAACGCAGAACTTCAATGTGCAGTATGTCCTGCTCAATTTTTCACTCCTTTGGGACGGTCAGTCATTTGGAGTCTTAATAGTGCAGTACCAATAAAATTTAGTATCTTGCCCCTTCTTTCTTACAGTTGACCTATCAAAATAAAAAATTTTATCAAAATGAAAAGATTACTTCTTTGTTCATTGTTCGCTTTCTCATTCTGTGTGCTTTCTGCCCAGACTGAGATCAGTGCATTTAATGCCACGGGAGGTGGATACAGTGCAACTTCTCTTACGGATTATCAATGTCTGGGTGTGAATCCTGCCAACCTGGGGTGGACACGTAACGATCACAAAATGAACCTTGGCCTGATGGAAGGGACCGTTTATCTGTACTCGGAACCTCTGACAAGAAAGGAAGTGTTCAACGATCTGTTCAATAACGACGACTGGCTGGATCTCCAGGGGAAAAAAGACGCCGCCAGCAAGTTTACGGATGCACGGTTGCTGGGAGTTGGTGCCTGGACCTGGGCCGGATTCTCCTATCAGGATGATAAAATAGGCGGCATCGCTTTTAACATCAGGGAAAGGCTCATGTGGAATTCCGTGTTGAACGATAAAGCTGCCAGTTTCCTGTTCACGGGATGGAGGGATCCCTATTTCGATCAGAAAATTACAAATCTGTACGGGGATACCATTGAGGGGATTTCATCCAATTCGCAATATGCATCCGTTGTCTACCGGGGTACTGACCAGCAAATGTTTCACATCAGGGAGTTCAACCTGGGATACGGCCGGGAACTTCTTCAACTTGGGAATGTAATGTTCTTGTATGGCGGTTTTAATGTTAAATATATCCTTGGATATGCCGGTGTGCAATATTACCAGAATGTAGCCGGGGAACTGATCGGGTGGTCGGCGCTCAGCCCCGCATACGATGTCGACTACGGCGAGCCGACTCCTTCGGCTGTGACAGGCAGTGGCCTGAAAAAGGTGGGCTCCGGATTCGGCTTCGATATCGGAACCACTTTCCAGTACAGGGATCTGAAGGTGGCACTGGCCGTCAATGATATCGGCAGCATCAACTGGGACGGCAATGTGTACCAGGGCAATGACGTGCGCGTGTACAGCATTGAGACAGATGGAATGAACAACTATAACATCTTTGAACAGGGGGAACTGATCGTTTCCGATAATCATCCTGATGATCCCAATGAATGGACAGGACTGGAGAACAAAAAGGTCAGGCTGCCCATGAACCTGCGGGCAGGAATCAGCTATCTCATCATGGAAGGGCTGGAAGTGGGATTGGATCTTTACATGCCCCTTGGGAATAAGGTCCCCGGATATTATGATGAGGTGATCGTCGGCCTGGGTACCCGGTACGACCCTGCCGATTGGATCCAGCTCTCGATCGGTATGGTCTCAGGAGGCACTTTTGGAGTGAACGTGCCCCTGGGCGTCACCTTTATCCCTGTCAATACTAAAAAAAGCACCTGGTCAATGGGATTGGGCACCGGCGATCTGATCACCTGGTTCACCGATGTCGATCCGAATGTGGCCCTGTGCTTCGGGATACTGCGGTTCAGCTTCGGCGAAAAGTAAGGTGCAGGGGAACCTGCGTGCCACCTTCTATACGGGCCTGGTCCACACCGTTGTCCTGCCCAGCCCCATCCACTCTTTGCCAATGTAACCCCTGATGTTCAGCAGGGTTGACGATCCTTTCTTGATCGTACATTTGTAAGTCTTCCCATTGTCAGGATCGTAGATCGTCCCGCTGTTCCATTCATCCTCATCAAAGACAAAATTCTTCAAAAGCTCCAGCCCGATGATCGGACGGTTCTGCAATGAAGATTCCGGATTCTGGTCATCCACCTTGGGGCGCCCGTCTGTTTCATTGGGCTCCTTTAACCAGACTACTTTTCCAAAATACTTTCCATTGACATTGGTGATCTCAATTTTTGCATCCTTTTCCTCATTGAGCCAGAAACCCAGAATATCGTCAGAACCAACTGGCTGACTCCTCAACGGATTGGAAGTCATCAAGATACCGGTCACAAACAGTACAAAAACAGTAACTCTTTTCATAACAACGAATTAAGATGAGGTTGCTAATATACATGAATATTTTAAAATACATCATCTTCAGGGGATATTTGAACCAGGTAACCGGATAGAACAATGGCTGGTTTTTCGTATTTTTGTCTCCCATGAACCCATATCGTATGAAATCATATCTTGCTTTCATCATCCTTTTATTCGCCCTTTCAGGCCATTCCCAGCAAACTTTCCAGATCACCGGCGAGGTAGCTCATCTTTCCGAATCCAGAGTGCTGCTGGCCTCTTTTTACGGTGAGCAGATCCATGTGTTCGATTCAGCGCTGGTCATGCCGGGTGGCCACATCCGCATATCCTATACGGATGCCCTTCTTCCGGGGTATTACCGCATCATCCTGAAAAAAGACCATTATGTGGATCTGATCCTGAACAAGGAGAATGTCAGTTTCCGTACCGACTTTGAGGAGTCCTTCGACAGCCTCCGGATCCTTGCTTCTGAAGAAAACCGGATCTATTATGATTTCCTCAGGCTGGCGGGTCAAAACAGGCTCAAGCTGGACCTGCTCACCACGCTGATCGACTATTATCCCCGTGATGATGCTTTTTATGGACAGATCAGGCAACAGTACCACTCGGCACAGCTGATCCCTGAACATTATATCGACAGCATTGCCAGGGAATTTCCCTCCCTTTACGTGACAAGGGTGCTGAAAGCGCAGCGGAAGCCTTATCTGAAGGCAGAGCTCACTCCTGAGGAACGTATCCAGTACCTCAGGGCGAACTACTGGTCGCTGGTCGACATGACAGACACCAATCTGCTCCGAAGTACGGTGTATACTAACCTGGCGATCGATTACCTATCGCTTTACGGCAACCGGCAGTTCACCCAGGAACAGCTGGAGGCCTCCTTTATCGGGGCCGTGGACGTGATGCTTGGTCATGCCATGGCAGAGGAGACGGTTTATCGTTTCATGCTGGAATACCTTGTCAAGGGCTTCGAAAAATATCACTTCGACAAAGTGCTGGATCACATCTCCACCACCTACGCCCTGGAAGAAGGCTGCGAGAACGAGAACATCGACAGCGAGGTGATGAAGCGGCTGAAGAATTACCAGAACCTGTCGGTGGGCAAGGCAGCCCCGGGGGTTTCCGTGCCGGATACGACCGGAAAAATGATCGATCTGCAACAATTCTCAAACGATTACGTGCTGATCATCTTCTGGGCAAGCTGGTGCCCGCACTGTTCGGAACTCCTGCCCCAGCTTAAGGACATCTACCAAAAATACCGGCCAAGGCTGGAAATGCTGGCCATCTCCATCGACAACGATAACGAAGCTTACCGGAAAGCGCTGAAGGAAGGAAAGTACCCGTGGATGAATGCCTGCGACCTGAAAGGATGGGGCAGCAAGCCTGCCATTGACTTCAACATCTACGCCACCCCTACCATGTTCCTGCTCGACAGGCAGAAGATCATCCTTGCAAAACCCATTACGCTGAGGGAACTCCAGAACGAATTGACAAAGGTGTTCAATTTCTGATTCAGTATTCAGTAGTTTAGGATTTCAGATTTATGGGATAGCACAAACCACCATGGATATGTATGTCTTGTGTGCGATATCCGGAAAATTGCCGGCGGGTTTTAAGTCTTTTTAATATGGTGTAAAAAAATTAAGTATTTTTCCATCCGTTTTTTGAATTTCCTATGCCAAATCCAAAATTGTATACGATGAAAAAACTACTCATTTTCAGTTTGATATGTTCTTTTTCGTACGGTGTTCTCTTTGCCCAGACTGAGATCAGTGCTTTCAGTGCCACGGGTGGTGCCTACAATATGACCTTCCTTTCCGACTATCAGTGCCTTGGTGTGAATCCGGCCAACCTGGCATGGACACGTAACGACCATAAAATGAACATCGGATTTGCAGAGGTAACCGCTTCCATCTATTCTGAACCGCTGACCAGGGGGGAGGTCTTTCATGACCTGTTCAGCAACGAAGATTGGATTGATACGGAGAGCGAAAAAAAGACGGCGGTCGACAAATTTACGGACGGTCGTCTGATGGGGGTGGCTGACGGTATGTTGTTTGGCTTCTCCTATCAGGATGAACGGTTTGGTGGCATTGCTTTCAACATCAGGCAACGGCTCTTCTGGAGCTCCATACTGAATGACAACGCAGCCAGTTTTCTGTTCCGCGGATACGATGATCCTTATTTCGATGCATTCAATCAAACCGAGGAGTATGGCTACTCCACCAATCCCGCTTATGCTTCAACGGTCTACAAGGGCACCGACCAACATCATCTGCTGACGCTGGAGTTTAGTATGGGTTATGCCCGGAAGCTCTGGGAGATTGAAGATGACATCGTCCTGTACGGAGGAATGGGCATCAAGTACATAATCGGCTATGGAGGCGTCCAATATTATCAAAATGAAAATGGTGCGCTCTCCGCGTTCTCGGCCCTCAGTCCTTTCTATGATGTGGATTACGGAACGCCTACGCCTTCGGCAGTTACAGGAGAGGGATTGAAAAAAGTGGGCCATGGTTTTGGTTATGACTTTGGAACCACTTTCCGTTATAGAGATCTGAAGGTAGCGGTCTCTTTGAATGATATCGGAAGCATCTACTGGGATGGGAACGTGTATAAAGGAAATGATGTCAAGGTGTACAAATGCGAAACCGATGGGATCAACAATTACAACATCTTTGAGCAGGGGGAACTGATCGTTACTGACAATGCACCTGACGATCCCAATGAATGGGAGGGGATTAAGACTAAAAATGTAAAGCTACCCATTCACCTGCGTGGGGGCGGAAGCTACCGGATCATGGATCAGATTGAGGTGGGCGCCGACATTTATATTCCTCTTGGCGGTCACGTTCCCGGAAGGTTTGATGCACCCATTTTTGGCATGGGAGCCCACTATGATCCTATCCCATGGTTGCAATTATCCGCCGGCATTCTGGCAGGAGGAGGTTTCGGGGCGAACATACCCTTTGGCATCACGTTCATTCCTGTGAACAATGAAAAACGCTCATGGTCATTGGGAGTGGCGACCCGCGACCTGCTGACCTGGATCTCACAGGATAATCCGAATGTCTCACTGTGCTTTGGATTCCTGCGCTTCAGCTTCGGACCGAAGATAAACTATGAGAAATACTGAGTTTATTGGAGAGACTCATCTTTTTTCCATTCCATCATCATCTTAAACACACTCTTACCGTCGCTTTCCCTGATCCCTTCCAGCAAGCGGTGATCCTGATCATGGACGATCCCGATGGTATCCCCGTAGAGAACCTCGGAAAGGTAATTGACCTGGAAAAGCCTCAGCTGATAATCCCTGTGCCACTCCAGTGGGATGGCGTTTAGTCCCCATTCCACATACCGGGCGTTGTTGACGTGCCCGCTCAGGTCGATCTCGCTGTATGCAACCCTGTGGATCGTCCGGATCAGGGGTTCGGAGGGTGCAGGGATCCGTGTGGTGCGTTCCGGAAGTGCGGGTTCGGGGATGATCAGATGCATGGAGTGACGAATGATCTCCATGGGCTGCGGCCTGCGTGTTTCCGCGTTGATCACCATCCACCTGGAAGAAGCGGCCCCGGCTTCTTTTCTGCCCGCATCTAGGATCCTGAACTCCCGGAAGGCATAAAATCCCTCGGCTCCCATGGGCCAGGTTTCGATAAGGATCTCGTCCGTGTAGGCTGGCCAGGTATTCAGTTTAACGATCAGTTGTACGATCACCCAGATTTCTTTGCGCTGAACAGCCTCCTGGTAGCCAAACTGAAGATGCCCCGCATGATTTCCAGCCGTCTCCATCAAAAACCTGCAAACAGAAGCAGGATGTACCTTCCCGCGAAAATCAGAATCATGCCACCCCACTACATACCGGTCCGTCCATCGCGCCTGCCTTTCCATCTTTTTGTTTTTTCTATTGGAATTTGGATTTTAGAATTTGTTTGGAATTTGGATCCTGGATTTTGGGATTTATCTTTGTGTATCAATGAAACAGCAGATACGCTATCCCCAGGGTCAGCAAAATATTGATCGTCTGTGCCAGCAGGAACGCCACCAGTGGTTTGCGGTTTTCAAAATGAAAGATATCGGCAAATTTCGTCTCCAGCCCGATGCACACAAAGGCAATGCTGAACCAGATGTTCTGATAGCCCTTGAGCATGCTGCCAGCTTTTGTGAAAGCCTCATGATCAATGGCGACAGAAAACAGTAGAGAAGCAAGAAGGAAGCCAAGGACAAATTTCGGGAATCGTTCCCAGATGATCCGTGCCGATGGTTTCCCGGCAGCCTGGTTCCCTTTGCCTGAATAGGTCCAGTAGATGGAGATGATGAAGGCAGCGATGCCCAGCAGGACATTCTGCGCCGATTTAATGATCACCGCGTATTTCTGTGCCGTTTCGCCGATGATCGTACCGGAGGCCACCACGGCGCCGGTGGTATCGATCGTGCCTCCGATCCATGCGCCGGCCACTTCCTGGGAAAGCCCCATCCACTTCGCCAGGTAGGGCATCAGGATCATCATGGGTATGGCCACGATCAGCACCAGCGAGATCACATAGGATAATTTCCTGCTGTCGCCTTTTATGGCTCCGCAGGTGGCGATGGCTGCCGAAACGCCGCAGATCGAAACCGCGCTTGCCAGCATGGTCGACATCTCATCATCGATCCTGTACCGCCTTGCGATCCAGAACGCCACATACCAGATGGCGGTCACCACGACCAGCGCCTGAATGAGTCCCAGTGCCCCGGCCTTCATGATGTTGCTGAAGAGAACGGAAGTACCCAGCAGCACCAGCCCGATCTTGATATAGAATTCGCTCTGGATGGCCGGCTTGAGCCATCCGGGGGTTTTCACCGTATTGCTGATCAAAAGGCCGATCAGCACGGAGAAAAAGACGGTTTCAATATTAAGGGACTTGACCGAGGTATGCGCAGCGATCATCTGTGCCGCCATCGCCAGGGAGAAGATCACCCAGAACGACAGGATGAATTTCCACGTGGTCCTGCGAAGGATCAGCGATCCCAGGAAGGCTATCACGGTAAGAAATGCAAACAGATACAGCAATTTTACCTGATTCAGGCTGGTGAAAAATCCGTGAAAGAAATCCACCGACATCCATTTTTCCTTCGACCCGTAGAACATGGGCAATGCAGGCATGTACTGGAACAGGAGAACGGCAAGAAAAATGATGACAAAACCAATGATGACCGCTGTCCAGTCTTCATTGAGGCGGCGGGAAACTGAGATCATAGAATGGATTTATGATTATCGGGAAATGGCTTTCTTACCCATGTAAAGACTGTACTCAAGGTCGCTGACTGCCTGTTCCGCTTTGGAGATCTTTTCTTTCCTTTCCTGGAAGACCTGTTCGGATATCCTGCCCATCTGCTTGTCCTTTTCGAGTTGCACCTTGGCAACCTCGATCCTCTCCCGGGCTTCTTTCACTTTCTGCTCTCCCTCCAGGATGGATTCATTCAGCTCTTTGCTCTTGGTTTCACGGTTCATTTTTGCCTGTTCGGCTCTTTCCTGGCCAAATTCTTTTCCCTCCAAACCGCCTTTGTCTTTCCCATAGGCATGCCCCTGCTGATCTTTTTCAACACGGTGTTCATAATGTGCGGGCTCCTTACCCTCTCCCTTCATATCCGTGGCATCCTTCTGCGGAGGTGTTTTCTCACCTTTCACGTCGATTTCATCCTTTGGCCTGGGTGATTCCTTTGTGCCGGTTGTCTGGTCATCCTCCCAGGTCTTTTGCGTGTTCTTCTGCCGGTCATCCTGCGTTGTGCCTTTTTGTTGTGGCGCTGGAACCTTATCTTTCTGTGCTCCGGGTACTGGCTTTACGGTAGGTTTGCTTTTGACAGTGTCCACCTGAAGCCTGGGTTTCTGCTGGCCGGTTGTCTTCTCTTTCGTCTGGACAGAGGTCGAGGTCTGCTGCGCCAGCACACCCGAATTTAATGTGACCAGAAAGCAAGCTATAATAAAATACCATAATGGGGTGAAACTAACTCTTTTCATTTTTTTACTTGTTAAGATCGTTTAATAATTGATTCAATTGATCGGTCGACTCCTCAATGGCCTGTTTTGCGCTATCCATGGCAACAGCGACCGAGTCAACAGCCGTCTCCAGCTCTTCGGATACCTGTTCGGTTTGAGTGCCACCATCCTGAGGAATGTTTTTGGGATTGGGGTTTCCTCCGCATCCGGCAATGACCATCATTACTGAAACTGCGATAATGGTCAGGTTTTTTTTCATTTTCATACGTTTCAATTGATTCGTTATTGCTTTGTGATTTCAATCCAGGATACCTGATTCTCACATCATGGGGTGAGAATGCGGGATGGATTGAGGTTATAAAATTAAACAATAGTTGTAAATCTTGTTATCTTTTCAATAAATAGCATAACGATCTGTCTATTCTTATCATATATTTTTGGTCCATGGAAAAAGTGATTCACCCTGATAACACATTTAAATTATTAACCTAACACGTACAAAAATGAACACATTGATCAAAACGGGATTTGCCTTTGTAGTGGCTGGTTTACTGCTTTCGCTGCCGTTCATCGGTCATTCGCAGGAAATCATTGACATTCAGGTTTCTCCGAGTACCCTGAACCTGCAGAACCAGGGTGAATGGGTGACGGTTCATACCGACATTGCTTACTCCCTGGTAGATGCTGCTTCAGTTACCATGAATGGAGTGGAAATCTCCTGGTCGAAATCTGATAACCAGGGGAACTTCGTGGCCAAATTCGTCATTGGTGACATCGTTGGATTACCGGGTCTGATCATAGGCGGATACAATACGCTGACCCTGGAAGGAGTAACCACAGATGGCGTATCATTTACCGGCAGTGATCAGGTAATGGTGATTAATATCATCCCTAAAAAGAAATAGTCTCCGGGGATTAAGGCCCCGTCGGAGCGGAGATCTGCTCAAAAATTAAATATCGCTCAATCGGTTAATCTGATAGCTGAAAACAGTGTGATGATGTATCACACTGTTTTCATTACCTCCCACACAAACGCCCTGATCCCTACCTCGCGGTTCACCTCATCTATTTTCCGGATATCTTCCAGAAGGATCTCCACCTGTTCGTCCGGTATAACAGTGATGGCTGCCGAATTCATTTCCGGCCAGGTATGGGTTCCCAGCCGGGGTTCGCCGGTCTCACTGCCCCTGCCCTGAACTTCCTGCCACCACGTATAGCCCCTGATCCCCAACCGGTCGAACACATACTCCAACCTTTCGGTATGGGCCTGGTTAAATATGATAAAAATTGCTTTCATTCTACAATAGTTGATGTCCTACGGACAATTAGAAGGTAATTTATTGATCAAGGAAGATGAAGCGCTTGCGGAGCTTTGTCTTTTTGTCGCGTTCGCCTCTGCGGGCCAGGATGGCATACATGACCGGGACGATGACCATGGTGACGATCGTGGAAAATACCAGTCCTCCGATAACCGTGATGCCCATGGGTGACCAGATCTCAGAGCCTTCGCCTTTGCTCAGGGCCAGGGGCAGCATACCCAGGATAGTAGTTCCTGCCGTCATCAGCACCGGGCGCAGACGCGAGCGGCCTGCACGCTCGATGGCTTCGTACAGTTCGTAACCCCTGTCGCGCATCAGGTTGATGAAGTCCACCAGCACAATTCCGTTCTTGACCACGATACCGATCAGCAATACGGCTCCCAGGGCTGCGATCAGGCTTAACGTGGTGCCGGTCAGGAACAAGATCAGGACCACCCCCGTAAACGCGAAAGGAATCGAGAACATGATCACGAATGGCATGGCAAACGACTCAAACTGCGATGCCATCACGATGAACACCAGGATGAGGCTCACGACCATCAGCAGCCCGATGTCCTGGAATCCCTCCATCTGATCCTCATAGGCTCCGCCCACATTGATCATGATCTCCGGCGGCACCTCCACACCCTTCATCTCCTCCCTGATCCGGTTGGCCAGCTCTCCCAGGGATACGCCCACCGGTTTGACGGAAACCCTGGCGATCCTCTCTCTGCGCTTATGCTCTATGTTTGGTGGCGACCAGTATTCCTTCACCTGCCCCAGCTCGCTCAATTTGATCTTATGGCCCGATGGATTGATGATGGTGATCTCCTGAAGGTCGGTGATTGAATTCCGGTAGTCCTCCTCAAAGCGCAAATCGATATCATACTCATCTCCTTCTTCGCGGAATACGGAAGCGGTCAGGCCATCCACCCTGTTCCGGATAAAGGTGGAGACCATGGCGCTGTTGAGGCCGTTCAGGGCAAGTTTCTCGCGGTCAAGGACCACCTGTAGCTCAGGCCTGTCCTTTTCCCGGCTTAAGGTGACCTCCGAGGCACCTTTGATCGTGCGGACCCGGTCCCTGATCTCGTCGGCCAGCCGGTTGGTCTCATTGAAATCATACCCGAAAATTTCAATATCTACCGTATTAGTGGTTCCTCCAAACATGGAACTGGAAGTTGACACCTGGTACGTCACGATCTCCGCGATCTGATCGAGCTGTTGCCGCAGGTCATCAGCAATCTCGAAAACGGACCGGTCGCGCTCGCCAATGGGAACAAGCCTCATCATCAGATTGGACCGGTTGGATCCGGTGGCCATGAACAGTGAGAAGAAACTGCCTTCGTCGTCGGCACCTGTGGAATTGGAAACCAGGGTGATCTCAGGATACCGTTCCCTGATGATCTGTTCTACCTTTTGGGCCGTTTTCAGCGACTCTTCCATCCTCAGTCCCGTTTGCATCTCAAGAGACACTGTCATGCTGCTCTCATCACTTTCAGGAAAAAAATCAGTCTTCACGAAAAACGCCCCAAGGACAAGGCTCCCGACAAAAATGGCTATGCTGACCGTAACGGTAAAACGTTTATGGTGCAACACCCAGTGGACAGTCTTCTGGTAAAAGGCATCCAGCCTGTCAAGAAAAACCCTGATGGTCCGATTGTATGTCGTATTCAGAAGTCTTTCTTTTGACCCCCATGTTTTCAGCAACCTGGACGATAGCATGGGGGTCAGTGTGATGGCCACCAGCGTAGAGGTGACGATCGTAATGGTCACGATCCAGCCCAGCTCATTGAACATCACCCCGGTCATGCCACCGACAAGGGTCAGGGGAAGAAATACGGCAACGATCACCATGGTGGTGACAATGACGGCCAGCCAGACCTCATTGGTGGCATAGATGGCCGCCTCACGCGGACTGCTTCCCCGTTCGATATGCCGGGTGATGTTCTCCAACACCACGATCGCATCATCCACCACCATACCGATGGCAATGGACAGCGACGACAGGGAGATCACGTTGAGTGAACTTCCGGTAAAGTACAGATAAATAAAGGAGACCACCAGGGATATGGGAATGGTAAGTATGATGATCAGGGTGGCCCTCCATCGTCCCAGGAAGAACAACACTACCAGGATCACGAAAAGGAATGCCCACATCAGCGTTTCGGACAGGTTGTCGATCGAGCCCCGGATAAAATCAGAGGTGTCCATGATGGGCGCAATATGAATGTCGGGAGGCAGGGTGGGTATCAGTTCCTTTAGCTGCTGGTTGACCTCCCTGGCGATCTTCACCGTGTTGGCCCCCGATTGTTTCTGCACCAGCAGCCGCATTCCTTTTTTCCCATTGATGCTTTCATCGATATAACCATACTTGAGGGTATCCTTAACCATGGCAACATCCCTCAGGTAAATGGGCTTTCCGGCCACATTTCCCACCACGATCCCATTCAACTGATCGCTTTCCGAGAATTCGCCCTCCACCCTCAGCTGGTAGTCGAGCTGACCCATCTTCACATTTCCCGAAGGCATGTTCAGGTTCTCTGAAGCGATCATGCTCCCTATCTGTTCAAGTGTAAGGGCATACGCATCCAGCTTTTTGGGGTCGACGTCCACATAAATGATCCTTTTGGGTTCCCCAAACGTAGAAACGGATCCGACACCCTCGATCCGGTTGAGGGGATTCACCAGTTTCTCCTCAATGAGCTTCTCCAGTCCCGGGTAACTATCCTCAGCCGTGATGGCATAAAACAAAATGGGCATCATGCTGGTATTGAACTTGAACACCGATGGCCGTTCACATCCATCAGGCAAATAATTGTAGGTGGCATCAATGACCGACCTCACATCGTTCATCACTTCATCGAGATTGGTGCCCCATTCAAACTCCAGATTCACAAGGGAAAGATTATCATAGGAGATGGAAGTGACCTCTTTCAGGTTATCCACTGAATTCATGGCATCCTCAATGGGTTTGGTCACATTCGTCTCTATGTCGGCGGCATTGGCTCCGGCATAGGTGGTCATGACGCTGATGAACGGGGGTTCCATTTCCGGGTAGAGGTCGATGGGTATGTTCCGCAGGGAATATACGCCCAGCACCACCACTGCGGTGAATACCATGATCGTTGTAATGGGTTTAGTGACGGCACTTTTATAGATACTCATACAAATGCTCTTAAACGGTTAATACTTCGCTCCCTGCATACCCTATTCGGTAACCACTTCCACCGCGACTTTGTCGACCAGCCTTGGCTGTCCTGCGATGATCAGCCTGTCGCCCTCCTTTATTCCCGGTGAGATGATCTCCACCATGTCGTCGAACCGCTGGCCCACGTCAACCGACACTCTTTTGGCCAATCCCTGCTCCTCGAGGAAGACATAGCGTTCATCAGAGCCCTGCATTTTCAGTACCGCCAGGGCGGGTACCACCAGGGCCTGCATCTCTCCCAGCTCCAGCCTTACCCTGGCAAACATACCCGGTCGCAGCTTCTCTCCCGGGTTGTCGATCCTGATCTCAATCTGGAACGAATGCGTATAGGGATCCACGGTGGGGTATTTACGGATGATCGAGCCCGTATAGGTTTCCCCGGGATAGATGTCGCACTGTACCGTTGGCTTCATGCCCTCCTTTACCAGGGGGTAATAGGTTTCCGGAATATTGACGATCGCCTTCAGCGGGTTGATCTGTACGACCGAAAGGATGGCTGCCTTCCCGGAGGACGTGTTGGGGGCACCGGAATACATCTCTCCATCCTCAAAGTATTTTCCTGAAATAACCCCGTAAAAGGGCGCCACCAGCCTGGTGTTATCCTGCAGGAACTCCACGTTCGACCGGGCGATCTCGTACTGGGTGGCCAGCTGGTCGAACTGCTGGCGTGTCACACTGCCTACCTTTTGCAGCGTATCGAGCCGCTTGTAGTCGGTTTCGAGGTTCTTCAGCTGGATGACGGCCTGCTGGAGCTGTGTCTGATCCATCTGCGCCAGGAGATCCCCCTGTTTGACACGGGTGCCCACCTCCACGAAGATCCTGTCGATCCGCCCGGGGCTGGAGGGAACCAGGTGCACTTCTTCATAGGGGAGCAATGTGGATGTATATTCGATGGTTTTTCCGATGATCTGCGACTGGAGCGTCATGATCCTGACTTTCTCCACCTTGGGGGCAGCTTCTGCCTGAGTACCGTCCTGGGGAGTTTTAGTACCGGATTCCGAGGAACATCCCGAAATTACCAGGACTGACAAACACACGACAGGAAAAAATCTTTCTGCTTTCATTTCTGTTCGGGTATTAAATTACACTTGGTTTACAGTTTATTCATCAGTTTCTGCAGCTCACGGCGTGCGTTCAGCAGGGTCATGATGGAGGTCAGATAATCGGATTCAGCCTGCAGGTAATTGTTGTTGGCCGTGGCAAGATCGAGGCTGGAAGACACTCCCTGCTCATATTTGAACTGGTAGCTGTCGTAGATGCGCAGGGTCACCTCCACGTTTCGCTTGCGGTTGAGGTACTGATCGTAGGCGCTGGCCAGGTTGAACCGCAATTGCCGTTCCTGAAGCAGGAGCTGCTCTTCCAGAAGGCTTTTGTTGTTGAGCGTGGTCTCATGCTGTATCCTGGCCTGGTTCACCTGGGAGTACCGCATCCCGCTGGAGAGGATCGGAATGCTCAGGTTCAGCCCGATGACGTTCTTGGGCGATATATCAAAATCGGATTTCATGATCTTGCTCGTATAGGTATAATAACTGCTGAGCGTGGGCAGAAAATTCATCTTTTTGAGACTGACCTGCCGTTCTGATAGTTTCTCCTGACTCAGCATGACCTGGTAATCGAGGTTGCTCTGAAGGTCAAAGGGCTGATCCAGAATATCCGTAAGATCAACGTTATCAAGAAAATAGTCAAGGGGATCGGTGAGTTCCAGCGGGGTGTCGACCGGTACCCCGAGATGGTAGCGGAGCAGGTTGTACGCCAGTTCCTGCTGGCGCTCGGCTGATTTCATGGCATTCTCCAGGGTGGAAAGCTGCACCTCGAACTGATCCAGATCCAGCTTTTCCGCCACTCCAACCAGTACCATTGCCCTTGTGTTCTCCAGTATCTTCCGCGTATTGTCGAGGTTCTCCCCGATGATCTGAATGGAAAGATCCGTAACAAGCGCATTTTGATATGCCTGGATGGTCAGGTCCCTGATGTTCTGCTCCGTTCTCAGGTAATTTGTCCCCGACATGTCCTTGTAGATCCTCATCATCTGCAATCCCACAATGAAATTGCCGCTGAAAAGCATCTGCGATACCGTTGCGTAAAGATTACTTGTGGGATTGAACGGGATGACCGTGGGGGGCATCTCTTCGCTGAACCTTATTTCCATTTCGGCACCCATGTAGTTGGAATAATCCATGGCCAGGTCTGCCTGGGGCAGGAAAGCCGAAATGGACTCATTGACCCTTTTCTGGGCCAGCTCCACTGCCAAGGCAGCATTCTTGACCTGCTTGTTGTACTCAAGGGCATGGGTCTTGGCTCCCTCCAGCGAGAGGGTAAGCTTCTCCTGGCTGTATAACCTGCCCGGCAACAGGAAGATCAGCAGTGAACTATAAACAGCGAGTCTTTTCATACGATATGTTGTGTTGTGTTGTTTAAGAATCAGGATGGCGATCACAGACCATCATACTGCGCTATCAGAGTCCTTCCTTTTTCTGTGGAAATCCCGATAAAGTAAGGGATGATGATGTTTCGCATCAGGTCGTTGGGGGATATGTTTTCAGGAAAAATATCCTTTTTGTGGAACGTTTCCATCATCACGTAAAAGAACGCATCTACGATCTCGACATTGATATCTTTTACAAAAATTCCTTCCTGGATTCCCTTCTCCAGGATTTTACAGGAGAAGGATCCTGAACCGGGGCGGGGGTTTTTTTTCAGTATCTCCCAGAACTGAGGGTACAATTTCCGCAGGTCTTCAAAGAACAGATGGTTGATCTCCGATTTCTTCTTCCCCCCATGCTGGCCGAATTTATAGAGCGCTTCGATCACATTGGAAGCATTGGCCAGAATCTCCTTCACCTCCTCCATATGCTGGCGGTTCATCGCATCAAGGCATTCCCACACCAGGGTGTCCTTATCCCTGAACATTTCATAAATGGTCCTTTTGGACATGCCTGCCTCTTCGGCGATCTGATCCATGGTCACCTGACGGATCCCGTATTGAACAAAAAATTCGATGGATTTCTGAATAACGCGCTGACGGGGTTCCATTCAAAAAAATTTCGGCAAAAATATTAAAACTTTTTAAGTTTTATAAGTTTTCATAAAAAATTTAAATAAATACCTAACGCTGCAATAAAATCCACCTGATGGGATATACTCACCCGCATCCAATAGCCATGAAAGGGTGAAGGTCTGTCGCAGTATGCGAGAATTACTTAATTTAGCCATGAAAAGAAGTCAGCTGATCAACGATAATTTTATCCGCATGTCATCTATCCGATCCCTGGCATTAACAGGCCTTGTCCTGTTAATGTCCGCCTTTCACCTGCACGCCCAGGTGATGATCAATGAGTACTCGGTATCCAACCTGAGTACCATCGCCGATAACTACAATAAATATGAGGACTGGATCGAACTATACAATAAAAGCGGCCAGGATATGGATGTCGGGGGATATTTTCTCAGTGATAATCCGGATGATCCTCAAAAATGGGCATTCCCCGAAAGTACCCTCCTTTCCTCCGGAGGATTCCTGGTGGTCTGGGCATCCGGAAGGGATGAGGCCATATCCGGTATCTTTCACACCAATTTCCGGATGTCACAAACAGGACCCAGTCCCGAATGGGTGGTGTTCTCCGATCCTTCGGGGACAGTACTCGAACAATATCAGCTGGAGATCACCCAGAATGGTCATTCCAGGGGCCGTATCAGCGATGGATTCCCTTCCTGGGGAATCTTTCAAAATCCCACCCCGGAATCTTCCAACAATACCTCCCCCGCATACAGCCGCTATGCCGAAAAACCATCGGTGAGTGTCCCGGCAGGATTTTACACCGAATCCTTTATGGTAACCATCACCACCAATGAAACCAATGCCCAGATCAAATATACCCTCGACGGAACAGAACCGGTCTCATCCTCCGCCACATACACCGAGCCGCTCAACATCTCTTCCACCCTGATCCTGAAGGCAAGGGTGTTCAGCAGTTTTGCAGCCGTGCTTCCCGGGCTGATCGAGTTCAACTCCTATTTCATCAACGAAGTACATGACCTTCCCGTCATGTCAGTGGCAGGCAACGATATGCTGGAACTGCTCAACGGGGATGAAAGCCTACGTCCCTGGGGATCTGCTGAATTCTTTAATAAGGAAAAAGTACGTACCACTACGGCGTATGGCGAATTCAACGAACATGGGCAGGATTCATGGGTGCATCCCCAGCGCAGCATCGACTACATTGCCCGTGACGAATGCGGGTACAACAAGGCCCTGTTTGAAAAATTCTTCTCCCTGTCCGACCGTGAGGAGTTTCAGCGGGTGATCCTCCGGGCCGCCGGGGACGATAACTACCCGGGTATCGACACCAGTGCGCATATCAGGGACGACTTTGTGCAGACGCTCTCGGAGAAGGCCGGCCAGAAGCTCGACTGGCGCAGGTCGGAACGGTGCGTGCTCTATGCCAACGGTGAGTACTGGGGAATCTATGCCATCCGGGAAAAGGTATCGGACCATGACTATACGGATTACTATTACAACCAGGGGAAATACGACATCCAGTACATCATGCTGTGGGGCGGCACCTGGGCTGAGTACGGAGGGGATCAGGCGCTGGAGGACTGGTACACGCTGTATAATTACATCGTGACGCACGACATGAGCAATCCCGAATATTACCAGACCGTCACCAGCCAGTATGATATGACCAGCCTGGTGGATTATGTGATCATCAACTCCTACGTGGTTTGCTCCGACTGGCTCAACTGGAACGTAGGGTGGTGGAGGGGGCTGAATCCCCAGGGAACCCACGGCAAATGGGGGTATATCCTGTGGGACGAAGATGCGACTTTCGGGCATTACATCAACTATACCGGCATTCCTGCACAAAGTCCCTATGTGTCACCCTGTTACCAGGATGACCTGGCAGGCTGGCAGGATCCCGAAAACCATGTGGTCATACTGAATAAATTACGCGAGAATCCGGATTTCGAGCAATATTATGTCTCCCGTTATATTGACCTTCTGAATACCGCTTTTACAGATGAATACATGCTTCCCATGCTCGACAGCATGGCACAGATCATTGCCCCGGAAATTCCACGGCATACGGTGAGGTGGGGAGGATCGCTGCAACAATGGGAAACGAATGTTCAAAAGATCCGGGATTTTATCACCACACGCAACAGCGTCATCCGGGGTGGACTGGCCGACTGCTACAACCTGACAGGGCCGTATGATGTAGTGATCGATCTGCAGCCTGAAGGCGCCGGCCAGGTTAAGATCAACTCCCTTCAACTTAGCCAGTACCCATGGACGGGATCCTATTTCAGCGGGATCGATGTGAAACTGCTGGCCATCGAAGCCAACCCTTCGTTTGAGTTCGACCGATGGATCCTGAAGCATCACGCGGTGTTCCCTTCAGATACGGCATTGGAAGTGTCGCTGAACCTGATGGAAATGGATTCGGTCATAGCCCTTTTCAAGCCCAGGGTCTTCAGTGATTCCCTGGTGCTCAACGAGATCAATTACAATTCCGCTGATAATTTCAATCCCGGCGACTGGGTGGAGTTCTACAATCCGCATGACTACCCGCTCGATATTACCAGCTGGATATTCAGGGACGAGGATGACCAGCACATGTTTATCTTCCCTCCGGGAACCGTGATTGATTCGAAGGGATACCTGGTCGTCTGCGAGGACACGGAAGCGTTTTCCGCTCTTTTCCCCCTGGTGGACAATTACAGCGGGAACATGGACTTCGGTCTGTCGGGTAGCGGCGAGCTGATCCGGCTCTTTGATTCATCGGGTACCCTGATCGACACCGTTCACTATGATGACAAGTTTCCCTGGCCCACCGGCCCCGACGGAAACGGCCCCTCCCTGGAGCTCATCAATCCCTCGCTCGACAATGCACTGGCCACCAGCTGGGCCGCATCTTCCGCGCATGGAACACCGGGTGAGATCAACGGAACCTATGTCGGCACTCCCTCCCTCGCTGTAGCGAACATAGTGAGCTGCCAGATCTGGCCTAATCCGGTCAGTGACAGGGCCACTATCAGTGTTAAAACCGAAATGGATCCCCGTGGAGCGGAATGTATACTCTATGATATGTTCGGGCAGCAGGTGGACCGGATCAGGACAAGGAGGTCCTGGGAATTCCCTGTTTCTGGGAATGATCTTCCCGCGGGGATGTATATCTTCAAGATCATGGATGGCAGACAAAACCTGCTGTTCTCGGGAAAATTGGTCATCATGTAATACGCAAGTCACGATACCTATATCTTGGTGGGTAAGAAGATCAAGTGTATATATTTTGTATTTTTATCCAGAATTCAAGTATCTTATCAACTTAATATCCTGACTTCATGAACCTAAAATCACTTACCCTCACGGTATTACTCATGGTTCTGGCATTCAGCCCTTTTCTTAGGGCACAGCAGCCGGAACTTTCATACTGGACGAAAAACATCTCAGAGGGGCAGGGAGCCTCCGGACTGGGATTTTATGACTTTGCGCACGAGATCGCTGTATCCGGTAACACAGTCCACTGTCTGTGGATAGCCGACAGTGCTTATTATTACAAATTGTTCTACAGACGTTCGGTGGATAACGGCAACACATGGGGTGAACGGAAGTTACTTGCCAAAGGAGTCTATCCTTATTTCCCGACCCCGTTTACCTCAAAACGGATGGCCGTGGATGGGGAAACCGTGCATATCGTCTACATAGAGCATCATACGGGTGGTATGGTCAGCGATGTCTACTACCTTCGGTCAACCGACGGGGGAGCAAGCTTCGAATCCGCACGGCCCATCTTTGACCTCCTTACCAGGTTGACCGACAGGATCTTCATTTCCTGCTCCGGAGATAAGGTTTCTGTGCTTGTTCAGGACTGGGATGAGCAGCAGGCCGGATTTTACTTCCTGAATTCAACGGATGCGGGGGCCGGATTTTCAACATCCGTGTTCGGATATCAACAGGTGGATGACTGGAGCATGGAGGATCTCATCCGCGACGGCGACCATGTATATGCCTTGATTTACCATTCAGACTGGTATAACGGCCTGGTATATGGTTACCTGTATTTCCTGGCGTCCCACAACGGAGGTTCTTCTTTCGAGAGCACAACGATTTCTATTCCGTCCACCACACAGGTGCACCTGACATATCCCCTTCAGCATCCGGACGATTACAGTCCCAAAATTGCCCTCTCAGGCGACAATATCTATGTCGTTTTCCCCGCAAATGATTGGGACGGGGAGTATAATCTTCTCTTCCGGCGCTCACCCGACCGCGGAAATTCATGGAGTGATGCATTCAATCTCACAAAACTACAGTTCACAGGTACCGAAATTCCTGCCAACGGTATGCAAACTATCTATGCTGCCAGGGATTATGTATACATCCTTTTCCCCACCACTGCGAACCGCAGTTTTGCCATGTCTTCATCCGATTACGGAGTTACCTTCGCCTTTCCACAGGAACTTACCAGACCAGGTATACCCTATCTAACATTGGGCGGCTATCCGCGGGGTGCTGTAGATCCGTCGGATCCGACAGGCAAAACCTTTCATGTGATACTGACTCCCCCTTCCTATACCAAAACAGACGATGGCGGAGAACATTACAGGGAACTTGCAGCGGTTGGAACGCAATTCTCGTGGTACAATGAATATTACACCAAGAGACCAAAATGTGCTGCTGGTATGGATGGATCATTTCTTTATGCCCTCGAGGGCCGCTATGTATACGCCTATGATGACATTTTTTATCAACGGATCGATACTCCGATGATGCCTTCATCCCAGACAGCGCTTAAGCTGAGATATATTTATTCCGGCAATCGTTATGATAACATGGCCGTTCCCTCTTCGGAGGGTCTCCAGTTCACCGGTGGCCGGTTCACGGTCGAAGCCTGGATCAAACCGGAGGTTGGCTCGGAAAAATCGGCACACATCATCTCCAAGCAGGACATTACCAGCTATCCCTATTCACCGGGCGCCTACCAGCTGGCCACCCATGGCAACAGGCAGCTGTCGGCAGGAATTACCACGAGTGACGGGGCCACCAATATCTACAGTCAGGCGACCATCCCGGAAGGAGAATGGACGCATGTGGCCATGACCTACCACAGCCTGGGCGGGACCGATAACTTTAAGGTCTATATCAATGGACTTCTGGATGTGGCTGCCACGGTAACGGGAGTTATCTTGATGGGTGACGGTAATTTGTTTATCGGTTCACCGGGGGCCTATACGTATGGCTTTAACGGGCTGATCGACGAGGTACGGCTCTGGTCACGGAACCTGAGTGAGCAGGAGATCCAGGAATCCATGTACATAGGCCTTAGGGGCGAAGAAGATGATCTGGTCGCGTACTACTCATTCAATAATACCACACGCGACCTGACCGGTCATGGTAACGATGGATACCTGATGTACTTGGAGGAATATGTCGTAGATCCCATTGTGGCACCGGATACCGATAGCGATGGGATACCGGATCCTGAAGAATGGGGTCCGAATGGCTACCAGGTTGGATTTGACGGCAATAACGACGGCCTGGCCGACTGGAAACAAAGCAACGTCGCGTCCTTTAAAAGCTACCGCCAGCAACAATACATAACCCTGGCCTCCATATCTCCGGAAAGAGAGATCATCTCCCTGGTCAATGTGGTTCCGAAAGAGGTTCCTCCCGGTCAACCCAGCGGCTATGATTTCCCTTACGATATGGTTGAATTTTCTCTGAATTTTCCGCCGGGATCCAGTAACGCCATTGTAAGCCTGTACGCTCATGGTTCCGCTGCATTCGACACCTATGTCAACGATGGCGGGCTGCCCTCATCACCCAATCCTGTGTATTATGGATTCCGGCTTGAAGAGGGAACGGGGGCCACTATTGAGGACCGGATCATCACCCTGCACTTCACCGATGGACAGCGTGGCGACCATGACCTGCTTGCCAATGGGACTATGACCACGATGGGGGGGCCGGGAAAGGCTCCCGAAGGATGGAATGATCTTGCTCAAAACAGCTGTCTCCGGGTGTACCCGAATCCCGTCAATGATCTTATGGAAATTCGGTTTGATGTTCCGGTGAATGATCATACAACACTGACTGTATACAACGCGCAGGGGAAACAGATCGCTGTTATTTATGAAGGAATATCCCTGCCGGGTGGAAATATTTGCCGGTATGATGCACAATACCTTCCGCCGGGCATCTATTACTGCATGATAAAAAATTCTCAAACGAATCAGGTGGTAAAGGTGCTGGTGATGCGATAGTCATTGGCCAGCGAGCCTTGTCGTCTTCATTGTTACCGGAAACAGCATTTAAAACCAAATTCCAATATGTTTGTTTTTCTTGGACCAATTGATTATTTTTGACTTACTTTTTAAAAATCAGAGAAGATTATCAAAACAAATTAATCCGTAAAATGAAAGCAACCCTGATCCTGGTAGTCATTGTGATTGCTGGTTTATATTCCTATGCACAATTCCAGCCAGACGTACGCCTTACCAACAATCCGGGTGAATCCATCGCTTCTCCCAACAATGCCTGGTGCATAGCGGCCAGCCACGATACTGTCCATGTTGCCTGGCGCGATAACCGCCATGGAAACAGGGAGATTTTCTATAAAAGGTCGACTGATGGCGGGATGACCTGGGGAGCAGATACCCGGCTGACCAATAACACTTCACCTTCAGAGGATGTCTGCATCGCGGTATCCGGGTCTTCCGTGCATATCGTATGGGCGGATCAGCGCGACGGTAATGCGGAGATCTATTATAAACGTTCGGTCGACGGAGGAACCAGCTGGGGAACAGATACCCGGTTGACCATCGCAGCCGGGGAATCCTCCCATCCTTCAGTGGCCATTTCTGACAACATGGTCCATGTCGTTTGGCAGGACCTGCGTAATTCGAACGAAGAGATTTATTACAAGAGCTCAACGGATATGGGTAACAGCTGGGGTGCGGATATTCGGCTGACAAACACGGTAAATGCTTCCGAGGTACCCTGTATAGCTGTTTCCGGTATCCATGTGCATGTTGTATGGGAGGAAGAAACTTCCGGCGATTGGACCTACGAGATCCATTACATCCATTCTTCCGATGGAGGAAATGCCTGGGATACCGACACGCGCCTGACCTGGGATGAAGCAGAATCATTGACACCAAGCATTGCAGCATCTGGTGACCATATCCATGTGGCATGGTACGACGATCGCGACGGGAACGACGAAATCTATTACAAACGGTCGGATGACGGAGGCCTTGGCTGGGGAGAAGATACAAGGCTGACCAATGCTTTCAATGTTTCCTACAGGCCTTCTGTTTGCACCGATGGACAAAATGTGCACATCACCTGGATAGACAACCGTGATGGGAATAACGAGATTTATTACAAGAAATCTTCCGACAACGGAAATGCTTGGGAAGCTGATCTGAGGCTGACCAATAATGCTGCGGATTCATGGCGCTCATCCGTCGCTCTGGCCGGTACGGTCGTACATGTTCTATGGGAAGATACCCGCGACGGGAACTACGAGATCTATTACAAGCAGGATCCGACCGGATCCGAAATCAACATCCCCGGCGATGCCAACTGCGACGGGATGGTGAATGTTCTCGACATCATAACGATCGTCAACTTCATCATGGAAGCCAATCCGGATCCATTCTGCTTCCAGCAGGCCGACATTAACGGTGATGGCGGGATCAATGTGCTGGACATCATCGGTACAGTAAATATTATACTGGGGGGATAGCAGACCTACCGTTGTACATCCGGCAAAACGACCATCGTGAATCTCTTTGAACATTCACCTGAATCGGGCCATAATCTGTGAAACGCTGATAACGCAGGTGTCAGCGGCAGGCACGGTAAATCAGTTCGATCAGCTGGTCGGACGATCCCCACAGGATCTCATTCGTGTAGCCGGATGCCGTACATACGATCACCAGGTCCTTTTCATTGCAGATGAACACGAACTGCCCTCCGTGACCGATCATTCCGTAACCTTTCATATCAGGATAGATCCAGAAATAATACCCGTAAGGGGTTCTTCCTCCCGCATGCACGGTCGCTGCCTGCTGAAGCCAGCTGTCGCTGACGATTTGCTGCCCGTTCCAGCTGCCCTGCTGAAGGCAGAGCTGTCCCAGCCGTGCCAGGTCACGCGGCTTTAAAAAGAGCGAAAATGCCCCGAAGTTCAAACCATCCTGGCTGTTTTCCCAGAAGTAATCTTCAATTCCGATCGGACCGAAGAGGTTATCCGCCGCGAACCGGGCCAGGCTCACCTGGCTGGCCGCCGTGATCGCCCCTGCAACAAGATGTGGTAGCCCATCGTTGTAATGGAACAGGGTGCCTGTATCTATGCTCATGGGCAGCGAAAGAATGTATCCAAGACTGCTGCCGCCTGCAAAATAAAGCTCTTCGGTATTTTCGTCATTGTTGAAATCAATGCCGGCCTCCATGACCAGGCAGTTCCTGAGGGTGATCTTTCGCTTGCCTGGATCTTCATCAAATGCTTCAGGGTAATAACTGTACAGGGTCGAGTTCAGGTCGGTGATCAATCCCTGATCGATGGCAATGCCGGTAAGCAACGAGGTGATGCTTTTGGTGCAGGACTGAATGTTATTGAGTCGGTCGATGTCTGCTTCACTTTTGCAATAGGCTTCGGCAAGGAGCTTTCCGTGGCGGATCACCAGCAGGCTGTTGATCATCGGGTACTCCTCATCCGAATAAAAAAGCTCATAGGCCTCATTCAGCAATGAAACGTCCATGAGCTCCGCCTCAGGAGTCGAAACGATCCAACCATCATCGCGCTGGACAGGAACATATCCCCCGTTGGGTAGTTTTATCGGATCATCCTTCAGGCAGGCCGTCATCAGGAGTGATATGGAAATGAATATGAGCAGTTTCTTCATGATTTACAGGATAAAGGTGATTCCAAAACCAGTCTGTAACTCCCTGTAGGGCTCTGAATAAGAAGTATTTAATGAAAGATAATTGATGAAAATGTAAAACTCGTTGGCAAACCGTCCGGAATATGGCAGATAAAAGCCGGTTTTCAGGGCCAGGTCAATATACCGGTTGACGGTTTCCACCTCCATATCCTGGTGCATCAGGCCGGCGAGGTTACCGAATTCGGGGTCATCGATCTTGTACTGCCTCTGAAGCGGAGGACGGCTGAGAAGCCCTATCAGGGGCATCTCATAGGACAGAAAGCAAAGGCCCCGTTCACGGAACTTCTTCTCGTACCGCAGGGAGATCCCTGCACTGATATTCGTAGCCCAGTAGGGATGGCTGTCATCCCATAAAGGGTAGTAACCCAGACGGTAATGGATGCTGGCTATCCCCCCGAGGTGAAAGCGCGAGGACGCCGTTTCATGGATCAGATTCAGGTATTGATACCTGGCCCCGATGCCCGCCAGAAGAGAAAAATGTACCGGCTCAAAATCCGATTTGGGCCTGGCCATCCCAATGGTAAGTCCCAGGTAATGTGTTCTTTTCAGGTTGATCCGCTCCCATCCTGCCTGTGCTGTAACGCCTACACAGGTGTTGGCCTGGCCGTTCATCAGGGGCTCCTTGTTCTGAAAAATGGATGGATTGACCGATAGTCTGAATTGGTTGTTGACACTATCCTGTCCGTGCACCAGTACGGGAACAAGAAGCAGTAGTATAAAGTATTTCTTCATGGTAAAAAGTTTTCTTATTTCTCCATGAACCAGTTCAAAACCGGTTCAATGTGGATCCCGGTAACCGGCTGCGGGCTCAGTGAGTGGTGTGTTAATAAATACAAATCACTGACCGCCAATGACTCAGCTGCAGCGATAAGAGATTCCGTTTCCCGCTTCCAGGCCTTTTCATTATCTATGTTTTCACAAACCTGGACAAGAGATTTGGGCTTAAGTCCATCACAAACAACAAAATCCACTTCACGTTCTTTATCGTCTTTCCAGTAATACAAATCATGGCCTTTACGGATCAGTTGATTACATACCAGTGTTTCAATCAATCTGCCCCTTTCTTCTGAAAACAAGCTGCCTGAAAATCGGGTAAAACTAGTATCTGCAGGATAGATCTTCTTGAGATTAATTGCCTGTTTTTTTATTGAATAGTCAAACCGTGGAAGGGTAAAGATCAGGTAAGCCTTTTGAAGCAGATCGATATAGGTCTGAACGGTATCCTCATGCTTGATGTTCGTAACAGAAGTCAGTTTACGATAGGAATATGGTTTTCCCGGATTCGATACCAGGTATCTTGCCAGTGTTTCGAGCCCCAATGGATTACGAATATTGAACCTCGGAATTACGTCCCTGAACAGGATGGCATCGAAAGTCGACTTAAGCAATAGTTTATCTTTAAAGATAGAAGCCTGGGGAAATCCGCCAAAATCGATATACTCCGATAACATTACCAGTAATTTCGCCCTTTGATCTGTCAGGAGCGGATTCAAATGACTGGCTCCCCTGGCCATCAGATATTCAGAAAATGACAGGGGAAATATCCGTAATGGAATGTGTCTTCCCGTCAGAGCCGTCGAATATTCTGAGCTTAACAGGGTGGCATTCGATCCGGATATTACAAACTTAACCTTTGAGTGAAGTCTTGCCACGAACTTTTCCCAACCCCTTATGTTTTGTACTTCGTCCAGAAATATCGCTGGTCTTTCAGTAATGTCATCTCCGATGTAGGCTGAATAGATTTCTTCAAGCACTTCGCTTCCTGCGCCCATAAACCGTTCATCCTCAAAGTTGATATATACCGAATGGGGATAATCCTGCAGTAACCTGTACATCAGGTATGTCTTACCTGATCTCCTCAGACCATGCAATACAAGCGGGAAAGGCTTTCTGAACTGCTCCCTGACCAACGGGTAGATCTCCCGGTCAAATAATTCTGTTTTCAGTATTTCATCCTTCCAGGTAGCCAGGATTTCTCTTATTTTCTCAAGAGTAATCATTGTATGCACTATTTGATATCATAATGGGCAAATATACATATAATTGCCCATTATATCAGGTAATTTTTTATTTCCTTTGACGAACACCCTGTGCACTCAATCCTGCAGCGTGTTCACTTATTGAGTTCGTTTATATTGGATACTTGTGTAATTTTACATTAAGAAATAACGAAGCCCATGGACAGCAAAATCGAAAAACCGCGGTTGCGCCCCCTTGATACTGCAACGATGTCAGCCGGATGCAAAGAGATCCTGAAGCGCATACCCGGCGATGCGCTCAAGGGAGAATTTGCCCCTGTCAATGTACTGGGAACATTGATGTACAATCCCGGTACACTGGAAACGTTCCTGGATTACTGGGTCACGTCAAAGCTGAAAATGGGCCTTACCGTCAGGGAGCAGGAGCTGGTGATCCTCCGGATGGCCGTGCATTACCGGTGCAATTATGTCTGGAAACATCATGTACCGGTGGCCATCGAGTTCGGGGTAACGGACGATCAGCTGGCGGCGGTAAAAGAATTTCCCCTCCCGCATCTCTTTGGTGCACGGGAAGAAGCACTGCTGATCCTTACCGATGAGCTGGTGACCGAACGCGACATACGGGATGAAATCTATGAAAAATACCATGGCCATCTCCATGATTCCGAGCTGGTCGACCTGATCTCCCTGGTGTCGCAGTATGTATTTTTCTCCCTGGCAAACAACGCCCTGAGGGTAGAGGTGGAGCCTGCATTTAAGGATATAGCCGGACTATAAGCCGAAAGTCCGGTCGAAAACTCACACATCAAATCCTATATCAAAAACCGGCATATCAACCAGGCGCGTGAAACAAATGAATAAAAATAGATCATTGATCATGCTTTATAACTCAATATCTTTTTAAATTTAGACCCGTTTAAATCAGCCTTAAACCAGACCACTGAAGAAATGCTGACTCAAAGGGAGATGAGGCCCTTTTCCCTCACACTGTCAACCGTGCTGGCCATCATCCTGAATCAGATTTTCAATATAGGGACCAGGCAACAGGATCTTCAGGTAAAAAAATAATAATAGAATTCGTATGGAATCCATCAGGGAAATGTACAAAATAGGAAACGGACCTTCGAGCAGTCACACGATGGGCCCTGCCAAAGCGGCTTCAATCTTTAAAGAACGAAATCCGGCTGCCGCTGCATTTCATGTGACCCTTTACGGGAGCCTTGCCGCCACGGGAAAAGGCCACCTCACCGATAAGGCGATCATGGAGTCGCTCTCGCCTGCGCCTGTTGAAATTTCCTGGAAAGCTTCCGAAACCATACCGCCGCATCCCAATGGCATGAAGTTCCAGGCGCTGGATTCGGAAGGATCGACGGTGAAGGAATGGATCACGTTCAGCATCGGAGGGGGCGACATCAGCGACAGTGGCTACCGGGAAAGCAAAAACAAGGTCTATGAAATGAGCACCATGAAAGAGATCCTGGAATACTGTGAACACCAGGGTTGTTCTTTCTGGGAATTTGTGAAGGAAAAAGAAGAACCCGGATTATGGGATCACCTAGGGGAAGTCTGGCAGGCCATGCAGGAAGCCATTTCACGCGGGCTGGAAACAGAGGGCATGTTCCACGGAGGATTGCGTGTTTCGCGCCGGGCCGGTTCATTCTTCACCATGGCAAAAACCTTTCAGGCAGCCGTCAACCGTCGTCCCCTGGTTTTCGCTTATGCGCTGGCTGTTTCGGAAGAAAACGCAGCCGGCGGCAGGGTCGTCACCGCTCCCACCTGCGGTTCGTGTGGGGTTATTCCTGCTGTACTTTATTTATTCAAGACCGAGATGGATGTTACGGAGATCAAGATACTTCGTGCGCTGGCCACTGCAGGACTTATTGGTAACCTGATCAAGACCAATGCCTCGGTCGCCGGGGCAGAGGTGGGCTGCCAGGGAGAAGTGGGAAGCGCCTGCTCCATGGCCGCTGCAGCGGCGGCCCAGCTGCTGGGAGGCAGTATACGTCATGTAGAATATGCGGCAACCATTGGCATGGAGCACTTCCTGGGTCTTACCTGCGATCCCATGAAAGGACTCGTCCAGATCCCCTGCATCGAGCGCAATGCCCAGGGAGCTTCGCGCGCCCTCGACGCAGCCGTATATGCCAGGATGACCGATGGACACCATTTCGTTCCTTTCGACAGGGTCATCAGTGTCATGAAAGAAACAGGCCACGATCTGCCTTCTATCTACAAGGAAACCGCAGAGGGAGGACTGGCCAGGGAATAGCTGTACCTTTCGACAGCACTGAATACGTTAGATTCGTTCATGGTTAACGGCTATTCTTCATCACCGTCATCCACATCCATTAGCTGTGACCCGATCCCGAAAAAGAGGCACGAAAGGATCTTCATGCATGTTTCCCCTTCTTCCCTCGAAACATTTTCGGGTAAATAAACCGGGTACCATTCTGTTTTCCCGGCATCGTCGAGCGATGGTTTACCAAGGGATGAACTGGCGCTAAAGGAGACCTTTTTGTTTTTCGACAGCCCGGAACTGCCATAGGTGCGGCTGTCGGGATTGCAGTTCTGCACCACCATCATGGCCATCAGGGCCGTATCGGTACCCATGGCCATGATCCCGTGATATTCGTTGAATTCGGCATACACCTGCGTTTCATCCAGGAATCCGTCGATACGGTAGACCTGTTCCGTTCCGAAGGTATTGGTGGCCCGGAAGCCAGTCATCAGGCTGAATTTTTCCGTGGTCATGTCCGAAGCATGCACCAGTGACCGGTATGTGCAGACAAATTGACCTACCATACGGTCCCCTTCAACGATCTCGGCTACCAAGGGCGCTGTCACCCGGAAGCTGTACACTCCCTCTGTTACGGTCCGCTCCTGGATTTCGAGCCATTTGAGACGGATCCTGACTTTCCGTCCGTCCGAAAACAGCATGCTACCCCTGATTTCCCTGACCACCTTTTGCTCATAGGCAATGTCAAGGCCGGTCATGGATGTGAACAGGCCGGCAAAAACAGCCTTACCGGTAGGAATGATGTATTCGCTTTCCCATCCCTGACGGTAATTCATCTTCACCAGGGTATCCGTCGCCGACTCGATGAGGGCGGAGAAATTACCTGCATTCCTCCAGGCACCGCGGATTTTGAGCAGTGCCCGCTGTGAATCAGGAAAAAGGGAACGGACCAGCTTCTCTTTCTCCTCCGGTGAGCCCAACAGGATCTTTTCATCCGACTCAGGAACACTTCCGATGGCCTCTTTGACCAGCTGGCTGAAAATGGAACGGAACTCCAAGGCGGAAAGCCAGCACCGTGGCGATAAATAACCGGAAGCATCATAGTATTCCAGCTCATGGGAAGCATTTCTTGTAACGACACCCTTCCCGTTCTCTTTTATCAGTATGTTCAGGTGCCAGTACATTGCATAACCGGAAGTTTCGCGTGTGATAAAGGAGAAGATGGCGATTTGAGGCTCCGGACCGGGATTGGTTGCAGGCATTTCCACCTTCTGTTTCCCGAAGCCGTCGATGATCCTGTATTCGATCTCTTTAGGGAATACAACCTCATTCACATTCAGGTATTTCATCAGTTCCGTCCGTGTATCGCCGAAAATAGAGTCACGGACCTCCGGATCAAGAAAATAATTGGGAAACCGCGTTTCGTCGGTCCAGCGCAGTTCATGTTTCACCAGAACCACCGTGGCATTCTGCCCGAAGCCGGCATGCAATGACAGCATGGCAACGGCAATGATCATGATTGTTTTCATTTTCCTGATAACGGATTAACATCAGCAAGTTACGATAAATAATCCGGTTCTCATCCAAAAATTCACCGGATTAACCAGATGGGCTGCGGCCAGGCGTTTGAAGTCAGCCATGGCCGTTCGGGTTAGGTCGTTCATTTTAAATCCTTGAATGAGGACACCTTTGTTTATGATCCCAAACGGTGCACTTTAGTCTGCAGATATACATCATCCTCATCCAGAAGGAATTTCCAGGCAGGCTTTATATAAATCATGAAACCATTTTTCTCAATGGTTTCTTCTTCATCGTCGGTGATGATGAATCCTTTGTCAAGTTTATAATTCTCCATCGCTTCCAGCAAGCCCTTCAGTTCCCGGTCCCTGGTTTCCGTATCGGCAATGGTATGGCAAACCTGAATGGCCTGTATCACTTTTTGCTTATTCACAACAATAAAATCACATTCATATTTATTTTTATGGTAATAGATGCCCGCTGTCTTTCTCCTGAGATGTAAAAAGATTATATTTTCCAGCTGCCGCCCGGCGTTTTCACTGAAACGGAACGATATGCTGTTTGCCAGGCCGGGATCGACACAATAGATCTTTTTGGGATTGACCAGCTGTTTCTTCAGGGAATAATCAAATTTGCTCACCGGAAACAGCAGATAACAGTCTTCCAGATAACCGATATATTCTTTGACGGTGATGGCATTGGAAAGTCCGAATGTATTCTTAAGAGCAGTATAACTGGTTTCCTTCGAGATATTGCTGATCAGGTAATGGGTCATTTCAACCAGGGTTCGCGTATTTTTAATGTTGTGCCTGGCTACGATATCCCTGTAAATGATGTTTTCATACAATGTTTTCAGGTAATCGGAATTCCGGCTTAAAAGATATTCAGGAAATCCGCCAGTCGTTATGTATTCCCAGTAGGCTTTCTTTAAGATGGTCGTTTTGGTGGGAGAAAGCATGGTGTCATTTTCAATTGGAATCTTCCTGAAGCGTAAAAACTCAATAAATGAGAATGGAAAAAGCTCCGATTGTATGTACCTGCCAGTCAGATGAGTGCCCAGATCGGCGCTAAGCATCCTGGCATTGGAACCCGTAATAAATACCTTGTGCCTCTGGTTGTGAAGCCTTCTGATGAACTTTTCCCAGCCCTCAATGTTCTGTATTTCATCTAAATACCAGGTCTTTTCCGGATCATACAGCTCGAGAAATGATTCATAGAGTTTTTCAAAATCATCGCTGTTGAATCCTGTCAGACGGTTATCGTCAAAATTGATGGCGTAGTTTTTTTCACCGGATGTTCCCCTGATCTGCTCCATCAGTGTTGATTTACCGCACCTTCTCACCCCTGCAATTATTCTTACAAAACGATCACTGCCCAGGATCTTTTCCTGAATACGCTGATCTCTTTCCACAAAGCTGAAATTTCCCGTAGTTTCCTTTTGTGCTATAATAACTCTCTTTATATCTGCTTTTTCCATTTTTGCTAATTAATAATTAGCAAATTTAATAATTATTATTAAACAAAGATTAGTGATTTTAATTTTTTATTCCGACAACGGTTATACAAAAATACAATTCCTCATTGTTTTTTCTTATCCATTTCTAATTCCAGGATAGTTGTTGTTTGCGCAATGATTTAACAGCCAATTCAATGCGATGAGCATTGTGAACGATACGATCCAGCACTGCGTCAGCAATGGTTTTTTCTCCAACCACATCGTGCCACTGCCTGACCGGCAGCTGTGAGGGTGCGTTAAGCAAACCAACATTAAGCATTTATGCTTTCTGAAGGGAGGGTGGAATTAAAGAAAAGAGGTGGTCAATTTATCCGTTTTTTCCCATAGAATTTATATAAACTATTAACGCGTAGTGCGGTTTAATTCGCCAACGCATATTTTAGATGATTTAATGGTTTTTCGTTCTTTAAGTTAATAAACTGCAGTAAAGTGACCGCAGTGATCTTGCAAAGGATGCGTACTGAGAGCC
>JAKLFC010000022.1 GCA_022711405.1 Bacteroidota bacterium
ATCCCCTGCGGCGCAGCCCGATCGAATTGACCCCGACATAGGAAAGAGGTTCCCTGGCGGCTTTTACGTATGGGGGTACATCCTTTCTGACGAGCGCACCACCCGATATGAGGGAGTGGCATCCGAGATGCACAAACTGCAGAACCGCGACCAGCCCGCCGACAATGGCCCAGTCGTCGATCTCGATATGCCCGGCCAGGTTGGCTGCATTGGCAAGAATGACATTGTTACCGATGATACAATCATGTGCGACATGAGCGTAGGCCATCACAAGACAATTTTCACCGATCACGGTTTCATAATTGGCCTTGGTTCCGCGGTTGATCGTGGCAAATTCCCTGATGGTGGTATTGCTCCCGATCTTTACGATCGTTTCCTCCCCGTTGAACTTCAGATCCTGCGGGATTGCGGCAATGACAGCCCCGGGAAAAATCCTGCAGTTCTTGCCGATCCGGGCTCCTTCCATGATGGTGACATGCGATCCGATCCAGGTACCTTCGCCAATCTCGACATTTTTTTCAATATTGACAAAAGGCTCGATTACCACTGTATTGGCAATCTTAGCCTGTGGATGAACATACGCTAGGGGTTGGGTCATGGGGATTTGCTCTTTTTTACTAATTGCGCCATTAATTCGGCTTCTGTTACGATCTTGTCTCCTACATGGGCATAACCTCTCATATGGCAGATGCCCCTTCGGATGGGAGATACCAGCTCCAACCTGAATACCAGTGTGTCGCCGGGTACCACCTTATGCCTGAATTTGGCATTTTCTATCTTAAGAAAATAAGCGATATAATCCCTGGGATTCGGCATGCTGCTCAGGGCCAGGATACCTCCCGACTGGGCCATGGCTTCCACCTGCAGTACGCCGGGCATGACTGGCTCGTCAGGGAAATGCCCCACGAAAAAAACTTCATTCATCGTCACATTTTTGACCGCCACGACGCTGTGATCGGTCATTTCCATCACTTTATCAATCAGGAGGAATGGGGGTCGGTGAGGTAGTATCTGCTGTATCTGGTTAATGTCATACAGAGGAGGCTGGGTAAGATCCACAGAAGGGATCCTGTCTTTCCGGGTCTGCGATTTTGAATGCTCTTTGATCATCTGTGCAAATCGGACATTGGCACCGTGTCCAGGCCGTTTTGCGATGATATGTCCCTTGATCGGCTTCCCGACAAGCGTCAGATCCCCAACCAGGTCCAGCAGCTTATGCCGTGCCGGCTCATTCGGGAAGAGAAGATTGACGTTATTGAGTATGCCTTCCTTCAACACGGTCACCCTGGGCTTGTTGAAAAATGCTGCCAGCCTGTCAAGCTCTTCCTGCGAAATGATCTTGTCGACAAACACGATGGCATTGTTCAGATCACCACCCCTGATCAGGTTGTGCTGGATCAGATATTCCAGCTCATGAAGGAAGACGAACGTTCTGCACGGGGCAATCTGTTCCTTGAAATCTTCAATATGATCGAGAATGGCATACTGGGTGGTGAGCACATTGGAGTCGTAATCGATCATGACGGAAAGCATGAACGAATCAGCTGGAATGGCAATCAGCTCCGTTTTGTGTTTGCGGTCATGGTAAGTGATGACCCGGTCTATCTCGATATAATCCCTGAACGCATCCTGCTCAACAATACCGCTCTTCTCAATGGCTTCGGTATATAACCGCGAGCTTCCGTCCAGAATGGGAGTCTCCGAACAATCGATCCCGATGAGCACATTATCGATCTGAAGACCTGAAAGGGCAGCAAGGACATGCTCTGTGGTCATGATCCTCGCACCATTTTTTTCAAGAGAGGTCCCCCGTGAGATATCTACCACCAGATCAGCATCCGCTTCGATGATGGGCTGATCTTCGATGTCGGTTCGTTTGAATTTGATTCCATGATGGACAGGAGCCGGGTAGAAGGTCATCGTGACCTCTTTCCCCGTATGCAGGCCGGCACCTGAGATCGAGAAGGAATTTCTGATGGTTCTTTGCAATCCGTTCATATCGGGTGCAAACATAACCATAATATGGATTCTGTGCAAATTTAAATTACGACCCTTCCCTCATCCCTTTCAGGCCGATAAGGTAGAGTAAGCAGGGCAAGGAACACGATGTTCTTTTACTCTCGCTGTCTCTTCTCCAGGTCGTCTATCCGCTTGACGTGCTTATCCAGGTTGCGGAAGTGAATATAGGATACCCTGTATTTTTTAATTTCAAAGGCCGGAGCACCCATCACAGTCTCGTTGTCTTTTATATCCGATGTGACACCCGACTGGGCTGCAATCCTGACATTATCCCCGATCGACAGGTGCCCGATAATGCCTGCCTGACCTCCTATCAGGCAATTCCGCCCTATCCTGGTGGAGCCCGAGATGCCCGTTTGTGCGGCGATCACGGTATTCTCGCCGATCACCACATTATGGGCGACCTGGATCAGGTTATCCAGCTTGACACCCTTCCGGATCCGGGTCGATCCCAGGGTGGCACGATCCACTGTGGTATTGGCTCCGATCTCCACTTCATCTTCAAGGATCACATTACCGATCTGAACCACTTTTTTATAATGATGATCCTCCTGGGGCGCAAAACCGAATCCGTCCGAACCGATGATCACCCCCGGATGGAGAATGCAATCCTTACCGATGATGCAGCCCTGCATGATCCTGACCCCGGGATAGAGGATCGTGCGGTCACCCACTGTCACGTTCTCACCGATGTAGACCTGCGGATGGATCTTCACCCCATCTCCGATGACGGCTTGATCCCCGATAAAGACCATTTCTCCAATATATGCATCCTTTCCAATGGTAGCCGTCGGTGCCACCACCGCATTTTCTGCAACTCCCGTCCGCTGTTTACTGAGCTTGTTGTACACTTCCAGCAACTGGGCAAAGGCCGTGTAGGGATCCTCCACACGGATAAGGGTTGATTCGACCGGATATTCCGGAATGAAATCCTTATGTACAATAACGACGGAGGCGTGTGTTTTGTAAACATAAGGAGTATATTTTGGATTGGCAAGGAATGAGAGGCTTCCCTCGTGTCCTTCTTCGATCTTCGACAGCTCGCGGACGGTGGCTTCCGGATTTCCTTCCACCGTTCCCTTCAGTATGCCGGCAATCTGTTGAGCAGTGAATTGCATCCCGCTTTGATTAAATGTGATGGATCAGGGCAAAGATAAACCGAATTCAGAAAGCAGGATTACCTGTAAATAAATTTTTAGGATAGCACAGGTAATATTTAGTCACCACATGGGACAGGATGGCAACACTCAACTGTTCTGAAACACTCCCGATCCCGTCGACATCACCATTTTTCTGGAGGATCCTGATATCATCGGTGTAGGGATTGTACGCCTTATTGGAAATAATGTCCGTATAGACCAGGTAATCTGTCAGATCTAACGGGATCCGGTACGACTCAGCAACTCTTTCCCTGATCTTTTGAACGGCTTCAGGATCGAACGATGCATTTTGCAGTTCGATATGAAAAATGTTCCTCACCACCAGTGCGTTGCTCAGGAAGGAAAGAATTGGATCAGGATGGGTCGTCCATACTTTTACGGAAGCGAATACATCATAGTCATCGAGCGCAGCAAAGGTCTTCAGTAACCCGGGATCCGCGGAGAAATCACTGCCGTTCAGGTCATTTTTCAGGAATACGGAAAGGGCGGGCGTCATGAACAGGTCCTCCCCATTGGCTGCCAGCCAGCGTGCCCGTTCGAGCAGCCGGGTCAGCATCTTTTCTGCTGCGATGACCGTTTTATGAAGGTAGACCTGCCAGTACATCAGGCGTCGTGCGACAATGAATTTCTCAATGGAATAGATCCCTTTGGCTTCCACCACCAGCCCATCGCCTGCCACATTCAGCATGTCGATGATGCGTTCGGTGTTGATCACTCCTTCCGAAACTCCGGTATAGAAGCTGTCTCTTTTCAGGAAATCCATCCGGTCAACATCCAGCTGGCTGGAGACCAGCTGATGGAGGAACTTGTTCGGATGGCTGCCGCTGAAGATCTCCATCGCTTCGGAGAAGTCGGCCGTTTTCTGCCGGTGGAGTTCCTGCATGAACAGCAGGGAGAGTTTTTCATGGCTGAGATCATGTACGATCCTTCCCTCCAGCGTGTGGGAGAAGGGGCTGTGACCGATGTCATGCAGCAGGATGGCCATAAGTGCTCCCTGCTCCTCTGCCTTGCTGATCCGGATACCTTTCAGCCGCAGGGTGCTGATGGCCTTGTTCATCAGGAACATGGCTCCCAGGGAGTGGTGAAAGCGGGTATGCAGCGCACCGGGATAGACCAGGTGCGTCAGACCCAGCTGCATGATACGGCGCAAGCGCTGAAAATACGGATGCTCAATGATGTCGAATATGGTCTCGTCGGGTATGGTGATGAACCCGTACACAGGATCATTGAAAATTTTCCTTTTGTTGGACGTCGGCAACTTTCCTGTTTCCATTAACTTTGTGTATGTAAAAAATAATCGCTCTGCACAATAAATTCCAATTTTACGACATTATTTTCATAAAACAAAGCAAGTTCTGTTAAGAAACCTTCCTGAGCCGGTTTAGCTAAGGATACAGAACCGGTTCGTTCATTTTACTTTTTACTCTTACAACTATGGCAATACAGATTTTATGGGTGGATGATGAAATTGATTTGCTCAGGCCGCATATCATGTTCCTGCAGGAAAAAGGTTATGACGTCTATACTTCCAATAATGGTGATGAAGGGCTGGAATTACTGAACAGCCGGTCGTTCGACATTGTCTTTCTGGATGAGCAGATGCCCGGAATGTCGGGGATCGAGACCCTGAGCCTGATGAAGAATAAATACCCGAACCTTCCCATTGTAATGATCACCAAAAGTGAGGAAGAGGCGATCATGGAGGATGCCATCGGTTCGAAGATCTCCGATTATCTGATCAAACCTGTCAATCCCAAGCAGATCCTTCTTTGCCTGAAAAAGAACCTAGAAACCAAGAAGCTGGTCAGCGAGAAGACGACCCTTGTCTATCAGCAGGAGTTTCGGACCATTGGCTCTGAAATCTCACCCGATCTCACCCACAGCCAGTGGATCGAGATGTACAAGAAGATCGTTTTCTGGGAACTGGAGCTGAACCATGCCCAGGACGACCATATCACAGACATCCTGAGGATGCAGAAAGAAGAAGCCAACCAGGTCTTCAGCAAATTCATTGAGGCCAACTACCTCAACTGGATCAGTGCCCGGACAGCCGATCGTCCCACAATGTCACATACCTTGATCAAGGACAGGCTGTTTCCGATGCTAAACGGGAACAGATCCTATTTCCTGATCCTGATCGATAACCTGCGGTATGATCAGTGGAAGGCGCTTCAGCCGATCATCGGGGAATATTACCGGGTGGAGCAGGATGACCTGTACTACAGCATTCTTCCCACCACAACACAATATGCAAGGAATGCACTGTTTGCAGGACTGATGCCTTCGGAGATCGCCCGCAAGTATCCGCAGTACTGGGTCAATGAAGAAGAGGAGGGAACCAAGAATCAGTTTGAAAGCGAACTGCTGGGAGAGCAGTTCAAGCGGTATGGAAAGGACGTCCGATATTCCTACAACAAGGTGCTGAACCTGAACGTAGGGCGCAAACTGGCCGATTCACTGCCCAACCTGCTCAATAACAAGCTGAATGTCATCGTTTACAATTTTGTCGACATGCTTTCCCATGCACGCACCGAAATGGAGATCATCCGTGAACTGGCAGATGACGAACCGGCTTACCGTTCGATCACACAGTCGTGGTTTGAGCATTCCCCGTTGCTGGATATCCTTCAATATTTGTCCGAAAAGAAGGTGGATCTCATCATCACTTCAGACCATGGGTCTGTCAGGGTACAGAATCCCGTGAAAATCGTCGGTGACAGGAACACTTCCACGAATCTCCGGTATAAAAGCGGAAGGACCCTGAGCTACAACTCCAGAGAGGTGTTCGAGGTCAGGAATCCTGAGGATGCATACCTTCCAAAGACCAACGTCAGTTCGGTGTACGTCTTCTCGCGGCGGAATGATTTTTTTGCGTATCCCAACAACTACAATTATTACGCGAACTATTACAAGAACACTTTTCAGCATGGAGGGATCTCCATTGAGGAAATGCTGGTGCCTTTTATTACGCTATCCCCCAAATGACAGCCGGTATGAATACTTTTCACTGCAGGGGCCTGAATGACCTGGATCGCATCGCCGGAGCGATCCTGGGGCTCTTTCCGGATGAAAGGATATTTGGTTTTTACGGTCAGATGGGGGCAGGGAAGACCACATTGATCAAAAGCCTGTGCAAACACCTTGGAGTGACCGATATGGTCAACAGCCCCACCTTTGCCATTGTCAATGAGTATCGGACGCAGAAGGGTGAACCTGTGTACCATATGGATTTTTACCGTCTTAAAAACAGCCGGGAATTGCTGGATATCGGTGCGGAAGAGTATTTTTATGGCGGAAATTACTGTCTGATGGAATGGCCTGAGAAATTTGAAGAACTTTTGCCGGATAATTTCGTATACATACAGATATTTGTTGATGAAACCAATCACAACCGGATCATTCACGCACAACGGAGTAGCCGGTCGCCAGATTTTCGGTAATGATGCAGGAGCAGGAAAGCATTTATAATATTTCCGGCGCGGAAGGATTGATGCCCAAGGAGGAGACGCTGGAGGTGTCGCACCGCCGAAGCCGTATTCGCATTGGTGTTCCGAAGGAGATTCATTACCAGGAAAAGCGGGTTCCGCTGGTTCCGCAGGGTGTGGGTCTGCTGGTCGCCAATGGGCATGAAGTGCTCATCGAATCCGACGCAGGCCGGGCTGCCAGTTTTACCAATGAGCAGTACAGCGATGCAGGCGCACATATTGTCTATACCCCTGATGAGATCTTCCGGGCGGACGTTGTGCTGAAGATCGTACCTCCCTCGGCTGCAGAAACAAACCTGTTCACTTCCCGGCAAACCCTTATCTCGGCGCTGCATCTTGCCGGGCAAACAGGGGATTATTTCAGGATGCTGATGAGCAGGAAGGTGGTGGCCGTGGCCTTTGAATTTATTATGGATAAGACCCATGCTTATCCTGTGCTTCGCACTACCAGTGAGATCGTCGGGAATGCTTCTGTGATGATCGCTGCCAGTTACCTTGCAGATACTACGTATGGCACAGGATGTATGCTGGGCGGATTTTCGGGCATCGCACCCACCGAAGTGGTCATCATCGGGGCCGGAACCGTTGCAGAATTTGCTGCACGTACTGCCCTGGGACTGGGGGCTTCCGTAAAGATCTTCGATAACTCCGTGTACCGGCTTCGCAGGATCCAGAGTGGTATCCATACCCGTCTTTTTACTTCGATCCTTCAGCCGGGTGTGCTGATGGGCTCGCTGAAACGTGCCGATGTGGTCATCGGTGCCGTGCACTCCGCCCAGGGACGCACTCCCGTTCTGGTGACCGAAGAGATGGTACAACAGATGAAAAAAGGAGCCGTCATCGTGGATGTCAGCATCGACCAGGGGGGATGCTTCGAGACCTCCCGCATCACATCCCATAACGAACCGGTGTTCAGAAAATATGGCATCACGCATTACTGCGTCCCCAATATTGCCTCCAGCGTGCCGCACACTGCCTCTTACGCACTCAGCAACTACTTTGCCCCACTCTTGCTTCGCCTGGGAGATGCAGGAGGTATCATTAACCTGCTGAAGGCTGACAAGGACTTCAGGCAGGGAGTCTACCTCTTCGGCGGCACCATGACCAAAAGTAGCATCAGCGAACAGTTCCACATCCCATTTCAGGATATTGACCTGCTGATGGCCGCATTTCATTAAAAAAAGACCTACATGCCAATACGTATTCTCAGAGCGGAAACTTACCCCATTTTGATCGGAGAGGATATTTTCGATGAAATACAGGTGCATCTGCGGGAACCGGAAAGAAAAGACTCAAAATTCATCCTGATGGTGGATGAGAACACCCGCAATCTCTGCCTGCCCCTGCTGCTTGAAAAGCTAGAACAATTCAGGGAATGCACAGTGATCGAAATCCCCAGCGGAGAAGACAGGAAAAATATCCAGACATGCGTGGAGATCTGGCAAAACCTCATTGACCTGAAAGCCGACAAAGACTCTGTACTGGTCAACATCGGCGGAGGTGTGCTCACGGATATCGCCGGATTCATTGCGGCCACCTACAAACGGGGGATCCGTTACATCAATTTTCCCACGACGCTTGTCGGCCAGATCGATGCAGCTTTTGGCGGTAAAGTCGGTGTGAACCTGTCGGACCTCAAGAATCAGATCGGGGTATTTGCCAATCCTGACGCCGTATGTATCTATACTCCCTTTCTGAAGACCCTTTCGGCCAGGGACAAGCTAAGCGGATTTGCGGAAGTAGTCAAATATGCCCTGATCATGGATCAGCACTTCTGGAAACTTCTCAGGAATGTCAATTTCGTACAGATAAAATTCTGGGACGATATCATTTACCGCTCGGTGGAGATAAAGAACAGGATCGTTAAAAATGATCCTCTTGACAAACGCCTGCGAAAACGACTGAATTTTGGCCACACATTGGGCCATGCCTTCGAAACCATTGCCCTGCAGCGAAAGGATAAGTCAATGACCCACGGTAGCGGAGTGGCGATGGGAATTATCTGTGAAACATTCCTCTCCTGTAAAATGAAAGGACTCTCCTGGGAGATCCTGGAGGAGATCGCCAGCTATATCCTGCAGAATTTTCCGTATTATACCCTGGAGGATGATGATGTGGATAAGATCCTGGAGATCCTGGTGCATGACAAAAAGAATTCGGGTGATCAGATCAACTTCACACTGATCCCCTCCCTTGGACATGCGTTGATCGACCAGTACTGTGAACCTGAGGATATTTTAAGCTGTCTTCAGTTTTACAGGGAGCTCGACTGATCATATCCTTATCTTTACACTGCATCTTTCTTCCTGCTCCCGTCAGCCAGCTATGAGAAAAGTCATTGTTTCTTTCAGCAAAAAGATCCTTGAAGGATTTTTTCAACTGCCTTCTTCAAAGAGCATCAGCAGCCGCCTTCTGATCATCCGGTACCTTTCGGGCGGATTGGTGCAGCCGGCAGATCTGTCGGATGCAGCCGACGTTGTCCTTCTGGAAAAGGTGCTGGGAGAGATCGGATGCAATCCTGCCACGGGGTTATCCATGGAGAAACTGCTGGATGCAGGGGATTCAGGCACGGCCATGCGATTTCTGACGGCGCTGCTGGCGGTGACACCGGGAAGGTATTGCCTGACCGGCACCCCAGGTTTGATCCGGCGCCCTGTGGGTGCCCTGGTGGAAGCCCTCCGTCACCTGGGAGCACATATTGACTACACAGAACGGGAGGGATATCCCCCGTTACGGTTTGGTGAAGAGAAAGCCTCCGGCGGGACCGTCAGTATCGAATCCGGAACCAGCAGCCAGTACCTGTCGGCGCTTTTGCTGATCGCGCCGGTACTTAAGCATGGACTTTCACTGAGGATAGCAGGGACTCCTGTTTCGTGGCCTTACGTCGAAATGACCCTTTCATTGCTGAAAAGATCAGGCATTACGGTAACGCTTACTGAGAATGAATATGTGATTCGGCCGCAGTCCTTTACGGCGGCCAGCATACCCGTTGAGCCCGACTGGTCCTCGGCGGCCTTCTGGTATGAGATGGCTGCGCTGTCGCCACAGGCTGACCTGGTCCTGTGCGGGCTGAAACCAGACAGCATCCAGGGAGACCGGATCGCTGCATCGCTTTTTCGCTGCCTTGGAGTCGAAACACGACCAGATCCAAAGGGGATTCGCCTGGTGAAAACGTCCAGGCCTGCATCCCCGGGAACCATTCACATGGCCGGCTGCCCCGACCTGGTGCTTCCCTTTGCAACAGCCTGCGCCATGCTGGCCGTCTCCGCCGAGATAACAGGGGTAGGTCACCTGCAGCTGAAAGAATCGCCCCGTTTGACATCCTTCTGCCATGAAATGAAAAAAACGGGAGCGGGCGTGTCCTTCTCAGAAGACGGGATCCTGCATGTTGCAGGTAACCAGCCCGCATATCATCCCGGCGTGGCATTTGATGCATGGAATGATCACCGTATAGCGATGTCGCTTGCCCCCCTTGCCATCCCGTGCGGCACCGTCACTATCCGCAACCCCCGGGTGACCGCAAAATCCTACCCCGGATTCTGGGATGAATTACGAAAAGCAGGATTTGATCTTCAATCGTAAAATTACTGTACTTTTGCCCCGAGGATATTAAGCGTTGCAATATGAACCAGGAAGTGGACTTGTTCATCCCCTGTTTTATTGACCAGATCTTTCCGGAGACAGGGATGAATATGGCAAGGGTGCTGGAAAAAGCCGGTTTTAAGGTCAGGTACAACGACCATCAGACCTGCTGCGGTCAGATGGCCTTTAATGCAGGTTACTGGGACGAAGCTAAAGCCATGGGTCAGAAATTTTTGAAGGATTTCGCCCATCCACGTTATGTGATCGGACCTTCCGCCTCCTGCGTGGGGTATATCAGGAACCATTTCCCAACCCTGTTTCATAACAGTGCCTACCATCTTGAATATAAGAACCTGGTGAAAAGGATCTTTGAATTTACTGATTTTCTGGTCAATGTGGCTCACTGTACCGATCTGGGCGCCAGGTTTGAAGCGGTGGTCACCTACCACGACTCCTGTGCCGCGCTTCGCGATTATGGCATCCGCGAGGAGCCCCGGCTGCTGCTTTCCCGGGTGGAGGGGCTCGAACTGCGCGAAATGAAACGTACCAATGACTGCTGCGGATTTGGAGGAACCTTTTCCGTCAAATTTGAGCCCATTTCAACGGCAATGGCTGAACAAAAGGTTCACGATGCGCTGGAAACAGGAGCTTCATGGATCGTTTCCACCGATGCCTCCTGCCTGATGCACCAGTGGGGATATATTGAGAAACACCATCTGGATATCGGTGTCATGCATATTGCGGATGTACTTGCCTCCGGGTGGTGACCGGATCAGTTGTACCTCTTGCCGAAGGAAACGCTGAGGAATAACGTGAGGAAATAATACTCCTTATCGTTATATGCCATCAGCGGTATGGGAATGGGGAAAAAATCAACGATCGCTCCCATCTCAAGATTCTTAATGACGGCATTATAGGTTCCGAAATCGAACGAGAATCCTACCTTACCATAGATGCCCGGGTAGACTTTTATTTCGTTGAAACCTTTGGTAAAGGAAGCTCTCCCGTAAATATTGTCGGTGAAATGTTCGTCGGGATCATACTTTTCCGTGGTGAGCTTATATTCGTAATAATACTGTGAGATGGACACCAGGTTGATGATGTTCAGGTAAACTGGCTTGGCCAACCCGACCGACGCCCCCCCGATGTAGAAGTATCTTAGCTCGACACCGCCCCAGTAGGGTTTGGTGGTGATCAGATGCTGAAATCCGTAGCCTCCCCTGAGGATGAACAGGTTATTGAGCTTCCCGTAACAATAGCTCTTGGCACTGGTGAAATATGGATTGATCACACGGATCTCCTTTGGCGCTCTCATTTCCACCAGGCTAAAATCCAACAGACGCTTTCTGAAGTAATTAATGTTTTTCCCCTTTTGAAATTCGATCCCCAATCCCTGTGAATGCAGGATGATCCCGCCGGAGGTTTCTTTAGTCAGCAGCACGCTGTCGCTGAACTCGGTAAAAACATCGTCGTCCCCCCGCAGCATATCTTCCTGAGCGGAAAGCGCCGGTGCCAGTAATAAAACCATCACCATGATGACCCCTGTACGAAAGAAAGAAACCATAAATGGTGAATATTTAACTTCAAATATAGGTAATATTTTCCGGGAATTGAAAAAATCAGAGATTTTTCTGCCGGATAGGTAGCGAGCAGACAGATCAATATTTCTGCTCAATCTGGAATTTTTGCGTCTCCCCGTATGCCGGGCATTTTTCCCTTGTCTTGCAGGAAGAAACAACCAACCCTGTAATGACGATGGCCACGATCAGCACCACCACTTTTTTTAACCTGTTACCCATGTGTGTTACTTTGTTTGTAAGGATCAGCAAATTTAGCGATTTTAGCTATATAACAAATTTTTTCGGGACTTATTGTTCAAACCTGAAATCCCTTTCATCTTTTCCTGTCACACCTCCGGGAAATGTGCACCCTGCAAACGGATCAAATGAGGAGCGGTAAAGAAAAATTTAGTATCTTTCGCACTGAAACCAGCAGAATCCTTACAAAATGTACCAGGCCCTGTATGCAGAACCACAAGGAGAGGAGATCATCTGTACGCTCTGCCCTCACTTCTGCCATGTAAAAAAAGGAAAAAGAGGAAGCTGCATGAGCCGCTATCACAATGGACATGCACTGATCGCTGAGAACTACGGCAAAGTTTCCGCCCTGCATTTTGACCCTGTCGAAAAAAAACCACTGTATCATTTTTACCCCGGAAGGATCATTTTCAGCATAGGAAGTACCGGTTGCAACCTGCACTGTCAGTTCTGCCAGAACAGTGAGATCTCTCAGACATCGCCGGAGGATTTTTACCCTGCGCAGGAATATGCCCCCCGGGATCTTGTCTCACTCGCACTGCAAAGAAAAGAAAATATAGGCATAGCTTATACCTATAATGAGCCTGCCGTCTGGTTTGAATACATGCTTGATATCGCATCCCTTTCAAGTGCAGCGGGCCTGAAGAACGTGATGGTCACCAACGGATTCATCAACACTGCCCCACTGGATCAGCTCATGCCTTTCATGGATGCATACAGTGTTGATCTGAAGGCCTTTACTGAGGATTTCTACCGCAGGATCACCAAAGCGAAGCTGGAGCCGGTGAAAGAATCCCTCCGGCATATCCGCCGTGCGGGCCGGCACCTGGAAGTCACCAACCTGGTCATCCCCGGATTGAATGATGATGACGGCACCTTTGAGGATATGTGCCGCTGGATCGCCGGAGAGCTTGGACCTGAAACGGTATTGCACCTGAGTCGTTATTTTCCCACCTATAAAATGTCCATCCCCGGTACCCCGCTGATGACACTGATCCGTTTACACGAGCTTGCAGTCAAGTACCTTGATTATGTGTTCATAGGTAACATCACACTTCCGGAGGGGAACGATACGCTCTGCAGGAACTGTAAGCACCTTGTTATCAGCAGGAAAGGCTATTTGACCAATGTCGAGGGCCTGGATAATGAGGGAAGATGTAAAAACTGTGGTAATTTTGTGGCGCCTGTGTGATCCGGCTGTACAGATAACTGACTGATCAAAAACGATTTATGAAATATCCTTTTTTGTTGATCCTCTTCTTACTGGCCTTGTTCCTGGCGGCCTGTGAGCCTTCCCTCGACGAGATCAGACCCGATGGGGGAACCTCGGATTTTACCCGGTTCGTCACCCTGGGAGATTCGTACATTGCCGGTTATGCTGACGGTGAGCTCTACAGAAGCGGGCAGGTCAACAGTATTTCCAATATCCTGGCATCCCAGCTTCAGCTGGTTGGCGCAGGCACCTTCAAGCAACCTCTCATGTTCGACGAGTATGGCTTTGGCAAAAGGAAGGTGCTGGATTATACCTACAGTTGTGAGGGAGATTCCTTTTTGTTTCCTGTGACATCTTCCGGGGTACCCAACATCGGCAATTTCATTAACATTTCAGGTCAGGGTCCCTATCAGAATATTGGTGTGCACGGTGCGAAGTCGTTCCATCTGCTTTCTGCCGCCTATGGCAGTCCCGCTCAGGGCAACCTGTACTACATCCGCTTTGCTTCTGAACCTGGCTACTCCACGATGGTTGGTGATGCCATCGCCCAGGATCCTACTTTTTTCCTTCTGGGAACCGGCACGTACGATGTGCTGCGATATGCCATCAACGGAGGTACACAGGACAGCATCACCTCTGTGGCTCATTTCAGGGAGTGCATGGATGAAATTGCAGATAGTCTGACAACCGGAACAGCCGAGGGAGTCATCCTGAATGTGCCGGATGTGACGAAATTCCCTTACTTTAATACCATAAGCACCAGGATCCCCTACGACGGGTGGGTCCTCTCAGGCGAAGAAGCCCTCAAAATGAATCAGATGTACGCACATTATGAGGAGATCCTGGCGACAATGGGCTTCACATGGGATTATCCGTTTTCCTTCACGCCCGGAGCCAATGCATATATCATCCGGGATAACGACATCCCGTTGCCTTCCCCTTACAATGTCAGGCAGATGGAAGCCGGTGACCGGTTCCTGCTCAGCCTCCCTGCTGACTCCCTGTTGTGTGAAGGCTGGTGCGTGCCGGAGGAAGGAGATCCCAATGCAATACCCCAGCGATATGTGCTGACCGCATCCGTGACGAGAGAGGTCCAGGAAGCCATTGATCAGTACAATGCCATCATCGGCGAAGTGGCCCAGTCGCATCATCTCATCCTGGCGGATATCGCCGGATTCTTCCTTTCCGTGGAAAATGGCGTCGTTTATGACGGGATCCACTTTGACGGCACCTTTATCTCCGGCGGTTTCTATTCACTCGACGGGATCCAGCTCAGTCAGCGAGGAAATGCGCTGGCTGCCAATTTTATCATCAGCCTGCTGAATCAGCATTATCAGGCTTCCATCCCCGAAGTCAATCCGGGAGATTACCAGGGTATCTTCTATCCGTAACCATTTTTTTTGATCCGGAGAAATAATGAAAAGGAAGACACCTGGCACTTCAACGATCCTCACCAGCCTGAGCGAGGCATTCGTGTTGACTTCTCTGATCCTGCTCCTGTTTCGTTGCACTCCCCTTAATGTCATGGTGTATTCAAACCTGGCCTACCTGTACGATCCCGAAGAAAATGACTATCAGCTGGAATGCATCCCTTATCATGTCAATCCTGACATGACCGAGCTGTTTTTTCGCTTTAAGTATTCCGACCTGTTGTTCGAAAAACAGACCTCCAGCGACGAATACCAGGCAAACTTCAGCATCCATTATGAGCTCTTCAACCTCCATGACAACAGGATGCTGGTTGACAGTGGCAGAAGGGTATTCTCCGGAATGATACCCTACGGGAAGGATGTGCCATTTCTTTCCTCCATTCCTTTGAAAACGGTCTTTCCGGGAGAGTTTGTGGCGAATCTTACGATCAGGGACCTGAACCGGAAATTTTCCTTCACGACCTTTACCGAAATCAAGAAAACATCTCACTTTTCGCAGCAGAATTTCCTGATGTCGGATGGGGCTGGAAACCTCATGTTCGATCCTTATCCCGGACCTGAGCAGGAATTCAGGATAATGTACAATAAGCCGGAGCAGCCGGATCTCTTTGTGAAATATTACAGGATGGATTTTCCGGTTGCCGATCCGCCGTTCCTTGAACAGGAAACCATATCCTTGGATCCCTGGCCGGACAGTCTGTTCAGGATTGGCCTGGCCGACGGCGAAACCGAAATGCTGATCCTGCCTGATGAAGGAATTTATCTGTTTCAGGCCGATACCGTACCCGATGAGGGATTTACGGTTTTTCGCTTCTATGACGGGTACCCGACCGTTAACAGCCCTGAACAGATGTCGTACCCCCTTCGTTACCTGACAACCAGAAAAGAATATGACCGGATCCAGTCCCAGCCCGACAGGAAAAAAGCCGTGGACGAATTCTGGCTGAAGAGTGGTGGAAATCCTGAACGCGCCGTCCAGATGATCCGGAAATACTACAATGGTGTGGAAGAGGCCAACCGGTTGTTCACTTCTTATATGGAAGGATGGAAGACCGACAGAGGGATGATCTACATCATTTTCGGCAAGCCTACGGTAGTTTACCGGAACGGGGATGCAGAGCAGTGGATCTACGGGCAGGAAGGGAATGTGCTCTCGATGACATTCAATTTTGAGAAAGCCGCCTGTGCATTTACTGAGAATGATTACAGGCTTGATCGCACACCTGCCTGCAAGGAGGCCTGGTACATGGCAGTGGAAGGCTGGAGGCGCTGAAGTACACGGTCAGTGAAAGAGCATGCCTTCCGGGATCTCCTGTCGTACCACTCCAGGTCCTTCCACGAAGGCTTTCAGCTCATCGGATCCTGTTTTTTCGAAAAAGCGCACCTCGATCGCATGAAATCCTCCGGATAGGGCACACTGGCCAGACTTTTCAATCATCCCGTGTAGTCCGTCGTTGTCGGCTATGATGCGACCGTTGATCAGCAGCTGGCTCCCGTCGTCGGAGCTTACTGTGAATGTGTAAATGCCAGTCCGGGGTATCTGTATCCATCCCCTGAAATGCATAGCGTAGTTTTCGGTCTGGTTGCCTTCAAGGTCTTTTATCCGGGATGCAGCTTCCTTTCTCAGGGATTTCATGCCTTTGAAATCAGGAACGGTATTCCAGTCACCTTCATAATAGGATGACCAGATGCCACCGGAAGGGTCTGGTACGGGCGTGGATCTCTCCGGTTCGACCTGGGTGAAGGTCCTCGAAGCGATGCTGCTTACCGGCTGGTCGTTCCGGTAACACCTGGCCATCACAGTTGCGGTCCGTGTCAGGGCCAGCAGATTTTCTGCGACGGGAGATGACAGGGTGGGGGGGACGCCATCGAGCGTGTACCTGATCACCGCATCGTTGCGTTCTGTTTTCATTGTGACAAACAGCGTGTCGACGAAGATGTCACTGTCGGCGATGATGGCCGGCGGGATATTGACATCCGGCTGACCCTCAATCTCCAATACCACGACTGTATTCACCGTGTCGGGGCATTGAACGGGCACATCAATGATGACAGAATCTGCGGAACGATTAAAATTAAGCTTTTTCTGTCCCGGATCTCCGAGGAGATAAGCCTTGCGGGGATCGTTGTACAGTCCGGGTACCTTCAGCCTGCCGTCGGCGGGCCAGTTGAAGACACTGAGGTACAGGCGTGTCCCTCCGGCAGTTTCTTTCACCGTACAGCGGCCCCATGGCAGGTATGGAAAGGGACTGGCATGGGTTCCATAGATAGCCTCGCTGTTGACCGACATCCACCGGCCAATATCCCTGAGCCTTGAAATGCTTTCCTCAGGAAAGGTTCCCCTGGCGGTGGGCCCTACATTCAGCAGGAGATTACCGCCTTTGGAGGCGATATCTGTCAGCATCCGGATCAGATCGGTTGACGATTTCCAGTTCTGATCATTTTTGTTATATCCCCAGTGATCGTTCATTGTCATGCAGGTCTCCCAATCCACACCTGGAAATCCGGTGGCAGGCACTTCCTGTTCAGGAGTACCGTAATCGCCGGCGAATTCACCTTCCCTGCTGAAGCCGGCCATGCTCCCTTCCCTGCCGACATCCACCCGGTTGTTGATGATGATATCCGGCTGCAGGCCTCTTACGTAGTCATAAAGGTCCCTGCCCCTCTGGTGATTCCAGGTGCTTTCCCATTCCCCGTCGAACCACAGGATGCCGAGCGGTCCGTAATGATCAATGAGTTCCCTGAGCTGGCTTTTCATGTGCCTGACATAACGGTCAAAGTCGGCGCCCTCTTCGGATCTGTCCTTTTCCCAGTCTCTCCCCGGCAGGTAATCCGGATGATGCCAGTCCATGATGGAATGGTAAAAACAGAGCCTGATGCCTTCCCTGTCGCAGGCTTTTTTCAGTTCTGCGAGGATATCCCTCCGGAAGGGCGTCGACATCACATCGAAGTCGGTAAACTCTGAATCCCAGAGGCAAAATCCGTCGTGATGCTTGGAGGTGATGACAATGTACTTCATTCCTGCCTCTCTGGCCATCTTCACCCATTCCTGGGCGTCGAAATCCACCGGATTGAACTGATCCCTGAACTGATCGTACACATCGAGCGGGATCTGTGCCGAGCTCCTTATCCATTCTCCGTAATGGGTCTCTCCGTTCCATTCTCCCGCCGGAATGGAATACAAACCCCAGTGAATGAACATCCCGAAACGGTCTTGCCTCCACCAGTCCATGCGGTCTTCGGGAGGAGCGGGAGGAGATTCCTGCTGCCGGCAGGAGACGAGTCCCAACAGAGACCCGGACAGGATCATACCAAGGATAACAGGCGTCAGTCTTTTCATACAAGTAGGATTAGTTGAACAGAGCAAGTTAGTCATAAATTTAACAGCAATGAATCTCTTCGTGGATGTACTGATAAGGATTATTTTTAAATTTGAAAACGGATAGGCAGTTATGGGTCCATACTAATTTAATTCACAGTATTTTGAATAATGAATCGTACATCTACGGCCTGCGTCCCGTCATGGAAGCGATCGACGCCGGCAGGGAGATCGAAAGGCTACTGGTACAGCAAGGCCTTAAGGGTGAGCTGATCACGGAACTGATGAAACTCGTTTCGCTTCATCACATACCCGTCCAGCAGGTTCCCCTGGCCAGACTGAACCAGTTTCCCGCCAGAAATCACCAGGGCGTCATCGCATTTATCTCACCCATCACGTACTATCCGGTCGAAGATATCATACCCGGCCTGTTTGAAAGCGGCAAAGCCCCTGTGATACTGGTCCTCGATGGCCTGACCGATGTACGGAACGTGGGTGCCATAGCACGGACATCAGAATGTGCAGGCGTGGATGCACTGTTGATACCATCAAGGGGATTTGCCCAGATCAATGCCGACGCGGTGAAAACCTCCGCCGGCGCCCTTGCCAGGATCCCAGTCTGCCGTACACCCAACCTGTACAGGACCTGTCAGTACCTTAAGAACTCAGGACTGCAGATGGTAGCCTGCACCGAAAAGGGCAGTGAGCTCTACCACCAGGTCAGTTACCTTCCCCCAACTGCCCTGGTCATGGGAGCTGAGGATACAGGGATCTCCAGGGATCTTCTTAAACTTGCCGATCGCCTTGTCAGGATCCCTATCCTGGGTGAGATCCTGTCGCTCAATGTGTCGGTGGCCACCGGGGTGGTCCTGTTCGAACTGGTGCGGCAAAGGCAGGAACAGTCCGCTCTATGAAAAGAACGCTCCTCAAATACTGCTGCGAGATCATCCTGCTGCTTTATGTCATTGCGTTCGCTGCCATCAAGGATCCACAACAGGAGTGGGACAGGGTGATCAACAGCGACGGAAAGGCCTACTATGCGTACCTCACTGCCATCTTTATCAGTCATGACCTGCAGTATAACTTTGTAGAATCCTATGAATCTGCCTATTACCCTGCAGACCGTTCGGCGTACAAGGAATTCCGTGTCCGCGTTAATGACCATGTCGTCAATAAAGCATTCCCAGGTCTGGCCCTGCTCTGGCTTCCGTTTTTTCTTCTGGCACATCTCATCACCCTGGCGACAGGTTATCCGGCTGATGGATATTCTATTGTTTATCAGTATGTTATAGGATTGTCAGCCCTTTTTTATCTTTGGCTTGGCTGCAAATTCCTCAAAAAGACACTGGCCCTTATGGGCATCACAGGAAGTCTTGCCGTGCTGATCACAGCGGTGACCGCCTTCGGTACCAACCTGGTCTATTATACCATCAATGAAGGTTCAATGACCCATACTTACAGCTTTGCACTGGTATCTGCATGGATATGTTTTGTCATCCTGACCTTCAGGGATGGACAAAAAAAGTGGCTGCCCCTGGTGGCTGCCCTGTCAGGACTGATCCTTATCATCAGGCCCGTCAATGGACACGTGTTCCTCACCTTACCATTCTGGTCGGGTGGGATGGGAAAAATCAGGACGTTCCTTTCTTCCCTGAAAGCGAACAGGGTAAACGCGATGATATCCCTCCTGATGTTCGTGGCTGTGCTTGCAGTGCCTGTTGTCATGTGGTACCTGCAGACAGGCAGACCATTGGTCTATTCCTACGGAGATGAATTTTTCGACTTCTCACGGCCCAGGGTTCTAAAACTCCTGTTCAGCTATGAAAAGGGCTGGCTACTCTATACCCCGGCCGCACTGATCAGCTTCCTGGGCTTTGTACCGCTCCTGAAGAGAAAATCACCCGGATCCCTTTTCCTGGCTGCATTCTGGATCGTCTTCATCTACCTGTCATCCTGCTGGTGGATCTGGGATTATACATCACGTTTCAGCCAGCGGATCTTCATTGATTTTCTGGCCATCAATGCGGTCATGCTGGGTGCTCTTCTCCAGGAGATGCGGATGAAAAGTCCTGGCCGAAGGATCCTGGTGACCATGCTTTGCCTGACGGTCGCCCTGAACCTGTTGCAGTATTTCCAGTGCTGGAAATGGGTCTATCCCAATGGACCGGTGACCCGGGAAACGTACTGGAAATATTTTTTTACCACAACGCCCATGGCCTCTGTCGACTATCTTGCTGAAGGGAATATCCTCCGGCGGAATGCCTTCTGCCATGGCATGGAGAGCGACGAAGGCTGGATCAATCCGGGCAGTTATACGGATGCGCAGGCTCATTCGGGTAGATACTCTGCCGGATCGGGTGGTGTGGACACCATCACCGCCGGATTCGACAAGCTCCTGAAGCCGCTCATGGAAGGAAAGAATGCGGAGATGATCATCACTGCCTGGGTGTTCAGCCAGTCACATCATCCGGGTGTGACACTGGTGGTGGATTACCTTGCAAACGGTCTGAGCTATTTTTACCAGTCATTCCCGCTGGATCCCTATCTCCGCAGGGGAAGGTGGACGTCCGTTCAGTTCAGGGCGATGGTCCCGCGACTGCAGACCGGGCTGGATCATGTCAGGGTTTATTTTATCAATGACTCACCCCGGCGAACGGCATTCATTGATGATGTCTGTGTTGAGCTGCTATCGCTGCGGGCAGGCGCTGAACCGGTTCCTGCCGTGGTCAGCCTGCCTCCGGACAGGATTTCGTTCATACATACGGTGAGCAACGATATGGAAGACGATGCCTCCGGGTTGAATTCAGGTGCGCTTACCGATGACCTGGCCATGACCGGCCGCAGGTCGTCGCGCATAGATGCCAGGAATCCCTACAGTGAAGGCTACCGTGGTCCAATGCCGGCAGGAATCAACCTCGCACATCCGGAAATAAAAGTCAGCGCCTGCATCCATACCGATGCCGACACCTCCAGTGCGATCCTGGTGGCTGATTTCCGCGACCGGGGTACATCCTATTTTTACTCCCCCGTGGCTCTGGGACCCAGCCTCAGCAAGGAGAAATGGATCTGTGTGGAAAGCCTGATAAACATGCCACCCGTAGTCCTGCCAGAGGATGAGGTACTTATTTATTTCTGGAATCCATCGAAAAAAGAAGCAGTGCATGTGGATGACCTCAGGATCGATTTCCTTTCGGTGACACCGTCCGGGATCAGGAGCACTGCAAACATAGATCCACGGAAGATTCTGTTCGACACAGCTTTTTTCCATGAAATGGAATACCCTGAAGGCTGGAAGAACGAGGCCACACTTTCTGAGGAGCGTCCACTTTTCGGTAAGCGCTCCTGCAGGATATCATCCGGTAATCCTTTCAGTGTTTCGCTGCAGGGGTTGCCGGAGAATTATATGAAGGGAAATGGTGTGATCCGTACCGGGGCGTATGTGTATTCCATGGTAAAGAATTCATCTGCCGTTCTCGTGGTGGACTTCAGGCGGGCGAAGGAAAGTTACGCGTATGAACCGTATTACATGAACATGCGCAGCCGCTTCAAGGAATGGGAATATATTGAATTTGTCGCGCCTGTTCCCGGTGGCCGTTTGCCCGGTGACGAGGTTTTTATCTATTTTTGGAACGCCTCCGGCGATGAGGTCATTTATATTGATGACATGTCTGTCGAATTCATCACCCTATCTGATCGAACAGAATGAAAAAAGCTTTCCTCCATAACAGGAATCTGGCGCTGATCATCCTGGTCTTGCTGACGGCTGCGGTACTGCGGTTGATGTACCTGTCAGGATTCTCCTTTTCCAATGATGAGCTCAGTGCCCTTTACCGTGTTCAGTTTGACCGTTTCAGCGACCTGGTTTCCAAAGGATTTTATGTGGACGGTCACCCGGGCGGGGTGCAGGTGTTCCTGTACTACTGGGTGAAATGGTTCGGGATGTCTGAGGTTGCCGTGCGGTTGCCGTTCGCGCTGGCTGGCATCCTGTCGGTTTTTATGACGTACAGGGTGGGTAAACGCTGGTTCAGTGAAAACACTGGCATCTTTGCAGCCCTCCTGGTAGCCGTTCTGGAATTTCCGCTGCTTTACAGCCAGGTGGCCCGGCCCTATGTGACCGGCATGCTTTTTACGCTGATGACCACCTGGTTCTGGACCCGGCTGGTTTTCGATGCTGAAATGATGGACAGGCGTTCGCTGTGGCTCCATGGAGCAGGGTATGCCCTGTCGTCTGCGCTGTGCCTCTATGATCATTATTTCAGTGCTCTGATGGCAGGGATCATTGGGCTGACAGGGCTTTTTTACCTGAACAAAAGGAATAGGGTACCCTATCTCGTCAGCGGGGCAGCCAGCATACTGATGTTCCTGCCGCATCTTCCCATCACCCTGAACCACCTCCGTATCGGAGGCGTGGGGCTATGGCTGGGAAAACCGTCGTGGGATTTCATCTTCGGTCATATCTATTATATTTTTAATGAGTCTTTCCTTCTGCTGATTGCAGTGGCTGCCATTATTGGCTGGAGCCTATGGAAAAACTGGCATTCCGGCGGCTTTGGACGATTCAGACTCTTTGCCCTGCTCTGGTTCCTGCTGCCCATGATCATCGGATTCATTTACTCGAGAACGGTTAATCCCGTGCTTCAACATTCTGTGCTGATCTTTTCTTTTCCTTTCCTGCTCTTTTTCCTCTTTTCCTGGGCTTCACCTCTTTCTGACCGTACCTCCCTGACACTGTTCCTCCTTTTATTCGCAGCCGGACTGATCAGCCTGGTGGTTGAGAAAAAATATTACCAGTCACAGCATTTCGGCGAGTTCAGGGATGTTGCCAGGCACATGACGGAATGGGACAAAACCTATGGGGAATCGAACATCGGGCGGGCCATCAATGTGAACAATCCATGGTATATTGATTTTTACCTGAACCGAATGGGCTCCTCAGCCAGCTTTATGCAATATGAGAACAAGGGCGGAATGGATCTGCTGGATCTGAAGCATGTGGCGGAGCAGTGCCGCACACGTTATTTCGTTTACGCGTGGACAAAACCCACCCTGCCCGAAACGGAAGATATCGTACGAACCTATTATCCTTATATTGTAGAGAAATATGAATATGACGGCCTATCCGCCATTGGTTTGTATTCAAAGGATCCGCCAGCCCGCCTGTTCCCTGAGCCTGAACCGGTGCTGATCGTAAGAAATGATTTTGAAACCGCCGGGCGCTGGCAGGCCGACCCCCGTCAGATGGACACCAACTTCTGTCACAGCGGGTCATATGGCTATCGCTTCGACTCCACCGTGGAATATGGTCCTGCATTCGACACGCTCTTCGGTCAGATACCGGGCGATCCGGTCAGCCGGATAAAGGTTTCACTGTGGTGCATGGCACCGCCGGGACTGACGAAAACACCTGTTGTCATCTCAGTGGATGATGACCGGGGGAAGAACTATGTCTGGACATCACGGGATATCGAATATTTCCTGGATGAATATACCTGGGGCAAGGTACATTTTACCTGCGTGCTACCACGGGCTCCCTCACCCGGCGACAGGCTGAAGATCTACATCTGGAATCCAAAAAGATGCGAATTCACGGCAGACGATATGGAGATCCGCTTCTATGAGTGATCCGTGGCGAAACATTCCCTGGTTGCCCCTTACAGCCTTGCTGCTTTTCACTGGCTGCCAACATACCGTGGACTCATACTGGGAAAACGGCCTGAAGAAATCAGAACTTTCATACCGCGGGAAACAACTGGAGGGGATTTCAACATGGTGGTATGCGAACGGTAACAAACAGATGGAGGCGGCCTATCATAAGGATCTGCTGGAGGGGAAGGCAACCCGCTGGTTCTACAACGGACAGCCCGAATCGGTCATCTTTTATTCCAGGGGCCTTAAGAACGGATCTTCCTCGGCATTCGACGAATCCGGGCAAATAGCATCGGAAGAAAATTACCTGAACGATACCCTGCACGGGGCTTACACTGCCTGGTTTCCCAACGGCCGGACCAGGATCAGCGGTTTTTTCAGCCACGGATCGTACGACAGCACCTGGACCTACTACAATGAATATGGCCGACGGATAGGCGAGGGCAGGTACCGGGACGGGACCGGTATCCAGAAGGGATTTCATGCGAATGGAAAGGTCATGCGGGAGATCTCCTATGTAAGGAATCAAAAGCATGGCGAGGAGCGGTGGTTCGATGAGAACGGGAATCCGGAAAAGATCCTGGTATACGAATATGACCGGCTCATCCGCGAGACATCCCTCAAATAAAATTTCTTCTTGAAAATTCGTTTATCTGAAACATTCGCTGTACCTTTGCACCGTTTATTTTATAACATTGTTAATTTATTAACAATGTTTTTTTATTAACCAATAAATTCACAGAAATGGACATAGAAAGAATTATGCTTGACCTGGAAAAGAAGCATCCTGGTGAACTTGAGTATCATCAGGCGGTCAGGGAAGTGCTGGAATCAATTGAGGAAATTTACGATGAAAATCCGCAGTTTGAAACTGCCGGTATTCTGGAACGCATTATTGAGCCCGACAGGATCTTAACCTTCAAAGTACCCTGGGTGGATGACCATGGCAAGGTGCACGTGAATCTTGGCTACCGTGTGCAGTTCAACAACGCCATTGGCCCTTACAAGGGCGGCTTGCGTTTTCACCCGAGTGTGAACCTCAGCATTTTGAAATTTCTTGGATTTGAGCAGATATTTAAGAATAGTCTGACCACACTGCCAATGGGCGGTGCAAAAGGAGGATCGGATTTCAATCCGAAAGGAAAGTCGAACAATGAGATCATGCGTTTCTGTCAGTCGTTCATGCTGGAACTGTGGAGGATCATTGGTCCTGAGGTCGATGTACCGGCGGGTGATATCGGAGTAGGTGGCAGGGAGATCGGGTTCCTGTATGGCATGTATAAAAAACTCATGCTGGAGCACACCGGTGTGCTGACTGGCAAGGGACTGGGATGGGGCGGCAGCCTGATTCGTCCCGAAGCAACCGGATTCGGCGCTGTTTATTTTGTGAAAGAGATGCTGAGCCTGAATGGAGAACAGATCAAAGGCAAGACCTTTGCAGTCAGTGGATTTGGTAATGTGGCATGGGGTGCGGTCAGCAAGATCAATGAACTGGGTGGCAAGGTGGTCACCATTTCCGGTCCTGACGGCTATATCTACGATCCGGATGGCATTTCGGGCTCAAAGATCGGTTATATGCTCACCCTGAGAGCTTCCAACGAAGATATCGTCCGTCCGTATTCGTTTGAATTCCCGAATTCACAGTTCCATCAGGGCAAACGTCCATGGGAAGTGAAGTGCGATATTGCCATGCCATGCGCCACTCAGAATGAGCTTGACAAGGAAGATGCCCGGAGGCTGGTGGCAAATGGTTGCAAATGTGTTGCGGAAGGTGCCAACATGCCGTGTACTCCGGAAGCGATCGAAGTGTTCCATGAGGCCCGGATACAGTATGCCCCTGGCAAAGCCGTTAACGCAGGTGGCGTTGCCACCTCGGGTCTGGAGATGTCACAGAACGCCATGAAACTGGGATGGCCTAAGGAAGAAGTAGACACCCGCCTGCATGATATCATGACGCGTATACATGCTACCTGCGTCACTTACGGCAAAGACCAGTCCGGCTATGTCAATTACGTGAAGGGAGCCAATGTGGCTGGATTCATGAAAGTGGCCAATGCCATGCTGGATCAGGGAATTGTATAAATGCTGAACATCATTAAAAGAGGCTCTTTCTGTTGAGGTAAGAGCCTCTTTTTTTTATACTTTTGTGACCACTGTCATTCGTGTTTTTCTAAACTTTTCATCACATGAAAGATTTCAAATCTGTGGAGGATATCCTTGATTTCGCTGTTCTGAATGAACAGGAAGCCGTTGATTTTTATGCCGGACTTGCCAGGCAGGCAAGGAATGAGGAAATGATTAAGGTCTTTTCCCAGTTCGCCCAGGAAGAGATGGGACATAAATCGAAGCTTCTCCATTTAAAGTCAACCGGGCAGTATACCCTTGGCAGGGATAAGGTGATGGACCTGAAGCTTTCGGATTACCTGGTGGATGTTGCCCCCCATCCTGCCATGACCTATCAGGAAGCGCTCATCCTGGCGATGCGGAAAGAAAAGAATGCCTTCAGGCTGTACATGGACCTCTCGAAGATAGCTCCAACCAGGGAATTGCAGGATCTTTTCGTGTCACTGGCCCAGGAGGAATCCCGGCATAAGCTCCGTTTCGAACTGGAGTATGATGAATTTGTCCTGAAAGAGTTTTGAAGAAATCCGCTGTTGATCCCTTGCGTCAGTAATCCACTAATCCTGTCCGGCTAATGCAATTTGTCCATCCATATTTTCTTTTTGGATTATTGGCCATATCCATCCCCATCATCATACACCTGTTCAATTTCCACAGGTACCGGAAGGTATATTTCACCAATGTCAGGTTCATCCGGCAGCTGAAGCAGGAAACACGGAAACGTTCACAGCTGAAGCATCTGATCATCCTGCTGATGAGGATCCTGACCATCCTGTTCCTGGTGATGGCTTTTGCACAGCCCTACATTCCTGTCAGTCAGCAGATGGCCGACCTGAACCGTAAGAACCAGGTGGCGGTCTACCTGGATAACTCGTTCAGCATGGAATCGGTCAGCGGGAGCATTGCCCTGCTCGACCTGGCACGCAACAAAGCCAGGGAACTGGCTGGCGCCTACAGGGCCTCCGATGAATTCCTGCTCCTGACCAACGACTTTGAAAGCCGGCACAACCGGCTGTTGTCGCGCGATGAGTATGTGGAACAACTCGATGCGGTGACCTTTTCTCCTGTTCACCGCGACCTCTCCCGAATCTTCAGCAGGCTCTCCGATGAACGGTTTATAACGACGGAAGCAAACCACCTGATCTATCTCATCACTGATCTGCAGAAAAACCTGTTTGACTGGAATCTCCTATCGCTGGATTCAAGCCAGTCGCTCTACCTTATCCCTCTGCTGGCAGATCATCCCTCCAACGTCTTCATCGACAGCTGCTGGTTTGAGAACCCTGTTCAGAACGTAATGGGCCAGTCAGTCCTGAAGGCGCGCGTTTTCAACCTCTCCGGTACTGACCTGGAGAAGGTTCCCGTCAGGCTTTCGGTCAACGGGTCGCAGAAAGGGCTGACCAACCTTGACATACCCGCCAACCGTCCGGTAGAGCTGGAAATACCATTCATCAACTATGAAGCTGGTATTCATTCTGCCATTTTGAATCTGCAGGACTTTCCCATCACGTACGATGATGATTTCTACTTCTCCTACCAGGTCAATGAGTTCATCCCGGTCCTGAATGTTTACCAGCGGGGAGAAAATCCTTACCTCAGCGCTGTTTTCGGAAAGGATTCCACATTCGTTCTTGAGCAGTATTTTACCGGCAACCTCGACTATACTTCCTTCGTTCGTTACAGGCTGATCCTCCTGGATGGCCTCTCTGAGATCTCCACCGGGCTGTCGCAGGAGCTCAGACGTTTTGTTGAAAACGGTGGGAGCCTGGGTGTTTTCCCCGGAACCGATATGGACCCGGCAAGCTATAATCAGTTTCTGGCCTCTCTTGGAGCCGGAACCTATCAGACTATGGATACTACGGATACCAGGACCACGGCCATCAATCTGGACCATCCCGTGTACCGGGATGTGTTTGAATTTATCCCTGAAAACATGGATCTGCCACGTGTACAGAGATATTTCCCGATCACGCGTTCCACCCGGTCGGATCAGGAGCCGCTGATGACGCTGGAGAACGGGAACATGCTCCTCTGCGTTCAGTCGGCCGGCAACGGTCTTGTGTACCTTTCCGCCGTTGGACTCCAGGATTCTTTTTCGAATTTTCAGAAGCACTCCGTGTTCGTTCCTACGTTATACAATATGGCCATGCTGAGCCATCAGTACCAGAAACTTTTCTACACGATCGGTGAGGACGAAGTGATTGAACTCAGGGGTCATACCCTGCAGGGTGACCAGACTTTCCGGATCAGCAGCCCGGGGAAGGATTTTTCATTCATCCCAGAGCACCGGATCGTTGACTCACGGACCTATCTCTATACGCATGATCAGATACGCCAGTCGGGAAATTACCTGCTTGAGAGCGGGATGAAATCCATTGCAGGCATCTCCTGCAACTATGACCGGAGGGAATCGCTGATGGAATTTTATTCTCCGGAAGAGGCGGTTTCTCTTTTCAGCAAGGCCGGTATCAATGATGTGGTGAGCATCGGTGATACACGGCAACCATTTTCTGTGATCATGGAAGAGCTGAGCAGCGGCATACGGCTTTGGAAATGGTTTGTGGTGATGGCCCTGCTCTGTATTGCCGGAGAGGTGTTAATAATACGGTTCTGGAAGTAATAGTAAAGCAAAATTCCATTATTTTTGTTCACAAAGGAATGAGCGATCAGGATGATATAGGGCAGGAAGACGGGACGACCCAGGTGCCTGAGCAGCCTGAAGGCAAGCAGGAGATCCATAAGGTCAGGCATCTGTCGGGTCTTTATGAAAGCTGGTTTTTGGATTATGCCTCCTACGTGATCCTGGAGCGTGCGGTGCCTGACGTGTATGACGGGCTGAAGCCTGTGCAGCGCCGCCTCCTCCATGCCATGAAGGAGCTTGACGACGGCCGCTATAATAAAGTCGCCAATATCATCGGGCATACCATGAAGTATCACCCTCACGGCGATGTTTCCATAGGTGATGCACTGGTGCAGATGGGACAGAAAGAGCTTCTCATCGATACACAGGGCAACTGGGGCAACATCCTGACGGGTGACAGCGCCGCAGCACCACGCTATATCGAGGCCCGGCTCTCAAAGTTTGCGCTGGAAGTCGCCTTCAGTCCCAAGATCACCACCTGGAGAGCCTCCTACGACGGCAGGAACAAAGAGCCCGTCACCCTGCCGGTGAAATTCCCGCTGTTGCTGGCCATGGGCGTGGAAGGCATTGCCGTCGGACTGGCCTCAAAGATACTTCCTCATAATTTCAATGAATTGCTCGAGGCATCCATCCTCCTGCTCGAAGGCAAGGATTTTACGATCTATCCCGACTTTCCTACCGGCGGACTGGCTGACTTCAGCAAGTACAACGAAGGACTGCGCGGAGGAAAGGTCAGGATCAGAGCCCGCATCCTTCAGCAGGACAAACGAACCCTGGTCATCACGGAAATACCGTACGGCGTCACCACCTCGTCACTCATCGAGACCATCATTGCCGCCAATGACAAAGGAAAGATCAAGATCAGGAAGATTGATGACAATACTGCCGGCCAGGTGGAGATCCTGGTGCACCTCGCCCCCGGGGTGTCACCCGATACCACCATGGACGCCCTGTATGCCTTCACCGACTGCGAAATATCAATCTCTCCCAATGCCTGCGTAATCCTCAACGGCAAGCCGAGGTTCCTGGATGTGAAGGAGATCCTCAGGATATCCACCCGAAATACAATGGACATTCTGAGAAAAGAGCTCCAGATCCGCAGACTGGAACTACTGGAAGAGCTGCTGTTCTCATCACTGGAGAAAATATTCATCGAGAAGAGGATATACCGCAAGATAGAAGAGTGTCAGACATGGGAATCGGTCATCGAGACGATAGACATGAACCTGAATCCGTACAAAAAGAAATTCTACCGGCCCATCACAACGGATGATATCGTCCGTCTGACAGAGATAAAGATCAAACGTATTTCGAAGTACAACTCCCTTAAGGCCGACGAGTTCATTCATGAGCTGACCCTTGAGCTTGAAGAGGTGGAGAACCACCTGGAACATGTGACCGAATATGCCATAAATTATTTCCATCAGATTCAGAAAAAATACGGCGCGTCGCGCACACGGAAAACCGAGATCAGGAATTTTGATACCATCGAAGCGGCCATGGTAGCGGCAGCCACCCAGAAATTGTACGTCAACAGGGAACAGGGATTCGCGGGCACCAGCCTCAAAAAGGACGAGTTCGTCTGTGAATGCTCTGATATCGATGATATGATCGTTTTCAGGTCGGACGGGAACTTTATCGTCACCAAGGTCATGGAAAAATCCTACGTGGGAGAAAATATCATCCATATTGACGTCTTTAAAAAGAATGACGACCGGACGATCTACAACCTTGTTTACCAGGATGGCAAGCACGGAAGCGTTTTCGTTAAACGGTTTCCTGTCGTGGGGATCGTCAGGGACAAGGAATATCAGATCACCCGGGGAACCGCCGGATCAAAGATCCTTTACTTCTCGGCCAATCCCAACGGGGAAGCAGAGGTCATAAAGGTATACTTCAAACCCAAGCCGAAAATGAAGGTCCTTTCGATGGATTTTGACTTCGGGCAAGTGAGCATCAAGGGCCGCAACACGCAGGGCCGCCTTCTGACCCATAAGGGCGTGCGTAAGGTGGTCAAGGGCGAGGAAGGTGTCTCAACGCTGGGTGCGATCGACGTATGGTACGACGACACTGTGAGAAGGCTCAATAACGACGGCCGCGGGGACCACCTGGGAGCTTTTGCCGGAGAAGACAAGATCCTCATCATCCTGCAATCAGGCGCTTACCGGATTACCGGGTTCGACCTCTCCACCCATTTCGAGGAAGACATGATCTGCATCCGGAAATATGACCCTGAGGAGGTCATCACTGTCATCTACGTGGAAGCAGAGAGCCAGGCTCCTTACCTGAAGAGGTTCCAGGCAGAGCTCTCCGCGAAGAAAGTCAGTTTCATCGGCGACGATCCCAGGGCCCGGCTGATGGCCGTGAGCTTTGATCCCGGCCCAGAGCTGGAGATCGTATATGTGCCCAACCCAAGGCGAAAAACTGGCAGTGAGATCATGCCGGCGGCAGAATTCATCGGTGTCAAGAGCTGCAAGGCCAGAGGTAAAAGGATCACCGCATCCCCCTGCGAGACCATCCGCTTCCTCCAGCCCGATGCCCCCGTAAAGGATGCTGAAGAGGTGAGCAGTGCGGAGGAAGCAGAAGCTGGTACCGAAGAGCTATCGGCGACCGAAGCGGTGCTGACGGAAGATGAGACAGATCTGGAAGCTGTGCAGGCCATTGAAGTGAGCCCGGATGACATCCCTGAGGAAGAAAAAGCGGGAGATCAGGTCGCTGATGAATCCACGATCCCGGAGAAAAAGGAGCAACCCCAGGAACCGGACACGACACGTCAGAAAGGGGGGGAGTACGGCCAGATGGAACTTGAATTCTAATAACATACTGAATATCATGAAGAAACGGCTTTTATTGATCAGTAATTCCACCAATGCCGGTGAGTTGTATCTGGAGTGGCCCCGGCAATACATTAAGGAATTTCTGGAAGGAAGTGGTGTCAAACGCATTCTTTTTCTTCCCTATGCCGGTATCAGCCTTGACCATACAGATGTGGAGCGGTCATATGATGTCTACGAACAGAGGGTGAACCAGGTCTTTCTGTCGCTGGGATACGAGATCTGCTCCATACACAGGGAACCGGATCCGGTAGAGGCTGTGGAGAATGCCCAGGCCATTGCCGTCGGTGGAGGGAATACCTTTCACCTGGTGTACAAGATGCATGAACTGGGACTGATGGCCGCGATCCATCAACGGGCGCAGGAAGGTATTCCGTACCTGGGCTGGAGCGCCGGCGCCAACGTCGCATGCCCGACATTGATGACGACCAATGATATGCCCATCATTCAGCCCGAAAGTTTTAACTGCCTCCACCTGGTGCCCTTCCAGATCAATCCTCATTACCTGGATGCGCACCCGGAAGGCCATGGGGGTGAAACCAGGCAGCAAAGGATCGAGGAATTTCTTCTGGTGAACAGGGGAACGTTTGTTGCCGGTCTGCGGGAGGGCACCCTGCTTCAGGTGGAAGGAGACCAGATCCACCTGAAAGGTAAACGGCCGATGCGAGTCTTCCGCTATGGCCGGGATCCGGAAGAGTTTGAGCCGGGCAGCAACATCAATCTGCTCATGGACTACGCCTGACAGGTCATTCCGTCCATAGTTCCCATGATTTATCTGCCTGGTGATGAAACATTTCCAGGCCATTGCTGATCATCGCTCCTCTATCTTCTGCCTTTTGAAGAAAAAGCGTTTTTACAGGATTGTAGATCAGGTCGATCACCACATGACCGGGATGTATCCACTCGTACGGGAACACCGGGCAATCACCGGTATGAGGGAACATGCCCACCGGTGTCGCATTGACGATGATATCCGCAGTTTTCACCCTGATCTCATCCAGGCCGTCGTATCCGGTCTGATCCGGGCCGGATGGCTGCCTTGATACCGACAGGCACCGGACGCCATAACCATCGAAGACATGGCGCACCGCTCGTGCCGCGCCTCCGGTGCCAAGGATCAGAGCCTGCCGGAAGCCCGTCCTGTGCAAGGGCCTGTACATCATCATGAATCCATACGCGTCCGTGTTGTAACCTTCTAAAATTATGTGGCCTCCACCGCGGTCGATCCTGATCGTATTGACTGCGCCAATGCGGAGGGCTGTCGTATCCAGCCAGTCCAGATAGGGGATGATGGTGACTTTATGAGGTGTGGTGACATTCAGTCCCGTCAATGAGGGATGAGCCCTCACCAGATCTGGAAAATCTCCGGGGCATGGCAGCGCGAATTCACGGTACTCATGATCAGAGAGACCGAGCTGCCTGAACTTTTTGGTGAAATAGTCCCTTGAAAATGAGTGTGCCAGGGGGTAACCGATCAGACCCAGGAGCGGCATCGGATAAGAAAAGGAGGGTGGGAGGGGTTTCAGAAAAAATGATTCTTTTTCAGGTCCCTGATCCAGGCATGGATACGTTCCATACTGAGCTCTGCCTGGTTGTGCTCATCGAGGGCCAGGCCCAGGAAGGAACCATCCTTCAGCGCTTTAGAGCCCGTATGTTCATATCCGACTGCGGGCCACTGCCCAACGATGACGGCCCCATGGGATTTCAGCTCGCTACCGATCCTTGCCATCTCATCCACGTAGTGTTCCGGATAGAGGATCTGATCACCCAGTCCGTACAGGGCCGCTTTTCTGCCCTGTAGATCGATGTGTGCCCGGTTCATCTTCACAAAGAATGTATTCCAGGGATTTCCCGTATAGGCGTCACGCCAGGAGTCAGCTCCCACCGTGGAACAACCAAAGATCAGGTAGGAAAAGTTCAGCAGCCCGTCAGGCTCAATATCGCGCAGGGAGATCAATTCGGCAGATTCCTCGCCCCATTCCGTATGAATTCTTTTTGCGTTCAGTTCAACACTTCCTTTTTTTGGCCAGTAAATGATCCCGAGAGTCTTCATGATGCTGTGGTATATGCGTGCCTATGTTTTTAATTTTTTATATGTCTCAATGATATTCAATACGTTCTTGTCTTTTTTCAGGTTCGGATAATAGGAAAAAAGCTGGTCGAGTCCATCGAAATCAAGGGCCAGTGCCTCTTCGATGAGGTTGTAGGCTTCCTTAATTTTTCCTGACCGGTAGGTATAGATGGCCAGGCGATAGATCAGGTCGGGATTCTCAGGCTGGACCTCCATTCCTTTTTTCAACGTTTCCAGTGCCTGCTGCACATCCCCCGTCTCAAGGTGCACGTGGGAATAATCGAGCCAGATGTCGGGATGATGGGGATCGATCATGCTCACCTGCTGGTAGGAATGGATCGAATCTTCCAGCAAACCACATTTGTGCTGGGTGTCGCCCAGCAGGTACCAGTAATCTTCATTCGACGGATCGAGGTTGATGGCTTTTTTAATGAAGCTGATGGCCTTCAGTGAGTTGCCAAGTTCGTCAAAGGCTATTCCGATGCCCAGCCACGCATCACCCAGATCGTTATCCTTTTTCAGGGCAAGACGGTAGTTGTCGATGGCCATTTCATATTCACCCAGTTTCTCGTAGCATTCGCCAATATAATAGTAGGTCATGGCTTCCGGTTCTTCGTACTGGAAGGTCTCCCTGTAGGTTTCGATCGCTTTGCGGAACTGGTTGAGATTGGCCAGGGAATTGGCTTTGTTGAAATGTGCAGATGAAAATCTGTCATCAATGGCAAGGGCGTAGTCGTAAGCATCGATCGCCTCCTGGTACTGTTCAAGATTGTTGAAGGCAATGCCGAGGTTGAACCATCCGATCCGTGAATACGGGTTGCTGTCAACGAACGTCCGGAAGAACTCCATGCACTCCTCTGGCCTGTTGGCGATCTCATAACAGAACGACAGTTCGAACAGCGTGGCGTCGTTTTCAGGATTGATTTCCAGTACCTTTTTCAGTTGCAGGATCGCATTGTCATAATCCCCCATGTTCTCATACTCATAGGCGATGGTGGTGTACAGGTCCTCCAGGTCGTCGCTTCCTGCAATGGCTTTATTATACTCTTCGATGGCTTTGTCGTACCGTTTGAGCTGGCTGTACACTTCTCCCTTGGTGATGTGGATCTCCGTGTTCATCGGATCCATCACTTCGATCTCGGAAAGAAGCTTCAGGGCTTTTTCCGATTTATTGGCAAAAACGAAGTACTGGGCCTTTTTCAGCTGAAAGGTGACCGATCCCGGATGCTGTTCGATGGCATGACGGATGGCGAGGTTGGTTTTTTTCAGGTTGGTTCTTTCAATGTAGTAATCAATGATCACTTCAAAGTCTTCAACGTCAAAAAAATAACTTTCATTGAAATGGATCATCCTCTCAAAACGCTGCACCACCTCCTCAATCTGTTCGTCCGTATATTGATCAAAATTCTCTTCCATACACGAATTTTCGGCAAACTTCGTTTATCTTTACCAGGGACAAAAGTAATAAAAAGATAGGTGTAAATGTGAGGGCCGTTAATTATGCCGTTAATTAAATCAATTTCAGGGATACGGGGAACTATAGGCGGAAAATCGGGTGACGGGTTGACTCCTGCTGATATAGTGAGGTTTTCAGAAGGCTACGGGAAATTTCTCCTGTCCAGGAAACGTAAGCTCCCGGTCCAGGTGGTCATCGGGCGGGATGGGCGCATGTCGGGCGAAATGGTGAGCCGACTGGTGTCGGGGACGCTGATGGGCCTGGGAATCCATGTCGTGGACCTTGGCCTTTCCACAACCCCTACGCTCGAAATGGCTGTGACCGAAACAGGCTCGGCCGGGGGGATCATGATCACGGCCAGCCATAATCCCAAACATTGGAATGCATTGAAGTTCCTTGACCGTCACGGTGAATTCCTTTCGGATGCCGACGGGCAGAAGGTCCTTCAGCTGGCGGAGACCGCCGGGAATGAATATGCCGGCAATGCACAACTGGGTAAGTATAAACAGGATGCGTCTCAGCTGTCAAAACACATCGAAAAGATACTCCGCCTGCCCCTGGTGAACATTCCTGCCATCCGGAAAGCGGATTTCCGCATTGTGGTGGATCCTGTCAATTCCACGGGAGCGATCGCAGTTCCGCTGCTGCTCGAGCGACTGGGCGTTCAGCATGTGAACGTGCTCTTCGGTGAGGTGAACGGGGATTTTGCACACCTGCCGGAGCCACTGCCCGAAAACCTTTCCGAGCTGGCCTCGACCGTCGTCCGTACCAGGGCTAATCTTGGACTTGCCGTAGATCCTGATGTCGACCGGCTGGCCATCGTACAGGAGGATGGGGAGATGTTCGGGGAGGAATACACGCTGGTTACGGTGGCCGATTATGTGCTGAAGCATACGAAAGGGAACACGGTCTCCAACATGTCGTCAACCTCCGCGCTGAGGGACATCACCGAAAAGGCAGGAGGAGTGTATTATGCCGCTCCGGTGGGGGAAGTGAACGTGGTGGGCAGGATGAAGGAGGTCAGGGCAGTCATCGGAGGCGAAGGTAACGGTGGAGTCATTTACCCCGAACTACATTACGGCAGGGACGCTCTGGTGGGCATTGCACTGTTCCTGTCACACCTGGCGCTGTTTGGACGGTCATGCTCGGTATTGAAAAGCAAACTGCCCTATTATCACATATCCAAGAACAAGATCGCCATTCCAGAGGATGTGGATCTCAAGGTGGTATTTGAAGGCCTTACCAGGAAATATTCCAGCCAGCCCATCAACAGGGAAGATGGCGTGCGGATCGAGTTTGGCAGGGACTGGGTCCACCTGCGGAAGTCGAACACCGAACCCATTCTGAGGATCTATGCCGAAAGCGATTCACAGGTCAAGGCCGAGGTTCTCGTCAGGAAGATCATTGCCGATATCGGGGAGGTGATACGGCTAAACGGAAGCATCCCGGATTAATACGAGGTTGTGTAGGATGTGTTTTTTTAAACACAAAGGTGCACAAAGTGCTTCTCAAAGTAACACCAAGTAATTAATAACTAATTATTATACTTCGTGTACCTTTGAAAAAAACCTTTGTGCACCTTAGTGGTTAAGTGCTTTTGACACAGCTTCAGGGGTGGGGTCCTTTAATCCTTAAATCCAATCTTGTAGTGCGTTCCGTCGCAATAGGGTTTGTTGCCGGATCCCCCGCAGCGGCAAAGAGCCACGTTCTCCTTGATGGTGGTCTTCCCATCCTTGCCGGTAAATTTGATTTTTCCGTGGATCTGGAAAGGGCCGTTGGGTACCGCTTCAATGGTGCCGATCACAGTGGCGTACGACAACTCTTCGTTCATAAAATAGCTAAGCGCTCCTGAGGGACATTTTTTGATCTGTTCGATGATCTTCGTGGTAGGAGCTCCGTTGGCATTGATCCAGGGCGACCTGGCCGCATCGAAAACCCCTGGCAATCCACGGAAGCAATTGGTTGAATGAAAGCATTTCCTGGGCTTCCACACGATCGTGACTTCCCCGTTCGTATATTCTTTGACAATGTCTTCCATGGTACAGCGATGTTGTCGTTAGGCAAATATACAATTAAAGAATCAAAAATAAAGAAATCCAAAAGAATATCCGCCATGGGATGTCAGTGAAATTATCCTTCTTTTTTAGGAAATTCAATTAGTATCCTTACTTTTGTTAACCGTTTGGCAAGCCATTACTTCATTCATTCATTAATTCCTTGATCTATGGTTGACCTTTCAACGACGTTTATGGGACTTAAGTTGAGAAATCCGATCATCGCCGGCAGTTCAGGTATGACTCGGACAGTGGAAAATATTGTCGAAGTGGAAAAGAACGGAGGGGCAGCAGTGGTTATGAAGTCCCTTTTTGAAGAACAGATACGGCTCGACATCAACAGGTCGCTGAACCTGAGTTCAGTGGATACTCCGTATGGATATGCCGAAGCGCTGGATTATATCAGCAATTACTCCAGGGAGAATGCTGTTGGAGAATACCTCAATACGATCAGGGAGGCAAAGAGCAGGGTGTCCATTCCCATCATTGCGAGCATCAACTGCACTTCTCCCCACGAATGGATCACTTTCGCCCGAAAGGTACAGGATGCCGGCGCAGATGCCCTGGAGCTGAACATCTTCATCCTGCCATCCGATCCACGGATGAATGGCGAGGAAAATAAACAGATCTACCTCGACATCATTCAAAGCGTACTGAAACAGATCACCATCCCTCTGGCCGTCAAGATCAGCTACTATTTTTCAGACCTGGCCAAGTTCTCACTGAAACTCTCCTGGACAGGCATCTCCGGACTGGTCCTTTTTAACCGTTTCTTTTCTCCCGACATTGACATCGAACACTTCAAGGTGACTGCCACCAACGTTTTCAGCACGCCGGAAGAGCTGGCCATGTCGCTGCGGTGGGTGGCCATCCTGTCCGATAAGGTCCACTGCGACGTGGCTGCGTCTACCGGTGTACATGACGGCCAGGCTGTCATCAAACAGCTCCTGGCAGGGGCCAAAGCCGTCCAGTGCGTGTCGGCTCTTTATAAGAACGGCTATGGTCACCTGGGGAAGATGGTGGAGGAACTGGAGGGATGGATGGACCGTCATAACTTCAGCAAAATAGACGACTTCTTCGGCATGCTGAGCTACAAAAAGGCTGAGAATCCTGCCCCTTACGAGAGGGTGCAATTCATGAAGCATTTTGCGGGGATTGAATAAAAAGGCATAAGGCAAAAGGCAAAAGGCAAAAGGCAAAAGGCAAAAGGCAAAAGGCATAAGGCACAAAGGCGCAGAGGCAAAGAGGTATAAAGAGTTTAGATATGCGGATATTTGTTGCGTTGCCGTGCCTGCAGGAGTCTGAATATATCCTTCCGTTTCTTTCCTTCATCAGAGAACAAAACCTAAGGGATTTCGAACTGTTTGTCTGTGTGAACCAGCCGGAACCGTGGTGGAACGATCCGGTAAAAAGGCATGCCTGCGAGGATAACCAGCGGACACTGGAAATACTCAACCGTTGCGCAGATCTGCCCCTGACCATCATCGACCGCTCCTCCCCGGGCAAAGGCTGGACAGGAAGCCATTACGGTGTGGGATGGGCACGCAAAACCGTCATGGATGCCATCAGCTCAAAGGCGGAGCCCGGCGATATCATCCTGAGCCTTGACGCCGATACAGCCTTCAGCAACACATACCTGGAATCCATCCGCGAAACCTTCCTCCGGCATCCCGGCGTGGCTGGACTCTCGGTCCCTTATTTCCACCTGCTGACCGGGGATGAGATCACAGACCGGTGCATCCTGCGCTATGAGATCTACATGCGCTATTACGCGCTGAATATGTGGAGGATAGATAGCCCGTACCGGTTCACGGCGATCGGCTCCGCCATGGCCTGCCCGGTTTCGGCTTACCGACGGGTGGGAGGCATCACTCCCCATAAAAGCGGAGAGGACTTCTACTTCCTGCAGAAACTTGCCAAGTTTGGCAGGATCCTGCACTGGAACAGCGAACGGGTGTACCCCGCAGCCCGGTTCTCCGACAGGGTGCTCTTCGGCACCGGCCCTGCCATGATCAAAGGCAGGGAAGGCGACTGGAGCAGCTACCCGATCTATCCGTACCAGCTGTTCAATGACATCCGGACCACATATGACCTCTTCCCGGCTCTCTATGATAAAGATGTGGATACACCCATGACGGCTTTTTTGAACGTGGCCTTTAAAACAAGCGATCTGTGGCAGCCCCTGCGACAGAATTACCGCACGAGGGAACAATTCGTCAGGGCCTGCATCAGCAGGGTGGATGGACTGCGGATACTGCAGTACCTTAAATCAACGCATAAGGAGATATCGACTACGGATGAGGAGAACCTGAGGGAGTATTTTAAGAGCAAATTTCAAAGAGCAAAGAGCAAAAATCAAAAGTTTAAGCTGGAGACGCTCGATTTTGCTCTGTCGTCCATTACCGGGCTGAATGAGGTAAGAATCCTTTTAGCCGAGGAAGAAGAACAGGCCAGGCAAAATGACGGTCCCGACTTTCGCCGGGATGACGTATGCAAGCGATGAAAGGAAGGGGGCGATAAAATTTGCCGGCAAATTTTATCGCCCCCTTATTTCCAATTCCTGATGGCAGTCATCCTTGCGAATGCAAGGACCTGCATTACTGCTCATGAACGTTTTAAACCCATTCGACGGGCAATCATCCTTGCGAAAGCGGAAACTTGATCAAGGGATATTAATTCGTTGCACCATTCTCAACTTCGATCAATATCTCAGGACCTCATTCAACCCTTTGATCACCACTTCAAGCTGTTCTTTTGAGATTTCTCCGATTTTTCGTATCAGTCCTTCTTTAGCAATGGTATTGATCTCGAAGGTGATCACTTCGGAGTCCTGATCAAGTCCGTTGATCTCATTCTTTTGGAGCACCAGACATCCTGCGTAGTTTTTTATAACAGAACTCAGTGGACAGATGATACTGATACCCAGGTGATCATTCATGGCATTTCCGCTGATGATCACCACAGGACGGATCCCTCTTTGTTCACTTCCTTTTACCGGACTCAGATCCGAGATCCAGATTTCCCGCTGTTTCATGCTTCCTCCTCCAGTATCTTCAGGTAATCAGCAAGTCCTTCTTCTGCCATTGTCAACATCCCGGGGTCGCCGGCTGCTTTTTTGAATGAATAGATGTATTCAGCTTTTTTGAGTTTATCAAAATAGACCTTTAATGCCTGTTCCAGGATATGATTCTTCGGTACGTTGAACTTTTGCGCATAATGATCCAGCAATCCAATCAGGTCCGAGGGAAGCGAGCTTGTAAATGTGGTGGATTTCATAGCAATATTTTTTGTAAATATAATTCATCTTTATAAAATATAAATTAATATTTTTTTGATGCCACAATATTCGACGTATTGTGAACGGATAGAATCTGATTTGACTTAATTATGATTATTTTTGCATAGATATGCATAATCCAATAGATGCTATGACAGCGAACCAACTCAAAGATACACTAACCTATAAGGTCTTTCTTCATAAAGAACCTGAAGGTAGCTATACAGTAACTGTTCCTGCCCTCCCCGGGTGTATAACCTACGGTGAAACGATAGATGAAGCTATTGAAATGGCACGTGAGGCAATTACTGTCTACGTTGCTGACCTGAAAGAAAATGGTGAATCTGTTCCTGATGATAAAGAATCATTAGAGTATTTATTGAATTTGGAAATGGTATGAATCTGTCACCAGCATACCTTATAAAGATATTGGAGATCAATGGTTTCATTCTATCCAGGTCGAAAGGAAGTCATTTGCTTTATAGAAATCCAGTTACTCAAAAAAGGGTCATTGTTCCCTATCATGGAGGCAAAGATCTTCCTAAAGGTACTTTCTACGCTATTCTGAAGCAGGCGGGTATAAAGCGGACATATTAGAATTGCCTCATGATCACGATCCTCGGTCCCACTGCCACAGGAAAGACCCGCCTTGCTGCCCTGGTAGCTGCAAAGGTCCATGGCGAGGTTATCTCGGCCGACTCCCGCCAGGTGTACCGCGGTATGGACCTGGGCACCGGAAAGGACTATGCGGACTATGAAGTGGACGGCAGCAAAATTCCGTATCACCTGATCGACATCGCAGAGCCTGGTTATGAGTACAATGTCTATGAATATCAGCGCGATTTTACTGTAGCTTACCAGGAAATCCTGTCCCGCGGAAAAATGCCCATCCTTTGCGGAGGGACAGGTCTTTACCTTGAAGCTGTGCTGAAAAATTATGATCTGCATTATGTTCCTGATAATCAAAAACTTAGAAGTGAGCTGGAAAAAATGTCCCATGAGGAACTGGTCCATCTGCTTGCATCCTGCAAATCGCTTCATAATGTCTCTGACATAACGGACCATACACGCCTCATTCGCGCCATTGAGATCCAATCGTTCCGACAGCGTTTTCCTCAGTACGCAGCACCGGCCCCAGGCCCGGAGTCACGCGTTTTTGGCATTCTTTACGACCGGCCTGCCCTTCGCGCAAGGATCACGGAACGACTGCAGTCGCGGTTGCAGAAGGGGATGGTGGTGGAGGTGCAACGGCTTCTTGCCGGAGGCCTGCGCCCTAACCAGCTTAAATTTTACGGGCTGGAATATAAATTCCTGACGCAATACGTCCTGGGTGAGATCACACGGGAACAGATGGTCAAACTGCTCACCATCGCCATCCACCAGTTCGCTAAACGGCAGATGACCTGGTTCCGGCGAATGGAGCGATCGGGAATACGCATCCAGTGGATCGAAGGAAATCTTCCGGAGGAAGATAAAGTGAAACTAATTCTGGATCAGGTGAACAAATTTGTTTAAACTTTTGTTTGAGAACATTAACAAAGCAATATCAATCGAAGGTGACTTACCCTGCGCTTCAGAGAGGGGGCTAAGGAAAAGAGTCAGGTACTTACTCCACGCTTTAGCGCGTGGACTAAAGAAAAGCGTCAGGTACTTACCCCGCGCTTTAGCGCGGGGGCTAAGGAGTGGAATACAGAATTGGGCTTTAGCCCAAAATATAACATTGGATACTGTTCGGGGCTAAAGCCCTGATTTAATTTGGCTTCCAGACTCCCTGGCCTGAAGGCCAGGGTAATTGAAGTAGTTGTTGTAACTGAAATATAATTTGATTTTGATCAAGGAAGGAGTCTTTTTGTGCCTAAACAAAGTTATTACTAATCACATATGAGAAGAAATTTAATATTATTGTTATTTATTATCGCCTGGGGTCAGATTTCCGCACAAACGGGCTCCATCAGGGGGCGTGTATACGACGCCTCCACCAACGAACCTCTGCCCTTCACCAACCTGATCATCTGGGGCGATCCCAGGAACGGCTCAGTGTCGGACCTGGACGGGAATTTTATCTTTGCAGCCATTAAGCCGGGATTTGTCCGTTTGCAGGTAACTTCAGTGGGGTATGAAGATAAGATCACGGAAGAGATCCAGATCATCAACAACAAGGAAACCTACCTCGACATTGCCATGACCCCGCTGGTGGTCCAGCTCCAGGGTGTGGTCGTGAAGGCGTCACCGTTCATGAAGAACGATGAGAGCCCTCTTTCGATGCAGACGCTCGGCATTTCGGAGATAGAGAAGAATCCAGGCGGGAATCGTGATATTTCCAAAGTGGTGCAGGTGCTTCCGGGAGTGGGAGCGACTCCTTTCGGATTCCGCAATGATTTGATCGTCAGGGGAGGAGGGCCCAGCGAGAACCGGTTTTACCTCGACGATATCGAAATACCGTACCTGAACCATTTCTCCACGCAGGGCGCCTCCGGCGGACCGGTGGGGATCCTGAACGTTGACTTCGTCAGGGAAGTGAACTTCTATTCGGGCGCATTCCCGGCCGACCGCGGCAACGCCATGAGCTCGGTGCTGGAATTTAAACAGAAGGAAGGCAACCGCGACAAGCTGAAATTCCGTGCCACCGTCGGCGCCAGCGACCTCGGCCTGACGCTCGACGGCCCCATGGGAGAGAAGACCAACTTCATCTTCTCCGTCCGGCGATCGTACCTCCAGTTCCTCTTCAGTGTGCTCGAACTGCCATTCCTGCCCACCTACAACGACTACCAGGTCAAGATCAAGCATGATTTCGACAAGAAGAACCAGCTCAGCATCATCAGCGTCGGTGCGCTCGACAACTCGTCGCTGAACACAGGCATCAAGGATCCCACCGACGATCAGCAGTACCTCCTTGGCTACCTCCCCGTGAACGAACAGTGGAGCTATGCCATTGGAGCCGTGTACAAACATTTCGGGGAAAAAGGGTACCATACCCTGGTGCTCAGCAGGAACATGCTCAACAATGTAGCCTATAAGTACGAGGACAACGATGAGAGTGATCCCGATAAGAAATTACTGGATTTCCAGTCACAGGAGATCGAAAACAAGCTGCGCTACGAGAAGAACACGAGCCTGTCGGGGTATAAGATCAATTACGGAGCAGGGCTGGAATACGCAAAATACAACATCGAGACCTTCCAGAAGGTCTTTATCGCCAACGAACAGCAGGTGCTGGACTACAACTCCTCTACCGACCTGTTCAAATACGGTCTGTTTGGCCAGGTCAGCAAGGGATTTGTCCGCGACCGGCTGACCCTGTCGCTTGGCTTGAGGATGGACGGGAACAGTTACAGTGAGGAGATGTCCAATCCGCTGGAGCAGATCTCGCCCCGCCTGTCTGCTTCCTATTCGCTCACCAAACAGTTTTACCTGAATTTCAACACCGGCCGGTACTACCAGCTGCCTCCCTATACCATGCTGGGCCACCGCAACAATGAGGGAGTCCTGGTTAATAAAGACCTGGGAATCAAATACATCTATGTCGACCAGCTGGTCGGAGGCGTGGAATACCGTCCCAACGACGATGCAAGGCTCACCGTGGAGGGATTTTATAAGCATTATGCCGATTATCCCTTCTCTGTCACCGATTCGGTCTCTATGGCCTCCAAGGGGGCTGATTTTGGAGTGTACGGCGACGAAGCCGTCACCTCCACATCCAAAGGCAGAACATATGGCCTGGAGATCTATTTCAGGGATACCGACCTGATGGGCTTCAACATCCTGGCATCCTACACACTGGTCAGAAGCGAGTTCACCAATTCAAAGGAGGAATTCATCCCTTCGGCATGGGATAACAAACACCTGTTCAACATCACCGTATTGCGCAAGTTCGGCAAGAGCTGGAGCGCGGGGATCAAGTGGCGGTTTGCGGGAGGAGCTCCCTACACGCCTGCCGACCTGGAGAGATCGAGCCTGATCGAAGCCTGGGAGGTGAACAACCGTGCCATCCCGGATTATGATCTTTATAATACGCTGCGACTCACACGGTTCCACCAGCTCGATATCCGTGTGGATAAAGAGTTCTTCTTTAAGAAATGGTCGCTGAACCTGTACGTGGATATCCAGAATGTGTATAACTTTAAGGCTGAGACTCCGCCTGACTATACCAATACCGACACCAATGGCATACCTGTCATCAATCCCACCGATCCCACACGTTATGTGCTGAGAGAAATCGGCAGCAATACGGGGACGGTGCTGCCAACGGTGGGGGTGATTGTGGAGTTTTAGAAAGGCATAAGGCATAAGGGAAATTTGATTTTTGATTTTTGCTATTTGAAATTTGATTTTAAATAAATTATTACGACATGAAGAGATATAGTTCAGCTCTGGTTGTTATCATGGTTTTGGTAGGAGTGGTGGGTTATGCCATTGGAAATGGTTTTTCTCAGGAAGACAAAAAAAAGAAAAAGAAAACGGTGCAGTCGGAGGTGCTTGTCTTTCAGACGAATGCAGACGGCAAGGGGATTGGGCTGGAGGTGGAAATGCGTGCGGGCGAGCACCATAACCATCCCATGATGGCGATATGGCTGGAAGACACCGCTGGCCGCTACATCCAGACACTTTTTATCAATACCTCCATGGCCACCAGCATCTACGGGCACGGCGACAAGTCGGCCGGCGTCTGGCAGCCGGGCATGGTACGCCGTCCGGCAGCACTGCCGTACTGGGCGCACAAAAGGGGCGTCCAGGCAGAGGATGGGCTTTATATCCCCGATCCGCAACACCCTGTTCCCGACGCCTACACAGGCGCAACTCCTCCATCGGACTTTATCCTGCAGACCAGGACCGATCAACCGCGGACCGGAAAGATCAACCTTCTGTTCGAGATCAACCAATCGTGGGACTGGAACGATTACTGGAACAATGCAAAGTTTCCTGAAGATTACGAGTACAGGACCTCCGCACAGCCGGCGGTAGTCTATGCTGTCACACTTGACCTTTCAGAAACGGTCAATGAATACCTTCTTGCACCGATAGGCCACTCCCATTACAGCGGCGCCGACGGATCCCTGGATCCGGACCTGAGCACGCTGACCACGGCGCTGGACATCGTCAGCGAAATTAACGTGAGGATCATCCCTCCGAAATGATAATCGAGAATTGGAATCCTTTTAATAAATTTGCAGTGTACTGGTAGATTTACTGTACCCTACCCCTGCACCCCTCCCCTGCTAGCAGGGGAGGGGACGGGGGAGGGGTAAATGGGAAGGGTCCCCCGCGATTAACAACTTTTCATTCCATGACGATACATCAGCAACTGCTCGACAAGATCCTGAATGACAATGAGGAGTATGTCCGGTCGCACGATCTGGATTACTTTTTAGGCCATTCCAGGGGCCAGTCGCCCCAGATCACCATGCTGACCTGTTCCGATTCACGTGTCAGTTCGCAGATCATCGTGCAGGATCCGGTCAACCGGGTGTTTGTCATAAAGAACATCGGTAACCAGGTAGCCACATGCGAAGGATCGCTTGATTATGGCATCTATCACCTGAAAACGCCCCTGCTCCTCATTGTGGGACATACCGACTGCGGCGCGGTCAAAGCAAGGATAAAGGGTGTGCGCGGCGAACCCCGGACCATCCGCAGAGAATTGCTGTCGCTGCCCACATATTCGGTGGAATCGTTGCAAGATACTGATTATGATCAGCTTGTGCGGGAAAATGTCCTGAACAACATTCGGTACCAGGTAAAAATTGCAACCGGCAAGTACCAGGAGCTGATCCAAAAGGATGAACTGCGGGTCGTGGGTGCATACTACGATTTCCGTAACGACCTGGGACAGGGATGGGGGAGGGTGGTGCTGGTGTAACCCCTCCCCAACCCCTCCCCAGGAGGGGAGGGGCTTGAAGAATACCCCTCCCCAACCCCTCCCCAACTGGGGAGGGGCTGGAAGTGAGCAGGCGATTTAACAATTTGACACTTTGACAATTTACTAGTGCCAAAACCTCACCACATAACCGATTTGATCCAACGCGGTGAAAATCAGACGCTTGATTTCAAGTTCGAGATCTCCGACTCGCGGAAAATTGCGCGGACGCTGGTGGCGTTTGCGAACACCGATGGCGGCACGCTGCTCATCGGCGTGAAGGACAACGGTGCGATCGCCGGCATCCGCTCCGGGGAAGAGAAGTACATGGTGCAGATGGCTGCACAGATGTACACCCGGCCGCTGGTCAGGTACTCCACGAAGGAGTGGGTGATCGGGGGGAAGACGGTGCTGGAGGTGATGATCTCAAAAGGGGACCAGGTGCCGTATCTCGTCCTGGAACCGGATGGGAAATGGCTTGCATATATCCGCGCCGGCGACCAGAACCTGCTGGCCAACAGGGTGTTGCTGAAAGTGTGGGAAAAGCAGGCGGCAGGGGAGGAAGCTGTCATTCAGTATACGGATAAGGAGCGGCAGTTTCTCGGTTACCTGGAGGAAAAAGGGACCATCACGCTGCTGGAACTGTGCCAGCTGACGGATCTTTCACGCAGCCAGGCAGAGGACATGCTGGTGGATTTCATCCTGATGAAGGTCATCGAAATGGTCTACACGGAGAAGGAAGTGCATTACAGGTTCAGGGAAAATCTGTCATGATCGTGTTTAAGGTACCCCACCCCTGCACCCCTCCCCTGCTAGCAGGGGAGGGGACGGGGGAGGGGTAAAAGGGTAAATTCCCCGGTGTTTACACCGGAATTAGGATCCAGGGCTTGCCCTGGGATTCATACCAGTGATTCCCACCCCAAACATTCTGGCGCAGCCTTCGTATAAATATTCTGAAGCTACCCTTTCTACCTTTGTTTCGACCAGGTAGCTCCATTTATTATCAAACTGAAGACTTTTACGTTGCTTATTCATGTTTATTTTAGTGCGTTTCATTCGTTTCATCCGTATATTTGAAAGCCCGAAGGCAGAGACTTCTGATACATGAGATGAGGAGGCAATTATTTTTAGTATATCTGGTCTTGTTTTTATCAACTGTCAGTTCAGGACAGTCATACATGAAACTTGTAGCATTACGGACCCAATATATACCGAGTTTCGAGTTTGGCGTCGGCTACCTGCCCAAGCCAAAATATGATGCAATGCGCTATACGGTGGCCATCAATAATTTTTTATTTAAACAGAAAGCTGGTGTGTATGTGACGTACGACAAAGGTCATTATACGGAAGGCCCCTGGGCCAATTATTGGGCCGTACTGACCGGTTGTTCCTATTCGATCAGCAGAGTGGTCACCGTTTACGGAGGCATGGACTTTATCACCCTGAACCATGGAATGAGAGGACAGGGCATCTTCTGCAGGAAAGAGCTGGGAGTGGATCTGTACCCCTGGAGAGGACTGGCCATAAGGCTGGGTTATTCCTTTATGGTCACTTTTCATTGCGGGATAGGGTGGAAATTCGATTCACCCTTCTCTAAAGAAGCACCCCGCCGCCGAATTTATGATATCGACAAGTATAGAGGAAGATTTTAGATGTATCCGTCACCTGAAATAAAAAACTGGTTTGCCATCAGGGTTAAATCACGGGCAGAAAAGAAGGTCAGCGAACAGCTTAAGGAGAAAGCCATCGAATGTTACCTGCCGTTACAGAAACAATTGCGTTTCTGGAGGGACCGGAAAAAATTGGTCGATATGCCGGTGATCCACGGGTATGCCTTTGTGAAGATCTTTCCTCACGAGCGATTGAGTGTCCTTCAGACCCGGCACGTTGTCAACCTGGTTCGTTTTGAAGGGAAGGATGTCATCATCCCCAATCCCCAGATCGAAGCCATGAAATGCATGCTCGGCCAGACGGATTACCCGGTAGAGGTCAGCTATGAAGAGCTCAGTCCGGGGCAATGGGTGAAGATCAGGAGCGGGATCATGAAGGGACTGCGGGCCGAATTGATTTCGGTCCATGGAAAAAATAGAATTACTTTGAGGATCAACGAATTGAACTTCAACCTGATGATAGACCTGCCGGCTTACCAGCTGGAAGCCTGTTCATGATCCCTGGTAATTCAGGTATGATGCTTTGATTTAGTAAAATACTTGAGTATATTTGGCGTATGATTGTATCGATCGTAAGGTTTTGAATTCATGAAAAATATATTCCAATCGTTTGTCTGGTGCCTTGTTCTCGTGTCCCTCTTTTCCTGCCGAAGCTATAAGGAGCTGATCTACTTCCGTGATGCACAGCCCGATTCATTGATCACCGTGCTGCCGCCTGAAGCCACCGAATACCTTATCCAGCCGGGCGATATACTTTATATCAGCATCAAGACCCTGAACGAGGATGTCAACCGCATCTTTAATCCGGCCGGCGGCCTGGGATCACAGTCATCTTCCAGCAGTGCTGAAAATGTCAACACACCTTCAGGCTCATATATGAATGGTTATGAAGTAGATAAAGATGGATTTCTAAACCTTCCCTTTATGGGTAAAATGAGGGTGGCCGGTTTCAAACAAAATGAGATCGAAGAGATTGTCCAGCAAAAGGCCAATGAGTTCCTGAAGGATGCCATCGTAAAGGTCAAGCTGGTGAACTATAAGGTGATCATCCTGGGTGAGGTTGGCAGTCCGGGAGTCTACTATTATTTCGGAAATCACCTGACGGTGCTGGAGGCCCTTGCAATGGCCGGGGGCAACTCCGACCAGGCAAACCTGAAGAAGGTGATGGTCTTCCGTAACACGGACACGGGGAAGAAGAGTTTTATGCTGGATCTGTCCTCCGTCATGGCCTATACCTCCGAGGCGTACTATCTCCAGCCGGATGATTACGTGTTCCTGTCGCCTGACAGGATCAAGTCCATCCAGCTGACCGCACCGGCGTATTCGTTCTTTTTCGGTATCGTATCCTTTACGATCTCCATTCTGGCACTTATCCTTTAATTGCCTCAAACTGTCACCACTCCATTATCCAAAAATGCAAACCACCGATCCCAACAGCGAATTCTTCCAGCAGCCTCAGGAGATTGACTACCGGCGCTACCTGATCATCGTACTCAGGAAATGGTACTGGCTTGTCCTGTGCGGACTTGTGGGCATGGCTGTGGCATATTTCTCCAACCAGCTCAAACAACCGGTCTACACCGCATCCAGCACCATCGTGATCCCTTCCCAGTCGAACAGTCTCGACCTGAGGAGCCTTTTCTCGGGCTCGTACTACACCAACTACGCCGATATCTATAACCAGATGACGATCCTTCGTTCCTATACCCTGAACCGTCAGGTCCTGCAAAATATCAGCTGGAGAACGTCGTGGTTCACGAAAAAGGAACCGGGTGAGAAAAGTATTTCCTCTGTGAAAAAAGCCACCCCAAAAGGTATTTCGCGTTACCTGAGGAAAGTGCTGATCTGGCAGGAAGTCTATCCCAACAATCTTTTCAATGTTACGGAGACGGAAGATGCCCCTAATCCGTCCGGCATCCCCCTGTACATCACGCCGGTCTCCGGGGATGAATACATCGTAAGGGTCGAGATGGAATCTTCCGGCGGCGCCGGTCAGGGCATCGCCTTTGAGGAACGAGGCTATTTTGGCCGGCCCTTTGCCAACTCCTGGTTCAGTTTTACGCTGGATAAAAAACCCGGAGCAGTCCTGGGAAAAGACTGGGTCTATTACTTTACCTTCAATGACCTCAACCAGCAGACCGGTGCCTGCATGGGAACGCTCAGCGTGGCCCTGAAGGACGATTACAGCGATGTGGTGCAGCTGCAGATGAGCGGCAGCAATCCCCAGCGCATCGTGGAATACATCAACGAACTGATCCGGACCTATATCGCTGAAAAGCTGGAACGGTCCACCGAAACGCAGCGGCGATCCATTGAATTCATCGACTCGCAGCTGCTGGGGATCTCCGATTCACTGAGCCAGGCAGGAGCCATTTATTCAGCGTTCCGTGCGCGGAACCAGATCCTCGACCTTGGCACCAAGGGCACCCAGGTGATGCAAAACCTCGAAAACATTGACGGAGACCTGGCCCGTAACCGGATGCAGCTGGAGTACCTGCGGAACCTGCAATCCTATATCGAACGGGCCGATTTGCAGGATAAGGTGTTCGCACCCTCTGTGGTGGGAATCGAAGACCTGCTGCTCAACGGACTCATCGTGAAACTGGGTGACCTGTATAACCGCCGCCAGGTGCTGTCGGTCAGCGCCAGGGAAAATAATCCTTCCCTGATCCTGCTCAACCAGGAGATCCTGCAAACCATCAACCTGCTGAAAGAGAACATCAGGAACCTGATCGACAATGCACTGGTGGTCATCAGGGATCTGGAACGGCAGAAGCAGGACGCCAACCTCCAGCTCAACGAACTGCCCGTGAAAGAACAAAGCCTGATCAATATACAACGCAAATACGACCTTACAAACGAGATCTACACATTCCTGCTGCAGAAAAGGGCGGAGATCTACATTACACTGGCGTCGAGCGTCTCGGACATACAGCTGATCGACCCTGCCAGGATGCAAACCGTCGGAGTGACGGGCACCAGCAGCTCCCGTAAGGTCCTGACAGGTCTGCTCCTGGGACTGGCCATACCACTGCTCATCATCGTCGTGATTAGCTACCTTGACGACAGCATCGCATCACGCGGCGATGTGGAACAGAACACCCGTCTGCCCATTGTGGGCAATATCATCCACAGCGGGTATGAGTCGCCCGTCCCGGTACTGAATCATCCGCACTCAAGCTTTACTGAATCGTTCCGGAGCATCCGCACCAACCTGCAGTACCTGTTGAGCGATCCGCTTCAGAAAATAATCAGCATTCAGTCGACCAGCCCTGAAGAAGGTAAATCGTTCATAGCCGTGAACCTTGCCTGCATCCTGGCAGTCAATGAAAAAAAGGTCCTGCTGGCAGGCTGCGACCTGAGAAAACCCAGCCTGCATAAATATTTCGATGCCTCCAATCAGAAAGGCATCAGCACCTGGCTCATCGGTAACAATACCTTTGAAGAGATCATTCTGAGCACCGATATAGAGAATCTCTGGCTGGCACCCTCAGGCCCCATACCTCCCAATCCGGCGGAATTGCTGGGTAAACCGGAACTGAAGAGTTTTTTGGACAGGTCACGTGAAATGTTCGATTACATCATTCTGGACAATGCCCCTGTTTCTATCGTTACGGACGGGCTCCTCACCGGACGGCTTGCTGACCTGAACCTTTTTGTGCTAAGAGCGAACTCCAGCCATAAAAAGATGATCAAACTGATCAATCACCTTGCTGAAATTCATGCGCTGAATAATATAACGCTGCTAATCAATGATATAAAAATTACAAGATTCGGAAATAAATACAGCTACTATTCCGGTTCACAATCCACCTATCCTTATGGACGATACAAAAAGGGATACTATGATGAGGAGGTGAAGAGGAGCAGCTTACACCGGTTGTGGCGCAAACTGAAGCATAGATTGAGGTAATGTTGGATATTTAATATACCCTACCCCGGGTAGTGTGAGGAGCATTTAGTGCAAATTTTATGATCATCGCCGTAGATTTTGATGGCACCATCGTAGAGAACAGGTATCCTGACATTGGCAAAGAACTCCCTTTTGCCACGGATGCGTTGAAAGAGATTCAAAAGAAGGGACATCAGCTGATCCTGTGGACGTTCCGCACCGGCAGGGAACTGGAAGAAGCCATTCATTTCTGCCGCGCCCGCGGTTTGGAATTTTATGCCGTGAATGCACAATTTCCGGAAGAAAAGTGGGAAGCGGGCATCAGCCGCAAGATCATAGCAGATTTCTATATAGATGACCGGAACCTGGGCGGTCTGCCGGGCTGGAGCGAGATCTACCGGATGATCTGCCCTGAAGAAGACCAGCACGGAACCCCGAAAAGAAAGTGGAAATGGTGAGTCCCCGGTGCTTGCACCGGAATCTGGGTCCGGGGCTTACCCTGGGATCCATACCAGTGATTACTGAGAATTATACAGGGGGTAACGATTTGACAGGTATTTTTTAACAAAAAAAATTTGTTTTTCACAAATATTTGAGTAATTTTGTTACTCAATATTGACGCAGTGCTTGACACGCTCATCACTTCACGGACCCGTGTAAAGCTGTTGATGAAATTCTTCCTGAACAGCCGCACCACCTCTTATCTAAGGGACCTGGAAAACGAATTCGACGAATCCACCAACGCCATCAGGGTCGAACTGAACCGGTTTGAGAAAGCCGGGTTGCTGAATACCGAGATGGCCGGTAACAAGAAGATGTACCGTGCCAACCGGAGGCATCCTCTTTTCCCTGACATCCATGGCCTGTTGATGAAGCACACCGGTATCGATCAGATCCTTGACCGTGTCGTGACCAAGCTGGGAGGGCTGCACTGCGCCTATGTGATCGGGAGCTTTGCCCGTGGGCAGGACAATCCCGTGGTTGACCTGCTGCTGGTGGGCAACGGGATCGACACAAAGTACCTGTTGCGGTTGATCGAGAAGGCCGAGATAGAGATCAGCCGGCGGATACGGTTCATTATCATCCGCAAGGACGAACAGGAGGAGTTTTTAAAGGTATACCCCGAAGCGTTGTTGCTTTGGGAAGAGGGTAAATGAGATATTTTTAATGTACCCTACCCCTGCACCCCTCCCCTGCTAGCAGGGGAGGGGACGGGGGAGGGGTAGTAGGAAGATCCCCGGTGCTTGCACCGGAACCCAGCGCTAAGTCGCTTCTGTGACTGACCGGGCGGAGCCATAAATGAATATCCAACATACGAACATACGAAGTAGAAGTCGAAGTTTAAGTAGAAGGCGATTTTTGAGTAGAAGAAAAAGTTCGGATTTCTGTATTCCAATCATAAATCCACTTCGCCTTCCAATTCTAGTTCCACTTCGTATGTTCGTATGTTGGATATTCATGAGAATTCCGGGCTCGTTGCAATGAAAGAAGATTACACCTATTCCATAACCCCGCGCGATAGGCTGCTGGATCTGCGACTGAAGGACATCTGGTCGTACCGCGATCTCCTGACCCTCTTCGTGCACCGCGACTTTGTCGCCGTGTACAAGCAGACGATCCTGGGGCCGCTGTGGTTCTTCATCCAGCCCATCCTCACCACCGCCGTCTACACCATCGTCTTCGGCAACTTCGCAAAGATCCCCACCGACGGCCTGCCACCGGTACTGTTCTACCTGGCCGGCATCACCTCATGGAACTATTTTGCCAGCTGTTTCTCAAAGACCTCCAACAGCTTCGTGGCCAACGCCGGCATCTTCGGCAAGGTCTATTTCCCCCGTGTGGTCGTCCCGCTGTCGGTGACCATCAGCAACCTGATCACCTTCGGGATCCAGCTGCTGCTGTTCCTGACGTTCATGGTGGTTTATGCCATCAGGGGAGCAGCCATTCATCCCAACATTCACCTGTTGCTGTTCCCTGTCCTGGTGGTGATGATGGGCGTGATGGGGCTGGGGTTCGGCATGCTGGTATCGGCCATGACCACCAAGTACCGCGACCTGCAGTTCCTGGTGAATTTCGGCATTCAGCTGCTGATGTACGCCACGCCGATCATCTACCCGATCTCCGCCATCCCTGAGAAGTATCATTGGATCATCATCGCCAATCCCATGTCGTCCATCGTGGAGACGTTCCGTTATGCCTTCCTTGGGGTGGGAGGGTTCAGCTGGAGTGGGCTGGCGTACTCGTTCGGCTTCACCGTCGCAGTGTTTCTCCTCGGGCTGGTCATCTTTAACCGGACGGAGAAGAATTTTATGGATACCGTTTGATGTTTCAGAGTTTCAGAGTTTCAGGGTTTCAGAGTTTCAGGGTTTCAGAGTTTCAGAGTTTCAGAGTTTCAGAGTTTCAGGGTTTCAGAGTTTACACCGTAGGTGTTCAAGTGTTGTAGTTTAAGATTCGGGTTTTAGGGTAATTAATAGATGTTTTATGACGGTAAGGCGATTTGAAGATTTGGAGGTGTGGAAGGATGCCAGGGTGCTGCATCGTAAATTATGGGATATTGCTGTCAATACGGAGCTGTCAAAGAATTATGCGTTGAAGCATCAGATCCTGGGATCTTCCGGGTCCGTAATGGATAACATCGCAGAAGGATTTGAAAGGGATGGGAAAAAGGAATTCCTGAATTTTCTTTTCATTGCCAAAGGATCATTGGGCGAAACCCGATCACAGGTTCACCGGATGGTCGATGCAGAATATATTAGCGAGGAAAAATACAATGAGTTGATAAATGATTGCTTAAATCTTTCAGGAAAATTATCTCATTTCATATCATACTTGAAAAACTCAGAATACTCTGGCCTCAAAAAACGCTGAAACGCTGAAACGCTGAAACGCTGAAACCCTGAAACCCTGAAACCCTGAAACCCTGAAACCCTGAAACCCTGAAACCCTGAAACCCTGAAACCCTGAAACCCTGAAACCCTGAAACCCTGAAACCCTGAAACCCTGAAACCCTGAA
>JAKLFC010000023.1 GCA_022711405.1 Bacteroidota bacterium
TTGAGTGGAAATTGAGAAAAGTTGATAATTTTAGAAACTTAAAAATCATGAAAGAAGCAATAATCAAATTCGTTCACGAGCCAACTCCGGAATCCTCTTAATTTCAACTAAAAATTGGACAACATCGTTTGCATTTATGGAGAAATTGTTCTATTAATCTAATTAATATCAATGTAATTCACTATCTTTGAAGTAGGAATAATATTCGGATGAACGCTGAAAATTCTATTATTTCACGGTTAAATGCACGATATTTCTGGGATATTGATCTTGCGGGATTAGATGAAAATTCATCTTACCGACTGATCATAGAACGGGTATTTACACTTGGTGAAGTCAATGAAATGAACCTGCTGATCAGCTTATATAGCCGTGAAAAGGTTGTGGAGGTGCTATGCAGTCTGCCTTATCTCGATCCGAAAACCTTAAATTTTGTCTCCAAATTATTTCATAAATCTGTCAAATCATTCAGATGTTACCAGTTAAAGCAGTCGAAGCCACAACACTGGAACTCATAAAGTCTTTACAAAACAAACCCTATCTCAAGGGCTTTTACCTGGTCGGGGGGACTGCGCTGGCTTTACACCTTAACCATCGCAAATCATTTGATATCGACCTGTTCTCCAATTTCGACTTTGATTCAGCCGTTATTCTGGAACAAATACAGCAAGATTTTTCCTTCCAGTTATATCTTTCAGCATCCAATACACTAAAAGGGTTTGTTGGAGAAATTAATGTCGATTTGCTGGCTCACCGCTATGAACTCATTGCCGAACCAGAAACAATGCACGAGGTGAATGTTTTATCGGTGCCCGATATTATTGCGATGAAACTGAACGCCATCTCAACCAGCGGTCAGCGGTCCAAGGATTTCATCGACATCTTCTATCTTCTTCAAAATTATAGTCTTGGAAGTATGCTGGAATTCTATCAAAAAAAATACAAACAGGAAAGGGTTGGGCATATTCTTAAAAGCCTGATTTACTTTGATGATGTGGATCTGGCAGATTGGCCGGTTTTGATAGAAAACCCTAAGCTAAAATGGATCGATGTAAAGAAGCGGATTGAGAAGGTAGTATTGGAGCATTCCCGAACTTAAATCCCTGTCCTGACTGCCGACTCATCAACCCCTGCTTGTATTTTTCTCGCAGATAAACGCAGATTGATACGCAGATTTCAGCAGATGTAGCGGCCCTTAAAAAAATCCACGTGAATCTGCGCTTTTAATGTACCCTACCCCTGCACCCCTCCCCTGCTAGCAGGGGAGGGGACGGGGGAGGGGTAAAAGGGTTAATTCCCCGGTGCTTGCGCCGGAATTAGGGTCCAGGGCTTGCCCTGGGGTTCATACCAGTGATTCTTCGAAAATCAGCGAGAAATAAAATCATTTCAATGAAACAATTAATTCAATCTCGGTTCCGGAACCTGGTTCAGATTTGATTAAAATTTCTCCCCCAATATCATTCATCCTCTTCCTCATATTAACCAATCCATTCCCCGGAAATTCAAGCCTGCCGGGATCAAATCCTTTCCCATCATCCTTAATTTTGATCCGGAGCGCTTTCTCATTCATTTCCAATACGATATTAATATTTTTTGCACCGGAATGCTTTACCACATTGTGCAGCGCTTCCCTGACGACCAGGTAAACGTTGCGCCTGGTTTCAACGGTCAATACCGTGGAGGGCAAGGAAGCGGGGAGGTCGAAGGAACAATGGATGGAGGTGGGCTCGAGGTATTCGTTTGCAAAGCGGCGGATGTAGGCGATGAGGCCTTCCAGCGTATCGTTTCGGGGATTGAGCGCCCAGACGATCTGGCTCATCTCTTCCATGACGCTCCGTGAGGTATCGCTGATCTGGCTGAGCCATTGTTTGGTTTCACCGGTGACGTCATCTTTACGCCTGGCAAGGTCGCTCAGGATCGAAATGCGGGTGAGGCTTGCCCCCACGTCATCGTGCATGTCCTGCGAGATCCTTGCCCGCTCGCGTTCCAGCATAAGCTGCCGGTCGAGATCTTTCTGGTAAAGGCTTGCCGTATGGAACAGGGCGATGACCCGTTTGGCGATGAGCTGCAGCACCCGGATGTCCTGGGTGGAATAGGACCTTTCAGATTGTTTCGGTCCGCAGAGGAAGAAACCGAAGGATTGTCCTTCCTTCAGCAGCGGAACGATCAGCTCCCCGGGGATCTTTTGAAGGATCGGCGGTTGCTGATCCAGTTCACCTGGTGAGAATACCTGTGGTTTTCTCAAGCGATTGTCTAATTCATAGTCAATCTGGAATTCCTGATCCGGGGGCACTTCCTTTCCAAGGACAATTACCGGCTGGTAGAAGAGTCCCTCTTTTTTGAGACCCAGCATGAACGTTTTAAAATGAAAGATTTCATCGATTTGCAGTGCGATCTGTGTTGTGATTTCATCCGGCCGGTAGATCCCGGCCAGCTTCTCTTCAAAACCGGAAACGACCGTCGCCGAGTCATAGGTTTCCCGGCGAAACAACCTGTCGATCCATTTTTGCAGCCGGTCGCGCAGTACCAGGAATAAGATGACTGAAACAGCCAGGGACAGGAAGCGGGTGAGATCGGAGGTGCCCTCTGACCATCGGTTGACCAGATAGATCAGGATTAAATACGTGATCAGTATGAGAAGGGTAGCACCCAGGTACAATAAAGCTTTCTTTATATAAAGCTCGATTTCCCATATCCTGTATCGTAAGAGCGCAATCATAAAGCAGATGAGCATAATAAAAATCGTGACCAGCGCGGCCAGGTCATAAAAAATAAAAGGGTATAAAAAGTCCAGGTGAAGGAGTTCATGATAAAAAACCGCGTAGGCTATGGGCGTCGAATATCCAAAAAAAGCCCCGATGATCATCATGCGAAGCTGGTTTCGGGCGATGGTATCTTTTATGGTCCGGAACTGGTAAATGGCGATTGCAATGGCGATGCAACAGGTCGCACCAATCCATGTCGAATGCATTCTGTTTACGGACATTAGCTGTTCATAGAATCCGGAAGAAGGATGATATATGGCAAGCAGATAATACACAGAGAAGAATGAAGCAAGGAAAAATCCGGCTACATAGAACAGGAAAGGAAACTGTCGGAACCTTTTGTAGATTATAGCATGCCGGGGAAAGATCAAAATAAAATGGATAAGAGCGGGACCTGATAAATAAGTGCAGAAAAGGAAAATTACTGTGGCACTGTTGGCAATCGGATCCGGTCTGAAAAGTAAGTATGCACTATGGGTAATCGCATACAGTTGGAAGTAAAGAAAGAAGATGCCCACCGACCTGTCCCGTGGCTTTTTATAGACGACATACATACAGGCAACACTGAAACACAAGATCAGCAAGTATTTGATGTAGTAAAGCACCGGGGACTCCTGCATATACGAGCCTGGGACCCTGGCTGCAATCAATTCTTCATGGCCTCTCAGGACCCTGTAAGTCAAAGTGTCACCAATCTTATAAGGTCCCAGTTCATGATACAATTGTTCCGGTCCGGTGATGGTAATAGAATCAATGGAAAGGACAATGTCGCCGGGCTGCAGCCCTGCCCGTTTGGCCGGGCCCCTTGAAGAAATTTCTGAAATGATGCATTGGCCGTCCTCAAACCTGTACCTGATATCCTCGAACTCCATCCTGTACATGTTGACCAGATAAATGATATTGACAACCACCACGAGGAGTACGAGTGCAAATGCCCATAAAGGGACAATACCGATGAAACGTCTGAGTGTGTTCAAGGCAGCAGGATTGGATTGCAAAGGTAAATGTACTGCAATCCAAATTCAATCTCGTCTTATACCTCTATTTTCCTGATTTATATCAGGACAAGCTATCTGGGTAATTGGTAATGGCTACTTCATCACTACCATCTTTGTGGTCGTAATGGTCCCTCCCGCCTGTAGCTGTACCAGATAGATACCTGCCGGCAGCCGGATTGCATCAAACGGAATTATGTGTTCCCCCGGCGCCTGTTCTTCATTGACCAGCGTACATACCTCACTCCCGCATATATCCAGTATTTTCAATAAGATACTTATGCTTTCTGAAATTTGATATTTGATTTCTGATCTTGAAATAGTGGGATTGGGATACACACTGACCGCCGACCGCCGACCGCCGGCCATTGAGATCCCCGTTCCCAGACACGCTTCCTCCACTTCCTGAAAACTGTCACAACCGGAAGCATTATCATGAATCTCAACCGTGCCATTCGGACTCGACAGATAATCACAAATGCTTTGGACATCACAGGCAAAAAGGGAATCATTAAAGTATATTTCAAGGTTTTCAATAGAAGCTGCATTGACATTCTCAAGACCTGTCAGACTGGTTAAAACAGAATTAGCATAAATATATAGATTACCTCCTATGGAGTTTGTATTTTCAAGTCCTGCCAGACTGGCCAGGTACGAAGTCTGTCCAATAACCAGATCACCCCCGATCGAGGTTAGGTTTTGCAATCCCTCCAGACTTTCGATGTTAGGATTGCCATAAGGCACAAAATCCTCGCCTCCGGTATAGGGAAATGGGCTTAGCAGAAGGCTGCCATATACAGAAGTCAGGTTATCCAGACCTGATAAACTGGTAATGGCAAAATTGTCCTGCATCAAAAGATCACCCCCGATGGTGGCCAGGTTACTGAGCCCTTCCAGATTAATGAGGCTGCTCCCAATGAAGATCAGATCCCCACCGATTGACGTCAATCCTTCCAATCCTGTAATCTGTGTCAATAATGGATTACCAACCGGACCACCGCTGGCATAGTGGCCAATTTGTAAATTCCCACCAATGAAAGTCAATCCGCCAAGCTCTAAAAGACTGATTAAGGAGTTATTCCCGGAAATAAAAAGTGTCCCTCCGATAGAATTGAGATTGCTCAATCCGATCAAATCTGTTAATGAGTCATTACCGATTATTCTGAGTCCAGCCAGGGAAGTAAGTCCTTCCAGACCTGTCAGGCTGGCCAGTGAAGTGTTGCCTATCGGGTTTGACAACCAGCTTAATGAACCAATATTTAAACCGGAACCGATGTAAGTCAAACCGCTCAGACTTGTAATATCCTTCAGAAGAGGATTATTGTCTATGTTGAGAGATCCACCAATTGAAGTCAGATTTTCAAGTCCTGAAAGGCTCTCGAGGGATATATTCTCTCCTGACGGGTATACCCCGATGGTGAAATCTCCTCCTATGGACGTTAGCACGCTCAATCCATTGAGATTTGTAATATCAGTCCCATTAATGCTCACATCCCCTTCTATTTCCGTACAGCCGGGATAATTGATTTGGAAACTGTCAATCTGAACCTGCGTTGAAAACGTGATACCCTCAGGCAGGCAGCCCTGGGCATGAGCACTGCTCATTACAAGCAGGACAAAAGAAATGATGATGAGCTTTTTCATGGTGAGGTGATTAATTGTAACAAAGTTACAGAAGGGGGAAAGGGGAGACAATCACCATTTAGTAGTAATTTCGGTCAGCGGTCAGTGGTCGGCGGTCAGCAGTTGGCAATAGGCAGTTGGCAAATAGAAGATAGCCTGAAGCTTGATGCCTGCAAACTGGATTTTGGAATTTGCCTGGAATTTGGATTTTGGAATTTGGGTTTTATTTATGCAGGTATTTCAGTACCGCCTCGGTGCGTGTGCGGACCTGCAGCTTTTCATAGATGTTGCGGATATGGGTGCGGACGGTCTCTATGCTGATGAACATCTGTGCAGCGATCTCTTTGTAAAAGTAACCTTTGACCAGGAAATTCAGGATCTCTTCTTCCCGTTTGGTGAGCCCGACCGCATTACCAGACGTGAAGGATGGATGCTGGAACGACTGCACCACCTTGCGGGCGATCTCCCCCGACATGGGCGAGCCGCCCCGGTGCACATCCTGAATGGCTTCCAGTAGCTTTGCCGGCGGTGTCTGCTTAATCAAATAACCCGTGGCACCTGCGGCGAGGGAGCGGAAAATGGCATCGGCATCTTCGAAGACGGTCAGCATGATGAATTGGGAGGGAATCTGCTGCTCCTTGAGGGTCAGGATGCACTCGATGCCATTCATCCCCGGCAGGTTGATGTCCATCAGCACCACATCCGGACTAACCTGCGGAATTTCCGCCACGGCGTCTTCCCCGTTTGCGTACGCAGCCACACAGTCAAACCCGGGTGAACCGTTGAGCAGCATCTGCAGTCCTTCCCTGACAGTCTTATCGTCTTCGACGATGGCGATGCGAATGGGTTCTTTATCAGGATTTTCGGAATAGGTCATGGAGGGGTTCGTATTGTCTGGCTAAGTTACGATGAAAACAAAGAGGAAAGATATCCCCTTTTAGTAGTAATTTTTTCAGCAGGATTATTCTTTCAGATCCTTCGCTTCGCTCAGGATGAAGGCAGGAGGTAAGGTAAACAGATCCCTCGCTAACGCTCGGGATGACGATCGAGGAAGAGAGTAAAGGAAAGCGGCGCGGCACACCTTGAAAATATTCAAATGAGTGCCGCGCCGCTTTCACATACTGGCCTCTTTGGCCGTCATCCTGAGCGCAGCGAAGGATCCGTTGCTCAAATTCACTATTTCAATGAAACAATTAATTCAATCTCAGTTCCGGAACCTGGTTCAGATTTGATCAAAATCTCCCCTCCAATATCACTCATCCTTTTCTTCATATTCACCAGCCCATTTCCAGGGAATTCCAGGCGTTCCGGATCAAAACCTTTTCCGTCATCCTTCACCCCGATCCTGAATCCGCTTTCGAAGACTTCCAGCGAGATCGTTACTGACGCTGCATCCGAATGTTTTACCACATTGTGCAACGCCTCCCTGACCACCAGATACACATTGCGGCGGGTTTCAATACTTAATGCCCTGACGGGCAAGGAGGTAGGGAAGTTAAAAGTACAGCGGACAGATGTTGGCTCAAGGTATTCATTGGAAAATCTCTTTATGTAGGCGACAAGTCCTTCCAGCGTGTTGTTTTGCGGATTCAGCGCCCAAATGATCTGGCTCATCTCTTCCATGACGCTCCGGGAAGTGTCGCTGATCTGGCTAAGCCAATGCCTGGCATCGTCGCGTGTGTCGTTCATGTTCCTGACCAGGTCGCTCATCATGGAAATGCGGGTAAGACTGGCCCCGACGTCATCGTGCATATCCTGCGAGATCCTGGCCCGCTCCCGTTCCAGCATAAGCTGCCGGTCGATATCTTTCTGGTAAAGGTTGGCCGTTTGGAATAAGGCCACTGTTCTCTGAGCAAGCAGTGAAAGAACACGGATATCCTGCAGGGAGTAACTTTTCTCCGATTTTTTCGGTCCGCAGAGGAAAAACCCGAAAGGCTGACCATCCTGCAGCAATGGAACGATAAGTTCTCCGTCAGATTGCTCAATATACGCAGGTATCCTGTCAAGTTCTTCAGGAGAGAATACCTTTGCTTTACGGAGCATGTTTTCAAATCCTGAAGTTGCAATAAACCCGTTTCGGATTTCCTCATGGTCATTTCCAGATATAAACACTGGCTGATAGAGATCATCTCTTTTCTTTAAGCTGAAAATGAACGATTTGAAATGAAAGATTTCGTCAAGGCCGGAAACAATCCCGGAACTTAACTCATCGATATGGTAAATCCCTGACAGCCTTGCTTCAAAATCGGAGACGACGTTTGCTGAATCATAAGATTCCCTGTGGAATAAGCGCTCGATCAGGTGCTGGATAGTATCCCTCAAAACCATAAAGATCAGGACGGAGAGGGCCAGGCTGATAAAACGGGTTGTGGCGGTTTCACCGGAGGTCAAACGATCAATCAGGAATATTAAAAAGAAGTAAGTGCAAACGATGATAAAGGTTGCACTTAAGTATAACAGTGCCTTCCTGATAAATACCTCGGTGCCCCAGATCCTGTAGCGGAATATCGCAACCATGAAGCAGGAGGCCATGATGAGCATAGCTGGCCCGTGGGCAATCTGAAAGAGCCATGGATTTTTTGCCGCGAGTGTCTCAATATAATCCGGAAAAATTCCGTCTAACATCGGTGCGATAAAACCGAACAGGGAACCGATGATTACAATACGGACCTGATTACGGGCCAGGGTGCTTTTTATGGTGTAAAACTGGTAAACCGCAATGCCAATGGCCGTTAAGACAGCCACATTAACCCAGATCAGGGAAATCTTAGCAGAAATTACAGCGTTAGCGTCGTGCAATGTGGATGGATTATAGATAGAGATGATCCAGTATCGTGAATTGAAGATCAGAATAAGAAAACTGATGGCATAAAACAACCAGGGAAGCCTGTTAAACCGTTTAATAAGCAGGGAAGCTCGCGGGAAAATGAGATGAAAATGAATTAATGCTGAAACCCCTATCAGGGTGCCTGCATCAAATGCAAAACTTAGAAACGTTGCTAATGGTTCCGGCTGGTAAATAAGCCCGGCATTCGAGGCCATTGCGATAAGCTGAAAATAGACGAAAAACACCCTGGCGGCAGGATCACCCGGCTTTTTGTACAAAATATAGGTGCTCCCGAAACTGAAAAGCAGGGCTATTAAATAAATTCCAATCAACAGCCATAAAACCTCTGAGTCCCGGCGGTAGTACAAATACAGAGAATTCACCACGACAACCACAAGCACGAAGAGTAATGCCCATGGAGGAATGGTGCGTATGAATTGTTTGAAATGTTTCAAAATGACCTGACTGGTTTTCAACCGTAAATATAAGGAAGATTCAGTGAATCTATAAATCTCAGAAAATATTTGAAATTTATATTCTATTCTTTATGTTTTTAGGTAAATTTGTAAAGTCATTAAAATACAAAAGCATGATTCGACGTGAAATCCAATCTGTTATTGAAGAACAACTGTATAAAGGTAAGGTTGTCATAATCTATGGACCAAGAAGGGTGGGAAAGACGACTTTATCAAAACAATTGCTTGCTGACCAGGAAAATAGCCGTTACATCAATTGCGAACTTCTGGAAAACAAGCTGGCACTTGAAACCACGAACAGCATTGCCTTGAAAAGTTACCTGGGAAATTACCGCCTGATCGTGCTCGATGAAGCACAACACATCAACGATATCGGCCGTATCCTGAAGATCATCGCGGACACTTACCCTGAAATACAGATAATTGCAACGGGTTCATCGAGTTTTGAACTGGGGAACAGGATTTCAGAACCACTTACCGGACGATCGCGGGAATACCTGCTTTATCCCTTTTCGCTATCCGAATTATTGAATGTAAAGGATCATATCGTTCTTGATGCCGGCCTTGAAGGTATATTGAGATTCGGGTTGTATCCTGAAGTTTACGGAAAACCTGAGGGAGAAGCCATTGAAGAACTGAGCCAGATATCAAGTACTTATCTGTATAAAGATATTCTTCAGTTTGAAATGATCAAGCGCCCAGGTCTTCTCCTGAACCTGTTGAATGCTATAGCATTGCAAATCGGAAGCGAAGTATCGCTCAATGAGCTGTCAAGAATGCTGGGGGAAACCGTTCCGACGATACAACGATATCTTGATCTTCTGGAAAAGGCTTTTGTGATCTTTCGGCTGAGGTCTTTCAGCAGAAACCTGAGAAAGGAAATTGCTAAAGGACAAAAGATATATTTCTATGATTTAGGGATAAGAAATGCATTGATAAGGAATTTTAATCCATTGGACATCAGGAATGATTCTGGAGCTTTGTGGGAAAATTTCTGTATTGTCGAGCGAATGAAATTCAATATGAACCGGCGCCGGTTTGTCAATATCTGGTTTTGGCGTACTTATGATCAAAAAGAAGTAGATTACATTGAAGAAGAAGGGGGTAAGCTTTCAGCGTATGAGTTTAAATTAAATCCAACGTCAAAAACCAGGATTAATAAAGAATTCATTGAAGTTTACCCTGATGCAGCCCTTCATAGAATAACGAAGGAAAATTACTGGGAATTTATCAGTTAATAGGGTTACCTTTGAATGACACGTAAAAAACCTTAACACGATCGTGATGATTACGAACAGATTATTCGTTATCCCAAAGCTACGGTATCTCGTCGCTGCATGCCTGATCTGGTCATCGGCAGCCTTTTCACAGCAGATCCGTTCACCTCTTGGAACTGATGTATACCGGCTTGACAACGGACTGACCGTCTACCTGAATGAGGATCATTCATTGCCGAGCATTTTCGGGGCTGTTGCCGTCAAAGGGGGAAGCAAACGCGACCCGGCGGATGCAACGGGTATCGCACATTACTTTGAACACATCATGTTCAAAGGAACCGACAGCATCGGGACCCTGGATTACACGACCGAAAAGGTTTACCTGGACAGCATTGCAGCACTTTATGATCTACTGGCCACAACGAATCCCGTTGAGGCTGGCGAAAGGATCCAGGGCGAGATCAACCGGCTATCAATCCGGGCGGCTGAATATGCCATCCCGAATGAATTCGGCAAGATCCTGGGTGAAATGGGAGGCACCAACGTGAACGCCGGTACAACCAATGACGATATCGTCTACTTTAATATCTTTCCGGCTAACCAGGTCGAAAAATGGCTCCGGCTATACAGCCACAGGTTCATCCATCCGGTCTACCGGTTGTTCCAATCGGAACTTGAGACGGTGTACGAGGAATACAATATGTACAAAGACAGCCGGTTTGCCAATGCTTTTGAGGTATTTATCAAAGTATTTTATCCGAATTATCCTTATGGTGTTCCGATCGTCGGGTACCCTGACGATCTGAAAAATCCATCCATGAGGAAAATGGACGAGTACTTTCATACCTATTATGTGGCCAATAATATGGCACTGATCTTAAGCGGGAATTTCAGCACGGATGAAGTCAAACCGCTGATCAGTAAATACTTTGGAGTGTGGAGAAGTGGAGAGATCCCGCCTATGCCATCGGATTACACGATCCAGCCCTTCAAAGGCAGGTATCTATTTCAGAAAAAACTTACCCCGATTAAATTCGGGGTTCTTGCTTACCGTTCCGTACCTGTGGGACATGAGGATGAACCTGCACTGGACGTGATCACCGGGTTATTGTCCAATGAGTCACTGACAGGGCTTCTGGATCAGTTAAGCGTGGATCATAAGTTAATGCAGGCTGCGGCCGCCGGGATGCATTTTACTGAGGCAGGAGGAGAAATGATCATCTTTCTGCCGAAGATCGTCGGTCAGTCACTGAGCAAGGCTGAGGAACTTGTTTCCGGTCAGTTAGACAGCCTTAAAGCAGGCAGGTTCAGCGATGAACTGCTGGAAGCCGTCAAAACACAGATCATCGTGGATTATAAGCACAACTTCGAGGACCAGTACCAGCGGGGCTACATGATGATCACTTCGTTTGTGATTGATATGGATTGGCAGGAGATACTGGATTATCCCGAAAGAATAAAAAATATCTCCCGTGAGGATGTCATCACCATTGCCAATAAATATTTCGGGAATGATTACCTGGTGTGCTACTCCAAAACGGGATTTCCAAAGAAACCGGAAACGCTGAAACCACCTTTTGAGCACATACCTTCAGTCAATACCGGAATGAAGTCAGTCTTTGCACAGGAAATTGAAAATATGCCTGCACAGGCGACCGAACCCGATTTTATCGAATTCGGCCCACCGGATTCGGAGAACAACGAGGTCACTGTCCATGATCTTACCGCCCTGGCTCACGTGTATTATACGGAGAACAAGGTCAACGACCTGTTCAGCCTTAACTTCCGATTTGGAACAGGTACCTACGAGAGGCCTGTCCTGGACCAGCTATCCGAATACATGTCGCTGATCGGCAGTGAAACCATGCCACTGGCCGAACTTTCGGTAAGCCTTCAGGGGCTGGGTGCTGCCTATTATTTCAATGCCGGACGCGATAATTTCAGCATTGCCATTTCCGGTCCTGATTCGAACCTGGATACGATCGTTGCACTGGTTTCCGGCCTTCTATACCATCCGCAAAAGGATGACGATAAGATCAGGAAACTGTATGAATCTGCAAAGACTGTGGTAAAAGTGGAAAAGGATGATCCTGAAACGATCGGTTCCGCATTGTACAATTACGCCGTTTTGGGCGACCATTCGCCCTATCTTCATCGCCTGACGCCGGCAGAAGTCAGGGAATTGAAGGCTGACAGTCTTCTCAACCTTCTGACGGAAGTGATGAGCTTTGAAGCGGATATTCATTATTCCGGGACGATTGGATTACCTCAGCTGGAAAAGATTTTAGCGTCCAGGTTTTCATTTGACAAAATCAGCATCAGGAGCAAATCACCGGTCAGGAATGAATTTAAGGAATATAATGAACCGGTTGTTTTCTTCCTGGATGACAAAGAAGCCATCCAGAGCAAGGATTATTTCTTTTTACCAGGCGAAGTCGTCAAAGATGAAGATATTCCTTACCTGAATGCCTACGCCGATTATCTTGACGGGGGCATGCAGAGCGTTATTTTCCAGGAGATCAGGGAATTAAGGTCATTCGCCTATGCCAGCGGTGCCTCCGTATTCCGTCCGTTCTATACGGATGAGCGATCAAGTCTGATGGCCTATGTGGGCACCCAGGCTGATAAGACCCGGGAGGCGGTGGAGGTGATGCATCGTATACTGACCACACAGCCGGATAAGAGTGACCGGATGGAGATGGTGCGGAAATCCCTGATCCAGACCATCAACAGCGACAAGCCCACTTTCAGAAGGATTTCCTACCCGGTCGCAAATTACTGCAGACAGAACTATTCAGAAGATCCGCGAAAGCGCTGGGTTAAAAGTTATCAGGATATGCGTTTCGAAGATATTGTCGGTTTGTACGACCGGCAATTTTTCCACAAACCGACCGTCATCACCATCATTGGAGATGAAAACAAAATTGGCACTGACTGGATGAAAGCGTACGGGAAGGTCATCCGGGTGAAGAAGGAAGATATTTTCAGGTAGGGGGATGAATGAATATCCAACATACGAACATACAAAGTAGAAGGCGAAGTAGAAGGCGAAGTAGATTGCGGATTGGATTACAGAATTTAAAATCTATTAATTTTCCTTATTATAATCCGCAATCGCATTTTTGGCTGCCATTGCTCCCTCTTCGATGATCTCTTTTGCTTTATAAAAGTCGTAGGTGCCGAACATGTCCCGTGAAACACTGATCAGAAGATCAGGGGGATACTTTTCAATGGTCAAGCGGGAGATCCGGTGGACCATCAGGCCGAGGCTTTTATTGGTCAGTGCAAATAAACCGATCTGGTCCGCTTTGTTTTTGGGAACGGTTTCACTGAACAGGCTGTGGAACAGTTTGAAATATTTGTAATGCTGATGCTCCTTGGGGATGGGAGGGGGTATTCTTGTTATTTCAAAGGGCACTACGGCATTCACATCCACGATCACCAGCAGATCCTTATCTTTCCGCTGAATATGATGAATGGGAACGGGATTCAATAAACCTCCGTCTACATAAAAACCGTCACCGATCCTGAAAGGCTGAAAGAAGGTAGGGATGGAGATGGATGCCCGGATGGCGTCGTACATGCTTCCCCTGGTAAAAATCTTTTCGGTACCGCTGACGATATCTGTGGCGACCGCACAGTAGGGGATGGGCAGGTCTTCTATGTTACGGTCAGGAACGATTTCCTTCATTTTTTTGATGATCCTGTTTCCCTTTACAAGACCATTTTTACTGAAAGCCAGGTCCGTAAGTTTCCACACCTCCTTTAGGCTTAATGATCTGGCAAAATCCTCGAATACTTTTAACTGACCGGTGGCATAGATACCACCCACCACAGCACCCATGGAGGTTCCCGCAATGGAGGTGATCTTATAACCGGCCTGTTCCAGGGTATTGATCACCCCGATATGGGCGAAGCCTCTGGCTCCGCCGCTGGAGAGCACTAATGCAACATTTTTTTTCATTTTCTGCCAAGTTGAAAGAATCTTCCGGAGATGCTGTGAGTTTCCCAAAGATACTGCTTTTTCACGAGACCGCCGACCGCTGACCGCCGACCGGCTACTTGACATTCATATCCAACGCCTTCAACTGCAAGGCAAATCCCCTTTCGTCAGACATCATCACCCGTTTCACTGCATCAGACAGATCAATCGGGCTGACGGGCTTGAGCAGGTATTCCATGCCGCTCAGCCTGAAGGCCCGGATCGCTTCCTTATCCATCGCCGAAATGAAGATCACCCTGAAATTGACAGCATCAATACCATGAAGCACATCGAAGCCGGTCCCGTCGCCCAAGTGGATGTCCAGCAACACCAGATTAGGCTTCAGCCGGCCGATCGCCTCAATGCCGCCTGCCACATCGGAGGCGGTTCCCACCACCCGTGTTTCCGGGCAGTGGCGCGCCAGTAATTTGGCCAGTGTATCACGGATATGGGATTCGTCGTCGATGATGAGGGTGCGGATCATTTGTTATTCGTTGTCATTATATTCTTCATATTTAATATTACATTCTTCATGCTTCATAAAAAATCCCTCTCTCCGCTATTTGACTTACCCAGCGCTTTAGCGCGGGGGATCAGGCTGCTCAACGAATTCCGGGCTTTAGCCCCAAAGTGAACCAGCGTATTTGAGTATCTCATTTTCTTATCAGGTGTAGGGCTAAAGCCCGGTAGTGTTGTGTCCTTTCCATCCCCGGGCTGAAACCCTGGGTAAGTCAGCGTATGTTTTTTCCATCCCCCTGGCTGAGGCCCAGGGGATGTCAATTAACGTATAACGACCATTTTTGTGGCCGTAAAAGCATCACATGCTTCCAGTCTGATCAGATAGATTCCAACCGGAAGACCTGAAGCATCAATCGGAATAATGTATTCCCCGGGCGCCTGTTCTTCATTGACCAGCGTACATACCTCACTCCCGCAGACATCCACTATTTTCAACACAACCCTTTTGCTCTTTGAAATTTGATATTTGATCTCTGATCTTGAAAAGACCGGATTCGGCACCACGCTGACCGCCGACCGCTGACCGCCGACCGCCGACTCTTCCTCTCCGACATAGCACCCCACCTCAATCCCCAGCATCTCCAGGTACCGGCACATCAGGTAGATCTTGTTTTCCGGACTATCAGGGTCTGCCATACCGCCATAAGGCAACACAGTGCCAATGATCTTCCCTGTGTTGTATTCATTGTAAACGCCATAAATGTTTCCAGTCCCCGGGTCTTCCCACAGGGTGCTGGTAGAGGTGGCTGGATTCAGGATGTCCCACACATGACCAAGTCCCGGATATTGAAAGTCCATACCTGAAAATTCATTTAAGCCCGATAATTCCGTTACAGGATCCAGCGTCCAGTCGCCCAGGTCCAGGCCCAGCCACGGACGGATGTTATAGCCTCCTGCCATCACATTGGCACTGTTAAAGCACATATTACCTTCCATATAAACGCTGCCACCGTTGTTCAAATAAAGGGATAACATGAAGCCATCCTGTGCAGTCAGGACATGACCATAGGTTATATACATGCCGGTGATCACGAAAACGGCATCATAATCCACTGGCCAGCCAAATTTTGAAAGGTTATTGGTTCTGAAAACCGGGATATTAAAGAAGCGGATCGCCCTGTATACGCTGTCCACATAATCCAGCACCGGTCCGTAAGCGGTGCCGTAATAGATGAGGACATCGGGCCGTGTTCCAGCAAATATCTCTCTTCCGGGCGTGGCTTGACTGAAATTACGAGGAGTCTCGTTGTCGATTGCATTGAGTGAATAAGCATAGGTTTGTTCGGTCAGGTTCCTGCCATCTGTATAGGTCCCGGTTCCCGGGGCCACGCTGTCCCATAGCAGCTGGTCACGATAGATAAAGATCATGGCCAGGTCATCAATAGGACTCCCATCCGATTGTGTGGTTGGATCCATCCAGGTGATCGTAATTCCTGCAAAAGGATTGAAGGTGCCAGTTAGAATTACAGGTGATGATGGGACCGGGGAGCCTCCTGCCCATGCGCTGAGTTTCCTCTCAATACTCATATTTCCTGTGGAAAGATCATGGGTTTTGGCCATATATTCATAGTGTTGTCTGTCGGTGAGGCCTGTATCCGTATACGATCCCACACCAGCAGCAATGTTAACAATCAGCGTATTATCCCTGAAGATACTAATCTCGAAATTCTCGAGAGGATCACCGCTGACCAGTGTGGAAGGGTCGTTCCAGGATATCGTAACAGATGAAGGAGTGGAGTAATCGCTGTAGGCTGTCACCTGGCTGGGTGGCCGCGGATTTTCAGGAACTGCATTTTCGATGTAGGCTTGGTAGACATCGATCACACCCATGCCATAGGTATTGTCTTCCCCCGGTTCGCCCAGGTCGCGGGCGGTTTCATACAGCATCTGCTTCAGCTGGTTGCCTGTCTTTTCCGGAAATGCTTGTTTAAGCAATGCAATAGCCCCACACACATGAGGTGCTGCCATAGAGGTTCCATCAAAATAGATATAGGAATTATTCAGGAAGCTTGAACGGACGGAGGTTCCTGGCGCGGATACCTCCGGTTTGATCTGATCCCCGCCCAGCGTACATTCAGTAGGCCCCCTACTGCTAAAAGGGGCAATAGGTAAATCCTCATAGTTACCATCCAAAGCCCCCACACTGAAAACCTGCATTGATGTATAATTGCATTTTGCAGGAGTTGTAACCGTTGAGGCATCGGGCCCAAAGTTGCCGGCGGCGAAGATGACTGCTACCCCGGCTGCTTCCAGGTTGGTGATACCGTCAATATAGGCAGGAAAACAGGATGGATGACCTGCATACCATGAATTGTTCATAACTGCCGGCATATCCTCGGTGGTCTCAGGGTTTCCGTCAGGATCGGCCATCCATTGAAAAGTGTTGAGAAATTCCTGTGTGGTCCAGTCCCCATGCCTGGCACAGATCCATTCTGATCCAAAAGCCACACCAATGGTATCTGCTGTAACGGGATCCAATCCTGACATGATCCCAGTTACATGCGTCCCATGTCCGTCTTCTCCATCAGTCGGAAATGAGGTGCCCCACTTTTGGTCATACCATGCCTGCGAAGCTGGCACTGAATTTCCGTGCCAGTTCCCGCTCAGGGCAGGATGTAGCCCATCCACACCTGTGTCTAATAATCCCACAATGACTCCTTCGCCTGTGAATCCAAGCTTCCACATTTTATCGGCATTGATTGCTTTAAGGCCGGGTTCTGCATGGCCCGGGAGGCGGGAAGCGGGATGCAGGGCTACCGGTTTTATTCGTTCAATATGTTCATTTTGAATAAGCTGTGTCACATCCCTGTGCTGGGCAATATCCAGCAGTGCCTCCGGCATGGCATCGACAAAAATGATATTATCGATCCAGAAGGACTGGTATTGTATCACATCTGCACCCTTACGGCTTTCAAGGTACGAAATCAGTTCTGCCTGCGTGCGTTCGGCGTGTTCCATCAACGCGGTCACCACCGCCACACCGCGTTCGTGGCAGGTGGCCTTCTGTCGTGTAAGCTGCAGATCAAGCGCCTGCGTATTGAACCGGTCGTTAAGTACGATCAATGCTTCGATGGTGGTACCGGAACCGCGGGCCTGCTGTATGTCATCCATCAATGCTTCTGAAATTTTGCCCTGGGAATAACCGGTCAAAGCGGTTAGAATCAGGATGAGGGGTAGAAGGGTAGTTTTCATGGTTCAATTGTTCAATTGTTATTTGTTGTCAGTGTATATTCCATTTTTCATATTACATTCTTCATGCTTCATAAAAAATCCCTCTCTCCGCTATTTGACTTACCCCGCGCTTTAGCGCGGGGGTTCAGGCTGTTCAACGGAGTTCGGGCTTTAGCCCTAAAGTGAACCAGCGTGTTCGAGTATCTCATTTTCTTATCAGGTTTAGGGCTAAAGCCCGGTAGTGTTGTGTCCTTTCCAGTCCCCGGGCTGAAGACCGGGGTAAGTCCAGTCTGTTGGCTGCCCTGTGAATAAGTATAAAACGAACTATTCCTGGTTACCAGGTCAATCATGCTTTTCTGAATTTCGCAAATTAAAATTACAACCGCGCGAAGGTCGGTATGAATCCGATTAGGGAACGCCGGGATCTATTTAGGGAACGCCGGGGTTGGGACAGAGAACGCGGGTTCGGTCGGCGGTCAGCGGTCAGCCGCCGCCATCCCGATCCGCCCCACTGTCGGAGTGTAGTCGTAATACATCAGGCAAACGGTATCGAGAAAGAGGAGATAAGGACCTTCCAGCTGGGTCTGTTCAAACATTTTTTTCTCAGTAATCAATTGCCTGAACGCGGGACTGCCTGCATATGGGTCGTTATAGATGCAGTAAATGGGATTTTTAGGGTACCTTTCCCAGTGGATCCCATCCTCGCTGGTGGCAAATCCAAGCGGGGTCTGTTCCACATGATTGATGAATGTCGAGCCGCCATAATACATTTTATAACAGGAGGAATCCCTGTAAACAAATGCCATATAGGTATTGGCGTCATCCCATGAACCGTCGGGGGCATCCCTGAGCACCGGATCGCTTTCGGTAAAAGGATGCTGGTTTGTGGCGGGATCATTGTATTTTTCCCATATGATTCCATCCTGGGAATTGGCCATTCCAGTGAAGTAATTGTCATGGCTGAAGAAATCAGCCGCTCCGGTATAGTACATTCTGTAATTGCCATCATCAAGCGTAATGACCACATGCGGCCACAGGATATCCGCGTCCCATTCTCCTTTTCTGCCGCTTGCCAGAACAGGCTCCTCATCTTTTATCCACGGTCCGGTGAGATTTCTGGCTGTCGCTCTTCCGACATACGGCCCCGGTCCCCATCTGACCGTTTCGCTGCCGTTATAGTACATCACCCACACGGAATCCTGCCAGAGCACGATCGCCCCGCCGGCGCTGAAGGCGTCAAACCCGGTTCCATCAGGAGTCAGAATAGGATTCCCTTCATATTTTGAAAAGTGAATGCCGTCGGGGGATGTAGCGAGTCCGACCCCTGTAACGCCATAGCTATTGCTTCCCGCGTAAAACATATAAAACGTGCTGTCATGCCAGATGACCTGGGGCTGGATGACGAAAGAATCGTCCCAGGAGCCGGGTGGACCTGGACAGAGAATGGGATTGTGCTCGTAAGCAGTGAATTTCAGGGGTTCAACGGCCGTATCCCGCCGGCAGGAGTATACCAGCAGGGCAAGTAATGCAAGCAGAAGATATGTTCGATTGTTTTTCAATTATCGATTTTCGTATTTCGATTTATACCTGCCGACCGCTGACCGCCGACCGCCGACCGCTGCCCGCTGATCCCTCGTCACTTCGTTCCTCGGGACAGGCCGCTGACCGCCGACCGCCGACCGCTGCCCGCTGATCCCTCGTCACTTCGTTCCTCGGGACAGGCCGCTGACCGCCGACCGCCGACTGCTGATCCCGATTTCGCTAATCTCATCGGGACAGGCAGCTTATCTCTCGTCGCAAGCTCATCGGGACAGGCCGCCGACCAATTAATAAAGGAATCCAAATAACCATAGCGGTATATGATTCGCTAAGCCCGATTCGATGTCATCCAATGCAAGGTATGCATCGGTAAGTCCTTTAATCTGGCTCAGCTTCTTGTTCCTTCCTCCAACCTCAAAAATATATTTGTCATCTACCAGGAAATCACCTTGTTGTGGATATTGGACATCATGATCAACGGATAATTGATTGATAAAAAATGTTTCTCTCAGGTTTCCTTTATCTGCTTGAGCAGCAGCCAGCGCAAAAAGAAGATTTGGATTTGCCATGTAGATCTTTTCAGGCTTGGTAAGCAAACTGATCCCTTTGGAACTGCTGTACAGCAGATGAATCAATCCGGCTTCAGCAAGGTACCGCAAGTAATTCTTCAGGGTGTTGCGGGCAATGCCTGTCCGCTCTGCCAGTTTGATCATATTCGGTTTGAAAGGAACACTCTGGCTGATGATGTAAAGGAGTTGTTTGACCTTATCGATTTTTGAATATTCGATTTCAGCCATATAGGGCAGATCCGTTTCCATAACAATATTGATGATCTCCTTCAAACGTAAATGATAGGTAGCAATGTTTTCTGATGCAAATGGGAAATATCCGTATTGTAAATATTCATTGAATTTTTGGATTGGTTTGATCCTCGACCACACAGTTTCGGCAAGTGTTCGATGGTTGTGAAGTATTTGCTGAAGTCTTAAAACAGGGAATTCAGGGCCACCCGTAAACCGGATATATTCACGCAACGATAATCCCTGGATCGGATAAATGACAGCCCGGCGGGAAAGATCCCCGCGGGATGACTCCATCCGCAGCATGGATGAACCCGTGAAAATGATCTTTAATTCCGGGTACCGGTCGTAGGCATTTTTCAGTTCCTTTGCCCAATTCTCATAATGATGAACCTCATCGACCAATAATACAGTCCCTCCATTTTTTACAAAAGAATCAGCCGTATCCAAAAATGAATTCTCTGTGAAATAAAGGTCGTCAAGTGAAATGTATAAAGCAATCTTATCTTCAAGTTTAAGTCGAAGATATTGCAGCAGCAAGGTAGTCTTGCCCACGCCCCTGGGCCCTTTGATCCCTATCATGCGGTCGGGCTGATCGAATTTCTCGATGATCTTCCTGACGAAATCAACCTTTACTGAGGCCCTGAGCTTTGCTGAGATTTCGTATAATATATTCATGATTGATCATTTGATAAACCAAATATACGATATTATTGGTTAACTTATTGATCATTTATAATAAATTCTATTAACATCTTGGATTCAACAGACCAATGGATACAGGTTGCAAGCTTATTTTACTACTTTCCGTCGATCCCTCGCCACGCAGTCTATCCCGACGGAAGTAGGGATTCCTCGGGACAGGCCGCTGATCCCTCGTCACTGCGTTCCTCGGGACAGGCCGCCGACCGCCGACCACCTACCGCACTACCACCGGTATCCCGAACGTCACCTTCGTCCCGCAGCCCTCACCGGATTCATCTTTCAGATCGATGATCTCCATGCGGATCTTTCGTTTCTGCTTTTTGTTGATGGCTTCCAGCCGGTCGCGGGTGATCGAGGTGGCCATGGAGCGGTGTTTTGACCTTTGTGTTCCTTCTATGTCGCGGGCTTTTTCACGCCCCACGCCATCATCCTCCACTTCAAACCGGATCAGGCCATCTTCCATCCTAAAACGAATATCAATATGACCGTTGGTTTCCTTATGTTTAATACCGTGCTCAATGGAATTCTCAATGAAGGGTTGGGCGAGCATCGGCGGAATCAGCGTGTTTTCTTCGTCCAGCTTTGAATCCACATCGATCTTAAAATCAAATTTGCCGGCATACCGCACTTTCTGCAGATCCAGGTAGTTGCGGATGGTCTCGATCTCTTTCTCCAGCGGGACATGTTCCTCCGTGGAATTGTCAAGGATATTGCGAACCAGCTTTGAAAATCGGGATAGATAGATGCTGGCCTGGTCGGTGTCCTGGTTGATGATGTAATTCTGAATGCTTGCCAGCGAGTTGAACAGGAAGTGTGGGTTCATCTGCGCCCGTAACAACCGCTGCTCCATCACAATGGATCTCTGTTCGGCCCTGAACCGCTTCCGCTGAAAGAAAAGCAGCCCGAAAAGACTGAAGATGACCACGGTACTGGAAGTTCCAATGAAAATAGCCCGGGACCTGGAAAGCCTCAGCCGGTTCAGCTCACTTTCCTGCGACAGCATTCGGAACTTCTGGTCCGTTTTGTCAACCTCTGCCTCAGCTATCAGTAATTCGAGCTGCTGGCCTTCCTGCACGGCACGTAAACTGTCCAGCGACTGATAATATAATCGCTGATATTCAACCGCTTCCTGATAGTCTCCTTTTGCCGTGGCCAGCTTGAACCGGACTTTGTACAGGGCGTTTTTTTCACGCCTAAAAAGGAAGTAATTATTGACCTTCAGAAACGGATAAAGGACATCGCCCGCGTAAGTATGGAACTGAGAATGGGAATATTCCTGCAACAGTTTTTCACTCAGCTTCAGGTGTGCTTCTGCCTGCTGGTATTTACCCTCTTCAATATCAATTTCAGCAAGATAGTCCAGGATGAGGGTCTCATATAATCCATTACCAATCATTTTACAAGCCTCCCAAGCCTTGTGATAAAAATACCTGGCAGTTTGAAGGTTTCCTGTCACCTCAAAAAGCGGGGAGCTGCGGTCATAATAGCCCCCAAGGTTAATGTAGTTGATCGATAACTGCACATGATCATTTGTTACTATGGCTATTTTCACGGCAGAATCACAATAAAGAAGCGCTTTCTGTTTTTCAGGAACAGAGGTTTCGGTCGAATAGATCATGCCGATCATCGTCAAAGCGATAGCTTCGTGAACCCGATCGGAGCGTTTTCCAGCATTGCCGAGGCATTTAAAGGCATAAAACAACGAACTGTCTCTCGACTGCTCATTCCAGAAGAACGTCATGCTCATGGCGTGAAAAGCTCCAAACAGCGATTGCTCATTACCCGAAGCCTGGTAATACTCAACTGCTTTCCGGTAATAGGGCATTGCCTTTTCAGGCCTTCGTATGAAAAAGTTCACATTGCCCAGCTGCTGGTTCAGGTCGCCCAGTTTATCCCTGAGGTTGCATTCTTCAAGGAGCTTCTGTGCCGACAGGTAGGAGAGGAGGGCGTTCTTCATGTCCAGCTTATAATAATAAGCATTTCCAGTGTATAGCCGTGCCAGCCCGATGCCCTCCGGATCTCCGTAAACGGTCCCGATCCGCATGGCCTGGGCGGAATACATAATGCTGGAATCAAAGTTCACCGGGGCATAATAATCAGCGAGCCGGTTCAGGACCATGACTCGTTGATGGAGATCAGAAGCTGAAAGCAGTCGTTTCAGGCTGTCCGGATCCGGGTTTTGTGCAGGCGCCATGAAGCAGGGTAGGAACAGAAGGTACAGATTAACGATTCGGAACCAGGTCATTACGCTTCGCTTTTATTTGCATGGCCCTTCAGGCCTCGCGTCATTAATTGCTATTTTCCGCCGACCGCCAACTGCCGACCGCTCACTCCGCCATCCGCTCCAGCATCTCCAGCAGCTCATCGCGTTTGCGGGATGCGACGGGGATCTTGATGTCGTTCGTAAGCACGATCTGCCCGCCGTCCTGTTTCTCGAAGCGTTTAATGTGCCCCACATTGATCAGGAACGACTTGTGAACACGGAAAAAACCGCAATCACTCAGCAGCTCATCGTATTCTTTCAGCGTTTTAGAAACCATGATCCGCTCCCCGCCCTGCAGATGAACGACTGTATAATTGTCGGCCGACTCGCAGCTGACGATATCCGGCAGATCAACCAGATGGATGTTTTCCGTGGTCTTCAGGATAAGCTTCTTCCGCTGACGGGGAACCGCCTTCAGATTCTCCTCAAGGGCCTTCATCTGCAGATTGAACTGTTTCTGTATGACCTGGTCTGCTTTGCCCACAGCTTCTTCCAATTCTTCGGGATTCACCGGCTTGAGTAGATAATCGACCGCACTGAACTTGATGGCCTGGATGGCATACTGATCGTACGCCGTGACGAAAATGATCCTGAAGTCAATGGAAGGCAGGGAGTATAACAGGTCAAAACCGGTGCCGTCGGTCATTTGAATATCGAGCAAAACCAGATCAGGATGCAGTTCCTGGATGGCACTCCGTCCGCTTCTGACATCCTGCGCTTCACCTGTGACCGTCACCTGCGGGCATCTCTTTGCAAGGATTTTAGACAACGAATCCCGTATGTGCGCTTCATCGTCGATGATCAGGGTACGAAGCATAGGGGACACTGGTTTAAGCTCCAAATATAGTGAGGAAGTTGGCGGAGAGCAAATAAAAAGTTATTTATTGTGGAATTCAAATTTCTTGAGCAGACCGATGGTATGGATTCCACTGTTTCATTCTCTACCCAGTTGAAAAAGCCTCCGGGCCACCAGGATATCCCAGATCTCCAGCGGGATCAGCGAACCCAGGGCGAAGATCATCCCGACGGATCCAGCCGTAGGGGGCAGTAAGGACATCACACCCAGCACAATGCCTACCCATGCTGTGAATTTATTAAAAACGCTGCTTTTCAGCATGACCACTGCTGTCAGTAAAAGTCCAGTTCCCTCCATCACATATCCGAAATTGAACGCCGTACCCTGCCACCCGGCCATCACCGCCTGCCCCGCCGACTCGTACATGGATTTTTCGATCAGCGTTCGCGCCGCGTTGAACTTATGGCTGAGGGCTAACATTTCGAAGGCAGCGGTCGAGGCAAAATAGGCTGCGATTCCCAGGACTGCCAGCAGCAGTGCAATAGTCATGAGCGATGGATTGGTCTTCTTTAACAGGATGTACAGGGCAACCATCATTATCCCTACCAGTACCTGATCGATGACCAGCAGCAGATCCAGGTCCAGCAGCCCGACAAACGGATTGGTCTTGAACAGCTCGAACCAGCCGATGGTGGTTTCCGGTGGCGGCCAAAGGATGAAGATGATGATCTGGATGGGGATGAAAACCGCCATCAGGAGAGCGGCTGCTCCTGCAATTCTGTAAAGCAGCTTCCATGAGGAATCAGCAGCAGACAAATTAGCATTCTCGGTCATATTTTCCATTACCATGTTTAATTAAAATTGCAATACTTCATTTTTCATATTCATTCTTCATGCTTCATATTATATACTTCATGTTTCATAAAAAAGCATTTTACTGTTATTCTTTTATAATTCGCTGTATTATAATATTTTTTGAAGAAATAAATTTTAGAAAATAGATTCCTGGTGTGAGGCCTGGAAGATCCAGGTATGTTTCTTTTTCTTTTAAAAGAACTCTTAGCAGTTGCTTCCCATTGGCACTTAGAATTTCCAGGTATATTTCATCCCGTTCGTTATCAATCGGACATTGTACACTGATCTGGTCATTAAATGGATTAGGGTAAATGGTTATGGCTCCCGGATCATCTGTTTTCGGTATTCCGACAGAAATATCCCTTTTCCAGACACCTCCGCCCGCAGTCCCGGTGATTAAATTATGCTGGAACGTGGTCAACGACAGAATGCGTGTTGTGGATAGGTTGTCAGTGATCGATGTCCACGTTTCACTCCCATACGTGGATTTAAAGATGCCGTTCGAAGTACCTGCATAAATTTCGCCATATGGAGGATCAATGGTCAGTGATGAGATTTCCGGATTGGTCAGTCCGTTGTTCATCTCCATCCAGCTGTCGCCATGGTTATCAGACCGAAAAACTCCTCCGCCTTCCCCCCACACAGGAAGTGTCCCCACATAGAGGGTTTCAAAAAAGGGGGGGATCGCGAAAGCGGTGATATCCGTGGTTGTCAGGCCATTGTTCACCAGTTCCCAGTTTTCTCCATTATCTGAGGAGCGATATACACCGGTTCCGCAGCCTGCTGTCCCCGCAAAAATATACCCATTCGGGTGGCTGGCCAGGCTCCATACCTGGGTACAGGTCAGCCCATTGTTGACCTGCGTCCAGGTATCACCGTTGTCTGTGGAACGGAAAACGCCATCGCCGTATGTCCCGGCAAAGACGACATCCCCATTGGTGATCGTCAGTGCACGGGTGTCAAAAGGCGTTATCCCGTTGAAGACTTCTACCCAGGTATCCCCGTTGTCCGTTGACCTGAAAACGCCTCCTTCGCCGTTGATCCAGTCGGTGGAGGCAAAAATGTGTCCTGTGGAGTTCACCGCCAGTGAAGTAATATATTTCCCTGTCAGGCCGTTGTTGACCTGTGTCCAGTTATCTCCAAGGTCAGGCGAACGGTATATTCCCGTACCATAGGTGCCGGCAAAGATGTAGCCGTCGGATCTGACAGCCAAGGCTTTGACTTCCGTGGCTGTAATGCCGTTGATTATTTTAATCCAGCTATCCCCGTTGTCTGATGAACGGAAAAGTCCACCTCCCAGGTAGGCTCCGGCATAAATTTGCCCTGCGAAGTCCTTGGTGAATGCGATGATGAAGCTGGAGGTCAGTCCATTATTAACAGGTGTCCATGAATCACCGTTATCGGTAGACCGGAAGATACCATCCCCGTAGGTTCCTGCAAAAAGATTGCCCGCTGAGCTGAACAACAATGCGTTCACCCCGTTTGAGCTGTTGAATCCATTGTTGATGGCTGTCCAGCTTTCCCCGTTGTTGACCGACCGGAACACGCCTTCTCCGAAATCCATCCCTGCAACGATATGTCCTTTGTCATTGATGGCCAGCGACAGGACCTCGGGTATTGGAAGCCCGTTGCTCATGTGAGTCCAGGAGTCTCCATTGTCGACCGACCGGAAAACGCCACCGTACGTTCCGGCAAATAGGGTATCACCCGGGTTAACTGCCAGTGCAGGAACGTAGGGATGTGTAAGGCCGTTGGTCAGCAGGGTCCAGCTGTCGCCGTTATCCGTTGACCGGAACACGCCTCCTTCTTCGAATCCGGCGGTTCCGGCAAAGATATGCCCGCTGGAGTTGACGGCCAGGGAGATCACCCAGGGAATGGTCAGCCCGTTATCCTGCAGGGTCCAGGTCGCACCGTCATCAAATGACCGGAAGACTCCACCACCCAGCGTTGCGGCGAACAGTTGACCATTCTCATTGGCAGCAAGCGCCCACACGTCGGTGTTGGTAAGGCCGTTGTTGACCTGCATCCAGTGTTCACCATGGTCTTCCGACCTGAATATGCCTCCGTTTTTGGTGCCGGCGAATACATGATCCTGCATGGTGCAGACCAGGGAGCGGACATCACCGCCGTAGGGGCCGGAGGTCGGTACCCACTGTGCCTTTAAAGGGCCAGTAAGGGCAATTAATGCCGTAAATAATAAAATGATTGGCTTCATATGGATGTCCTCTTAATCGTTCTGAAGTGAGTTTGGTAAGCGGAAATATAGGGATTATTTCAATTTCTTCAACCAATTTTCATATTCATTTTGTACCAGCTCCCGGGTATTGGCTGATCCATGGGATGGCATAAACCAATTGCATTTCGTTTCCAGCAACTTACCCCAGCTTTGTATCATCTGCCTGACATCCAGCGCGAAAGGAGGAAAGATGGATTCCTTAAATACCCCGAACATCGCATCGCCAACCAGCGCAATTTCATCATCCACGATTACGCTCACCGAACCCGGGCTATGTCCGGGCGTGTGCAGGAGAAACAGATGTAAACCATCCTCCTTCAGATCCATCCCCGAATCAACCAGAATATCATACGGACATGGCATGTACGTGATATGAGGATTCATTCCTTTCATGAGACTTATCAACTGCCGTGTGAACCGGTTGGTCCCATTGATCAGGATATTCTTACCCGTAGCCAGATATCCGGCTTCCTCTTGATGTACGATGATCCGGGCCCCATACATTTCTTTAATGCGGGATGCATTGGAGGCATGATCAAAATGGGTGTGTGTCAGGATCAAATAATCCACCTGATGGATCCCCAGATTTTTCAACCGCATCTCCAGGAAATTCCACAATTGTCTGACACTGGTATCAACCAGGATATTCACTGTTCCGTTTGTTATAAGAAAAACATTGCTTCTGCCAGAAAGGAGACGGAGGATCTGAACACCATTTTTTGTCAGCCACGTTTTCATGGTATAAAGTTACAAAAGTTATCCCATTTTCTCCACCAGTTCTTGCAATAGCTCATTTTAAAAATTATATTTACGGCTCGTATTTCATTAAAAATATTATCGAAACCAATAAACGTATTGCTATGAGGACACGTTTACGCCACACAATCTTTTTTGGATTCACGGTTATAATGTTAATTTTTATCACAAATCTATCGGCCATTTCCCAGGAAACCGAACCGAACGACACGTTCGACCAGGCCAACTATTTCACGATCAACAGCACACTGACAGCCGCCATCGGAGAATGGGGTGACCAGGACTGGTTCAAAGTAACCACACCGGAGGAAGGCACATTGAAATTCATCTCCCATGGTATCCAGATCAACTACTATTACATGTACATGGTGGATGTGGATGGGGTGAGCACACTGGATAATGTCAGCGTTTATCCTCTCGGTGACACGGATTCGGTGTACCAGATCAACCTGCAGGCAGGGACGTATTACCTGCACATTGCACCCTATTCACAGGAAGTGGGTACCTACTCGCTGACGAACATTTTCGTGCCCGCCCTGCTGCCCAATGATCCGGAACCGAACAATACCTCCCAGCAGGCTACAGAGCTGGATCCCAATTCATCCGTGACGGGAAGGCTGAATTACGTGTATGACGGGGTGTACGATAATCATGACTGGTATAAAGTGACCATGCCTGCAAGAGGGGGACTGGTCATCACCACCTGGTCGACCGACAACTGGTACTATTATATCCGGATCTATGACGTGGACGCAGTGACACTGATCGCTCACGGCAGTACAGTTGACTTTGATACATGTATGCTACTGGGGGCAGGCCTTCAGGCCGGAGCAACCTATTTTGTAGATATCTGGCCATATGCGACCTACTGCGGATCCTATTATCTGGAATCCAGCTTTATGCCTGCGCCAATTCCTGGTTTCACCACAAGCCAGAACCTGATGAACGTTCTATGTACCAATACAAGCCAGAACGCCACCTCCTATCAGTGGAACTTTGGTGATGGATCTACCTCCACCCAGGTCAATCCTTCCCACACCTATGCTGCTCCCGGAGTTTACGAAATAACCCTGACTGCCTACAATCATTTTGGTAATGATAAAATGACAAGCTACGCCGAATTCGATGGGATACAGAAAATAGACGGGACGCATGGCGGCAATAATGGAAAGGCCACCATCACGATCTTTGCCGGAGGATTGGATACACAGAGCGTTCCTTATCTTCGGAAAGGTACTGCTGAAATCCAGGGAGAACTGATCCTGTTTCCGGAATACGGTCAGATCCAGGCATCCTTCAACCTGGACGGAGCAGAACTTGGTTTATACGATATGGTCGTTAAAAATCCAGTAAAACCTGAGATGTTTCTCGCACAGGCCTATACGGTGGAGCAGGGGAGGGAGGCCGAGGTCTGGGTGGAGGTGAACGGAAGGAGCAAAGGCCTGATCAACCGCTGGTGCACCTGGAGCGTGGATATAGGAAACCGGGGCAATACCGATGCTTTCTACCGGATCCTGTGGCTGGCGGTCCCTGACTCGGTAAGGTTCACTAACCTGAACTTCGACCTGAGTCTATTTGATGACCCTGAATCGGAGGAATACCTGGCGGAATGCCCGCCGTATTGGGAACTGGACACCCTGGGGACAAAGCCTTTTAAGGGCAGGCTTTATGGTATCATGCTGAATAAGATCCCTGCAGATTCAAAATTCAACATCGAGCTTCAGATAAAAACGATCGTGGATTTCGAGATCGTCGCCTTTACCACAACCCCCTGGTTCACCGAGGATGATTATTCACGCACGATGTCCTACAACGAATGCGTTGCCTGGGCCGTGGCCGTGATCATCCGCGACAAGCTTGTGGAACAGCTGACAGACCTGATTCCGGGCTCCGACTGCATTTACAACAGCATTAAATCGCTCTCCGAGATCACCCTGGCCTATTATTCCGATAAACTGACCGTCCCTTCGGGGTGCTGGGCCATCACTCAACTGACATGGAAGTGCCTGAAGGATCTCGGACACATCCTGCCCTGGTGGGAGGCCTACGAAGTTGCCTGGACAATAACCGATCTGGTGATGGATATCATTGAAGCGTACAATATGGACTCGGATTGCCAGGATTATAAAAAGAAGGAAGTCAAGAAGAAGGTGGTGAAGGCGGTCAATTCATATGATCCCAATGAGATCGAGGGACCCCAGGGATTCACAGATCAGCACCATATCCGTGACAGAGAGGCGCCGTATACGGTTTACTTTGAAAATAAGAATACTGCCACCTCAAATGCCATCGAAGTAATCATTTCAAATAACCTTAGCGCTCAGAAATACGATCTGGTATCCTTCCGGTTCGACAGGGTCATGATTGCAGGCACTTCCTATGATGTATTGATGGATGGCGACGGGTTCGCCAGGGACATTGACCTGCGCCCACGGCTGAATACCATCGTAAGGGTGACCGGTTCCTTCAACAGGGATACCGGAGCTGCCAGCTGGCATTTTATGAGCCTGGATCCCTCCACCATGGCGATCACCGAAGATCCTGAAGCCGGATTTCTGCCTCCCAACGTGGATCAACCCGAAGGGGAGGGCGCCGTTGCCTATACTGTAAACCTGAAATCCTCCCTGGTACACAGTGATCAGATCGCCGCCAAAGCAACTATCGTTTTTGATTTCAATGATCCTATCGTAACGAACACGTTCGTCAATGTGATCGACCTTGAACCACCCGCAGGGAGCGTGTACGATATCCAGCCCGCAGGCGATAACGGACTATATGAGATCTTCTGGCAGGCTACCGATGCAGGAGCCGGTGTAAATTATTTCAATATTTACCGGTCCGTGGGATCGGGAGAATTCACCCTATGGCGGAACAATATGGAAGCGCTGTCGGATACCATGACAGCCATTCCGGGCATCAGCTACAAATTCTTCAGTCAGGCAATGGATAACCTGGGCAATGAGGAGCCTTATAAGGGATATGCTGAAAAGGTCCTCGGAATCAGGAATGGGGAAACATCCGGGGTGACTTTTGAGATCCTGCCCAATCCCGCTTCAGCCGATGCCATCATCCGATGCCGTTTCTTTAAATCCCTGGAACTGAGGATAAATATCGTCAACGACAATGGCCAGATGGTGTATCAGTCAGAACCGTGGCAGGGAAGACAGGGCCAGCAGGATCTCAGGATCAATGTATCCGGGTGGGCACCAGGGATCTATACGGTAATCCTGAAGACAGATGACGGGATCTCGACAGAGAAACTTATCATTACCAGGGATTAACGGAGTTCATGGATGGCTTATTCGAAGTCTAAGCGATGGTTTTTTTATATAATTTTCACTATAATTCTACAAGGATATTTCTGGTATTTGACTAATCACCTCCTAAATTACTGATTTATGAAAGCTTCCGGATTTATGCGCATGGCCAGCAGAGTACTTTTTACGGTCGTTTTATTCGGATATGGTATTTCTGCCTTTTCCCAGGAAACCGAACCGAACAATACGGTGGACCAGGCCAACTATTTCACACTCAACGGCACACTCACTGCTGCCATCGGAGTAGCCGGTGACCAGGACTGGTTTAAGGTTACCATACCTGAAGAGGGTACTTTGAAATTTGTATCCCATGGCATTACTAATAATGATTATTACATCAACCTAATTGATGTGGACGGAGTCACAAACATTTACTGGGTCAATGTTTATCCTGTTGGGGAAACGGACTCGGTATTTCAGACTAATTTTCAAGCGGGAACGTATTACCTGCAGGTGACACCCTATGGCAGCAACACGGGTACCTACTCGGTGACCAATATATTTATCCCGGCCCTTCTTCCCAATGACCAGGAACCCAACGATACCTATCTGCAGTCCCTGACCTTTGACCTGAACACTACTGCAACCGGCAGGATCGGTTATGTGTACGATGGTGCATACGATACTTTTGATTGGTTTAAAATCACAATACCTGAAGAGGGTACGCTCAATGTAAAGTCACATTCGCCTGATATCGGAGATTATTATCTGGAGCTGTTTGATGTGGATGGAGTGACATCCATTTATTGGGTTGAGGTGTATCCGTCAAGCGAAACTGATTCGGTTTTCCGTACAAATCTTATGGCAGGAACGTATTATGTGAGTCTCAAACCCTATTGGAGTGCAAACCATGGATCTTATTATCTTACGAATACGTTCACCCCGGCTCTTCTTGCCAATGATAAGGAACCCAATGACACCTATGAACAGGCGCAGGTGTTTACTTTGAATAGTACCACAACGGGTCGAATAGGTTATGTATATGATAACAACTATGATACATTTGACTGGTTCAAAATCACCATACCTGAAGAAGGTACACTCAAGGTGAAATCAAATTCTCCGGATATCGGAGATTACTGGATGACTCTGTTGGATGTGGATGGAGAAAGAGTGCTGTGGGAAACAGAAGTATATCCATTAAATGAAATTGATTCAGTGTACCGTACAAACCTTCAGGCAGGAACCTATTATGTAAGGCTGAAACCCTATTGGAGTGCGAATCATGGATCCTATTACATTATAAATACATTCACTCCGGCCCTTCTCCAGAATGATCAGGAACCCGATGACACGGTTCAGCAGGCATTGGAATTTGATCTTAACAGCTCGACAACAGGGCGGATTGGTTATGTATATGATAACGTCTACGATGAGGCGGACTGGTTTAAAATCACCATCCCTGACGACGGTGCTCTGGAGGTTAAATCCCATTCACCGGACATCGGAGACTATTACCTGGAGTTATTTGATGTGGATGGCGAAAGATCGCTGATGTGGACGGATGTGTACCCGCTGAATGAAATGGATTCAGTTTTTCGTATGAACCTTATGGCAGGAACCTATTATGTCAGGCTGAAACCTTACTGGAGTGCGAATCATGGATCCTATTACCTTGTCAATACTTTTATTCCGGCTCTTCTCGCCAATGACCAGGAACCTAATGATACCTACCAGCAGGCAAAGTCACTGGCCATGAACAGTGCCACCACGGGCCGGATAAACTATGCATATGATAATGTCTACGACACCAGGGACTGGTACAAGGTGGTCATGCCGGGGAACGGGGGATTGAAGATAACTTCAAATTCTATTGATAATTGGGACTATTATATTAATCTGGTGGACCAGAGCGGAGTGACCCAGATCGCCAGTGGAAATGCCTATCAGTATGTTCCCTGTGAAGTCTTTGGCTGGAGTTTGCAGGGTGGCGAAACCTATTATATCAATGTCTCTTCCTATTATTCGTATTATGGTTCCTATAACCTGGCCGTCGAGTATCAGCCGGCACCGGTTCCTTCTTTCACAACCTATCAGAACCTGATGAATGTTCTATTTACCAATACCAGCCAGTACGGCACAACTTACAGCTGGGATTTTGGTGACGGTGCGACGTCAACCCAGGTCAATCCTTCGCATACCTACGCTTTACCGGGGGGGTACTATATAACCCTGACCGCAACCAATCCCAATGGCAGCAATGAATATGAGGGATATGTGGAATTCCGGGGCATTCAGAAAGTGGAAGGGAAACATGGAGGGAATAACGGGAAAGCAACGATCACGGTCTTTGCCGGAGGATTAGACGATCAATGCATTCCTGTTTTAAGGAAAGGATCCCAGGAAATCCAGGGTACGCAGGTCGCTTTCCCGAAAAAAGGACAGATACAGGGATTATTTGATCTGTCAGGTGCGGAAACCGGTGTCTGGGATGTGGTCGTAAAACAGGGTACTTCTGAAATGATGCTGGCTGGGGCCTACACCATTGAACAAGGGAAAGCGCCTGAGGTCTATGTGGCGGTGAACGGGCGCAACCGGGCTCTGATCAACCGCTGGTCGACCTGGACCGTTGAAATCGGGAACCGTGGAAATACGGATGCGTATTATCAGATTCTGTGGATTGCAGTCCCTGATTCGGTTCAGTTCAAGAATGTGGTGTTTGACCTGAGCCTGTATGAGGATCCTGAAGCAGAAGAATACCTGGCGCAGTGTCCTCCATACTGGGAACTGGATACACTCGGTACAGCGCCTTTCAAGGGACGGCTTTATGGTATTCCATTCGACCGGATTCCTGCTGATTCAAAATATTCCATTCAGCTCAGGATCAAAGCTGTCCAGAATTTTCAGCTTGTTGCATTTGCCGCAACGCCATGGTTCACCGAAGATGATTACACCAGGACCATGTCCTATAATGAATGCGTGGCATGGGCCATGGCAAAGTTCATCGCTGATAAGCTGGTGGAGCAGCTGACGCCGCTGGTTCCGGGAGCAGATTGCGTCTATGCAGGAATCAAATCACTTCATTCGGTCACATCAAAATACATGGATGGCAAACTTTCGGTTACTTCCATGACATGGGATATTGCTCAGGTGATGTGGAAATGTCTGAAAGATCTCGGATCGCAGATACCCTGGGTCAAGGCCATGCAGATATCCAAGGTCATGATCGATATTACGGTTGATATCATTAACTGCTACAATGCTGACAAAGAATGCGAACAGTATAAAATGAAGACGCCCAATCAGATCAATGTATCAGCCGTCACATCGCTGGATCCCAATGAAATTGCCGGCCCCGGGGGATTTACTGATAACCACTACATACGGGATAATGAAACATCGTACACGGTATTCTTTGAAAACGTGAGCAGCGCCACCTCCAATGCCGTGGAAGTATTTATCTATGATACGCTTAGCAACAAGAAATATGACCTTGAATCTTTCCGGTTCATGAAAGTCTGGATTGCAGGTTCAATGTATGATGTCCTGATGGATGGCGACGGATTTGCTTTGGATGTTGACCTGCGTCCCAGGCTTAATACCATCGCACGGGTGAGCGGGACGATTGACAGGACCAACGGGGCAGCCTACTGGCATTTCATGAGCCTGGATCCTTTGAAGATGGATATCACGGAGGATCCGGAGGCCGGATTCCTGCCGCCCAATGTCGATAAACCCGAAGGGGAAGGGGCTGTTTCCTACAGCGTGAATCTCAAATCGTCCGTGATCCATAATGACCAGGTTGCTGCCAGGGCGAAAATCGTGTTCGATTTCAATGCTCCCATTGAAACCAATACTTTTGTTAATGTCATCGACCGTCAGCCGCCATCCAGCAGCGTATATGATATTCAACCAGTCAATGAGCAGGGACTTTATGAGATCTTCTGGCAGGGGAACGATAACGGGGCCGGTGTCAATCATTACAACATTTACCGGGCTGAGGGTTGGGGTGACTATGTGTTGTGGCGCAATAACATGCCGGCCCTGTCAGATACCATGACTGCCATTGCGGGAACAAGCTATAAATTTTTCTGCCAGGCGGTGGATAATCTCGGCAATGAGGAACCCTACAAAGGATTCCCGGAAAAAGTACTGGGTATAAAAGACGGAGGAACATCCGGTGTTTCATTTAAAATAATCCCAAATCCTGCCTATTCCAACGCAATCATTCGCTTCCAGATACTCAGACCGGTTGAATTGCAAATAGAGATATTGAGCAACAACGGGCAGGTCGTCTACCGGTCAGAAAAAATGAAACATGATCCGGGAAAACAGGATCACCGGGTGAATATTTCAGGATTTGCACCTGGAGTGTACATGGTCGTGATTAAAACAGAGGAAGGCGTCTCAGCTGAAAAACTGGTCATCGGCAAGGAGTAGGAAATCATTCACCTGGTGTCTTCCTGACCCGCCGGCTGTTCAGAAAATACTTGAATCCCTGTCAATGCCGGCGTCTGCCAAAGATAATGGATCCTCCACCGGTTCAAGATGAGTAAAGACCGTTGTCGGTGTATCAGGAAAAAGTTCCCGGATGCCATGCTCCACGCTTTCAGCCAGATCGTGCCCCTGCTGAATATTCCATGCACCCGGCACCAGCAGGTGGAGCGATATAAATTTCCTGCTGCCTGACTGCCTTGTCATCAGCGAATGATATTCAACATGTTGCTCCCTGTACGTATCCAGGAGCTGCTCTATCCGGGTCTTTTCATTTTCCGGTATCGCAGCGTCAAGAAGTCCCTGTCCTGATCTCCTCATCAGCTGATAGCCCGTCCAGACGATATTGAGCGCGACACCGATAGCGACGATCGCATCCAGGATCAGCCAGTCTGTCAGTTTCACCAGGGCTACTCCAACCAGAACACCAACGGAAGTGATCACATCCGTCATCAGGTGCTTGCCATCCGCCTCCAGGGTGATGGATTGATGCTTTTTCCCGTTCCTGATCAATACAAGGGCAACGGCAAGATTTATCACTGAAGCCCCGACTGCAACCAGGAGTCCGGTTCCGACATTTTCGAGAGGCTGGGGATGCAGTAACCGTGGTACAGCCGACCAGATAATGCTGATGGCTGCCACCACGATCAATCCTCCTTCAATGGCACTGGAAAAATATTCGGCTTTTTCGTGGCCAAAGGCATGCTTTACATCCGCCGGCTTTTCTGCCAGAGTGATCATGATCAATGCGATGAGTGCTGCGACAAGGTTTACGCATGACTCCAGCGCGTCCGACAATATACCGACGGAACCGGTAAGAAAGTATGCCGCCAGTTTAAATGCAATCGTCGCTACAGCAGCAGCAATGGAGAGGTAGACAAATTTCCTGAGAGAGGATCCTGCCATAGTATGATAATTTAGATTTTCATTTAATCCAATGACTCCTTTATCTTCTTGAGATTTAAACTGTTGGCCATGGCATTGAAAATGGAGAAATAGGTGCCCTTCAGATCATACAGGTAATCATGGTCACCATCTTCAACTACTTTTCCTTTATCCAGGACAACGATATGCGACGCGTCAATGATCTGGGGCAGGCTATGCGAAATAATGATAACGGTCCGGTCCTTCTTGATGGCATCCAGGCTGTTTTTGATCTGTTCGGCTGCAATCGCATCCAGGTTTGCCGTAGGTTCATCCAGGAAGATAATGGGCGGATCCTTGAGAAACAACCTGGCAATGGCAATGCGTTGCTGTTGTCCGCCTGAAAGTAAATGTGCCTCTGAAGAGTACCCTTTGGGCAATTCCATGATCTGATCGTGAATGGATGCCTTTTTGGCAGCCTCAATCACTTCTGCAGTGCTGGCTTCGGGATTGCCATACAGGATGTTTTCCGTGATCGTACCTTTGAAAATATGATTCTTTTGCAGGACAAGCCCGATATGGTTCCTCAGGAACACTGTATCATACTCCTGCAGGTCAACCCCATCCAATAAAATACATCCTTCGGTGGGCTCGTAAAATTTGTCCAGCAGGTTGATGACAGTACTTTTCCCCGCCCCGCTCAATCCAACAAGCGCTGAGATCCGGTTTGGTCTTATGGTAAACTGAATGTCTTTAAGTGCCTGTGTGCCATTAGGATAAGTGAAGCTTACATTTTTAACCTCAATCAAACCTTTTATGCTGACAGGCTTGTAGTTACCTGACCGTTCAATTTCCTGATCTGATTCCAGGATGTCGAAAAAGCCTTCCGAGTAGATCAATGCATCGCTCACTTCATCGTAAATGCGGTGCAATTGCCTGATAGGCGCTGAAACATTGTTGAAAAGCAGGATATGGAACATGATGGCTCCGATGGTCATCTGGTTGTTTAACACGAAATAGGCTGTCAGAATAATGACGATCACAATCCCGATCTGCTCCAGCAGGCTCTTGAGGCTATCGAACAAAAATCCTGTCCTGCGGGTGGCCATCTGGTTCTCGGTCATTTCGTACTGGATCTTCCGGTTTCTTTCCGCTTCACTGGGCTCCCTGACAAATGATTTGATCACATGGATCGACTCGATCAGGTTGATGATCTGATTGCTCCTGGTCTCCCGGAATGTACGCATCCTTCTGCGGAAACCGCTCAGTTTTTTTGCCTGTAACTGACTGACATAGAAATAGATGGGGATCATCAGCAGTCCGACAAGCCCCACATAGAAATTGGCGATGAACATCACCACCAGAGCGACAATGGCTGTGGTGAACAGGGGCAGGATGTCAATAAAGAAATTTTGCACCAGTCGTGTCAGGCTGGTAATGCCCAGATCGATCCGGGTCTGGAGCTTTCCGCTTTCATTTTGAGACGAGGTATAGAAGGCCATACGGTAAGAAAGGATCTTCTCAACGATGGCCTGTGAGAAGTCCCTGGAAATGAGAATCCTGAGCTTCTCACCGAAGAACTTCTGGCCGAATTGTACCAGGGCATAGATGACTTCTTTTCCCAGCAAAACAAGACTGATTACCGTCAAAAGGTAAAATCCTTTCTGAAGTGGCTGTTGTGCCACCATCAGATCACTGATGGAATCAACCGTGTATTTCAGGATGAACGCATTGACCTGTGCGGCAAAAGAACCAACGAAAGTCAATAACAGGGTATATACAATGATGTTCGTATACGGCCTGGTGAAAGGGAATAACTTTTTAATGAGATTTAGAAAAGTCATGTGGATCAGAATATGCTATCCTCATAAAAGGCTTTGTTCCTTTATGTAACGTATGTGTATCATCGTACTGAATCTGTTTGGATCGTCAGGCTTATTTATTATTTTTTATTTCCGACAATATTTCTTTGATATCACTGAGCTGTTGATGCAGGCTGTTGATTGCGACTGAATTTTTGTAGTTCATCATGATGATTTTTATGGAAACCAGCATGACACCGGCTTCCAGGAGCAGATTATGAGTGAATCCCTTAAGAAAGAGGGCAATGACAAACAGGGTAATGGTAATTGCAATGACGATAAAGTCGGCTGTGGATAGATGTTTTTTCATGCGATGGAATATTTATCTGTTAAATTTACTTTAGTTCACGAAAGGAAATGTCAAGCAGATCGAACTTTTCCCACCCATGGAAGTCGTAATGCCACCATTCATCCTGCAGGGGAATAAATCCGTATTTCACCATTACATCCTTCAGGGTCTGCCTGTTCAGCAAAACCTGTGCCGGCAATGCCATATAGGATTGAGATGCTTTTTCCGTGAAATCATCAAATTTCGTCGGCATTTCCAGTTCTTTGCCTGATTTCAGATCCACCAGGCTTACATCCACGGCGCATCCCCTGTTGTGCTTTGATCCTTTCCAGGGCTGCGCGACGAACATTGTATCCGGACAGACTTCGTAAAACTTCAAGGTCACCCGGTAAGGCCTGTAGGCGTCATAGATCTTTAATCCCAGACCCTCAGCATTCAGCTCTTTTTGAATTTTTACCAGCGCTTCCCCAACCGGTTTCCTGACAAAGGCCTGCGGCGATTCGTACATTCGGTTGTGCGTAAAGTTATTTTTGGTAGCATACCGTATATCCAGAACAACTCCAGGGATCAGGTCTGCGACATTTACCAGTGCATTGCTGGAATCCAGCTCCACCTGCCGGTGATAGGAAGGAATGTCCGAAACGATATCCAACCCGTACGGATTTTCCTTTGTCAGATGGTGATAGCAGGCAACAACTGAGAAAAAAGACAATAACAGCAAAAGAGCAGGGAATACCTGTTTCTTGAGCCGATGATATGTTACCTGCAAGCTATATTTCATTCTAAACGCTCAGTTATAGCCTTTTCCGTGATGCTGCTGATGCAATCCGATCTACTTCATTCTTGATTATGCTCTACCCAAACCAGTGAAGAGGTATCATAACCAGCCTTCTGTGCTATTTTCAGGTACTTCATTTTGATATCTTCCGGAAGGATTGTCCGGCGGGAAAGTATCCACAGGTACCGTAGGTTCTTTCCGCAGATGAGGGCATAGGTGTATTCACTGTCAAGGGCAATGACATTGTACCCCGAGTAAAAAGGCCCAAAAAAAGATACCTTCAGCATAGCGATATCCGGATCCCCCGCAAATTTTGCTTTGCCGATGGCCTGTTTCCATTCTTTCGTCAAATAGTTATAGCCACGGTTATCCACCTGGATGGTTCCATTCTTCTTGATGGAATACTCAGCAGTCGTATTATTCAGATTGCGTTCGAACCGGAAATCCATGCGTGCTATTTCATACCATTTACCCATGTATTTCTCAATTTCAAACGAACTTACGGCATTCACTCCTTTTGGGATGGTGGAGCAGGAGCTGAAGGATAAGATGCCTGCCATTCCGACAAATGCGTTCCTGATAATTTTTTTGGTTGTCATCTCGGTTAGTATATAGGATCAGAACTTTTTAATCGGACTTTTGGTATAAGTATTTATTTGCGTTTTCTTTAAAGTTGTTCAAATCCAGTACTTTACCATATCCGCCATCATTGATGGCTGCCAGCGTGCTGATATGCACATCCTCAGCCTTCACTGTTCTACCCATAAACGTCAGATCCCTGGTGGCACAGGCATCCTGGATGACGATGCATTCAAAACCATAGTCGTGTCCCGCCCTTACGGCCGCCTCCATACACATCTGGGTCTGCATCCCGATGACCACCAGGCGGCTGATATTATTGCCTTTCAGGTATTCAAGCAAATCAGTACCAACAAAGCTGTTCACCTCTTCTTTGGTGATCACTTTCTCATTGGCGATGGGCTCGACATTTTTATGTATTTCAAATCCCCTGGCTGCTTTATGGCGGACATGTACGACCAACTGATGTTGTGCCCTGAAGATCCCAAGCACTTCTTTTGCATTTAAGCTTGCCTCTTCGGCACCAATCAAACCAGGACCTTCACCGGGAAAGTAGAAATTCTGGATGTCGATGATCAATAAAGCTGTCTTGACATCATTCTCTATTTGCTGTGATAGCACCAATGAGGGGAGGAAAAGTAAAGTTAAGACGGTTCTTTTTATTCTTTTCATAACTTTCCTTTGCATGGATGTTGATTTTTATACTTCTTATAAAACGAATATATGAATTTTTAATGCTGCAAACCGGGCCAGGTTAATGCTCAATATGATATTCCAGCAAAATCTTTTTAAAAAGCGTGTCCTGCGTAATAGTATCTATGATCAGGTCCTTTGTCAATCCAATCCCCCTGGTATATTCCTGATACCTTTTATGGGAGATATTGTCCCCGTAGACCCAATGCCCTTCAAGAACCAGTACCGAATCACTTCCGTTGAATAGCTTATCCCTGACCTCTACTTTTTCAGCGAAATCGCCGTATCTCCTATCCATCCAGTTCCTTTCGAACTCAAAACCAACAGTTTCTGACAGAATGGGCCATTTCGTATAATAATCCCCAAAGGGAGGAAGGATATGCTCGATATAATCATAACCGTAAATCGGCATTGAATCAAGAAAAGGCACATATACTGGATCACTGTACTCCAGAGGTTCACCAATGTAATCAAAGGAAATTCTATAGGAATGAAGCCGGTAAATGTCTCCGGTACGTGATGTTAAGATTTGAGAGTCATTTATCGCATATGTCCACCAGGATCTGGGATAAACGGGAAAATAAGCTTTCGGGAAAATGGTATCCGGCTCCTGATTGTCTTTTTTGCAGGAATCAGCTGCCATGGTCGACAGAATGACCAGGAGGATGAAAAGGACAAATGCCTGGATATCTTTTATTCTTTCAGTCATCATTAAGGCTATTTAAAAGCTGATCCTGCGCACAGCGAGGGCTCTTGCCTGATCCCGGCTTTAAGCTCCTGGATCAAGGTACGGTGCTTCTCTTATTACTTTCTGTCTTTCCAGTTCCACCATTTTAACAGGGCCGGCTCATGCCTTTCATTCTCTGCATAATATACAGCACAACGAAATATGTACAGTACGCAAGGATCGATTCTCGTTTTATACTCAGTACATAAATCCCTGTATATTGCTTCCGGATCCTGACCAATCAGATCGTGAACATGATGTATCCCAAGGATATGCAGATCCTGGGCAATGCTTTTACCAACCCCGGGGATTGATAACAGGCTGTCAGGATCATTATTTTTCTTAGCGGTTTTCATTCGGTGAACTCATAACAATCTTCCGATGAGCTAATTTACCAAACCATCCATCATGACCAGGCCTGGCGATTGACGGCTTGTTATTCCCCATCATCCGTTGAGTTAAGTCACGAAGAATAGTTGCTTTTCCGAGAACAGTTTTTAGGATTTAGTATCGTGATAAAACAGCTGTCTTGGATATTCCGAGATATCTTTTTCGAGCCGGATCTTTATGGAATTCATGACTCGTTTGATTATACCAGAAGTTTTCTGGAATAACATTTTCCCATTCTTTTTCAGGTAGTTGGATGCATATATTAACGCAGTAATAATAGAAAGGACCCCAATAATTGCCAGTACGCCTTCAAATCCGTCAGAAGCATTTCCCGTACCTGCAAACGTTTTTAGAAATAGTCCAGTAAGTAATACGATAGTGATTATCATTTTCTTTTTCATGGCATGAATGTTTAAAGTTTTCTGATCTTTAATTTTCGGTCAGGATTTTAATGTTAGTCAATAAGGGTCCGTGTTTCACCTTGTTTATCCATTCTGCCTGTCGCCTTTACAGCTCCACGGTTTAACCTGGTCAGTTGATCAATGTCTGTAATAATTGCCCGGATGCTGTTCACCGGGGCATTGATTACAGCTTCACATTTTGTTTGCAACTTGCTCATTTTGTTCATATTTGTTATTCAACACTGTATGAATTACGTTAAAGTGAAAGACTGTTTCTTTCCATGAACTCTCCCTTAAAAATACTACTCCTTTTGTTTTTTCAACAGTACAACAGAACAAAAGGTTATCACAGCCACTCCCAGCACTTTAAACAATGCCGACAATGAGAATAATTCAGGCACGCCGAACTTGATAAATGAAAGAGTCATCCCGGCGAGAGGTACAGCTAGTCCAAGATACAGTGGGTATCTCCTGTTATTAAAAAGGAGCAGTCCTGTGACGCAATAGATCAATCCCACCACAAGAATTCCAATACTTCCTGGATCAGCCTCAGGTTTCAGATACAGATAGACATGTAAAATCCCGGAGATGAGGATAGAAATTCCGGCTAACTGGCGGATGGTTTTCATCATGCGCTGATTTAAGGATTTATTCTGTTTTTATGTGTTCCAGTAAACAGAAATCATGCATAGCAAATTTAAAAGTTGTTTTTGATTTTCAGTGTAGTTCAGGAAAAAACCTCTGTGATTTCTTTATTCGAAGGCAAAATTAAAGCCTACCGGTTGACAATATGGACAGGAAGGGATTGCGGTTTTTTTTTCCTATCAAGGTACACGAAGAGTTGAAGCGGGCTACAGACCTTCGCATACCGCTGAAATCCTTATTGGCTATATTGTATGTTGCACGCTGGCATTGTTTTACTTATATCAAAATTAAAATCTTTAAAAAAAAAAATAAAAATATCGCTTACGACATATAAAAAAGTTTGTACTTTTGTATCGTAAACGATATTATCATGTGTGAAATTTAAAGTTTTGTTTTATGAGTACAATTTTTCAAAAATTAGAATGGAGTTATAGTGTTAAAACTCACTGGTTTCTTACTGTTTTTAGGTTTTTATTAGGGCTTAACCTGTTATTTGCAGGAATAAGCCATCTAACAATAGCAAGACTTGAATTTGTTGCACAAGTGCCTAATTGGGTTCCTTTATCTGATGATTTGGTGGTTTTGCTATCAGGTATTGTTGAAATCTCCTTAGGGCTAGCCTTAGTTTTATTGCCAAAATGGAAAGCTTTGGTTGGTTGGGTTGTAGCCATATTTTTTATTTTAATTTTCCCTGGAAACATTGCCCAATATGTTAACCAAATAGATGCTTTTGGCTTAGATACAGACCGGGCGAGGTTAATAAGACTTTTCTTTCAGCCAGTATTGGTTTTATGGGCATTATGGTCAACAGGAGCTTTCAAAGCATATTTGAACCGAAAAAACCACAGTAATAAAAAAATGAAAGCTAAAATAATTTGTCAATGATTTTCTTAATTCATGCTTTTATTCAATTTCAAGCAATTAATGATAAACAATAAATAATAATTTACAAATGAAAACAAATGATTCAATCTCAGGAAAAAACGAAACCTTTAAGCAAACGGTTTTACGTAAATTTTACCCCATAATCAGAAAAATGGGGAAAAAAGGTAAAAATGGTACTGTTTTAATGAATTTGCAAAAAACATTGCCGGCTTCATCTTTTTATGACTTGAAGGTCGTTTTAAATAATGGAAATTCACACGACTTTACCGAATTTAAAGGTAAGAAAGTGATTTTGGTAAATACTGCTTCGAACTGTGGATATACAGGGCAATATTCCGAACTGCAAACTTTACATGAACGTTATGGAGACACAATTAAAATTATTGCGTTTCCTGCCAATGACTTTGCTGGACAAGAAAAAAGTAATGACAGTGAAATAGCCCAATTTTGTAAAGTAAACTATGGGGTAACTTTTCCCGTAGCAAAAAAAGGAATCGTTATAAAAGAATCTGAACAGCAACAGGTTTTCAAATGGCTGTCAGATAAAACGCTGAATGGTTGGAATGAACATGCTCCTGATTGGAATTTTGGAAAATATATAATCAATGAAAATGGAATTCTAACCCACTATTTTGGCCCTTCTGTATCACCATTGGACGAGAATTTTTTGAACGCTCTGAAACAATAGGAGTTTGAATTTATTAGTTTGAAATAAATATTGATTTTAATCGCAGGCGATTATTTCACTTTTTGTATAATTGTGAATAATTTCCTGCGGTAATTTTTGAATTATGGAATACGAACAACTCAAATTAGAAAATCAGTTATGCTTCCCTGTCTATGCTGCATCACGCTTAATAACAAGGGAATATCAACCATTTTTGGATAAATTAAAGTTAACTTATCCGCAATATTTGGTTTTAATGGTTTTGTGGGAGAATGATTGTCTTCAGGTAAACGATATTGCCAAAAAGCTCATTCTCAATACCAATACAATAACACCGTTGCTTAAGCGCATGGAACATCAAGGACTGATCATTAGAAACCGTTCTGACAAGGACGAACGCAAGGTCCTTATAAAGCTGACCGAAGAAGGATATAACTTAAAAGTAAAAGCTTCTCAAATCCCTGAAGAACTGATAAAACGTTTGTCAGATAGTGAACTTGAAATTGAGGATCTGGTTAAACTAAAAGAAAGTCTCAATTCTTTAATCTTATTTTTGTCTAAATGAAAATTGAATACTCTTCTAAAGAAAATCAAAGCATTCACTTTCATATATTGATTTACCTTCAAAATTAATTTGGTGCTGTGTTTCAGGCTTTCGTACAATGGTTGGCCGCTCTACCCGGTGCGTTGGATGAAGGGATCGCACAAGCGGTCCCTTTAAATATAGCATGGGGCATGGCGGTATGTTACCAACCGATTTTATTGATTTAATCGAATTGAAATCTACATTTCGCAATATGAATCTCATCGTCCCTGACGCGGTAAATCAACCTGTGTTCGTTATCAATTCTGCGCGACCAATACCCCTTGTATTTATATTTTAACGGTTCTGGATTCCCGAGACCCTCAAAAGTATTCCGTGCAATATCTTTTAGAAGATCATTAATTCTAGCCAATATTTTTCTATTGGTTTTCTGCCAATAAAGGTAATCCTCCCAGGATTCATCAACGAAGATATATTTCATGACTCAATCATATCTTTTTGGAAAGATTGGCCTTTGGAAAGCTTTTCAATGGCAGAATCTAACCGCTGTTCATTAATCCTTGATGATAATTCATGCTGAGTGGCAATGAGCGAATTATATTCATCCAGGGACATTATGACCACACCGGTATCCTTACCTCGATTGATGATCAATGTTTCAAAATTTTCAGTCACCCGATCCAGATATCGTTTGATATCCTTCCTAAAATCTGAAATGGTTGTTGTTATCATGATGACTCCTATATGTACTTTAATTGGTACAAATATAAGTACAAAAAGTAATATATCTGTTATTTTTAGTATTTTTTAAAATTGGTTGGTAACGTTTTGGAGCTCGGCGTTCGGGCGGGTTTCGGAACACAAAACTGTCAACCTGCACTGATCTAAATCGAAGCATAAAGCTCCAAGTTTGCACGTTACCTTGCCTGAAGCAAAACCGATGTTAGCGGCTGGCAGAATTTTTTCAGAACTTTTAATTCCTGCATTATCCATCCAATCAATACTATACCAACCTGCTCGTTTACTCCCTATTTGAATTATCCATCTCCAGATTAACTCATGAATTGAATGAATTACAATACCTCTCGTTGCATTAAAGTCGGGCTGAGTCACAATGCTGTCACCTGGTAATTCTAAATTAATTTCATCTTTTGTCGCACCCCACTTTAAATGCCATGGTCTGATTATGAACAAATAAATAAATACAAGTCCGGTAATTACAATGGCTATATAGATAAAAGCTGTCATCTGTTAAATATTAGGAAGATAGTCTGAAAAATGATAAATGCCGATGCCCCAATAACTATACTTTTAATCCAGTTGAGTTTGTGCACTACTCTTACTGATAATGGAAAGAGAATAAAAAAGGCGATGAAATAAATCAAATAACAAATCCAAAGTATTGTCCTGAAAACTGTCGGTGAGTTCATAGCAATTTCATGCTGTCTTGCATCAATTACTCCAATTGCGCTTAGAAAACTCATTGGTAAGTCGTGGATAAGGGCACCCCACATGGCAATACTGATGCTTAAAGAAATTGTTGAAAGTGTTTGTTCAAAAGTTCCTTTGCCGCCAATTAAACGACTCGCTATTTGAATAAATGATGTGGCAGTAAACCAGCAGATAATCATGCTTGGAGCCAAAAGAAATCTGTTGATAGAATAATATTCATCTTTAGAAATGTTCAGCCAGGGAGTCAGTGTGGAGGGTGCTCCGTTAGCCATCGTCAGGAATATATACAACAATGTATAGCAAACGATAGGTATAGAAATGTATACCAAACTTCGTCTGTATAAATTGTCTTGTATTATCAGTTCTTCAAATGTCTTGCGTGGTTTGTAGATAGTCTGGAGGTAGTTTGAAATTTGAATCTTCATGTTTTGATTTTATTTGAAGTTCTGTCAAACTGCTTGCCGCTAACGATTTGGGGCTTGGAGTAGTGCCGGCATTTTAACATCACCGTTGATGCGAAACCGAAAGTTCAAATTTAACAAAAATGTTGATAGAAAGCACTTCACCCGCCATTACGCCAAGCCCTTGTTATCGGTTTGGGCAACCTGTCTTCCGCTCGTTTTAAATCCACGGAGTTTGTCCAACCTTTTTTCAAAGTTGTCCTTTGTCGTCCGATTTTGGCATATAGTTGGCGTTCAATGGCCGCAATGCCTTTCCTTTCGCCTGGTTTTGAATTGAACAAGTATTTTCAAATTACAATTTCTTTTTAATTGACCTCTCCCCCGGCCCCTCCCCTTAAGGGGAGGGGTGCAGGGGAGGGGTCATACGGGTTAAATTCCCCGGTGCTTGCGCCGGAATTACGGTCCAGGGCTTGCCCTGGGGTTCATACCAGTGATTGTCTTTTCGTATTCTGGAAGAAATGATTGAAAGAAAAGCAAGCAATACAATTGCTATAACGGATATGATAATAGTTTTATAAATATTTTGCTGTTATTTTTTCGCAGTAATCCCAAACTGATTTTTCATTTTCGGCTGAATAGTATTTTTGGCTTGGGATTTCTTCGCCCTTTGGTCCGAAATATTTGCCTGTTACACCTTCCAATTCGGGCGCAATTGCTCCTTTAATACTCGCACTTATGGCTTTTTCCATAGAGTTCATCATTGGTTGTATGTCGTCAAACCAAAGTGCACCGTTTAGGGTCATAAATTAAGGTGTACATTTCCAAAGATACTTCATAATTGGGTATAATTCAACTTTAGTTTTTCAACGGCATAATTCCTGCGTCTTGACCGCAAGGTTAACTTCTTTATTCTCTGTCTTTTCAAAAGGATTTCCCTGTCTCTTCCAAAGTACACATCCGCCGGAGTAAGGTTATTCAGGGACTCATGGTAACGATGATTATTGTAGTAGTCAACAAACTCTCCGATGGCCTGTATAAGATCCTGCGGAGTGTAATAGTTATCAAGTTTTACGACGTTCTTCATGGTTCGGTGGTATCGTTCAATCTTACCCTGGGTCTGCGGATGGCACGGCTTTCCGTTCACAGGTTTGA
>JAKLFC010000024.1 GCA_022711405.1 Bacteroidota bacterium
GGTGGACCTGGCGGTACAGGGTGGTTTTGTTGTTGCGTACAGCACGGCAGACGGCACAGCAGTACAGCCTGGGGATTACGTCACGGCAGGGGGTACTCTGACGTTCACGGGCACAGCGGGCGAGACGCATACGTTCACGGTGACTACCATAGACGATCTGCTGGTCGAACCCACTGAGACATTCTTTGCGTCGCTGGGAACCATTACCAACTTTGGTGGTGGTAACCTGACGATCGCTGCAGGCGGTGGCACGGGCACAGGCACGATCACCGATAACGACGTAGCCACGGTTGCGATCAATAGTCCGGCCTCAGTGGTTGAAGGGAATCCAATTACCTTTACCGTCACCCTGACCGGCGCAGTCCAGAGTGGTTTCACGATTGCCTACAGCACGGCTAACAATACGGCCATCCAACCGGGTGATTATACGACGGCAGCAGGCACGCTGAACTTTGCGGGGACCAACGGAGAAACCAAAACCTTCACAGTGACCACGATCAATGATCTGCTGGTTGAACCTATTGAAACCTTCTTCGCCTCTCTGGGTACTATCACCAGTTTTGGTGGTGGTAATCTCAGCATAGCGGCTGGAGGCGGCACAGGCACCGGTACGATCACGGACAACGACGTAGCGACGGTAGCGATCAACAGTGCACCTTCGGTGGTCGAGGGTGTCGCGGCGACCTTCACGGTAACGTTGACCGGTGCAGTCCAGGGAGGCTTCACGATCGCCTACAACACGGCTGACAACACAGCTGTTGCACCGGGCGACTATACAGCAGCCAGCAATACCCTGAACTTTGCAGGGACCAACGGAGAAACCAAAACCCTCACGGTGACCACGATCGACGATCTGCTGGTCGAACCTACCGAAACTTTCTTTGCGTCGCTGGGAGCCATTACCAATTTTGGCGGTGGAAACCTGACGATCGCTGCAGGCGGCGGCACGGGCACTGGCACCATCACCGATAACGACGTAGCCACTGTTGCAATCAATTCCCCGTCACCGGTTGCGGAGGGGACGGGAGTGACGTTCACGGTGACCCTGACCGGCGCAGTACAAGGTGGCTTCACGATTGCCTATAACACGGCGAACAATACGGCCATCCAGCCAGGTGACTACACTTCTACCAGCGGAACGCTGAACTTTACAGGGACCAACGGAGAAACCAAAACCTTCACAGTGACTACCATAGACGATCTGCTGGTTGAACCCACCGAGACCTTCTTTGCGTCGCTGGGAGCCATTACCGGCTTCGGTGGTGGCAACCTGACGATCGCTGCAGGTGGCGGCACGGGCACAGGCACGATCACCGACAACGACGTGGCCACGGTAGCCATCAACAGCCCGGCAGCTGTGGTTGAGGGTAACCCGGTTACCTTCACGGTAACCCTTACCGGCGCGGTGCAGGGTGGCTTCACCATCGGCTATAGCACGGCAAATGGTTCGGCCATCCAGCCAGGCGACTATACCCCGGCCAGCGGCTCGCTGAACTTTACCGGCACCAACGGGGAGACGAAGACCTTTACGGTGACGACCATCCATGACGGGATACCTGAATCGGTGGAAACATTCACAGCTTCACTGGGAGTCATCACCAACTTTGGTGGCGGCAACCTGAGCGTGGCAGCCGGAGGCGGAACAGGTACCGGAACGATCAACGACGGCTACCAGCTTAACGTCAAGGTGTTCCTCCAGGGTCCTTACAACACCTCTACGGACCAGATGAACACCACGCTGAACGCGGGTGGCCAGTTACCGCTGAATCAGCCGTACAGCGTTGCCCCATGGCTCTATACAGGAACGGAAAGTGTCGCCTCGTTTGATCCTGCCGTGGTCGACTGGGTGCTGGTGGAGCTGAGAAGCACCACAACCACCACGTTCATGCGCAAGGCGGCCCTGCTGTACAAGGACGGATCATTGGCTGTGGGCTACGATAACCAGCTTGCTCCCGGTTCCACTTACTATGTGGTTATTTGGCAACGAAACCACATGCCGCTGATGTCAGCCAGTAATATCAGCATCCCGTTGTCGGGCGCCTACCTTGATCTTACGGTACTGGCCAACTGCTACGGCACGGAGCCGGCGATCCAGCTGGAAGGCACCGTCTATGGTATGATCGCAGGGGATGATACGCGCAACGGACAGCTGAAATATACCGGGCCGGGGAACGACCGCGGACCGATCCTGTCCAAGATCTTCTCACTGGGAGGAACATTGATCACCTCCGTGATCAACAATGGCTACTGGTACGAAGATGCCACCATGAACAACCAGCTGAAATATCTTGGATCCGGCGACGACCGCTCATCCATCCTGGCCAATATCTTTGACCTGCTGAACACAAACCTGCTGACGGCTGTCTATCACTCGGTTGTGCCCGGGGCAGACGCTGGACTCAAGAGCCTGGCCTCCGGCAACGGCCCGGTCAATATCCATCTGAAAGGATCGCAGCAGGCTGTGGAGGTGGTGCTGAACCCTGATGAACTCATTTCGGATGGCGTACTCGATAACGTACAGTTCACACTGGCCTGGAACGCCGACGATCCGGATGTCGAAGGGATACTGGACGAGTTCACGTCCGACTATGTGATCCAGCCACAGGGTGAACCCGTTGACATCGACGGTATCAGGTACCAGGTGTTCGTCTCGGTGACACCGGCCTACCTGCCTGCGTTCTGGAATGCCGGTGAGGATCTGACTGTAATGACCTTCACGACAGAACAGGGAGACCAGATCGCCAACAGGCTCTGGATCGCCGATGACGGCTTTACGCTTCAGAACAATGCGATGTATTATGTTTCGGTCTGGGGTAACGATTATACTGGCGTGATCCATCCGGTGGCGGTCTCTGTTGAAGAACCCACAGCGGAGGGGATAACGATCAGTTCATACCCGAATCCTTTGACCGACGGCAAACTAACCCTTGAGCTGAAGAGTTCAGAACAACTTTCGATGGTGATCAACCTTTATGATCCAAATGGTAACAGTGTCATCAGCATGCCCTGGAAAGCAAGCGGCCCGGCAAAACAAGTCATCAGCCTGTCCACACTGCCTCCGGGTGCATACATGCTGAGCATTGTCGGCGAAAAGGTGAATTACCACAAGAAACTGATCATTCTTTCACTTGGCTATTAAAATAACCACATCTCCTCACTCCCCCTTCCCTACTCGTAGGGAAGGGGGTCAAGGGGATGGGTAAATAAAAGCATCTCCTCGTTCCCCCTTCCCTATCCGTAGGGAATGGGTTTGGGGGATGGGTAAAATGGATGATCGAAACTTTTTGAACACCCATCCGTTTAAAAAATATTCTGAATAATGAAATATTCGATTAAAAAGATTTAATTTAGCAAATTCATTCACCGATAACTATTAAATCAACCATTATGGCCACGCATACTGTCCTGACAAACCCAAATAGAGGAAAGAAGATCATCCTGGTGCTGGTGTTCTTTTTGTGCGGATTTTCCCTATATGCGGATCAGATTGATATTGGTATGTTCCTTTCTGCCACCCCTGATAAGATGGAAATTAGGATCAGACCTGATTTTCAGATCAATGCCGGTGAGTATATCACCAATATCCAATATACGATCCGCTGGGTAGACCCGGGTATTTCCATTAATACAGTGGACCTGATCCCCCCGTATAATATTGCCAAGCAGGGTGCCACCCTTCTGGTCGGCGGCTATTACTACCAGACATTCATCTGCACTCCCATGAATCCCGTTCCAGCTACGATCAATCCGTTCCAGGAAGTGGTGGTGTCCACCTGGGATTTTACAGGCGGCAGCCAGTCATATTTTCAGCTGGTCAATGATCAGTACATGCTTGCCAATAACGTTCAATATTATGCGGAATGGAACGGTGAGGACAGAACCGGCATCATTTATAACAGCTACGTATTCACCTCGGTTCCATTGTCCAACTGGGCTGTCATCATCTCCGTCGTTCTTATGGCCGGGACCTTTATTTTCCTTTGGAAGCGCTCATAGCGAGTTGAGCCTTTTCGGATACACTTCACACGTTTGATCTGCTTCCTGCACCTGCCAGGTTTCTTACCTTTTGCCTTTTCCAAAGAAGGTGTCATGCATAGTTAACCACTAAGTCGCACTTTGGATCGCGCGAAGACCACCACAATTATGGATGGATCATCCATATACTGGCAAGGATTTCACGCGTATGCAGCCCGTTCGTAAAATAACCCGCGCGTTTCATCCTAAAATATGGAGACTTCATAAAATAAATCAAAATATTTGAAAAATCCATACAGAAATAAAAAAAAGTCTTTATATTTGGTAACCCAATAGCATTTTAACCAACCAATCGTATAATTATCTTAATCTGTTTACGAAACAAACACTTTTTAAGGATTCATTATAGTAAGTAACCCAGTTCGCAATATATTCCCAGATCTATTGCGTTCACACCCAAGTCCAGATTGATGGAGCGGAAACACCCAGACGCGACCTTCAATTCATTGATTCTTCATCCCCTGCCTCAATGGTTTCCCATGAGGGGTGAGGCAATCTCTGAAACCCGGCTTTGATGAGTACGGGGACTTCCTGTTTTCTTTCCTTGAAAGGTATCGCATACGTTCATCATCCATTTGCCTGATGCGCTGAAAAGTGATAAGTGCGAACGGATCGTGTTTGCTAACAAATTATTCACCCATAAACTGTTTGACTTATGAGGACATCATTACGCTTTATTGCCGTCTGCAGGATGATGGCAATAACAATTCCACTGATTCTAATTTGTTCATTATCTGTCATCGGGCAGGATTATCCCGATGGACCCTACAGACCGGATCCCAATGGAAACCGGCCACAACAGGATCAGATTGATATCAGCCATATTGGTGGTGGTGGCTCACGAGCCGGTACCGGATCTATAGCGGTCAATGAAAATCCAACCTATAATGCCTATACACCAGCGCAACTTGTTCAGAATATTCTCGTCAAAGGATGTTTGGTCGCTTCGGATGTCACGTTTTCGGGGTTATTCAATGCAAGTAATGCAAATCAGCGACAACTTGGTTATTTCAACAAGGCAGAGGCTACTTCATTCCCTCTTGATGAAGGATTGATCCTGTCATCGGGTTATGTCGTTACAGCAGAAGGACCTAACTCTTCAGGGAGTGCAGGCACTGATCTGGGGGGAGCTGGAGATTCGGATCTGAACGCGTTGAGCGGATACACAACCCACGACGCGGCTGTCCTTGAATTTGATTTTATCCCTGCCGGTAATACCCTGGAATTTCAGTTCATTTTTGCATCTGAAGAGTACCTGGAATTTTGCTGTACGCAATACAATGATGTGTTTGGCTTTTTTCTCAGTGGGACGGACATACCGGGTGGAACCGTAAACCTTGCCGTATTGCCTGGAACGACCACGCCCATCACGGTAAATCAAATTCATTCGTACGTTGCGGATAATTACTATCACAACTCATGCACTGCTGCCAATGCTTCCTACTACATCAATAATCCATCCGGATCTTCTATAACTCAATATGATGGTTACACGGTGACACTTACTGCCACGCACGCCGTTACTGCCTGTTCGACCTATCATATCAAAATGGCCATCGCAGATGCTTCTGATCATATCTATGATTCAGGAGTATTCCTCAAAGGACAGAGCTTCAGCTCCGAACCCGTGGCCTTCCTCAATGAAGTCCAACCTTATGGATCATCAAGCTTCACTGCCTCTGATAATATTTTTGAAGGTTGCACTCCGAATCATTTGCGCATCTCCAGGACCTCCTCCACTCAGGATGTGACAGTGTACCTTCAGTATTCGGGAACCGCCATCAATGGAAGCGACGTCCAGCTTGTGGGCGGTGGATCTCTTCCGTCTTCTGTCCTTATTCCAGCCGGATCCCTGGAGCATATCATCAATTATTACGCAGTGGATGATGGTGCAGGAGATAACGGGGAGACATTTACGGTTAGTGCCAAAATTTCCTGTCCCTGCGAAACTCCGCCTTCCTATGTGATCAAGAACCTGCACATCCATGAGGCCATCGTGTCGGTTGAAGCCATTCCGACAAATGTCGTCTGCAACGCTGTGACCAATGGCACCATCATCGTGAATGTAACAGGCGGTTCGGGTACTTTTCAGTATTCGCTGGATGGCACCACCTGGCAATCCGGTAATTTATTTACCGGTCTTGCTATGGGAACGTATACAGTCTACGTCAGGGATGTAAGCAGTTGCACGGCGCCCACCGTTGTGGCGGGTGTTGTCATCGGAGCAGCAGAGGCCATTGATGCCAATGCAGGGCCCGACAAAACCATCTGCAGCGGGCAAAGCACAACCCTTAACGGTTCAGGTGGTGTTCTATATTCCTGGAGCCCATCCACCGGACTCAGTGCCACCAACATTCCCAATCCGGTTGCCAGCCCCGCCACCACAACAACGTATACCCTGACAGTGACCTCATCCACTGGCCAGTGTCCTGACAACGATCAGGTGGTGGTCACCGTGTTACCCTCTCCTACCGCTGCCATAACACCTTTAAATTCAACCATATGCCTGGGCGGAAGCGTTACCCTGACTGCCTCAGGTGGTGGTGCCTATTTATGGAATCCCGGCGGTTCTACCGCGCCATCCATCACGGTTTCTCCAACGACCAACGCCAGTTATACGGTACTTGTCACATCTCCCAATGGATGCACGGATACCGAAGCTGCCAGTGTCTATGTCAACCCGGCTCCTGCTTCCTTTAATGTGACCGGAGGAGGAGCGATCTGTGGAGGAGGAAGTGTTCATGTTGGCCTATCCGGATCCGTAACAGGTACTAATTATCAGCTATTTAAAGATGGTAGCCCACTGGGTTCCCCGGTGAACGGAACGGGTTCTGCCCTGGATTTCGGACCTTATTCACTTGCGGGGACCTATACAGTAGGTGCTACGATATCAGCAACAAGTTGTACGGCGACGATGAGTGGAAGTGCAGTGATCACGGTAGATCCAACCAGTGTGGGAGGTACAGCCACTCCAAGTCAGACGATCTGCTCTGGCAGCTCACCTGCTGACATCACATTGACCGGAAATGCTGGAAACATTCAATGGCAGTCCTCATCGGATAATGTGACCTTTTATGATATTGCAGGTGCTACCTCTGCATCACTTACGAGTGCTCAGATGGGGACATTGACCTCCACGACATATTATCACGCTGAAGTAACAAGCGGTGTCTGTTCACCTGCATATTCCAATACTGTGACAGTGACCGTGATCCAGCCTCCGGTGGCACCGGCAAATGCGTCGGTTGACCGGAATAATTTCTGTGCGGATGATGCGGGCAACATAGTATTATCATACACCGGCGGATCGGGAGCGATTTTGAACTGGTATGCGGGGGGTTGTGGAAGCGGATCGCCGATCGGATCCGGGAACAACCTGAGCATTGCCTCGCCGGTGACGACCACGACGTATTATGCGCGTTGGGAGTCCACTCCGTGTTCTTCGTCGGGGTGTGCAAGCGTGACGGTGACGGTGATCCAGCCTCCGGTGACACCGGCAAATGCGGCGGTGGACCGGAATAATTTCTGTGCGGATGATGCGGGGAACATAGTATTATCATACAGCGGCGGATCGGGAGCGATTTTGAACTGGTATGCGGGGGGTTGTGGAAGCGGATCGCCGATCGGATCCGGGAACAACCTGAGCATTGCTTCGCCGTTGACGACCACGACGTATTATGCGCGTTGGGAGTCCACTCCGTGTTCTTCGTCGGGGTGTGCAAGCGTGACGGTAACGGTGATCCAGCCTCCGGTGGCACCGGCAAATGCGTCGGTGGACCGGAATAATTTCTGTGCGGATGATGCGGGGAACATAGTATTATCATACAGCGGCGGATCGGGAGCGATTTTGAACTGGTATGCGGGGAGTTGTGGAAGCGGATCGCCGATCGGATCCGGGAACAACCTGAGCATTGCTTCACCGGTGACGACCACAACGTATTATGCGCGTTGGGAGTCCACTCCGTGTTCTTCGTCGGGGTGTGCGAGCGTGACGGTGACGGTGATCCAGCCTCCGGTGGCACCGGCAAATGCGTCGGTTGACCGGAATAATTTCTGTGCGGATGATGCGGGCAACATAGTATTATCATACAGCGGCGGATCGGGAGCGATTTTGAACTGGTATGCGGGCAGTTGTGGAAGCGGATCGCCGATCGGATCCGGGAACAACCTGAGCATTGCCTCGCCGGTGACGACCACGACGTATTATGCGCGTTGGGAGTCCACTCCGTGTTCTTCGTCGGGGTGTGCAAGCGTGACGGTGACGGTGATCCAGCCTCCGGTGGCACCGGCAAATGCGTCGGTTGACCGGAATAATTTCTGTGCGGATGATGCGGGGAACATAGTATTATCATACAGCGGCGGATCGGGAGCGATTTTGAACTGGTATACGGGTAGTTGTGGAAGCGGATCGCCGATCGGATCCGGTAACAACCTGAGCATTGCCTCGCCGGTGACGACCACGACGTATTATGCGCGTTGGGAGTCCACTCCGTGTTCTTCGTCGGGGTGTGCGAGTGTGACGGTAACGGTGAAAACATTGTCAGCAGCGCCGGCATCGGCCAGCTCGAGTGCAGATAATTTCTGTGCCGATGCGGGTGGTACGTTGACATTAACTGCATCAGGAGGAACCCTGGGGACAGGAGCGGTGGCGAAATGGTACAGCGGATCCTGTGGGGGCACTCCTGTAGGTACGGGCAATCCGCTGAATATCAGCAAACCCACAATCACTACAACCTATTATGTACGGTATGAGGGTGATTGCAACACAACGGGCTGCGCAAGTGTGACGATCACAGTGACGCCCAACAACACGGTGGGTTCACCCTCTTCGACGCCAACGTTGTGTATTAACACAGTGCTAACTCCCGTCACCCATACCACGACGGGAGCGACGGGCATCGGCACGCCGGCGGGCTTACCCGCGGGAGTGACGGCAGGGTGGGCAGCCAATACGATCACCATCAGCGGCACGCCGACGGTATCGGGCACGTTTGGTTACAGCATTCCGCTGACAGGCGGTTGCGGGACGGTGGGAGCCACCGGCACGATCACGGTGACGCCTTCTTCGGCATTACCTCCCTCCCTCCCGGATATCATTGGCAACACCAGCGAGGACGGCACCGGAAACTGCACAAAGCAGATTAACCTGGTTCATCCTTCCTTCCCGGTGAATGCCTGTGGCCCGGTGTATTTGGCGATATCCTTTACAGCCATCACACCTTCAATTGCCATTCCTGCAGGTGGTGCCTTAGCTCCCGGAGGAAATAATACTTACAATTTTTACACGGGAGTGACAGCTCTCACGTATAATGCAACAGACCAGGGTGGTAATACAAGTTCAGTCACCTTTACAGTGACCATCACCGATGATGAAAATCCTGTCATTACATGCCCCGCCAATATCGAACAGTTTACGGATCCCGGTAAAGACTTTGCCACTGTGGAGGTCGGTACAGCCACTGCCGTAGATAATTGTATCTATACGATGAATGGTGTGCGCAGTGATGGGCAGGGATTGGGGAATCCATATCCAATAGGCGAGACAACGATCACCTGGACTGCAACCGACGGCGCCGGCCGGACAGATGTCTGTGTCCAGACCATCACTGTATTGCCATCGTATGGTGTCAATCTTGCCATTTTTCTGCAGGGGCCTTTCAATACCACCACCGAAGAAATGGATCCGATTCTCAAATCCAATGGTCAGGTACCCACTTTGCAACCTTATAATACTCCTCCATGGAATTATACAGGGACTGAATCCGTTGCAACGCTTAATAATGACGTGGTCGACTGGATACTGGTGGAACTCAGGAGCAACCTGACTACTGTACACGCCCGGAAAGCTGGTCTGCTGCATGCCGATGGTTCAGCCTCCGTCAGTTTTTATGGACTGGTTTCAGGTGATGATAATTACTATGTGGTAGTGAGACATCGAAACCATATGCCCGTTATGTCAGCCAACAAAATTGCGATCCCGGAAACAGGTGCATTTCTCGATATGACCACACCGGCAACCTGTTATGGATCGAAACCAATGATTCCGCTTACTCCTTCCGGTATCTATGGCATGATCGCAGGAGAGGTGATCACGGATGGACAGTTGAAATACAGCGGTCCTGATAATGACCGTGGTCCCATCCTGGCCAGGATCCTGGCACTTGGAGGGAGCGGCACCCTTGTTTCGTCCACCATTGATAACGGGTACTGGATCGAGGAGGTCAACATGAACAATGAGCTTAAGTACATTGGCGCCAACAATGACCGGAGTGATGCTATTTATAATATTACAACACTCCTTTCAACCACTTTGCTTACCGAGATTTATTATTCTGAGGTACCTGGGGAATGGAATGGCCTTAAAAGTCAGAGGATAAGCGACGGCCCGGTCAATATCCACCTTGCGGAATCACAGCAAGGGATCCGGGTAGTACTTACCACCAATGAACCGGTTCAAAATGGAGTACTGGATAACCTGCAATTTACATTAGCCTGGAACGCAACGGATATGGAAATGGAAGAGATCGTGAGTTCATTTTCTTCCGGTTATATGCTGCAGCAACAAGGAGATCCCGTACAGGTTGGAGATACGAAATATCTTGTCCTTGCTACGGTTACGCCAAATTACTTACCCCAGGTATGGAATCCGGGTGAGGATCTTACCGTGCTGAATTTCGAACCTGAGATTAACGGACAGTTATTGAACAGATTATGGATTGCTGATGATAGCTTCACCAGCCTGAACAATGCCATGTACTATATATCTGTCTGGGGGAGTGATTATACAGGCATGATTGAGGATCCAGTCATGGTTTCAATTGATGAGCCGGACCCGGCACTTACAATAATCGTATATCCCAATCCTGTGCATAATGGAAGGATTACAGTGCAAATGAAGAGTATGCAAACTCAGACGCTGATCATCACTATTTTCGATGTAAGCGGCAACCTGCTGGTCAACCTTCCCTGGAAAGCATTTAGTGGCCTTTCCACAACGGAACTCGACCTCTCTGCGTTAATTCCGGGTGCCTATATGTTGAGTATAAATGGAAGTCAGCTGAGCTATAAGAAGAAAATAATCCTTCTGAGCCTTAATTAATGGATTATGAAAATGAAACCTTGTCAGCAGTTTTCCGTTTAAAAATAAGCAAACATTAACATTATCAAAGGAAAAGAGTTATTTTTGCTAATTCAGCATATGTCATCAATAAAATCAATCCATATGAAACGCCGTTTTATTCTGAAGAATGGATTTTTGGGGAGAAAAATGATCATGATCGCTGCTTTATTATTCAGTGGCTATTTACTCTCTGCCGATCCGGTGGATCCGGTCGATCTGTGTATGCGGCTGGCCGATCCTGTAACGCATCAGGTGGAGATCGTAATGAGACCTACAACAACAATCCTGGCCACGGATATAATATCAGAGATAAGATACACCATTCTTTGGCAACAACCTTTGCTCGTTATCACCGACGGACCTCAGATCGCTCCTTTCAGCTTGCAGCCACAGGGAGGGCCTGTGCCTTCCGGTGGAGTATATTATCAAACCTATATCTCACAGCCGAACGTACCGGTGGGGTATGCGATCAATGCGGGTCAGGAGGTGGTCATAGCGACCTTTACAGTGACTGCACCCATATGGTCCATGATCTTCCTCACGAATGACCAATACATGTTAGATCATAATATTCAATATTTTTATGAACTGGGAGGTATCGACAGGACCGGAGAGATCATTTGCGAATCAGTTCAAATAACCCCCGACCTGTCAGTTCCACTATCTGACTGGTCTGTTTACCTTGCTATCTTTCTAATGGCAGGAGCTGTTGTGGTATCTTTGATCAGAAGACCCTGGTAAGATTCTCCGGCTTCGCTGAAGAGCTGTTTTTATGAAATATTTCCGTGCAGGTCCGGTGTCGTTCTTAAGAAGGATAGGGACAATAGTCTTTTTTATGTTAGGACTGACTCCGGTTCTTCTTGCTGACCAAATTGATATTGGGATTTTCGAATCCGCCACCCCCGGCAAGATCGAAGTCAGGATCAGGCCTGATTTTACGATCAATGCCGATGAAACGGTTACAGGAATTCTATATACTCTTCGCTGGTCGGATCCGACGATCGTGATTACCACGCTGGACCCCATTTCTCCTTATTTTATCGCTTTTGACGGTACTGCGGTTTTGGATAATGGTTACTATTACCAGAGATTTCTGGCCATCCCCATGTTACCCGTTGGAACGGCCATTCCCGCTAATAGTGAACGTGTGATCTCTTCTTTTTCCTATACCGGGAATGCCGGTTCGTATTTTGAACTGGTCGATAATTACTGGACACAGGCGAATAACGGGGGACCCTATATTGAATTTATGGGAGATGACCTTACCGGGATCATTTACCATGCTACCGCACCAGCTCCCTGCGCGCTGACACTTACCTGCCCGGGCAATATTTCCGTTCCTCCCGATGCCGGCAGCTGCGGCGCCATTGTCACATATTCGGCGCCCGTAGTTTCCGGTGACTGTGAAGGCGTGACCGTGACACAGACAGCCGGACTGCCCAGTGGCTCATTGTTTCCTGCCGGGACTACCACGAATTCATTCCTGGCTACCAGCAGCGAGGGGCCGACTGCTAATTGTAGTTTTGCAGTTACGGTGAATTCCCTGCCCGGGCCGGCCGGCACGATATCGGGGACTTCTTCCGTATGCCAGGGATCGAGCGGTGTGGCCTACAGCGTCACACCCATTACCAATGCGACAAGCTATGTGTGGACCTATAGCGGTATCGGAGCCACCATTATTGGAAGTGGCAATGCCATCACCATCAATTATAGCACTTCAGCCACTTCTGGAAATCTGAAAGTATACGGAGTAAATACATGTGGTAATGGGACGGCTTCTCCGAATTTCCCTGTCAACGTGACGGGCCTGCCCGGTGCGGCGGGTCCCATCGTAGGCACTACTTCGGTATGCCAGGGGCAAAGCGGTGTGAATTACACGGTAGCACCCATCGCCAATGCGACCAGTTATCACTGGAGCTACAGCGGAACAGGTGCCACCATAAGCGGCAGTGGCCGCACAGTCACAGTAAGTTTCAGTATTTCGGCTACGTCCGGTAACCTGACCGTCTACGGTTCAAATAATTGCGGCACTGGGGCTGTTTCGCCCAGCTATGCCATCACAGTCAATCCGTTGCCCGGTCCTGCCGGAACGATCACCGGCACCACCCCGGTCTGCCAGGGACAGAGCAATGTGACGTACAGTGTGGCTGCCATACCCAATGCAACGAGTTACACATGGAGTTTCAGCGGGACAGGCGCGACCATTGTCGGAAGCGGTGCCTCAGTTACGATCTCTTTCAGCCTTTCGGCTACTTCGGGCAATCTGACCGTCTTTGGAGTAAACAGTTGCGGGAATGGGTCGGTTTCATCCAATTACCCGATCACCGTCAATCCTTTACCTGGAGCTGCAGGAACGATCACGGGCACAACATCAGTCTGCCAGGGGCAGAGCAATTTGGCTTACAGTGTGGATGCCATACCCAATGCAACGAGTTACACCTGGAGTTACAGCGGGACAGGCACGACCATTGTTGGAAGCGGTGCCTCCGTCACGATTAACTTCAGTACCACGGCCACTTCCGGTAATTTGACAGTATATGGCATAAATAGCTGCGGTAATGGGGCTGTGTCTCCTAATTATGCGGTCACGGTCAACATGTTACCCGGTCCTGCCGGTACAATCTCGGGCACTACGCCAGTCTGCCAGGGTCAGAACAATGTGGCTTACAGTGTGGCTGCCATACCCAATGCAACGAGTTACACCTGGAGTTACAGTGGTACGGGGGCAACGATCACCAATACCGGTACTACCGCCACGATCAGCTTCAGCACGACGGCCACTTCGGGGAACCTGACCGTCTACGGGTCAAACAACTGCGGCACAGGGATCATCTCTCCCAATTATGCCATTACGGTCAATCCCTTGCCGGGAGCTGCAGGCACGATCACAGGCACCACGCCGGTATGCCAGGGCCAGAGCAATGTAGCTTACAGTGTGACTGCCATACCCAATGCGACGAGTTATGCCTGGAGTTACAGTGGTACGGGGGCAACGATCAATGGAAGCGGATTATCGGTTACCATTAACTTCAATACTACGGCCACTTCCGGAAATCTGACCGTGAATGGCGTGAACAGCTGCGGCAACGGGACTCCATCTCCAGGCTATCCCATCTTGGTGCTAACAACCCCGGCCGCTCCTATCAGCGGTGGCAACCAGGCCATCTGTTCCGGTCAGACGATTCCCTCCCTGAACGTGACCGTCGAAGCAGGAGCGACAGCTGACTGGTATGCATCAGTAACCGGAGGCACCCCGATCGCAACAGGCACCCTGAGCTATACGCCGGCCGCAGCGGGTACATACTATGCGGAGGCAAGGAACCTGGCAGCTGGATGCCTCAGTTCCTCGCGCACGGCCGTAACCCTTACCATCCATTCGCTTCCTGTCGTCTATGCCGGAGCCGACCGGAGCATACCCAATGGCACATCCACAACCATTACCGATGCTACTGCATCGGGGACAGCCGTCCTTTCTTATTCCTGGACACCTGCTGTCTCTTTTGTGAATCCCACCGTGTTGAATCCGACTACTGTCAACCTTTTCTCCACGCATACATATACCCTGACGGTTACGGATGGCCATAGCTGCTCCAATAATGACCAGATGACCATTACGATAACGGGCGGTGTGCTGGGAGCTGATCCGGATGCTGTTCCGGCTGCATTATGCGCTGGCCAGACAACACAGCTTCATGCAAATGCCTCCGGTGGATCAGGTACTTATACGTATAGCTGGACATCCAGCCCGGCTGGATTTACCTCGACGCAGGCGGATCCAGCAGCCAGTCCTTCTGAAACAACGATCTATACAGTCGTCGTTGGTGATGGATTTAATTCAGTGAGTGACAATGTACAGGTCATTGTACATCCTCTACCGGCTTCTCCCATAAGCGGGGGAGACCATGAGATCTGTGCGGATGAGGAGATCCCTTCACTGACGGTGACCGTGGGATCAGGTGAAACAGCAGACTGGTACAGCGCTGCCTCAGGAGGAGCTCTTCTGGCATACGGCACACTGGACTTTGCACCTGCCGGTGCCGGTACGTATTATGCCGGAGCCAGAAACCTGACCACGGGCTGCTTGAGCCCGGCACGCACCGGAGTGACACTGACGATCCATAACCTCCCCGACGTGTTTGCCGGCGCCGATCAGAGCATCCCCTATGGCACTTCCACTACCATTAGCGACGCCATCGCAACAGGAGCTGCGACACTTAACTATGCCTGGACTCCCGTCGGTTCCTTTGTGAATCCGGCCATATTGCATCCCACCACCATTAATTTGACCAGCACAGGTACCTGCACTCTGACCGTGACTGACGGAAATAGCTGTGTGAACAGCGATCAAATGACCATAACGGTGACAGGAAGTCCTCTATCTGTGAATCCTGAAGCTATGCCAGATACCCTATGTCCGGGTGAATCAACACAATTATCAGCCAATGCATCAGGAGGCTCCGGAACCTATTCATACAGCTGGACCTCTGATCCGGCAGGCTTCACCTCCCTGCTGGCCAATCCCCAGACTTCTCCTGTCGTGACCACGACCTATACGGTTGAAGTGAATGATGGTTTTAATACCATGACAAATGATGTTTTGGTAGTAGTGGAACCGTTACCCGGACCTGCCGGGACCATTACCGGATCATCCATAATCTGCCTGCCTCAGGAGGGAATTTCCTTCAGTGTGGCGGCCATTGCAGATGCAATCTGGTATGAATGGAATTATACCGGTGCTGGTGTTATCATTCATGGAAACGGACCTTCCGTGACCATTGATTTTTCTGCTTTAGCTACAAGCGGGATGGTGAAGGTAGCTGGGGTGAACGAATGCGGCATAGGTACACTTTCAGAGGATTTCGCCATCACAACAGTACTGCTGGTGGTGGAATGTCCGGTGGATATGGAAGTGACCACGGAGGATCCTGCCTTCCCGCTGACCGGAGGTACTCCTCAGGGTGGCATTTATTCGGGCACCGGTGTCAGCAATGGCATTTTCGATCCGGCCGCTGCGGGTATCGGAGAACATAGCATCACCTATACGTATGAAGATGCATACGGCTGCACTGACTCCTGCCCGTTTGTCATCACCGTGACGGCTAATGAAGGTAGCCCCGGTGACGCTAACTGCGACGGAGCTGTGAACGTACTGGATATCATTACGATAACGAACTATATCATGCTGCTGGATCCAAGCCCGTTCTGTTTCGATGAAGCAGATACGAACGACGATTTGATCATCAACGTGCTGGACATTATCGGGACGGTCAATATCATTTTATCGCCATAAAATGATATAAATTCCAAATTCCAAATTCCAGACAAAGCCTGAAGGATTATACTTACCCCGCGCTTCAGCGCGGGGTTTTCGACCAGCCACCTAGCTTAGGGCTTTAGCCCGAAACAATATACTTACCCCGCTCTTCAGAGCGGGGCTCAACGCTATTCCCTCTACCCCACGGGCTTTAGCCCGAAACAAGCCTGTCAAACCCGTAACTCTTCCTAAACTTCTGATACTCCTCAGTAAAAGATTTCTTCCTGTGATGCTCCTCTTGGTTCTTAATATATCTCCTCACCCTATCGACAGCAGATTCACTTACACTTACCGCAAAATACTCATCCTGCCATTCGAATTTTTCTTTAAGAAGTTTGGATTGATTGATCCAGTGAGAGGACTCTCCCTTAAGCAACCTCAGAACCTCTTCCACATTCTGACCAGAGCCCATTGAGACGAGGCAGTGGATATGTTCAAGATGACCATTAAGGGAATCAATATATATACTTTTCTTTAATGCATATTGCTTGATATGATCAAAAATCACCGAACGAACCTCCTTGATGAGGAGTGGTCTGCGGTTTTTTGTGGTCCAGACGATGTGGATCCAGATTTTTGTGTATCCCATGGTTATTTTGATATTATGGGCTAAAGCCCGGGTTCGTGCTGGTGTCCCTGTTCCCCGGGCTGAAGCCCGGGGTAAGTATATTGTTTCGGGCTAAAGCCCGGGTCCGTGTTGGTGTCCCTATTCCCCGGGCTGAAGCCCGGGGTAAGTAAATAAAGGTTTCGGGCTGAAGGCCGGGGTAACGTCGTTGTCTTTAGGTCCCGCTCTGATGAGCGGAGTAAGTAAATCGTAGTGCTGTTTTGGTCCCGGCGTATTGGCGCGGTGTAAGTAATACGTATTATGGTTGTCGAAAGGGATAAGTTAATTCGGTTGTATAAACGTTAATCCCGGAAAGGGTAAATTGTTACCCGTTGATAAAGGAAATTCTTATCCTGTAGTTTGGGTTTTGAATCCTGGAACTTGGATCCTGTGATTTGTTTGTGATTTGGATCCTGGAATTTATTTGGATCTTGGATTCTGGAATTTGGAATTTGCTTTAGCGGTTGCCGCAACACTATCTCTTCGATGCTATAATATTTCCCGCAACCGCTTATAGCCTTCCTGGCTGGCCCGTAGCCTGGCTCCGCACCTGAGGATCACCAGGTGGGTGTTCTTCTCATAAAGCTCTATGGATGCGATCTGGGATAGGTTGATGATATAACTGCGGTGTATCTGAAGAAACTGCCCCGGTGGCAGGTATTGCATGAAATATTTCATGGTGCGTTCCTTGAGATGATGACCCAGCTCTGAATAGATCATCACATAGTCGTCCTGCGCCTCAATGTAACAGATCTTTTCCACGGGGATCACGGTGATCTTTGAACCCAGCCGCGTAACCACCCTGTCCAGCACCTGTCTGTCGTCATCCAGGTTCTGTTTCAGATGCTGTACGGCAGTCATTCCTTCCTCATCGGCCTGGATGATCCGCTGACGTGCTTTTTCAATGGCCTGGCTGAACCGTTCCAGCGAAAACGGCTTCAGCAGGTAGTCCACTGCATTTTTTTCGAAAGCCTTGATGGCATATTGATCAAAGGCTGTGGTAAAGATCACCTCCGGGCAGGGATCCAATACTTCCAGCAATTCGAATCCATTGATCTTTGGCATCTGGATGTCCAGTAACAACACGTCCGGAGGATTCTCCTGGATGGTTTTGATGGCTTCAAAACCATTTTCACACTCACCGGTGATCTCAACGTTGTGCAGGCGGGCCAGGTAATTTTGCAGGAGATCACGTGCAGGTGCTTCGTCATCTACGATCAACACTTTTAACTTATCGGACATTTTCCGGTATCATTAATTCTAGTTCAAAATAATCCTTGTCTTTGACGATCTTCAGCAAATCCTGTCTGCCATAGAGATGCTTCAGTCTTGCCTCGATGTTACGGATGCCGGTTCCCGTTCCTTTATGCGGGCTGCTGTCCTCATCAAAGGGATTTCCGATGCGGATAGCAAGATAATCCGGGGTGATCCTGGCCTCAATCGTGATCCGGCTTATATCGGTTGATTCATAAACACCGTATTTCACCGAGTTCTCGATCAGGGGCTGAAGGATCATGGCAGGCATGGTCCACGCAAGAGCGGTTTCTTCTATATTCTTATCAATCTGAAGTCTTTTTCCGAACCTGACCTTTTCGATATCCAGGTAAAGATCAGTATGGTGCAGCTCTTTTTCCAGGGTACTCATGGTATTGTCCCGGGTGTCAAGCGAATATCTCATGAACGCAGAAAGTTTGATCACCATCTCCTGCGCTTTGACGGGATCTATCATCGTCAGCGAACTGATCGAGTTCAGGCTGTTGAACAGGAAGTGGGGACGTATCTGGGAGCGCAACAGGTTCAGCTCAGCCTCCTTCAAAAGCGACTGTAACTGGTTCTCCCTGTCCTTTTTTTCCTGCAGTTCCCTGAAATTGATGATCAGGTAATACGTTATTACATGTACCGTGTAATATAAGATCCCTAAAAAGATACGCATCGTCAGGGATCCGGAAAGAAAGGAAAGGTAAGCTGTGTCACTTTGCAAAAGTTTTCTCAGAATGACAAACGAAAGTCCTGTCCAGATGAACAGTATGCCTGTGGCGCTGGTAAGATGGTAAAAGAGCAGTTCGGTAAAGGATTTTTTATGCAGGTCGCTGAACCTCACCATGAACCAAAGTCCCATGCCCAGGATCGCAAACAGGATGTTAAAGACAAGGCTGTCACCCCAGGATGTCCCCGGGGAAAATCCATACACATTTTTTAACAGGACAAAGTGGATGACGGTGATCGTCATCCACAAAAGCCCATAAATGACAGGGAGCCGTTTTGTATTTAGTGCTGCCAGCATGGTTACCTGGAGGTCTTTACTTCTCCGCCTCCAAAAATGGCCACCCCCTTGAGGAGAAGTGTCTTGCTGTAATCGATCTGCCCGATGATCCGTTTGTCTTCAAAACCTCCAAATATACTGAAAACTTCCACCTTAACGTTCCACTCGGGAGGGACGATCAGGGTGGAGCCTCCGAACACACACACCATTTCCATCATATGCGTTCCTGGCTGCATCTCCGCCTGTGTAAGGTTGATGTTGGATCCGCCAAAGACAGAAACGATCTTTCCACCCCGGAAGGATTTGGAATGAATGACCTTCTCGGCACCGCTGAATACAGATACTTCCTCAATGAAATCTTCCCCTTCCCCCACGACTGCAAAACCTTTCCTGAAGATCTTCCTGCTGCCCATCAGGAGGAAGATCCCGACCAGGATCAGCAGGGAGGGCCAGAAGATCTTTGTGAAGGTGATCGGCCAATCGTAGATATCGTCCAGCAGGAAAAATCCCCCGATCAGGATCAGGATGCCTCCAAATCCTCTTCCATTCCCGTTGAACAGGTTGACCAGTCCAATCCCGATCAGCAGCATGGGCCAGGATATGATATGATCCCATACATGGTCGCTGATCATCCCGAAGTTGTACGCCAGCCAGAATATGCCCAGTGCAAGCACCAGGATGCCGAACGCCAGGCTCTTTCTTTTCAGCCCCGGGCGCATTTGTTTCTGTTCTGAAGTTTCCATGAAATAAATTGTTAAATTGTTTTTTAATGACCCCTCCCTTGCTCCTCCCCTTAAGGGGAGGGGTTGGGGAGGGGTTATCACTGACTATAAATTGCACGACAAAACTAATCCGAAGGTAGCAAGTATGGTAGCGAAAATCGGTGAACGAGGGATTTTTGGGGGTAAACGAGCCAATACAGGCAAAATCCAAATTCCAGCTACCAAAATATAATATAATACCAATAAACAAATCCTAGATAAAGCCTGCAGGATTATACTTACCCCGCTCTTCAGAGCGGGGACCGACGCTATTCCCTCTACCCCACGGGCTTTAGCCCGAAACAAATCGGTCAAACTTATAACTTTTTATAAACTCCTGATACTCTTCACTAAACGTCTTCTTTCTGTGATGATCCTCCTTGTTCTTAATATACTTCCTCACCCGATGCACCGCAGATTCACTGACAGAAACAGCAAAATACTCATCCTGCCATTCGAATTTTTCTGAAAGAATTTTGGATTTATTGATCCAATGAGAGGACTCTCCCTTGAGCAACCTCAGAACCTCTTCCACATTCTGACCAGAGCCCATTGGGACCAGGCAGTGGATATGTTCAAGATGACTGTTGAGGGAATCAATATATATACTTTTTTTTAATGCATATTCCTTGATATGATCAAAAATCACCGAACGAACCTCCTTGATGAGGAGTGGTCTGCGGTATTTTGTGGTCCAAACGATGTGGATCCAGAGTTTTGTATATCCCAAAGAGATATAAAGGTTTCGGGCTAAAGCCCGGGTTCGTGTTGGTGTTCCTGCTCCCCGGGCTGAAGCCCGGGGAAAGTATATAAAGGTTTGGGCTAAAGCCCGGGTTAGCGCCGTAGTTTTTGCCCCCCGCGCTGAAGCGCAGGGTAAGTAGACAGTGCTGGTATTCTTGCTCCCCGGGCTGAAGCCCGGGGTAATTATACAAGCTGAGTTTGTTAGCCCTTGCGCTGAAGCGCGGGGTAGGTAATGGGGTGTTTCTGGCTGTTAATCCCGGAAAAGGCTGAATTGTTACCCTGAAAAGATCGAAATTTATCTGTTCCTATCTGTGACTTGTATACAGGCTTTCCCATAATAGCTGAGTCCTCCCTCACTCATCCCTCTCACAACTACCTCGTATTCACCGCAGTGATCCGAAGTATAAAAGCTGAATTGCTTCTCTTCGCCTGCCAGGATAAGACCCGGATCCCAGTGTAATGTATTCCTGAAATCCGGCAACTTGCTTGCTTTTTGCTCTTCCATTAAATAATCATACTCCGGAAAAAGGTACAAAGGCGTGATCGTCTGATAATCAAGAAATATGGATCCCCTGGGGAAAGAACTCCCGGCAAAATTGTCGGTTTTTGTATAAACCATGATCACACCGTTCCATACAAAATCCCCGTGAAGATAGGGATGGTTGATGGACTCGATCCGTTCGACGAGTGCGGGTGGGATCTTCAGTAATTCATCCACACTGCTCACCGGTACATCATCGAGCAGAATCAGCGGATCCTCAAACACTTCCATCCGGTCGTTGGTGAGCTGAGCATGATAATGATCCTTCTTTTTCCTGATCTGCACAAACGGAACGATCTCCCAGAAAACCTCGTACAGATTCTTCATCTCGATGTAGTCCGACAACACTACTACATGCCGATCCTCCGCAAAGAGAATGTCAGATCGGATCTCCGGTCCGGCTGTCACTCCGGCAGGAGCATTCACCTGCATCAGCTGGGCGTTGATCCATGCCTGCTCCACGGTACTATAACGCGAGGAGTCAAGGTCTGGCACCAGAAAAAGCTGCTCGGGAAACTGCCCGGAGAAATCCTGGTTGATGAGGATCTCCACATCCTGATTTTCTTTTGGCTGTGGACAGAGCACAAGGTCGTGCCAGTTTTCCAGGTTGTCGAGCGAGAAAACAAACCGGCCATGAACATTCGACTGCACCATGTGGATCTGCGACTGCCCAAGGATGCTTAGAACGACCGGTACTCCTTCCACTCCGGTTCTGGATCCTGCCCGTACCACCTGACCGCTGATGCTGACATCCCTGATTTCAGGCAGGAAAGTGATGCCCTCTGTATCAGCTTTTGTCAATCCTGAACGGAAGAGGGCCGTGTTGGCCAAAGGTGTGTAAAGGATCATGCAGAGATCGGCCTGGCTGGTGAGAGCTGCAGTGGACATCCCGCCGGTCAGTGAAAATGAATGGAGAAGGAACGGATTCCGGATGTAGTTATCATGCAGCAGTGAATCCATAGGATCCCAGGTGCCTTCTTTTACAACGGATACTGTTACCTGCAGTTTCCTGTCATCCCCCGTTGCTGAGGTCACTCCAACGGTGACCGGTTCGCGGCGCTGATAATCCGTTTTATCGGTAGTGAGCTTTATTTCCTCCACCGGTTTTCCGGGAATGAAAACAGGCAGGATGTGCAGTATGGCATCCTCACTGCTTTTCAATACCAGATAAAGAATGCCCCGGTATTTTTCCGGATAGGGAATCTCAATCTGCACCGGTATGTTTTGTTGCGGGATACTTTCTTTATACAGCGTCAAGCCTTCGGCTGAGATCATGGTCAGCGACAGGGGGTGATCATTGCCGGCGGTAAACGGTATTTTTCCCGAGAGCCGGTAGATCAGTCCGCTCTGTCTCTTTTCGGCCGAAGGAAGAAAATCCCCCCAGGTGTCCTGTGCAGGCAGCGGCTCAACAAGTGTGTCACCATTTTCAAGGTAGACGGCAAGATGGTAATCCAGTGAATCATCAGGCGTGAAAGTGCACTCGCCCAGTCCATTTTCAAACATCCTGACAGAAGCCACCGGCCGCTGATGCTCATCCAGAAGTTGCATGTACGTTATCTTCTCCGCCAGTTCCCTGTCCAAACGAATGACGGTTCTGGCCGGCACTCCACTTACAAAATTACCCCCTTCGGGTATGATGGCTATCTTATTGGATGTCACTAGTTTATGTAAATAAGGTATGTCGGGATTTACAATCGTGAGGCATTTCATGGTGTGGCTCTCGGCGGGAAAGTTTCGCTGGAAGTGGGTATAGGCCCGCAGGATGTATGCATCGGTGGCCGTTTCCGCCGGAATGGTCAGGTACCCTGATGCATTGCCATGTTGGATCGAATATTTCTCCCTAATGATGACATCATCTACGCTGTTGAATACTTCAATATAAAGAACATGACTTACCTGTTTTTCATCACTTGTGTTGATTGACATGTAATTCGCTGAAAACCAGATATTTTCTCCGGCAATATAGAGGTCCCTGTCGGTAATGAGCATGATCCGTTCCTCTGGAAGGATTCCCTGGCGGAAGGGGCCGTGTATCCACGGATCCTGGGCCAGGAGGACTGCACTTAGGAACAGATCCCACGATATACCGAAAAATACTATGAAGAACGCTTTTTTCATTCTATTCCCAGAAATCAGGTTTTTCAAGAACCCCGTCGTTCAGGGTGCAGTCAAAGCATTCATTGCCAGCGTATCCACGTGCACCTGCCGCATTGGTTGTGACATAAATAGGCCAGGTATATCTGGGTTGACCGAACAATGAACGCAAATCGGTGATAAGTTCACACTCAGGATAGTAAAAAGGAATATCCACCGGACGTTTGACAAAGATCCGTTTCACATCCACTCCTCCCACCAGGAAATAACCCAGCACGGGTTCCCCGGGATCCTCCTCGCTGGTTACGTTGCCGGTGATCTGATAGGGTTGCTTGGTATAGAGGGTACCCTCATCCGTCATCAGGTTCCTGATCTGATCGTAAAAGGAGTAAGCGTCTGCATCAATGGTGAACTGATGGATTAGTAGGCTGTATTTGACCTGAAGGCGACGTGTCTCGGTATCCACATAATGAAGCGGATACTTGATGAGGATGGGATCCGTCAGGTTGACCGTGCTGGCTGTGAAGATCTCATAAACATTTTGTGTATTCCAGCAGGTATGCACGGAGTCCCTGTTATTGAACTGCTTGAAGTAGCCCATATAGAGCCAGTCAATGTAAAAGTCGGAATAGAACTGGAAAGTTTCCTCCATCTGCCACAGGTAATAATTGGTATCCGTTTCTGCCCGGTATGTATCTACGTAGAACTGCAGCCCTGCAAGGTCATGCCAGGAATCGGCGGTCTCATGATATGCAACTTCCGTATATACCGAATCGATCCCCACGGGAGGCAGGAGCTTTTGGTAGGAGGAGGAATAGTTCTTGCCTTCGGGCGTGGTAATCCGGATCATGTACTGCCTGCCGGTGATCCCCCTGATGCCATCAGGGGCTGTGGCATAGGTGCCGGGTTCGGTTTCTGTCAGCAATTCGGTGTTTCCTGCATCATCCTGGATGGTGATCCTGCAACCGGTAAAGGGTATGTACCTGGGTTCCTCAACATCAGAGGTCATGGATAATTTCACATAGTAAGGTCCGGGCTCACTGGTCAGGGTTCCGTCCACCACCATCAGGCTCTCAAAGTCACTCAGGTCAGGCCAGAACTCATCGATACAGGCGGTCACCAGGATCAGGAACATCATGAAAAGGAAATATGTCCTAGCTTTCATAATTTCCCAGCTTGAAATTATAGCTCACCGAAAAAATGGGTACACCGAAAATGGAAAGGCGATAGGCTTTTACCTTTCCCTCCTCTGTTGTGAAATAAACCGAGTATGCATTATTTCTTCCCGTCAGGTTATACACTGAAAAGGAGAAGGAACCATGGATGAGTTTCCTGGCTTTCAGGTTGCCCTCGATGTTCATGGAAAGATCGACCCTGAAATAATCGGGTATCCTGTACTCGTTGCGCCTGGAATAATGCGTGATCTGTGTTTCGTTGAGGTAATAGATCGCCGTGGGGTAGGTCACCGGCCGTCCGGTTGAGTACACGACATTCGAGGAGAAGCTGAGCCTTTTTGTGATCCGGTAGTTGGCTACCAGATTGAAGGAATGAGGTTTGTCAAAGTTTGCAGGATAGACCTCACCGAAATTGTTCATTTCACCGGTCAGTGGATTGTTTGCCAGCACCAGCGCCCTGGAGTAGGTGTAATTGACCCAGCCACTGAATTTGCCGTATGCTTTTTTGAGCATGAATTCAATCCCGTAGGAGTCCAGATCTCCCTGGATCACTTCGGTTTCCGTCAGATCAGCTTCTACCAGGTCAGCGCCGTCTTTGTATTCCACCAGGTTCCTGACGTTCTTATAGTAGCCCTCCAGGGATAGCTCATACATCTCTCCGAGCAGAAACGTATACATTCCCAGGGTGTACTGGTCGCCGGTCATGGGTTTGATATGGGAATCACAGAGTTTCCATGTATCCGTCGGCGCAACGGCAATGGTGTTGGAAAGAAGGAAGAGGTATTGATGCAGCCGGTTGTAACTTCCTTTTACCGAAAGCTGGTCTGTCAGCAGGTAGGTTGCACCGAGCCGGTAATCCAGCCCGTCGTAGGTCTTGATGAATGCATTACTTCCATAATGAAGGGTATCGGTTATGTTGACAGGTTCGACCGGAAGCCCCGGGATGTAGTCATAAACTGTTTTTGGTCCCAGATAGGAATAAATGGTATAGCGCAAGCCTCCGTTAACGGAAAATCTGGGGGATAATTTCCATTCGTCCCCTGCATAGATGGCTGTCTCCAGACCTTTTTCAGGCTCGTAGCTTTCAGGGATGATGGTGGAGGTTTCGTTGTACGGCAGAAGATCTCCTTTAGAGGCATGATAAAGGATGGCATTCATCCCCAGGTCCACCGTATGTGCAGCCGCCGGCCGCAGCGTTACGGAACCCCTGAGTTCCGAATGGTGGAGGATAAAGGAACGCTTATACGCTTCCATGGGATATTCCATGTTCTGTTCACCAAGTCCATACCGGTTATAGATGAGCGAAACGGCAGCAGAATTTTTCTTGCGGAACAGGTTGGTCCAGGAAAGGGATGCACCTGCATTATGGTACGTGAAGGTCGACAGATCGGCGATCTGTGAGTTATCATAACTTCCGTAGGAAAAGAAATCGATCCTGTTCCGGTCATCCAGACGGAAGGTCAGGTTTGCGATGGCATCTGCAAAAAAAGCACTGCTGTTGAACACATCCGGCTCTTTGGCCAGGTTCAGGATCCAGTCGGAATAGGTACTTCTGACGGCCAGCATATAACTGCTCTTATCCTTTTGAAAAGGACCCTCCACCAGCAGCCGTGCGGCAACCGGACTAATCCCGCCGCGGAACGAGAATTTCTTCATGTCTCCCTGTCTGCTGGCAATATTAAAGATGGAAGACAACCTCCCTCCGTACTGGACAGGGATGTGGCTTTTGTAAATGGAAAAATCCTGTACAGCTTCGGGATTGAACGAAGAGAAAAATCCAAAGACATGGGATGTGTTGTAAACAGGTACGCTGTTGATATAGAAAAGATTCTGATCGGTAGGACTCCCCCTGACATTGAATCCGCTTGTTGCCTCACCCACAGTCTGTATGCCGGGTAACAGCAGGGCTACCTTGATCAGATCCTTTTCGCCAAGGACCACCGGGATCTCCTTGATGTTCTTGGTGGAAAGACGCTCGTATCCCATCTGGGAGCCTTTTACCCGATTGTACCTGTCGGAAGTGATCTCCACCTGCTCCAGCACATAGACCCTGTGATCCAGCCTCACATCCAGCACACCGTCCGACAGCAGGGTCAACTTGTATTTTTTGTCAAAGCTTCCAAGGCTGCTTACGGTGAGTGTGTATTTGCCCAGGGGCAGCACCAGCTGATAATAACCGGAATCGTTGGTGACTGCAAGGCTATGGGTCTCTTCGATGAAAACATTTGCCTGAACCGCAGGGGAGCTGTCTTCCGCATGGGTGACCCTCCCCCTGATGGTTGCCCGCGTGCTCCCGAATCCCTTCAGTTTGGATCCTATGATCACGTTCTCGACGATGAATTCCTTGTAGGTGTCCAGATAGACATCCTTACCCATCTCCTTTTCCATCCCTGCTGTGCTGGTGGTATCTTCAACGGGTGAAATGTAAGTACGGTAGATTTCCGGAAGGGAAAACCGTATCTGCCGGTCTTTGAACAAAAAAATGTTTCCCTGCTGATCTGCCGACACAGTTATGTTCCATGGTGAGAAAAGCTCGCTAAGAAGATCCGTCAACAATATGGAGTCCTGTGCTACTGATACCACTATATCAGGAATGCTGTCGGGGATGTAATAGAAGTGGACAGGGTAGGACTGTTCCATTCTCTCAACGAATTCATTCCAGGAGATCCCGTCAGCCGACCGGGTCACAAATGCATCCCTTACCTGAGCAGTGGCAATGAGCTGCATGCCCACCATGATGAATATTCCTGCCAGGATCCTGAGTCTCATGGATTCAATGTTGATAATACTCTCCGCACCTGACCAGTAAAGGCTTCAGCTGATCGCTGGTTGCCTTGCGAAAACGAATACGATTGACGTGCATATATTTCCTGATCTCATCTTTACCGGATGGGAACCAGGTTAAAAGCGACCGTTTTGAAGTCACCGGATACCACTGATCGGTGTAAATAAAATGTGAAGCCGTTTGAGAGGACCACAGTCCATAAGGCGAAGATGCAGTGTACTTATGGATGAATTCTTTATGGTACCCGGTAATGAATATAAAGCCATTGCGGTGGATAAGTTCGTAGAAGGAGGTATCAGATTCGGGGAGCGACAGGTTGTTGCTGTTGATGAAAAGATGATCTCCCAGGTAAAGGGAATCGATTTTCCATGCATTGAGAGCGATCTTCACTGTGGCTCCTTCCTTTAACACGGCATTCAGAATCATCTTTCGTGCAGGCAGGTCATATCTGATCTGCTGAGCATCGAATCTCCTTCCGTCAATGAATACGATGCCTTCCTGCCATTCTTCCCTGTCAAAATAGGGATGGTGGCTGATCAGGGGACTGGAGGGGACATAAACGCTCCCGCTGATCAGCATATCGTCGGATCCATAGAATCTTTCTGTAAGATTCAGCAAATCGGTCTGGCTATCGGGGGCAGATTGTTGATTCAACTGGGCGGAGCAGGGCAGGAGGTATGCCACAAGCAGGGAAGAAATAAAAATCCTTATCTGGTTTTTCAGGAACCATTCCCATGCTCTTACGCTAATCATCTGTGAATAAATATCTTAAGATTCGCAGGTCAGTCATTAATCGTACGTATAAAAGTAGGGTAAATCTTTTGAATACGCAGTCCGAACTTTGTTAATAAATTAACAGGAAATGAACTGACAGTATTTCAGATCATTGTGCGGATCAGGTTCTCTGACAGGTCCCATAACCGTTTTCCGTTGGCTGCGTCGACCGCCTTTGGATCTATTTCTCTGCGGCTCATGAGGAAAAGGTATTCGCGGGTCTTTCCTTCCATCGCAGGTGAAGCTGCAAGGTACACTACAGGCTCTGCTGCCTTTTGGGGGGAGCGGAAGAAGATACTGAAAATGATCCGCAGCAGGGGCCTGATGGCAGCCGGTGCTTCCCGGGCAATATTCGAATTGATGGGCCCGGGGCACAGTGCAAATACTGAACATTGAACATCACCGTCAGGATTCAGGCGGCGGGAAAGCTCACAGGCAAATGTGGTGAGAAGCAGCTTGTAATACCCGTATAGCTCGACGGTCCGGTTCATGGCGAACGGTTGGTACGTTCCAAATCCTTCCCAGTCGAAGACCCTGGGATTCCGATGACTTTCCGAAGAAACAAAGATGATCCGGGGCAGGGGATCCCCTTTCAGCCGGATAAGTTTTTCTTTTAATAGCAGGTTAATGAAAAGGAATTTGGCAAGATAATTCACCATGAACATTTCCTCAACTCCCTGCCTTGTCCGCCTGCTTTTCCTGGGAACGACAGCCGCGTTGCAGATGACGATGTCCAGGGTTCCGTATTGTTCCCTGATCTGCCTGACCAGGTCATGGATCGAATCGGTATCCGAAAGATCCACATAGAGCATCGAAACGTTCCTGGATCCTGTCGCCCGCCGGATCTCTTCCCCTTTTTCGGGTAATCCGCTGCGGCAGGCCATGATCACCGTGGCCCCCCGTTCTGCCAGCTGCCGTGCTACTGCATAACCCAATCCTGAGCTGGCGCCCGTGATCAGCACTTTTTTCCCGTCAAGGCGATCGGAAGACATAAGTTCCCCGACTTTTTCACGTTTCCGGAACAGGTCGGTGATCCCTGTAATAATGGCTTTTACCGGATTCCTGTACTGCTCGTGTCCACCCTGTGTCATACGATCATTATTTTTTGGTTGGTTTGTCTTCTTGGGTATCCTGAAGTTTCCTCTGTAATTCCTGGTATGCCATGGTATGATCGTCAATATAAGCATCCGTTATCCCGAAATCCTTCACGGAATACGAATGTAGACCATACTTACCTCTGGGATTCAGATTGCGTGCCTTTTCAAAATTTGAAACAAGATGTCCTGTGGGCAGCCTGTGCTGATGATAGTAGTTTCGCAGATGGGTGACAGGATCAGCGATGAAATCCTCATAGAAAAGATCAAAGAACCGGTTCTCCGGGCTCATGTCCATGCGGAAATCCATTCCTTTGGATAAAATGTAACCGGTTTTTCTGACCCAGTGGCGGGCAACGCGACCTGGATCCGTCTGATCACTGAAGATGGACTGGCTGTGGGTCACCATGCTCAGGAAGGATGGAATGGATTGATGGACATTCCTGTGCGTCCAGATGAAATGCACCTTGCTGAAATATCTTACGACCAGATCAAGGAACTCCAGATGATGCGGGGACTTCAGCACCCACCGTGTACCTGGTCTCTGCCACTGGAGGAGTTTCATCAGTTTGGCAGCATACGCATAGGCCAGCGACTGGTCGGTACCTTCCAGCCAGGCCGCATAGGATGGAACGTTGGTGGTGGCCTCTGGCGTTGTGCTCAAAAAGGAAACATCGAGCAAAAGTATATCTTCTTCCGGAGCCAGATGCTCCACGGGATGGATGGCAAAAAATCCGGGAGCCATAAGCTTGAGTGCTTTTTCGCTGGTCCGTGCGATCTGGATCCGGTCGTCACAGGTATGCAGCTCTCCCTTCAGCGGAACAGGATTCAGTGCTTCCCAGCTCAGCAGGACCCTGTTTTCAGGATCCGCTGTGAGCAGGCGGTGCAACAGCGTGGTGCCCGTACGTTGCAGGCCGATGATCATCCAGACAGGATACAGCGGTTCTTCAAGGATCCCGGGATGCCTTCGGAACCAGTATTCTGCCCGTAGCCGCGTGGCAAGGAGATTGATCAGACGCTGCCGCGAGATAAACCGCCCGGCAGGATGTAAGGCAGCCTCCGTGTTCAGCGCATGGATCAGACGGTCAAGCGGCTCATCCCAGAAGTCCTTTCCCAGATCATGCAATCCCGTCGTCCTCCTGGCTGTACGGATAAGGTCGTCCTTTTCCAGTTTTATTTCAGCCCCCAGGGGATAAGCCGCTTTCCAGCACCGGTTCAGGATCCTGAACCAGTACGGGCTACGGTTAAAATCCGCCGATTTGATGACCTGTTGATGTACCATAATTTTCAGGGTATTACCTCACCCCCCGGCCCCCTCTCCTAATGGAGAGGGGGAGACAGGGGGTGAGGTGCATTCTTCACCACGCTGCATTCAGGTTCCACCGCTTTTGCTCCCTTTGCCAGCCGGTACCAGCGCCAGCACATGGTACCCTCCAGGTGGCCGCAGGTATCGATCCAGTTTGGCATGCCCGGATCACTATGACTGACCACAACCTGCACACTCCCGTCGGTACGGTAGACGGCGCTGTGCTTGTTGATACATATCCTGAAATACCGGTAGTCGAGGGACTCCATCCAGTAATTGTTCAGCTGGAAGTTCCAGCTTTCGCATTCGGGAGGCGTCACCTCGATCACAAGGGCTTCATCGGGCGCCAGCCTCCAGTGACTGTGGTAATAGGTGATACCGGCATCCCCGCCGGCCGCATTCGACCTTTTCTCGTCAAAGAGAGGGAGTTGATTGGTATGTTTCTGAAAATCCCGGGCCCATTTTGCAAATAACAGCGATGCCCCTCCGACGAGAAGTGCGGCACTGTTCAATCCCTCTGCTATCTTCTGGCTTGTCAGCGGATCCGGGGATTGCTGACCGGTGAGGTTGATGATCGAAAGTTCCGCAGGCGTTTCGCTCCAGCGGTCATAATAGGTTTGCCTGACGATGACCAGGGATGTATCATCCTCCATCTTCAGCCAGTTCTTTCCCCTTGGCGTTTTGCTGAGAATGATCTCGAAGATTCCGTTATCGTCCATGTGCAGGGATGATCCTTCCAGGACACCGCAGGGGGCCAGACCTCCCGTGGTACCATACTGACCGTTCTGAGTGAAAAATCCTATGTAATGGATCGTGTTGCGGCGCCCGGTGATCCTGTACTCGTGCTTCCCGCTGATCTGGGCGTTCAGGTAGACATTGTCAGGATTGTCGGCTCCTATTTTTATCGTTTCATGTACCGTACGCCTGAACACCGGGAACTCCGGATCCCCATACTCAACAAAGGCTTCCAGCCCTCCGCGCGTCAGACGGGAGAGGTAACGGATACCTTCCGCCTGACTCAACAGATCCAGCGGTGCACCCGGATACATCAGTGAAGCTCCGGCCGCCTTGAGCTGGTCACAGAATTCAGCCCAGGCTTTCCCGGAAAGGATCTGTTCATGGTGCAGGTCACGGCTCTTCCTGCCCAAAAGTTTCCATCGCTGGCGTTGTAAAAAGGAAAGGAATTTCAGGAATGTAAATAGCAATCGTTTCATCGTTGCAGATTTCCAAAAGATTAATAATTCAGAAATATGGGGCGCAAAGGTATGAATTCTGAAAAAATCGTGTTCTTTGTGATCAATTAATCATGGAGTGATTATTTCATAAAGAGCTGACCGAATGAAGGATGATTTTAAAAATAAATATGGCCCCTGGGCACTTATTGCCGGTGCAGCAGAGGGTCTGGGGGAATCGTTTGCCGTGACACTGGCTGCCAGGGGATTGAATGTGGTGATGATTGATCGCAATGATGAATGCATGCGCAATGTGGCAGAAAGGATCCGGAGGGAATTCCCTGTGAATGTTATCTGTCTGAACCTGGATCTGGCTATCGGAAATGCGGAAGAAATGATCATGGACACCATTGAAACTATCGACTGCCGCCTCCTTGTATATAATGCAGCCTTCAGCCGCGTGGCACCCTTTCTGTTCCAATCCCTTGAATCAATTGACCAGTACATCAGGGTCAATTGCAGAACCATGATCCGGCTGGTCCATCGTTTCTCAGGTCATCTCGCCGGAATGGGAAAAGGGGGTGGGATCCTGATCATGTCATCCTTGGCAGGACTTATCGGCTCCCAACTCCTGGCACCGTATGCAGCCACCAAGGCTTTTGGTGCTTTGCTTGCAGAATCCCTTTCCTATGAGCTGAATCCATATCATATTGACGTACTTGCCTGCCTGGCGGGCCCGACGGATACTCCAGGATTCAGGGCTTCTGCACCCCACATTTCCGGCTTTATTCCCCGTATCCATCACCCGGATTTTGTCGCGCAAAGAGCTCTGGATCAGCTGGGTAAGAGAATTCTCTTTATTCCGGGAATATATAACAGACTTGGTTATGCTTTTTTACTTCGTACAATGCCAAGAAAACTGGCGTCGAAAATTGTAAATGGAACCATTATGAAAATTTATTCCGATAAGTTGTTATAATTTTATCTGATTTTTCTTATCAGGTATTTAAATCAAATAACTCATGAAGAAAACAGGATCATTACTGATCATCATCATTCTTAATCTAATAGTCCAGCCGGTGATCTTTGCCCAAAATGACCCGTCAAGCCAGCTGACAGGTAAGATCCTTTTTGAGATCGGGCCCGGAGAGAACATCGTAAATGATGAAAGCTGCTTTTTATTCAGCCTGAACGGTGATAAAACTGCAATGGTGACCTCGGTCGGATCCGGTAGAAACAAACAGTTTTACAACTATTATTCGGATGGGAGTAAAGAAGGACCTTTCAGGAGGCCTGACAGCACCATCTGGCTGGAATGCAGAAGTACGGATGAATCATCAGGAAAATATGATCCGGTATTCATCGATCATGGATTATATGGAAACCAGGGCACTGGAGGTCCTTTATATTCAATACGGAACTCCCTTTGCTGATTTTTCGGTCGGACACTTTCAGATGAAACCCTCCTTTGCTGAATCCATCGAGGCAGATCTCCTGTCTTCAGCTTCACGATCTGTGGGTTCATGGCCCGCAGGGTGGAGCATTTCTGATTCCAGCGGTGTATCCCTTCGTACCTCAAGGCTTCTCAGGCTAAAGAGCACCGAAGGACAACTATGGTACCTCCGGGCGTTCATGAACCTGGTGCACGATCTGTTCCCTTCATGGGACACGCTTTCTCCGGAAATGCAGTTGCGATACTATGCGACTGCTTATCAGGGAGGATATCATCGTGAAAAAGAAGAAATTGAATCAGCGGCACAGGAAAGATATTTCTTCACAGGTTTGCCCATAGCAGCCATCCGGTATTCCTATTCAGATATTTCTGCCTTTTATTACCGGAGCTGCAAATGCCGGTAATGGATTCTATTCCACAATTCCCAGCGGCGGGTGCGATTCCCATTCCCCGCGCGTAAAATCTGGAACTTCAACGTGTTGACTGGCATTGCGTACCGACATTTCACTCAGTTCGACGATACTGGACCAGGCAGCGGCATCGTAAACGTCCTGGTCGAGGGGCAGACCGCTTCGCAGGCACTGGATCAGCCTCCAGTCCATGATGAAGTCCATTCCGCCGTGGCCTCCCACCTCTTTTGCCTTTTCGCCCACTCTTCTGGCCAACGGATGTTCGTATTCCTGTAAGAGCTGATCCAGCTTATCTTCCGTTAGCCAGTGATGCGGATCCGGTTCGAGGGCGATGCGCTGATCGGGCCATTTCTGGGCTATCCCAAGCGTGCCGCTGATCAGGTGGATGCGGCTGTAGGGGCGTGAACTGGTGGTATCATGCTGGATCATGATCGTTTTGCCACGGTGGGTTCGTACCAGCGTGGTATTCATATCCCCCAGTTCATAGGTCTGGCGCGCCTCGGGCGAATCGTTCCCGAAAGTTTTTGCTGCATACAGGCTCATTCCTACCTGGTTCGTGGATGTAGAGGTGAGGTATTCCATCCGGTCGCCGCGGTTGATTCCCATGATCTGGGCCACAGGTCCGAGCCCGTGGGTTGGATAGGGATTTCCGGTATGAGCCATGCTGTAGTTGAGACGCCACATATTATAATAGCCATGTTCCCTGTCGAATTTCAGCCAGCGCAGATCGTGTATGTATGCACATTCGGCGTGCATGATCTCACCCAGGACTCCTTTTCGGGCCATGTTCAGCGTAGCCAGTTCGAAGAAGTCATAGCAGCAGTTTTCCAGCATCATGCAGTGGCGTCGGGTTTGTTCGGCCGTGTCGACCAGTTCCCAGCACTGACTGAGCGTCAGTGCTGCAGGTACTTCCACGGCTGCATGCTTGCCCTGACGCATGGCAAATACGGCATTGGGTGTGTGCAGTTCCCAGGGAGTGCACGCATACACCAGGTCAATATCCTCACGCCGGCACAGGTTCATCCAGTCATTTACCCCTGCTGAATAGCCAGCAGGTTCCTTGTTTCCGCGGTCAACAACGATCTTCTGCGCCTGAGCCACACGATCGGGTAAGACGTCGCACACGGCCCTGATCTCGATCCCCTCGACATAAAGAAGTCGTTCCACAGCTTCCATGCCCCTCATGCCAAGGCCGATGATCCCAATCCGGACTATGTTGAGTGGCTCACAGGCAAGGCTCATCACCGAACGCTGGCCCTGCTGACGGGGCATGGCAGGGGATTCACCCGGAATTTCCTGCCTCCCGGAAGCCAGGCCTTTCAGCCCCAGTCCTACTCCTGCTGCACCTAATGCGGCAATCTTTAAAAAGTTACGGCGTGTGGTGGATCTGGTATTCATGGTTCTTGATCGTCAAATTGTTAAATTGTCAAATTGTCAAATTGTTAAATTGTTAAATTGTTAAATTGTCAAATTGTTGCTCTATCGTCGACTGCTGACTGTCAACCCTCTACCGTCCCCTTCTTCCAACCGCTATTCGCCTTCTGGCTTTGGGAACAAGGATCGAATCCTGATTCCTGCCTTCCGTCTCCCCATCGCTGCTCAGCGCTGCAAACACCTGCTTGACGGCCATTGTCAGGGGTACGCTGACGATCCCTCCGATGATCCCAAGAAGCCATGTCCAGAAGATCAGGGATATCATCAGCTCGAGAAAGGAAATTTTCAGGCCTTCCTTCATAAAAAAGGGCCGGACGACATTATCCGCAATCGAATTGATGACAATATAACCGGCGATAAGGATCAATGCCTTTTGCCATCCGAATAACAACAGTGCCAGGAGGGCAGGGGGAACCATCGAGATGATGAATCCGATGGTCGGAATAAAGCTCAGAAACCAGGCCATGACCGCCCAGAGAATGGCGTAATCAATTCCCAGTATCCATAGGAGGATCAGATCAGCCACGGATGAGATCAGACCTGAAAGTGCGGTCACGGAAAGGTATTTGGTGATGTCACCGCTGAACGGACCAAACCGTGACAGGATCAGGTGGTCCTTCAACTGCCCGTCGGCCATTCTTTTATTCAGCTGCAGAAATTGAAACAGGAAAAGCACCACAAGAATAATGACAAAGAAAAATCCGCTCAGCATCGAAGTCACCCTGGAAAGCGTTGCTGAGGCCATTCCCAGGATCTTATCGGGATCGAAGATGCCCGAGGACCACAATTTTGACGTATCAATGTGCATCGCTACGAACCATTCGTTGACCCTCGTATAAAAAGCCTTGAACTGTTCTTCATAAGCAGGCATATCCGCGATCAGCCGGATGATGGTGTTGCCGACAAGAATGCTCAGCAGGGTTCCGATGACCAGCAGCAGGATGAAGGTGAATACAACGGCCCAGATTCTTGGTATTCGGATCCGTATCATCCAGGCAGTGAGCGGCAGAATGGCAAAAGCGAGCAAAAGAGCCAGCAGGAAGGGATTGACCAGGCCGGCGATCTGTCGCAGCCCGGCCGCCATAACCACCAGACAAGCCCCCGCAATCAGGTATTTGTTCAGGCGATCCATAAGGTTTAATGCATTAGAACCAGACAAATTTAGCCTCAAAATCAAATATCTGTATAAAATAGAACAAAAAACCCAAATTTATCCTAATTTTGCACCCCACACTCACACCCACACCGACACTCACACCCGTCTCCGGGGTGTAGCGCAGCCTGGTTAGCGCGCTTGACTGGGGGTCAAGAGGTCGCGAGTTCAAATCTCGCCACTCCGACAGATTCACTTGGCAATAGGCAGTTGGCAGTAAGCAGTCAACTGCCTGTTTTTATTTTTGCTCCACTGACTGTGAATTTTAAATATATTTACCAGCTGTATTTTTCACAAAAGTGTCTGCCGCCTGATGATGATTCTTATTTTGACAGTTTTAAAGATCAAACCATATGAAAATAAATACGCTGGTTACTGCATGGATTTCCACACTATTTCTTTTCTCTTTGCTTATGATCTCCTGCTCACGCGGTTTTAAAACAGATCTTGGCACAGGGCTGAAAATGACGTATAACGGCGTTGGTGTTGGAGATTCTTACCTGACCCTGGACGGGGAAAAGTTCAATTCCAGAAGGATTCCTCTCGGGAAGGACATTGCGGTGGTGCTGGAGGAAGTTTCCGGATTGAGGATAAAGGATGGCTCATACACCATCCTGTTTGAAACGGAAGTGACAGATGCTCAGGGCAACTATCTTCTCCAGTACAGTGATACGCTGGTAGAGCCGGACGTAGATCTGCTCCGTTCCTACCTGACGGTGGCAGAGCCAATGGCAGCAGGACAGACCTATAAGTGGTTATCCACCTTCACTGACCTGAATGGTGATGGCGTCGTTAAAGCTGCCATCGACCTGGATATAGTGGAATGAACTGATCGCTTGTGGATTATCTGATCACCACCATTTTGCCGGTTACCATTCGCTGTTCGCTGTTCGCCGTCAGGCGATAGTAATATACGCCTGCGGGAAGCTGCTCCATGTCACACGTAACCTGTTGTTCACCGGAATGATGGGATTGATGCTGAACTGTCGCAATAACCTGGCCCATGCTGTTTAGCACCTCGATACATATAACGGTCGGACGATCGAATGTAAAGTCCACGATGATCTGACTGGAAGCTGGGTTGGGATAGACTGAAAGCTCAGTATTACCGGAAAATTTTTCCAAAGCCACGATCCCGCACCCTTCTTCAACTTCTTCCTGGCTGTCGCAACCCCAGTAATTGTCATGGATTTCAATCGTCCCATTGGGTGCGGTCAGGTACATACATATGCTTTGTACGTCACAGTTATACAAAGAAGTATTGTGGACGATGCAAATGTTTTCAATCGTTGCTGCACCAATGTTATGTAATCCCTCCAGGTCAGACAGGACATCGTTGTAAGCGATCGTAAGATCCCCCCCGATGGCTTTCAATGAGCCCAGAGCTTCCAAACTAAGCAGTGAAGGATTGCTGCCACCCCAGATGACACCAATGGTCAGGCTTCCTCCAATTGAGTCCAGATTCTCCAGCCCGGATAAACTGGTCAGGGCGTCATTGTTATAAATTCGCAATGTACCCCCCACAAAATGCAGGTCATTCAAACCCGTTAAGCTGGTTATGTCATCATTATTCCACAACTCCAGCCCTCCTTCAACCCTGTAAAGATTGTTTATTCCCCCCAGGCTCGACAGGGCATCATTATCCAACACACTAAGTTTACCTTTCACCAAAGTCAGGTTCCCCAGTCCTGTCAGGCTAGTCAGAGAAGGATTCCCCCCCCAGGAATCACCAATGGTCAAATCCCCATTAATTTTATCGAGATTATTAAGCCCGGTAAAGTCAGTCAATACATCATTGTAAGAAATCAGGCAACTCCCCCCTATGGAAACAAGGTTCTCCAATCCTGTCAGACTGTTAAGGCTTGAATTATTGCTGTATTGACCACCGATCTCCAGGTCTCCCGGGATGATACTGAGATTGTTAAAACCTGTCAGGTTCACTAGCTTATTTGTCCCGCTTATCCTGACACTTCCTCCGATTGACGTCAGATGATTCAGGTTTTCCAGACTTTCGAGGTTTTCGTTAAACTGAATATCAAGACTGCCGCCAATACTATTGAGATTATCAAGCCCTGCCAGGTTGATTAAACGTGGATTACCCAGTTGTTCATCATCACCCCAGACACCGATGAACAGATCCTTCTCAACCCTTGTCAGACTGCTTAAACCGGTCAAATTGATCAATGAGTCATTGTTTACAATCTGAAGATTACCACCGATATAAGTCAGACTATTCAATCCTGTTAAATCCTTTAAAGCAGGATTTCCGTAAAATGTGTCCCAGGTCTCAAAATCAAAGCACCCCAGCAACAGGCTTCCTCCAATGGTTGTAATGTTGTGCAACCCCATCAGATTATGCAGCAGCTCATTTTCCCATATTAACAGGTGACCTCCGATGGAAGTTAACACATCCAGCCCGGATAAATTGGATATGTCCTGCCCTGAGATACCAACATCTCCTTCAATTTCTGTACAGTCAGGGTAATTGGAATGAAAATTATCGATGCCGGCCTGTGTGGTAAAAATAATACCTTCAGGCAGACATTTTTGCGAAAGCGCGGTCATCTGAAAGCTTATCAGAATGATCACCGCAAGAAAAAATGGTGTTTTCATGATGATATATATTGAAAAAGTTGACGTATAAAGATAATATAAAAATAGGTAATATGCAAGAGGCGGATGGTGCCTAACAGGTCGTATGAAGTAATATCAGGTAAAATGAGCGCGAGGTAAGGATAAGAGGTCAAAGAAAAGGCATTCGGCCTTCAGGAAAGGGATTATTCCATCGGGATGACAGAAAGTCTCCATTTACTGACCAGATCGAATGCCCTTCCCTGGGTGATGATAATGATCCCAACGGGTACCAGCACAGCCCCAAGGCCTATCAGGGGTGCGGAACCCAGCAATCCAAGGGTGCCCCAAAATATAACCCATGATTCCCCTGCCGCTTCTGTGATCGCGATGATGGATATAGCGGCAAGGTAACCTCCCAGTGCAAGTACTCCGGCCCCTCCAGCCGTGGCAACCGCTCCTCCTGCAGTGGTGCCTGGTAAAAGTGCCCTGATCTTTATGATTTGATAGGGAGAATAGGCCGAATTGTCAATAAAGATGTTATCCGGAGTGATCGCAGTTAGCCTTCCCTTAACCTTTCCTTCTCCGTACCAGATGGTTATTTTCTTTCCGGGAGCTATGAACTTTACTTTTTCTTTTGTCAGATGTGTCAGGGCGATGATATAACCGGTATCCGATTGGATCTGAGCGCCGGCTTCTGCCCAATAAATACCTAAGAATAAAATCAATAAGCTGATTCTTATTTTCATTTTTTAACTTAGATATACGAACTACTAAGATATGAAATCCGAAGCCAATATGCAAGACCTTTTGTAATTGTAACATTGGTCTGATTAAAACATTCCTGATAATAAGATGATTCAATTTATATTTGCAACTAAAGGGCATATGCATCCATGATGACAAAAAAGCCTCACCCCGAACAAAAAAGAAGATACTTCGGCTTTCACCGGAACATCCTTTCTACCGGATTAACCAGTTTTCTTACAGATACTTCCGTCAAAATGGTCTATTCGGTTATGCCCATGTTCCTGATGTCGATCGGGGCGTCCAAGACCAGCCTGGCATTGATCGAAGGCATAGCCGAGAGCACGGCTTCCCTGATCAAGGCATTTTCGGGTTTCTGGAGTGACAGGATCGGGAAGAACAAGCCCTTCATGCTGATCGGGTATGGCCTGTCGGCACTGATCATACCACTGTACACCCTGGTGGTTTCTCCCATGCAGGTTCTTTATCTGCGCTTCATTGAGCGATTTGGAAAAGGAATCCGGACTGCCCCGCGCGACAGCCTTATTGCCGGCTCCGTCATCAACAACGAAACGGGAAGAAGTTTCGGACTGCAGAAGGCAATGGACAACAGCGGTGCGATTGCAGGTCCCCTGATGGCGTTTGCGTTGCTTTCGGTATTGCCGGGCAATTACAGGCTGATCTTTCTGCTGGCCGGAATCCCGGCCATATTGGCCATTTTTGTGATCATTTTCGGGATCAGGGAAGCGGGTAAAAGCAAACATGAGCTTTTTACCAGGTTTCATTTAAAGGACTTTCCTCCCAGGTTCTATTTCTTCCTGGGTATTGTGTTCATCTTTACTCTTGGCAATTCAACCGATGCATTGCTCCTGGTGAAAGCTAACGAAGTGGGAATAAAGGTGGCATTTATACCGTTGGTCTACCTGGTCGCCAACCTTGTATCTGTTTTTGCCGCCATTCCGGTCGGCAGCCTTTCTGACCGTATCGGTAAGGAAAAGATCCTGATGACCGGATTCCTTATCTATGCCGCTGTATATTATGGATTTGGCATGGCTGAAAGCACCCGCGCGATCGTTGCCCTTTTTGCACTTTATGGGCTGTACTCCGCCTCAACCGATGGGATCCAGAAGGCTTTCATATCGGATATGACTGACAGCAACAAACAGGGCACCGGGCTCGGCATTTATAATGCCCTGCTGGGAATCACCCTCCTTCCGGCAAGTCTGATAGCGGGCTATCTCTATGATAAGGTCAATTCCCGCGTTCCTTTTTATTTTGGAGCTGCCATGGCCCTGGCAGCAGCCCTGATGATGCTGGTCTTCGTTATTGTTCAGCGCAAAAAAAGACGCCATTGAAATTTACACTTGCAATATAGCTTTTTATTCGCTATATTTGTTCCTCTTTGACGATGTCACCCATTGGCGATCATGTGAGGCGGAATTCAATTTTGCCTTTCTCTTATGCCTCTTCACGTCCATAGGGCTAATCGGGTTCAACGTAATCTGAGCTTCTGTACAGTCACTTCCTTTTGTGATGATAAGAACCTGAAGTATCTCCACCCATTATTTATTTTTTATTTTAAATTACTGATTATCAATAATTTGATATATAAAACTCTTGTTCATAACTCGAAAATTCTCTGGCCATGAAAAAACTGATCGTAATTACTTTATTAAACAGTTACTTTTTTCTGTTTCCATTTACCACGTTGATCGCACAAATCCTTGAATACGGAGACGCTCCTGAAGGAGCCCTGGCATATCCGGCAACAGGTCAGATTGGTTTATTCCCTACCTGCAAGACAGTGGGCCCTGCCGCCTGGATACAACACAACAACTTTGGAGCATCTTTTGGTGCCTTTGATATGGAAGGTGATGGAAATGCAGGTTTGTGTCCGGGTTTTAATCCTTACAATGCGGATGAATGTAAATCAGATATGGATGCCGGTCTGATCGTTCCCGGGGCATTTGATATCGTGGGTGGAGGTGTAGTCCCCTGTGTCACCAATGATGTTGCTCCGCTTGGAGTAACCTGTACTACAGCCACCTGGGGGCTCAGTGTCGACATCATGGTGAACAACAATATGCCAAACGCCACACCTGGATATGTCAACGTACTGATCGATTGGGATCAGAATGGCATGTGGGGAGGCAGTTCACAGTGTCCCGGGGGCATTCAGGTACCGGAGCATGTTCTGGTGAATCAGCTCATTCCAAATCCATTCGGAGGTCCGCTTTCAGCTCTTCAGCCACCTCCTTTCCTGATCGGACCCAATCCTGGCTATGTGTGGGCAAGGTTCACCATCTCAGAACAACCGGTGGGTATGAACTGGGATGGTTCAGGAGGCTACGAGGACGGAGAGACAGAGGATTATCTGCTCCTTGTCATTTTACCTTCAAGTACCATGGACTTCGGCGATGCGCCCGATGGACCCTATCCGACACTGCTTGCCAGCAACGGCGCACGGCATACCAACAACGGGATATGCTTCATGGGGGCTTTAATTGACAATGAAGCCGATGGCCAGCCCACAGCAAACGCAGATGGGGATGATCTCAGTACTTCCGATGATGAGGATGGAGTCACCTTCACGTCGCCACTGACTCAGGGCCAGTGGGCTACACTGAATGTGGTCGCTTCCGTTAACTGCATGCTGAATGCATGGATGGATTTCAACCAATTGAACGGCTGGGCGGATGCCAATGAGCAAATATTCGCAAACGTTCCCTTAATTGCCGGGATCAATGCACTTACTTTCCAGGTACCGGCAAGTGCAACACTGGGTACGACTTATCTCCGGTTCCGGGTGAACATGAACGGATTCCTGAGTTATACGGGATTGGCGTCCGAAGGGGAGGTGGAGGATTACAGAAGCACCATTACAGGCAATGAATTTGATTTTGGGGATGCACCGGAGGGTGCCTATGCATACGTGCCAAGCGGAGTATTCCCGAATGGGGTCATGGGGCAGTTCCCAACCTGCATCAGCGTTGGCCCTGCAACCTGGATACAGCACAGTACCTCCTTTGCGTTCTTTGGGAATTTTGATAAGGAAATGGATGGTAACGCCGGTTCCTGCCCGGGATTCAGCCCTTATGACCAGGATGAATGCAAGGGAGGCGGCGATGCCGGCCTCATCATACCAGGAGCATTTATCAATACACTAATCTCTCCAAGTCCGCCTATCTATCTTGTATATCCATGCGTAATGGGCGATAATGCACCTCTTGGGAACACCTGCACAACCGCGGTGTGGGGGACCAATGTGGATATTATGGTTCAGAACCTTATACCTGCCGGCGGGATTGCATATGTGAACGTGCTGATGGATTGGGATCAGAATGGCACCTGGGCAGGAACATCGCCATGCCCATTGAATCCGGCACCAGAGCATGTACTGGTCAATTTTATAGTACCCAGTGGGTATATTGGTCCGTTATCTGGTCTTCAACCTCCTCCTTTCCTGATTGGACCCAATCCGTCATGGGTATGGGCCAGGTTTTCCATCACCAATGTACCGGTCGTATCGAATTGGAATGGCTCAGGCACTTTTGAGGATGGCGAAACGGAAGACTATCTGTTCATCGTATCCAATCCGACCATGGACTTTGGCGATGCACCCGACGGACCTTATCCGACACTATTGGTTAACAATGGCGCCAGGCATATCAACGATGGGCTGACCTTTCTTGGAGGTGGCCTGGATACTGAAAACGATGGATTTCCCGTAGCCGGTGCCAACGGGGATGATACAAATCTAATCGATGATGAGGATGGGGTTACCTTCACGTCCCTTCTGGTCCCCGGACAGGTGGCCACATTACAGGTAATTGCTTCCACAAGCTGCATGCTGAACGCATGGATGGATCTCAACCAGGCCAATGGCTGGGCCGATGCCGGTGAACAAATATTCACAAATTTCCAACTGTCTGCCGGATTGAATACTCTTTCGTTCCCTGTACCTGCCAATGCGATGCTGGGACCTACCTATCTCCGCTTCCGTGTCAACCTGAATGGATCTCTGAGTTACAATGGACTGGCAACAGAAGGAGAAGTCGAAGACTATGCAGACACCATTGTTGAACAATCCGGATTTGATTTCGGCGATGCGCCTGAAGGGGCCATGGCCTATCCGGCGAACGGAGTGATCGGGCAGTTTCCGACGTGCATCACCATACTGCCATCCGGATGGATACAGCAAATGAATTTCGGAGCCTGGTTCGGGCCGTCGGTCGATTTCGAGTTCGACGGTAATGCCGGACAGTGCCCGTTGTTCAGTAATTATAATGCAGATGAGTGTTTCGGTGACGGAGATGCAGGATTGATCTTGCCGGGAGCTTTCACATTGACAGGCCTGCCCTGGCAGGTAGTACCCTGCCCTCAATCCTCCGGCTTACCTTTGGGAAATACCTGTACGACGGCCACCTGGGGACAAAATATAGACATCGATGTACATCACCTCTGTCAGAGCGGAATTCCTCATTTTGTCAACGTACTGATCGACTGGGATCAAAACGGTAACTGGGGAGGCAGCTCGCAGTGTCCGGGTGCTCTTCCTGCACCGGAGCACGTGTTGGTCAATTTTCCGGTGCCATTTGGCTATATCGGGCCGTTATCCGGTTTACAGCCGCCACCGTTCCTGATCGGGCCGAACCCAGGCCATGTATGGGTGCGGTTTACCTTCAGTGAAGTGCCTGTCACTACACCCTGGGATGGTCATGGGTCCTTTGAGGATGGTGAGACAGAGGATTACCTGCTGCTGGTCACCGAGGAAGAGCCGGATACTTATGACTTCGGTGATGCGCCCGATATTCCATTCCCAACACTTCTAACCAGCAATGGAGCAAGGCACCTGAATAATGGGGTAATGTTCCTCGGTGCCCTGATTGACAATGAAGCGGATGGTCAACCTGGTACCAATGCGGATGGGGACGACTTAAATTTGCCGGACGATGAAGATGGTATCGCTTTTACTTCACAGCTCTTCCAGGGTCAAACGATTACTATAAATGTAACTGCATCTGTCTCGTGTATTCTGAATGCGTGGATGGATTTCAACCAGGCCAACGGCTGGCAGGATCCTGGTGAACAGATATTTACCAACTTTCAGCTTACGGCTGGCGTGAATGCGATCCAATTCCTGATTCCTGCCAATGCACTTCTCGGACCCACCTATCTCCGTTTCAGAATTAATGCAAACGGTGGCCTAAGCTATAACGGTTATGCCTCGGAGGGAGAGGTGGAGGATTACCTGAATATGATTGTTGCGTCGGTTGATTATGATGAATATGGCGACGCACCGGAAGGAGCGCTGGCTTATCCATCCAGTGGGGTAATGGGTAATTTCCCCACATGTAAGTATGTTCTTCCTTCGGGATGGATCCAACACTTGCCCAATGCGGCCAAATTCGGTGGCAATGATTATGAAACCGATGGCAATGCCGGACTTTGTCCCGCTTTTAATCCCAACACCTATGACCAGGATGATTGTAAAGGTGGGAATGCAGGCCTGATTATTCCCGGGGTGTTCACCATCACAGGCCCGGTTGGATCGGAGGTGGTTGTCCCATGTATAGCTTCAGATGCTGCACCTTTGGGAAATGTATGCAATTCAGCTGTATGGGGAGTTAATGTGGACATTCAACTGACCAACCTGATGTCCACCCAAAGTGCTGCTTTTGTCAATGTATTGATGGACTGGGATCATGATGGATTATGGGGTGGAGGTTCGACTTGTCTTCCCGGCAACCCTGCACCGGAACATGTGCTGGTTAATTTCCCGGTACCTTTTGGATTCGTTGGGCCCTTGTCCGTTTTGGCACCCCCACCGTTCCTGATAGGTCCCAATCCGGGATATGTATGGACAAGATTCACCATCAGTGATATACCCATCAATACGCCCTGGGATGGCTCTGGCTTTTTTGAAGGTGGTGAGACAGAAGACTACCTGTTACTGGTGACATCCTTAACCGAGGACTATGGTGATGCGCCGGACGGGCCTTATCCAACGCTGTTTGCCAGCAATGGAGCACGGCATACGAACAATGGCATACACTACCTGGGAGCTATGATTGATAATGAAGCCGACGGCCAGCCCTCGGCCAATGCGGATGGGGATGATCTGAACAATCTGGACGATGAAGACGGTGTAGTTTTCACCTCACAGCTGATCCAGGGCCAGTGGGCCACCCTTCAGATCACTGTTTCGGCTAATTGCCTGCTGAATGCATGGATGGATTTCAATCTGCTGAATGGCTGGGCGGATGCCAACGAACAAATATTTATCAATACACCGCTGACGGCTGGACTGAATGCGCTGACCTTCCAGGTACCTGCCAATGCGACCCCTGGTCCGACGTTTGGGCGTTTCCGGGTGAATGCGAACGGGAATCTGAGTTACAACGGAGCGGCGACAGAAGGGGAGGTGGAGGATTACCCGGAACAGATCTTCGAGCCGCCACAATATAACTACGATTTTGGTGACGCGCCGGAAGACGCGCTGGCCTACCCGGGCATCAGTGCGTACGGCTGGTTCCCGACGTGCAAGAATGTGGGCAATGCGGGCTGGATACAGCATTCGAATTACGGAGCCTTCTTCGGGCCGAACGTTGACCTTGAGACGGATGGCAATGCCGGATTCTGTCCGCTGTTCAATCCGAACACGTACAACATGGACGAATGCGTGACGGATGGCGATGCGGGACTGGTCAAGCCGGATGCATTCACGATAACGGGACCATACGGATTTGAGACGGTGGTTCCCTGTATCGCGGGCGATACGGCTGCACTGGGTACCTCCTGCAGCATCATTACCTGGGGGTCGGATATAGACATCACCCTGAAGAACACCATGCCAAACGGCGCGATCGCCTATGTGAACGTATTAGTGGACTGGAACCAGAACGGGACCTGGGGCGACGTTGTCATCTGTCCTGTGAACCAGACGGTAAGCGAACATGTACTGGTCAACTTACTTGTTCCCAACGGATTCAACGGATTGCTGTCCCAACTGGCGCCACCGCCGTTCCAGGCAGGGCCCTTTGCAGGGTACGTGTGGGCACGCTTTACGGTCACTGAAGTGCCAGTGGCTACCCCATGGGATGGATC
>JAKLFC010000025.1 GCA_022711405.1 Bacteroidota bacterium
AGCTCATGGCTGAGACAGTGCCCAGATCGTTACACCATTCGTGCAGGTCGGAACTTACCCGACAAGGAATTTCGCTACCTTAGGACCGTTATAGTTACGGCCGCCGTTTACTGGGGCTTCAATTCAATGCTTTTCCCAGTCGTGATGACCAGGATAACATCTCCTCTTAACCTTCCAGCACCGGGCAGGTGTCAGGCCATATACATCATCTTACGATTTAGCATAGCCATGTGTTTTTGATAAACAGTCGCCTGGGCCATTTCTCTGCGCCCCTGATTGCTCAGGGGGTCCTTTCTCCCGAAGTTACAGGACTATTTTGCCTAGTTCCTTAGCCATGAATCACTCGAGCACCTTTGGATACTCTCCTCGACCACCTGTGTCGGTTTCCGGTACGGGTAGCTATCACCTGAAGCTTAGAGGTTTTTCTTGGAAGCGTGGTTAGGGTCACTATCCGCTTGTCCGAAGACTCGCGGTACTATCGAGTTTCAGCACATTCAACGGATTTGCCTGTTGAACGTATACCTAAGCTCTTCAACGTACTATTCCGTCAGTACGCGGACCTTTCACATCTTCGTTACCCCATCGCAGTGTTAGCTAGTCCAGGATTATTAACCTGGTGTCCATCGATTACCCCTTTCGGGTTCACCTTAGGTCCCGACTAACCCTGATCCGATTAACGTTGATCAGGAAACCTTGGTCTTTCGGTGTGCGGGTTTCTCGCCCGCATTATCGTTACTTATGCCTACATTTTCTTTTCCAGACGCTCCAACATATCTTACGATACATCTTCAACGCAGCTGGAATGCTCTCCTACCACCCCCTGTGAAAACAGGAGATCTACAGCTTCGGTAATATGCTTAATGCCCGATTATTATCCATGCCCGATCGCTCGACTAGTGAGCTGTTACGCACTCTTTAAATGAATGGCTGCTTCCAAGCCAACATCCTAGCTGTCAAAGCAATCAGACCTCGTTAGATCAACTTAGCATATATTTGGGGACCTTAGCTGATAGTCAGGGTTATTTCCCTCTCGGCGCCGGACCTTAGCACCCAACGCCTTACTCCCGAGGAACATGTCATAGCATTCGGAGTTTGTCAGGATTTGGTAGGCGGTGAAGCCCCCTAGTCCAATCAGTAGCTCTACCTCTATGACACTACACTCGAGGCTGCTCCTAAAAGCATTTCGGAGAGTACGAGCTATCTCTCAGTTTGATTAGCCTTTCACCCCTACCCACAGCTCATCCAAACACTTTTCAACGTATAATGGTTCGGTCCTCCATCCCGTATTACCGGGACTTCAACCTGGCCATGGGTAGATCACTAAAGTTTCGCGTCTACCCCCTCTAACTGAACGCCCTATTAAGACTTGCTTTCGCTTCGGCTGCTCCCGTCAACGGGATTAACCTTGCTAGAGAGGAGTAACTCGTAGGCTCATTATGCAAAAGGCACGCAGTCAGATACTCCTCCGACGAATCGGAGTTTCTCCTCCTACAGGTTGTAAGCGCACGGTTTCAGGTTCTATTTCACTCTTCTGTTCGAAGTACTTTTCACCTTTCCCTCACGGTACTAGTTCACTATCGGTCTCTCAGGAGTATTTAGCCTTGCCAGATGGTGCTGGCGGATTCCCACAGGATTTCACCGGTCCCGCGGTACTCAGGATACTGCTAGGCAGCAAATCAATTTCGCTTACAGGACTATCACCTTCTATGGTCCCACTTTCCAGAGGGGTTCTGCTATCGATTTGCCATCCACGTTACAGTCCTACAACCTCCCGATGGCCTTAACCACCGGGATTTGGGCTATTCCCCGTTCGCTCGCCACTACTTAGGGAATCACTATTGTTTTCTTTTCCTCTGGGTACTAAGATGTTTCAGTTCCCCAGGTTCGCTTCCCTGCTTGCGCAGGGATTCCCGACCTTCAACCGGGAGGGTTGCCCCATTCGGAGATCCCCGGATCAAAGGTTATTTGCACCTTCCCGAGGCTTATCGCAGCTTGTCACGTCCTTCATCGCCACTGAGAGCCAAGGCATTCACCATACGCTCTTACTTACTTTCTTCACTAATTTTTCATTGTACATAGTGATGTCTAATAACATCGACTAACAACTGTATTTTCTTTCCAATATGTCAAAGAACTTTAATGGGCGGGCAATTTCTATTCCACACTCACACTCACACCCACACCCACACCCATCTCGTGGAGAATATCGGATTCGAACCGATGACCCCTAGCTTGCAAAGCTAGTGCTCTAGCCAGCTGAGCTAATTCCCCAAATGTTGGCTGTAGTCCCGCGCAGATTTGAACTGCGGACCCCTACATTATCAGTGTAGTGCTCTAACCAACTGAGCTACGGGACTATGTAGTTTACCAGGGTAAACCTTACTTCCTAGCCCGGAAGGAAGAGCTACCCGATCATTTGGGTTTCCATCTCAGGTTAATATAAAAAATGAAGAGAGCCCTGGTAGCAGGTTTCAATCCGGCATCACGCCGGTCCCCGGTTTGACCCGGGAAAATAGTAAGCCACTCTAGAAAGGAGGTATTCCAGCCACACCTTCCGGTACGGCTACCTTGTTACGACTTAGCCCCAGTCACTGGTTTTACCCTAGGTCGCTCCTTGCGGTCACGAACTTCAGGTACCCCCAGCTTCCATGGCTTGACGGGCGGTGTGTACAAGGCCCGGGAACGTATTCACCGCGCCATGGCTGATGCGCGATTACTAGCGAATCCAACTTCACGAAGTCGGGTTGCAGACTTCGATCCGAACTGAGACCGGTTTTCGAGATTAGCATCCTGTCACCAGGTAGCGACCCTCTGTACCGGCCATTGTAGCACGTGTGTAGCCCTGGACATAAGGGCCGTGCTGATTTGACGTCATCCCCGCCTTCCTCACTACTTGCGTAGGCAGTTTCTTTAGAGTCCCCAGCATGACCTGATGGCAACTAAAGATAGGGGTTGCGCTCGTTATGGGACTTAACCCGACACCTCACGGCACGAGCTGACGACAACCATGCAGCACCTTGTAAGATGTCCCGAAGGAAATTCCGCTTTCACGGAACGTCATCCTACATTCAAGCCCAGGTAAGGTTCCTCGCGTATCATCGAATTAAACCACATGCTCCTCCGCTTGTGCGGGCCCCCGTCAATTCCTTTGAGTTTCAACGTTGCCGCCGTACTCCCCAGGTGGATCACTTAATGCTTTCGCTTAGCCGCTGACTGTGTATCGCCAACAGCGAGTGATCATCGTTTACAGCGTGGACTACCAGGGTATCTAATCCTGTTTGATCCCCACGCTTTCGTGCATGAGCGTCAGTTTCAATTTGGTAAGCTGCCTTCGCTATCGGTGTTCTGTGTCATATCTAAGCATTTCACCGCTACATGACACATTCCGCCTACCTCAACTGTACTCAAGAACGATAGTATCAATGGCAATTTCCCGGTTAAGCCGAAAGCTTTCACCACTGACTTATCATTCCGCCTGCGCACCCTTTAAACCCAATAAATCCGGATAACGCTTGCATCCTCCGTATTACCGCGGCTGCTGGCACGGAGTTAGCCGATGCTTATTCATACGGTACCATCAGCTTCCGACACGTCGGATATTTTTTTCCCGTATAAAAGCAGTTTACAACCCATAGGGCAGTCATCCTGCACGCGGCATGGCTGGGTCAGACTTGCGTCCATTGCCCAATATTCCTTACTGCTGCCTCCCGTAGGAGTCTGGTCCGTGTCTCAGTACCAGTGTGGGGGTATATCCTCTCAGAACCCCTAGGCATCATAGCCTTGGTAAGCCATTACCTTACCAACTAGCTAATGCCACGCATGCCCATCTTTAACCGCCGGAACTTTGATTCAAAAAACAGGTGTCTTTTGAATGTTATGGGGTATTATTCCCGATTTCTCGGGGCTATCTCCCAGTTAAAGGTAGGTTGCATACGCGTTACGCACCCGTGCGCCACTCGTGTGTCTCCGAAGAAACCTTACCGTTCGACTTGCATGTATTAAGCCTGCCGCTAGCGTTCATCCTGAGCCAGGATCAAACTCTTCATTGTAAAAATTGTTTGATCTTTATTTTTCAGGGCATACTGTTTCTATCTCAAAAAGAAATAGGAAACCCGCTACTAGGCTCATCTTCAATTCTTTCAAAGAACATTTTTTTCCTTTTTTTCTCTCTCTTTTCCCGTTCACTCGAAAAAGGGCTGCAAAGGTATAACCCTTTTTTGAATCTGCAAAATATTTTCGAAAAAATATTAGAAAAAATTTCAAAAATCACAGGAGGAAAAGGATGGCAAAGATAATACATAATTCAATCCCGCCAAAAAAATATTTAAAAAAGTTACCAATTCCCAGGCAAAAAATTCACTTACCTTTGCTACTCCCTTGAAACTGTTTTACATGAAAAAAATCAAAAAGTTTCACCGGCATATCATTATCTTATCCTGCTGCCTCATCCTGTCCGCTCCCTCCCTGACGGTGGCCCAACCCCACCCTAATGATTCCATCCCCCGCCCCAGAACCACCTTTGCAGATCGCCTTTTCATTGGCGGAACCTTCGGTGTGCAATTCGGTGATGTCACACTGGTGGATGTCTCCCCTCTGGTTGGCTTCCACATCACACCGCGGCTGTCAGCCGCCGTGGGTGTCATCTACCAGTATTATGACGATAATTATTACCACTACTCAACCCATATCTACGGCGGAAGAACCTGGGCTCGCTGCTATGTGTATAAAAATGCTCTGTTCGCTCATGCCGAATATGAACTGGTAAATTATCAACCCTATAGCTTTTTGGGAAATGAACGGATCAGTGTGGGAAGTTTCCTATTGGGTGGAGGTTATACCCAGTGGATAGGCCCCAGGGCATTCATGAGCCTGACGGTTCTCTGGAACTTCACAGAGTCACCCTACTCCCTGTATGATAATCCTATATTTCAGATCGGATTTGGGACGGGATTATAGATCATCGCATACTAATCCTTTACAGGGATCCGCTTCATAACCTCCACCAGAAAATCCCAGAATCGAACCACCGAGGCGATCTCCAGCCGCTCGTCGGGCGAATGGACTCCTTTTAGCGTGGGGCCGATCGAAATCATGTCCAATACCGGGTACTTTTCCAGGAATAGACCGCACTCCAGCCCTGCATGAATCGACCTGACCACCGGTGGTGATGCGAACAGGTCTTCATAAGCTTTTACACTGATCTTCAGGATCTCGGAGTCCGGATTCGGGCTCCAGCCGGGATATCCATCCGAATGGGTCACTTTTGCCCCTGCCAGCCGGAACACACTTTCGACCATCCGTGCAATATCCAGCTTGGAGGAGGCTGTGTCGCTGCGCTGGCTGGTGCAGATCTCCAGATATCCTTCCTCAGACACCCTGACCGAAGCCAGATTGGTGGAGGTCTCAACCATCCCGGGCATCCGCTGGCTCATGGTCAGCACCCCGTGAGGGCACCCGTAGAGAGAATTCAGCAGCTTCCTCTGCAATTTCCTGCTCATCGCTTTTTCGGGCAGTTCGGTGGCTTCAACAGAGAGGAATAAACTGGGTTCGGTGATCCCGAACTCGTATTTTACATCTTTAATATATGCATCCGCGTCCTGAAGAAATTTCTCCGTGTGCTTCTGCGGAATGATCACCTTGGCTGAGGCTTCCCTGGGAATGGCATTCCGCAGGTTACCCCCTTCGAGCTTGGCTATCCTGAGCTGGTGCTTATGGACTGCCTGCCACAACAGACGGGTCAGGATCTTTATGGAATTGCCACGGCCTTTGTGGATGTCATCGCCGGAGTGACCGCCCTGCAGCCCCCCGACCCTGATCAGGAAAGCAGCACAGGTTCCTGTGATTTTCTTTTCCCTGTGGCTGAACCTTGCCACCGTGTCCATCCCCCCAGCGCATCCGATGAAGATTTCTCCCTCATCCTCAGAGTCCAGGTTGATCAGGATGGAACCTGTCATAAATCCGGGCTTCATTCCAAAGGCACCGGTCAGACCGGTTTCTTCATCCACAGTGAAAAGACATTCCAGCGGACCGTGTTCCAGCGTATCCGAAGCCAGGATGGCCAGCTGCGTCGCCATGCCGATGCCGTCATCGGCTCCCAGCGTGGTCCCTTTGGCCCTGACCCATTCACCGTCAATATAGGGCCGGATGGGATCCAGCAGGAAATCGTGGGGACTGTCGCTGTTCTTTTCGCAGACCATATCCATGTGGCTCTGCAGAATAACGGTCTTCAGATTCTCTTTTCCCGGGGAGGCTGGCTTGCGGATGATGACATTTCCGGCTTCGTCCTGCTGGGTCTCCAGCTTGTGCTTCTTCCCGAAGCCGATCAGGTATTCCCTTATTTTTTCCTCCTTTTTGGAGGGACGAGGCACCTGGCAGATCTCTTCAAAGTAGCTCCAGAGGGGCGCTGGTTTAAGTTGGGATAATTTTGTTGACATGTTCTGATTTTAATATAAGTTTTTCAATCGTAGAATTGTCTCCGTTGGATTTTCAGACGCAAACACGGTGTTACCTGCCACCAGCACATCCACCCCTGCTGCAACAAGTTTTGCAGCGTTGGTCAGATCCACGCCGCCATCCACTTCGATCAGCACACCGGCATTTTTTGCCCGTATCATTTCCTTCAGCCGGCGGATCTTTGCATAACTGTGCTCAATGAAGCTCTGGGCACCGAATCCCGGATTGACCGACATGATAAGCACCATGTCAACCTCTTCCAGCGTGTCTTCCAGTACATGGACGGGTGTATGGGGATTCAGGACCACTCCGGCTTTCATACCCATTGATTTGATCTTCTGAATGGTACGATGCAGGTGGGTGCAGGCCTCATAATGGACCGTCAGGATTGCTGCCCCGAGGGAATGAAAAGTTTCCAGGTAACGGTCGGGATCAACGATCATCAGATGCACGTCCAGCGGCTTTTTAGCATGCCTGGAAATGGCTTTAACGACGGGCATCCCGAAGGATATGTTGGGAACGAAGACCCCGTCCATGATGTCGAGGTGGAACCAGTCGGCCTGGCTTCGGTTCACCATCTCGATATCCCGCTGCAGGTTTGCAAAATCAGCAGCCAGCAGGGAAGGGGCGATCAGGTGGTTCATGAGGAGGTACTTTTGGGTCCGGTTATTTTACGGCTGAAAGGTACAAAAATAAACTAAGATGGGGAAAATACATTTAATTTGAGTCTTTATACATACGTAACCCGCTTATAGACTACCTAATAAATTGTGATGCCGCTGACAGGCTAATTTACTTTGATGAATTTTTTATTATGAGCATATCCTTTATCGCTGATGAAACAGATCACATAGACGCCAGGAAGTAAAATGGATACATCAAGGATTGTTTTTTTGTCATTTTGTGAGGTTATTAAACAGGTTTCCCCTCTCAGATCATAGATCCTGGTTTCCTTATAAGTTTCTTCCGTATTGATGTACAATGTATTTGTTACCGGATTGGGGGAAAGATTAATGCTTATTTCATGTAAGCTGTTGATATCCTGTATGCCAATCGTAGGATCCTGCATTAAAAGTACGTTCATTGGAAAATGAACTTGAGGATTCCAAAACCAAGGATCGGTTATATTTGTATCCGGTGCCCTCACTTGATGATCCAGCGTCATATCAAAGTAATTGCCCAGAGGATCATTATTTATCCAAAAGAAATAGTCGTTCATTATTCTTGCGCGATTTACCCATCCTACCGGTTCTGTTGGCAACCAACTTGCATGTAATAATGAAGAATCCCAGTTTATAGTAATAGGGAGGGTAAAATGGCATGCTCTAATTTTTTGCCCAAAACTATACGTATATGGAAGAACTACCGTTTTAATAGTATCATATGTTGTACTGGAATGATTACTTGTCCAGACATTGAAAGTGGAAGTATCGATGGAAACGATTTTTTCTCCTAATGCAGTATCCAGACCATAAAAGGTAGCGCTCGTATCCCAGATGAACCATATGGTATCTCTGGCGCCTGTTGCATCTTCATAGGCCAAATGGAATTTCCATTGGGGTTGTGCAATCAGGTTAAGATTAATTACCAGGAAAAGGGAAAGTGTTGCAAAAGGAAATTTTTTCATGCAGGAAGGGAACATTTCATTTTTCTGTGACTAAGATATTAGAATTAATCCGGATTTTAAATGTTCTGTGATTCAATGCGAAATTAATATAAATGGATGTGATTGTCAATCCATTTGCCATTTATCATTATGATATTTTACAATGTGATATTCCCTACCAAGATGACATCCCTTCGGAATTTTAGCGGAATGGATGATTGTTCATATCTACCAATATGTCACCCTTTCGGGGTTGGTTTGCTGAACGAATGAATTCATTATGCAAATCCCGAAGGGATGATATATTGGTAGCAAATTGTGATACGGAATTCTGTTAAATCCCGAAGGGATGATATATTGGTAGCAAATTGTGATACGGAATTCTGTTAAATCCCGAAGGGATGACATCTTGTTTGACGAATCTTCGAAAGCAGAGATCCGTTTCCCTTCATAGGTTATCCCAGATACGTCTTCAGGATCTTGCTCCGGGAAGTATGTTTGAGCCTCCGGATTGCCTTTTCCTTGATTTGCCGGACACGTTCGCGCGTCAGGTCGAATTTCTCACCGATTTCCTCCAGGGTCATCGGATGGGTCTGGTTCAGACCGAAATACAGCCGTACTACATCGGCCTCACGCGGAGTGAGCGTGGAGATGGCCCGGTCGATCTCCTTCTTGAGGGATTCATACATGAGCTGGGTTTCGGGAGTGGGCCCATCATCGTTCCGCAGTACATCGTACATGGTGTTGTCTTCATCCTGCACCAGCGGTGCATCCATGGATATGTGCCGGCCCGAATTCTTGAGCGATTCCTTTACTTCCGTTTCTGTGATCTCCAGCAGATCGGCGATCTCCTCCGAGTTGGGTTCCCGCTCAAATTCCTGCTCCAGTTTTGCATAGGCCTTATTGATCTTATTGATGGATCCGATCTTGTTCAGGGGTAACCTGACAATACGGGACTGCTCTGCAAGCGCCTGAAGGATCGATTGGCGTATCCACCAGACAGCGTAGGAGATGAACTTGAATCCGCGGGTTTCATCAAACCGCTGGGCGGCCTTGATCAGTCCCAGGTTGCCTTCATTGATCAGGTCAGGAAGGCTCAGACCCTGATTCTGGTACTGTTTGGAGACCGATACCACGAACCGCAGGTTTGATTTGGTCAGCTTTTCCAGTGCTTCACGGTCACCCTGCTTGATACGTTGTGCAAGGGAAACTTCTTCATCGGCAGTAATCAGCTCCACTTTTCCAATTTCCTGCAGGTATTTATCGAGGGACGCCGTTTCACGGTTGGTGACCTGCTTGGTAATCTTAAGTTGCCTCATAAACCTGTATTAATGAACAATAGATTGAAAATGTAAATTTTACGGATTTATACCGGATTGGTTACATATTATTCTGTTTTTGCAGGAGGCCTTGGAAGAAGCACCTTTCTGGAGAGCTTCAGTTTTCCGGTCTTGGAGTCGATCTCGATCAGCTTGACCTTGATCTTGTCGCCCACCTTGAGCACCTTGTCGATCTCTGCGATACGGCGCCAGTCGATCTCTGAGATATGAAGCAGTCCGTCCTTTCCCGGCAGGATTTCCACAAAAGCGCCAAACGAGGTGATGTTCTTTACCGTTCCCAGGTACACCTCGTTCAGTTCGGGTACAGCAACAATGGCTTTGATCCGTTCCTTTGCCGCCTCTATGGAGGTCTTGTCGACCGCAAAAATATCGATGATACCCACATCTCCCACTTCCTCGATGACGATGGTCGAGTTGGTTGAGCTCTGAATCTCCTGGATGATCTTTCCTCCGGGTCCGATCACAGCGCCGATGAACTCCTTGGCAATGGTCAGCTGCTCGATGCGCGGGACGAAGGGTTTATAATCTTCCCTGGGCTCTGCGATCGTATTTTCCATGATATCCAGGATATGAAGCCTTCCTCTGCGTGCTTGTTCCAATGCTTCTGTCAGCACTTCATAGGAAAGGCCCTCCACTTTGATATCCATCTGGCAGGCTGTAATGCCATCCCGTGTGCCGGTCACCTTGAAGTCCATATCTCCCAGGTGATCCTCATCCCCCAGGATATCTGAAAGGATGGCATATTTGCCGGTCTGTTGATCAGTGATCAGTCCCATGGCAATGCCCGATACCGGTTTGTGGATCTTCACACCGGCATCCATCAGGGCCAGGGTGCCTGCGCACACAGTGGCCATCGATGACGAGCCGTTGGATTCCAGGATATCGGAGACCACGCGGATGGTATATGGATTGACAGGACCGGAAGGGATCACAGGTTTGAGAGCCCTCATGGCCAGGTTTCCGTGCCCCACCTCCCTGCGGCTGGTTCCTCGGATGGGTTTGACCTCTCCGGTGGAAAAAGGCGGGAAATTGTAATGCAGCATGAAGTTGCTTTTACCCTCATAAACAGCCCCATCCACTACCTGTTCATCGAGTTTTGTGCCCAGGGTGACGGTTGTCAGCGACTGGGTTTCTCCCCGGGTAAAGATCGAGGAACCGTGTGCGGCAGGCAGATAATCCACATCGCACCAGATCGGCCGGATGTCATCCAGCTTTCGCCCATCCAGACGTATCCTTGTATTCAACACCATATCCCTGACCGCCTGCTTGTGGATTTCGTGGTAGTATCTTTCAACCAGCGGTACCTTAACGGCTTTCTCTTCTTCCGGGATGGTTTCAATGAATGCATTTTTTATGGCATTGAACGCCTCTGTCCGCTCGTGCTTGCCAGGGATGATGGAAACCGCCGTATCGTAGGATTTTTGATAGGTGGCTTGCCTCAGTGTTTCGAAAAGGTCAGGATCATTCGTTTCATGGCTGTATTCCCGTTTTGTACCGGATTTGCCGAGCATCCCGGCCAGCTCGATCTGAGCCCTGCACTGTGTCCGGATAGCTTCGTGCGCCACTTTCAATGCTTCGATCATGGTAGTTTCCTGCACTTCTTTCATTTCACCCTCTACCATAACGATATTATCGATCGTAGCAGCGACCATCAGATCCAGATCGGCCTCCTCCAGGTCGGAGATTGTCGGATTAACAATGAAATTACCGTTGATCCTTGCGATCCGGACTTCGGAGATCGGTCCCTTGAAAGGGATATCGGAGATGGTAAGCGCGGAAGATGCTGCCAGTGCAGCCAATGAATCGGGAGGGAGATTTTTATCGCCGGAGAACAGGGTAATGATCACCTGGGTCTCGGCGTGAAAGTCATCCGGGAACAGGGGGCGCAGCGCGCGATCCACCAGTCGGGCGATCAGAATCTCGTGGTCGGAGGGTCTGGCTTCCCTTTTAATGAAACCACCCGGGAAACGGCCGGTGGCTGAATATTTCTCGCGGTACTCCACCGAAAGAGGCATGAAATCACTGCCTGCCACCGGTTCTTTGTTGGCAACCACGGTTGCCAGCAACATGGTGTCGCCCATTTTAACGACTGCAGATCCGTCGGCCTGCCGGGCCAAACGGCCTGTTTCAATGGAAATCGTTCTTCCATCACCTAAATCAAATGACTTGATAATACCTTCTGATGACATACAATAAATATTACATGAAAAGAATAAGAACCGAATTAATACAAAAAAAAGGCAATTGGAAATTGCCTTGAAAGAGGAACGTTTTATTGCTTACTTTCTGATATTCAATCTTTTAATAATATCACGGTAGCGTTCAATATTCTTGTTTTTCAGGAACTCCAGTAGTTTTCTTCTTTTACCAACCAGTCGTACAAGAGACCTTTCAGTGGGTTGGTCTTTTGGATTGGTTTTAAGATGTTCGGTAAGATGCTTAATACGGTAGGTGAACAAAGCAACCTGAGCTTCAGCGGATCCCGTGTCAAATTCTGATTTCCCGAATTCCTTGAACGTACTCTTTTTTACTTCCGGTGTAACCAACATCGTTTAACTTTTATGATACTGTTTCTGATTTACTTTTTAAGGGCTGCAAAATTAAAACTTTATTCGATTGGAAACAATCAGTTACAAAAAAAAATATATCAGAAGCTCCATTTAAGTCTTAGATACCAGAACTTTCCGTAATCCCCATACTCGGTGCCATCTTCACCGTAGAATAACTGAGCGATCAGCAGCAGGCTGATATTGTCGGTAAGCGAAATATCCACAGACGGACCAATAAAAATGGACATATCACAGGGATTAAAAATGCCTGACAGATCAGCTCTTACAAGAGGGGTTACGGGGTAGGCGATCTCCCCAAAGAGGCTGTACCGTGCCCTGGTAAAGTCTTTCACTGAAATATTCCTCAGGTCCAGCAGGGTATTTCCACCTGCTTTACCGGTGGTGCCTGAACTGTTATAAAGGGCAGAGGCATGAAGGTACAGGCCGTTTTTGAGCGTATAATCGCCATCAATGGCCGCTACCAGCTGACCCGTTGTATCGGCGAAATGCTCCGAAGAATGGAAATATGTAAATTCACCCCTGAACCCACCACCGCTGATGTCGCCGCTCCATCCTCCGCCGATGACCAGATCGTTGACCATTTGGCCGGCCATTACCTGAAAATCATAATTCCACCGGTTAAAGCGGTACATGGCAGCAGCTGTCAACCTCCGGTCATGGTTTATGCTGGCAGCCGCCTGTACCGAGGATGCCATTCCGGTATAGTATTCGATCTGCAATGCATCGCATCCGGGACGTTCTTCATAATCGAAATCGAAATAAGAAAAGGAGTTGAAGATGTCATTCGGAGTCCAGATGAAATTGATACCCCAGTTGATCCGTTGCCGGCCCAGGTTGAGTTCCCATTTTCCAACCGAATATTTCACATTCAGCCGGTCGAGGCTGGTCAGAAGGACATAAGAATCCGCTTCATCGATCACCATCGTCAGATCCAGAAATCCCTGATCCCGATCCATCATTTTTACATAATCCGGATCCATGTACTGCATGAGCTCAATATAGTTCCCAAACAGAAAGCGGTTCCTCAACCCGGCTTCGACGGCCAGTCCGCTGGTTGGAAACCATTTCAGGTCCATACGGTTGTTGATCTCATTATTGAGGTACCATTCCTTTTGAACGTCTTCATAATTCACTAGCTGAAGGTCTTTCAGATACCCGTTGAACAACCATTTGCCGGACGAGGATCCCTGTCCGTGAGTTCCCGGGGATATTCCTGTTAAAAGGGCTAACACCAGACCTGTACAGAGGCGAATTCTCATGCCGTTCAGTTATGCGGATGCTGTTCGATGTCGCTTTTCACTTTTCCATCTTCGATGGTGACTACCCGGTGAGCCTTTTGTACTACACGGGCGTCATGGGTCGAAAAAATAAATGTCATACTCTCCTCATGGTTAAGATGTTCCATGATATCCAGCAGGTTCTCGGTAGATTTGGTGTCGAGGTTTGCGGTGGGTTCGTCGGCGAGGATGAACCTGGGTTTGGATGCAAGCGCCCGTGCCACCGCCACCCTTTGTTGCTCACCTCCCGACAGTTCACCGGGACGTTTATGGATCTTGTCGGCCAGACCGACCTGGGTCAGCAGTTCGATCGCACGTTGCTGCCGCTGCTGTTTTGGTTTGTCCTGCAAAAGCATTATGAATTCGACATTCTCGAGGGCCGTCAGCACAGGGATCAGGTTGTATGACTGGAAAACAAAACCAATGTTATTCAAACGAAAATCAATGAGTTGTGATGAGGAAAGTCTCGACAGGTTCGTGCCTCCAATGATGATTTCTCCTGTTGTGGGCATGTCAAGTCCTCCGATCAGGTTCAACAGAGTCGTTTTCCCGGAACCCGATGGTCCTACAACTGCTGTGAATTCAGCCTCCGCAAAATCAAGCGTCACATCATTTACGGCATGAACCTTTACCATGGAGGAATTATATATTTTATTCACATCCTTTAATTCAAGTACCTTCATGACTTGCTTATTTTATGATTGTTTTATACGGTCCTTAATGCTTCCACCGGATTTAGCTTCAGGGCTTTGCGCGCTGGCCAGATCGATGAAATGATGGCCGTGATGATGACCATCACAGTGGTAAAAAGTAAGAATTCAATAGTCATGACCGGGTATACCCTTGCGGCAAATCCGATGGCCTCAAATCCTTCACCCCAGCCTGCAAAACGAATTCCTGTCTTTCCAAGGGCTTCTGTAATGGCCCATCCTGCAAGCATGCCGGCTGCCGCTCCGATAAAAGTCAGGAATATCGTTTCCATCATAATCATTTTGAAGATCCTCCTGCGGTTCATGCCTATTGCCATGAGCATACCCAGCTCTTTGGTCCGTTCAAGAATTGCCATCAGCATCGTATTGATAATACCAAAGGCAAGTGCCAGCAAAATGATGCCTACGAAAATGAAATAATACACGATCATAAAATCATTCATCATGGCTGCATCCGGAGCCAGCTCCTTCCAGGTGCTGACTGAATTATCGCCGGAAATGCGACTCAGTTTTTCTTTTACATCGTCAACGTCATCTATGCTGTTGAGTAAGATGGCCATTTCATGTATGAGGATCGTATTGCCTCCATATAATTTTGCGAGTTCCGGAGCATTTACAAAAACTGTGGCCTGGTCAAAACCTGTGTTTGTTGTCTTAAAGATTCCGCAGACCCGGAAAATGCCCTGGATCGGGGTTCCCTCCTGATCGGAAATGGTGATCTGTACTTTGTTCCGGATCCTGTAATCAAGAGCTTTGTTTGTAATCAGCAAACCAAACCGGTCAAGTTCCTTTTTACTGAATTCTTTTCTTAGGGCTTCCCTGAAGTCCCCGGGCGACCTGAATCGGATATTCTTAAGCGTCTCAAGCTTTGTCAGAACCGTTTCCGGAACTTTTTCCACCCGCAATTCTCCGAGGATACTGTCAGTGACAAAATATTGCTTCAGCTTCAGTATTTCGGCAGTTTTATCACTGATCAGTATGTCGCCTGGATGTTCTGCATCAATGTATCTTCCACCGGCCTGTACAATTTTCTTATGGATCCCGGTCACCTGTTTTTCTTTTTCAGGATCCACACCGTAGATCATCACCCCGGCATTTGCCCACGGAGTATTCGCCATGGCAACGATCTTCGACCTTTGTACCCAGCCGGATAAACCCTGCAGGGAATCAATACTCCGTATAATCTTATCGGGATTGCTAACTGTAAGATCGATTTCTTCGTTTTTGATGTACTCCTGGTCATGGATCTGAATATGCGAAACTTCATTATATATCGCATCGTTCACGCGTTGCCTGGTCCAGCCTTCCATGATGCCGATTAGAAGTACCCCTGAAATGATGCCGAGGGTCACTGCCACGATGACAACCAGGCTTCTTTTTTTGTTCCGCCAGACATTCTTCCATGCGAGGGATAAAATCATAGCATTTTGTTTTTTCAGCCTTTTAAAGCCTCCATTTCTTTGAGTTGACCTATCTTTCGGATAGGATAGATCATTGTCAGCAATATCATAAATGCAACAATGACAGCCTGCCAGTAAAAATAGGGGCCGAACCATGCAGTGGGCATTACAGCTTCCCATCCCCAGTCCTCCATCATGGTTGCCAGATCTCCCTTCAGCACAATGGGATAAAAATAGAAGTACAGAATCAGCGGTACACTCGCCAATAACCCGCATACCAGTCCAATTGCTCCCAGCAACATCATTTCCAGTGTGATAATCCTTTTCAGTTTCCTTTTCTGCATGCCTATCGCCACAAGGACACCGAATTCACGTTTTCTTTCGGAAACCATCATCAGTACCGTCCCAAATATCCCAAAGAATATGATCAGGTAAAGAAGCCCGAGCATGGCGATCCCTGTCTGGCTGTCACCCTGGATTTGCTGGTACAGGATGGGATTAAGCTCATACCAGGTCCTGACTGTGGTGTTGCTGTCGGGCAGGAGGGAACTAATGTTGGATTTAGCTGTTTTTATGGTCCGGTTTGATTTATCCGTAAGGTTTACAACAAGCGATGTTATTTTTCCTTCCGCATCAAAGAATTCTTGGGCTGAAGGCAGTGTCATGATAATCAATTTGTTGTCTATTTCGGGAGACGGCATTTTTATGATACCCCGAACCGGGAATATCCCGTTCGCTGAAACACCGTGGTACCCCTGCCCCATCAGAATGACCGAATCTCCGGCGGCGACCTTAAGATAACCGGCAAGCCTGTCGGACACGAGGATCCCCTGGTCATCGTTTGCCAGATATCCATTCGATACTCCGGAGCATGAAAGGATCTCCGGCATATACCGGATATTATCTTCACTGGCAAGCCCCAGTTCAAGCTCAAGCCTTCCGGAGGATGTATACGATCGCCCCAGATTCCGTACAACCTTATCCATCACAACATCCGGAAACCTACCTGTATCTTTCATCCGTTTGACGGCTTCATCGGTGATCCTGTATTTTACCAGCTTGCTTTCAGGATCCGAAAAGTTCTTTTCTTTTACCGGATCGATGGCCACTATTGCCACTCCTTTTGTCTGCGTTCCGCTGGAGGCAAGCGTAAAGGATTCAAGGTGAGGAGTAACCGACACGACCTTATCCGCGTTCAGAATGGTTAAAGCGAATGGATCATTATAGTCGAATGAATTATCAATGAATGGATTATCCTGGTATTTAGCGTGTTGTATCTGCAGGTAACCCGTAAACGATTCGATAAAATTATTGATCATGTGATCATAGGAGCCGAGCTGATACGATCGCATGATCACAGCAAAGAAAACAGCGAAGAAAACAGATGCAGATGTAATAAGTGTGCGGCGCTTATTCCTCCAGAGATTTCTCCATGCTATTTTAAATTCCTCTTTCATGCCATTTGTTATTTGAAGTTAGCGAACCGTTTTCATATTCTGCTGTGAGAAGAATTCTTCCGTGATCTGAATATTGAACCGGGTATCTATCATTTCAAGGCGGGTTTCATGACCTTCTTTTTCCGTATCCCGCGGTATCATGACCATTTTTGAGGGTAACATGCGATCGCCCATCAGCTTTATATCACTGGCGGTCATAGAATTAGTCAGGACCTGGTCCTCATCATAATATTCAGATTTAAGCTCATAGTACTCTTTTTTGGAGATCCATACCAGGATTTTCCCCCACACCACGGCTGCTTCCTGTTTCGGGATCAGCTCAATGATATAGCAATCGTATCCATCGATCACTTCGTTGCCAGTGATGTGATGTTCGTAATCATCGACCATGGAATTCATTTTTACAAGGTCGTCATTGGTAAAGTCGGATCCCATCCACGATTGCCCCATCATGGATGGAGGGATTTTTATCATTCTATTGATGGAAGGCATCCAGTTCCACATATCGTTGTGCCTTTTTAAAAATACCTGGCCGGCGTCTTTGGCAGGAGAGGTGATGTAGATCATTGAAAAATCGTTACCCAGCGACCATGCTTTCATGGTCACTTCACGTGACCAGCCGGGTCTGACGATGCTCATTTTCATCGTCCCCTGACTGGATGATCCATTGACCTTATCCTGGGCCCGTTTCACGATCTCGGTTGGCGTCAGGGTTTGTGCGCTGGCTATGTCGACGAACGACAGTAGTATACAAGAGAGACAAAATTGGGCGAGGAATTTAGTTTTCATCATCTTTACTATTGATTTGGCTGAACTTTTCGATGATAAGATGCTTAATTTTATCCACGGGAAAATGATCCGGATCGATGACGTAGTTAAATGCGATCCCATCGAGGACGGCTGCGAAAAAGATGGCCTCCGATACCGGATCCCGGAGGCCTTTTTTCTCAAAATAGCGGATCTGTGCTGTTACAAGCCGGGGAACCATATTTGCAAATCCCTCATGCACAAGTTGATGGACCGACGCTTGCATAATGAGCGAAAAGTAGAGTTTCCAGTACCTGATGTTTCCCTGGAGAATCTCGAAAATAGTGTTGATCATGTACTGAAATTCCATTTCGGTAAGGATGCCATCCCTGTCCTGGTCAAAGGTAGTGGCCAGATCCTGTATGCCCTTATCAATGATTTCCCTGATCAGTTCTTCTTTGCTTTGGAAGTAGTTGTACAGTAATCCTTTCGAGATCCCTGCCTTTTTCGCGATCTTGCTGATGGATGTCGGGTAATATCCTTCATTGGCAAACAGCTCCAGTGCTGATTCCATGATCTGCGCCTTGCGGATCTCCCTGATCTCCTCCCATTGTTTTTCTGTTCTTGGCATAGGAATGAATTTAGACTGACTGTTTAATAGTAATGACCCCGCCCCCTTCACCCCCTCCCCTGCAGGGGAGGGGGACAGGGGGAGAGGTCATCAAGGGTAAATTCCCCGGTGCTTGCGCCGGAATTAGGGTCCAGGGCTTTCCCTGGGATGCATACCATTGATCCAATATAAAAAAAATTATGACTGAACGGACGGTCAAAATTAGTGCATAAAAATTCAAAAATCAACTTAAAGCGGAAATAAATTTTCTGGGATTACGCTTTGCTGTTATTCGTGGTCATTTGCCCGGTGCTGTTCGCCTCGCTTGACACCTGTTACAATGTCAAACTACTGACCGCCGACCGCCGACCGCTGACTGCTGACTGCTGACTGTTATCCGGTTTAAAGCCCCAGTATCTGGTAACTGAACTTCCTGGGATTGATGCACATCACCGGTATCTGGGAGTTGTTGAAGATCATTTCCTCATCATAGGTACCCAGGAGGAACTTGGAAAAGCTGGCATCAGGATTTGTCATGATCAGGATCATATCCGCATCCAGGGATGTAGCGTAATTAATGACCGCCCCTGAGAAGCCGGTACTTTTTTCAGAGATCATGTAGGTGTGTTTCACTTTGTTTTTCCTGAAATACTCGTCCATGAGCTTGGCTGCTTCAACAACACTTTCATCGCTGGTGCTGGTCTGGAACAGATGGATGGTGGCACCGAACTGGCGTGCAATGAAGACGGCCCATTTGGTCTTTTCCCAGGGACCGGCATCGCTGGTAATGGGGAGAACGATATTTTTGAACCCCTTTCGAGGGGGGCGTTTCTGTACGACGATCACAGGTACCGACGAACTGGTGATCACCTTGATGGCGAAGCTGCCGGTGAGTTTCTGCATGCCTACTTTACCATGGGTTCCCAGGTAGATCAATGCGGCCCCAATGTCCTGAGCCACTTCGCTGATGGTCGTGAAAATACTTCCCTCCAATGCTTTGGTTTCCACTTCAAGCTTGTATTTTGTCCGCACCTCGGCTGCCTTTGCTTCCAATTTGTCATTGATGGCACCTATTCCCAGGTTGACCTTGTTCAGGTAAGCCCAGGTGTCCTTATTGATCACATGCAGCAGGTAAAGGCGGTATTTAAGGATCTTCGCATTTTCAGCGGCCTGGTTGATCGCATTATCACAGATTTCAGAAAAATCCGTTGGAACCAGAATAACATCGTTCATCTCGTTTTTCATGGGGATGTAGTTTGCTTTGAATCGACTCCAAAAATAAAAAAAAATTCAGGATCGAGGGGGAGAATAATTTAATTTATTTCGGGAAGATTATTTAATAATTGACCTCTCCCCCGGCCCCTCCACTTAAGGGGAGGGGTCATACGGGGTAAATTCCCCGGTGCTTGCGCCGGAATTAGGGTCCAGGGCTTGCCCTGGGGTTCATACCAGTGATTTACGATTTGAGTGCTCTCAAATCGTTCCCCGTCGGATTCTGGAAAACATGCAGATCGAACAACGGTACGGCAGCCAGCACATGATCGAAGATGTCGGATTGGATATTTTCATAGGGTGCCCATTCCTGTACCTTGCTGAAACAATAGATCTCGATGGGAAGACCTGAATCGGTCGGCTGGAGTTGTCTGACCATCAGCGACATTTCAGGATCGATCTGGTCATTGTTTCTCAGGTAACCGATAAGGTAAGCACGGAAAACCCCGATGTTGGTCTGTCGCCGGCCGTTCAGAAGAACAGAATTATCAATTTCGTATTGCTCATTGAATTCACGGATCTCTTTTTCCTTGTCATCCACATACGCAGCGACGTGCTGGAATTTACGGAACCGATCGAGCATCTCGGGAGTGCAGAATTTAATGCTCTGTATATCAATATGCACCGACCGCTTGATCCTCCTTACACCCGATTCTTCCATGCCGCGCCAGTTCTGAAACGAGTCAGCGATAAAGGAATATGTGGGGACGGTGGTGATGGTTTTGTCGAAGTTCTGAACCTTGACTGTGGTCAATGTGATATCCTGTACAGTACCGTCAGCACCGAACTTGCTCATGGTGATCCAGTCGCCTTTGCGCAGCATATCGTTGGCTGCCAGTTGAATGCCTCCAACCAAACCCAGGATGGAATCCTTGAAGATCAGCATGAGTACCGCCGACAGTGCACCCATCCCGGCCAGCAGGGCCAGGGGTGATTTACCGATGAATACGCTGATGATCAGGATGCCGAAGATCACATAGATGATCATCTTCCCGATCTGGACATACCCCTTGATAGGCCTGGTCTTTGACATTTCATATTCCTGGTAGATTTCTTCGGAGGCATTCAGTACCGAATTGAAGATCAGGATCGTGATAAAGAGCATGTAGACCTCCACGGCACGAAAGAGCACCAGCGAGATCTTGGCATATTCGGTCAGGGCAAGGGGGATCAGTTCCAGTACGATATACGCAGGGACCAGGTAGGAAAGACGGCTGAAAAATTTCTTTTGAAACAGAATATCATCCCATTTAGTAGTGGTCTTTCTTGATATATGATGGAAAATGGCGATCAGAATCCGTCTGGCCACAAAATATGCAATCGTCGCAACCGCAAAGATGACGAGGATCTCCAGGACCTCTTTCATCAGGTTGGCATTGACATCTGTAAGCCCTTTTCCAAGAAGCCATTCCTTCAACAATCTATCAAACTGGTCTGCAAGGGAAATACTTTCCTTCATAGAATATGCATTTTCAGGGTACGATTACGTTTAGTGACTTTGGATTGATAACTATTTCGAGATCTTCGCCGAGGTGTTCTGACTCACCGTCCAGGTTGACGATACCCATGCTGTTCCCCTGCAGGATCACGTGTTTTCCTTTGACGATCCGCACATATTTCGATTTATCGATCTGTTTCATGAACAGCAGGTTGGCAAGGATAGCCACTTTTGTCATGGGTATCTTGTGAATCATGCATATGTCGATCAGTCCGTCGTCAACTTCTGCAGTGGGAGCGATAAAGGCATTGTAACCGAACTGGTTCGAGTTGGCGAAGCTTATGAAAAGAACTTTTTCCTTGTACCGTATACCGTCGATCCACAACGTATATTTCCTGGGCTTATATTCCTGGTATTCACTCAGGATGATCCTGAAATAGGCTTGAAATCCGCGATGTGAATTTTCTGTGAGCTTCTGGGCAACTACCGCATCAAATCCCACTCCGGCAATACTGACACACGTTTTGCCATTGACTTCCATCGTGTCAATAGCCTTGATCCTGAAAGCGTTGATCACTTCAAATGCCCTGCTTATCCGGAATGGGATATGGAGATGATGCGCCAGGCCATTTCCTGACCCGGACGGAATGATACCCAGTGCGATCTTTTTTCCTGCAATGATCTGTGCAATTTCATTGATGGAACCGTCGCCGCCGGCAGTGACAATGGCATCAGCCCCTGACTCGGCTGATTGACGGGCCAGTTCGATGGCATGACGGGGAGAATCCGTCATTTTCACCAGGCATGCATAACGGGAAGGATCCATGTATCTCCTGACGGCATCGGCCAGGTCATCGTGTTTACCTGCTCCGGAGACAGGATTGATGATGAAATGGATTTTTTTTTCTGAAGGTGGACTCATTAACGGATCGTTCTCTACAAAGGTACAAAAAAAAGAAAAGACGCCGCAACGGCGTCTCTTCTCTCAAAATGATAAATGAATGTGTCAATCTGCAAATTACTGCTGAACCTTGACGGCAATATCAATTGTCCCGTCGGCACCGACAGCTATGTTGTTCACTTTGATCATACCGTATTTCCCGGTAACTGTTTTAAAAAGAAGGATATCACCAACAGCAAGTGTTGCCATCCGTGTTTGGTCGGGCGCTGTTGCCGCTTCCTGCATGATGATCGAATCATCCGTAATGGCATCCCAGCTAATGGCCGTGGTCACTTTTCTGAAACGTGTTGCATTCTTTGTGGTCCAGGTTTGAAGCCCGTTGGTGGCATTGTTGAAAACCAATGCTGCATGTGAATCATCCGGTGCAGCAAGGGTCGACAGGTCGGTGGCACCGTAGAAGTACATCCAGTCGACCTTGGCCTGGTTGGCTTTGGCTTCAGCCAGTGAATAGATCGTACCATCCACCGATGCAAATGAACTTCCTGTCGAGCTCTGATAGGATCCCAGAATCTTCTGATCAAAGGCAGTGATGGGACCTGCAGTGCTTTCCGTGGTGATGTTCAGGGAAATTTCATTCGTCTGGCCATCCTTATCAGTAATCTTAAAAGAAACTTTTTCGGTGCCTTCCACGTTGAGGGCGGTCATCGTAATATCAATGCTGTAATAGGAAACATCAATGGCGGTGTCCCATGTAAACCAGGTCGCGTTGTTATAAACCCTTGTGAGTTCCAACAGGGATAGTTTGGCGCCGGAAGATGAGTTGGAGGCAGCCGTAATTCCAATGGTAAATTCAGCATCTGTATCCAGGGTCACATCCTGGCTTACATAACCGGCACCGCCTTTGAAATTGATGGTAGGCTTAACATCTCCTTCTTCCTCATCCGTACAGGAGGTCATAAAGAATAATCCACTGACCATAAGCAGGGCAAATAAATAAACTAACTTCTTCATAATTAATGATTTTTAAGGATTAATGATTTCTCTGAAATTTCGGCAAAGATATATAATAATATTGAATTGGTGAATACTTTTCCGTATAATTTTGAGACGCCATGTTAGCAAATATTGGACCAAATCCGTAATTTTGGCGCGTGGAAAGATTCATGAGAGAGGAGAAAGGAGAGAGGAGAGAGGAGAGAGGAGAGAGGAGAAAGGAGAGAGGAGAGAGGAGAAAGGAGAAAGAGGCATAAAGGGATCAGGTATGAACCAGAAAAGGACTTTAAGCTTGCAGCTTGTAGCTTGAAGCTTTCCTGATATACGTAGCATCTAAATTTTTTGTAACATGAGCAGCAACATCGCACAGGTGGGGAACAAGGGAGAACGGGTACGTTCGGATTGTTTCGTTACGCTTGAATTGACGGAATCGGGTGGATTGGTCATTCAGCCCGAAAGCAAAGTGAAGGCATTGTTTGGAAAGGATATCCTCCGACTGGCCAGGGAGGTGCTTGAATTTTTCGACATCAGGCATGCCCGGCTCACCATCGAGGATAGCGGAGCATTATCGTTTGTTCTTGCCGCACGCATCGAAGCCGCTGTAAAAAGGCTAATCTCTGCGGAAAAAGAATTCCTCCCGGCAATGATCCCTGAGAATGAATATCAGACAGCACGCGACAGGCAGCGGATCTCACGGCTTTACCTGCCAGGCAACACACCCAGCCTGATGATCAATGCAGGCATTCATCACCCCGACGGGATCATCCTTGACCTGGAGGATGCCGTGGCTCCTGACCGCAAGTACGAAGCCCGTTTTCTGGTCAGGAATGCCCTGCGCCACCTGAACTTTTATGGAGCGGAACGAATGGTAAGGATCAATCAGGTACCCAAAGGACTGGATGATCTGGAGTTTCTTGTACCGCATAATGTGAACCTCATCCTTGTACCCAAATGTGAGAGTGCTGAACAGATCCACCAGGTGAATGAACGGATCCTGCAAATCAGCAAACGATTGGGAGTAAAGGCTTCCATATGGCTGATGCCGATCATTGAGAGTGCGCTTGGCGTGGTAAAAGCCTACGAAATTGCCACTGCTGCCGAAAATGTGGTATCGCTGGCCATAGGGCTGGAAGATTACACAGCCGACCTTGGCACCCGGCGAACCGTAGAAGGCACCGAATCCTTTTTTGCCCGCTGCCAGCTTGTGGTGGCATGCCGCGCAGCCGGCATCCAGGCGATCGACTCCGTGTTTTCCGATGTGGATGACATGGAAGGACTCCGGCAAACCATCCTCCGTTCTAAAGCCCTTGGATATGATGGCATGGGATGCATCCATCCGCGGCAGATCAGGGTGATCCACGAGAACTATGCACCCGACAGGGATGAGATCGAAAAAGCAAAAAAAATAGTCAGGGCATTTGAGGAAGCTGAGGCAAAAGGACTGGGTGTAGTATCACTGGGATCGAAGATGATCGATCCACCTGTGGTCAAGCGTGCGATGAAAACCATTGCCACGGCTGTTAAAATCGGTAAACTGTCACAAAACTGGAGGGAAGAAGCATGAAAAAATATGATCAACTGGTGACCAATGCAGCGGGCAGGATCGTACCGGCGATCGTCAACGGGAAATCCCAGACGCCCTATATGGGGATTGGCAAATTCAGGCCCACCGGGAATAAAGCAGCTCCGCCGATCGCAACCTGTGCGGATTATCCTGCTGATGGCAATAAGCTGGTGCCCACGCTCCGCGATGCGCTCATCCGGTGCGGGCTCAGGAACGGAATGACCATCTCGACGCATCACCATTTCCGCGATGGCGACCTGATCGCCAACCAGATCTTCGACATCGCACATGATCTTGGGGTAAAGGACCTGATGTGGTTCCCCTCTGCCTCCTTTCCGTGCCACGCCCCCCTGATCAAATACCTGGAGGATGGCACCATCAACCGGATCGAGGGAAGCATGAACGGCCCCCTGGGAAAATTCTGCTCTGAAGGCAGGATGAAAGGCCTTGGTGTTCTTCGTTCTCATGGTGGAAGGTACCAGGCCGTCCAGGACGGTGATGTTCACATCGACATTGCCGTCATCGCTGCTCCTTCTGCCGATCCCTTTGGGAACGCAAACGGTGTGGATGGCCAGGCTGCCTGCGGATTGCTCGGATTCGCCCTGGCTGATTCACAATATGCTGATAAAGTGATCGTTGTGACGGATAACCTTGTGCCTTTCCCCTGCATTCCCTGGCAGATCCACGGAAATTACGTGGATTATACGGTGAAAGTGGATAGGGTGGGCATCCCGGAGAAGATTGTATCAGGGACTACACAGATCACCCGCAGTCCCGACCGGCTGCTGATCGCCGAAATGACAGCCAGGTTCTGTGAACAGGCAGGGATCGTCAGGGATGGATTTTCATTCCAGGCCGGTGCGGGTGGAACAGCCCTTTCGATAGGTATCTATTTTGCCGATCTTCTGCGTGAAAGGAACATGAAGGCGCGTTTCATGAGAGGCGGCAGCAACAAATACCTGGTGAAGATGCTGGAAGAGAACCTCGGTGAATACATACTTGACGGGCAGACCTTTGACCTGGATGGCGTCAGATCGATGCGCGAAAATCCGCATCATGTCAACACCAGCCCCTTTACCAGCTATAACTATCATGGCAAGGGTAACTTTGCCAGCATGGTGGATGTGGTCATCCTTGGCGCCACAGAGGTTGATGTGAATTTCAATGCCAACGTAGTAACCCATTCGGATGGCTATCTCCTGCATGGTATCGGTGGCTGGCAGAACTGCCTGTTCTCAAAATGTACCATTCTGCCGATTCCTTTGTTCAGGGACCGCATCCCTGTCATCAGGGATGAGGTGACCACCCTGTGCGGGCCGGGTGAACTGATCGACGTAATCGTCACCGAACGGGGGATAGCGATCAATCCGAAGCGGGAGGACCTCATCGAAAAGATGAAAGATTCTGATCTGCCCATTAAAACGATCGGCCAGTTGAAAGACGAAGCCGAAAAGATCTGCGGAGTTCCTGCCAGGCCAGACCTTGATGACGAGATCGTAGCAGTGGTCAAATGGGTGGATGGAACCGTTATCGATTCAGTCAGGAAAGTCAGAACCTGAATGAAAAGGGATCACATTCTATTTTAACACCTTAATAACCAGTGTGTTGGCTATCATATCATGCAGGGCCTGCTTCTTTTCAGTAAAGCCTGCCATGATGTATCCGATCATCAGGATCATGCCTGAAATGATCTTGCCAAAATACCTCCCTGTGGCGCGGGCAAAAGAGATTCGGTTACCTTCCAGGTCGGTGACGCGGGCCCCTACCGCCATTTTCCCAAGCGTGGCCTGATACTTCGAAGATTCCATCAGCGAATAGTACAGCCACTGGATCACCACCGACAGGAAGCCCGTAAGAATGGCCAGTCCTACTACCGATCCGATGAACTGCCAGGCACCCGGATCCATCCCATGGTCAAAATTCCAGTCCGGGTCGCTCCAGTTGGCCATCCTGAATAGACTGAAGCCCATAACAGCCCAGACAGGTGTAAAAATGATAAAAGTGGCAAACGACAGGATGATGTCGTCAATCAAATACGCAAGGAAACGCCACCAGAAACCCGCATAGGTCGTAGTGGTGGTTGATCCTGAGGTTGGTTCAGCATTTTCCATAATGTTAACAGGTTAAAGGTGAATATTTCCCTGAGTCAAAGATAAATCATTTTTTTTGATACCAGCGGGATTTTCCGTTAATTTGTAAATGCCCTTCGCGTAAGGTATTCAACTATGCAAATCAGATCAGCCATGAATAAATATGTCAACCGCATTTCTATCCTTCTTGCAGGGATGCTCATCGTTGCCTGTGCACCCAAACAGACCATCCGGATCATTGAAAGGGATTTTGAAGAAGTCGCACAGCAGTACCAGAACCTGACGTTCGTCTTTAACCGGTCAGTTGTCGACGATTCGTTGCTCAACCGCTGGGACTCGATTGAATACCTGTCGTTCCATCCGGCAGTAAAGGGAAAGTATATATGGTTGGCAACGGATCGCCTGGTGTTTTCGCCCGTAGAGCCTTTTGCACCCAGCTCTGATTATACGGTTGGAATTTCGCGTGATCTTGTCCCTGCCGCTGGTCAGAAATGGATCATCGATGATTACAGGATACCGTTTCACACTCCCTACCTGGATCTTGAATCCGTATCATCCTACTGGACCAGGAGTGAAACAGCCTGGGGAAAGGTGGAAGTAAGGATCACCTTCAATTTCTCTTATGAGGTCGACCCGGTATCTTTCCGCCAGTTGCTCGTCCTTCGCCATAAGAACGGAGATGCACCTTTTTCGCTCATTACTCAGAGCCCTTCCAGAACCATCGAGGTATCCCTCGACATGCCAAACCTTGAATCCCTTGCCAACCAGACCATAGAAGCCGTCGTCGAAGAAGGATTATCGTGCGTCGGTAGCAACTGGAAAAGCCAGAAAAAGGTAAAATCCCAGGTGCGGATCCCTGCCAAGGAAGATCTGAGGGTCGCAGGACTGACTCCTGTGTGGGACAAAGGTAGGGGAAGCATCCTTGTAGGGACCACGCAACCGGTGGACGGCAGCAACCTGAAGGACATGGTGCTCATTGAACCCCCTGTGGTCTTTTCTGCTGAAGCGGTCAGAGACGGGATTCAGATAGGGGGTGAATTCCTGGAAGGTCAAACCTATAAGATCACCCTCTCGGAAAAGATCAGGGGCGTCTTCGGCAAGGAACTGGGAAAGTCCTACAGCCAGTACATCACCTTCAGCCAGATCGAACCTTTCCTGGGTTTTACCGAAAAGAATGCCCGGTATCTCTCCTCCAGGGGAGAGCGTAACCTGGGTTTGCAGATCATTCATGTACCCCGGATAAAAATCAGCGTCTTCAGGGTGTTCGAGAACAATTTGCTGCACTACATGCGCACGGGCAAACAATGGGAATGGATGTATGAAAATGATGAATACTATGACTTCTACCAGTACTCTTTTGACACCTATTCAGGTCAGCTTGTCTTTACCAGGGAGATGGAAACCAGCCATTTGCCAGGGAATGGCAACATCAGGCTCCTGAATCTGGATCTGAAGGACCTGGGATTCTCGGATATGTTCAAGGGAGTGTACCTGGTCAAAGTGGAGTCAACGGAAAAGAAATGGCTTCGTGATATTGCCATGGTATCCCTGTCGGATATCGGATTGATCGCCAGGGAAGGGACAGACGACATCCACATATTTGCCAGCTCCCTGCTGGATGCGATCCCTCTCACGGGTGTTCGCATTGATTTCATCAGCAGGAATAATCAGGTGCTGTACACAGCTACTACCGACAAACAGGGGCATGCTGTCTTCAGAAATAAAAGCTCTGTGATGCCTGATTCTCCCGTGGGCATGATCACGGCTCGAAAGGGAGATGACTTCAATTTTCTGAATTTCAGCGACAACCATGTGGAGACATCAAGGTTCGACGTGGGTGGCAAGAGGACACAATTCAGTGATTATGACGTTTTTATATACGGTGACAGGGAACTCTACCGGCCGGGTGACTCAGTTTTTATCAATGCGGTCGTAAGGACCAACGAATGGATGAACACGCCCGGAATTCCAGTAAAGATCAGGATCATTACGCCGGATGGCAGGGATTATATGACGTTGCGCAAAATGCTCAATGATCAGGGGGCTGCCGAAAGCCGTATACATATACCTGCGGATGCGATGACTGGATCCTACGGGATTGACGTGTATTCAGGAAATGATGTCCTGATGGGTTCTTCACGTTTTCGGGTGGAAGAATTCATGCCCGACAGGATTAAAGTCACTGCGGCAATCGACCGAAATCAATATGTTGCAGGTGATGAAATCCGGCTGGATATTCAGGCCTCCAACCTGTTTGGTCCCCCGGCTGCCGGCAGAACTTACGAAGTGGAATTACAGCTGAGCAGTAAGGATCTACAGCCAGCATCGTTTCCGGATTATGCCTTCCGTGTGAATTTACCGAAAAATACCACCTTTGGCTCCATTCTGAGGGAGGGCAGGACCGATGCGCAGGGGAATGCATCGGAAACTTTCCTTATCGAAAAGTACCAGGACATTGGGATCCTCGACGGGAAGATCTTTACCACGGTCTTCGATGAGACCGGTCGCCCGGTGAACAGGCTGAACCGGTTCGACCTGTATACACAGGATTTGTTCTTTGGCATACGGCAGATGGATTACTGGGTGGATACCCGCAGGCCACTCCATCTTAGCTTTGTCGCCATTAACGCCGAAGAGAGCAGGGCGTCACGTGCAAGTGCATACCTGGAAATAGTGCATGTCAACTGGGAGACTGTCATCGAGCGTCATGGCAACCGTTACAGCTATCGTTCCGAGAAGCAGGAATCGGTCATGTACAGCACATACCTTTCCTTCAGTGATGGAACTGCGGCATTGGATTACCTGCCATCCCTCTCGGGCATGTATGAGGTTCGGATTGCCGGGACTCCCGGCGGTAATTATGTCTCACGCGAGTTTTATGCATACGGCTTTGGCGATACGGATTACACTTCCTTCGAGGTGAGCAGGGAGGGAGAGGTGCTGATCCAGGCGGACAAAGAGAACTACCGGCCTGGTGAGACTGCAGACCTGCTTTTCAGCGCACCCTTTGATGGCACGCTGCTTATTACGGTAGAAAGAGACAATGTGATGGACTACAGGTACGTCGCTACGAGCGATAAGGCTGCCAGCATATCGTTCCCCATTTCTGACGACTATGTTCCCAATGTGTACATTTCTGCCACAGCCATCAGGAAGATCGGGCAGAATGATCTGCCCATCACGGTGGCTCATGGTTATATTTCACTGAAGGTGGAGAAAAAGGAAAATAAGCTGAATTTGCAGGTACAGACGCCGGAAACATCCCGTAGCAAGACCCGTCAGACGGTCACTGTAAAGACCGAGCCAGGTGCTGAAGTGACGGTTGCCGTGGTGGATGAAGGCATCCTCCAGATAACCGATTATATTACACCGGATCCGTACGCCTATTTTTACCAGAAAAGAGCGCTGGAAGTCAGCCCTTATGATCTCTATGCATGGCTGTATCCGGAGATGAAGGCCCAGCAGTCAAGCTTCGGTGGGGGAGAAGGGTTCGATCTGGGCAGAAGGATCAATCCCCTGACCAGCAAAAGGATCAGACTGGTATCCCTCTGGAGCGGCATACGTAAGGCGAACAGTTCCGGTGAATGTACGTTCAGTGCCGAAATACCATCCTTTTCAGGATCTCTGCGTGTGATGGCCGTAGCCTACAAGGATCACCGGTTTGCCGCCTCTGAAAAAACGATCCGTGTAGCCGATCCGGTCGTCATCAGCACAGCCCTTCCCCGTTTCCTGAGCCCCGGTGACAATATCGTCATGCCGGTGATGCTGGCCAACACAACGGGACAGCCAGCCAGCGCAGAAGTGAGCCTGTCTCTTAAAGGGCCTCTGGATCTCACCGGCAATGATCATCTCACGGTGGACATTCCTGCCAACAGCGAACAGCAGGTGACCTTTGGGATCAGGGCAGGGAAATCCATGGGTCAGGGGGACGTTACGGTGGTGGTTTCCGCCTTCCGTGAACAGTTTACCGAAAACGTACAGATACCTGTCAGACCGGCTGCAGGGCTGCAAAAGATCACAGGGTCGGGTGCGGTCAGCGGCGGCGAGACCAGGGTAATCAGCATCCCGTCGGATTTCCTCACAGGAACATCATCCTCCTACCTTTTGCTCAGCAAATCACCGGTCACAGAATTTTCCAGGGACCTGACCCGTTTGATTGATTACCCTTACGGATGCATTGAACAAACGGTAACGCGTGCCTTCCCTCTTCTGTATTACACGGATCTGGCAGAGTTGCTGAACCAGAGCAGGAAAAATATCGCTTATCATCCGGATTACCTTATCCAGGAAGCGATCCGGAAGATCTATTCCATGCAGCGTTACGATGGTGGCCTTCTTTACTGGCTTGGCGGCGAAGAGGTTACCTGGTGGGGAACCATCTACGCTGCTCATTTCCTGATAGAAGCCAAAAAAAATGGGTTCGCAGTGGATCCGGCTGCCCTGGGCAGCATGCTGCAGTATATTAGCTCCAGGGCCCGGGAAAAGGAGACAGAGGAGTATTTTTCCTCGGATGAGGAGGGGAATTCCATTCGAGCACTTGCAGCTAAAAGGGAGATCTTTTATTCGCTTTATGTTCTAGCTTTGAATGACTCTCCCAATGTTTCACTGATGAATCATTACAAACCTCTGACTGCACAGATGACGGAAGACAGCCGGTATCTTCTGGCTGCATCTTTCCTGGTGACAGGAGATGTTTCCAGTTACCAGAAACTGCTGCCTGCCGCGTTGTCCGGTAATCCTTCACAGTCATCGTTCGGCGGGAGTTTTTATTCACATACCCGTGACATGGCCATCATTCTCTCCACATTGCTGGATGTGGATCCTGAAAATCTTCAGATACCGGTACTTACAAAAGCCCTGTCTCTTCAGCTCAAACAGCAAACATGGCTTTCTACGCAGGAAAGTGCATTTTCCCTGATGGCCCTTGGAAAATTATCCAGCCGCGCCCAGAAAGCGACCGTTCAGGCTTCGGTGACCTTTGACGGAAAAGATGCCGGCAGGTTTGAAGGGAAAGATTTCATCATCCGCGATGACCTTGGCAACAGGCAGATCAGCATACAGGCGACCGGACAGGGTACGCTGTATTTTTCGTGGGAGGTGGACGGCATCAGCGCCACAGGGACGATCAGGGAAGAAGACCGTTACATGGAAGCCAGAAAGTCTTTCTTTACCCGTGATGGAAAGGCCATCAGCTCAAAAGTATTTGAGCAGAATGACCTGATCGTGGTCCGGGTCAGCGTCAGGTCGCTGTTGATGGACCGGATCGAAAATGTAGCAGTCACGGATCTTTTACCCGCCTGCCTGGAGATCGAGAATCCGAGGCTGGACCCCGAACGCGAGCTCGTCTGGATCAAAGATTCCCGCTATCCGGATTACCTCGACATCAGGGACGACCGCATCTCCTTCTTTACAACAGCTACCCGTGAATGGAAGCATTTCTATTACACTGTGCGCGCCGTTTCAAAAGGGGAGTACAGGATGGGACCCGTCAGCGCTGATGCGATGTACAACGGGGAGTTTCATTCGTATAACGGGGGAGGGAATGTTTTAATAAAATAAGATCAAATTTCAAATAGCAAAAATCAAAAATACTTTTGATCTTTGAAATTTGCTATTTGAAATTTGATCTTCAAAACGGCCAGAAGTTATTATCCTGCCAGATCTGTTCTTTCAGATCCTCATTGATCCGGTGCAACCACTTGTGGTGTCCTTTTTCCCAGTCGGCCAGCATTCCGTACATGGCTTTCTCATTGGGATCAGTGGCCATTTCTGCCCTTTCGGAATAGATATTTACGGCACGTGTCTCAAAATCCATGGCGGCCGAGATGGCGGCTGCCTCAAAGCCGGCTGCATTGATCTGGCCTTTGATCTCATCCGACAGGACAGCCATGGCGATCTCTTCCTGTTCGTCATCAACATGGGTTTCGAGGTGCAGGAATTCATGGTTCTTCTGATAATGAGCGAACTGCCTTGATAGAAACTCAATATGCTCGTCTTCCTCCTCGGCCATCATGGTGAATATTTTTCTGGCCGCTTCACTCTGCGTCTGCCGCGCGGCAGTGGTGTAAAACGCCTTTCCCCTGCGCTCCAGGAGAATGGCTTCCTTTAAAATGTCTTCTGCTGATTTTGCCATTGGTAAAATTTTGTCAAAAGTAATAAATGTTTTACGAACGCTTCATCACAGGCCAGGCAATTCCATAAGCAGGCATTGAAAATTAAATTAATGCCTACCTTTGCGACATAATACCATGACCGTTGGATATTCATGTCCTAGAACAGCTCTTCAGGAAATGGTCGGGGCGCATACCTTCTGCAGTCGAGCCCATTTATGGATCCGGCTCTGCCAGGAAATATTTCCGGTTGCAGAATGGTGACCTTTCAGCCATCGGCGTTTGCCATGATGTGGATGCGGAAAACAGAGCTTTCCTGACTTTCACACGCCATTTTCGCTCTCACGGCCTGCCTGTCCCTGAAATCTATGGTGAGGACCTGAAGCAGCATGCCTATCTGATTTCCGACCTGGGCGATGTATCACTCTTTTCACTTGTTGAAAAAAACAGGGGCAATGAGATCTTTTCCTCAGGAAAAATCGAGGCTATCTACAGGCAAGTGCTGGATTGCCTGATCCGTTTCCAGGTGGTGGCCGGCCGCGACCTCGATTATTCCTGCTGCTATCCCGGGGAAGTCTTTGATGCCCCGTCTATGAAGTGGGACCTGGAATACTTCAAATTCTATTTTCTGAAACCTTCCGGCTTGTTATACGATGAACAGAAACTGGAGGAGGATTTTGATGCCCTGACGCACTATCTGGCGCAGGCCGGATCGAATTACTTCATGTACAGGGACTTTCAGTCAAGGAATATCCTGATGGTGAAGAATAATCCCTATTTTATTGACTATCAGGGAGGAAGGAAGGGACCCCTGCCATATGACCTGGCTTCGCTCCTGTTTCAGGCCAAAGCAGGATTACCGGAAGATTTCAGGGACAGGCTGACCGATTATTACCTGGATAAGCTTGCGGCTCATGTAAAAATAGACCGTAGGGAATTTTTACGTCATTTTTACGGATTTGTACTTCTCCGTACGATCCAGGTACTGGGAGCCTATGGATACAGAGGTCTTTTTGAAGGGAAATCCCATTTTATTCAGAGCATTCCTCATGCATTGGCCAACATGAGGTGGTTCCTGGATAACATAGCGATGCCGTGTAAAGTGCCGGAGCTGGAAAAAAGCCTTCGATATATTGTTTCTGCCAGGATGTATTCGGTACCTGCTACACTTCCCGGCCAGCTGACCCTGACCATCTGCAGTTTTTCCTATAAGAACCGGTACCCGATGGACCTCAGCGGCAACGGCGGCGGGTATGTTTTTGACTGCCGCTCCCTTCCCAATCCCGGGAGAGAAGAGAGGTACCGGTACCTGAACGGCAGGGACCTTGACGTAAGAGCCTTTATGGAGGAACATGGTGAAACTGAAAAATTTCTGGAGATTGTTTTTCAACTTATTGATAATCATATTATTAAATATATTGATCGAAAATTTTCGCACCTGATGGTCAGCTTTGGATGCACCGGTGGCCAGCACAGGTCCGTTTACTATGCCGAGAAACTGGCAGCACATGTCAAAGGAAAATTCGATGTGTCAGTCGAGCTGATCCATACCGAACAGGATCATTGGATATCTCATTCTCGTTATTAATGTGATTCCTTTTTCAGAGGTAACCTATCAATCATGGGAAAGACAAAATGCAAGGAAGATAAAGACACTGGGAAGGAAGTCAAGGATCCCAGGTTCCAGTGTAAAAAATGCGGTGAATATGCCCGAAAAGAAAAAAAGCTCTGTAAACCTGAGAAGATCTGATGGAATTCAACATTGAACCCTACAAGGGACAAACCAAGATCATCCGTGAGACTGCCGAACAGGTCATCCGTGATTTCGGGCGTTTTGGTATCGATATCACCTTCTCGGGGAATACCCAGATGGCCTACACGGAGCTTTTTCATCAGCTGGATATGCATATCGCAAATCTCATCGAGAATGATTTTGGAAGGTTGTATGCCCTGCTTTACCAGATTGACCTGAGTGAATCGTCCATACTGACAAAAAAGAGGGAATTTCCCACGCATACCGATTCTGAAATCCTTACCGAGCTCATCCTTCACCGTGAGCTGAAAAAAGTGCTGACACGCAATTACTTCAGGAAACAGAAAGATCAACACAGTTCGGGCCCGATATGAAAGCGATGATCCTGGCTGCCGGCCGCGGTACAAGGTTATATCCGCTAACCAGGGATATTCCCAAAGCCCTTGTCCCCCTGAATGGTACCCCTTTGCTGGAGATGCAGCTCAGACGGTTACGGCAGTGTGGTTTTCATGAAGTCATTATCAATATTCACCATCTTGGACAACAGATCATCGACTTTCTGAAAAGCCGCGATGATGTGGGGATGAAGATCATGATCTCGGATGAAAGAGACCGGTTGCTGGATACCGGAGGTGCCATAAAAAAAGCCATGTCTCTCCTTGGAGACAGCGAACCTGTTCTCATTCACAATGTGGATGTCGTGACATCCCTTGACCCTGGCGCGCTCCTGAAGCGTCACCTGCAATCCGGTGCCCTGGTGACCCTGTGTGTCCAGCAGCGGCCATCGTCGCGTCATTTCCTTTTCACGGATGATGATCGGCTGTGTGGCTGGCGAAATCAGGAGACGGGAGAAGAAAAGAAAGTGACATCCGGTTGCATTCCCCTCAAACAAAGGGCATTCAGCGGCATTCACGCCATCGGGCCAGGCTTCTACGAAAAGGTATCCATGCACAGATGCTTTCCCGAAAAACAGGATGTGTTTTCCATCATTGATGCGTACCTTTGTCTGGCAGCCTCAGAAAAGGTGCTGGGATTTGACCATTCGGGCAGTGTATGGTTCGATATAGGCAGAGATCAGCAACTCAAAGCGGCTGAAAAGTGGTTGAACATGGAAAGACCAACGGAATCATGACAGCCTTTCTCGACCGTTTTGCCGGGGAACTCGCCAGGCAGACCGAAGCACCGCTGGATCAATGCTGTGTCGTGCTTCCCAACCGCCGTGCCGGCCTGTTCCTCAAGCGGTATCTTGCTGGACATATCGAAAAACCTGTCCTGCTCCCTGCGATCTTTTCGGTTGAGGACTTCATCCTGCATTTATCCGGGTTGCAACTGACGGATCACGTTGAATTGCTTTTTCTGCTGTACCAGGTTCACTGTGAAGTAGAAGGTAATGAAGCACAGTCGTTTGATGATTTCATCAACTGGGGAAAGGATTTGATCAGTGATTTCAACGAAATTGACATGTACCTGACCTCGCCCCGTGCGCTGTTCACTTACCTGAGTGAGGCCAAAGCCCTTTCGGTCTGGAACCTGGATCATCAGGAGCTGACACCCTTTCAGCAGAAGTACATTCGTTTCTATCAATCCCTGGAATCGTATTATTCACTTCTCACCAGCCGTCTTCTTGAAAGCCGCAAGGCCTATCAGGGATTGGCCTATCGCAGGGTGGCTGAGTCCATCGGGGAAGTGTCGGCGAAGCTTCCCTGGAAAAAGGTTTTCTTTGCTGGATTCAATGCCCTGACCATCGCAGAGCAAAAGATCATCAGCCATCTCTTTACGGGGGGAAAGGCGGTACTTTACTGGGATGCCGATAACTACTACCTGGATGATCCTTCCCAGGAAGCAGGGAAGTTCCTTCGTGCATACAGGGATTCCTCTTTTTTGGGATCCTTCCGGTGGATCAGCGAAAATTTCAGGACCGGAAAAAAAGAGATCCATATCACGGGAATCCCGAAAAATGTCGGCCAGGTGAAAATGGCAGGAACCATCCTGTCGCAGTGGCATGAACAGAATGTCCTGTCAGACGACACCGCCGTGGTACTCATTGATGAAAACCTGCTTCTTCCACTACTGAACTCGCTCCCTGACACTCTGGATGATATTAATATCACCATGGGGTATCCACTGAAAAATACACCGGTCTTCGGCCTGGTCGAAGCGGTTCTGGTCCTGCATGAGAATGCGGGCAGGTTTTCAGGCCTGACCCGCCAGACGGCCAGCAGGTACTACCACAGGGATGTTTTCAGGATTTTGAATCACCCGTACATCATGAGCCTTACGACCCACCCGGAGGATATCAGAAAAGGCTCCGACGAACTCGCCGGCAGAAATTTCGTCTTTTTCAGTGCCGAAACACTTTACAAGGCATTTCACCCAATCGACCCGGTCTTTGCCAGGCACATCGGAACGCTGTTCGCACCATGGGACAATGGCATTTCCGACGCACTCGGCCGCCTGCAGCTTCTCATGGAGTCACTCAGGGAGGCCTTGCTGCCAGCATCTGAGAAAAAATCCCCCATTGAACTGGAGTACATTTATCATTTTTTACAGCTTATCACACGCATCCGTTCGGTATATGAGAATTATCCTGCTGCCATGCAGATCAGGACCCTCCGCAACCTGCTGAGAAGGCTGGCCGGCCTGATGAGACTGCCGTTCCTGGGTGAACCGCTGAAAGGTTTGCAGATCATGGGCATGCTGGAAACCCGTAACCTAGACTTCAGGAACGTGGTCCTCCTTTCGGCCAATGAAGATCTGTTACCCGCCGGCAAATCCTCCCATTCGTTCATCCCGCTGGATGTCCGCATGGAATATCATCTACCCACCTACAGGGATCACGATGCCGTCTTCGCCTATCATTTTTACAGGCTGCTGCAACGGGCCGAAAGGATTCATATTCTTTACAACACGGAACCTTCGGAGCTGGGAGGGGGCGAACACAGCCGGTTTATCTCCCAGATCATCCATGAATTGCCTGCTTTCAATCCCGATATCCTTATCCGGTCGTCTCTGGCTGAACTGCCACCCCTTTCCCAACCTGCCAGTGACGAGGTCCTGATCCATAAGAGCGGCCATGCACTGAGCCAGCTCATCGGATTGGCTGAGACCGGACTCACCCCCAGCTCTATCAATACATACCGCAATTGTTCCCTCCAGTTTTATTTTCAGTATGTGGCCGGCATACCTGTTCAGGACGAACCCCAGGAAACCATTGACGCCAGAACCATGGGTACGGTCATCCATGAGGTGATGAAGAACCTCTATATACCTTACCTGAACCAGATAGTGACACCCGGGACCGTTGAAAGAATGTTCACGCAGATAGATGATCTGACAGCGGATAGTTACCGCAGGACCTATCCGGAAAATGATACCCGGTTTGGCAAGAACCTGCTGATCGTCAATATCTCGAAGGTTCTGATCAGGAATTTTTTGCACTGGGAGAAAGAGTTCCTGATGGATCAGGAAAAGCATAATAACTTATTGACAATAAATAAATTAGAGGAATCTATCTCCACTCATCTGACGATCAGGTTCAGAGGAGATACCCTGCAGGTTACGATCAAAGGGACGCCCGATCGCATCGATCAGTTGGGGAGGACGTACCGGATCATCGATTACAAGACCGGCAGCGTACGAAAAAGCGACCTCAGCCTCAGGTCATGGGATAAGCTGTCCACCGATCCTGATGCGGCCAAAAGCTTCCAGGTGCTATTTTACGGATACCTGTTTCACTCGCTGAATCCTGTGGGCAACAAGGATCTGGAGCCCGGGATCGTTTCATTCAGGACACCCAGCGCCGGCCTGATGACGGTCAGTTTACCCGATAAAGGAACATTGAAGGAATCCATGCCCCAGGTTAGGGAGATCATCTCCGGTTTGTTAGAAGATATTTACGACCTGGAAAAGCCTTTCCAAAAAACTGAAGAGACAAAGAACTGCCAGTACTGTCCCTTCACAGGGATTTGCATGCGCTAAGCCTCAGTTTTTACTTCAGCCCGAACTCTTTTTCACTGAAGATAATTGCCTCGTAGGTGTAGATCTCGGCATCTTTCCAGCCTTCCCAGCCAATGCCTGCCTTGTCGCGCGCGCAGTGACCCAGAAACTCTTCCAGGTTCCATCCGGTTTCGGTGGCGACCTGCGGAAGGAATGTCCCGCTGGCAAATCCTTTTTTAATGTAGATGCCATGCTTTCCCAGGATGATCTCATCAATGCTTTCGATCTTCTTTAATGGTGTAAGAACGGAGATCTCGATGTCGATCTGACCGAGTTCGTCTGGCTTGACCGGGGGAAACCGCGAGTCCTGAGTGGAGGAGGATACGGCCATATCCTGGACCACCTTATACAATGGCTCATCAGCATTGAACCGTCCTATGCAGCCCCGCAGGTTACCCTCTTTATGAAGGGTCACAAAGGCGCCACTGGGGATCCTCAGGTCAGGGTTCAATTCACCTTCGTTCACAACCGGAACAACCCGTTTCTTCACATAGCTTTCCACGGTTTGCCTGGCAATCTGCAGAAGCTCTTTCCTGTCTTCCGGATTTGCCAGGAATGTTCCTGAGGTTTGGGAGCCGCTGTCTTTCATGGAAAATGCCAATGCATAGTACCCTACTACCCGGTTCTTGTCACCATAGGGAGTGTCTCCCGAATTCTTATAAAGGATCGGGGATATACCGATCCGGTCGTTCCCTTCTGTCATGTAGAGCAATGTAAGGACGGATGTCCAGCCGCAGATGCTGGTGGCTAGGTTGGGGATGTTGTCATCCGTATTTTTTCTCAGTGTCTGAAGGAATTCTCCGGGATCATTCAGCAGAATGGAGTTGGCAGTGGCGATATCCACCGTCATGGCATCCTTGTAAGATGGGTAGTGCGAAAAATCGGTGCTGATGACAAATAGATTCTCCTCATTCAGATAAGGCTTCAGGATGGAGGCTATCTCTTTGCAGATCTGAGCCGACTGACTGCCGATGATGATGGGTATCAGTGACATATCCTCGCCAAGTACGTATTGCAGAAAGGGAAGCTGAACCTCCAGGCTGTGCTCATAGGCATCTGCTTCCTTATCAAGGGTGAAGACATCGTACTCATCGACCAGCTTTTTTGCCAGCTCCCTGTCAATTTTCACTTTTCCCAGAGGTGTCTTATAATCTCCCTGGTAGTAAACCGAAGCTCCGCCCATGTATTTAACATGGCTCGAGCCGAGCACGAAAATATGTTTGTATTTCTTGTTCCTGTTGATCTGGTTGAACGCTGAGGCGGCCACTTGACCTGAGTAAACGTATCCGGCATGAGGACTGATGATGGCCACCACATGTTCACACTTTTTTTGAACCGCCCCGTCAAAAAGAGCTTTCAAATCTGTTTTCAGTTCATCGGGACGGCCTGAATAGAACTTACCGGCGGCATAGGGCTCACGGTCGATGCAGGTTTCCTTGCTCTCTTTATTCTGAGGATTGCAATGGCTATGGAAGATCATAAGGATGGAAATTAACAGGATATTGACTTTACGGACTCGCATATTTTGATTATTTTCGTATGTTGCTCTCCATGCAGAGATTACTACAAATGTACAAAATGATAGCCGGGAATAAAAGAGGACTGATATTTTCAGTTTTAACTGCCGGATTCACCTCCATCACAATACAGATCATCCTTCTCCGTGAGTTCCTGGTGATCTTTAACGGGAACGAGCTGGTTTACGGCATCATCCTCGCCAACTGGATGCTGCTCACCGGGGTGGGATCCTATCTAGGACGACGGAAGCACACACTGACCCATCCCCACCGGCTCATCCTCCTTATTCAGCTTCTGATGGCTATTTTACCTGTGATCATCACCTTCCTGCTGTATTACATGCGGGGTCAGCTGTTCATGCCCGGTAAAATGCTGAGTGTGATCGAAGTCTTTTATATCTCCTTTCTCCTGTTGCTTCCTTTTTGTCTTATTTCAGGTATCCTGTTTACATTGCTGTGTACTGCACTGTCGGAAGAAGACGGTAAGAACCGGATTGGGAGTGTGTACGGGCTGGAATCCATTGGCAGCATGGCAGGAGGGGCACTTTTCAACTTTGTTCTCGTCTATTATCTTGATTCGTTTCAATCTCTGGCCATCGTGATGGCCATCAATCTTGTGGCCGCGCTCGGCACTTCGTTTACCCTTAAGGGAAACTGGAAGTATGCAACATTGGCGTTAGCCGGCTTACTCGTATTTACAATGGGCCATTTCGATCCCGGAAGCAGGGTGCTTCATTATCTTTTTCCTGATCAGCAGGTATTGCAACAGAGGGAGACTCCCTATGGCAAGCTGGTCGTTACCCGCACCGGTGACCAGTTGAATGTTTACGGGAATGGGGTGGTGCTTTTTACCACGAATGATGTGGCCAGGGTGGAGGAGTCGGTCCATTATGCCATGGTCCAGCGCCATGATCCGAAAAATGTGCTTTTGATCGGGGGAGGGATGACCGGGATGCTGGATGAGATCCGGAAGTACGCTGTCGAGCGTGTGGATTATGTGGAGATCAACCCGTGGTTGGTGAACACGGAGGAAGAGTTCTTCGGGCCGGTCGGCGACAGTTCGGTCCGTGTTCATATTCAGGATGCCAGGTCGTTTGTGCATCAGACCAAGGGAAATTATGACGCCATTCTGATCAATCTGCCGGAACCTTCCACGGCCCTGTTCAACAGATACTATTCGACTGAGTTCTTCAAAGCCTTGAAGGATAAGCTGGCTGACAGCGGAATCATTTGCACGGGACTGGCCTCTACAGCCAATTACATGAGCGGGGAGGCCCTGAAGACGAACTCGGTTCTTTACAATTCGTTGCGTTCTGTTTTCCCCCATGTGATCATGATTCCCGGCGGAAGGAATTTCTACCTCGCCTCCGACTCGGCCCTTACCTGCCGCATTGCTGAAAAAATAGATCAACTGGGGATCGGTACTGTTTTCGTGAATCGGTTTTACCTGAACGATGAACTGGTCTGCGCCAGGGGGGAACAGGCGATTGGTACCCTCGATATAGGTGCTGGCGTGAACCGGGACTTCAAACCCGTTGCCTATTATCATCAGCTCAGGCTCTGGCTGAGCTATTTTCATACCGGTATCACGGTGCCTCTCATCATCGTTCTGGTCATCCTGATCCTGAGCGTGGCAGGTCTGAATCCAGTCAGCCAGGGACTGTTCAGCGGAGGATTCACTTCTGCCTCTGTTGAATTCATCCTGATCATCGCATTCCAGATCATTTACGGTTATGTCTATCAGGTGACAGGAGTGATCATCATGACGTTCATGGCCGGATTGGCACTTGGTTCGCTGAGAGTCTACCGCTGGCTGCCCCGGAAGGATATCCGTTCCTTCACACTTATCCTGCTTACCTTTGCGGTACTCTGCATCCTGCTCCCATTTATAGTAAAAGGGATTGCCATTATACAAGAAAAGATATTCCTGGTGCATTCTTTTTTTATTCTGCTGATCCTGGCCTTTTCTGTGCTGGCGGGTGTTCAGTTCAAGATATCCTCGTTGCTTTCCACCCAGCAGCCAGGAAAACTGGCAGGCAGACTGTATGCTGCGGACCTGGCCGGTTCGGCATTCGGTGCATTGCTGATGGCGGCTTTTCTGTTACCCCTGCTGGGTATCGACTGGTCATGCCTGATCCTGGGCGCGATGAATCTGCTGGCGGCGATGAATATTTATTTGCGTCGAGGCTACAATACTTCAACCCCTACGGGGTAGGGGTACAACCGCATATTATTGTGCTACAATACTGAAACGCATACGGAGTAATAAATTTGCCCTTGGCTGAAAGTTTTTACTAAATTTCTCCTTTCTCCTTTCTCCTTTCTCCTTTCTCCTTTCTCCTTTCTCCTTTCTCCTCTCCCGTTGTGCCTTACTGCATTTATGATTATTTTTGTGTTGTAGAATACATCGGATGATAATGGCTTCAAACCGGAAAATGACCAAGAGAGAGTTTCTGCGCTACAGTATCTGTGGAGCATGCGGTGCGGCACTGGGTTTCTCCTTTATGGATTCCATGGCCGGTGAAGTGATCCGGCCGGTAAGAGGCCTTTCGCCGTCGGCGCCGGAGAAGCTCTGGAAATGGAGCAAGGAAGCCAGCTTTTACATTCAGACGCCCAGGGGAATAAAATGTTTGATATGTCCCAATGAATGTGTGATCACAGATGATAAGCGGGCAATATGCCAGAACCGGGAGGTTTTTGAGGACAAGCTCTACAGTATTGCCTACGGCAATCCCTGTGCAGTGCATGTTGATCCGATCGAAAAAAAGCCCCTGAATCATTTTCTGCCTTCGTCATTTTCTTATAGTATTGCCACGGCGGGTTGCAATCTGAAGTGCCTGAACTGCCAGAATTGGAGCATTTCGCAGGTGAGTCCCCGTCAGACACGCAATTACGATCTGATGCCACAGCAGGTGGTGGATGAGTGCATTCAAAATAAATGTGTTTCGATCTCCTATACATATTCAGAGCCTGTTACTTTCTTTGAATACACCTTTGATACAGCAAAACTGGCCAGGGGAAAAGGGATCAAAAATGTGATGGTCACTGCCGGATACATAAACGAGAAGCCTCTGAGGCAGTTATGCAGCGTGATCGACGCGGCCAATGTGGATCTGAAATCCTTCAGCGAAGAGATTTACATGATGCTGAATGCGGGCAAACTGCAGCCAGTGTTGAATACATTGAAGATCATGAAGGAGGAAGGGGTGTGGTTGGAGATCACTAATCTGGTCGTGCCTACCTGGACGGATGATCTGAAGATGATCCGGGAAATGTGCCAGTGGCTCATGCAAAATGGATTTCAGGATACTCCATTGCATTTCAGCAGGTTTCAGCCTCAGTACCAGTTACCCAACCTTCCGCCTACGCCGCAATCAATCCTGGCCAGTGCTCGTGAGATAGCCCTGAGTGAAGGGTTACATTATGTTTACATTGGCAATGTGCCGGGCGATGCATCCAGCAACACGTATTGTCCGAAGTGCAAGAAGATACTGATCGAGCGGAAGGGATTTACGATGACAAAAAACGATGTGGTTGATTCACGTTGCAAGTATTGCAACGAGGTGATTCCCGGGATTTGGAAATAGATTGAAAAATTTTTTTATTTTTTCAATCTATTGTTGTAACTTTGTGCTCCCAAAATCATGATTTTGATCTTTTGATCGTGGTGCGGTAGTTCAGCTTGGTTAGAATACATGCCTGTCACGCATGGGGTCGCGGGTTCGAGCCCCGTCCGCACCGCACAATCTCAGTTAAACCCTTGGTAATCAAGGGTTTTTTTATGGGGGTGCGCAAAAAGGTGCGCAACAAATGGGTATTTGCTCGTTGGCGGGCGGTATTTTTTTCATCTCACCAGAATCAATTTTCCGTTCACTGTCTGTTGTTTGTTCATTGTCAGATGATAGAAATATACTCCTTCAGATAATCCTTTAACATTCCACTGCACCTGGTGTTTACCTGCAGGTTGTGTTTCATGGATTAGCACTCCAACTTCCTGCCCAAGGTGATTGACGATAGTCAAATGGATCACTCCTGACTCTGGCAATTCGTATTTAAAAGTTGTATAATCACTGAATGGATTTGGCGACACAACGATCTTTTGATCCAACGTGTTTTTATCAATTCCGGTAGTATTAAAAAAGCAATCGTAAATCAAAAAGAATTGTTCATATTTAAGTATATCATTCTCAAAAAAACAATTCAGCCAATACCATAAATCAGAAACATCAATCCCTTCGGTGACCTTGGTCAGCCCCCTTGTACTTCCAATACCCTCAATCCATTCTTCAGAATCTCCAAAACAATCCAAGATTATTCTTTTTTTTAGCTCACCATTCAACAGTATCACTGTATCAATTGACTCCACAATCATAGGCCAAGGGTACTTAATAAAATTGAATGTATCACCCATTTCTAGATTAAAATCGTACAGTATATATTCATCATCATCCCAATAGGGATCCTTAAAATAAACGATCTTGTCTTCTTCCCTCATCCAGCCCCTTAATCCCCAATCAGTCAAAGATATATCATCAGTTTTATAAAGTTCTTTATACTCATAAGCACCTATTATCGTGTCATCCTGAAATCTGTAAGCAGTTGTAAATCCCGGACCGAAATTAATATATTCAGCATCAACCCATAACTTATTGGTATCAACAATAATTTGGGAATAAGTAACTGGTAAGAGAAGTAAAGAACTAAATAGCAGTATGAGCCTTTTCATAGAGATTGATTTATCCATTTTTGTAAGGGCCTGGCGCTGTGCGGTTATTAGCTGCTGAAAAATTATTCAATAAGTAATTTGTGTCTTGAAAATTTACTGTCAATTTCTATCTGAATGAAGTATAACCCTGGAGTAAGATACTGACAGTCATAAGTCGAATACGGTTGTGACCATTCTCCCGAATCCACTAACTTTCCAAGAGCGGTGAATATAATGATAGTGTCGCATCCAAACCAAAAGGGACAATCTTGAAATCTGTTATCATAAAAAGATATTAGAGAATCGAGATCTGTATAGAAGACAGTATCGGAAAGGGAATAAAAATGATAAACTAAATGCGGTTCAGGCTCCCATTCAACCTCTGTCCAATAAGAATCATGAAATCTTTCATAAAAAACCGTATCACCAAATTCAGAGAAATATTTGTCAATTATGGTCATCCTGTCAACAGTTGTTGGCACAGCAGAGGGAGCGAGTCTATAATGATATTTATCACCTATGTTGTGTGTAAAAACTTCTCCAATAGTCATTAAATCTTGAGAATAGGATAATATGGAAATGATAGTAAAAAAAATAAACGTCAGAGTTTTCACGGTTTATAATTTTTTACGGTACAACGTTATGTAAATTCATTGAATATTCTTCCAATATATCCATCATCCAATTGAATATACATAACCTGTTTTTGAGATCTTCAGTCGAAGATGGATTAACACACGTTAAACCTACATAAAAATTTCATTTATACAGAGACTTCATAAAAATCGAGCCGCTGCTGTAACCTGTTTTTTACGTGCTCGTAGCACAATTTGAAAAACTTTTAAAAAGAAACAGTATGAAAACAG
>JAKLFC010000026.1 GCA_022711405.1 Bacteroidota bacterium
GGCCTCCTATGGAGGCCAAAAACATGGGATATTCCCATCCCAAAATGGCTACCGACATGGGCCTCCTATGGAGGCCAAAAACATGGGATATTCCCATCCCAAAATGGCTACCGACATGGGCCTCCTATGGAGGCCAAAAACATGGGATATTCCCATCCCAAAATGGCTACCGACATGGGCCTCCTACGGAGGCCAAAAACATGGGATATTCCCATCCCAAAATGGCTACCGACATGGGCCTCCTACGGAGGCCTGAACATGGAGGATTGCAGAAACAACTAATCCATTTAGAATCTGAGCATTGGGCTCCATAGGAGCCCAATGTCGGTAGAACCGTTGATATGTAATAAATTTTGCGTGCCATGGGCACGCCATGTAATAAAGAAAAAAGAATATTTCATAGCACAATGTACATCTGACGGTGAACATTATCCCAGAAAAAACGTTCTTAAGGAAACCTTAAACAACCATCATCCAGATAATGACGGTATCAATATCAACGATTAAAAAATGAACCTGCTATGAAAATCCCATTCCTTATTTCTCTTCTTATGATATCAATAACAATGTTTTCTCAGCCGGGTAAGACCTTCCATGACTTTACCGTCGGGACGATCGACGGCAAAACCATCTCCCTGAGCCAGTTCAAGGGTAAAAAAGTGCTGGTGGTGAATACGGCCTCCAAATGCGGGCTGACACCTCAGTATGCCGACCTCGAAAAACTGTATCAGCGGTACGGCGGTGACAAATTCACCATCATCGGTTTCCCAGCCAATAATTTTCTGGGACAGGAACCCGGCACAAACGAGGAGATACAGCAATTCTGCCAGGTAAACTATGGCGTCACATTTCCTATGATGGCCAAGATCTCCGTCAAAGGTGATGACATTCATCCTCTATACCAGTGGCTGACAACCAAGGAATTGAATGGGGTGATGGATGCAAAGGTCAGCTGGAATTTTCAGAAATTCATGATCGATGAGAACGGGCACCTGGTGGATATGGTTCCGCCCAAGGAAAAACCTTTTACCGAAAAGATCATCAGCTGGATCACCGAATAGTTTCCTATCACTTCATCTCAGGCCCGGTTCAATCTTTTTTTATCTTAGCCCAGTAAATTCTTTGTCGTGAACCGGCAGATCCTGAAGCTTGCTCTTCCCAATATCATCTCCAACATCACCGTCCCCCTGCTTGGGATGGTCGATCTGGCGATCATGGGCCATCTCGGATCCGAAGTATATGTGGGTGCCATCGCGCTGGGAGTTATCATCTTCAATTTCATTTACTGGGGATTCGGTTTCCTGCGCATGGGGACCAGTGGATTCACTGCCCAGGCCTACGGTGCCAGGGATCTGCGCGAAATGATCGTCATCCTTGCCCGGTCACTGCTGGTTGCCCTGGGAGCCGGGTTTCTGATCGTTCTCCTCCAGAAGCCGATCGTTGCCCTGAGTTTTTACCTCATCCACGGCAGCGAAGAAGTGGAGGCGCTGGCAAGGCAATATTATTTGATCAGGATCTGGTCGGCACCGGCCACCTTAAGCCTGTATGCATTCACCGGCTGGTTCCTGGGCATGCAGAATGCGCGGATCACAATGGTCATAGCTATCCTGGTCAATGTGTTGAACATTGGTCTGAATTTCCTTTTTGTCTATGGACTGGGGATGAAGGTAGAAGGCGTCGCACTGGGCTCACTGCTGGCACAGTACGGCGGGCTGCTGCTGGCGGTTATACTCTTCCTGCGTTATTATGCAAGGCTATCCCGGTACTTTGAGATGGCCGCGTTAAAGCAATGGTCTGCCTTCCGCAGATTCTTCATGGTCAACAAGGATATCCTTCTGCGTACTTTATTCCTGATCGTCACTTTCTCTTTCTTTACGGCAAGGTCAGCTGCGGAAAATGACAGCATTCTGGCCGTGAACACCCTGCTGCTGCAGTTCCTGTTCATTTTCTCCTATTTCATTGACGGATTTGCCTATGCAGCTGAGTCTCTGGTGGGTAAATATATCGGCGCCAGGGATGCAGTCAGGTTAAGGTCTGTCATCCGGCATCTCTTTACCTGGGGCTTTTTCCTGAGTATTCCCTTTACGCTCATATACCTGATCTGGAGCGAACCCATCCTCAGGATCCTGACGGACAACCAGTCGCTCATCACCCTGGCAAAGGATTACATGCCGTGGGTGGTGCTGGTGCCTTTTCTCTCCTTTGCAGCATTCATCTGGGATGGGGTATTCATCGGAGCCACCACTGCGGCACCCATGCGGAACACGCTATTCGTGGCGACATTCCTTATCTTTCTGCCCGCATACTTCATTTCCAGGGAGTTTATCGGCAATCACGGGCTCTGGCTGGCTATGCTGCTGTTCATGGTAACGCGTGGGGTGATGCTGAGCATTAGCGCAAGGAAGAGTCTGAGGGTTAGTTGGCAGTAGGCAGTAGGCAGTTGGCAGTTGGCAGTTGGCAGTTGAGCCTGACTTTTTTTAACAAAACATTAACGTCCCTCAGACAACTTTTAGAATCGTTGTCTGTTATAGATATATAGCTTTTTAAATATAACACCAATGAAAAATCGATTGCCATTGCTTATTGTAAGTGTAATTATTATAATTATAACAAAATCAAGTATTTATGCTCAGACTACTCCATCCTATCCCCTGCTGATCGGGGACACGGTTCCCACCTTCAAGGCAGCCACCTCGCAGGGGATCATGTATTTCCCGGGTGATTACCAGGGAAAATGGAAGATACTTTTCAGCCATCCGGGCGACTTCACGCCCGTATGCACCTCCGAGCTGCTGGAGTTTGCCCTGATGCAGGATGACTTTAACGCATTGCAGTGTGAATTGATAGGACTTTCTGTGGACGGATATGATAGTCACATGGACTGGATAGCTTCCATGGAAAATCTTGAATACAAGGGCCATAAAGGCATTCAGATCCGTTTTCCGATCATTTCGGATGTCAGGATGGACATTTCCAGGATGTTCGGCATGGTTCATCCCCATTCGATGTCAACCCGGACCGTCAGGGCAGTTTATATCATAGATCCCTCCAATGTTGTACGGGCAATTCTGTATTACCCCCAAACGGTAGGGCGGAACATGGAAGAGATCAAACGGCTGCTGATCGCATTGCAGGCGGTGGATCGGTACAATATAAGTACGCCTGCTTCCTGGGAGCCGGGAGATGATATCATCGTATCAAGCCCTCAAACCAAGGAAGCTGCAGAATGGCGCGAAAAGGCCAGTGCGAATGGAATACTGCGCTGCCTGGACTGGTACTTTTGCTTTACTTCCCTACCCTGATTCCATGGCGGTAAAGGGTCCCTTGCTGCGCTCGGGATGACGCGAGGATGTTGCCTCGTCCCCACGTCATCCCGAACGAAGTGAGGGACCCGTCATCCCGAGCTACGCGAGGGACCCGGAATCTTTATCCGCACCTCAGTCCCGACGGGCCTCCCTGATTCATCCTGCAGATCTTCGATCTGCTGCTCAATGGTAACATGATACAGGCGCTCGTAAAGTACAAAGATCTGCTGCATGATCCCCAGGCCCTTCCCTGTGCTCTCCTGAGCGGATACCGATGCCGCAACGCGACCGACGCCATTGTCCCTGACGGTTAAAAGCAGATGGTCTTCCTTCCTGGCGACGGCGATCGTTAAGAGACCTCCCTGTTCAAGTGGCCTTAATCCATGCTTTACCGCATTCTCCACATAGGTCTGCAAAATATGCCGGGGAATCAGTATGAGGTCATCCACCTGCTCATCCACCGAGATCCGGTACTCAAAACTGTCCCTGAACCGGATCCTCTGAAGATCAAGATAGCTGCGTATGAAATCCAGCTCTTCCTTCAGGGAAGTATTGATCCTGTCCGAATTCTCCAGTGCGGTCCGCATCAGGTGGGATAATTTGGTGGCAAACCGGTAGGCATCCTCTTTCTTCTCTTTAAGGATCAATGAGTTAATCGCATTCAGCGCATTGAACGTGAAATGCGGATCCACCTGGTTCTTGATCGTCAGCAGCTGCAGCTCCATAAGCTCCCTCTCTGCAGCACGCCGCCTCTCGATCTGGATCTGCTGTAATTTCCGGATCAGCAGGATAAATAACAGAAAACCCGCATAAATGAGCAGATACAATCCGAACCTCAACCAGTACAGGCGGTTGAACCAGTAATCCACCAGGTAAAGGATGTCGCCGGATTGAATGGCCAGACGGGCTGCATGATCAGGATCCATTTTTAGTGAAAACCGGGGAGCCAGTAAATGGATGTCATTCGACAGTTCGACCGGATGGGTAAAATCATTCCTGGTAATGACAAGACCATTTTTAGCCCGGTTCAGAAAAATGATTTCGTCGTGCCGGTCATTGTCAAGATCAGCATAATATGCAGATCCGTTTCCAATCCCCCGTATAGAAAGATTGGCCGTAGTCTCCAGCTCATGGTTCAGGGATTCCAGATGGCCGTCCTTATAAACGATATACAGGTTACTGAAATCCCAGGGATCTGAAGTGGTCAGGCTGGACAACAAATTCCGGTCATCGGCATCGAAGGTCTTTTGCCGGATCAGTTTCCCCCTCATACTGTAAAGAAGGACAGCGGAAGGATCCCCGTTCACTCCAAGATTACGGTATAGAACGGCGATAAAACCGGAATCTTCGGTCATGAATGGATGAACATCCAGTTTAGCTCCGTAGGATGGGAACTCCACCGGTTCAAAAAGAAACTTCAACTCATGGTCATACACCATCAGCCATGCGCTGGAATCGTCATACCTTAGGTTCATTGAATCCCTGGTATTGCCCCGCGTCATACTGTTACCCAATACCTCATAATACCCATCGCGATTGATGTCAGCCACTTTCAGCTCCTGGAGGTTGCTTCCGAAGGAGCCCGACCGCCAGATCGTATCCTGATGAATATCATACACATACACCTGTCTTGGTGCAATGGAATACCGCGCGGAAATAAAGAACACCAAATCATCGTAGCCATCCCGGTTCATATCCTTCATCAATTCAGGCCCGCTGCTGGCTGTGAAGTCGATGGTATCCATGATCACCCCGACCCGTTCAATAAAACGCTCATGAGCAGTAAACTTATCGGGGCCCAGCAGTTCGGAAAAAGCCAGAAAAATGGAGTCTCCCGACATCGTGAATAAAAAGATCTCCTGAAAACCGTCATGATCGCAGTCTCCAAAATTCACATTGGGCGGAAAACCGATCATTCCATGCCTGAAATTCACCTGCTCGATCAATCCTCCCATCACGTTATATAGTTTCAGGGATGTGTTTCCAAGTGAATTGGCGGTGACGCCCACCTTTTCCGTAATGCCATCCCCGTCCAGGTCTGAAAAAAAGAAACAGGTCCCCGGAAGGGACTCGCTGCTTATGATCGCTGCCCTGTACTTTGTCACTGGAGGCAGGAACAGAATGACCAGGATGGTAAAAGGGACCGCCAGCGCCCAGGGATTCAATAAAAGAGGAAGGAGCTTTCTCATTCAGTAATGTACCATCCTGTAAACCGTTGCAGGATGTTTCGCTCAAATATAGCAAATAGTTGACTTTTACATAAAATAATCGGACTTCGTGTTCCTTATTTTACCCTTTGTGTTCCTTTGTGGTTATAGAAAATGATTCGCTTAACCACAAAGGAACACGAAGGATTTCACAAAGGTCTCAGGGTCCACTTCTGTAACAAATGGGCAGGGATATCCGTCCTATAAGCAATTAAAAAATTTTCCCATGAAAAAGACGATCATCGTCCTGGGGGCATCCATCCTTATTCTGCTGCTCTCCGCAGAACTGAAGAACAGCCAGGCTCAATCCTCAGCGCAGTTCATATACGGTGCGGTCACCACCACCGCCAACCACACCTTCACAGGCCCTATCCGATGGGGTACTGAGGAAGTACTCTGGTCCGATATTTTCAACTCCACCAAATCAGGCAATGATTACCTGCCGTACTTCTCTCATCTAAATAATAATAAAATTGTAGTCATTGAGGACGCCAGGAGTGGTGAATTGCTTAACATTAAAGTTGACAGAACATTCATGCAGATTCACACTTTTGAATGTCAGTTTGGGGATATCAGCTCCCTTGAAGTGATCAGCAATTCAAGGGTCGATCTTCAGATGAAGAACAATTTTGTGTATCGCCTTAAAAACGGCTCCAATGATGTAGGCGCCACGATCCGGATCATGGATGAAAAGAATGGTCTTGTTAAAATTTCCTGGGATGAGGTTAAAAAGGTGGAATTCATGGATTCGCCGGCTGATATGCCGGATCGGTTCGGTGATCCGCTCAGTGGAACGGTTTACACTGCAGAGAGCGAATACAGTGGCCAGATCGAATGGGACCAGGATGAGCGTTTGACAACTGATGTACTGAACGGGGATAGGGATGGTGAAGATTTGGGGATCCCCTTCGGCACCATTCACTCGATCATTAAGTTACAGGACGGATCGAAAGTAGTCATGGTCACCGGTGAAGAGTTCATCCTGACCGGGAGTAACGATGTAAACAGTGAAAACAGGGGAATTGCCGTTACCGTTGAGGGGATCGGGCGCATCATGATTCCCTGGGAACAGTTTATCAAAGTGACTTTTAACCCAACTATCCGGTATGAGGGTCCCTCCTATCACGATTTTGAGGTAGCTGAATCCCTGAGGGGCGCTGTGTTCACCACAACAGGGGAAGCCCTGTGGGGAGGCATTGTTTATGATCTGGATGAGGCATTTGATACAGAATTTTTGCAGGGAAAATCCATGGAAACTGAATACCAGATCCCTTTCCGGAACATCAGTTCGATCATGCCCCTGGATGACCGGTCTTCTCTGATCCTGCTGACAGGTGGCGAAAAACTGACCCTTGGCAGCATGCAGGACGTCACCCGCGCAAACGACGGGATCCTGATCATCGGGGATGATTCCCCGCTGATTAAAATAGGCTGGGAGGAAGTATTGGAGGTGAGGTTTAAGTAGACATATCCCATTTTACCCTAATTTTGTTTCCACGATCATGTATCATAGGGCGTGGAAATGAAAAAATCAACATCTTCAGCAGGAAAGAAATTCACCATCAATAAAAAAGAAGTCCTTTACGACTTCCGGATCGCACTGGAGAGCCGCCAGGCCAGCTTGCTCGGGCGCAGGGAAGTGCTTTCCGGAAAAGCAAAGTTCGGTATCTTCGGCGATGGGAAAGAAGTCCCCCAACTGGCCATGGCCAGGGTATTCCGCAACGGTGACTGGCGTTCGGGATATTACAGGGACCAGACCTTTATGATGGCCGCGGGGCTGATGTCGCTGGAGGAGTTCTTCGCCCAGCTTTACGGCGATACCGATCTGGAGGCGAATCCCACCAGCGGAGGCCGCATGATGAACAATCACTTCGGCACGCGTTTCCTGGATTCGGCCGGTAACTGGAAATCCCAGACCAGCCTCAGAAACGTTTCGACTGACATTTCTCCCACGGCCGGCCAGATGCCCCGCTTACTGGGGCTTGCGCTGGCATCGAAGATATACCGGAAGAATCCGGATCTGTCGGACCGTACTCAATTTTCGATTCATGGTAATGAGGTTGCCTTCGGTACGATCGGGGATGCCAGCACCTCGGAGGGATTGTTCTTTGAAACGATCAATGCGGCGGGTGTGCTGCAGGTGCCTGTGGCCATGTTCATCTGGGACGACGGGTGGGGCATCTCGGTATCGAACGAGTACCAGACCACCAAGCAAAGTATCTCCGAGGCATTGAAAGGATTTGAGAAGGAAAGGAATACCAACGGGATACTTATTTACAGGGTTCAGGGATGGAATTATCCAGGGCTCCTGAAGGTATTCGAAGAAGCCGTCGGCGAATGCAGAAAAAAACACGTACCGGTGATGCTGCATGTGACCGAACTAACACAGCCCCAGGGACATTCCACTTCCGGTTCCCATGAACGATATAAAAGCATTGAAAGGCTGGAATGGGAACAGGAATATGACTGCATCCGCAAGATGAGGGAATGGATTCTGGCTGAGGGAATCGCTTCGGAGGAAATCCTGGATGAAATGGAAAAAGCCGCCCCGGAGAGGGTCAGGCAGGCGCGCGATAAGGCCTGGGAAAATTTCATGGCACCCCTGCACAGGAAACGGGACGATTTTATAAAGATGGTCAACCTTGCCGGCTGTAATTGTGCAAAGACATCAAAGATCGAGTCTGTAAAGTCAGACCTGATGCGAATAGCCGATCCGATCCGCAAGGACATCGTCTCATCCGCCCGCAAGATCCTCAGGCTGATCTGCAACAGCTGCTCGAATCCTGAAAATTCGCTGAAAGATAAGGTGACACGCTGGTTGGAAATGGAAATGAAGGAAGGACATGAACGATACAGCTCCTGCCTCTACAGCGCATCGGATCACCGGGTGATGAACATGACGGAGGAAGTAAAACCGGTCATCGGTGAGAACTCACCCTGGGTGCCAGGCAGGCAGGTGCTGCGCGATAACTTTGACCAGCTTTTCAAACAATATCCCGAACTTATCATTTTCGGAGAAGATGTCGGGAAGATTGGCGGCGTCAACCAGACGCTGGAAGGATTGCAGGCAAAGTACGGGGAGATCAGGGTGACCGACACCGGTATCCGGGAAGCCACCATTATAGGGCAGGGCATCGGTTTGGCTATGAGAGGATTGCGCCCCATCGCTGAGATCCAGTACTTTGATTACCTGTTGTATGCTCTCCAGATCATGAGCGATGATCTGGCCACCCTGCAATACCGGTCAAAGGGAGGCCAGAAAGCCCCGCTGATCATCTCCACAAGGGGTCACCGGCTGGAGGGGATCTGGCATTCGGGCTCGCCGCTGAGCATGGTCATCAATTCGATCCGCGGGATGCATGTACTGGTGCCCCGCAACCTGACACAGGCAGCGGGATTTTACAACACCTTACTGGCCTGCGATGAACCAGCGCTGGTCATCGAGCCGCTGAACGCATACCGGCTCAGGGAAAGGCTACCTGAAAACCTCGGACATTTCAGGATCCCCCTTGGAATCCCCGAGATCATTCACCAGGGTAAGGATGTGACCATTGTCACGTACGGATCCTGCGTGAGAATTGCAGAAGATGCCCTGGAACAGCTGGAACAATTTGGCATCAGCGCTGAACTTATTGATGTTCAGACGTTGCTTCCTTTCGACATCCACCATATGATCGGCCGTTCTCTCATAAAGACCAGCCGTATTCTGTTCTTTGATGAAGATGTACCAGGCGGGACCACCGCTTACATGATGCAAAAAGTGCTGGAGGAACAAAAGGGATTTTATCATCTCGATGCAGAACCCCGTACACTCACTGCCAAGGAGCATCGTCCGGCATATACCACCGATGGGGATTATTTCTCAAATCCCAATGCAGAAGATGTTTTTGAAAGCGTTTATCAAATCATGCACGAGACCGATCCCTTCAAATTTCCAAAGATCTTTTAATTTTTCTGGCACAGAAATTGAGGAAAAATCGCCCAAATTTTAGATTTTCTTTATCTTTGCACGCTTTTTTCTGAGTATATAAACCTGTATTAAATACAATAAAAAAAATTGAAAATGAGAGTATTCTATTATTACCGCGCCCTGATGGCCTTCATTCTAATCGGTTCAGCAGTATGCCTTTCCGCCCAGACGAAGGAGGATGTGATCAACACGTACAATGCAGGTGTTGCGCTGGCCAGCACGGATGTGAAAGCTGCCATCGAAAAATTCAACCTTGCCCGCGAAATGGCGATCAAGGTCGGAACAGAAGCAGATACGCTTAAGAACATGATCGAAACCCAGTTACCGCGTCTCCAGATAAATTATGCCGCAGATCTGTACAAGGCGAAAAATATTGCTGAAGCCATTCCCAATTACCTGCTGGCCATTGAACTGGCCGAGAAGGTTGGAAATACTGAAATTGCAGCAAAAGCAAAAGAGATTATTCCTAAACTCTACTTCAGTCAGGGCAACGATCTGTATAAAAGTGAAAAATATGACAGTGCCCTCATGTATTTCGACCGTGCGTTGTCGTATGATTCGACGTACGCCAAAGCTTATCTGACGAAAGGACTTGTTTACAAGAAACAGGATAATACAGAAGCGATGATTGCAGCCATGGACAAGGCCATCCATTTTGCCAAAGCATCCAACGATGAAAAAACAGCCACCACTGCCGGCAATGTGGTCAGGGACAATCTGCTGGTGAACGGAAACAAAGCAGTGAAAGCGGGTAATTTCCAGCAGGCCATCCCTCTGCTGAACCAGGCTAAAACATACGGTGAACCCAAATCCGATATTTTCTACCTCCTGGCACTTTCCTACAACAAGGGATCGCAGTGGGATGCTGCCATCGAGGCCGCAAACCAGGGCATTGAACTCGAAAAGGAATCCACCGTAGAAGCCAGGGCTAAATTTTATTACGAACTTGGAAATGGCTACCTTGGCAAGGGAGAAAACACCTCCGCATGCACATCGTATAAAAATGCCCTATACGGAAATTACCTGGAATCAGCCAAGTATCAGATAGAGACGGTGCTGAAGTGTAACTAAACAACAAGCTACAAGCTTCACGTCGAAGCGAAGCGAAGATCCCGCCGAAAGACGGGGCTGCAAGTGACTGTCAACCGTCAACCGTCAACCGTCAACCGTCAACTGTCAACTGTCAACTGTCAACCGGTTTCCATCCCCTTCTCTTTTTCGTATCTTTGCATCGTAAAGCTTTTCCAATCGATGCATGACATTGAACCATTTTACGCCTGGAGGCATGAGTACATTGCCTCTGAAGATGAATGGTCGCCCTTTTACGGAAAGGAATACAGTGAATTCGAGTTCACTAATTGCATTTACAATTATTACATACATCCACAATGGGATGAAATAGGATCTCCGACCCTGTATATCAAGATCCTCTACACTGATTACGAGGCTGGCTATTGCGTCATCGAGATGATCGGTGAATGGAATGATGCGATCAACAACGATATCATGTACCTCAAACGCAATATCATCGAGCATCTGATGAGCCACGGGATTGATAAGTTCATCCTTATCGGTGAAAACATCCTCAACTACCATTATTCCGATGATGCATACTACCAGGAATGGTTTGAGGATATTGAAAAAGGATGGATTGTCGCCATCAATTTCCGCGATCACGTCGTGCGGGAATTCGAAAAAGCAAATATTGACTATTATATTGCATTTGGTGGAACCCTGAATCATCTTGAGTGGCGTTTGTTCTCTCCACACCAGCTGTTTGATAAAGTTACATCCTTACTGATGAAACGCTTATCCCCATGAAATGAGATCGGTTTCCATTCGCATACATGGACGTGTCCAGGGCGTGAGTTTTCGTTACTATGCGCTTCAGCAGGCAAGGCTGCATGCGGTCAGCGGCTATGTAAAAAACAGGCCCGATGGCAGTGTGCAGATCGAGGCGGAAGGGAATGAAGAGGCGATTTCGGTATTCATCCGCTGGTGCCACGAAGGTCCTCCCTGGGCCATTGTTGAAAACATTGAAATCACGGATCAGGAATCCAGGAATTTTAACGGATTCACCATCAAATGAACTGCTATATGAAGCATGAAGAATGTAGTATTAAATAGTTAATATTTCATGCTACATTCTTCATACTACATAGTCACGACATCCCCTGCTCTTCCCCTGAGGATCTCTCGTTTACCGGGTGGCCCGGGAAGCTTTTCAACGATAAATCCAGCCTGATGCAAAGCCCTTCGTACTGATCCCTTTGAAGAATAGGTGACAAGGATACCACCCGGATTCATGTGCTGAAAGATCCTGAAAAAGATCTCAGGTACCCAGCATTCCGGCTGAACTACAGGGGAAAAAGCATCATAATAAACAAGATCATAATATCCCTGGAAATCGTATTCCTGAATTCTTGCCAGGATCCTGGCAAGTGTAAAACGACGGCCGATGTGGACGGATTCGCCCCAGGGTGAGCCTGTTATTCTTTTATTAACTTCACTGGCATCCTGGTAATCCAGAAATCCGGGATAATTTAACCTCTCTGTAATATCCTGTTGAATCGGATAAGCATCAATAGCAGTATAGAGTACCTCCTGATCACTTCCGATAGTATTGTAGTACGTCAATAAGGCATTCAGTCCGGTACCAAATCCCATTTCAAAGACATGCACGGCCGGTAGCATGGCGGGCAAAGCCAATAATCCGCAACCGATGAAAACATGCATGGATTCCTGTACTGCACCGTGAACAGAATGGTAGTGTTCGTTCAGGCCGGGTACGAACAGGGTGGATGATCCATCAGCTGTACGAACAATCTCAGGCTTCATCAGTTTTGATTTTTCCTGGCAATCCATTTACAAATGTAGAAAACACTTATCTTTGCGCCTTCTTAAAACAGGACCTTATGAAAACAAAATCGTTCGTGATACTTATCATCAGTGCTTTGATGTGCACCAGCACGGTCATGGCACAAAAAAAAGGAAAAACAAAGGAAGTCCAGAATCCCCCGAAGGTGGAGCAAGCTGTGCTGGCCACATGGATGGATACGATCAGCTATCTGGTTGGGCATGATCTCGGGATGAGGTTACCATCCTTCATGAAGGAAGTCAATCTTGACATACTGACCAGCTCGATCCGGGAGGGATTCAATGGAATAGAAAGCAGATTCACAAAGCAGCAAACCGACTCACTCATGAATATTTACCAGACGACCCTTTCTGCTGAAAAACAGCAAGAAGATAATTTGATCCTGGAGCAGAACAAAGCCGCCACGGCCATTTTCCTGGCAGAAAACAGAAAAAAAGCCGGAGTTGTGGAGCTCCCAAGCGGATTGCAATACCTTATGATCCAGGAGGGGGAAGGTTCCACACCTGTTCCCACTTCCAATGTGACAGTCCATTATAAGGGCACGCTGATCGACGGCACTATATTCGATTCCTCGTACGACCGCGGACAGCCGATCACTTTCCAGCTGGATGGCGTCATACCTGGCTGGACCGAAGGGCTGCAGATGATGAAACCAGGCGGGAAATGTATCCTTTACATTCCACCCCAGCTTGGTTACGGTGATCAGGGTGTTGGCCCAATCCCACCCGGTTCAACACTTATCTTTGAGATCGAGTTACTTAGTTTTGAATAGACATGACCCGTCTGGTCTTTGTCACTCATAATCATCATAAACTGCTCGAGATAAGGGATCTTTTTATCAGGTCACAGCTTCACTTCCCTGACCTGAATCAGTATCACCTGCTCAGTCTGAATGATATCGGCTATGTGGAGGATATTCCGGAAACCATGGATACCCTGGAAGGGAATGCATCGCTGAAAGCCTGGACAGTCTGGAGGATTTATGGCATCCCCTGTTTCGCCGACGATACAGGCCTCGAAGTAGAAGCCCTTGGCAATCGTCCGGGCGTCGTTTCTGCCCGCTATGCAGGGGAAGAAAAGAATTTCGGCAAGAATATGGATAAAGTGCTCCGGGAACTGGAAGGATTGACCAACCGAAACGCCAGGTTCAGGACAGTCATCTCCCTCATTATCAATGGACAGGAAGTTCAGTTTGAAGGAGTGGTCCAGGGAAGGATCATTCACGAAAAAAGAGGCACCGAAGGATTCGGCTATGACCCTATCTTTCTCCCCGATGGATATGAACAGACATTCGCAGAAATGAACCTTCCGATCAAGAACCAGGTCAGCCACCGGTTTAAGGCCTTCAGTAAACTGATGGGCTATCTCAATACCTCTTCAATGGCCATGGTATAAAGCCTGGTCAGCGACAATCCCATGACCGTCGCCATTTTGGGCACGATGCTGTTCTGTGTAAAACCGGGAATCGTGTTCACTTCAAGAAAATACAGATCCCTGCCGTTGACGATGTAATCAAACCTCACAATACCCCTGCAATTCAGCTGATGATATAAGAATCCCGACAATTCCTGACAGTCGCTCCTCAGTTCATCATCCACGGGTGCCGGGGTGATCTCCTCAGCCATCCCATCGGTATACTTTGCTTCATAATCAAAAAAGGCTTTCCGGCTGATGATTTTCGTCAGCGGGAGAACGATCAGCTGGCCCCTGGACCGGAGGATTCCGCAGGTCAGCTCAAAGCCCGGAATGAATTTTTCGATGACGATCTCCCTGTCCTCCCCGAATGCTTTCAGGATGGCGCCGTGGAGGTCTTCCGGCACATCCACCCTGGAGATGCCGACACTTGAGCCTCCGTTGTTGGGTTTTACAAAACAGGGCAAGCCCAGTGTCTTTAAAATCTCCCTGTGATCTATCTCCTCCAACGCTGTAAAAAAAAGAGCATCCGCAGTCCTGACACCCAGTGCCCGGGCGATCCTGTTGGTAAAGAATTTATTAAAGGTGACACTTGAAGTAGTGCGATTGCAGGAAGTATAGGGCAGATTCAACAGGTCGAAATAACCCTGAAGCTTCCCGTCTTCGCCGGGGGTTCCGTGTATGACGATGAAGGCACAATCAAAGGAGAGCTTTCTATCCCCCAGGTGGATCGTAAAATCTTTCCTGTCAACAGGATGCCTTTTTCCGGCATCGGAGAGATAATACCAGTTTTCCTCCTCTATCTGAATCCAAAAGACTTCGTATATCGATCGGTCCAAGTGCCGGTACACTTCCTTTCCGCTTTTCAGGGAGATGTCCCGTTCGCCTGAATAGCCACCTGTAACAAGCGCAATTCGCTTTTTCATAACCTGGTCATTGCCCGGTAAAGGTAATGACATAATTTGTATCTTTGCGCCGCGAACAATATTTAACGATTTTTCAAGTTAAACTGTGTATCGGACTACTGAAAAACAGGTTATTTCCAACAGATGAACTTCCTGCGGTTTCTGGCAAGCAGAACTTTCCTCAAGCATTTTCTGATTGCGATCCTTTTGACGATCGGCTTGGCCCTGCTGGTCTTCAAACTGCTCGACAACTACACCCTGCATGGACAGAGCATTGCACTTCCCGATTTCACGGGCAAGACACCGGATGAGCTGAAAACCTATGCGCACACGTACAAATTCAGGTTCACCATCATCGACTCTGTGTACAATTCAAAGAACAGTCCCGGGAGCATTCTCATGCAGGATCCGGTGCCTGGATCTCCTGTCAAAAAAGGCAGAAATATTTACCTGACAGTGGTGGCAAAGCTGCCGGAAAAGATCGAGATGCCCGACCTGAGGGATCTATCTCTCCGACAGGCCGTTTCACTTCTTGAAACATACGGATTGAAATCAGGTAAACTGACCTTCATTCAGGATCCCGATATCGAAAGCGGCAACCTCATCAAGAACCAGATCTTCAACGGAGACACCCTTGAACCGGGAACGGTTGTGCATAAGGAATCGGCCATAGACCTGATGGTAGGCAAAGGCATAAGCCAAACCGATGTACCGATCCCGCTGGTCATAGGATTGACACTGGATCAGGCCGCCCTGACACTTCACAAGTCAGCCCTCAATGTGGGGAGCAGCCATTTTCTGGACAATGATGATCCTGATTTCTGCCGGGTCTACAGGCAAACCCCTGAGTTCACCGGCAATATGAGTGTACCCATCGGAACAGAAGTTCATCTTTGGCTTCGTTCTGAAAACAACTTCAATTTCGAGTCGCTGGTAAAACGCTACAAGGTGACTGACACCAGCGGAGTTCTTTACCCTGACGCTGAATTGATACAAATGGATTCGATCGACTGATGAGGAGAATACTGATCATACTATGTTTATGGATTGCAGGAGCATCTGCATTTGGCCAGGAGGTCATCATGGAATTAAGGACCAATCCTGTCCTTTTAAGAGGGAAACCTGCCATGGATGCTTCATTGCTCAAATCTGCAAAATCGGGTACAGACCTACCCATTTCCCTCCCCTTTCTGGATGATTTCTCCTCACGGGACATTTATCCATCGTACGACAGGTGGCAGGATCAGTATGTGTTCATTAATACCGATTACCCCGTTAATCCTCCAAATCTGGGAGTGGCAACCCTGGATGCCATTAATGATAAGGGAGAGATCTATCGCAATGCGGTTCCCGGCCCCGCTGTCTTCCAGGCGGATGTCCTCACCTCACGGCTGATACGGTTGGATTCCGTATTTTCACCGGTCGCACGGAAGATAACACCTGCCGACTCGGTTTACCTTAGTTTTTATTACCAGCCACAGGGAAGGGGTAATGCACCTGAACCATCCGACATGCTGATACTCGACTTCGGAATTTATACAGGCGATTCGGTTTTTGTCAGAGTAGATTCGATCCTCTATACCATCAATAATAATTATTATGCCGGCGACTCACTCCTCCTGCCGTGCGGACTGCCCGACGACTCGGTCTGGGTTTCGGTGAATCCTTACCTGATCCTTCATGGAGGACAATATTCGCTGATCCCGGGAGATCAGATCACCCTGCCCTGTGATTCCGTCTTTGAACCCGAAGTAGACTGGGATATCATCTGGGGAGCAACAGGACAGAAACTCGATACGAACTTCTTTTCAGAAAATGATCCCCTTTCCTATTTCAGAAGGGTTATGATACCTGTGGCAGACGAAAAATGGCTGCGGTCTGACTTCCGGTTCCGGTTCAGGAACTATGTCAGCCTGGCCGATAACTCCCTTCCAAGCTGGCAAAGCAATGCCGACCACTGGAACATTGACCTGGTATACCTGAATATCAACCGTACGGTTCATGATACCACGTTCAAGATCCTCTCGTTTGTTGACCGCCCGCCGTCGATGATAAGGCAGTACGAATCCATGCCTTACCACCAGTACATGAGCGATCCCACCAACATGATGAAGGATTCGATCGAAATGGTCATCACCAACCTCGATACACTTATTCATAATACGGCTTACCGCTATGTCCTGTATGACCAGAACCTGACTCCCCTGGATTCATGCCTTCGCGGAAATTGGGACATTTCTCCTGTTTATGAATCCGGATACCTGGATTACATCAATTTTACGAGACCACCGGTGTGCTTTGGATTTTTCCCGGTTGATTTCACAAAAGACAGCGCCCTTTTCAATATAGCTCATTATCTTACCACCGGATCAGGAAGTTATGAAGGGCTGAACGATACACTCCGGTCGACACAGGCCTTCAGGAACTACTTTGCCTATGACGATGGCACTGCCGAAGCAGGTTACGGTCTGACACCCGAAGGTTCGCAGCTTGCCTACCGGTTCACCCTGAAGGAACCCGATACACTCAGGGCCATTCAGATGTATATGAACGAAACCCGCACAGGCGCCAACATGGATGCCTTCTACCTGGGTGTTTGGAAAGACGATAACGGCATCCCCGGGGTACTTGAATATTCACAGCAAGTCAAAGAACCGGTGTATACAAAAGGCATCAACCAGTTCCACACTTATATCCTCGACACTGCCATCGCCATCGCATCTACCTTTTATATAGGATGGATCCAGACGACCGACGACAACCTGAACATTGGATTTGACCGGCACAACCAATCCTGCCAGTTCCTGTTCTACAATACATCCGGTGAATGGATCCAGAGCATCCAGAATGGATCTGTCATGATGCGGCCGGTCGTAGGCAAATCATTGATCACGCCAGAACCTGCTCCTGAGGCAGGTAATCCGAAGATCCTTGAAGTTTACCCCAATCCGGTCAGATCCGGCGAAATCTACTTCCGGCTGCCGGAAGAGATGAATGATCTGGCTGCCTCTGACCACGTCACCCTCCAGGTAATGAACCTAACAGGGCAAATGGTGTTTGAAGGATCTTATACCAAAGAACTGAACATTGATGCCTTTACCGAAGGCTTATATTTTGTGATCGTCAGGGGGCCCAACCCAGCCCAGTATTACACCGGAAAACTGATGATCATTCATTAGGAAGATGAACTCCCTCACCTTCTTTGATCCCAAGCCTGAAGAGCCTGATGAGGTGCAGGAAGAACAGGGTGAACTTTACGAACACTTCAGTCTGCGCGTTGACAAAGGCCAGGGTTTGCTCAGGATCGACAAATTTCTGACCGCACGTATCGAGAATGCATCCCGGTCAAAGATCCAGGCCGCAGCCAGGGCAGGTAACATCATTGTAAATGACAAACCTGTCAGGTCCAATTACAGGATCAAACCCGGCGACCTGATCTCAATCGTCCTCAGTTTCCCCCCAAGGGAGATCGAGATCATCCCGGAAAACATTCCTGTTCACATCATGTACGAGGACGATGACCTGGTCATCGTCAACAAGGAAGCTGGCATGGTGGTTCATCCTGCATATGGTAATTATACGGGAACACTGGTAAATGCACTCACCTATTATTTTGACCATCAGCATAAAATAGGCCTGAAAGCGACTCCTTACCTGGTTCATCGAATCGATAAGAATACGTCAGGTATCCTTATCGTAGCCAAGAATGAGATAGCTCAATCGCTGATAGCCAGGGAGTTATATTACCACCGGATCGACCGGAAGTACGTTGCACTGGTATGGGGAGATTTTCAGGAAGAAAAGGGTACCATCACCGGCCATGTGGGGAGAAGCCTGAAGGACAGGAAAACGATGTCGGTATTTCCCGGCGGCGAGCACGGGAAACACGCGGTTACCCATTACAGGGTCATCGAACGATTCAGGTACACAACGCTGGTTGAATGCACACTGGAAACAGGGCGCACGCACCAGATCAGGGCGCACATGAAATACATCGGACACCCGGTTTTCAATGATGAAACCTATGGCGGTAACCAGATCCTGAAAGGGACCACCTTCACAAAATACAGGCAGTTTGTCGAGAACTGCTTCCGCATCATGCCCCGTCATGCACTGCATGCACGCTATCTGGGATTTAAACATCCCGCCACTGGTAAACTGCTCGAATTTGATAGTGAACTCCCCGCCGATATGGCGCAGGTAGTGGAGAAGTGGAGATCCTATGGTCAGTAGGCGGTCGGCGGTTGGCGGTTGGCAGTTGGCGGTTGGCGGTCGGCGGTCGGCGGTCGGCGGGAAGCGGTCGGCGGGAAGCGGAGTTGGAATTTGGAGA
>JAKLFC010000027.1 GCA_022711405.1 Bacteroidota bacterium
CCCCCATTTAGAGAGTTCATCCTCAACGAGGGGTTTTGTCTCGTGCGGATTGTCAAAAAAAACATGGAGGGCATAATACTCCTTATAGTCCGGGAATGCGCCGTATGCTGCGTACCCTGCCCCTTCACCACTCCCGCGTTCGTCCATTCTTGAGAGAGCAGACCGTATCCCTGTCCCGTCCATCCGCTGACGGGAACGATCAATCACACCGATGATTCCACACATACTACCACAGGCACTGACTCAAGTGTCAGAAAATGTTCTTTTAACATATGCATAATTAAGTATAAATATAATTGGGTAGAAGCTATTTTCCATATGACCAGAGATGTCGTCTCCGGGATGCTGGAACGTATCGACGCAGATCTTGTGAAATTCCTGCGTCTCCAGTTCACCGATATAGGGGGGCAGCCGAAAAATGTGGCCATTCCAGTTCAGCAGGCAGAAAAAGCGTTGACGGAAGGGATTTGGTTTGATGGATCATCTATCGAGGGATTTACCCGGATCGAAGAGTCAGATATGCTGCTCAAACCGGATCCTTCGACCTATGCCATCCTTCCCTGGCGCCCGGCTGATGCAAGGGTGGCCCGATTTATCTGTGATGTCTATACGTATGGGAATAAACCTTTTGAAGGTGATCCGCGGTATGTTCTGAAAAGAAGTCTTGCAGAAGCTAAAAAAATGGGATTTACATTCAATACCGGTCCTGAACTCGAATTTTTCCTCTTCAAGATGGTTGACGGGAGACCATCGACCCAGTTCCAGGATTATGGGGGATATTTTGACCTCGCCCCTACGGATCTGGCTGAAGATGTGAGGCGGGATATTGTATTTGCCCTGACCCAGATGGGCTTTGAGATTGAGGCATCCCATCATGAGGTTGCAGAAAGCCAGCATGAGATCGATTTCAAGTACAGCAATGCTCTTGATACGGCTGACAGGGTCATCACCTTCAAGTTTGCCACAAAGACTCTGGCCCTCCAGAAAAATCTTCACGCAACCTTCATGGCAAAACCGATCTCGGGCATCAATGGAAGCGGGATGCACACTCACGGTTCACTCAGTAAAGACGGTAAAAATGCATTCTATGACGCGGACGGTTCTAGAGAGCTTTCTAAGACAGCCTATTATTATATCGGGGGGCTGCTCAAGCATGCAAAGGCGGTTACCAGGATTGCCAACCCGACAATAAATTCCTACAAACGGCTGGTTCCCGGGTACGAAGCACCTTGTTACATCTCATGGAGTGCTGCAAATCGTTCCGCACTGGTCAGAGTTCCTGCAGCCAGGGGGAACAGCACCCGTGCTGAGTTCCGTAGCCCTGATCCCATGTGCAATCCCTACCTGACATTCGCGGCAATGCTCGCAGCAGGCCTTGATGGAATCAGAAACAAGATTGAACCCCCTGAAAGCATCGATACCAACATCTACCATCTGAATACCGAACAGAGAAAGAATATGGGTATCGAGATGTTGCCGGCAAGCCTGATGGAAGCTCAGATGGAGCTCGAAAAGGATGCTGTCATAAGTAAAACTATGGGTACTCACATCATGGATGGCCTGGCTTCAATTGCAACTGTCGAGTCAGACCTTTTCAGGC
>JAKLFC010000028.1 GCA_022711405.1 Bacteroidota bacterium
CGATGAATATAAAGTAGTAGATGACCATGAAATCATTCATAAAGGCGGCATCCGGAGCAAGTTCCTTCCAGGTTCTTACCGAATTCTCCTCTGCCAGCGGTATCAGCCTGTCCCTTACCTTTCCGGCGTCATCTATGTTGTTGAGAAGTACGGCAACTTCGTGTACAAGGATTTCCTCATCTCCATAAAGTTCAGCAAGCTCCCCGGCATTGACGAAAACAGCCATCTGGTCAAAACCAGTGTTTGTAGTCTTATAAATGCCGCAAACTCTGAAAATGGCATGGACCGGATTCCCCTCCCTGTCGGAAAGGGTCAGCTGGATCTTGTTCCTGAGCCTGTATTCAAGCGCTTCACTGCTTATTGTATTGCCATATTCATCATATTCCTTCCTGGCCAGTTCGCTGCCCAGCGATTCCCTGAAATCGGCCGGCGAACGGAACCGTATGTTTTTCATGGCTTCAAGCTTTTCCAGCACAGGCGCGGGAACAGCATCCTTTCTGAGTTTTTCAATAACGCTGTCGGTCACAATGTACTGCTTGATCTTCAGCAGTTCGGCCGTCTTGTCGCTTATAAGAATATCGCCGCTGCCGGCCGGATCGAGGTACCTTCCCCCTCCGCTTACTATTTTCTCATGGATCCTGGTAACCTGCTTTTCCCTGCCAGGATCAATTCCATAAATTATTACCCCCGTATTCGCCCACGATGTGCCGGCCAGGGCTATGATCTTCGTCCTGACAACATAACTCTTAACCTCCCCCAGCGTGTCAAGAATCGCAGAGATCCTCCCCGGATCGATTATCGTCAGGCTGGTTTCCTCATTCTTCAGATACTCATTGTTGTGGATCTGAATATGTGATACCTCGTTGTAAACGGCATCATCGAGCCGCTGTTTCGACCAGCCTTCCACAAAACCTATAATGAAGACACCGGCAATGATGCCGAGCGCAACGGCAACGATCACCACCAGGCTCCGTTTTTTGTTGCGCCATATATTCTTCCAGGCTATTGACCAGATCATGATATATCTTGTTTAACTTCTTAAAGCTTCTATTTCCTTCATTCGGGCTATCTTTCTCAATGGATAAAGCACTGCAAGCAGTACCATCAGAAGAACTATAAGAGCCTGCCAGAAAAAATACGGCCCGACAGGCGCCGTTGGCATGACGGCTTCCCAGCCCCAGTCCTCCATCATTTTCGCGAGGTCTCCCCTGAGGATATACGGATTGACATAATACCAGGTTATCAGCGGGATGCTGGCTACCAGGCCTGCTATAAGGCCAAAGATGCCGAGGAGGATCATTTCCAGAACAACAATCCTTTGCAGCTTGCTTTTCTGCATCCCGATCGACACAAGAACACCGAATTCCCTCTTCCTCTCGGACACCATCATGAGGACTGTCCCGAAAATACCGAAGAAGATTATGAAATAAAGTATCCCCAGCATCATTTGCCCTGTCTGACTGTCACCCTGGATCTGCTGAAAAAGGACAGGATTGAGTTCATACCATGTCCTGGCTGTTGTGTTGCTTTCTCCAAGGACTGAATTGATATTCTTTTTTACAGCCTTTACTGTCCGGTTTG
>JAKLFC010000029.1 GCA_022711405.1 Bacteroidota bacterium
GGATATCTCTTGATTTCACCTATGGTGTTATCGACAAATGCATACTAAAAGCACTTCTCGGCGAGGATTCCCTGATCCTGACAACAGAGAGTATGATCAAGCGTGTTTACAAGCGAGTCGTTGCGTATGGCGAAGAAAGCGGGATGATTATTTCTGTACAGCCACTAAACTCCCCACCTGAAGCAGTCAATGAAACAACCGGAAGTCTTTCATGATCCCGGTCCCGCGTATCGTTATTGCAGGCACGCACAGTGGGTGCGGCAAGACAACAGTGGCAAGCGGCATCATGGCCGCACTCACCGCACGTGGACTGAATGTACAGCCATTCAAGGTTGGACCGGATTTCATCGATCCCTCCCATCACACAAAGATATGCGGGCGTATTTCCCGTAACCTTGATCCCTTCATGATGGGAGAGGGGGGGTGTGTTGACACATTCATGAGGGCAACCGCTGGTTCAGACATTGCGGTGATTGAGGGTGTCATGGGCTTGTTTGACGGCGTGGATGGTACAGATCTGGCAAGTACAGCCCATGTCGCACGGATCCTTCAGGCCCCTCTCGTGATTGTGGTAGATGCCAAAGGGATGTCTCGCAGTATCCATGCACTGATTGACGGGTATCGCAGGTTTGACCCAACACTTTCCTTCTCCGGTATTATTATCAACAGTATTGGCAGCACCCGGCACCGCTCCATGATTGAACTATTCCTGGCCGTTCCGGCTTTCGGGTTCATCCCGCGCCGGGAAGATCTCGCCGTAGAAAGCCGTCATCTGGGCCTCAAGATGGCTTCCGAAGCAGGGAATATGGGGGAGTTTGGAAGGATCATCGAAGATTCCTGCGATCTGGACGCACTTATGGGAGTTGCAGTTCAGGCGCCCCCCATGAAAGAGACCATCCCTGCGAAAAAACGCGATCGACAGGGCAGTTGCACGATTGGTATTGCCCTTGATGAAGCGTTCTGTTTTTACTACCAGGACAACCTTGACCGTATTTCCCATGCCGGTGCAGAGCTGGTTTTTTTCAGCCCGCTCCACGACCGTTTACCGAATGTTGACGCCGTATATATCGGTGGAGGATATCCTGAACTCCATCTTGCAACTCTCGAATTATCGCCCTGCACCCAAAACCTTACCCGTGCAGCTGGGCAGGGCATGCCCATCTATGCCGAATGCGGAGGACTGATGTACCTGACACGGGAGATCCACGCCGAGAAGAGTTATAGGATGTGCGGAGTGCTTCCGTCTACCGCTGAGATGACGTCACGGATCCAGGGTCTCGGATATGTTAACGGAAAAGGTACCGGAAAACTACCATTTATGCCGTCATCTGTTGGGATCACCGGGCACGAATTCCATTATTCACAGCTGAATCCGGATGCTGATGCACAGTACGCAATCAGCCTTTACCGGGGGAAAGGGATTGTCCACGGAAAAGACGGTCTGGTTTCTCAGAATACCCTCGGCTGTTACACCCATGCCTATTTTACACCGCGATTTGCTGAAAAATTCGTTGATGCAGCATCACAATTCGTGAAGCGCTGAAAAGTGAGCGGGTTTTTTT
>JAKLFC010000003.1 GCA_022711405.1 Bacteroidota bacterium
TTTTCTTGCCGGCGTTATGGAAACCTCCAGGAATGGAATAAGAATATTTGATTCACTTATGCAATTACAAAAACAAACTGACTCAGACATTCAGTCATTAGGAAGCAGAGCAATAAAAGCAAAAAAAATAATTGAGTATCTGTACAAACGACCGATGATTGCAGCAGATAAGGTAAGTGAGACTGCATCTATATCAATGCCTTCGGCTTATAAACTCATTACTGATTTAGAGAAATTGGGGATTTTAACAGAGATGACTGGTGGTCAGAGAAGTAGAACATATGTGTTCGAGAATTACATAAAAATATTCAGATAGTTGATCTGGTGGACACGCCGGTCGCTCTGACCATCCCGGACCGGTCCGCTTTAATTGAATTATTTCATTGATTATCCAAAAGGTAATCTGGCCTAGACTGATCGGCACGCCTCGGTCACGATATCAGGCTTGTCGCTCGGCCAGCAGTTCATCCATGCGTATCTGGGTCACGTAGTTGGGGATCCCGGCCGGCAGATGGGCCCTGGGTGGAACCATAGGGACCTCTTCCTGGTCGTCTTCCTTGACAAATCCTCTGCTAATAGCTCGTGATTAATCATCCATTAAAAAACGCGCCAGAGAACGCGCGGGTTTTTGATATATGATGAACGATTAACCGATATTTGATTTTTGATTTTCAGTACGTTATAGGATTCAGTAAGCACATTTGTTAAGTTTTAGAACCCTTCGAATATCGCTACGTCGTTGCATCGCTCCATCGATACATTTTGCCGCCGCGCCAGGAATAAGCAAGGAATTGAGGAAAAAGTTATCCTTGCTTGCAATATTAGGTTGATTTTAGAATCAATTATTATTTTGTTTTCCTGAATTCCCACCTTATATTTACTCCTGAATTGTCAAAGTTCGGCTGAAGTTTCACAATGATACCGGATTCGACATTGTAAATCTTATAAACTGCTTTGTAAATTGATCCGGAAATCTCGGATTTCATCAACCAACCAGGCCATGATTGCCACAATTGTTCTGATTATCACTTTACTGATTTTTTTATTGGTTATTGTCGTCATTAGCCGGTCTGTTATTAAAAAGCAGAGTATTATAGGGAGTCCGCCAATCCCTGTTTTTTATTTTATTCTGGCAAAAATGCTGGTACTGGTCAACCTGGCATTCCTATTATTGAAAGGATTGAAGATAAGTATCCACCGAATTTTTGAACCTACATGGTATATTGATCTGATTGCACTCGTATTTTTAGTGATCGGAACAATCATCTTGATCCTTTCAACTTTTCAGTTAAATAATGATTTGATTTTTGGCTTGTCTTCATCAAACAAACACAAATTACATACAAGGGGTATTTATTCGATAAGCCGGCATCCATTTTATTTAGGATTTATCTTTATCCTGTTTTCATCCTGTCTTTTTAATCCGAACTATGTAAATATTACAGCATTCCTTGGGGCGTGGTTCATCCATCATATCATCATGGTTAAAGAAGAGCAATTCCTTCGCTCGCATTATGGTCAGGAGTACCAGCAATACGCGGAAAAAGTAAAAAGATATATTACCTTTTAATACCTAAAATCATGAAAGTACTGATCATCTATGCCCATTCGAATCCAATGTCCTTCACCAGAGCCATCCTTGACAATTTTGTCAAAGGTCTCAAGGAAGCGGGGCATCAGTACGAGATTGTGGATTTGTACAGGATAAAGTTCAATCCTGTATTTCAGGATATGGATTATTCATTTTTTGTGGATGCGGATATGCCTAAAGATCTTTTTCAGCAAATGGATATGAGAGCAATGATTATCGGATTAGCCGGCGGGCCTGTGAAGCGGCTTATTGCAAAATTGTACATAAGAAACAAAACCGATGAAGATCTCATAAGGCTGATAAACTCTCAAAAGCCAAAAGATGTCTTACGACAACAAAAGAAAGTAGCATCCGCAGATGTGTTGGTTTTCATAACCCAGGTTTTTTGGATGCACTTTCCGGCAATAGTAAAAGGCTGGCTGGAAAGAGTTTTAACCTATGGATTCGCGTACAAATTGAATGAAGACGGCTGGAAAGGAGATCCTGACGGCAGGATCCCCTTATTAAGGATTAAAAAAGCGGTTATCATGCAGCCTACTTTTTTCAACGAGAAGGTATACAGGGAAAAAGGATTTAAGGTTGCCATGGAAAAAACAATTGATGATTGGAGCTTAAAATATCCCGGTGTTGAAAGTGTCGACCATATTTATTTTCATTCCATTTTATCGGTCAGCGATGAAACCCGGAAAAAATACCTTGAAATCGCCTATTTAAAGGGGAGAAATTTACAGTTTTAATGAAATATAGAGTGTTTACTGAAGGTATTGGTGTGTCAATCTTTAACTCAAAAGGAACCAGTAAAGGAGTAAATCCCAGGTTAAAAATCAGGAAAACAAAATAATAGGTCTGCCTTCTCGCGATTCTTAAATTTAAAAAAACTTTTTGGGCAACGAACCAAATCCATCCCCAACTTCATTCCACAGCAGAAAGAGATCTGAATCCAACCACACCCAGTGCTTTCTATCATTTTTACGAAATAAGTAATTGATGTACTGAACGGGGCTGATGATCTGGTGGTTCATCGGGTCGAAGGTTCGAATTCTTCCGGGGAGACGGGCAAAAACCAGCGCGGGAACGCGCGGGTTTTTGATATATGATGAACGATTAACCGATATTTGATTTATGATTTTCAGTGCGTTACAGGATTCAGTCAGCACATTTGTCAAATTCTGGAATCCTTCGAATTTCGCTACGTCGTTACATCGCTCCATCGATACATTTTTCCGCCGCGCCAGGAATGAGCCAGGAATTGAGGGACAAGTGGAAAAAAAGGATAAACTGACAACTTCAAAACGGAACAAATTGAACACCCTGAGCCGGTTTCAATCCCATCCCTTCACACCAATACAATCAAAGAAATATAGTGGTCAGTGTTTTCCTGCAAGGAGTGGTAAAATCATCAGCTCTGTCCACCGATCATCAACCTGCAATATTGAAAAAATATCCGGCAATCATCAGAATAAAAATTACCAGAACAAGGACAAGTGGAGGACGTCCATGAGTGTTCATCCTGACCAGAAGCATAGCGTACAATGCACCAAGAGCCATGATACTGCCACTTATCAGGATGGTCAGGGCTATCCAGCGTTCATGACTGATGTTGAAATGCAGTTGTAGAAAAATGAGTGCAAAGGATACGGAAAGAAAACCGCCAGCAGCGGCTCTCATTAAGGCTTTTATCAGGGTCCTCATCTCCGGGACCAATTCATCCCAGTTTTTTTGTAACGCTATCCTGTGATAGTTCATAAATTTCTTCCTGGTAAGGTAAAGGATACCAAACAGGAACGCCAGTGCTGCCGCGGTGAAAGTCAAAATAGTGCCAATCCAGTTATTCATTTGTATAGTTATAAGGTCTTTTATTATTCAAGCAATGAAAATCTACTGTCAAATTGGATCCTGTTACATTCTTTAACCGGAATCCTGAAAGTTTAGCTGTATGGATCAAAGAAAGTCAGATCAAGGTTTTCAGGTATGATCTTCCTTTTTCCCTCTTCAATCTCCCGGATCGTTTTGATCAGGAAATCATTCAAAGGAGTGGGAATGCTGAGTGATTTTCCATTGTTTGAAATATATCCGTTCAGAAAATCAACTTCTGTTGGTTGGCCAGCCTGGAGCGACTGAAGGCTGGAGGATTTCAACCTTCTGTATTTTATGCCAATGATCCGGATGATCAGATGGCTCCTGATGTGATCCATACGGGTTCTGGCCCCGGCAATTTTATAGAAATCAACCTTACCACCATATTTTTCAACGGTTATCCCAAGAGCCTTACTAACCTCAATCCCTTCACGGATAATATGAATAAAGATATTCCGTGCTTTGCGTTTTACCAGCATTTTACCGAGGGTCAGACCGCACAGCGCCCCGACTGTGGTAATGCAGGAATTTATGATCAATTTGGAATACAGGTATCCGTGCAGGTTTTCTGTTTGGATGACCGGTGCTATGGTGCTCAATATTTCCCTGACGAAATCAAAATGAAACGGTTTCCGTGAACCCCGGTATCCAATGACCAGGTCTCCTGTTGAGGTCATTTCCAGGTCACCGGGCTGATGAACGGTGGCTCCCCAGCCAATGATGCAACCAATGACCCGCTGGTCCCCAAAAATACCGGAAAGATATTCCGCGCACATCCCATTCTGCATCGACACGATGACGGCGTTCTCACTGAGAACAGCCTGGATATCCCTTGCAACCTGCTCCAGCGCATTTGCTTTGGTCGCGATCAGGACAATATCTTTTTTCTCACTAATGTTCCGGATATCATCCAGGGCTTTCAGCCGCACATTGAATTCCCCCTTCATCCCTCTGACATGGATACCCTCTTCTCTTATTTTATGGACCAGTCCGGGCTGAATATCCACTATCTCAATATCATATCCCGCACGGGCGACATGTGCCGCTGTAATTCCTCCTATTCCTCCGGCACCAATGACCAGTATTTTGGGTTGTTTTGTTTCCATAGATTTTAGGATAAATCTGTATCAGGGTAAGTAGGTGTAAATATACATCAGAAAAAGGATAAAAGGAAGAGGCCGATAAGCCCTGAAAAATTAGTACCTTTATCACTGAATTTCAATAGTAATGACCCCGCCCCCTTCACCCCCTCCCCTGAAGGGGAGGGGGACAGGGGGAGAGGTCATCACGGGTAAATTCCCCGGTGCTTGCGCCGGAATTAAGGTCAAGGGCTTGCCCTGGGGTTCATACTAGTGATTAAGAAACATTTAAAAAATCAAGTAATGAAGGTCACTGCATTTGTCGGAAACGCCCAGAAAAGGCATACATACAATGCGACTGAACAATTCCTGAAAAATCTTCAGTCACTGGGAGATATAGAATGTGAAATTGTACAGCTCAGTGATTATCACCTGGGAACATGCAAAGGATGCAGATTGTGTATTGATAAAGGTGAAGAGTTATGTCCGCTAAAAGACGACAGGGACTTGCTGATCCAAAAGATGATGAATTCAGATGGCGTAGTATTCTCGTCACCCAACTACTCATTTCAGGTATCGGCATGGATGAAAATATTCCTTGACAGGCTGGGCTTCGTTTTTCATCGTCCCCGATTTTTTGGGATCACATTCACCAGCTTGGTAAACCAGGGAATATATGGAGGAAACAAGATCGTCAAGTATTTGAATTTCATCGCTAATGGATTAGGATTCAATGTCGTCAAGGGTTGTTGTATATTGACCATAGTACCAATTCCTGAAAAAACGAAGCAAAAAAATGATGAAATAATTGAAAGGCAGAGCAGAAGGTTCTATGCAAGATTGATAAATAGTAAATATCCGTCCCCATCCATGCTTAAATTGTTTTTATTCAGAATGGCCCGATCCAGCATGAAAATAATGCTCGATGAAACGAATCGTGATTATGCTTATTATCTGAAAAACGGTTGGTTTGAATCAGATTACTATTATCCGGTAAAATTGAGCCCACTTCAAAAATGGTTCGGTAAATTATTCGATTGGAGAGTAGCTTGTGTGGCTCGAACCAAGAACAGAGTGGGGGTATTTTAATCACCTTCGGTTTACAAGGGGCAGGGGATGGGGGCTGAATGGCATTCAAATCACCATTACCGGTAGCTTATATCCATGATCTCAAAGATACGGTCTCCTTTGGGACTTTTCAGGTTGACTTTTTCACCGACTTTTTTATTGGTCAGCACCCTGGCCAGGGGCGATAAAAAAGAGATCTTACCCCTGGAAGGGCTTGTCTCGTCAACACCTACTATCTGGAAGGTCTGAATTTCATTGTCCGAAACCGTTTTTATGGTTACGGTGGCGCCAAACCTTATTTCATCTTTTGGCTGTTCCTTCAGGTCGATGATCCTGGCTTCATAGATCCGGTTGTCCAGTTGTCGCAATTTGGCTGTAATATGGTTCACCGTGATCCGCTTCTCCTTTTCACTGGCGATGTCCAGGTTGATTTTCTCATTCATCAGCGCCTGTCGCTCGGCCAGCAGTTCATCCATACCAGTCTGGGTCACGTAGTTGGGGACCCCGGCCGGTAGATGGGCCCTGGGTGGAACCATCGGGATCTCTTCCTGGTCGTCTTCCCTGACAAATCCTCTGCTCATAGCTCATGATTACACGCCGTAAAGATAGGAAAAACGTCTAATGGAATTTGCTCCTTACCACGGTTTAAATACCGTGTAACCCGTTATGAGGGTGACTACAAACTAAGACGCAACGCTGGTGATCTTCTTTAGTATTTTCGTATCAGTGTAAGCAGTCAAACCCACTTTCAGGATTATTGAATGTACCGCGAAATAGCCTCTTTCAAAAATTTCAGGCAGTTTGTTCCAATTGTTAAGAAAGTAATCTATATTTACATGGTCATTCGTTCTGAATCTGCTTTTCTGCCGATACTGTTTATTTTTCCCAGCCTTCCCTCTCTCTACCATTTAAACCATCTCAGGACGTACTCAAGGAATCCTCTTTTAATTAAATTCTTCGGAAACTCAACAAATCATCCTAAATGAAAGAATTAATGATCTTTCTGACAGGCCTGGCCTTTGCGGTCAACGTTTGTGCACAGAATAATTACCAGGAGGAACAACCTTTTAAAGAGAAATTTCTCCTGGAACTGAACTACTCTTTTCTCGATGCTGATCTGAAACTGCTCACCATGACAAAGCATTCGCTCTGGGACGGACAGGACTTTGGCACCCTTGAACTTGATCAGGATGAGATCGATTCGCTCAATTCCTTTGTGGATTACAAAGACCTTTTGCATGGATTGAGTCTTGCAGCCGGTATGGTGCTGCTTGATAAACCCGGAAATAAATGGTACATCGAAGGCCATTTGACGATCGGACTGACAAGAAGGGAGTATACGGTCATCAATAATAAAAGTAAGACTACGGATCTGATCATCAACTCCGAAAATATTTCCCCGTGGTATGGGATTGGCTTTAATTTCAGGTATCATTTCGATGCTAAATGGGGACTGGCCCTGAGCCCCCATACAGTGTACTCGTTCGGAACTACCAAAGCGATCGATGACAATCTCAATCCTGTCGTGGAATTCATGGATGAAACCAGGAAGAATACCTTCGACCTGTCCTATACCTGGGTCAATCTTCTGGCCTCCTTTGCCCATAAAAAGTTTACCATCATGGCTGGTCCGGGATTTTATCTGTGCTACAGCAGGAATGAGTACAATATCGTGCGCACGCAGCAGGAGGATGGGCAAACCTATGAGGATACGGTTATTTCAACCCTGAAATCCGGCACTTTCATCAACGGGAGCATCCAGTTTGACTGGAGGTTTAACGATCATTTCCTTTTCAGCGCAGGAGCTGGATTAAGTAACGATATCTCTGCAACGGCCCGGATCGTCTATTTTCTTTAATACCTTCATTTAAAGTATCTGCTTTAAAAAAAAACACCATGAAAAAATATATGATCTGTTGCGGTTTAATTGTCTTCTTAATCCTGAATGGCAAGGATCTGATTTCTCAACCGCAAACCATTTTCCCTGATCAGATGTTCCAGTCCCATCAGCTTGACTCAGAAGGAAAGGATGTGGTGTGGCTGAAAAATGGCACAGCGTTCTGTACCTATAACGGCGATCTGTTCATGTTTGTCTGGACAGAAGAAAATGGGAATTCTCATGACCAGGGACTCCTTGCAAAAAGGTATTATCCTTATGTATACTCTTACATGAATGGCGATTTTCAGCCCTATTTGGTAAACGGATCCAATAAGTTGGTGTTTGGCTATTTGCATGAGGATGATTGGTATCTGTACCATCCTGATCTGGGGCATGAATATGATCTCAACCTGATCGGAAAGGCTTTCGCGTTCGTGTACAACGACCGGCTGTGGTTCTGGTCGTACATTCAGAATCCGATCCGCACCCAGTGGTTTATCGAATGCTGGGCGCAGCTGTCAGTTGACGGAACATCCTGGGATTGCAGAATCAATGAAACCTTTGACGCCCCTCCTGTTTCCTATAAGGTAGGGGCAGTCCAGGCGGGTGAAGCGTTGAAGACCTTCGTGTGGAACACCCAGTCCAATACCTTTTCAGTGGAAGAGTTTCGTTATGACAATCAGGCACAATGGATTTCCTATCATTCCAAATATGGCATCTCACTGCCCGGAAATATGTTTGGATCCGTTATAAATTACAGGGATGCCAACAACAATGATTGTTATGTATACAGTACCTACATTCCGCCCGCCATGGGATTCATATCGTTTGAAAGCCCGGTCGCAGGATGGTATTCAGAACCTTTCTTTTCCGTACCTCCCGGAGTCATGACACTGATCCAGGGTAGTATCAGAGGCAACAGGTCCGGAGAGACAGTCCACCCCGAAGATGGCAACAGGTTTACGGTTTTCAGTCTTTCCGGGGCTGAAAATTCGGATAAAAGCTACAGCCTGTTTGCCGATGAATGGTTCATTCCGCCGGATACTGCAGCCAGGCCTCAATACGTTCGTACATCACAGGTGGTTCTTCCGGCAGCATGTCCTCCACAACAGATCGATAAGGGACAGGATCTTCGCAGTGCCACGCTGATGGTCCCATGGGATTTTACCAAGGAAGTAGCAGGAATAGACGGTCTGAAACAGCAGGTGTGCGCGTTCTATCCGGATAAGAAGGGGCATATCTATGGTGCTTTCTTTCAATCAGATAATTGGAGACCTGTCCCGAATTCTTCTGTCACCAGCATGGACCTGGCAAATGATGAATTGTACGGAAAAGAGATCCGAAGCCTCTGGACCCTGGTCGGAATTACGGATGGTGCTCCGCCCTGCTCTATCAACTGGCCGGTATGGACATCCCTGCACACGCCCGAAGTGGAACCGACCGAGTTGAAGTTCAAGACCGAAAACATATCAAAGACGGAAGTAGTATCTACCTATGAGGATTCTTATTCCCTGGGTTTCAAGATCGAGACTAAAGAGGAAGAGGTGATGAGTATGGATGAATCATTTAAATATTCAAAAGCCTTTGAAAATAAGGAAACATCCAGTTCTACGGTCAAAACCTCCCTGACCACCAATTTCGGCTTGAATGAAGAGTCGCAGGAATTGGGCTGCCGCATCTGGTCGGTGCCTCAGATCCGCAGAATCAGCTATCAGGTGTATCCATGGTACGACAGCCTGCATCCGGTCATCAATTCCCTGCAATACCAGTTCAGGACAACCGGGATATTTACCTACGTTGAAAACATCGAAATATCAGAGTTCCCTTACCTGATCGACGAGCCCAATGCGGCAGACCTGGCAGGTTGGAAGCCGGATCATCGCACGGCTATGTATTACAGCGTGCTTGAGAATGATCTGAGTCCGCTGGGACCGGTCAGCTGGAGCCATCCCAATTCCGGACCTGTGTTTTCGTTTTCGGAAGTGACCACCACCACTACTTCTGTCACGGATAAGAATTCATATGAGTATGATCTTTCAATGGGAGTCAGATTACCCGAAGTGTTCGATCTCGGTGCCAGTATGAACGATGAAGTTTCTTATTCGACTGAAAATACCTATGAGACCGAATTCGGCACTGAACTTGAAATATCCCTGTCAAACCTTATCTCGAAACAGGATGGGATCAATCTTTCCTATTATGACTTCGGTATATACTGGTTCAAACCTAATGAAGGAGACTGGTGGTACCTCGATAGTCTGGACGGTCAAAAGCCCTGGTATATCGCTTATATGGTGGGGACCGTTCATTCAAGGATCGTTCTGTTATCTCCGGGCCCGGGAAGCACGCTCCGTGTAATGGAAATGCTGTTCAGATGGAAAGCGGAGGAAGGTGAACTGGGTGATTACAGTTTCTTTATTTCTACGGATCCCCATGTGGGTCCTGCCACCATCCTTTATGAATCATACTGCGGCGACCAGACAGCGATCAGCCTGGAAGATTTCACCGCCGAACCCGGTAAAACCTATTACTGGGCCGTCAGGGGCATGGCACCCAATGGAGAAGCCGCCTGGTCCGAATCAAGGCCCTTCATCCTGAATGCTGCGGATGAAGCGACACAGGCTGTTCCCATTAAAGCCGAAATTTACCCGAATCCGGCCACAGGCAGTGAAATCTACCTTACGTATGAAATCAAGGAGGAGGGCACCGTATACCGCGAAATTCTCGATATTAAAGGACAAGTGCTCCTGCAAACGAAGCAGTCCTGCCGCTCTGCCGGCGTCCATTCTGAGATCCTCGATCTGCAGGGTCTCACCCCGGGAGTATACCTCCTGGTCATCCGTGCAGATACCGGACGCGTGGTGAAAAAGCTTGTCGTCGGGAATTAATCTTTCAAATTCAATGAGTCCGGAGGCCAGGAAAAAATATCTTGAAATCACATATCTATGAACGACGGTATATCATCTTTCTTTACTGCCAGGGTGATCATCCCATTGCTGGTAGCCCTGGCTGCGCTGGTACTGGTTTCAAACCTGGATAAAAAATTCAGGAATCCGTATTATGTGAAAAAGAATTCTTACACAGGCGGAATCATCGTAAGGGGCATACCCATTCCTCTGGTTAACAAAGGAGGGAAAATTCCGGCATTATCCAGGGAACAGATGGAAGCGATCAAGGCTGCTCTGGGAGATGATGTCAATATGAAGAAGATTCAAAAGAATAAGAGATGGTACAAACATCCTGCCCTGAGGTCATTTCTTATTGTGGTAACCTGTCTGGGCTTTGTAGTTTGTTTCTCTGAAGTACAGGCGGCCTTTAAACAAACCTTTGGTTAAGTTGCCTGATGGCCGGATCATGTTATTTTTGATGTTCCTAAAACAACACGTCATGAGAACAAAGGTTGCTTTATCCGAGGTACTGCTGGAAACGCTGAACAGACTTGACGGTGATGGGATCCTGCTGGTCGCCGGCGATCCTCCCAATCCAATGACCATCGGCTGGAGTACCATCGGACATATCTGGAACAAGGACGTCATGAATGTACTGGTGAGGCCCGTGCGTTATACCTTCCAATTCATGGAATCCGAAGAGGATTTCTCTGTCTGCGTTCTGCCTGACAGGTATCGCAAGGAATTGAATCTGTGCGGTACCCGGTCTGGACGTGACATCAATAAACTGGAAGTATGCAACCTGCATGTGGAGAAATGCAGCAATGTGAATTCCTTCTTTATTTCCGAATCGACCATTCATTTTGAATGCAGGATCGTTCATAAACATTTTCTTGATCCGGCGACCCTTGATCCGGCCATCATCAAAAGATATTACCCGCAAAAGGATTATCACATGGTCTATTACGGTGAGATCGTTGGAATATTCAGAAATTAATGATTTTCAGTGGCTGGTGCACACACCGGGCAGTTTGGCCATCCTGAACCGGTATCAATCCTATCCCCTGACAGACATACAATCAATGAATTAAGGTGATCAACGTTTTGCGGCAAGGTGATGTCAAAGAATCTGTTCTGTCAGGTTAAAGGCCAGTTCTTCAAAAAAATAAATCTTTCCTTGCATTTACCTGACATATGTCATATATTTGAAACGGTTTTTTATCATTCACAATACCATTCCCGCCATGATCAGAGGATTCGTTATCGTCATGCTGATGTCGGCGACGGCATGGGCATCTGCACAGACCCAGCCCCAACAGCCAGCTCCCGAATCAAAGGAAAAGCAATCGATTATGATCGATACCCTGGACCACAAGCTGGACTGGAGCAGGTATCTCATCGAAATGCACGGATTCATTCCATGGCCTTCCATTGTCAGTGAACCTGCCCTGGGAGACTTCGGGCTGGCCATGGCGCTGGTATTCATCAGCCCGAAAGCCAGTGCCAAGGCTAAGGCTAATTATACTTTTCCCGACATCACCGGTGTGGCTGGCATGTGGACGCTCAATGACAGCTGGGGGGTGGCTGCACTGCGGCAGGGATCTTTTCCGAAAGCACGCATGCGATACAGGATCGCAGCTGGCTATGCGCCGCTTAATGTAGAGTTCTACAGGACCATCAACACAGAGCTCACCGGGGAACGGACAAAGTCATTCCTGTTCAACCTGGGATCTGCGTTCGGCATTGTGGAAGCCAGCGAGAACATCTGGAAGGAAAAGATCTTCCTGGGCCTGAATTACACCTTCGCCAGCACCAAAGTGAAATATGACCTCCACATCAACGATACCCTGCGCAGGATCATCGAGTACTTCCAGCTGGATACCCTGTTCGAAAATAAGGATATGCGCTCCAATGTCGGCTATGCAGGTCTTTTTGCCGAATGGGACAACCGCAATTCGATCTTCACGCCCGACAAAGGGATACGGTTCAGGGCCACCGGTACCCTGGCGAGGAACTGGCTTGGCAGTGACAACGATTACCAGGAGCTGGATATCTACACCAACATCTTCTTCCAGCCTCTCAAACCCTGGGTATGCGGCTTCATGGCCGAATATCACATGATGTCTGACGACGCACCCTTCTATATGCTCCCGTTCCTGACCATGCGCGGGCTCCCGGCAGCCAAGTACCAGGGGCAGAAGACCCTGTCATTCGAGACGGAGCAACGGATCGACATCGTGCCAAGGTGGAGTGTGGTCGGCTTCGTCGGGACCGGCAGAACCTATAGCACGAATGAATACCTGGAGGATAAGAACTGGTACTGGGCTGGCGGGGCAGGATTTCGTTACCTCATCGCCCGGCTTTTCAAGCTCAGGATGGGGATTGACGTTGCCCGCGGGCCGGATCAGTTTGCCTATTACATCGTCTTCGGGCATTACTGGGCCCGTTAGGACGCTCGGATTGCATTATGCGTATGACCCGGTGCATATTTCTGATTGTTTTTCATCTGTTTCTGCTCCTGTCAGCCAGTTCCCAGAACCTATTCCTGATCGAAAGACCGGGAACAGTGAAGAACGTTAAATTTCATGAAGGAGATGACATTCATGTCAGCGTGAAACACTATCCACCTGGTACGGACATAAAAGGCTCACTGACACAGATCGGCGATTCAAGTATCGTGATCGATGATATGTATTTAATTCCGATAAAGGATATTACTGCAGTTTATATAGAAAGATTCTGGATTAAATTGGCCATTCCTGTCTTGTTCATCGCCGGTATCGGGTATGGATTGCTGGAAATATTCAACAACGCCATCAACAAGGATTCACCGCTTTTATCGAAAGAGACCGCCATCATCAGCAGCTCGCTGGTCGCGGGAGGGCTGGTCCTGATCCCGCTGATTGAGCGAAAGTTCACTATTGGAGAAAAGTGGCGCGTGCAGTCGCTGGTCTTCGATTACGAAAATTTTCAATAAGTCAGAAAATTGTCGATTCCGACTTTCGTCTGGACTCCGCTTCCCTCCATTGCACCCCATTCGGGGTTCGAAATCGAACCGAAGTATTTACTGATGGATCAGGAGGTAAATCCGAGTTCTTTTTTTATTTTATCCGGATGAAAAGGACGCCCGTGAGCTGGATAGACAGTTTTAATTCACGGATGTCCTTTGCCGTTCCCGCCTGATCAAAATGTGCGTGGCTTAGAATGACCAGGTTAATCTCCGAAGGATCAACCGGTATCCTGGAAAGGGATCTTTTGAAACGGTTTATTTTCCTGGGCAAACCGGCATCGAAGAGGACCGCACCTTTGTCTTTGATCAAATAACACACGGTAAGACCCAGATGGATCGGATACACTGAAAGTGACACGTTTAATAAATAAAATTTGCACTATTGTCGTTTTAAATGCTTAGTCAAACCCCACCCCATCTATCTCCCTCATGATCCTGTCCGTTTCCGCCAGGGCCACGATGATCTTCTGGTAATGCCGGACATCCCCGAACGACAGCTGCCGGCCTTTGCGGTCCTTGAGCCATTTCTGCGCCGGCTGGTAGCCACCGATGTAGAATTCCCAGGCAATCAGCGGGACATGATCGAAATACTGGCTGCCGTTTATCCACACTTTGCCATCTTCGTACCGCACTCTCTCCACTTCATTGGTGCCGCTGACCGGGTAGGATGTGATGAACCGCTCGACCACCGGGCTCTCCAGCAGGTGGATCTGCCGGAGCTCCCCGCCCAGTTTCACGAACTGCCAGAAGGTGTCCTGGTCCTTGGGATAAGGGATCCTGGGAAAGTCGATCTTCAGGAATTCTTTGTATTTCGTACGGTAGGTCGGGGAATGAAGAATGGCGTAGATGTAGTCGAGGATGTCAATGGGGGCAAAGGTGCCGGGAGTGGTTTCTTTTTCGGGACTGAAGTTAAGTCCTAATAGTCCAGTAAGCTGCTGGACTATTTTTATGTTCAAGTTAGGTTCCCTTGAGAGTGATTGATTAATAGGCTCATTATAAGACTTATCATGATAGAGATATAATGGAAAACAGTATGATTGATCTGCCAAATAATTTTTATCTGTAAGATTATTCGAAATAGAAATATGACTAAAAAAACCATCACTTCCGAGCAATCTTCCTCTCTTACAAATTAAAAACAGGTTCTTAAACTCAATAATATGCTTATGAATTTCAAATGACGCTCTTCGTAGTATTAAGGGATCATAATAACAGTATTGATAATCAAAAGGTCTGGTCAAATATTTTCGGATATTGTGAATATCAAAAATGCCATTTTTTAATCTCGATCTTAACTTAAATCCTTTATTGTCTTTTATGCCAAAGCGTTGAACAACAATTTCATCGATCTCCTGAAACCTATTAATTAATTCCTGTTTATTATTGTTGACAAAGAATTCATCTTTTCCAGTTTCGACACCAGGATTAAATTTACACCAGATCTTATCTATTGCAAATCCATTATTATAATCATTGCCAATAGTTTCGTTCATAAATTGATAGGAATAATTTGTTGCTACAGGTACATGATTTTCCCATGAGATATTTTTGAAGGAATATTGAAATAAAAATTCATACTTCTCCTCCCTTACCCCATACAGGTCATAATGAAAAACCTGTGCTAACTTGTTGTCATTCATTGGTTTCGTCTTTAAAAAGTTCCCTTTCCAGCTCTTCCACCGTAGGCATCGCCCGTTGTATCTTTTTCGGGAGTTCGCTAAAGGTAAATTCGCTGACGCCGATGGGCTTGTTCACATCCCGGAGGGCGAATTCCACACTGAGGTTATCCTTGGTCTTGCAAAGCAACATGCCGATGGTCGGTCCATCATCGGGCACCTTTACCTGTGAATCTAACGCGGATAAATAAAAATTCAGCTTCCCGATGAATTCAGGTTCAAATTCTTTGGCCTTCAATTCGATGACCACATAACATTTCAACCGGACATGATAGAACAGCAAATCCAGCCTGTATTCCTTTATCCCCACTTGTAATGGGTACTGCCGGCCCATGTAAGCGAATCCCTTTCCCAGTTCAAGCAGGAACCTGGTGATGTTTTTCACAAGCTGTCGTTCCAGGTCAAGCTCCTGTACATCTGATTCCAAGGTAAGGAAACTGAAATTGTACGGATCTTTGAGTAGCTGGTTGGCAAGGTCAGACTGTGGTTTGGGCAACGTAAGGTTGAAATTTGTGATTGCTTTCCCCTGGCGGGCAAAAAGATTGCTTTCGATCTGCATTTGAAGTACAGAGCGGCTCCAATTGTTTGTGATGGTTTCTTTTAAATAAAAAAGTGCTTCAGATGGATTTATAATATTTTGAAAAATAACAATATGATGACCCCAGGGAATTAGTCCAACAAGCTGTTGGACTAATTTAATATCTTTATTTTCAGTAACTTGACTATTATTTCCAACAATTTCCGGTGCTATATCGATAGAAAGGTCTTCAAATTGTCCAACAGGCTGTTGGACAATTATATCTCGTTGATTATAAAAGCGATAAAATTTTTGAATATAATACAAATTGGTTCTTGAAAATCCCTTCATATCCGGAAAGGCTATTTTAAGATCAGAAGCTAATTGTTCGATTAATTTAGCCCCCCATTTACTAACATCTTGTTTTTCAACAATCATGCGCCCTATATCCCAGTATAATCTCAATAATTCCGTATTAACAGTGGCTGCAGCTTTCAGCTGACAACTTAATATTCTGGCTTTCAATTCCTTTAGCCATTCTTTATAATCTTCACTAAAAAACATAAGTTCCATAATCATCCCTTCTTCACAAAGATATTAATACTCACCCCCTGCATGATATCAAAGACATTCTCGTCTTTTCCGCCATCCGGCGTCGTTTCCTTCTTCTTGGCATTGCCATGCAAATCAATAATATAGATCTTGTCAAAGCTTTCGGCCAGATATTTCCTCATCTGCCGGTGGATGATCCCGTCTATAAAACTATTGTTTGAAATGAAAGCAAGAATCCCTTCACCATTTTTTTCGATCAGATACTGCCCGAACCGGATGAACTTGATATAATCATCCGATAAGGGCTGGATATTTCTTTCGTTCAGGTCTTTTTTATAATCCGAAACCAGCTTTTCGATCCAGGGCGATTTATTGTTGCTGCTCACCGAGTACGGCGGATTGCCGATCACTACCATCACCGGCGTATCCCTCTTTACATGATTCGCCTCGCTTGCTTCCTGCGAAAGCCACGAAGCGAAAAGGGTCCCGGTATCCTGGTGATGCTCTTCCAGCGAATTGGTCAGATAAATCCTCAACCGTTGCGGACGCGTCGGTTTGTAGCCTGTTTCACGGAGTAACAGTTCCAGCTTCAGGTGTGCCATGGCATAGGAGGCCATCAGGATCTCGAAACCGTTCAGCCTGGGCAGCAGATGGTCTTCCACATACTGGTTCCAGATCCCTTCCTGCCCTTCAAATTTTCGGTGTACCTGGCGGACCACTTCTGCCAGAAAAGTACCGGTACCACAGGCAGGATCCAGCACCTGCACCCGGTGCACCTCCTTTTCCACTATTTTTCCCTGCACAGGCACCTTGACCTTGATCTTTGACGTATCTGCCAAACCTTGCGGCAGACCGAATTCTTCTTGCAGAATATCATCCACCGCCCTCACAATGAAGTTCACCACCGGTTCAGGCGTGTACCATACACCCCGGCTTTTCCTCAGGGCAGGATTGTATTCGGAAAGAAAGGTTTCATAAAAGTGGATCATCGGGTCGGTCTGCCGGGTGGCCCTGCCGAAGTCCTTCAGGATACCGGCCACATCGGTATGCTGAAATATATCGGCCAGGTCATCCACGATCCATTTGATCCGGTCGTCGAGGTCATAGCCGGCTATGTACTGAAACAGTTTCCGTAGGAATGGATTGGAAACGGGGATAAGGTTAGCGGCCTCCTGGCGGGTAAAATCCTCCAGGCTCGGATCATGCAGCCGCGCGGCAAACATACCGTACGCAATGGTCTGTGCGTAAATGTCGGCGAAGTCTTTTGCAGTGATGTCATGGATCAGCACGTGCCGGAACGCATTCATCTGATCGTGCAGGGTATGGTTGGCTTCCTCGAAAAGATTGGTTCCGGCGGTGGCCTGGCTGCCTGACAGGGCATTATCGATAATGCCGGCCATGAGCCTGGCCTTGGCAGCCATCATCACCGAAAGTTTCGCTGCCGACTTGATCGTTTGTCCCGTGAAAGCGGCGAAGTTCACGATCATATCCTCAAACGCCCCGAAATTCTCAGGCCGTGGGATGATCTTTCCCGGGACAGCATCAGCCAGCGCTACCTGGGATACTAATTCGCCATTGCGGTAAAGCCGGAATGTAAGGTAGTCGGTAAGGATCAGATTATCCAGGGATTTCCTGTACCGGTCCAGCTGCTCCTTCAGGTCTTTGCTGTTCAGATCTTTCCCGACATCCTTTGCTTCAATGTAACCCACCGGGACATTCTTCCTGGTAAGGATGTAATCCGGGGCTCCGCATTCGATCCGGGAGGGCTCGTTGGTGACCACTATTCCTGGAAGCAGGCTTTCGAGAAGGTTCCGAAGGTCGGGCCGATAACTGTGTTCTGTGGATATACCGGACCTGTACAGTTGGTTTACCTTCTGAAGGTATTCTGCGATGGTCATGGTTCAGGTTTTGGCTTTAAAGATAAGGAAATTTTTCTTTAAAGCCCCAGATTCGCCGTGAGCGGTAATTCAATTGTCAAACCTTCGCTTTACAAAAGGTATCCTTCCAATAGGATGCGTCATGACCGGTTTTACATACCGGATCTATCAAACCAGGTCGAAGCGATCGAGGTTCATGACCTTGTTCCAGGCCGCCACGAAATCCCTGACGAATTTTTCGCCGGCATCGGTACTTCCGTACACCTCGGCAAGGGCCCTGAGCTCGGAGCTGGAACCAAAGACAAGATCCACCCTCGTACCCGTCCATTTCAATTCGCCGGTCGCACGGTCACGTCCCTCAAATTCGCTGTTTGACTCTGACGCCGGTTTCCAGACGGTTCCCATATCGAGCAGGTTCACAAAGAAATCGTTGGTCAGCACCTCCGGGCGATCTGTGAACACACCATGCCGGGAGTGATCGAAGTTTGCGTTCAGTGCCCTCATACCGCCCACCAAGACAGTCATCTCGGGTGCAGTCAGTGTCAGCAATTGCGCTTTATCGATCAGCAGCTCTTCTGCACAGACTGAAAATCTGGCCTTCTGGTAATTGCGGAAACCATCGGCTGCCGGTTCCAGGACTGCGAACGAAGTCACATCGGTTTGCTCCTGCGAAGCATCCATGCGCCCCGGTGTGAAAGGAACAGGTACGTCATAACCTGCATCCCTGGCAGCTTTTTCAACGCCGGCGCAACCAGCCAGTACGATGAGGTCGGCCATGGAGATTTTCTTTCCGCCGGACTGAACTGCATTGAAGGTTTTCCTGATGCCATCCAGTGTTTCCAGTACGCTGGCTAGCTGAACCGGGTTGTTCACTGCCCAGTCTTTCTGCGGGGCCAGGCGGATGCGTGCACCGTTGGCGCCGCCTCGCTTGTCGGAACCGCGGAATGTGGAGGCCGAGGCCCACGCGGTGGATACCAGCTGGGATACGGACAATCCGGATTTCAGTACTGAACCTTTTAAGGCAGCAATGTCTTTTTCATCGATCAGAGGATGATCCACGGCAGGGATCGGGTCCTGCCAGATCAGTTCTTCCGCGGGCACTTCAGGCCCCAGGTAGCGTGACCGTGGTCCCATATCGCGGTGGGTCAGTTTGAACCAGGCCCGGGCGAACGCATCGGCAAATTCATCCGGATTCTCCAGGAAGCGCCGCGAGATATTTTCGTAAGCCGGGTCAAAGCGAAGGGAGAGGTCCGTAGTCAGCATTCTTGGTGCGTGGCGTTTGGACTTGTCATGGGCATCCGGTACCGTTGCTTCGCCCATGCCATGCTTTGGCCGCCACTGGTGAGCACCGGCCGGGCTCTTCTCCAGTTCCCATTCGTAGCCGAACAGGTTCCAGAAGAAGTTGTTGGTCCACTTGGTGGGCGTGGTGGTCCAGGTCACCTCCAGGCCGCTGGTGATGGTATCACCGGCTTTACCCGAGCCAAATTTGCTTTTCCAGCCAAGGCCCTGCTCTTCGATGCCGGCAGCCTCAGGTTCAGGTCCAACCAGCGCAGCATCCCCGGCACCGTGCGTTTTGCCAAACGTGTGACCGCCTGCGATGAGTGCCACGGTTTCTTCGTCATTCATGGCCATGCGTGCGAATGTTTCGCGGATATCTTTGGCTGCGGCGATGGGATCAGGATTACCGTTTAGCCCTTCGGGATTCACATAAATCAACCCCATTTGCACGGCTGCAAGCGGATTGTCCAGGTCGCGCTCACCGGAGTAGCGTTCATCACCCAGCCATTTTGTTTCGGAACCCCAGTACACATCCTCTTCGGGCTCCCATACATCCTCACGCCCGCCGGCGAATCCGAAGGTCTTGAATCCCATGGACTCCAGGGCGACATTTCCGGCAAGGATCATCAGGTCGGCCCAGGATATTTTTTTGCCATATTTCTGTTTGATTGGCCAGAGCAGTCTGCGTGCCTTGTCGAGGTTGACATTGTCGGGCCAGCTGTTCAGCGGCGCAAAGCGTTGCTGTCCCCTTCCACCGCCACCACGGCCGTCACCCGTGCGGTAGGTGCCTGCACTGTGCCAGGCCATACGGATGAATAACGGTCCGTAATGTCCGAAATCGGCCGGCCACCAATCCTGGGAGTCGGTCATCACCTTGTGAAGGTCTTTTTTCAGGGCATCATAATCCAGCGTTGAAAATTCTTTAGCGTAATTGAAATCGACGCCCATCGGGTCGGATAACGAGGAGTGCTGCCGGAGAATGTTCAGTTTTAATTGATTTGGCCACCAGTCACGGTTCTTCGTACCGCCGGCGCCAACGCTGTGCCTGCCGGTTGCCCCGGTGAAAGGGCATTTGCTCATGTTGTCGGGTTGGTTTTCCATAATTGCATTGTTTTGGTTAATATTCAGCGATTTATGAATGTTCCTCTGAGTTGAAGGACGATCTCTTCAATTTCAAAACCGGCGGGTTTTCTTGATGTAAAGTATTCATTCAACAATTTATCCAGCTCCGGATCGGTATAATCTTCAATCGCGTTACTCCCTGAGCAATAGATATGATGATGCGGAGCCATGATACCATCATACCTCATGGCATCTCCATCTGTTCTGACTTTCCTGATCAGGTGGTTTCCGACCAGTGTATCCAGAACCTTATACACGGTACCCGAGGCAATGTTGGGATTGGATCTGTGAACATATTCTATGATATTTTCAGCCGTGGGATGGTTATTCAGTTTATGAACAGCCTCCAGAACGGCCATGCGCTGAGGGGTAACTTTCAATCCTTTTTCAGACAACTTCTTTCTACTATTCCCGGCAGAAGAATTCATTTGATCATATCTTTATTAGGAATAACTCTTACTTAAGAATAAACAAAAATAAGAATTTTTTTAGTTCACCCTGCGGGGACCTTGTAAGATCCTCGGCTCTCTGAACAGGTGAACAATATAGCGGGAATGTTGTTTTTATTAAAACCGGTTTAAAATAAGTTGAATGCAATGATGCTTCGATCACAACTGAAAAGCGGAGAATTACACATGAAATATCTTATCATCACAACCATCATCCTGTGCTGCTCTTCATTCAGTCTTTTTTCACAGTACACACTGGATTGGATGAAAATCAGAGGCATTTATACCAGGATTATAAGAACATGGATATTTTCGGCAGGGCTAGGGGTATGTCTGTCAGCCGGCGCCCAGGTAAATGTCGGGTGGGTCAATTATCCGGGAGGCGTTTCGGTTGCAGCTGATGAACTGAACAATGTGTACACTGCAAACTGGGAATACAATCCCGGTGGCGATATTACCCTGACAAAAAGAGATTCGGATGGTGTTACTGTCTGGGAAAAGACGTACGATAATACGGATAATTCGAGGCATGAGGTCGTCACCTGGATTGAAACCGACAGCCAGGGAAACATTGTGGTTTCTGGCACGATAAGGTCTGGATACTCAGATCCTGTGGATGCCAACAGCCTGGTGATGAAATATGATCCATCGGGCAATCTGTTGTGGAGAGTTGTCTATGAAACAGATTTTGACGGATCTTCCACCAGGAAATGCCTGACCGATGCCAATGACAACATCTATGTGCTCGGATTGGGCAACAGTGGAACAGGACTGGTCACAACTGTTAAAAAATTCGATTCTAGTGGCACTCCTCTCTGGGCTTATTTTGATACGGCCGGAATTGGAGCCCCGGTCAATTTCAAGTTTACGCCCGATCATGGCATACTGATCACATCAAGATCCTTTTTTGGAAGCATCAATGGCTATATAAAAATTGATCTGGACGGCAATACCATCTGGAGCTACCCTGGTGTGAATAGTTTATCCCTCGGAGATGCAGCAGGCGATGGGTTTGGGAATAGCTACCTGGTGAATGGTGAATATGTCGCTACGGATCCTGGTAGTATACTGACAAAGTTATCTCCGTCAGGTTCACTGATCTGGGAAAAAATCAACGATATGACAGGATTCAGGATCGAAGTAGGTTCAGACGATCATCCTGTCATCAGCGGTTATCCCAATGCGGGGACGGTGGGTGCTGCGTTTATGAAATTTGACAGCAGTGGCAACGTTTTATGGCATAATCCTGATGCAGACGGTCCGGGCCTTAACCTGCTGTCGCATTCCCTGATGAAACTTGATGGATGGAATGCTGCGTATCTGGCTGCGGGGACGATGTTCGAGATGGCCGTATGTAAAGTGAACAGCGATGGAACTTCCGCATGGACTGCCACAACTGCCGGTAGTTATGCCCGTGCCATTGATTTTGGGACAGATGCCAGTGTTTACGTGACGGGAGGTGCCACTTCGAGGCTATTGCAGCAGGGAACCGTAACGCATGTGCCTTCTGAGGATCTGCTGCAGATAACGATCTATCCCAATCCAGTGGTTGAACGTGTGCTGTATCTGGATCTGCCTCACGACATTCCATTTCCGGTATCGTTCGGAATGTTTTCGGCTTCAGGTCAGAAGGTGATCCATTCGGAATTAAAAGAATCAAGAAATGCGATTCCAACAGATGGTTTGGTGAATGGGATTTACTTTGTGGTGATCCATACCAACGATCATGTTAAAATGTTAAAAATACTGGTCAATAATTGAAATTGCGAGCTGAATCCCTTCCAATGGTTTTAATAATCGGGCCCACTTTCCTAATTTTGCCGCAGTTTTAAACCAAAGTCATTCATAAAATTTCTGTTGTGAAACACAAACTGTTATTGCTGATCATCGCTAGCCATTTGATGGCGGTGTATGTTTCCGCTCAGAACGATATGGTCGTACGAAAGATCATTGAGATCGGGAAGGCCGACAACCAGGTCATGGATCATCTTGACGTACTCTGTAACCGGTTCGGCGGGCGCCCCATTGGTTCAGATGCTTATGAAAATGCCGCGGAGTGGGCTGCTGGAAAGTTCAGGGAATGGGGCATGCAGGTGATTATGGACAGCGTGGGCGAGCTCCCGGTAGGCTTCAACCGCGGACCCTGGACTGGGCGAATGCTTTCTGACGAGGGGATGCAGCTTCATTTTGCCACACCTTCGTACACCGCCGGGACGAAAGGGGTACAACGCGGTCATGTGCTGATCGAACCGCGTACCCGTGCTGAGTTCGACCGGATGAAAGGAAAGCTGAAAGGTGCATGGGTGCTGATCAACGGTGAAAACGAAGGCTGGCCCGTTGATTATTCAGCGCGTGCCGACAGTATCCGTGACTCTGTCAGGATCGTGAATGATTCCATTGAGAAGGAAAATTACCGGATCAGGAGGGAGAACCGGGAAAACAGGGACAAGGGCCTTCCTGAGAAGGAGTTGCTGCCTCTGAAAGAACAACCTGCTCTTTTTTACAAAGAGATGTGCGAAGCCGGGATCCTCGGTGTGATCCAGTCATCGAAAACACCCATCCAGGTTATGTACGACAGGAAGAACTTCGACAGCCTGACCTTTGATCACCTTCCGACGGTGCCTGATATCAAGCTGGATGAGCATCAGTACAGGATCATCCGGCAGATGACGGAAGAGCGACGATATTTTTTGCTGGAATTCGATATCAGGAATCATTTCAGACCGGGCCCCATTCCTTATCACAACGTGATCGGTATCATCCCGGGCACTGAATTTCCGGATGAATACGTCATCATGGGAGGGCACCTGGATTCGTACGACGTTGGCACCGGCGGTGTGGACGATGGCTCCGGGGCCACCCCTGCCATGGAAGCTGCGCGGCTGATCATGGCTGCGGGAGGAAAGCCCAAACGGACCATCCTGGTCATTCTCTGGGCCGGGGAGGAATTCGGCCTGCTGGGATCGAAAAGCTGGGTTGACAGAAATGAACACAAACTGGAAAAGATATCCAATATGTTCAACCGCGACGGAGGTCCGACGGTGCCCACGGGGATATCCGTTCCAACGGCGATGATGGATGATTTTGTGAAGATCTGTGAACCTTTGGACAGCATTCATCCCGACTTTCCCTTTACGATCGAAGAGCGGCAGCCATCCGAAAGACCGGTCAAGCCATGGGGGACCGACAGCGGCCCCTTTGCCGTGGCAGGAGTGCCCACCCTCACGTTCAATACGGGAGATCCGAAAGGATATGACTTCAGTTACCAGGAGATCTGGCACACCGAAAGGGATACCTACGACAAAAGCATCCGGGAATACCAGGAACAAACCGCCATTGTTACGGCCGTGGTCGTATATGGCGTTGCCAGTCTCGACCACCCGTTATCCAGGGAAGGGTACCATATGGAAAAACCGATAGTGCCTGAAAACGAAAAGGATAAGAAGAAAGATAAGAGAAAGTAAAAAAAGGTTAGGCAGTCGGACATTTCTGGCAGGGACCGGCAGAGCCATGGGCTTTTCACAAATCATTCATTCCTTCACATCCAATCCTTTTTCCTTTAGAAACCGTGACATGAGGTCCGCGATTTCTATATTGTTCAAATCCGAAAACGGGAAGTGGGTGTTGCCGTTAATGCCAATTTCGGGCAGATGAACGATGGTCACATCTCCACCATAATGGTTAACTGCATCCCGCCATCGCTTAGCCATTTCAAGCCGTACCCGCCAAATATCCTGCCCCGGATTGTCATTCGGTGTTTCAGGAATATAATCTCCATAATAGATCATGATCGGAACCCGGGTCAACTTCATAAAGTCTTCCATGGGTATAACAACATCCTCGAGTACACCTCCTGAACTGGGCATGGAGGGTGGTGCTTCTCCTGTTGGGAAGACGAAATTACTGCCTGGTTCATAGGAAATAATGGCACGGACATTCGGATTTTTAATTGCCGACATCCATCCCGGTCCGCCACCCTGGGAATGCGTGACGAGAATTCCAGGACCGATTCTGTCGAAGAGTTCTGAGATGGCATCGGAAATCACTTCCAGGTCAAAAGCGCCGGTATTGGGTGTCATCTGGCGAAAATACTGGTTCAGTGTTTCCTGGTCTTTTGCGAATTGCACACCCGGGAAATAATCAGGCCAGATGCCGATACGAAATCTATTGAACCAGTATTGTTCGTCCGGTATCGGCCTAATGGTGATTGAATCCAATCCTCTCCCTGCATTTCCCCGTCTCGGCTGGTCCAGCAGGTATACGCTATAATCCCGTCTGAGGAAAATGTTTTGAAAGCCCTCCCTCCCGTCCGGTGTGGTTTCCCATGTTCGGGAGAACTGTCCTGCACCGTGCAGGAATACCAGGGGGAATTTGCGTGCCTGTGCAGGGATCTGGTAAAACACATAGGCGTGGTCGCCATGAAAGGTCTGTCCATCTGGAGTTGGATGGTAAGGATCGAATGTCCCCGGTTGGGTAATGACATCACCACCTGCCGCAAAACTGCCCTGCTCCTGAATGATCAATGGCTTTTGCTGGTTATTTTCATTCATCGTTGTACAGGATATAATAGTGACCATACTAACTGCAAAAATGATTTTGCTGACATTTTTCATTTCTATTCTGGATTTTTTGTGAATTGCCGCTGACCGAAAGCACCCTGATGGTCATCATTGTTACATGCCATCCATGCGCATGGAATTAAATTTCTCGTTCGGGACCCTTCTTGTAACGCTTGTAAAGGTTATATACCATTCCGTCAACAAGTCCGGCCTTCGGTATATAAATGCTGCTGATGCCTGCAGTTTCCAGTACGGTCAGATAAATGCGGGAAGCCGGCACGATCACATCGGCCCTGTCAAGCCTTAGCCCGAGCAGGTCCATACGTTCATCGATGCTGATTCCGCTCAGGTAATCATAAGCATATCGCAACTGCCCGATATCCAGGGTCATCTGTAACTGATCGCCGAATAATTTATGGATCTTATTGATATTACCTCCTGTACCGATGCAGATCAATCCATACGGATGATCACTGTACCGGGCTACCCAGGCCCTCATGGAATCCCACTCCGATTCTTTTTCCTTTCCTTCCAGGATCCGTATCGTGCCCAGCTTAAAGGATTTGGCACCCAGCAGCCTGTCGTTCTGCGTCACTGAAATTTCAGTGCTCCCGCCTCCCACGTCGATGAACATCCGGTATTTCTCATCGGATTCAAGTCTCCAGATATCCAATGACCGCAAAATGGATGCTTCTTCAAGCCCGTTGATGATCCTGACCTTAATGCGGGTCTCTTTCCTGATCCTTTTGATGATTTCCTTCCCGTTGGAAGCTTCCCTCATGGCTGAAGTGGCACAGGCGTCAAAGGCCAGCGGTTTATATACATCGATCAGTAATTTGTAAGCCTTTATGGTTTTAATAAGATCATCGGCCTTTTTCTGAGAGATCTTTTGTTTGCTGAACACATCCGTACCCAGTCGCACAGGGATCCTGGTCAACGTAGCCTTCTCGACATGGATATGGCTCTCCAGCTCAAATACATTGGCAAATAACAACCTGACGGCGTTGGAACCGATATCGATGGATGCAAATAACATTTAAGTTGTCAATCGGTAGTGCAAATATACTATTTCCAGAATTCAGGCTTTTCAAGAATACCGCCGTTTGCTGTGCAGTCGAAGCAGGGATCAGCGGCATACCCAAGCTGATTGTATCTGTCTATTGATATGTAAATTGGCCAGTATCCCCATGGCATTGCGGAGAGAGACCTCATATCGACGATCAGTTCACAGACAGGATAGTAAAAAGGTAGTTCCGCAGGCCGTTGCAGGAAGATCCTTTTCTCATCCATCCCTGCGACCAGGAAATATCCCAGCACCGGTTCATCCGGATCATCCTGGTTTTTGACATTTCCTGTCATCTGATAGGGCTGTTTTTCGTAGAGGGATCCCTCGGACACCATCAGATACCTGACCTGGTCATAATAGGAATATGCCTCAGCGCCGATGGTGAACTGATCGGCAAGGAGGCTGTATGTGACCTGGAGGCGGCGGGTTTCCGTATCCACATAGTGGAGTGGAAATTTCTTCAGGACAGGTTCGGTCAGGTCGAGTGTGCTTGCCGTGAAGAATTCATCCACGTTCTTCGTTTTCCAGCAGGTATAGAACGTATCTGGGTTGTTAAATGGCACGAAATAGCCGTACCAGAGATAATTGAGATAAAAATCGGAGTGGAATTCATAGGTTTCTTCGAGCTGCCATAAAAAATAGCTGGAGTCATGTTCAGAGCGGTGGGTATCCACATAGAACTGCAATCCTGCAATGTCGTGGTCCAGGTCAGCTGTCTCGTGATATATAACCTCAGTGTAAATGGAATCTATTCCTACAGGGGCCGGCAGTTGCTCAAAGGGGCTGGAGTAATTTTTCCCGGCCGGAGTCACGATCTGTATTTTGTACTGCCTGCCAGCAACACCCTGAATTCCGTTCACGGAGGTGCTATATGTTCCCGGTTCAGTTTCGGTGAGTTGTTCGGCGTTTCCGGTGTTATCCAGAAGGATCACGGAGCATCCGGGAAGGGGATTATACTGCGGTGAATGGATTTTAGAGGTCGTCGACAGACGGATCGTGTACGGTCCCGGCTTATCCGTCAGGATTCCGTCGACCACCAGCAGGTTTTCGTACCTGTCAATCTCCGGCCAGTATTCATCGATGCAGGAGGACAGGACAATCAGAAAAAGCAGAAAGCACTTCTTCACCGGGTATGGGAACACTTTTTAATTAACTTCAAGCTGGTCCTTCGATGGTAGTTCGGGAAACGGATGATGTGGCTCTGTCTGATACCAGAACACGGTGGAAGCGATGTCGTCCTGCAGAGGCAGGTACCGTCCTTCACTGCGCCACCCAAGCGCCTGGATAGTGACTTTCAAATCCTGCTCAAAGCGTATCGGATCCGATATATGCCAGCGGTACATGCCAAAGCGCTGCGATACATTGTAATGCCCATCCCCCCGAATCACCTGGTGCAGTCCTGTATAAGGACTTGAGAATTCCGTGTAATCCGTGATCTCCACGCCTGCGTCATTTACCCTGCGCGTGTCAAAATCGTATGAACCGCAGAAATAATCTTCGGTTCCGGTACCGCAGATCGTCGGGAACTCCTTATCGCCATCCATATAAAATTTTATTTCGCCTTCACCCCACCAGCCATTGTTATGCACTCCCCAGGCCATGTAGGTCCCGACATAGTGCCCCCGACCCTTTATGTTGTCGGCAAGCACATAATTTTCTTTGTACGGCAACGGGTTGACACGGTTGAACCGGGCGTGGAAGTAGGCTGCATCGTCGGGCACACTGGTCAGGATGTAATCCACCTGGTAGTATAGATACATATCCTTTACATCAATGTTTTCCATGGTGATCACACATTTTTTCCGGAATGGCATGGGCCAGTAGCAGTTGAAGGCACTTCCCGGATTGACGCACACTGCGAGCGATTGCAGGGACGCATATTTTCCCCATCCCATGCCGAAAAAATCTCCTACCGGCACTTCGACCGACGGCTCCGTTTCACCGTCCCAGTAAATGCGAAGGATGGAAAAGCGCCAGTTGCCGGTGGGTGTCATCCAGATGTGCTGTATGGACCCCTCTCCGTCAATTTCTGCAATGGTAAACGTGGTTTTTGATTTGATGACGACGCTGGGGCTTACTTTCCATCCCTGCCCGAGTTCCCTCGACGCGTTGGTTCCTGTTCCTGTGGTAGCCTGCCCGCCTCCGCCTTTCGCTCCGTTGAAGTTCTCGGCGCTGATGGAACGCGATGTGGCATCCGACAGCCTGTAGAGGTTATGCATCCCGGCATCAATGCCATTATACGGCTGCTGGGCGTGAACCGTAAAACCAATGGAAACGAAAATCAAAAAAACAATGATCTTCCTTTTCATAAATGAGGTATTATTGGTTGATCTTGAATTATTTTCTTCTGAAATGCAGGATTCCACAGAATGGAAACAGGATGCCGCCTTCCTGACAGATTCCGAAGAACATTAAAACTGAAGTTAACCAGTAAAGGTAAGATTTAAATGCCAGGTATAAATAAAGATTTTATTCTGATCCTTCCTCGTGGGGTTATTAAGACTGAATTCTTCGTAGTTTACTCAGAATCCATACCATTGATTTAGTTAATTGCGCGAAAGCATGAGAACAATCATCCGTTCAATTATTGTATTCATTTTTTTCCAATCATTTTTACCAACTATGATTCAGGCTTATACGTGCACCCATTTACGGGCAATATACAGCTTAACAGTACCAAAAACCCGATCCGCACGAGTTATCAGGATGACACCCATGTGATCTCAGTGGATTACGATGGCACCACGGTAAATTCCCCGGTGCGTGCACCGGAATTTGGGTCCAGGGCTTGCCCTGGGGTTCATACCAGTGATTCCAGTTACCATCATCATATTATTTGGATGTTTGCCCTGAATTTAGTGTATCTTTGACGCCCTTATCCACGTATGCTTATGAAATCCCTTTTTTCAATCCTTATTTCAGGAATTATTCTGGCTTCATGTTCCTCAACGAGCTCGTTGATCTATTCCGGGAAACTGGGCAATCCTTCTCCGAAACAGTACACGAATATAGGTGTACTTGCTGTCCTGAAATCCAACGATGCCAGGATCAATGTGGAAATGGCGGTAACCGATGGCCTGCGGGCAAAAGGATATCCAGCCAATTATACCTGGGATGTCTGGCCGTTTGCCAATAACCTGGAGCTGATGAAACAGCATGGAATTGAAGGGGATAAGTTGAAAGAGATGATTCAGCAGAGAGTGACCTCCCAGAAAATGGACGCCTTATTGATCATCACCCTTTTTGATGCGGTAAAGGAGCAGCGGTATGTCCAAGGCAGCGGACTGTCTGTCGGAGTTGCAGTGGATCCCGGAATTTATCCGGTTTATGGATATCCTTATTATTCTTATTATGGATACGCTTTTTCGACGATGTCGAATCCCGGTTATTATATTGAATCCTCCACCTATTTTACAGAAGCGAATCTGTACGATATTTCTTCCGGACTGTTGATCTGGACCGGTCAGCTCAGCACAAAGCTGGAATCCTCTTTGGAGAGCGAAGCGCAGAAGTTCAGCGAAGCCCTGATCAATGGAATGATTGGCGATAAGGTTTTTCCATGATAGATTAGACCTGTGGATCGAAATTCGCTCGTATAAGAAACCTCTCCTTTCGTCCGTTTTACCGTATCCTTTGTACAATAAGTCTGCACCTGAGCTGGTCCTTAGGTAAATCTTCCTATCTTCAGCGTGTAAACCTATACTACCAATCCAAATGAAAACCATCAGAATTCTCTTTTCATGGTCAATTATTCTGACCATAGCTCTGCTCCTGGCGATCACGGCATGCCAGAAGACAGCAGAGGATGAGGCGACGCTCAATACGGCGGATCAATCCGTGAAAAAAGCACCCATTAAGTTGCCTTATGTCCGTACACTTCAGATTACTGACAACAATACAGGAACCTCTGTTACGGCAGGGATAAGTGTTTCTCTTGTCAAAGGAAGCTCACCAGTAACGGAATGTGGAATCATCTGGAGTCCGATCAATATGGCAAAATTGGGTGACGAAGGTTCTGACTCCATGGTTCTTGGTGACACAACAGGTACGTTCTTCGCAACAATTGGTGGTTTGACACACGACCAGTTTTATTTTTTCCGGGGTTATGCCATCAACAGTGAAGGAATTGCTTATGATACGTATGAGGTTGTATCTGTAACTGACGTTATGTCGAACAGTGATTGCCCGGATTTCGTTACGGATGATGATGGGAATTCCTATTCCGTTGTCCAGATCGGAGGTCAGTGCTGGATGGCGGAGAATCTGAAGGTGGGCACAATGATAACCGGTGGTACAGATGCAGATCCAACCAATGGTATCGTCGAAAAATACTGTTATAATAACAGTGCAGCAAACTGCGAAGAGTACGGGGCATTGTATCAATGGGATGAGATGATGCAGTCGGCTGATCCGTCAGTGACCAATCCCAGCATGGTTCAGGGGATATGCCCGTATGGATGGCATATTCCAAGTTTCAGTGAGATCTCACAACTTACTAATGAGATTGGAGGCACCGACGAGGGCGGCGGAAAACTGAAAGAAATAGGCACGCAGCACTGGTTAAGGAAAAATATCGGCGCTACCGATGAATATGACTTCACTTCACTGGGTGCAGGACAATACTCAATGTATTCAAATTCATTCAGGAACCTGAAGGTCGAGACCAACAACTGGTCTACCACGACCTATACACATCCCATGGATACCAGAAACTGGGCATGGACGTTTAGGCACCAATACAATTACACAAGCCAGGACCATTGGTATATGGATAGGGATAAGATGAGCCTTGCGGTTCGGTGTGTGAAAGATTACCCACAGTAAAATCAATGGCTTAAGGTTTATTTCTCACCAGGTGTAGGCATTTGGAACATACGGTTCTAAAGGATTTGATTGATTTTAGAAAGAGACTGCTTCAATAACGAGGCAGTCTCTTTTGATATTCGATTGAACGATGAACGATATTCGTTATTCGATGTGGATCCTATGGTTATATTTGCGCTGCAAATCCATTTTCCATGATCATCGATTGCCACGTACACGCAGATAACAGCAGGAAGGTTGAGAGCCTTCTGAAAAGCATGAAGGCCAATGCCATAGATGTTTCCATCATTCTTTATTTTCCGTTATGGAAAAAGCGGGGATATCTTTCCCTCGAGAAATTGATCCCGGTTGTTGCCGGGCATCCCGAGCTTCATCTTGCCGGTTCGATACGATTGAAAGACAATCCGGATTATGACCAGCATATGGAGGTTCTCCGGCGGGCTGCTCAACACAGGGAAATTGTGGCCGTGAAACTCTATCCCGGATATGAACCGTTTTTCCCCAGCGACAGCATTTGCGAGCCCATCTATCAGCTGTGCACGGAGAATGATATCCCGGTCATTTTTCATTCGGGCGATACCTGGTGGCTGTTTCCCACGTCGAAGGTCCGCTATGCAAATCCCGTGTACATCGACGATGTTGCTGCCAGTCACCCGGATCTTAAGATCCTGATCGCCCATCTGGGCAATCCCTGGATCAGGGAAACTGCAGAGGTGGTCAGCAAAAACAGGAACGTTTATACGGATCTCTCCGGTCTTCTGTGCCCGCCCCACCACCCGCAACGGTTTGCCATTCGATACACGCAAAAGCTCAGGGAAGAGATCCTGGATCTGGTCGCCTATTATGGTAATACCGATAAACTTTTATTCGGAACGGATTTCCCCCTGTACGATCAGAAAATCTATCTTGAATTTTTCGACAGCATCAGGGATTTCACACATGCTGACAGGGAAAGGATTCTGTATAAAAATGCCCTGAATTTTTTTGCCCTGCATCAGTAATATCCATCGTTATACTATTGTACTATCCATGATTTTCCCTGACATTTGCGTTTCTTTACAATTATCATTAACCATTATCTTTAAGTGACATGAAAAGACAGTTTATCGCCGGTAAGGTATTCAGCATCCTGGTCATCATCCTTGTCAGTGCAGCCTGCAGTCGTGCACCGCAAAAAGACGAGATGAAGATCGCCTATGAAAAGTACACCCTGCCGAATGGCCTCCAGGTCATTCTTCACCCCGATCATTCCGATCCCATGATCTCCTATGCCATCATGTATCATGTCGGATCGAGCCGGGAGGTGCCCGGAAAGACCGGATTTGCTCACCTTTTTGAGCACCTGCTTTTCGGAGGATCCGAAAATGTCCCCAGGGGACAATTTGACCTGATCATCGAAGGGCTGGGAGGATCGAACAATGGATTTACCAACCGCGATGTGACGACTTATTTTGAGATGTTTCCCAAAAATGGACTGGAAAAGATCCTGTGGCTGGAGTCCGACCGAATGGGATTCTTCATTAACTCGGTCAGCCGTCAGATGATGGCCATCCAGCAGAACGTCGTACAAAATGAAAAACGACAGTATGAAGACAATTCTCCCTATGGGTTCACGGAGTATGTCATCAACAAAAACCTTTATCCTGACGGTCATCCTTATAGCTGGGAAGTGATCGGGGAGATGGAAGACCTGAAAAATGCCTCGCTTGAAGATGTGAGGGCCTATTATGAAAAATTTTACGGCCCCAACAATGCCACGCTGGTCCTGGCCGGAGATTTCAGTTCCGACTCGGTTAAATTACTGATCGATAAGTATTTCGGCGAAATCAAATCCCACGGTCAGGTAGATGCCCGTACGGCCATGATCCCTTCTCCAGGTAAAAATATCAAACTGTACCATGAGGATAATTTTGCCAATGTACCCGAAATAACCATGGTATGGCCTGTTGCACAGAGTTATACGAAAGATGCCTATGCCCTTGATTTCCTTGCTACCCTCCTGGGAGAAGGCAAAAAGGCACCCCTGTACAAGGTGCTTGTGAAGGAGAAGAACCTGACTTCCGGTATCACTGCCTACAATAATTCGGGTGAGCTATCGGGAGAGTTCACCATACAGATCAGGGCCAATGAGGGAAAAACGCTAAAGGAGATTGAAGATGCAGTGAATGAAGCCTTTAGCCGGTTTGAAAAAGAAGGGATAACCGCAAACGACATTGAACGGGTCAAGTCAAAGAGCGAACGCTCCTTTTACAACAGGATCGAAAGTGTTTTCGGCAAGTCGCTCCAGCTGGCTTTTTATAACACATTTCTTAATGATCCGGATTACATCCAGAAGGATATTGAACAGATCAAGGCTGTGACACCGGATGATGTGAAAAATGCATACGAAAGATATATTAAAAACAAACCGCATGTGGTGACCAGTTTCATTCCCAAAGGGCAGCCCGGCATGATGGCAGAAGAATCCATTCCAGCCGGAGTCAGGGAAGAGAATATCAGTGAGGCGAGCCAGGTCACCATCGACAGTTCTGCGCCGGAAGAAATATCAAAAACCCCTTCTGCCATTGACCGGACGGTAGAGCCTGCACTCGGACCGGTACCGGGTGTGAACATCCCGGTGATCTGGAAAGAAACACTTTCCAATGGCATACGTGTATTTGGAATTCAGAATAAGGAACTGCCTCTGGTGGAGATCAGTCTCGTGATAAACGGTGGAGTCCTTCAGGATAACCTTTCACAACCGGGTGTTGCAGGAATGGTAGCCAGTGTTCTTCCCCAGGGCACGCAAAGCAAGACTCCTGAGGAACTGGAGGAGGAAATTGAGCTGCTGGGGTCAAACATCCGGATGAACTCAGGCAGGGAGGAGATAACGATGGATATCAGCTGCCTCTCCAGGAACTTTGAAAAGACGATGGCACTGATCAGGGAGATGTTGCTCGAACCGCGCTGGGATTCAGCAGAGTTTTCCATGGCCCTTATCCGGGCAAAAAACAGTATCATCCAGGCCGAAGCACAACCCCGCAGCGTGGCCAGACTGGAGTTCAATCAACTGGTTTATGGGACGGGTCATATATTTGGCTATTATCCGGAGGGGACAAAGGAATCGATGGATAAGATCACCCTGGATGACCTGAAAGCCTATTATGAACACAATTTCTCACCATCCGTCACCACCATCAACATTGCGGGTAACGTCAGCCAGGAAGAAGTCATGGAAGCACTGAAACCACTGGTGATGGAATGGAAGCCGAAGCAGGTCATGATGAACACATACCCGGTTCCTCCAAATCCGGAAAAGTCTCAGATCTATTTTGTAGATATCCCCGGATCCAGGCAGTCGGTCATCAGCATCGGATACCTGGCCCTGACCAGGGATGATCCTGATTTCGTGAAGGCTGATTTTATCAACTACCGGCTGGGAGGGGCCTTTACCAGCATTCTGAACCAGATCCTCCGCGAAGAGAAAGGGTTTACCTACGGAGCATTCAGCAGTTTTGCGGATATGAAAAACAAAGCCCCCTTTCTGGCATCCACGAGCGTCAGGTCTGATGCTACGTTCGAATCCGTGAAAATATTCAAGGAAGAGATGGAGAAATACCGCAACGGTGTATCAGAGGAGGATCTTCAGTTCATCAAAAACTGCATGATCCTGTCGAATGCACTGCGGTTTGAGACGAATGGCTCGCTGGCCTCCATGCTTTCTACCCTATCGAAATACGGATTCCCGGATGATTATATCATGAATGAGGAAAGGATCATCAGGGGTATGACGGTTGAGGAGCATAAAGCAATTGCCGAAAAGTACATTGTCCCGGATAAAATGTACTATGTGGTCGTTGGTGATGCGGCCACTCAAATGGAACCGCTTGAAAAGATCGGTTTTGGAAAACCGGTTCTGGTAAGGCCGGTGTTCTGATATCGGATATCAGATGAACCGATATCAGATGAACCGATATCAGATGAACCGATATCTGATATCCGATTTGATTTTTTCCGAACTTGCAGGGAAAAACTGTGCCGCATGAAAACACACGTTTATGGTCTCTGCATATTATTATCCCTGTTCATCCAACCGTTGGCTGCGGATGGTCAGACATTCGGGATCGAGTCGCCCGGCAAGGACATTTACGTTCTGATCAATACGAAAGACAGCCTTTCGGCCAGGGTATTCTTCCGAAACAGTTTTCTGATGGAGGTATCGGATCTCTCGATGCACATCAGGGGGGTGGGTGATATCGGGAGAGGTGCCGTGGTGGACGGACACCTGGCGATGACCATCGACACAGCCTTTATACCGGTGGTGAGGCAAAAGAGTGAACGGATAACCGACCGGTACAATGAACTGGCGATCCGGTTCAGGGGTGGTTATTCAGTGATCTTCAGGGTGTATGACAACGGATTTGCATACCGGTTCAATACCCGCTTAGACGGTGAAATCACTGTCGAAGATGAAAGATGCCGGATGATCTTCCCCGATCAATCCCATCTCTATTTTCCTGAGGAGAAAAGCTTTTTTTCGCACAACGAGCGGGCATACCTGTATCTGCCTTTGGACAGCATTGTTCCGGGGCGTTTCTGCAGCCTCCCCGCACTGGTGGAGTCGCCCGGTGGCACCAAAATACTGCTAACGGAATCTTCACTGGAAGATTATCCCGGCATGTGGCTCACCGGAAATGGTGATCACACCCTAAGGCCCATGTTCCCTGCTTATCCTGAAAAGACAGAACAGACAAGGGACAGGGACGTCAAAGTAGTGGAACGGTTGGATTACATTGCCAAAACCGTTGGAACACGGGATTTTCCCTGGCGAATCCTGATGATCGCTACAAAAGACGGGGATCTGATCATCAACCAGCTTCCCTGGCTGTTGTCATCTCCCTGCCGGATCAAGGATCCCTCATGGATCCGGCCCGGCAAGGTAGCCTGGGACTGGTGGAATGCCAACAATATCTATGGTGTGGATTTTAAAAGCGGGATCAACACGACGACGTATAAATATTACATTGATTTTGCCTCTGCTCACGGGATCGAATATGTGATCCTGGACGAGGGCTGGTACAGACTGGGTGACCTGCTGGATGTCAATCCGGAGATCAATGTGGAGGAGCTCGTCAACTATGGTAAAACGAAAAATGTGGGGATCATTCTCTGGGTCATCTGGAAAACGCTGGATGACCAGCTGAAGGAAGCCCTTGATCAGTTTGAGGCCTGGGGCGTGAAAGGGATCAAGGTGGATTTCATGCAGCGCGATGATCAGCCGATGGTGGAGTATTACTGGAAGATAGCCCGCGAGGCGGCCAGCCGGAAACTGCTGGTAGATTTTCACGGCGCATACAAGCCATCGGGTTTGAACCGTGCCTGGCCAAATGTGCTGACCGGTGAAGGCGTAAGGGGGCTGGAATGGAATAAGTGGAGCGATGTGATCACACCGGAGCATGATGTCACGCTACCTTTCATCCGGATGGCAGCCGGGCCGATGGATTATACTCCCGGTGCCATGCTCAATGCACAGCAGGAGCAATTCCATCCCGTTTTTGATCGCCCCATGAGCCAGGGAACCCGGTGCCACCAGCTGGCGATGTACGTGGTGTTTGAAAGCCCGTTACAAATGCTGGCCGACAGCCCTTCGAATTATCTGAAAGAAGGGCAATGCATGGAATTCCTCTCGGAAGTGCCCGCAGTCTGGGATGAAACGGTGGTGCTGGATGCAAAAGTGGGTGATTATGTGATCGTTGCACGAAGAAGTGGCGCGCAGTGGTACCTGGGCGGTATGACCGACTGGTCACCCCGCGAGTTTACCATCGACCTGTCGTTCCTGTCCGGTGAAACCTTTGAATATGATCTTTACCAGGATGGGATGAATAGCGACCGTTTTGCAGGCGATTATACAAAGACCACAGGCAGGATCTCCTCCCATGACCGTCTGACAGTGCGTATGTCTCCGGGTGGAGGTGTAGCGGCTGTATTTTCCCCCACCGGAAAATAAGGCTCCCTCTCCCGTCCTGTACCTGCCCGAACTGGTATTTTTTGTATCTTGCCGACCTTTTAAAGGTCTATGATCATTCGGAATCATTAAAACCCAACTCCATGAAAAAAGTAACATTCTTAACACTTGGCCTGTTCATGGGAAGCTGCTTCCTATACGGACAGGGACTTGATGAGGTATTGCAGCAGTATTTCAAGACCATCGGACAGGAGAAACTGGTCACAATCCAGACCATGACCATGAAAGGCAAATCGGTGCAGATGGGTATGGAAACACCTTTTACGACAATCATCAAGCGGCCTGGCAACTTCCGCCTCGAGGTCGACATACAGGGACAGACGATGATCCAGGCATTTGACGGTGAGAAAGGATGGATGATCGCCCCATGGACAGGAACCACCGATGCCCAGGAGATCCCGGCTGATCAGACCAGATTCATGAAATGGCAGGCGGATATGGATGGCTTTTTATATAACTACAAGGAGAGAGGACTTACAACGGAACTGATCGGCAAAGAAGACCTGGAGGGAACACAAGTGTTCAAGATCCAGCAAACCAGTCAGGAAGGAGATATTTTTACCTATTACCTGGATGCGGAGAACTTTGTGATCCTGAAGTCGGAGATCATCACAAAAATGATGGGCAGCGAGATCAGGCAGGAAGGCTATAACAGCAACTTCAGGGAGGTTGAAGGGATGATATTCCCCTTCAGCATCGAGAACAAGACACAGGGGCAAATAGCCAACCAGGTTGTGGTGGACACGATCCTATTCAACCAGGAGGTAAATGACTCAATTTTTATCATGCCCATCAAAAAGCTACCCGAAACTCATGATTGATGATTCTTTCAAAACGTTACACATGAGAAATAAGATTATTAAAGTCAGATTCTTTTTGCTTTTTGCTCTTTGCTCTTTACTCCTTTCTGATCCCGGCCGGACTCATGGACAGCCGGCGGTCACTGTCGACAGGAATACCTTTGGCGGTTTGGAAGCACGGCATATAGGACCCGCTGCCATGAGCGGGCGGATCTCCTGCCTGGATGCCGTGAACCGCGATTTCAGGATCATTTATGTCGGTTCCGCCAGTGGTGGCATATGGAAAAGCATCAATGCCGGGACGACCTTCAAGCCTGTCTTTGATGAATATTGCCAATCGATAGGTGCCATCACCATTGACCAGCAACGGCCTGATACCGTGTGGGCCGGCACCGGTGAGACCTGGGTCAGGAACAGCGTTTCGGTGGGTGACGGCATATACCGGACCACGGATGGAGGTAAGAAATGGGAAAAGAAGGGCCTGGAGAATTCAGAGCGCATAGCAAGGATCATCATCCATCCAGCCAATCCCGACGTGATCTACGTGGCTGTCATGGGACACCTGTGGAACAGCAATCCTGACAGGGGTGTCTATAAGACAGCGGATGGCGGGACCACATGGGAGAAGATCCTGTTTGTGGACGACAATACCGGCTGCTCTGACCTTGCAATGGATCCGGATAATCCGGAAGTCCTGATTGCAGGGATGTGGGATTACCGGCGGGCGCCCTATTTTTTCCGGTCAGGCGGTCAGGGTAGCGGACTCTATCGGTCAGTCAACGGAGGGAAGGACTGGACGAAAATAGAAAAGGATCTTCCCGGCGGGACACTGGGAAGGATCTCGCTGGCCTTTTCGCCGGCCAGCCACCGTATCCTCTGGGCACTCATCGAGGCTGAACGATCAGGCCTCTATCGTTCCGTGGATAAAGGGGAATCGTGGGAATTGCTCAACGATGATCCAGTCATGGGGGAACGGCCTTTTTATTTCTCACTGATCATTCCCGATCCAGCTGACTCTAACCGGATCTATAAACCCGGTTTTGGGCTGACCGTCAGCAATGATGGCGGGAAACGTTTCAGTTCGCCGATGATACAGGGCGGGAATGTCCATGGCGATTTTCACCCCATGTGGATCAACCCGGAAGATCCTAATTTCGTTTACATGGGAACAGACGGCGGATTATATATTTCACAGGATAAGGCAAATACCTGGCGCTTTGTCAGGAACCTGCCATTGTCACAGTTTTACCATGTTACGGTGGATCAGAGGATCCCCTATAACATTTATGGCGGATTACAGGACAATGGTTCCTGGATAGGACCCTCACAAAGTCCGGGCGGCATAACCAACAGCGATTGGACCAACATTGGTTTCGGGGACGGATTCAATGTCCTTGTGGATCCCACTGATGATCAGATCCTTTACTGGCAGTACCAGGGAGGGAACATTAAACGGTTCTACCGCGATACACGTGAAGTAAAAGATATCAAGCCCTACCCCTCAGAGGGATCCGAGGACCTCCGTTACAACTGGAACACCCCTCTGGTCATCGGTCCCTCATCCCATGCCCTTTACGTCGGTTCCCAGTATCTTTACCGTTCTGCAGACCAGGGCGATTCGTGGGAACGGATCTCACCCGATCTGACTACCAATGATCCGGATAAATTGCAGCAGGAAAGAACAGGAGGTCTTACCATCGATAATTCCTCCGCGGAAAACCACTGCACGATCTACACCATCAGCGAATCGCCGCTTGACAAGGATCTGATCTGGGTAGGTACCGACGATGGCAACGTTCAGGTCACACAAAATGGCGGAACCTCCTGGGAAAATGTGAGTGGCAATATCGATGGTCTACCGGCAGGCACATGGTGCTCAAGTATTGTAGCGGGGCATTTTGACAAAAATGTGATCTATGCTACCTTTGACGGACACCGGACTGGCGACATGCATCCGTATGTTTTCCGGTCGACTGACCGGGGGAAATCGTGGCAGTCTATCGCAGATGGGAATCTGACCGGCCACTGTCATGTGATCCGTGAGGATCCCGTGGACGCTGATCTCCTTTTCCTGGGGACTGAATGTGGTCTCTTTATCTCCATTGACAGGGGAGTAACATGGACGCGTTTCACGGGAAATATGCCGCCGGTTCCTGTCATGGATATGGTCATACATCCCACGCAAAACGACCTGGTTATAGCCACTCACGGCAGGGGGATCATTATCCTGGATGATCTGACTCCCATCCGTAACCTTGATCCACAGGTTCTTCAGACGGATGTGGCATTTCTCGACTCAAGACCCTATGTGACCAGGGAACTGGGTTCTGAGCAGTCGTGGACGGGTGACGATGAATTTACGGGACCAAATCCTCCTGAAGCTGCCATGATCACCTACTACCTCCAGAAACGGCATGTGTTCGGCGAAATGTACCTGGAGGTCTACAATCAGCAGGGGGAAAAGATCAAAACATTACCCGGAACCAAGCGCAAAGGGATTAACCGTGTGGCCATGGACCTGCGCATGCCTCCTCCGCGGGTGCCCTCTTCTGTTCAGTTGCTCGGCCAGGCTTTTGCCGGGCCACTGTATCCTCCGGGCGATTATAAAGTGGTGATGGTAAAAGGTGATAAGACCTACGAGGGCAAGTTCACGATCCTGTATGATCCGGATTCCCGCCATACACCGGCCGACAGGGAAATCCGGCAGGAAACCATCATGAAGGCGTATCAGCTTCTGGAAGAGATGGCCTTTATCGACCGCAGGATGCTCAGCCTCCGCGACCAGGCTCTGCAAAAGTCATCTTCGCTTGCAAAAAACACATCATTGAAAAAAGAGCTGACAGCCTTTGCGCAAAAACTGGATGACCTTCGCACAGGATTTCTTGCCACACGGCAGGGCAGTATTACCGGGGAAAGACGCCTCAGGGAGAAAGTTTCAGATATCTATGGCGATGCCATGGCTTACCAGGGGCGTCCCACCGAATCGCAGATCACCAGGCTTGAAAGCCTCTCGCTGGAGATCAATGACTTCGATCAGCGCCTGGATCAGATCACAGGGAACGAACTGGTGAACCTGAACAAGCTGCTAACGAAAAAACAGCTTGGAGACATAAAACCCCTCACCCTGGAAGAGTTTCAAAAGGAAAAATAATGGATCTTTCTTCGCTTTCACCCGTTGAAGCCCGCTTTTTCCGCTCTTCGGAAATGCAGGAATCCTCCACACGGATACCTTATATCATTGTGGACAGTTTCCCCACACTGGGTATGCTGACGGCACTCCGGTTTCTGGAATGGGTATCCCTGAATCCCGAAGGCGTGATCAGCCTTCCCACAGGTAAAACCCCGGAATACTTCATCTCCTGGACAGAATTCTTTCTTAACCACTGGAACGATCCTAAAATAAGAATGGTCAGGGAGAACTATGGCCTTGCTGTCCCAAAGAGACCAGACCTGAGCAGACTTCATTTTGTTCAGATCGATGAATTCTATCCCATTGCCCCCAGTCAGCACAACAGTTTCTATTATTATGTCAACAAATTTTATATTGAAAAATTCAATCTTGATCGCCAAAGGGCCTTACTGATCAATGCGGACCAGATCCCCCTTGCTTCGGGTATGCATTACAGTCAGGTGTTCCCGGGGAACATGATCGACAACACCCTCCGCTACAGGGAGTGCTCCACCCGGGCGGAGCAGATCCAACGGGACTCCATTTTCATGATCGATGACTGGTGTACGCTCTATGAGAAAAAGATCCGCGAACTGGGCGGGATCGGATTTTTTCTTGGGGGAATTGGGCCCGACGGGCATATCGCTTTTAATATCAGGGGATCCGATCATCATTCCACCACCAGGTTGACGGCTACCAACTTTGAAACGCAGGCAGTGGCTGCCGGTGACCTGGGCGGGATAGAAATCTCGAGGCACCGGATGGTGATCACCATCGGGCTGGAAACGATCACGTACAATCCGGATGCGACCGCCATCATCTTTGCGGCCGGGGAATCCAAGGCCGGCATCATTAAGGCATCCCTGGAAAGCGAGCCCACCAACGTATATCCGGCCACGGTACTGCAAAAACTGAAAGGAAGCCGGTTCTTTCTTACCCAGGGTGCTGCCTCGCGATTGTCTGACAGTGTCAGATGGTATTATGAGAAAGGAACCTGGAGACAGGAAAAGACCGAACGTGCGGTAATCGATGTATGCAAGAGAATTGGCAAATACGGCCATCACCTGCTGATGGAGGATCTTCAGGCCGATACGGCCTGCAGCCGGATCCCTCATCTGAGCCTGAAAACGGTGGCCTCAGTGGAAGCCTCCATTACAGGAAAATTATTAAAAGGGGTGGAACAGGAGCTGGATCAGACATTTCTTCATACCGGACCCCATCATGATGATATCATGCTGGGGCTGCTCCCGCACATCGCACACCAGCTGAGGTCGGCAACGAATACTTTTCATTTTGCGATCCTGACGTCCGGATTCACTGCCATCACCAATTCATTTATCCGGGAAGTGCTGGAGGATACGCTGATGTTTCTGGAAAAAGGATTGATCCAGATGATCCATTATCCGGACTTCTTTATCAGGGGATATCTGTACAAATGGGATAAGGATGTCTATCACTTCCTGGATAACGTTGCCTTCATGGATGCTCTGGAGAAACGCCGGGGAATGGCACACAGGGTGGTCAGGGCAATCGTTCAGATCTATGGTGTAACAGATACCGGTGCGTTGTCACAGCAGATCCGGTCCATTCTCGTCGACCTTCAGTCAAGTTACGATGGAGAAAAGAATCCTCCTGAGATCCAGACGTTAAAGGGCATGGTCAGGGAGTTTGAAGAGGAGCTGGTGTGGGCTCATTTCGGAGTGCAGGTGAAAAACATACACCATCTCCGCCTGGGATTCTATACAGGTGATATTTTCACTGAAATGCCTGACAAGGCAAGGGACGTCAAACCACTTTTAGATCTAATCCTTGGCATTCAGCCAACGGTGATCAGCGTGGCGCTCGATCCGGAAGGCAGCGGGCCGGATACCCATTACAAGGTGCTTCAAACCCTGGCCGAAGCCCTCAGGGAATGGGACACCATGGCAGATCTCAGGCATTTACGCATCTGGGGCTACCGCAACGTGTGGTACCGTTTTCATCCTGCCGAAGCGGATGTGATCGTGCCAGTCTCGCTGAATTCCCTGGCCATGACACGGGAAGCGTTCCGGGATTGTTATGTCAGCCAGGTCAGGGCTTCTTTCCCAAGCTATGAATACGACGGGCCTTTTTCCGAGCTGGCACAGAAGATCTGGGTGGAGCAGCTGAAGGAAATACAACTTCTGCTGGGGAAGAACTTCTTTTACGAAAATTCCCATCCCAGGATCCGTGCAGCTCATGGCCTGATCTATTTCAGGGAGATGAACCTGCAGGAATTCCTCAGGCAGGCGAGGGAACTTGAGGATGCAATGGAAATGAGAGGAGAGAGGAGAAAGGAGAGAGGAGAGAGAAGAAAGAAAAGGAAACAATAATTTTACGGTTATGGAAATATATTTTAATGGGGGCAAACAGGTTTTTGCGGATGTAAACGGATTTACGGTGAAAACAGATCAGTCGCCCCGGTCGGGCGGAGAGGGACTTTACCCCGAGCCCTTTACGTTGTTTCTGGCATCACTGGGAACCTGTGCGGGAATCTATGTGAAAGGATTCTGCGATCAGAGGGGCATTGACACCACACATATCCGTTTGAGGCAGGAACCTGTATATGATCCGGTCAAACGAATGATTGGCATTATTAAGCTAACGATCTTTGTCCCGCAGGATTTTCCGGAAAAATATGAACATGCCGTCATTCAGGCTGCCAGCCTCTGTGCAGTGAAAAGGCACCTGAGTGAGGAGGTGAATATGGAGGTGAGGATTGAACGGGAGTGAGTTAGCTACAATCCAGTGACTGATATCAGATATCAGATATCAGATATCAGATATCTATTTCTTCCCCCCCGGCTCGGTATGCTCCAGGAGATAATCCAGCAACAGGGTATAAAGATGCCGTGAGGTATTCTCTCCTTCATAGATCCCGTGGGTCCGGTTGGGGTAGGGCATGACCTGAAACTGTTTATTGTTCTTGACCAGCTCATTGATCAGTTGTTCGGTGTTCTGATAATGGACATTATCGTCGCCCGTACCATGAACGATGAGCAGGTTCCCTTCAAGGTTCTTTGCGTAGGTCAGCAGTGATCCTTCCACAAAACCGTCAAGGTCTTCCGGGATGAGGCCCATATATCGTTCCTGGTAGATGTTGTCGTAGAGCAACTGGTTGGCTACCGGAGCCACGGCCATTCCTGTCTGATAGGTTTCAGGGTAGCGAAACATCAGGTTGAGGGTCATGGAGCCGCCACCACTCCATCCCCAGACAGCGATCCTTTTCGGATCAACGAACTTCCATTTGGCGATCTCCTGTGTGGCAAGGGCCTGGTCGCGGGCATTGATGACGCCAATCTTCTGGTAGATGGATTTCCTCCATTCCCGGCCCTTCGGGCAGGGTGTGCCCCTGTTGTCCATGGTCATCACAATGTATCCCTTCTGGGTCAGGAGCATATTCCACAGGATATCGTAATCCCACGAATCTGTCGCAGTCTGACCCCATGGCTCCCCGTAAACGTTGAACAGGACTGGATATTTGTACTTTGGATTAAAACCTGGTGGTTTCATCATATACCCGTCCATTTCGATACCCTCCGAAGTCTTTACTTTGAAGAATTCTATGGGTTGATGGTTCAGGCCAGCTATTTTTTCTTTATAACGTTGATTATCAGCAATAACCCGAAGCACTTTATGGTCAGGAAGGGATATCATGTTCGTGACAGGAGGAGTATTTGTATTAGAGAACGTATGGTAGGCAAAGCGGATGTTGGGTGAAATATTGTAATTATTGGTTCCTGCAAGGCTTTCGGACGTCAGTTGTTCGGGTTTCCTTTTACCGTCGAGGGGAGCACGGAACAGATAGCGCTGCGTGGCATTTGCGGGGGATGCAATGAAATACAGGTATTCCTCCTCCGGATCGATTCCTTTGATGGAAATGACGTCAAAATCGCCACTGGTGATCAGTGACTTTCTGCCGTTCTTTGTCTCAATGCGATAGGCATGGCGCCAGCCGTCACTTTCGCTGATCCACAGAAACTCCTTACCGTCGCTGAGCCACCGCCAGTCGTCCACCACATCAAGCCATGCCGCATCCTGATCTGTAAAGATATTTTCCGCATTTCCACCGGTGCTGTTGCACAGCCAGATCTTGTTCGTATTTTGCCTCCTGTTCAATTGCTGAACCAGGATCTGTCCTGAGTTTTTTGCCCACATCATCCTGGGCAGGTAATGTTGCTGGGGATCTCCGGGGATGTCAAGCCAGGTGGTGACTCCTCCTGCGGAGGGGATGACTCCCAGGCGGCATGTGGACGGTGGTTCACCTACCTTGGGGTATTGCACCGGGATGGTAAATGGATAAAGAGAATCCGTATTGTTGATCATGTAAAATGTCTTTATTCCGGATGCATCCAGCTGCCAGAAAGCGATACGCATACCGTCGGGGCTCCATGAAAATCCATCCCTGCAGTGAAACTCTTCTTCATAAACCCAGTCAAATGTCCCGTTGATCAATGTTTCCGTGCCGTCAAAGGTCAGCTGGGTGATCCGATGAGTAGCCAGGTCTTCTGTATAGATATTGTTTTTGGAGACATAGGCTACCTTTGTTCCGTCGGGAGAGAACTTGGCAAACATCAGTGAGGATTCAGGAAGACCTTTTCCAAGCTGGATCAGGTTCCCGCTGCCAACATCCAGCAGCCAGTAGTCGCCCCTGGAATTGGAACGCCAGACACGCCTGGTGTTGGTGAACAAAAGCAGTTTCGTGCGATCCTCTGACCATGCCAGGTCGTCGAAGGATAACGGATTTTCCTTTCCTTCCGGAATGAATTTTTCAGCGTCCACCAGGATGCTTTTATCTCCGGTCGCGCTTTCATAGCGAACGATGTTCCGTCCGGATTTCACAGTTTCCGACCTTTCAAACGTCGTATAGGCATTCCCTTCTTCAATCCAGCGGATGGGCATCACACGGTCCATCATGAAATCCGGTGAGTTGAAGATGCGGTCGATGGAAAGGAGCGAAGGATCTTCCTGATTCTCCTGAGCTGGAGCTGGTACGGCATGCATCAGCAGAAAACTGATGCAGAAAGCCAGGGCAAAGAGCCGTTTAGTAGAGATTTTCATAAATGAAAAGAATTTGGATTCATAATGGAAATAGATCTTCAAAATTACACTTTTTTAAACCCTCTGATGATGTTGATGAGTTCCACCCTGTTCCTGACGCCAGTTTTTAGGAATATGTTGTGCGTATGATCTTTCACGGTCTGAAGCGTGATAAAGAGGCTGTCTGCAATTTCCTGGTTGGTCAATCCGTTCAGGATCAGCTCAATGATCTCCTTTTCGCGACGGGTGATCTCATTCTTCGTAAAGTAATCAGCAAGAGATGACATCTCCCACGATGACGAGGCATGATAGTGGCTAATATCTTGATATTTAGCTAGATAGAATAGAGGAGGAAGCGGGGCAATAAAGTAAAGCAACAGGTAGGCGAGGGTAAGGTAAATGTTTCGGTCCGACAGCAGAAACAACACGAGTACAATGGCCTGCAAAGACAGAAACCAGAAAGCAAAATTTCCGATCCTCATGCTCCGGGGGCTATTCTTCAGTTGACGTGCACCCTTGAATAGTATGAATCCTCCGATAGCCATGATCACGGTTTGAAGAATGATCAGCGTGAACCGAATGATAGAGGGGAAAAGCGTATAGGATTCTGTCTCTTTCTGTGGGAGTTTCAGAAGAATAAGCCCATAGATCAGGAAAAACAGGAGATGGAAGAGAAAATAGATCAGGGTAAATTTCCGTGAGATGGTTTTGCCTGTCATTTCCAGGCACATCTTGACGAAAAGGTAAAGCCCGATGATAAGAAAAGGGATGCCGATGAAGGGGATCACCTGCCCGACGGTGATGATCATTTTCGGAGCGGATTCCAGGCTTTGCAGGATACGCTGTGCAAGCAGCGAACCCAGTAATCCGTAAATCCCAAAAATGACCGTCAGAAACTGGTAATACAGGTAGCTCTGCAAAAAGGGCTGCCTGTATTTTCGATACAGACTGGAAGGAATCAGGATCGATGCTGCGCCTGCTCCGAGGAGTAAGATAATAAAAAGAATGCTTAATACGTCGATCAGGATGTCCATTTGACCATCTGCCTGGGAATTGGTAAAGATAAAGAATTCGGAGAATAAACTGGATCTAAAAGGATCTTGTTCTCCTCCTACTAAAGTAGTGTTTTTACAATATCCAACTTTAGTCTGAAGGATATCCCCGGAACAGGGATTATGTTTGCACCCATACTCTGACTCTCATTGAAATGAAAATCACAGATTTCATCACAAAGCGGACAAACCTTGTCATCGTTCTCTTTGCAATTGCATGGATTCCCTTTCTCTTTTTATTGTTTTTCTTTTTGATTCCGAATGCCAATCTGTCTTCAGGGCCATATGAAGTAAAGGTCATCAAGGCCAGATGTCCCGAAGAAATGAACAAACAATACCGGATTTTAGGGAAAGACTTCACCATTCCATCAAAGACCCGGATCTGGTATCCGTCCGATCCCAACCTCAGGGAGCTTACCACGGTAATCATGTTCCCGGCCACACGGATTCAATGTCACGGATTTAAATGGATGGCAAAACAACTTGCCAGTCGCGGATATGTGGTTACGATATGCAAACATAAAATAGATGATGGGTGGGTGACTCTTATTCCGGGAATAAGAGAGATCGGTAGATCCGGTGGATCTGTTCAGAAAGAGGATCTTTGTGCGATGAGACGATTTATTACCGGATTGACCGGAAGACATGGCCAGCTGGCAGGCCGGCTGGCGCACCATCGGACAGGTATTGTATCAAGGATCGGTTTGAGCGGAATGATCCATAATTCCGGCAATGAATCGGTGAGGAAATTAAAGAACGAAGTGTTACTGGCCATGGTTGAAGAAAGCAAGGATGGAATTTTTTTGATATCCGGCGAAGAGTTCATCCCTTTTGATCCCGGTCATCAGACTCTAAACCGGAAAACCGGGCTGAAGGGTTATTTCGCCAAATGGATGAACCTGGCCACACGTCACATGGAAACCGTAGAATTTTTCCCTGTCCGAATGGTCATTAACCTGTCAGGTATGTTCAGGGAAATGAATATGAAGCATTATGTGTACATTCAGGAAGAACTGCTCGCCTATTTCACAAGCAAAGATGATTTGTACAGATAGGGTGATCTTAATCGGTACGATTGAATAGTAATGTTATACACTAATACATCAAGATAGGAGGAAAATAAAATGAATCAGGAAGTTATCAATTCTGAGCAGACACTGATCCCTAAGCTGGATTCTGCTTTCCGCCATGGATGGACCACCATGTTAAAATCGTTCCTTGAGCTTTTTTTGGTTTTGCTGATCCTTATTGCGGTAACGATTCCTTTCTGGCCAATCAGTGCCTTTGAGGAAAACATCCCTGCCGTGGTTATGCTGCAGATCTTTGCCATGGTGTATGGACTGATGGTCGCAGCGCCGTTTGAATATGGTGCCAAATATATGTACGTTAAAGCGGTGAGGGGTGAAAAACTGGTAATGAAGGATATTCTCAGGCCCTTTGATGATTATCTGAATGTCATCCTGGCCAATTTGCTGACAGGGGCCATCGTTATTTTCGGATTTTTTCTCCTTATTATACCCGGGATCTTATTTGCTGTCAAACTGAGTTTTGTCCCGTACCTTGTCATGGACAAAAAGCTGGATCCCGTGGAGGCAGTGAAGACGAGCTGGAATATGACGTATGGTGTCAGCTGGACCATTTTCTGGATGGCCATCGTTTCGTTTTTCATCTACATAGCTGGGCTGATCTGTCTGTTGTTTGGCGTGCTTATTTCGTCGATGTGGGTAAGTGTATCTTTTGCAGCGCTTTACCATGCCCAGGAAAAGGGTAAGAATCCTGTTTCAGCGGAAGTTGTATGAAATAATTTTTTCAGTAAAGCTGGAATAATCCGGATGTTTTAGTATTACTTTTGCCATTCATTTTATTGAGCTATGAACAGGCAAAAATTCGCTGTCATCGGGATAGGCCAGTTTGGCAGTGCAATAGCCCGCGCCCTTTCCAAAAGCGGAGCCGAAGTGATGGCCATTGATATTGAGGGGGATCTGATCGAAACCATTGCGGATGAAGTAGCCTATGCGGTGGCCCTGGACGCAACCGACAAGAAGGCGCTTCTCTCCCAGGATATCAAGGATTACAATACGGTTGTTGTTGCCATTGGTGGTAATTTTGAACAGGAGTTGCTGTGCATTGTGACACTGATGGACCTGGGCATTAAAAGGATCATTGCACGGGCACGGGGTGCATCCCAGCACCGGATCCTCATGCAGCTGGGCATCCGGGAGATCTTCTCTCCGGAGGACGAGGTGGGTATCATTGTCGCCGAGCGGCTCCTGAATCCCAATCTGGTATCCTATCTTCAGTTGCCTGATGACTACCGGATCGCTGAACTGATCGCCCCAAAACGATGTGTGGGAAGGACACTGGATGATGTGGACCTGCGTGACCGCTACCGGCTGAGCCTGGTGACCATCAAGAAGGAAACGATCGTAAAGGTGGATGATGAACCGGTGGTGGAGCAGCATATCGCCGGGGTACCGGATTCGAAGACCGTGATCGATGAGAAGGATTACCTGGTGGTTTTCGGAAAAAACAAGGATATCGACCGTTTCATCGAGATCAATGACTGATAGGATGTACGCTATCCATCCCCATCATGGACAGAACCACAATCAATAAGATCCGGGAACGGATCAATGTCCGCCTTTTTACTCATAAGAATCTTGTCCTTCGTGTGTTGCGAATCGCCTCACTCCTGGTATCACTGGTCACCATTGCCAGCATCATCTATTATTACGGATTTCCCAAGACCCTTGATTCGACGTCCGTGGTGAGTGCGATCATTGCCATCAGCATTGGTTTTTACATCCTTAAGTTCCTGGCGCATATCTTTTATGATTTCCATCCCGGCAGGTACATCCGCGATAACCTCACTGAAGCGCTGATCCTGTTGTTTATCCTTCTGTCGGCCATCATCTACCAGATATTCAATATTGCGATCATCAAGTTTGTGAGTGACACGCTGGGTTTCGACATCCGTCCCTATGCCCTTCTGTTTGTTCAGCTTTATTTTTTCATCATTGTGGGATTTGAATCGGGTAAGGCCAGCCACAAGCTTCGTCTCTTTGAGCTTGGCCCTTCTGCCCTGATGACCCTCTCGTTCATTATCCTGATCTCTGCCGGAACATTGTTGTTATGGCTGCCTGAAATGACCCATTCGGGCATCCGCTTCATCGACGCCCTGTTCACCTCCACCAGCGCCAGCTGTGTGACTGGGCTGACCACCGTTGATACGGCGACCCATTTCACACTGAAAGGACAGATCATCATCATGATCCTCATACAGCTGGGAGGAATCAACATTGTATCCTTTGCCACCTTTTTTTCTACTTTTTACCGCTCCGACAGCGTCAAGTACCAGTCGATCCTTAAGGATTTCCTGAGTACAGGAAGACTTTCCGATACCCGTGCACTGCTGAGACGAATCGTCTATTTCAGCATCATCATTGAGTTGCTGGGAACGCTCTTTATTTTCTTCAGCTGGCATGATCAGGTGATCTTTACCCATCCGGCCAAGCAGTTTTTCTTTTCCATGTTCCACAGCATTTCAGCTTTCAATAATGCAGGTTTTTCTCTGTTCTCGGCCAACTTGATGGAGCGATGGGTATCAGAGTCCTATAACGTGCATATCTGGATCGCCATTTTAATTTTTCTTGGTGGCATCGGCTTTGCCACCCTGGAAGAGTTATTCAACCTGTTCACAAGCTGGAAGAAGCTGCGCAGGCCCTGGAAATACCTTTCCATTCAATCACGTCTGGTCCTGAAAACCTCACTCCTGCTGATCGTGATCGGAACACTAGTCTTCATCTATGCCGAGCATGAAAATACATTGTCAGGACTGAGTCCAAAAGGATTTATAGTCACCAGTATCTTTCAGTCTGTGACCTCACGCACCGCGGGATTCAATACAGTGGATTTTGCGGCAGTCACTCAACCCGTCCTGATATTTTTTATTTTTCTGATGTATGTGGGTGCATCTCCGGGAGGGACAGGAGGCGGTATCAAGACCACCACGTTCTCTATCATCCTTAAAACTGCCTATGCAACCATCAGGGGCAAAAGGAATGTGGAGACCCACCATCATACCATTGCCTTTTCGCTGATCGATAAGGCATATGCGATCGCTCTTTTTGCCCTGTTCCTGATTTTCACCTCCGTATTCCTTCTGGCCTTCACCGAACCGGATGTGAGATTCCTGCACCTGATCTTTGAAGAGGTGTCGGCTTTTGGTACTGTCGGGCTTTCCACAGGCATCACCCCCTTGCTGTCCGATGCCGGGAAGACCATCATCATCATCAGCATGTTCATCGGAAGGATCGGTCCGCTAACGCTGGCTCTTTTCCTCAGCCGACCCATCATTTCCACGCATTACCGGTACCCTGAGATCCATGTGTTGGTGGGGTAGGAGAGAGGAGAGAGGAGAGAGGAGAGAGGAGAGAGGAGAAAGGAGAGAGGAGAGAGGAGAAAGGAGAGATAATTATTTAAGGTATTTCCAGTTGCGGGGTTTACCTTCGATAAGCCAGTCAATGGCAGTAGCCAGCCGTTTCCTGCGGGTTTCTTCTGTTTTGGCATCCCTGATCCACTCCACATATTCCTTTTTACCGGAATAGGAGAATCGGTTGAAGGTATCCAACGCGTCAGGATGATTTTCCAGCTCCTTTTGAAAGTAATCCGGTATCTCCAGTTCTTTCGAAGCGGTTTCAGGTTCCTTTTTCGTCAGTTTAACCCCTTGTTCGATCAGTACCATTGCATCCTTAAGGTAACCGATCAGGATGTCATCCGGGGGCAAATCCTCCAGGCAGGTTATCCTCCCAAGATGGCCCATGGCCGGACGGCCGGCACCTGTGGTGAGTATGCCGTGCGGATCCTGCATCTGTGACGCAAGCCATATGGTAAAGGCGCAGTGCTGCTTAAAGGAAGCCATACTGCACAGAATAGTATTCCTGAACTCAAAATGCGGAAAACTCCATTTTATGGTCTCCCTGACCTCCGGACATGCATCATGTACAACAGACCGGAGGTGTGACAGGATGGGCACCGCAAAATCAGCTGATTTCACTATGTATGTATCCACTCGGTTATCTTTTATTGCCATGGCTGAATTTATTTTAGGGATGATTGCTGCACTAAATTCAAAATTATAACATTTCTGCCTTTGGAATATACGGTAAACTGACGTATTTTCGTTTTTCCGATGCATCTAAATTACCTGCAATAGACTACGAATAACCATGAATGACCATCTATAACCACAAATATCCATGAATTTCAAAAATATCCTTCCCATCGTGCTATGGATCCTGTCCGCCTGCTCAAATCCCCATCGCGAAAAAGAGTCCAGTGTCTTCCCGGACCTGCAGGGCGTCTACCTGGGCCAGAAACTGCCGGGGGATACGGTCATGATGTTTGCTCCCGGTATCATCAGCACCGGGATGGAAGAACGGGACGCTGCGTTTGTAAATAATGGCAGGGAATTCTTTTTCACCCGAATCATCGATTCTGTATATACTATCTTTCACTCGGAGGAGTACGATGGCAGGTGGACCGACCCTGAAGTGGCTTCTTTTTCAGGCAGATATGATGATGCTGAGCCCATTTTCTCCACCTATGGGCATGGACTTTATTTTATCTCCAATCGGCCTGCTGAGGGTAAACCATTCGATAAAAAGGATTTCGATATCTGGTATACCTACAAGACACTGGAAGGATGGGTTGAACCACAACCTCTCGGAGCCCCGGTCAATACCTCTCAGATGGAATTCTTTCCATCGGTGACCCACGATGGTACCCTGTATTTTGGAAGAAGTGATGAGCCAAACGACCGGAGCGATATTTACCGGTCCAGAAGAGACGAAGGAAAGTTTACTGAACCGGAGAAACTCCCGGAAATCATCAATGCTGCCGAAAATCCATTCAATGCCTGCATAGCTCCCGACGAGAGTTATCTGATCTTTTGTGCATACCGTAGCGGTTCATCCTTTGGCAAGAGTGATTATTACATCAGTTTCCGTGATGAGGACGACAACTGGAGCGCACCGGTCAATCTTGGGGAGGGGATCAACACCTCAGGTGATGAGTATTCGCCTCACATCACGCCCGGCGGTAAGTATTTCTTCTTTTGCACCAACGGCAATCCCCGGCAGTTCACGGATCCCCTGGAACTGATCGATGCCGGTGTCCGGACATATGCTAACGCCGGTTCTTTCCAGGGAAGAGGCATTCCGCTTAACGGCAGCAGCGATATCTACTGGATAGAAACCCACACACTTATCAGGAAGCTAAAGAAGTAAACACGGTTTTACGGTTCCTGCCGTTTTGTCATTCCTGTTGGTTTGGCCTGTGGATTGATCCTTTCGATCCCTCTTTTTACCTTATTTCATTCATTTGTCTTATGGACGAGTTTTCACGGATCATTATCCATTCCATAGAAAAAGTAAAGAATTCGGTTGTCAGGATCGACGTGTTCAGGAAGAGGGGAAACCGCACCGAGCATGCCGGAACAGGTTCCGGCTTTGTGTTTTCCAGTGATGGCCTTACCTTTACCAACAGCCACGTCATATCGGTTGGCGACGTATTAAGGGTTACTCTTCTTGACGGGACCGTGGTGAATGCAGAGCTCACCGGCAAGGATCCGGATACCGATATTGCCATTATCAAGCTTCTTGACGGAGGTTTTTCAGTGGCGGAGCTCGGTGATTCGGATGAACTTCAGATAGGACAGTTTCTCGTAGCCATTGGCAATCCGCTGGGGTATCAGCATTCGGTTTCGACGGGTGTGCTGAGCGGTGTGGGACGTACGCTGCGAACGGCCAGCGGCAGACCCATTGACAATGTCCTCCAGACCGACGCACCCCTGAATCCGGGCAGTTCGGGAGGACCACTGATCAACACCGATGGCCGGGTGATCGGCATCAATACCGCCATCATACAGGGCTCCCAGGGACTGAGCTTTGCCATTGCTATCAATACGGCCAAGGAAGTGGCCGAGCATCTGATCCGGGAGGGAAAGGTCAGAAAGGCCTATCTGGGTATCCTGATCCAGGAGATAGAGCTTCACCCCCGCACGATCAGCTTTCACAAACTCGTTTCGTCGAAGGGGCTCCTCATTACAGGAGTGGATTCCCCCTCTCCGGCAGCCATGGCCAATCTTCAGAAAGGGGATATTCTCATCGAGCTGGACGGGAATCCCATCACCACGTCCTCTTCCCTTTTCAGGCTTTTAACCGGTGATATGATTTTAAAGCCTATCCTTGTAAAAGTCATACGGCAAGGCTCCATTGCAGAAATGAGTATCCTCCCTCAAGAAAAGAAAGCGGCCTGAGAGACAAGGCTCTGAATCAGAAAAAATGCTAATTTTGCGCCCACTTTTACAGGCGCATATGAAATCAGCATATACCATTGGACTTCTTCTGTTATCCAATACCTTCATGACCCTTGCCTGGTATGGTCACCTGAAGTTCAAGGATATGAAGGGATTCAGCTCACTACCCCTGCTGGCGGTGATCCTCATCAGCTGGGGAATAGCCCTGTTTGAATATTTCTTCCAGGTTCCTGCCAACCGGTTTGGATACAAAGGAAATGGAGGCCCTTTCTCACTGGTCGAGTTGAAGGTCATCCAGGAGGTGATCACACTGGTCGTATTTATGCTCTTTACACTGATGGTCTTTCGGAACGAGACGTTCCGCATCAATCATCTTATAGGATTTGTTTTCATCATACTGGCAGTGTATTTTGTATTCAAGAAATAACTGCTTTTCAGCTACTTACAGTAAAAAGAGATCATGCTTTTCAACAGTCTTAGAAACATTGGCATTGCGGCCCACATTGACGCAGGGAAGACCACTGTCACGGAACGGATACTGTTTTACACCGGTACCACACGGAAGATGGGGGAGGTACACGACGGGCAGGCAACCATGGATTTCATGAAGCAGGAGCAGGAACGGGGAATCACCATTGCATCGGCAGCCATCACCTGCTCATGGAAAGGTTCCCAGATCAATCTGATCGACACCCCTGGCCATGTGGATTTTACGATCGAGGTGGAACGCTCCCTGCGGGTCATCGACGGACTGGTTGCCGTGTTTTGTGCGGTCAGCGGTGTAGAACCCCAGAGCGAAACCGTCTGGCACCAGGCCGACCGTTACAAGGTTCCACGGATAGCCTTCATCAACAAAATGGACCGTACCGGTGCCGATTTCAGCGAGGCAGTGGCCATGATGAACCGGTACCTGGATGCCAATGCCGTCCCCTTTCAGTTGCCCATCGGTTCAGAGGAAGACTTTGCCGGTATCATTGACGTGATTGATCAGCAGGCTTTTATTTTTGATGGCAATGAATGGACGCTGGCCGCCATCCCGGAGGACTACAGGGAAAATGCCCTGGCGGCCCGATCCCATCTGATCGAAAAGATTTCGGAGTTTGATGATACCATCCTGGAACTCTTCCTTGAAGATAAAGAAGTCGGGGCTGACCTCATCAGGAGAGTGGCTCGTCAGGCCACGCTGAAAATGATGCTGACACCCGTTTTTTGCGGAGCAGCCTACAAGAATAAAGGGATACCTCAATTGCTGGATGCAGTGATCGATTATCTGCCCTCACCCCTCGATGTGGGCGCCGTGGTTGGGGCAGACACTGATGATGCGGAAAAGCTGCACACCCGGTGTCCTTCTGCCAAATCGCCCTTTGCAGCACTGGCCTTTAAGCTGATCCATGATCCTTTCGTGGGTCAGCAGACCTTCATCCGGATCTATTCGGGGCACCTTTCCAGCGGAATGGCCGTGATGAACTCCACCAGGGGCAAACAGGAACGTATTGGCCGTATCCTGCGCATTCATGCCAAGGACAGGGAAGAGATCAGCGAGGCAGGCCCCGGAGAAATCGTGGCGCTGATCGGAATGAAATTCACCAAGACGGGCGACACCCTATGCGATCCTGAGCAGCCCCTTCTGCTGGAATCCATCCAGGTGCCCCTGGCCGTGGTGGAACTTAAGATCACACCCGCCAAACGCGCCGATCAGGGAAAACTTGGGGAGGCCCTGAATAAGCTGACCAATGAGGATCCATCCTTTCATGTACGATACAACGATGAAACGGAAGAGACCGTCATCGCCGGGATGGGCGAGCTTCACCTGGAGATCATTGTCGACAGGCTGCTGCACGAACATAAGGTGGAAGTGAACGTGGGAGAGCCTTCCGTAGCGTATCGCGAAACCATCACAGGAGAGGTGGAGGCTGAGTACCGTCATGTCAAGCAGACGGGAGGAAAAGGGCAGTTCGCCCAGACTCTATTCCGTATAGAGCCCAACGAAGGTCATGGCTATGAGTTCGTCGACAAGATCAAGGGAGGCGCCATTCCCCTCGAATTCATACCTTCAGTCGACAAAGGGATCCGGAAGACGATAGCCGACGGCATCCTGACAGGATTCCCCATCGTTGATGTCAAAATTGTCCTTCTTGATGGGAAGTACCACCCTGTCGACTCATCAGATCTCGCCTTCCAGACCTGTGCTTCCATCTGTTTCAGGCAAGGATTCCTGAAAGCAGGCCCCATTCTTCTAGAACCGGTTATGAAGGTGGAGATCAACACTCCCGATGAGAATATTGGTGAGATCGTGGGAAACCTCAACCGGAGAAGGGGCAGGGTGGAATCCATGCGGCGCTTCAGGAAAGGCTCACAAAAACTGGTAGCCATTGTACCCCTGAGCGAGATGTTCGGGTATGCCAATCAGCTGAGAAACCTTTCGAGTGGCAGAGCCAGCTTTTCGATGGATTTTTACAGGTACATGCCTGTCTCAAAAACCCTTCAGGAAGAGATCATAAAAAAGCTGAAGGAGAAGAAAGATGGTCAATCGTAAGCATTCATGGTCATTCATTGTTATTCCTGGTTATTTATTGTTATTTTTGACATTAATAATTCTCTATAATCACTTAGTGACGACAGTACCGTGGGAAAAATGGTTTATATTTCGACAAAGGTTTGCAAGACCAGCGATATCGGGGTAAAAGGCAACCTGTTTGGCGGTACGATGCTGTCGTGGCTGGATGAGGCAGGCGCCTCCCTGGCCAGTTATCTGTGCTCCACTCCCAACATGATCACCCTGAAGATGGATGAGGTGATCTTCAAACAACCGGTCAAAATGGGACACCACATCCGCATCTACGGAGGGATCACCCGCATCGGGACCACCTCCATCACCTTACGGGTGGAAGCCAGAAGATTTAATTTTTTTTCCCACCAGGAGGAAATTGTCTGTTCTACATCCATGACCTTTGTCAAGATTGATGACGAAGGAAAAGCAGTGGCCATCGAAGACAACATCAAGGAGAAGCTAACCCGCGAGTTCCTGGGTTAAGATTAAAGAGCAAAAAGCAAAGAGCAAAGATCAAAAGTATTTTTGTTCAAAAGTTACGACTTCAAGCTTGCAGCTTGAGGCTTTCAGCATGTAACTAATTTGGACTGAGTCTAAATTAAATTCCTTCCTGAAAATCTGGGGAAACCGTTGTAATTTTGCATTCCACTTTATAGTCATGTCTTCGCACTGCCATCATAGCACACTTTATCACAACAACGGCAAAGGCCTTTTCAACTGCTGGATGTGCTAGGGCCTCACGGTTTTTCCTGCTGTCTTTCCCGCTAAATTTTTCCATTGATCATTGAGCATTGAACATTTGTGTGAAAGGAATCATTTTCGACATAAAGCATTATTCCATCAACGACGGACCTGGCATCCGGACCACCGTATTTTTCAAAGGATGCCCCCTGCGGTGCTGGTGGTGCCATAATCCGGAAAGCCAGTCCAGGCATGAGGAAGTCGTGATCAGGGAACGATCGCTGGATGGGAGGTCCTTCACGGTCGAGGAGATTTCGGGCAGATGGGTGGAAGCTGAGGAGGTCATCAGGGAGATTGAAAAGGATGGTATCTATTATGATCAGTCGGGCGGAGGGATCACCTTTTCGGGCGGGGAGCCGTTGATGCAGCCGGTATTCCTCCTGGAACTGCTAAAGATGTCAAAAGAGAGAGGATACCATACCGCCCTGGATACCTGCGGCCATGTGGATGAAACGGTACTGAAACAGGTGATGGATCATGTGGATCTCTTTTTATATGATCTGAAACTGATCGATGCTGAGGAGCATCTGAAATACACAGGTGTTACCAACGAAAAGGTATTGAAGAATCTGATCCTCCTGTCGGATATGGGGAAAAAGATCATCATCCGTATACCTGTCATACCAGGAATAACGGATACTCCGAAAAACATTACCGCCCTGAGCAACCTGCTTACGGAGCTGAACGGGCTGGACCGGATCGATCTGCTGCCCTATCACATGATCGCAAAGAGCAAATATCAAAGACTAAATATGAATTATAAGCTGGAGGAACTGCAGGAGCCGTCGCTGGAGAGGCTTAAAGAGTTGAAAGAAGTTTTTGAAGGAATTGGGATGAAAGTGACGGTTGGCGGTTGACAGTTCGCCCCTCCCCCTTCCCTCCCCATTTGGGGAGGGGCAAGGGGTGGGGTAACAATTTGACAATAGAACAATGAATAACAACGAATAACAACAAATAACCATGAATAACCGAATATCCAAACTCCGTGAACAGAGCCTCAGGGCTGTCAATCGCATCTCTGCGGAACGGGCGCTCCTGGTGACAGAATTTTATATGAGCGACCTGGCCCAGCAGGTTTCCATCCCTGTAAAAAGAGCCCTGACATTCAAGTACATCCTTGAGCACAAAAGGATCTGTATCAACGAAGGCGAGCTTATCGTCGGCGAAAGAGGACCGGCACCCAAGGCAACTCCTTCCTACCCGGAAGTCTGTCTGCACTCCCTGCAGGACCTGGATATCCTGAACAGCCGACCCAAGGTGTCGTTCAAGGTGGATGACGAAACGCGAAAAGCATATGAGGATATCATCATTCCTTTCTGGAAGGGAAAAAGTCACCGCGAACGGCTGTTCCGTGAAATGGACCAGGCCTGGATCGACAGCTACCAGGCAGGTGTTTTTACCGAATTCCAGGAACAGCGTGCCCCCGGGCATACCGTGCTGGGAGGGAAAATCTACAGGAAGGGTTTTCTGGATCTGAAGGATCAGATCCGGAAAAATATGGAAAAGCTTGATTTTTATGCTGATCCGCAGGCCATGGACAAGCGGGAGGAGCTGCGGGCCATGGAGATTGTCGCCGATGCGCTGATCCTTTATGCCGAACGTCATGCACAGGAGCTGGAGAAGCTTGCCGACGGTGAACCGGATCCCTCCCGGAAAGCGGAGCTGAACGAACTGGCAGCCATCTGCCGCCGTGTGCCTGCCCATGCACCCCAAACCTTCCATGAAGCCCTTCAATACTACTGGTTTGTGCACCTGGGTGTCATCACCGAGACCAACCCCTGGGATTCGTTCAATCCGGGCCGGCTCGACCAGCACCTGTATCCGTTCTATAAACGGGAGACGGAGGCGGGTACGCTCACAAAAGAAAGAGCAAAAGAGATCCTGCAATCCTTCTGGGTGAAGTTCAACAACCACCCGGCACCTCCCAAGGTAGGTGTGACAGCGCTGGAGAGCAATACCTACACCGATTTTGCCCTGATCAACGTAGGCGGCCTCACCTCGGACGGCAAGGACGCCGTCAACGAGATGAGCTACCTGATCCTGGATGTGATCGAGGAGATGAGACTGCTCCAGCCCAGCTCGATGGTGCAGATCAGCAAACAGAATCCGGATAACCTGCTGAAAAGAGCAGCTAGGATCCTTAAGACCGGTTTTGGCCAGCCATCCATTTTCAATACCGATTCCATCATACAGGAGCTGATGCGCCAGGGAAAATCGATTGAAGATGCGCGCAACGGAGGTGCAAGCGGATGCGTGGAGAGCGGCGCCTTTGGTACCGAAGCCTACTGGCTGACCGGGTATTTCAACCTGACCAAAGTGCTGGAAATTACGCTGAACAATGGATTTGATCCACGCACCGGCAAACAGATCGGATTGCAGACCGGAGATGTCACGTCTTTCACTGCATTCGATCAGGTCATGGAGGCATTTGAAAAACAGCTCCGTCATTTTATCGATATCAAGATCAAGGGTAACAACATCATTGAAAAGCTGTTCGGGGATTACATTCCCGTGCCTTTCCTTTCGCTGCTGGTGGATGACTGCATTGATAATGCACGGGATTACAACCGGGGGGGAGCCCGGTACAATACCAGCTACATTCAGGGAGTCGGACTGGGAAGTATCACCGATATCCTGACTTCCCTCAGGTACAATGTTTTTGATACAACAAAAGTGACCATGGCTGAAATGCTGGATGCATTGAAATCCAATTTTGAAGGATGTGATGAACTCCGGTTCGATCTTGTCTACAATACACCCAAATATGGCAACGACGATGATTATGCCGACCAGCATGCAGTCAGCGTATTCAACATGTTCTACCAGGCGGTGAATGACCGGCCCACAGCAAGGGGCGGAAAATTCAGGATCAACATGCTGCCCACCACCAGCCACGTGTATTTTGGAAGTGTCATTGGCGCCACCCCCGACGGTCGAAAAGCCGGATTGCCCCTGTCGGAGGGGATCTCTCCCTTCCAGGGTTCTGACAAAAAAGGACCCACGGCCGTGCTGAAATCCGCTGCCCGAATCGATCATTTAAAGACCGGCGGGACCCTGCTGAACCAGAAGTTCACACCACAGCTCTTTGAAGGTGAACGGGGGATCGAAAGCCTGGTGCAGTTGATCCGGAGCTATTTCCGGATGGATGGCCATCATATCCAGTTCAACGTGGTGAATGCAGACACCCTGCGGGATGCGCAGAAATTTCCCGAGAAATACCAGGACCTGATCGTGAGGGTGGCGGGTTACAGCGATTACTTCAACGACCTGGGGAAAGACCTGCAGGATGAGATCATCCGCCGGACAGAGCATACAGAGTTCTAATCGTGAGGATATATAAAACTTTTTTTAAACACAAAGGTCCACAAAGTATTCACTAAGGAACACCAAGTAATTGATAATCAATAATGATACTTTGTGTACCTTTGAGAAAACCTTTGAGTTCCTTAGTGGTTAAGTACTTATGATACCGCATCCTGCTCCGCTGAGCCCGCATGAAAACGACGATCGTTAAATCCGAACTCCTGCTGCTGCTGGCAGCCCTGATCTGGGGCTTCGCCTTTACCGCACAGCGGGTGGGGATGGAGTACATGGGCCCATTCCTTTTCAACGGTATACGTTTCGGGCTGGGGGCGCTGGTGCTGGGTGCTTTCATTTTAACCCGGAAAAACAGGGAAATCGATGTTCATCCGGAATTTCTGCATAATCAGAAACGAACCCTGGCCAGGGGAGGGATCATTGCAGGACTGATGGTATTTGCTGGAGCTACGCTTCAACAGACAGGCATGATCCATACCACGGCCGGGAATGGAGGCTTCATCACCGGGTTGTACGTTGTTTTTGTTCCCATCCTGGGACTGTTCATCCGTCACCGGCCGTCCATCTTTGTATGGATCGGTGTACTTCTGGCCGCTGCAGGAATGTACTTCCTGAGTGTCACCGGCGACTTTCACATCTCAAAGGGTGACCTTTATGTACTGGGATGCGCCTTTGTATGGGCGTTCCACGTACTGTACATCGGATATGTCTCTCCCCGGGTGGATGCACTCAAACTCGCCCTGATGCAATATATCATCACGTCAATACTCAGTCTGGCGATCGCTGTACTTTTTGAAAAGATCGTAGGGCAGGCCATCGTGGATGCAATGGTTCCACTGCTTTATGGCGGGATATTCTCCGTGGGTATTGCCTATACCCTGCAGATCGTGGGGCAGAAAAAGGCGCCGCCGGCCCATGCAGCCATCATCCTGAGCTCGGAAGCCGTATTTGCTGCCTTTGGCGGCTGGCTGATCCTTCATGAGGTGTTATCGTCGCGTGCGCTGCTTGGCTGCGCGCTGATGCTGGCAGGCATGGTACTGGCACAGGTGAGGATGAAAGATGTTGCGAAGTAGCGATGTAACGACGTAACGATATTCGAAGTAATTTTACACCGTTACATCGCTACATCGCTACATCGCTACATCGTTACATCGCTACATCGCTCCATGAATATAATACCAATCCCTCCTTTTACGCCGCCTCATTCCTGGCCGGTGATCACCACCATTGACATGCATACAGGCGGAGAGCCGCTGCGGGTCATTACTACGGGATTGCCGGATATCAAGGGAAAAACGATCCTTGAGAAGCGCCGGTATTTCCGTGATCATTACGATCACCTCCGCACCGGGCTTATGTGGGAGCCCCGCGGTCATGCTGACATGTACGGTGCGATCCTGACGGAGCCCACCACCGAAGATGCTGATTTCGGTGTCTTTTTCATCCACAATGAGGGCTACAGCACCATGTGCGGGCATGCCATCATTGCCCTGACAAAACTGGTGCTCGACACAGGCATGATCGGGAAAGAAGGAACTGAGCCGGAGCTCATCATCAATGCTCCGCCGGGCAGGATCTTCTCGAAAGGATACAGGGAAGATGGGATCGTGAAAAAGACCTCGTTCCGGAATGTTCCGTCTTTTCTTTTGCTGAGGGATGAGAGGGTAGATGTGAACGGGATAGGAAAAGTACGGTTTGACGTGGCATTTGGCGGTGCGTTCTATGCATTTGTCAGGGCCGCTGATCTTGGTGTGGAGCTGGTTCCCGGTGAGTTCAACCGGCTGATCGATTATGGCCGGCGCATCAAACTGGCTGTCATGGATAAGTTCCCGATCACCCATCCCTTTGAGGAGGATCTAAGCTTCCTCTACGGAACAATCATCACCGGTCCGCCAGAAGATCCAGGTCATTACAGCCGGAATGTATGTATCTTTGCCGACGGGGAGGTGGACCGCTCGGCGACGGGATCCGGAGTGAGTGCGAGGGCAGCGCTGCATTTCGAAAAAGATGGATTGATGCCGGGCGAGGTGATTACGATCGAGAGCATCCTGGGAACGACCATGGATGTTTGCATCAAAGAAGTGACCACTTTCGGGCCTCATCGTGCCGTGATACCGGAGGTAAGCGGAACGGCCTGGATCACCGGAAGTCATACATTCTGTTTTGATCCGGAGGATCCGCTTGGGAAAGGATTTATATTTAGGTAAAGATGGACGAACAGAGGAACAAGGATTTTTGGTTTCTGAATTCATTTCAGAAATCAAAAATCAATACGCCTTTGTTGAATATTCAATAAATCATTGATTTATGAAGAAAATAATGTTGCTTTCGATGGTATATTTACTGTGCATGGGAGTCTATGCCCAGGAAGCTGATCCCCAGATCGCCCTTCTCGAATCATTTTTGAAGGGACGGCCTGATGTGACGTTTGACACCATCGCCCATCATCCGCACTTCGGCAAAGCCTATGTCCTGAGGTTCACCCAGCCCGTGGATCATAACAATCCCGGCGGGGCGACATTTTCGCAGCGTGTGTTCCTGTTCCACAGGGACTTTTCGCGGCCTGTGGTTTTGGTGACGGAAGGATACGGAGCCGGGTATTCCATGTATCCCCGATCCATCAATGAACTGACCGAGTACCTGGATGCCAACCAGATCGTGGTCGAGCACCGGTATTTTGGTGAATCAGTTCCCGATCAACTCGATTGGCAATATCTTGACATCGCACAAGCGGCTGCCGATCACCACCGTGTGGTGGAGCTGTTCAAAGGGCTGTACCATGCCCGCTGGCTGAATACCGGCATCAGCAAGGGTGGCCAGACGACCCTATATCACCGCTATTTTTATCCTGATGATGTGGATGCCTCCGTGGGTTATGTCTGTCCGTTGAACTTCTCTATCCAGGATGCGCGCATTTATGACTTCATGCAAAAGGTGGGAAGCGATGTTTGCCGTGACAGGATCCATCAATACCAGGTGGAGATGCTCAAGAACAAAGACATCTACTATCCGGTCTATGAACAAATGGCCGCCGATAAAAAATATACCTACCGGAAAGTGGGCATTGAGAAGTCGTATGAAATGACCATTATGGAGTATGCTTTTGCGTTCTGGCAGTGGGGCCGCTGGTCGTGCGACTCCATTCCCGTGCCGGCCAGATCCCCGGCGGAGATGGTCAAACACCTGGACATAGTCGCAGGCATCGACTGGCTCTCAGATAACGGCATCAATCAATACCTTCCGTTCTATTATCAGGCTATGACCGAGATAGGATTCTATGGCTACGATGTGGATCCGTTCAGGGATTTTGTCTCTGCCAGCGAAGACATCACTTTTACATTTACCTGCCCTGATGGAGCGGAATGTGTTTACGATCCCCTTCCCATGGAACGGGTTGACCATTTTGTCCGTCATGATGCCTACCGGATGATGTTTATCTATGGTCAGTATGATCCCTGGTCGGCGCCGGCCGTTCAGCCCTCGGGAAAAAACGAGGTCGTAGTCATCTACAAACCCCAGGGAGCGCATTCATCCAGGATCGGGAACCTGCCGGAGGATCTGCAGGAAAAAGCTTTTTCGCTTTTGGAGAAGTGGATGGACGTGGAGATTGAGAGGAGAGAGGGGAGAGGAGAGAGGGGAGAGGAGAAATAAAAGGAGTATGCTCAACATTAGAAATATTGCGATCATTGCGCATGTGGATCATGGGAAAACCACGCTGGTGGACAGGATCCTTTACCAGGTGAAGCTTTTCAGGGATAACCAGGAAGTCAGGGAACTGATCCTTGATTCCAATGAACTGGAACGGGAACGGGGCATCACGATCCTGGCAAAAAATGTTTCCGTGCGGTATAAGGGAGTCAAGATCAATATTATAGACACGCCGGGGCATTCTGATTTCGGTGGCGAAGTGGAGAGGGTACTCAATATGGCCGACGGAGTGCTCCTGGTGGTGGATGCGTTCGAGGGACCCATGCCGCAGACCCGTTTCGTGTTGCAAAAAGCCTTGCAGCTGGGACTGAAGCCGGTGGTGGTCATCAATAAAGTGGATAAACCAAACTGTTCACCCGATGAGGTGCACGAGGCCATTTTCGAGCTGATGTACCATCTGGATGCCACGGAAGACCAGCTGAACTTCCCAACGGTCTACGGATCTTCCAAGCAGGGTTGGATGGCCCCTGACTGGCGGCAACCCACACAGGATGTAAGCTATTTGCTGGATATCATTCTTGAACACATTCCGGCTCCGGCATCCCTGCCAGGGACACTGCAGATGCAGATCAGCTCCCTGGATTATTCCTCTTACCAGGGACGTATTGCAGTTGGCCGTATTTCCCGCGGGACGATCAAGGCAGGTATGCCTGTCTCCCTCGTCAAAAATGATGGAAGCATTTACAGGTCTGTGATCAAGGAACTCTATCTCTTTGAAGGGCTGGGAAAAGAAAAGATCAAACATGAAATCAGTGCTGGTGAGATCTGTGCCGTGTTTGGGCTCGACGGCTTTGATATCGGAGATACCATCGCTGATCAGGAGAATCCGGAAGCACTGGTCAGGATCAGCGTGGATGAACCCACCATGAGCATGCTGTTCACCATCAATACATCTCCTTTTTTCGGGCAGGAAGGCATCTATGTGACCTCCCGTCATTTGCGTGAACGCCTCTTCAGAGAAACGGAAAAGAATCTGGCTTTACGGGTCGAAGAAACGGATTCACCTGAAAAGCTGACGGTATTCGGGCGGGGTATCCTTCATCTGTCGATACTGGTGGAAACCATGCGGCGGGAAGGATATGAATTTCAGCTGGGACAGCCACACGTGGTCATCCGGGAGATCAAAGGGCAGAAGCACGAACCTGTTGAAACCCTGACGGTTCTGGTGCCCGAACCCTTTTCGGGCAAAGTGATTGACATCGTCACCCGGAGAAAAGGAGAAATCGATCATATCGACATGAGGAAGGACCGCGTGGTGCTCGAATTTTCCATCCCTGCACGGGGTCTGATCGGACTGACCAATCCCATCCTTACAGCCACCGAAGGTGAAGCGGTGATCGCTCACCGCTTTAAGGCCTTTGAGCCCTGGAAAGGAGACCTGCTGACCCGACGGAACGGATCACTGATCGCCCTGGAAACCGGCACAGCGGTGGCTTATGCTATCGATAAACTACAGGACAGGGGCAGGTTTTTCATCGAACCCAACGATGAAGTATATGCTGGACAGGTCATCGGTGAAAATACGCGCTACGAGGATATTGTTGTCAATGTCATCAAAACCAAGAAATTATCCAATATGCGTGCGTCAGGCGCCGATGATAAAGCCATGATTATTCCGGCCACAAAGTTTACCCTGGAAGAAGCGATGGAGTATATCAACGAGGATGAATATGTGGAGGTAACACCTAAATCCATACGCCTTCGCAAGATCATCCTTGACGAGACCGAACGGAAACGCAGCAAAAAGATCATGCCCTGAGGCCGACCAGGCCCCTGTCATTCAAACTGTAAGGAACCACACGGATTTTTCTTATTCAGACGCAGGCATAACTCCCTGGAAAAGTTGATCTTAATGACAGCATAGAAGTTTATGCCTGTAAAATCCGTGAAATGAAAAAATCCCCCGATATGATCTGTCCCCAGGGTAAAACTTCTGAACCGGGCGGATAATCCTACCCTGGGCCTGGTGAAATAATACAGGGATACCGGGAGCGTGATCTCAAGGTCAGTGGTTTCGTACCTTCCCGTGAGAACCACCTGCGGAGGACGGTATACCTGAGCAATGCTGTACATGACAGGAATGATGATCATGGAATTGACGTACCATTTCTTTTTGAAATGAAAATCCAGCTGTGCACTGAGCGCAGTGGGAAGATAGACTGTGATGCGGTCATCTACCAGGGAACGGGTCGAGTCACCATCATAGAACCTTCCGCTGAGCTGGCGCATGAACGAATTGAGGTTGTTGAAGTCGACATCGTTGATATATTCCCAGTAATGATGGACATCATCAAAGAGATGCTTCTGGGCATTTTCCCTGAAGGTGATCCAGCCCAGGTCAATAAGGGATATGCCCAAACGGTACCTGTAATCTTCGTACAATTGCTCGCACCTGTATTTGTATTTTGATTCGGAGGGATCTTTGAGTAATTTCAGGTAAGTGACACCCAGACTCACAGAATAGCCTCCGCCCCGGAATAATCCGCCCGGGCTTGAGAAGTCGTTGTTATCATAATTGATGGGCAGGGAGAAGCCGACATGGCCATCGAAATTATGAATATTGGCAGTCAGGTTGACATCGACGGTGTCACTCTCATCCCTGACCAGGTAGGCGATGTTGTGTCCGTAGATATAAGCTCCGGAATATCCCATGGTCCGGCTGACCGTGATGCCTGCTGTCCACCGGTCCGTCGAATGCCGGTTCAGCACCAGGGCATAGCCTGCACCCAGCTCCGCCCAGGTAAGCTGCACTGAGCTGAAGTTCTTACCGTTGTACTCGATATCATGCTGGGGCTCATACCAGAGATCCTCGTAAATAAAATTGGCCAGGTGATAGGGAAGCCTCCATACCGAGGTCATTGACCTGACCGAGGTAAAAAAGGAAATGGCATGGTAGTCCTGGGCGAGCATGACCGAGGGTCCGTTGATCCTGAACGACTGATCGATCTGCTTCCTTTTGTGATCCCAGTCAGGTCTGCGCGCGAACAGCATCTTATCCTCCCCATAGGTGGGAAGGTCAGAGCCCGGGCTGAGGTAGTTAAGGAACCGGTAATCTTCTTTGGGTATGAGCAGATAATTGTTCTGGAAAAAAAGATCAGTGGAAAGGATGTGGACGTCATGGAAAAGACGGGAGCTCACCATGGAGCTTGGGTTGATCTGGGAGCCCAGTACACCTGCATAGTTGCTGTTGACAACTCCCAGCATTTCCTGAGCGGAAGCTGCTGTCACCAGGCTGATCATTCCGATCAGGATTGACAGGGATCTCAAATCGATGCAGGTATTTAGTAAAAACCTGAGTGGCCATCAGGTTAAGTTCAACTACCTATTAACGCCGGAAAAGCCGGGATATTGACCTAAATATCGAATTCATCTGCCACAGGTCTTGATTTCTGTGTATTTTTATAAATAATTCCTGTTTTAAATGTCCCATGATACTTGAGATAACCGTAAATTCTGTGACCTCGGCACTTCTGGCCCAGGAAGGGGGAGCCGACCGGATTGAACTGTGCGATAATTTCCATGAGGGAGGCACCACACCAGGGGCGGGAAGCATCGCAAAGGCAAGGGAGAACCTTCATATTGACCTTTTTGTGATGATACGTCCGCGGGGAGGCGACTTCCATTATTCAACCCTGGAACTGGAAATAATGAAGAAAGACATCCAGTCGGCCAGGAACCTTGGAGCTGACGGGGTAGTATTTGGTCTTCTGAACCCCGACGGGACTGTCGACCGGATCCACACGGCCGAACTGGTCGCTTTCAGCCGGCCCTTACAGGTTACGTTTCACCGTGCATTCGATCTGACTCCCGATCCCTTTACGGCCCTTGAGGAGATCATTGAAACGGGTGCCGACCGCATCCTTACTTCAGGCCAGGCACCGTCCGCACCGGAAGGAGCGGGGATCATTGCCTCCCTGGTGAAGCAGGCCGGGGACAGGATCATCCTCATGCCGGGAGCGGGTATCAATGAAAGCAATATCCTTGAGTTGTACCGGCTGACCCGGGCCGGGGAGTTTCATGCTTCACTGCGCACCCAACGACAAAGCGCAATGTCGTTCCAGCGTGAAGGTATATTCATGGGAAACAGTACATCCTCTGCCTATACGCATGATGTAGCCTCCCCGGGACGTATACGCATTATGAAGAAGATCCTCGCCTCCGGATCCCACACCTCTGATGTGCCATGACCGGTTTAAAAATGTTCGGGAAAAGGGTTGGCACCAAATTGGCAGAGACCCTCCCTTTTAACTTATGACGGAGATAGATTTTACCGGTGATTTGTAAAAATTAAGCAGAAGATAAAAAAGATAGTGTAATTTTGCCAACCTTTTGATGTGTTTTTGAATGCTATAACCTGATGGATCGACTTGCCCGGAATATCATCAAGTACCGATGGGTGACCATTGTCACTGTTCTGGTACTGACCATTTTTCTTAGTTTTCAGATCAAGAACCTCCGGCTCAATCCGGATGTGATCAGCTCATTACCTGACACTGATCCTGATGCCGTGCTGATCAAACAGGTCAGCGAAGAATTTACGGTCAACAACATGGGGATGGTCATTATCCAGGCGGATGACATATTCACCGGAGAAGCGCTGGAACACATCCGTTTAATAACCGACACCCTAGGCATGACACCGGGAGTTGCCTCTGTCATCAGCCTGACCAATGTCACGGAAATAAGGGGCGGCGAGGAGGGCCTCCAGATCGGGAAGCTGGTGGATGCCTATGACCTGCCGGACACCCCGGAAGAACTGGCAGATTTGAGAAACCGGGTGTACGAGAAGGGGACATATACAGGGACGATGATCTCTGAAGACGGAACGACCACTGTGATCATTTTCACACTGGCTGAAGATTCCGATGTCAAAACGGTTGCCAGGGGAATCAAACAAAAAACCCTTGCGCTGGATCTGCCCGAAAAGATCTATTTCAGCGGATCTCCCATGATGGCCACACACATCAGCGACGTGATGATCGCTGACCTGCAACGGCTGATCCCTATCGCCTTCGTGCTGATCATTCTTATCCTTCTGCTTGGATTCCGTTCGGCCAGGGGAGTGATCTTCCCATTGCTTACCACCATCATCGCCATTGTATGGACCATTGGCATCATGGCGCTGGGCGGTTTCGAGATGTCGATGATCTCTAGCGACATCCCCATCATTTTACTGGCGGTATGCACAGCGTACACTATTCATGTGATGAACAAGATCAACCAGGAGAGGGAGAAAAGCTGGCAAAAAGCTACACTGAAGGGTTTGCAGTACATCATCCTGCCTGTTTTCCTGGTCGCCCTGACCACTGCCATCGGATTCCTGTCTTTTGTTTTTGGCACGTACCTGAATATGATCAGGGACTTTGGCATTTTTACAGCACTGGGAACCATCTTTGCCTTTTTACTGTCCATCTTCTTTGTCCCGGCCATTATTTCTATGCTGCCTTCAACGGTAAAGACGACATTCAAGCTGGATGACAGGATCAAAAAATCCTATCTGTCTGATCATTACCTTGCTCCGCTTCATGCCTTGTTGTTCAAACATCCCAAGTACATCCTGGCCAGCTGGGGCATTCTGTTGCTGATCAGCCTTCTCGGGATCTTTTTCATTCAGCGGAGCGTCGACGTCAAGGATTATTTCAAGAAGAATGACCCTACCCGGATTGCTGAGGAGATCATGGCCCAGCATTTTGGAGGTTCCAAACCCATCTTCGTCCGGTTCGAAGGGAATATGCAGAGCCCCGAGGTACTGAAAACGATGATCCGTACCGAAGAGTTCATGAAGCAAAGTCCGTATGTGAACTCCACACAATCCATAGCCGACCTGATCACACAGTTGAACTTTGCACTGGGCAACGGCCGTTCGATACCTGACGATCCCAACCAGATTGAACAATTATGGTTCATGCTTGAAGGCAATGAGCTTCTTCGACAGTTTGTGACCGATGAGCTGGACAAGGGGATCATCATTTCCAGGTTCACATCACCGGATGTCAAAGACAAGAAGGCATTCGCTGAAACGATGAGGAAATTCATAAGCGCCAACTCGACGCCTGATTGCCAGATCCAGATCACCGGGATGCCCTTTGTGGATGTCACCATGGACAGAAGCCTGATCAACGGTCAGTTGAAGAGCGTAACCGTGGTTGTGATATGTGTCATCATCATCCTTAGCGTGATACTCCGATCTTTCTGGAATGGACTTTTTGCCAGTGTACCCATCATTGCCGCCACCCTGCTGTTGTTCGGCATCATGGGATTCACCGGTATATCCCTGAATATTGCCACCGTGCTGGTGGCAGCTGTCGCCGTTGGCGACGGGATCGGGTATTCCATTCATGTGATCTCCTATTTTAACCATGCCCGTAAGCAACGGAAGGACGTCAGGGAAGCATTGCAGGAAACGATCATGGTCAGCGGCAAGGCGATCGTGATCAATGTGCTGTCGGTAGCCGGAGGATTCCTTGTGCTTATTTTTTCGAAATTTGTTCCTCTACAGCATTTCGGACTGCTGATGGCCATCAGCATGGTGGGATCCAGCCAAGGCGCCATGACCCTGTTACCGGTCATCCTCATTCTTGTTAACAGAAAAAAAGAAGCATCCAAAAATAAAAGACTCAATGAAAGCACTCATTAAACCTGTCATCCTGGCCTTTTTTATTTCCTCATATGGGATTTCCTCGTATGCCCAGGATGCCGTTTCGATTCTCTGGAAGGTTGATAAAGTGATCTTTGCTCCCAGGGATAAACAGGGAAAAGTAAAGATGATCCTGAAGGACAAATCAGGGAACGAAAAGGTCCGCGAAGCCATCATGATGCAGAAAGGGATCGATAAGAAACTCTACCGTTATACCCAGCCTGAATCCCAGGTCGGAGTGGCAACCCTTACCCTGCCGGGAGATGAGACATGGCTGTACATGCCGGCTTTTGGCAAGCCAAAGAAGATCGACCTGCTGGCGAAAAGCCAGGCCTTCACCGGTACGGATTTCTCCTATGAGGATATGGAGCCCCGTACCTATTCCGACCGGTTCATTCCCAAATTGCTAGAAGCCGGCCAAACGGAATATGTTCTTGAACTTGTCCCCAAATCTGCCCAGTCGGAGTACTCCAGAGTCGTGGCCCATATCAACAAAGCCAATTCGTACCCTGTTTTACTGGAATACTACGATAAGCAGAAGAAAAAGATCAAGGAGGCCTCCTATGTGTTCGAAAAGATAGGTCCCTACTGGAATGCCAAAGAGGTGACCATGACCGATCTCAGGAAAAGTCACTCGACCAGAACCCTCATGAGCGACGTGAAGTTCGATCAGGGCTTATCTGATGAGCTCTTCACCGTGGAAAAACTGAAACAATAACCTACATTTCGTTCCATGCGATCATTTTTAACGGCGGTGAGCATCCTGCTGTCTGCCATCTGTTTCTCACAGGAGCTGGTACACGATTGGGAGAATCCGCTGGTGGTCGGGATCAACAAGGAAGAACCCCACTGCACCCTGATGCCACATGCTGATCCTTCATCCCTTGACATTAATCCTGCTTCTATTTCAGCCTGGTTCAAACTTCTGAACGGACAATGGAAGTTCCATTGGGTGGAAAGACCTGCTGACAGGCCTCAGGACTTCTATCTGCCAGGTTATGATGACAGCCGGTGGAAAACCATACCGGTACCCGGTAACTGGGAATTCAATGGGTATGGGGTCCCGATCTATGTGAACATACCCTATGAATGGACAACCAATCCTCAACCCCCCCAGGTGCCGCACGACTACAATCCCGTGGGATCATACCGTACTACTTTTATGATTCCTGAAAACTGGAAGGACAGGCAGGTGATACTTCATTTTGGAGCGGTGAAGTCAGCATTCTATGTGTGGGTAAATGGTGAAAAAGTGGGCTACAGCCAGGACAGCAAACTACCTGCAGAATTCAATATAACTCCCTATGCACATGAGGGGGAGAACCTGCTTGCCCTGGAAGTGTACCGCTGGTCGGACGGTTCTTATCTCGAATGCCAGGACTTCTGGCGCATCAGCGGGATCGAAAGGGATGTGATCGTGTACTCAGTCCCCAATGTTCATATCTATGATTATTTTATTCATGCAGGGCTCACAGAAGATTACAGGGATGGTGATTTTTCACTGGATGTGGAGATAAGAAAGTACAAGGTCATAGAGAGTCATTCGTTGTCATTGGGTGTCAAACTATTTGAGCTGAATACAGAAATTCCTCTGGCAGAGTTTGATGAAATGTTCAGTCTGACAGATGATCAGAACCGTTATCATATTCATTTTGAGAAAATCATCCCTGGAATAAAGAAATGGTCAGCGGAAACGCCTGATCTGTATACACTTGTCCTCTCTCTGTCCGATGCGCAGGGGAATCTTCTGGAACATTTCAGCACTAACTGTGGGTTCAGAACCTCGGAAATAAGGAACGGACAGCTTCTGGTCAATGGTGTGCCCATCCTGATCAAGGGGGTGAACCGCCATGAGCACGATCCGGTGACGGCCCATGTGATCTCGCCTGAATCGATGCTGAAAGATATTGAGCTGATGAAACAGCATAACATCAACACCGTCCGAACCTCTCATTACCCCAATGATCCGAGGTGGTATGACCTGTGCGACCAGTATGGCCTTTATGTGATCGATGAAGCCAATATTGAATCCCATGGCATGGGCTACATGCCCGACCGCACCCTCGGGAACAATCCGCTATTCATGAAAGCACACCTGGAAAGGGTTCGTGGAATGGTGGAACGCGACAAGAACCATCCGTCCGTCATCATCTGGTCGATGGGCAACGAAGCCGGTGACGGAGTGAATTTCGATACCTGCTACCACTGGATCAAAAATCGCGACGCCTCGCGCCCTGTCCATTACGAGCGGGCCGAGTCAGGGCTGAACACGGATATTTACTGTCCGATGTACGATAATATCTGGAGCCTGAGCATGTATGCGTCACACCGGATGCCGCGCCCGCTGATCCTCTGCGAATATGCCCATTCGATGGGAAACAGCACTGGCAATCTGCAGGACTACTGGGATGTCATCGAAAAATACCCCCTGCTGCAGGGAGCCTCCATCTGGGATTGGGTGGATCAGGGCTTCCTGGTAAAAAACCAGGAGGGAGAATCCTACTATGCCTATGGAGGTGATTTCGGTCCTCCCGGAACTCCCAGCGACGGGAATTTCTGCTGCAACGGACTGGTCTCGGCCGACCGGACACCTCACCCGGCCCTGGCGGAAGTAAAAAAGGTATATCAGTATGTTCAGATCAAACCGGTTGATATTCATCAGGGGAAGTTCAGGGTGATCAATCGGCACGATTTCACCGACCTGAGGTATGTGGACATTGAATACTCGCTGATGGCTGATGGCCGGCGGGAGGCGGGAGGCAGGATCGAGCAGCCGGATGTGCCTCCTCATGGCGAAAAGGAGTTTCAGATTCCTATCCCCGAGGGCATTCAGGATTCCGGCAGGGAGTATTTTCTGAATTTCAGTGTTAAAACCAGGGAAGATCTTCCTTTTCGTCCTGCCGGCTTCGTCGTAGCCTCAGAGCAGCTGGCCTTTCCGGCTGAGAGGCCCACCCCTGAGGCCAGGATTGACGACAGGCTCACCCTTAAATTGGACCATCCGCAGGAGGATCCGGTCATCCGTGGCAGGGAATTCAGGATCATTTTCGACAGGGAAACAGGGACCATGGCTTCCTGGGTATTCCTTGAAACCGAATTGATCCGGGAAGGCCCCCTGCCTAACTACTGGCGTGCACCCACCGACAATGATTTCGGAAACGGTATGGAAAAACGGTGTGCCGTGTGGAAACAGGCCAGCCTGGATCGTACGGTGGAAAGTTTTGAAGCAAGGCAGATCAATGAGAAGGTGGTGGAAGTTCGTACCAGGTATACGTTCACGGGAACCGAAATACATCACCAGGTAACGTATACCATCTTTGCCAGCGGTGATATTGACCTGACCAGTGAAATAGATCCTGGATCGTCGCCTCTGCCCGAAATGCCAAGGTTCGGCATGAAGATGCGGTTGAACAAGGTGCTTGGGGAGCTTCAGTGGTATGGCCGCGGTCCCCATGAAAATTATTGCGACCGGTATACTTCAGCTTTCGTGGGATTGTACGAAAGCACCCCTGAGGAAATGTACTTTCCCTACATCCGTCCCCAGGAAAATGGATACAGGACCGAAACACGATGGCTGACCCTTGCCGATCACCAGGGCATTGGACTAAAATTCGCCGGAATGCCCCTGTTTGGATTCTCGGTCTTACCTTATACCATTGAAAACCTCGATCAGGGCATAAAGAAAAATTACCAGCATACCTGTGACCTGATCCCCACAGACTTTTATGAGGTAATGATCGACCTCAAACAGATGGGCGTTGGCGGGGATGACAGCTGGGGAGCCCGCCCCCACAGCCAGTATCAGATTCCTGCCGGGAAATATACATTTTCCTTCAGGATGACTCCAATAAGATAATCATATATTTTTATATAAATATTTTTGTTTCAACGGTCTGTAGACACTTGTTCTTCCTATCTTTGTGCCCTGTAACCCCCTTTAATGGAAAAACAGCAAACCCTGACCTTTCCCTTCTTCTTTGCAGAAACGGTCAGACAACATCCTGACAAAAATGCACTCGCATTTTCCGGAGAAATCCCCATCACCTATTCAGAACTGGATCAGAAGATACGGTCGCTCATTGCCCTTCTTGAGAAGCTCCGGATACAGCCCGGGGATAAGGTGGCCATCCTCAGCACCAACATGCCCAACTGGGGTGCAGTGTATTTTGCCATCACCTTTATGGGAGCGGTGGCAGTACCCCTTCTTCCGGATTTTAATCCTGAAGAGATCGAGAATATCCTGAATCACTCAGGTTCCACGGCCATTTTTGCTTCCAGGGGACTTCAGACCAAGCTGAAACAGGTCAAAACACCTCATCTTGCTTTCCAGTGTTGCATGGAAGATTTCAGTGTATGCAGGCCAGGTGAGGATCAGGTTCAGTATGATCCATCGGACCAACCATCCAGGGATTATACGGTCAGTGAGGATGACCTGGCCGCAATGATCTACACATCAGGGACGACCGGAAAATCCAAGGGTGTGATGCTGACGCATAAAAATATCTGCTTTACGGCTCTCAAAAGTAAGGGAGTGCAGTACGTAGATCATACCGATCGTTTTCTTTCTGTTCTGCCACTTTCGCATACCTACGAGAATACGATTGGATTCATTTTGCCCATGATGTGCGGATCATGCGTTTACTATCTCGACAAGCCTCCTTCACCTTCCGTGCTGCTTCCTGCTTTGGAAAAGGTCAAACCGACCATGATGCTGACCGTTCCGCTGATCATCGAGAAGATCTACCGCAACCGTATCCTTCCTTCTTTTACATCCAGGAAACTGACAAGAACCCTTTACAGTGTTCCGTTTTTTCGTAAACAACTTAACCTGCTGGCGGGGAAGAAACTGAAAAAGACATTTGGCGGTCATCTGAAATTTTATGGCATTGGTGGTGCCAAGCTTGACCCGGTGGTTGAAAAATTTCTTATCGAGGCCCGGTTCCCGTATGCCATCGGGTATGGTCTCACTGAGACCTCGCCCTTACTGGCAGGAGTCAATCCGAAGAATGTGAGACTTGAGTCGACAGGACCCGCCATCGAGGGCGTGGAGCTCCTGATCCATGATCCCCATCCGGAAACGGGTGAGGGTGAGATCTGGGCGAAGGGCCCCAATATCATGAAGGGATACTATAACGAGCCCGAATTGACCAGGCAGGTCATCACAGATGACGGCTGGTTCAGGACCGGCGACCTGGGTAAATTTGACGATGACCATTTTCTGTACATCAAAGGACGTTCGAAAAATGTGATCGTAATGCCCGGAGGTGAAAATATCTATCCAGAAGAGATTGAATCGGTGATCAATAATTTCCATTTCGTCGCCGAATCCCTGGTTATTGAGAAGAAAGGAAAGCTGGTTGCCCTCGTTCATTTTAACCAGGAAGAACTGGAAAAAAAATACCAGCATCTGAAAGAAGAGGTGAGGCAGTACGTCGAAAAAAGAAAATTAGAACTCAGCAGGGAGCTACATACGTATGTGAATGCAAGGGTCAATAAATTTTCCCGTGTGCAGGCCGTCATTTCCCATCCCCATCCTTTCCAGAAAACAGCCACTCAAAAGATCAAACGGTTCCTCTACAAGTAAAAAAGACTGGTTGATTGAACACGGATTACGCGGATGATACGGAATTTCACTGATCATTTCCGCGATAATCTGCGTAATCCGTGTAATCTGTATTCTATTTCTTCCTGAAATTCCCGAAATAATTCGTTATTTTGCCCTACGGGTTTGTTGCACATGACAGCATCCTGTGACAACCGGTATCATTCATTAAGATATTCAAGATATGAAAAATTCATCAGGATCCCTCTTCCTCCTTTGTTGCGCCCTGTGCGGACTTCTTTTTTCCCTTTCCTGCCAAAGGCAGACGTGTGTCCCTGAAACAATTTCGGTAATACCACAACCTTTGGTGACCGAGTCCGGGTCAGGCTGTTTTCATATCAGACCAGAAACCAGGATCCTCGTTGGTGGTGATGATCCTTCGCTGAGCCAGGATGCTGATTATCTGGCGGGTTTTCTGGAAGGAGTTGCAGGTTTCAGGTTACAGGTTTCAGGAGGTAAGTCAGAGGAAGATGGCGACCTGATGATAAAGAATACCATTCTGCTTATGCTGGATGAATCACAAAAATCACTGGGTGAGGAGGGATATGATCTGCTGGTGGAAGAAAAGGGTATCCGGATCAAGGCGAACGCCACCGCCGGGATCTTTTATGGCATTCAGACGCTGTTACAGCTTCTGCCATCAGAAATATTTGATAATCAAGTTATTAGCGAAAAAAAGTGGATTGTTCCTGCCGTGCACATTATGGATAGGCCGCGGTATTCCTGGAGGGGAATGCACCTGGATGTTTCACGGCATTTTTTTCCCCTTGATTTTGTCAAGCGCTACATCGACCTGATCGCTATGCATAAAATGAATGTTTTCCATTGGCATCTTACGGATGATAACGGTTGGCGCATTGAGATTGAAAAGTACCCCTTGCTGACGGAAGTCGCTGCGTGGAGAGTTGACAGGGAAGACCAGCCCTGGGGAGAACGGACACCACCTGCACCGGGTGAGAAAGCGACATACGGTGGTTATTACTCCCAGGAAGAGATCAGGGAAATTGTGGAATATGCCCGCCTGAGGCATATTCTTGTCGTACCTGAAATTGAAATGCCGGGGCATTCCTGTGAGGTCTTCGCCGCTTATCCCCAGTTATCCTGCAGGGGGGAACGGCTTTTTGTACGTCCGGGATCGTACTGGCCCAACAATGATATTTACTGCGCCGGCAATGATTCGGCTTTTACCTTTATTGAAGATGTGCTCACCGAGGTGATGGAGCTTTTCCCCTCACCCTATATTCATATTGGTGGCGATGAGGCAGATAAGACACAATGGAAAAAATGCCCGAAGTGCCAGAAGCGGATCAGGGATGAAGGCCTGAACAATGAACATGAGCTTCAGAGTTATTTTGTCAAAAGGGTGGAGCGATTCCTGAATGAACACGGCAGGCAACTGATCGGCTGGGATGAGATCCTGGAGGGCGGTCTGGCCCCGGAAGCCACGGTGATGTCTTGGCGGGGCTTTGAAGGAGGGATAGAAGCCGCTTCCCAGGGGCACCAGGTGATCATGTGCCCGGTGTCGCATTGCTATTTCGACTATTATCAGGCTGATCCTGATTTCCAGCCCGTGTCCATCGGAGGCCTGATCACCCTGAAAAAGGTCTATTCCTTTGAGCCGACTCCACCCGAGCTGACAGGGGAGCAGGCCGGTTTCATCCTTGGAGGGCAGGGAAACCTCTGGGCCGAATTCATTCCGACCCCCGATCATGCCGAATACATGGCTTTGCCGAGGATGACTGCCCTTTCGGAGGTGCTGTGGTCTTCCAGGGAACAAAGAAACTGGGACAGTTTTCAACAGCGTCTGCAACGGCAGTTTCTGAGGTTCGACAGGATGGGTGTTCATTACAGCCGGGGCTCCTTCGCTGTTCAGATACTGACCTCCAGCGACAGTGCCAGCGGCAGGATACAGATTCAAATGTCAACCGAGCAGTTCGATCCGGAAATACGGTATACCCTGGATGGCACGGCCCCCTCAAAGAATTCGCCTCTGTACACTTCCCCTTTTCCTGCTGACACTTCTGTCACTGTGCGGGCTGCCATCTTTATGGGAGATTCGCTGATGGAACGCCCTGCCGAAAAGCACATTATCATCCATAAAGCTGTGGGAGCATACACCCGGTACGAGATCCCGCCGAACTACAGGTATCCTACCTGGACTTCCGGTCCACTGACCGACGGGCTTCGCGGATCCAACCGATACAATGACGGTTACTGGCAGGGCTTTCAGGGTGATGACCTAAAGGTGACGGTCGATCTGGGGAACGTGATCACTGTACACCAGGTCAGCTCAGGATTCCTTCAGCAGCAATGGGGCTGGATCTTCATGCCCGCCAAAGTGATCATTGCTCTTTCGGAAGATCAGCAAAACTGGAAGGAATTTACGGTCATCAACACCATATCACCCCGGGCCGAAGAAATCATCGTGAAAGATTTCGAAGTTATTACCGGTGGTATTACAGCACGTTACATCCGGGTGAATGCCGTGAATCCCGGTGTATGCCCTGAATGGCATCCGGGCGCAGGCGACCGGACCTGGATCTTTGCAGATGAGATCATCGTTAATTAAAAACCATGAAATCCCGATTTTCGATCCTGACCGTTGTTTTCATTTTTCTGTCCATTGAGCTGTATGCACAGAAAGACGATTTCAGGGCGTACAGCCGGCTCAGTTTTTATACGACGGAATCCACAGGGCAGGTGCTAGTACTGGTTCCTGAGGCTCACCTGGGGGAAGCGATCACCATTGATCTGGTCCACCTTGAAAAACACATCGTAAGGGGTTATGCGCTTCAGAAGGGTCTTGAAGCGGATCTTGTTCCTTTCCGCTTACAGGAGTTCCAAGAGGGAAAAGACACCCTGGTATGTTCCTTTTATGTGAACAATAAATGGCTTGGTTCATCCTATGTGGAAGTATTGAAATTACCGTGGAAATCCAATGAAGTAAAGATCGATCATTTCAACGGAGGACTGGTGGTAGATGGCATGCCTTTCTTTCCGTTCGGGTTTTATTGCCGTACACCTGTTCATCCCACCCTTCCGGAGGAGGAGGTAGTCAGGGGATTCAATATGATCTCACCCTACCAGACCATTGAAAAGAAGACGGAGAGCGATCGCCGGGCCTACATGGACCGTTGTGCCTCCCTGGGGATGAAGGTCCATTACCAGCTTCTTTCTGTGGCCGGAGGAGGAGGGGTGAATCTTGCCGGTACGCATGCCTGGACAGCTGATGAAAGGAGGCAGTTACTGAGGGACGAGGTAATGGCTTTCAGGGACCATCCTGCACTGCTGGCGTGGTATATCGCAGATGAGCCTGATGGCCAGGGAGTTTCACCTGATTCTTTAAAGGAAGCTTACCAGACAATAAAGGAGCTGGATCCGTATCATCCCGTAACTGTTGTCTTTATGACTCCCTCCAAAGCAAACGAATACAGGGATGTGATGGACATTGTGATGGCGGATCCCTATCCGGTACCTGATTCACCATTGACGGAAGTATCCGAATGGACACAGCAGCTTTATAGGGTCTTTTATCCCGTGAAACCGGTCTGGATCGTGCCGCAGGCGTTTGGCGGGGCTGAGTGGTGGAAAAGAGAGCCCACTACACGGGAGATCCGGGTGATGACCTATCTGGCTGTGATCCAGCGGGCTTCCGGCATTCAGTATTTTATACGTCACGGATTGAACCGTTTTCCCAAGTCGCAGGCCATGTGGGCTGAATGCGGTTCCATGGCCCTCGAGATGGCAGAGCTGGCGCCCTTCCTGTCGTTCTCCACGAACCATCCGGAAGTCATAACTTCCTCCGATGCGATCCAGGCCAGGGCATGGATGAACAGGGGAGAGACCCTGTTGATCGTGGTCAATACCTCATCCGCACCATTGGCATACGAGGTAAAACTTCCTGACCTGGATGTCACAGCGGATGCAGAGGTACTTTTTGAAAACCGGAAAATTGCCGTGAACAAGGGCAATCTGAAAGATATCATCGACGGGCTGGGAACCCGTGTCTACAGGGTAGTCACCGAGCCTTTGTTCGATCGTGCGGCGGGGATTCATCCGTCCAACCTGACCGTAGATCCTGGTTTTGAAGAAAGTTCCGAAGCCGGGATCCCTTCGGCCTGTTATGCCGGCAGAGGAGGCGACCGGGGAGCCACCTTTTTCACTGACACGCGCACATCCTACCAGGGTTACCGGTCACTAAGACTGCAGACGCCGGAATCCGACCACGGTGTACAGTTATCCTTTTACCCGGTTCAGCTCATGAAGGGGCGTAGTTATTCCTTGTCGGTCTGGGCAAAAGCAGGTAAACCAATCAGCCTTGAAGAGAAAAAAGGCTTTTTTAAAAGAATAACCTCAAAAAAGGTCCGGCAGGAAGCTCAATCCCGGATGAAATTGTCCCTGGGTAGCACGTCTCAGGTATTTGCACTGGAAGGTGAGTGGCGGAAATACACTGTGCCGGTTCCGGCGATTGATGATGGCAAACCCCTCCGGCTGAATCCCGGACTGGAGCTGTTATCCAGGGGCGCTGCCTGGTTTGACCTTCTGGAAGTGATCCCGGATATTCTCATAAAGTCAGCTCCCGTACCGCGGGAAGAGGGCCTTCAGGTAGAACTTACCTCCACACGTCCTTCAGGGGAGATCTTTTATACGACGGATGGGACCATGCCCGACACCCTGTCAAGCCCGTACAGTGAGCCTTTTATGATCAGGGAATCCTGCCTGCTGAAGGCAGCCATCTTCCGTGCAGGCAGCCAGGATGGTTATGCGGAAACCGAATTGCTGGTACATAAGGGTACAGGAATGACCATCCAGTACAACAGTTCTTTTTCAAACCTTTATACAGGTGGCGGAGACCAGGCTCTTCTGGATGGGAAACGCGGCACACTCAATTACAAGGATGGTTTGTGGCAGGGCTTCCTGAAGAAAGACATGGAGGTGGTGATCGACCTTGGAGAAGCGGTGACTGTGAACAGTGTAACAGCGGGATTCCTGCAGGATCAGGGAACATGGATCTTCCTTCCCCTGGAAGTATCTGTCAGTCTTTCACTTTCAGGTTCAGATGAGATACAACGCCTTTCATCCACAGCGGATGATGCACTCAAACCTGGTCCAAGGAAGATCAGGGATCTGACAGCGAACTTTGGAGGTGTCAAGGCCAGGTATGTTAAAATAATCGCTAAAAATCCGGGGTTGTGTCCCGTCTGGCATAAAGGAAGCGGCAAGCCTGCCTGGATTTTCTGCGATGAAGTGATCATTGATTGATGCTGCAGCTATGATCTTAAAAGGTTCTGACTGGATAATCATCTTCGGTTTTTTTCTTCTGTCACTGCTGATCGGATTGATCGCTTCCAGGAAATCCGGTAAAAGCTATGCAGAGTTCTTTCTGAGCGGGCGGAGCATGCCGTGGTGGCTGCTGGGCGTTTCCATGGTAGCAACCACGTTTTCCTGCGACACGCCCAACCTGGTCACCGATCTGGTTCGGCAGAGAGGTGTAGCAGGTAACTGGGCCTGGTGGGCATTTCTGCTGACCGGGATGCTGACTGTTTTCATCTATGCAAAACTATGGAGAAGATCCGGTATCCTCACCGACCTTGAATTCTACGAGATCCGTTACAGCGGTCGGATGGCTGCCTTTGTCAGGGGCTTCAGGGCGCTTTATCTGGGAGTACTGTTCAACATTCTGATCATGGCCCTTGTTTCGCTGGCCATGATCAAGATCGGGGCGGTGATGCTCGGCTGGTCGCCTGTAAAGACCCTGGTCATCATCATGTCGCTGACGGCTCTTTACAGTACCCTGGGAGGATTCAGGGGTGTACTGCTGACGGATTTCTTCCAGTTTGCCATCGCCATGGCCGGTTCGATCGGCGCGGCCATCTATGTCCTCCATCTCCCGGAGGTGGGAGGATTGGCCGGAATGATCCGTCATCCCGCGGTGGTTCCGAAGCTGAATCTCCTGCCAGCTTTTAATGACCGTGACGCACTGATCACACTGCTTATCCTTCCCCTTGCCGTACAGTGGTGGAGCGTCTGGTATCCGGGATCTGAACCGGGAGGGGGAGGGTATATTGCCCAGCGGATGCTTGCAGCAAGATCAGAGCACGGAGCGGTAAAAGCCACCCTGCTTTTCAATATCATGCATTATGCCCTGCGACCCTGGCCCTGGATCCTCGTTGCACTGGCATCCCTTATCGTTTTTCCGGACATTGCCTCCCTGCAGGCCAGATTTCCCGGCACCGATCCTCAGTTTGTAAAGCATGATTTTGCCTACCCTGCTATGCTCAGTTTCCTGCCTAATGGTTTTCTCGGTCTGGTAGTGGCCGCCCTCATCGCTGCCTATATGTCAACGATCTCCACGCACCTCAACTGGGGCTCCTCCTATATCGTACACGATTTCTATAAACGGTTCCTCCATCCTGAGGCCAGTGAACGCAGGCTGGTATTCCTGGGGAGGATCTCCACCATCCTGCTGACAGCAGCCGCATTGTTGTTTGCACTGCTGCTCAGCAACGCACTTCAGGCCTTTAACATCGTTTTGCAGATCGGTGCGGGCACAGGTCTTATTTTTATCCTGCGGTGGTTCTGGTGGAGGATCAATGCATACAGCGAGATCACTGCCATGATCGTTTCGTTTATCGTGGCCCTGTATTTTCAGTTCATTCATCCATTAACAGGCTTACCTGAGATGAGCACAGCGCTTCAGCTGATTACTGGCGTTGCGGTCACCACCATAGCCTGGCTCGGAGTGACCTATCTTACCCCACAGGTAGATAAGAGAACGCTGAGGGAGTTTTACAGGCTCGTCAGCCCGGGAGGACCGGGATGGAAGAAAGTGATACGGGATGCGGCAGCGGAGAATGATCCCATCGAACCGGCGGATCCATCGGGATGGAGTGTCCCGGCGGGTATCCTGGCCATGATCCTGGGATGCGTCTTTATATATGGCATCTTATTCGCCACGGGAAACTGGATCTATGCAAATTACATCATAGCCGCTATCCTGACGGTGGTGTCATTCATTTCCGGTTATCTGTTATTCCGGTTCGCGTGGAAAAGGATTCATTGAGTTCTCCACCGAGAATCCATTCTGCTGCAATCTGCATAATTTTCCTAATTTTACCGCTCCATTCTTCTGATGCATGAAACCAATCCTTCTCATCATGGCGGCCGGGATCGGCAGCCGCTATGGAACCCTGAAACAGATCGACCGGATCGGACCCTCAGGGGAGACGATCCTTGACTACTCTGTCTTTGATGCGCTCAGATCAGGATTTGAACGTGTCGTATTCATTATCCGAAAGGATATAGAAAAGGATTTCAGGGAGGTCATCTTTGACCGGCTCGATGAGAAAATCCCCGTAAGCTATGTTTTTCAGGAAATGGATGATCTTCCTGCCGGATTCACCTGTCCTGACGCCAGGGTGAAACCCTGGGGTACCGGCCATGCCATCTGGACGGCACGACATCATATCCATTCGCCCTTCTGCGCCATCAATGCCGATGACTTCTATGGCCTGGAGTCTTTTCAAAATGCGGTCCTGTTTTTCGAAAAGCAAGAAAATAAGGAAGACTATTGCCTGATGGGATACCTGGTCCGTAACACGCTCTCGGAACACGGATCTGTCACCCGGGGCGTATGTCAGGTTGACAACAATGGGTACCTGAAAGGGATCGAGGAACGCTTCCATATCCTGAAAACAGAGAATGGGATCGTTTACAGGGAAAATGAGCAGGATCATCCTCTCGGTGAGGATACGATTGTCTCGATGAATATGTGGGGATTTACCCCAGGACTGTTTGACTTCCTTGACCAGGGATTCAGGGAATTCCTGAAAGAAAATTCTTCACTCCCCAAAGCCGAGTATCTCTTACCTTCGGTCATCAACGATCTGCTTCAGCGTAACCTGATCAAAGCTAAAGTGATTAGAACCCATGCAAGATGGTTTGGTCTGACCTATCATGAGGACCGGCAGAAAGTCATAGAAAATATCCGGGTTCTGGTCGGCCATGGAGTTTATCCGGCATCATTATGGGAATGACCGGGAAAGATATCCCATTCATTTACAAGCAGTTCGCCTGCAAAGGAACGTACTGCAGCCACCATCCCCACGGATCCGGTCACATCCATGCCACGTGGCTGTTGAGGACCAATGAGCCGGATGCCCCGGATTATATCCTGCAAAAGATCAGCAGCGATGTTTTCAGGGATATACCTGCGCTCATGGAGAACATCAGGCTGGTGACTTCCCATCTGGCAGGAAAAAACTGCCGCTCGCCTGAGCTGGTCCTGACAACCGGGCACCAGGCTCATTACGTGGATCCTGAAGGAGCCTGCTGGCGTATGTTCGTATATATTCCTGACAGCGTGACATTTGATCACCCCAAGGATATCAGAATGGCGTATGAAGCCGGTAAGGCCATTGGAGATTTTCAATACCATTTATCCGATATGACAATCCGGCTGAACGAGACCATTCCCGGTTTTCATAACCTGGATCTGAGGATGATGGAATACCGGAATGCCATTCTTGAGGATCCTGCAAACCGATGCGCTGCCATCCAACGGGAAAGGGAAGCAGTGGAGGAAATCCTTCCGATGCTGGCTCCCCTTCAGCAGGTGATGGCTCTCAATCTTCTTCCCCTGCGTGTGACACACAACGATACCAAGCTGAACAACATACTGTTTGACACACATCGCAATGCCATCTGCCTGATCGATCTGGATACCGTCATGCCAGGATATATCCATTTTGACTTCGGGGATGCCGTGCGAACCCTGGGGAATACGGCCGACGAGGATGAGCAGGATCTGACCCGGATCCATGTTGACATGCGCATTTTTGAAGCGTTTTCCAGTGGTTACCTGCAGGCAGCCTCCGGGTTCATCACCCGGGTGGAAAAAGAATGGCTCCCGCTGGCTCCTGCCTATATGACCTTTATCATCGGGCTTCGGTTTCTCACTGACCATATCCTTGGCGATGCTTATTTCCGCATCCACAGGACAGGTCACAACCTCGACAGGGCCAGGGTACAGCTTGCCTTTGCAGGCGAGCTGCTCCGTCATCAGCAGCAGATCCGCCATTGCCTGGCAATGTAAGGATTATCTTAACGGTAATGAAACTGGTCGACGGGGGGAGCGGCGATAAATGGGATGTTCTCACTGATCCAGCGGACGCAGCAGCAATGCATTGAACAGCAGTTTGTACGTCCCCTGGGTCGAAGCCCTGAACTGCGGATTGAATCCATAGAGTACCAGCTGCCCTCTTCCTTTTCTTAACCAGATCATCACTGCCTGATTGGCCAGTTTCTCTTCATTTTCGCAGTATCCGCTCACCAGGATATCCTTTTCTGCATAGGTGGCGATCACACGGCGGTCCATGTCAAAATAGGGTATCTGGGTCGCAAATGCCGATGCACCTGCTGAAAACACACCTGTATGGGATGGCATCCCTGCGGTAAGGGGATGATCGGCCGCCAGATTTACCTGAAGGAGGGTTCCGGGGCAGTACACTTTCTGTTCTTTAAGCATGGCCGACATGTCCCTGAACGGCAATCGGAAGTCCTCCTTTTCGGTTTCACTATGTTTGATGGTAAGTGTTCCTGAAAATAGTTCAGTCGACTCCCCCCATGAAACAACGATACCTCCGTTGTCGATAAATGCCATCAGTTTTTCCATTCCCTTATCGCCGATCCCTTTTGTGAATTCAGGAGGGTAATTCATGGGGATGTATTCATCGCCCGATTTGTATTTTCCTGTCATAAGGATGGACTTGTTTTCACTGGGAAAGACCAGCACGTCATAATTCTCTTTAAAATCCGTTTTCTCAAAATCTCCCGGCCTGACCACCTGGTAAGGAATATGGTACTGGTCGAAAATAAAACGGGTCCAGCCGGCGTCCGCATCATGGAACCAGGATTCCACCAGGGCGATGCGCGGCATCCTGAAGGGCTCAGTTGCAAGCCTCACCGAATCATCCGGATAGATGGGTTCAGCAGTGATCTCTCTGAGCAATTGATCCATCTTGTTTCCATTCGACACCACAAAGCCGGCAGTGGTGCAGGTGATCCCATTCACGATGGCGGGTGCGGTCAGTCTTTCCACGTTCATTCCCAGGCTGCAGGCAAGAAAGGCCAGGGCATAGCTTTCATTGCGTTCCACGGGCAGGATGATCCGGCCGAAGGATTCCGGCGGGGGGTCCGCAAGGGTAAATTCTGCCGGGAGGGGCTCCAGTGCTTCGGTAAGACCGGGCTGAGGGCCGTTGATCTCAGCGGCATCGACTCCCCTGTGCAGTGGCAGCGACCAGGAAGTGATATCGTAGGGTTTGATGATCTCCCCATCGGGGGTATAGTGCCTAACGGGGTAGTGCTGCCGCTCCATGACCTCTTTGATGAAAGGGCGGAAAGGTTGTGCCATTGGAATGACAATATCCCCTTTTCTGTACAGGGAACCGTTAATGTCCCTATCCCCCGGCAGTTGATACAGCGCCAGGTTATGTTCCCTGAGGAGGGCTGTCAATCCTGCCAGTTCCCCCTGATCGTGTTGCTTCAGAGGCAGAATGTAGTAAAAAGGCGGCTCTGTTTTGCCTTTTTGAACCTCTTTCCTGCATAGCTCATTTCGGAAAGCGAGGATGCTCTTGTCGTAAGTGGCAGCTGTATTCAGGATGGAGTACGTGGAGGAGATCTCATAACCGACCAGGTCGCTCAGCCGCCACCATCCACCGGGCCACGGCGCGGGCATGTTGATGCTTTTCTTGTACTCGGAGAGCCCTTTTCCATGCACCTTTAGCTCAGAAGGTTCAATAAAGACCGGGCTTGCAATGTGAGCACCGGCGCTTTCGGTCAGAAATGAGATGACGTTTTTCCATTTGCACGTCTCGGTCGATCCCGGCCAGTAGTCATCGTACAGGAATCGTTGTGCGATGCCTTTCAGTCCGTCGGCGGTCATATCGTTCAGCATATGGGTGCCAAAAACACTTACCCAGTTCCAGATGCCTGCATCAATATTTTCGGCAATGGGGTCATGTGGCGGCGGAACGAAGTACCGTACACCGGTGGGTCCCATCTGGTGCTTATCCACCATCACCTGCGGGAACCAGTCGAGAGAATACACGGCCGACACGGCCCTGGTATCCATCTGGCTGAGGGTGATGAAATCCCGGTTATTGTCGTGCCCTGCGTACTTATGGTAAACTCCGGGCATGGTGCTGCCCTCATACATGGTTCCCCTGTATTTCAGATAATGTTCCACCATCATATCCATACCATCGGGATTGTGGGTGGGTATGATCATCCATACGACCCGGCTGAGCCATTCAAGTTTCCGGGCATCTCCGGTGGTGACAAGATCATAGGCGATCAGCGGAGCAGCCTGCGCAGGAGCCACTTCGTTCGAATGCATCGACAGGGTGGCCATGACGAACACTTTTCCTGTACGGATCATGGATTCCAGCTCGCTGGCCGGGATATCGGGATCCAGGGCCAGCCTGCGGTTGATCTCCCGGAGCCGTTCAAGGTCGCGGATATTTTCAGCCGATGATATGAATGCGATATACATCTGCTTTCCCATGGGCGACTGACCTATCTCCACCAGCTTTAACCTGTCGCTTCCTGTATCCAGCATGTTGAGATACTCGATGAGCTTCTCATAAGTGAACAGCTCCCGATCGGTGCCCGGCTGAAAACCGAAAAAGTCAGCCGGTGTTACTACAGTCGGGGTAACCACATTCTGCCCTTTCAAGGTCTGAATGACCATGAATGACCCAATGACGGTCAAAATAGCCAGGATAAAGACTTTTATATTCATTTTAGATCAATAAGAGGATATCAGAATTTTTCGTCATATTTTGTCCAGAGGAAATCGCCCAGCTCCCAGGCTTTGTTCACCACGCGGGTTCCCCATTCATTGGTATAGCCGGTCAGGAATCCGATTGTTGCCTGCGGTTTTCCGGGATCGTATATTTCCAGGGCTCTTTGCTCGGTGCCGGCCTGGCTGGCAAATAGTTCCTTCTGCCAGGGATTCCAGACTGCATCCACATCGTGCCGCATATCTCCCCAGCGCTGTGCAGCGAGGGTACCCAGGTAATTGAACGCCCACCATGCCGATTCGCGGGTGAATCCTTTGGTTCGGCCTGGTGTTTTGTAGGGCTGCGGAAGGTCGGTGACGCTGCAGTAGACAGGTATATAGATGGAAGTGGCCACGTTGTCCATGGCCAGCCAGGCCACACCACCGATCTCATCCGGAAGCCAGCTGCGGCACTGGATGATGGTGGCGTACATGGTGTACCACCGGGCGATGGTACGTTCTCCCATCCATCCCCAGCCGCCGTTTATTTTGAATACTTTGTTCATGTCGTAGGGCATGAAAGGATTGGCAAGGGGTGAGATGACCGTTTTGCCATTTTCATCCGTCACCGTGATGTCCTTGATGAAATTATAGGGAGTGCCCTCATAATAGTCCTTAAAGATGTTCACCAGGTCCTGTGTGGTCACCCGATGGTCGGGTTTAATGGAAAAGGGGTAATTTTCGGCGTTTGCGTCCAGTTTGAGCGACGGGGCCAGCAGGTCGAACACGCGCCATTCGCGCCGGCGTGAGCCCAGGGAGGTACGGCTTTCCGGCGCGTAGGCATAGCAGAAGCGGAAAGGTTCCTTTGCCGGATTCCACCAGCCACTGTCGATGGCTACCCGGAAGATATTTTCCGATGCCATGAAATAATCCGGATCGTTCAGGTCGATCTCCTTGATGGTGCTGGCGTTGGCATTGACGCCCACGTGATCGTCGGGCACGCGCTGCGCCGCCCAGACAGAACCTTTGTACCCCTTTCCGGGACCGAGGATCTCCAGGTGCCACACTTCGTTCTTATCGGCGATGGTGAGGCATTCTCCTTCGTCGATCCAGCCATATTCGGCCGTCAGTTCACCTGCCATCCGGATGGCGTCCCTGGCTGTGGTGCACCGTTCAACCATCAGTTGGCAGAGGCGCTGGCAATCGATCACCCCGATGTCGGAATGCAGGCTGGCACGTCCACCGAAGGTAGATTCGCCGATGCCCAGCTGGTGTTCATTCATGCAGGGATAGGCAGAATTGATGAACGCATAGGTATGTGCAACCTGGGGTATCTCGCCGATACGGATGTTGGAATAGGAAGGCATGGCGGTCGTATCACAGGGGATGCGTTTAAACATGGGCGCGGTTGCCCCGGCAGGATGGTCTTTGGCGGGGGTCATCCAGATCTCAGAGCGGGTGCGGTGGCTGTCGTCGGTATGGGAAGTATAGACCGAGCCATCGGCGGATGCCAGTTTCCCTACAGTGATGGAGGTGCACCCGTCGGGAAATCCTGCGATCCAGTCAGGTTTATCGGTCTGGGCGGAGAGAAATCCGCAGAAGAAAAGGAAAAGAAATCCACATGATGCATGTCTGATAATACCCATGATTTGAAGAATTTAGTTTGAATGATAAACAAAAGTAAAAAAATCCTGTTAACAAGCCAGAAACGCTGCATTACCCGTTCGCTATTATTACTACATTTGCAGTTCCATCCCACCCGCCCTATGAGTGAACCTATCCGACATGAATGCGGCATCGCGCTCATCAGGCTGCTCAAACCCCTTGAATACTATATCGCTAACTATGGTACGGCATTCTACGGCTTCAACAAGCTGCACCTGCTCATGGAGAAACAGCACAACCGCGGCCAGGATGGAGCCGGCATCGCCTGCGTGAAATTCGACATCGAACCGGGACACAATTATATCGACCGGAGCCGCAGCGACTCGGAAACAGCATTGAATAACATATTTTCAGAAGTTTACGATAAGATCCAGGCACTGTATGAACGATTCCCCGAACGCCTGCTCGACGTCAATTACCTGAAATATCATTTCGACTTTGCCGGTGAACTCTACCTGGGCCATCTACGGTATGGAACCTTTGGCAGGCACGGTCTGCTCAACGTTCACCCCGTGCAGCGCTATAACAACTGGAAAACACGTAACCTGGTCCTTGCGGGTAATTTCAACCTGACCAATGTGGATGAGCTCTTCGAGAAGCTGGTGGATTACGGACAGTATCCCGTGGAAACTTCCGACACGGTCACGATCCTTGAAAAGATCGGCCATTTCCTGGATGAAGCCAACGACGAGCTTTACTATCATTACAAGGCACAGGGATATTATAAAAGGGACATCACAGAAAAGATAGCGGCGAACCTGGACCTGCAGAAGGTACTTGCCAACGCCTGCTGCCACTGGGACGGAGGCTATGTGATCGGCGGGATGCTCGGGCACGGCGATGCGTTTGTGCTGCGTGATCCCGCGGGAATAAGGCCTGCCTACTACTACAGGGATGAGGAGGTGGTGGTGGCTGCATCCGAACGGCCTGTGATCCAGACGGCCTTCAACGTACCGGTCGGGCAGGTCAGGGAACTTCAGCCGGGCCACGCCCTGATCATCAAGGCAAACGGTTCAGTGGATGAGTTGCCGTTCATCGAACCTCAGCAGAAGAAACCCTGTTCGTTCGAACGCATCTACTTCTCGCGGGGAACCGACATCGATATCTACCAGGAACGGAAGAATCTGGGCAAGTCACTAGCGCCTGCCATCCTCCGGGCGATTGATTTCGACCTGGAAAACACGGTGTTTTCCTACATCCCCAATACAGCCATTGACGCGTTTATGGGCCTTATGGAGGAGCTGAATGCATTTTGCGATACCCAGATCAAGGATCAGATCATTCAGCTGGGAAGCAAGCTGACACCGGAAAAGCTGGATGCACTTTTTGCCCTGAAGCCCAGGATAGAGAAAGTTGCCGTCAAGGATATCAAACTGAGAACCTTCATTGCCCAGGAAACCCACCGCGATGACCTGGTAACCCATGTGTACGACATTACTTATGGCACCGTCAGAAAAGGGATCGATAACCTGGTGGTGGTGGATGATTCCATCGTGAGGGGTACCACCCTGCGTCAGAGCATCATCCGCATCCTCGACAGGCTGGGCCCCAAAAGGATCATCGTCGCCTCCTCTGCTCCGCAGATCCGGTATCCTGATTGTTACGGCATCGACATGGCCAGGATCAGCGATTTCATTGCCTTCAATGCTGCCATCAAGCTCCTGAAAGAGAAACAGATGACCAGCGTCATCAACCATGTCTACAAAAAAGCAAAGGAACAGGAAAAACTGCCAAAAGAAGAGATCGAAAACGTGGTAAAGGATATTTACCGCCCATTCACCGCCGGACAGATCTCGGAAAAAGTGGCCCAGATGCTAATTTCACCTGATCTGCAGGCAGAAGTGAAGATCATCTACCAGTCCATCGAAGATCTCCACCTGGCCTGCCCAAACCATACCGGTGACTGGTATTTCACGGGCAATTATCCCACCCCTGGCGGGAACAAGACCGTCAACAGGGCCTTTATCTACTATATAGAGGGAATTAAGGAAAGGCCCTACTGAGATATCAGATATCAGATATCAGATTAACGATATTTGATTTGAGATTTGCTGGGCGATTTCGGCAAATTCCTGAGGAGTAAAGGAAAGCTTTGGTTTTTTGAAATCGATATCGTAGATATCGTTCAGGGGTACCAGGTGAATGTGTGCATGAGGTACTTCGAGCCCAACCACCGCAATACCGATCCGCTTGCACTCGATGACCTTTTCGATGGCCAGGGCGACCTTTTTGGCAAAAGCAAAAAAATCCCTGTATTCCCCGTCGTTCATATCAAAGATATAATCAATCTCTTTTCTGGGCACAACGAGGGTATGACCTTTTACCAGCGGATTGATATCGAGGAAGGCAAAGAACCGGTCATCCCCTGCGATCTTGTAGCTGGGTATTTCGCCGCTTGCTATTCTTGAAAAGATGGTACTCATGGGATCAGGTTTTTAATGAATTGGTTTTAGCGTGATATTTCAATGATCTCAAAGGGTAATGTCCCGGCAGGCACATGGATTTCGACGGTCTCGCCCACTGATTTGCCCAGCAGTCCCTTAGCGATCGGGGAGCTGACCGACAGTTTGCCGGTCTTGAGATTGGCCTCTTTTTCAGGTACCAGTGTATAGGTCATTACCGCGTTGTTGTTAAGGTTTTTGATTTTCACGGTGGAAAGCAGCAGCACCTTTGAGCTGTCCAGTTTGGTCTCATCCAGGATACGGGCATGACGGATCTCCTCCTGCAGTTTGGCAATTTTCATTTCGAGCATTCCCTGGGCATCCTTGGCAGCATCATATTCCGCATTTTCAGAAAGGTCGCCCTTGTCCCTGGCTTCGGCTATCTGGCGGGAAATCGCAGGGCGTTCGATCGTGATCATGTGGTCCAGCTCGTTCTTCAGCTTGTCCAAACCCTCCTGGGTGTAATACTTCACCTGTTTCATAAGCATTTTTTTGACGATGTATAAAAAGCAAACTGGAAAGTCACTTCTTCAGAAACTTCCCAGTATGCGAAGTTACAAAATTAATTCTCAGATGGTTCTCTAAAAGCTGATGCCGGCACCGATACGGTGAACGCCGTCAAAGGGATCGGTATCGGTGTACGAGTAATCTACATAGAATTTTGTATTGGATTCCTTACCCAGGGGGACCTGGACGGTAAATCCTGCGCTGGGTCCTGTGAAAACGGTCGTACGGTCGGCATCTTCCGTTATTCCGTCTTCATAGGTATACCCTCCCCTGAGCATCAGGTAATCCTTCAGTGAGAACTCCAGGCCAGCGGATATCTGGTCTTTTGCAAATGCATTGGAAACGAAATTGGCCGCGAGTGTGAGCCGGTAATTGCCTGTGAAATTAATATCATAGGCGGCGCCGATGTTCAGCTGGGAGGGCAGCTGATACTTGGCAGCACGCTGTTCGACCGTGAACTGACTTTCCTGGCCGGGCAGCAATGTGCGGATTGCCAGTCCGTCGCCGGAAAATTTCATCGTCGGTCCCCAGTTCCTCAGTGTGATCCCGAAGTGGATATTGTCGGTTTCACCGGTCACATACTGAATACCGGCATCTATGGCAAACCCGACCGCCGACATGTCAGAGATGCTCTCTGATACCAGTTTTATCTGCAGTCCTCCGTAAATGCTGTTGGAGAACATCCGGGAGTACGAAAGGGCAAAGTTCAGCAGGCTGGGTGAGAAGTTACCAATTCCGCCTTCCGGAAGGTCAACGGTGGTGATGGGTATGTCGCCAAACGACATCGACATCACACCCAGTCCAAAAACACCGGATTCACCGATCTTCTGTGTCAATCCAAACGTGTAGATATTGATGTCGGCCCCTTTCAGCCAGTTGGTATGGCCAAAGGTGATATCGGTCTTGTGGATGAATGCAGTTCCGGCAATATTGCTGAACATACTTTCCACACCCTTGATGTTGGCGGTGCTCACTCCGCCCCATCCGGAGCTGCGTGCCCACGGATTGATCAGTAATTCAGAAGCTCCGGCCTCCCCTGACCTGTCTTTATTTCCTCCAAATGTAGTGAGCACAGGCATAATCGTCAGCCATGCGATCAAAACAACGGGAATATATCTTAGCATCTGTTTCATTGTAGAGAGATTTACAGGTTTACAATTTCTTTTTTCATTTTTCTCCGTCAGGGATTAGAAAGCATTCAGGTCGACCGGACGAAGCGATCCAAACCATTTGAGTATTCTCTCACCAATGCCGTCTGCTTTGACATAGATGAGGTATATGCCACTTGCCACGGGGATGCCGGCATAGTTCTTCAGGTCCCAGTCGATTGAGGTCTTGGAGTCGTCCTTGGTGAACTGCCGGATCAGGGTTCCGCTCATGGTATAGATCGAGACCGTGCATCGCTGGGGCAGGTTGGTGATCTTCACCCGGTTGTCGAGCTGGTCGGTTTCATAGGGTGAATAGCCATAATATGGATTTGGAACGATATTGATCAGATCAAGGTCTGTTTTTGCCTTTTCCACATCATTGGTCACTGTGGCAAATCCTTCGGTGCTGAATTCATAGGCCGGGTAGAATTTGTTGTAGGTAATATCCGGGCCGGGAATAAAGTAGGATGAATCGGGATAATAGACCGTATCGGCCATCGGTATGGAGAAATACTGGCTGTAAGGTTTGGTGATGCGGATCTTAACTTTTGCATCATTGGAGAACCATGGTTCGCCTTCCACCGCCAGGGGGATGCCGACCCACATGCAGGAAGAATAGATGACGGCCTTGCCCACCTGGTTATAATCGTTCATAATTTCTTCCCTGATTCTCTTTCCAGCGTCATAGGCCGGAATGTCAAACTGCCTCAGATACACACCACCCTCAGCATATTTATTATAGCTGACGCCAAACACATATACGTAATGTTTACCACCGAAAATGGCCCTGGTGTTCAACGGATCGGTGAAATCCCAGACGTTGGATGTGGGATTCCACAGCATATCACGTCCGTTTTCTTTTACCAGCCATGAATCTTCGCTAAAGGCGATGTTGAGTCTTTCCCCGGTTTCGATGTTGATCGCGTATCCCGGGAACCATCCCATGCCGGTAGGATTGATGTAATTGGGGTCATCCGGGTTGTCGCTGGCTTCGGTCACGCCGGCAGGTGTCGGTGTGCCATTTTTATCCACGGAACGGCCCGACCTGACGTCGAACTGTGCTGTACCGCCTTCGGCCAGCTTTGCATCGGGGCACATTTCAATGACCGGGCAACGTGTCCATTTTGATTTATCCGAGGTCAGGACGATATCCACACTGGCCACATCATAGATGTTCATGGTCAGTTTTGACTGGTTCACCACTTTTCCACCTCCAAAGGCCGGTCCGGCTGAGTTTTGGGAATTGGATGCGCAGATGCTGTAGGGTGCCCATGTCCCGTCCAGCACGGTTTCATAGTTCGCATCGGGGTCGTACGCCCGCCCTTCGGGCGTACCGTTCGTTCCGATGTAGATGTTCCAGTCGTTGTAGGCAGCATTATCCGGGTCGGTAAATTCGCCACCGCGGATCCAGTTCTGTGCCCAGGGATTGTCATCATCGGGCACACCGCCGAGCCATCTGCGGGAACTGTCGGCATAGGCGATCGTGCTGCCCAGGAGCCCGCTGTTTTCTTCCAGCACGGCATACACATCGTTCTGGTCAGCATCCTCACCTATTTTGAAAGTTCCGGGCTGGAACTTTTGATGTATGGTGATGGAGAACCCAAGGTCAAGGAAAAGTTGTTCATTGTTGTAGGAAATATTCGTATCCGAGACATAGGTCTTATTGTTCACCATGTCGATCAGGTTCCATTTGGCGACATATTTTGAAGATGTGTCGCCGCTCGTGTTGGGGTCATCGGTGATACCGTAAATCCTCATATAGTACAGCGAATCGAATTCCACCCTGTATGTACCGGCTTTGACATTCAGCGGATCGATGATCCGGACCAGGATTGGGCCTGCATTGGCTTCATATTCAGGCTTGTAGTCGATGGGATAGGCTTCCGTTCCATAGATGTTCCCACCCGTGGAATCAGCCCAGTCCACAGGAGGCTGGGCGAGAATATGATCGACACTTTCCTGGGTAAGCTCCAGGACATTACCTCCGTTGCCCTGTCCGGCCAATCTGGTTATTTTCGGAATTTCCCCGTAATCTGCCTGTGCTGATATTGTTCCAACGGTCTTGTGCGGGATGCCGGTGTACACTTTGATGTTTTTCCGTCCGGCAAGGTAAGGTTCTTTTTGCCCATCCAGTCCTATGATGGGAGGCTGCTGGGCACCGGGATCCTGGCTGTAGATCATGAACTGGTTGAAACCATAGGCCAGTGCGAGGAAATAATACTGTTTATGGTTCACAAAGCGTTCACCGCTAAAGGCATCCTCTGTGAGAACAAAGGTATGGCTGATCCCTATGTCAGATCCGTTGACCTCCTCCACGGGCACATTTCCGTTAAGGGCCTGGTCAAAATAATAATTGACGAGTTGTCCCACATCGTTTTTCACGTCACATTGGTATACCGGGCGGGCCAGGTCGGGATTCTTGATGTCAGCCACCGAAACGCTTGCATTGGCCAGCTGGTAAACCTGGTATCCTTCAAAGTTATAGGTGGAGTCGTACCTGTCGTCGCCGTGCAGGTCATCGGGGCTTTTAATGTTCGGGTCGATCTCTTCGTAGCCTTCATTGAAGTTATTGCCAGCGTCGTTGGTCTTACGGTTGGTGATGTAGAAGATCAGTGTCTGGTCGAGCTCGCGGATGGTAAGATCCGGGGCATTGGGTCCATTGACGACCTGGAAGCAGTTATCGAACAGCGCCTGGCATTTGTCGTCGGTCACCCTCAGCAGTTCGACGGATGCCCAGGGCCCTCCGGAGGCTGCTCTTGCCCAGGGAATACCTACGGTGATGTAATTGACCGCTCCGGGTTCCAGAATAAAGGGTCCTGCCGACTGCATGAACCTTCTGTCGTAGGGGTTGTTGCCGGCTGTGACCTCAGTCCAGTAAACGTCGCCGTTGGGAGGATTGCCTTTAGTGCCCCAGAAGCAGGGATCGGAATCCCCGGGAAACATGAAATCACATTCAGGTCCATAGGCACCTGATGAAACATGCGCATTGCCTCCATACATCATTTTTGTACCGTCCTTCCATATCCCACGCAGGAAATTGTAATACTGGGGGGCATAGTCAGGGTCGGTCATGTATTCGGCCACGCCCGAGTTGTTATGATAAACGAAGCGGCGCATTCCGAACCTTTCGTTATCCACGATGCCATCGCCGAAGTTCACTCCGTTGAGGGCCATCTGGTCCAGCGAGTCGGGGCTGGTCACCAGTGCACAGTTACCTTCGAAGGCTGGATTGTCTTTGCCATCCGGATCCATGTAAGGACCCTGGAAGAAGTCAACCCCGACGGCTGGCGGCTGGCTTCCGTAGGCCCATGCCTGTCCGGATCCATCCACTGCGCTTCCGTTATAGCAATATCCCAGTCCCCTGTCCACATCGCACCCCACAAAATCATCCTGGGCATACCCAAGATCCGTATCCACCCACTGGCTGAAGTAAGTATCCCTCAGCACGAACGTCGAACGGTTAATGATCTCATAACTGTAAAAGGTCATATTGTTGATCTCGTCGTTCGTGGTAAAACCAAATGCCTGACCGCGGATTTCCATACCGATCGGGTCACCTTCGGTTTCTGTATGGATATTTCCCTTGTCATTAAATACCCACCAGAGGGTCTGGTCTCCCTTGATGACCTGGTCGGCCAGGATGCCGATTCCCTCCATAGGTGGTAAGTCGCTCTTGCAAAGTACGTTACCCACATCATAGTAAGGGAAGTCACCTGAATAGGGATCATAATTCCCGTCACCATCGCGGTCGAAGAAAGGCGCCAGGTAGTAGCTCTGGTTTCTGGAGACGTCGCCATGGGCAGGCCAGTCGAGGATCGAAGTAGGGATGCTGTAATCGGGGAAATCGCTCTTTGAATCCCACCATGCCAGGTACTGATCGATCTCGGCGCGGGTAATGGGGAATAGTTTGTCATACTGGGAGCAGATATCATCTGTGACAGACGCTGTTCCATCCACGGTAAGCGGGCCTGGCCAGTAGTCGTTCCCGCCTCCGAAATCAGGTCCCTGCCGGTAGCGTATGGCAGCCAGCTTCAGCTGATCGTTCACGTCGATGCCGCCAATCCAGAGGGAGGCAGAGAACATCGACATTTTACCTGATTTCTTCGGGATCTCATAATCTGCATCCTCGAAATTCCACCACATGTCGCCCCCGGTATTGATCCTGGTCCTGACATTATTAATATCCAGATACTTAAATCCCGCTCCCGGTAAACATCCCGCTGCTGTCGATTTTAGTCTGGCTGCCTTGGATTTTCCTTCCGGTACCGGCACCTTGTCGGCAAAACTATATTCGGTCAGAAGGAGAAATCCAAACAGTGTGACCAAAGCATATCGAAGTATATTTTTCATAGTAAGGCGAATTTTTTAATTTTCGTTCAATGCAATTAGAAGTTGAAAATGATCCCGAACCGTATCTTCCTGGGTGAGCTGTAGTTGCCTGGCCTGTCGAGGGCAAGTTCATACAGTTCCCTGTAGGAATCAGGATTCAGCTGCTGGTTGATCTGGGTTTGCCATTCGTCGGCAGCCAGGTAACCATCGTCATCGGGATTCCCTGTGGCCGGATAGACATTGAGGATATTTTTTGCATTCAGCAAATTGAGCAGCTGGAAATAAACATTCATATAGGAATACCGGCGGTTATCTCCTTTTCCCATGGCAATTCTGATATCACGGTCGATCCTGGCATCGATCCTGAATGACCAGGGGAGGCGTGATCCGTTGAGCGATCCCTGAATGACCAGGTTGTTCTGGACAAGGGCAGGGTAGATCTCCGATGACCTGGTATAGGGTGTTCCTGATCCGCCAAAAACAGTAAGGTTAATACCTGTACCTTCCAGCCACTTGATGTTCCTGACCTTTTCAGAGTCCTTTGATTGTTTGCGGGATACCGGTCCGTTATATTCGGCTCCTTCTCCCCAGCGGTAGTCGAACGACAGGTTGATCCTGTGGCGCTGGTCGATATCCAATGGATTCAGGGTACGAAGATTGGGCTGGCCGGAACGGATGAAAGCCTGGGCAGTCTCCGGATTGGATCCGGTACCGTCGGCAAACTGCAGGGTGTAGCTGGCCCTCACACGGGTGTTACCGGTACGCCGCAGGTCATAGGTTAACGTGAGACCTTTGATCGTACCAAAGTCTATGTTGTTGTAAGAGTAATACGTGGAGGGGTATGCTCCAGAGAAACGGTAACTCTGGATCTTATCCCTGACTTCCCTGTAGAATGCCGAAATATTCAGCGAAGACGTGGGACCCAGTTTTTGCTGGAAACCAAGTTCATAGTCGATGGTCTTTTCAGGGCGCAGGTTTGGATTATTGATCGTAGGATTTCCTCTGACTTCCCAGTAGTAATAATCAGTGGGGGTAGAGAAAAAGTTGCTCGTGGGCCGCTGGGTCAGAATATCATAGTGGGCATAGAACAATGCTTCGTCGGAGATTGGGAAGGAGAAGGCGATCCGGGGCATGAAGTTCAAAGCAGGGTCATAATCTTCGAAAGCCTCTGCCTGGATGGATTTGTCATCGGGGTTAACCAGGTAAGGTGACACGCCGTTGCCGGCATCGAGTTCCGCTTCGGGGTCAACCACCTCAACTCCCTTGGAGTTGTACCAGACTCCCTCATTGCGGTAACCCATGATCTTGGTGGGATTGCTTACGTTATCCACATAAACGACATAATCTGCTCCCATATTGGAAGGATGAGGCCCCATGTCGCTGACCTCTTTGACCGATTTTGTGGGATAGAGGACATATTCGTCTTTCAGCACTTTCTGGTTTGCATCGAACCGGTCAACACGCAATCCGACGTTGAAGATCAGGTCTTTGAAGGCAAATACGTCCTGGATATAGCCGGCCATATAGATGGGTTCATAAGCTCCGATCGCTCTTGTATAGTTCCCATTGTCATCTTTCTGTGTGAAAAAGTCCTCAAAGCTGGGTTTGTCTTCCAACTTGTTCCCGTACGCATCATATCCGTAATAAGCCACAATCTGGTCACCTTCATTGAGCAGCTCATCGGGGCTGAACATTTCGATATTGAGTCCTTCGGGCAGGGTGGCCTGGTGCTGAACGCCATCTTTGTCAAAGTAGTACAGGGTATGGGTGTTGACATCATAGGATTCCACGTCGACCCAGTCGAGTCCGTCGACCGGAAGCCCCATGGCCTGCCGGAGCTGTTTATCGAAGTAGAACTGGGAGTTTGGGTCGTATTTCCGGAAATAATTGATCGTATCCTGGAACACTCCATCGACGAAAACAGGCTGGGGATTTTCCAGGTCAAGTTCACGGATATGCCAGTTGGTGGTTTGATACATCTTTGCCCAGAACTGGGTCGGGGCTACGTTATAGCCGCTGCTGGAACGCTGCTGGTACTGGATGCCGAACTGTAGTGCATGGTTGCCGATGTCGGCCGAGGCCATCAGATCGATTCCTATCTGCTCTGAATCATTTTTTCCGTAGCCTGACTGCAGCGTTCCGGGGCTTGCCCAGAGCCCGTAGATGTTATCCGGGGCTCTTCCGTTCAGGATACCGCCTTCGCTCAAAATGACGTCATTACGGTTGCGGATGGTTTCGTGCATGTCGTAATACTGGCTGGTATAATTGGCCAGGATGGGATTGGCTGTTCCAGGTTCATAGGTATACAGCGTGTCCTGCCAGTTGTCCATCAGGTAACCCCATAATCCGGCAATGGAATCATACTCCAGGGTAGGGGTATAGTTTCTCGTCTTGAAGGTGGTGAATTTACCGATATAACCATAACTGAACAGGTCATCGCGGTGATTGGCATCTTCGGTGACTGCATAATTCTTTGTATAGTCGGCCTGGATGGTGTAGAACACATTTTTGATCGCCGATGTGCTCTCTTTGTCCGTTGGGAAGCGCTGTGTGAATTTACCGAACACACGCCAGGTATTTCCGTAAGAATGGCTGTTATTGTCGTAATTGGTCAGTGAATGAAAGTAGTTATAGTTTTGGGAATCGTACATGGAGTAATTACCTCCGAAGGAAAGGTCGATGGTGGGTGATGTACGAACGTCGATCTTACCGGAAACATTGATCTGATAGTTGGATGAGTTCAGCGAGGAGTTGATTTCCTCCACATCGGTCATGCGTAAAAAGTCAGTGTTATAATAGGTTCCTGATCCGGTACCTGTGGGGCGCAGCGGAGATTGTTCCAGGGAAGCCAGCACATCGTCCTTCACTTTATACAGATCCGTGGCCGAGGGCCTGCCGTCCTGGTTGTAAATGAACTCACCGGCAATGAAATAGCCCAGCAGGGAGACAGGGTTGGTGGGGTCCTTGCTCTTGATCAGGGGGCCGTTCAGGTTCAATCCAACCCTGTTATATCCATAAGGGTCAAGATATTGCGAGGTTTGAGCTTCGATGCCCATTCCGAATTTACGCGAAGGTCCTTTGGTGGTGACATTGATGATGCCGCCGGTGGCGTCACCGTACTGTGCAGGAATACCGCCCAGCACCACAGAAACCTGGTCGATTGCTGATTCAGGCAGTGCGGTGGAGCCGGTTACCCGTATCCCGTCAATGTAATAAATGGTATTCTCGGATCGCTGACCCCTGATGCTTCCCACCTCACCATCAGCAGAATACACACCGCCAACGGTAGTGGCAACCGCTGCTGCCGACTTGTTGGGCATCTTGGAGATCTCCTCCGATGTCACCGTTCCCCCGGAGGAGGTCTGGTCCTTACTGATCAGAGGCACCTTGTAATCCACGACTTCAAAGGTTTCCAGCGTGACCGTGGTGGCCTCCATGTCAATGTCCAGAAATGTGATCTTGTCGGCGCGTATGATCACTCCGGTTACCATCTTGGGTTTGTAACCGACATAAGTTGCCTTGACATCATAGGTACCCGGATTGATGGGCTTGATCGTATAGTTCCCGTCAAAGTCCGAAGTAGCACCTCCTTTCTGTGCTCCTGCAACCTCCACGATAATATTACAGAAGGGGATCGGCTCCTTTGAATCTTTATCGATGATCCGTCCTTTAAGCGTCCCCGACTGGGAATACACCACCAGGCTGGCAGCCAGGAAACAACCAACACTTAACAGTAAATTTCTTATCATACCTGACAATTTTATATTTGCGAAACAAATGATTCGAAAAGTTGGTAAAGTTAGTAATAAATAATTTTTTAATCCAAATTTTTGTCCGGCTCAGTCTTAAATTACCGATAGGGCCTGTTCAGGATTTCGGCGTAGATGACAGCTTTTCTGATGTCAAACCAGGCTTCCTCATGCGATGAGGAACGTGGCTGACCATCCTCGCCAGTACCACCGGCCCTGGTGGTAACTGTTTCAGATATGCTGTCAAAGGCGCTGATCCCCTCCACTTCAGGTATACTTTCCAGGGTTGTTTTCGGTCTGCTGTATTGCTGCCTTTCCTTTTCCAGTTCTTTAACAGTGATCTCATCGTATGACTGGGCCTCGGGGAACGTGACCTGCTCCAGCGAGGCACCTTCACCCAGAATTTCCCTGAAAATGGTTTCCATCTCGCGTGGTTCTTCCCTGGGAACGGCCTGACCAGAGGGTGGAGTTTCAGGGCCGGCAAAGCTCCTTTTTTTCTGTTTCTGGCTGGTTCGGTATGCAGCATAGATGATCCATGCCAGACCGAGTACAATATATATTAAATCATCCATGTTAATAATCAGATCATTAATGGTAAAATTTAAATTGGGTAAATATAGGAGTTTTTACCGAATGGCAAAGTGAAAAACAGTTTTCGGTGATATCCGGTAAGTTTTCGGTGTCATAAATGGCTGATGATCCGGAGAACCTGGTCACGTTTTCTCCTGGAGACCGGTATGGAACTGCCGTCTGTCATAAGGATCTGCCCTGATTCCTGACGGTGATAGCCCCTGACAAAGCGCAGGTTGACCAGATGGGATTTGTGAGGACGAATGAAATCGTGATCTTTCAGCAGTTCTTCAAATTCTTTCAGGGTTTTGGATACCAGCAGGTTTTTCCCGTCCGTAAAATAAAACCGCGTGTAATAGTTATCGGATTCACAGCGAAGGATGGTATCTATATCCACCACGTACATTTTTTCAGAGGTGGATAAGACGATCTTTACCGGCTTTTCATGGATGGATGTGACATTTTCCAGCAGCACACGGATATTCTCGTTCATTGAATCATTCTGTTTTTTCTTTTCCGCTTTTTCCACTGCCCCGATCAGTTCCTCCGCGATGATCGGTTTGAGAAGGTAATCCAGGGCACTGTAGCGTATCGCCTTGATGGCGTACTGGTCAAATGCGGTGATGAAAATGACCTGGAATGCCCTCTCGCCAAGAAGTTCCAGCAATTTGAACCCGCTTCCGTCGGGCATCTGTATATCCAGAAAAAGGAGATCGGGCTGAAGAGTAGAGATCGTTTTCAGCCCGCTTTCAACACCATCGGCAATGCCCGTAACAACAACCTGCGGACAGTACCGGTTCAGCATGGCGATCAGCGTGTCCTGGGATTTTTTTTCATCTTCGACAATGACGGCGCGGAGCATAGAGGGTTATTAATGGTTATTAATGATTATTGTCTTCTGCATCTCTCCCTGATATCCGCACCTCCACCCTTGTTCCTGTCGCATTCCCTTGTGCGTCTGTCAAATCGATCACCTTCACGGAGAAATTCTCCTGGTTCATTTTGTTGAGCACCTCCAGCCTCTCCCTGGTAATGAGCATTCCCCTGGATTCGCGATGGAGACCTGACTCCCTTTGTATTTCCAATGACCGTTTTCTCCCGATCCCATTGTCTTCTATGATCCATAAAAGATGATCTGCCTCCATGGAAATCTTTATGTGGATCAATCCCGTACCCTGTTGATACAACAATCCGTGCAGGATCGAATTTTCGACGTACGGCTGAATGATCATGGTGGGGATCTCCGTGAATTCCTCTTCCACATCCGGATCTACCTCGATATGATACTCAAATTTATCGTTGAAGCGCAGCCTTTCCAGATCCATATAATTCCTGAGGGCCTTCAGTTCATCCTTAACAGGTATGGAGGCTTCCCCGGAATGGATGAGAATGGAGCGCATCAGCTGGGAAAACTTACCCAGGTAATCCACTGCCCGGTCTGTATCATTTTCAAGAATAAAGCTTTGAATGGAGTTCAGGGTGTTGAAGATGAAATGTGGATTCATCTGCAGCCTCAGTGCCTGAAGTTCGGTGTCATACAGCTGCCTTTCGAGATCCAGCATTTTCTTTTCAAGCTCATGCTTTTTGTGAAGGATATGAATGCGGCGATAGATGAAGTACGCCGTGGCGCTTATGATCAGAATGGCACACAGGATCCGGAAGAGCCATGACTGGTACCAGATGGGTGTTATGATGATCACCAGGGATGTTCCTTTTTCATCCCAGATGCCGCTGTTATTGGAACCAAAGACCGTGAACCGGAAAGTCCCGGGACTGACCTTGGTGTAAGAGGCTTTCCTGTTTTCAGCGGTTGCCGTGGTCCAGATGTTATCATAATTCTGAAGCCTGTAGCGGTAGCTGTTTTTCTCCGGGTCGGTGAAGTCGAGGGCTGAAAAGGTAATGGTGAAGAAATTTTCCCTGGCGCTGAGCCGTATGGTGTCACCATCACGGAATGCACCGGGAAGAGGTTCATCAAAGATGGCAAAGGATGTGATCACCGTCGGCGGGGGAACAGGATTAATCCTGATGGCTGAAGGATGGAAGACATTGAATCCATTCATTCCGCCAAAAAAAAGTTCGCCTTCCCGGTTTTTATAGAGTGCTCCCAGGTTGAATTCGTTGCTCTGGATGCCGTCCTTTACATCATAATTGACGAATGAACCTTTTTCCGTGTCAAATTTGGATAAGCCGGAGTTGGTGCTGATCCACAGGTTGCCCTGGTCATCTTCCAGGCAGCCGTACACTACATTGCCGGGGAGCCCCTGCCGGGTGGTGTACCTCCGGAATGAACCGGTATGCTTGTCAAAGCGGTTAAGACCTCCGCCCTTGGTGCCCAGCCAGAAGATTCCCCGGCTGTCCTGGAAAATGGAAAAGACCTGCTGAGCCCCGATGGACGAAGTGTCGGCAGGGTCATTGAGATATGCCAAAAAACTTTCTGTATCAGGATCATACCTGTTCAATCCATTACCTGTCCCCACCCAGAGGTCGTGGTCTGAGTCTTCAAAGATGGACCAGATCCTGTTGCTGCTGATAGAACCCGGTCTTCCCTGATCTGTCCGGAAGGTTACAACGGAATGACGTTGCAGGTCCATCCGATTGAGCCCGGCTTCTGCAGTCCCTATCCAGAGGAAGCCCCGACTGTCTTCAAGGATGGAAAGGATCTCATTGCTGCTGATGCAGTTGGTATCTCTGGGATGGTACCTGAAATGTTCGAATTCTTTGGTTTCAGGGTGAAACCGGTCGATCCCGTCATTCTGGGTTCCGATCCAGCAGGTGCCTTTCCTGTCGAAATAAATGACCCTCAGGCTGTTGCTCGAAATACTACCGGCATTTCCTTCCATGTGCCGAAGGTGGCTGAATTCACCTGTCTCACGGTCAAGTATGTTCAGCCCGTTATCTGTTGCGATCCATACTTTTTGTGATGGATCCTCTGCGATGGAGATCACATAGTTGCTGCTGAGCGAATGGGGATCGTCGGGATTTTGCCTGTAATGTGAAAAAGTGCTTGCAAAGGGTTCTGTTTTATTGATCCCGATGAAAGTGCCGATCCACAGTGTTCCTTTCCGGTCCTCATAGAGGCTAAGAATCCGGTTATTGCTGATGCTCCTGTTGTTGAAGGATTGATTGACGAAACGTATCATTTTATCTGCTGCCGGATCCCAGCGGTTCAGTCCGTTATCCGTGCCGATCCAGATCATACCTTTGGTATCCTGCCAGAGCGCCGAGATACGGCTGTCAGACAGGCTGGAAGGATCCATGGGATCATGGATGAAATAGCGAATGGAGTCCCGGCGGATATTGATCCTGCAAAGGCCGTTCAGGGTTCCCACCCAGAGGTATTCAGGCTTTTCGATCAGGATCTCCCTTACCATGTTATCGGGGATTGACGTCCGGTCTCCGGGTATATGGTAGTAACGGGTCACGGCATAGGTCCTCACATCAAAACGTATCAGTCCCATGCGCGTACCCATCCACAGCAGATGTGCCCCGTCGAATTTCATGTCAAGGATCGTATTGCTTCTCAGGGGAGTGTCATCCTGTGGAAGATGAAGAAAGCTCGTAAAGGTTGCCGTGGCCCGGTCGTAATAACAAAGGCCCTGACGCGTAGCTATCCAGATCTTACCGTCGTTGTCCTGGACAAGGTCAGTGATGTCATTATTCACAATGCTGAAGGAGTCCTCCCCGTTGTGGCGAAATATTTTCATGATCCCCGTCTTCTGGTCGAACAGGGTCAGCCCATTGTCGGTACCTATCCACAGATTTCCTGAATCGTCCTCCAGGAGGGCCTGGACAGACTGCCCTCCGATCTGGTCTGCTGAATATACCGTGTAGGTGTAACCGTCGTATCTGTTCAATCCATCCCAGGTCCCAAACCACATATATCCGAAGGTGTCCTGAAGGATCGCGTAGATCGTATTCTGCGAGAGGCTCCTGGCAGTGGCCTCGTACTGGAAGGAGAGCCGGTCAAAGGAAATGTCCTCCGATTTCTGAGCCGTAAGAGGCGGCGGGTTGCAGGTGCATATCACCACCAGGAGGATTGCGATGGCTCTTAGAGATAATATACAGGAAAACGAATTCCACATGGTCGATCATGCATAAAACCTCTGGTTATCGGCACGAAGGATTGAAAAGGCGATCGCAGAATGATCTTTTTCTGTGACGGTTGACGTAAGCGGAGCGTTTTTTCATATACTTCATCTGTGCGATGGTCGCATCAGACTGCCTCTTTTTGTGCGCTTTCACTGCGTTCTTATAATCCTTATCGAACTGTTTCTGCTGTTCCAGATATCCTTTCTCAATGAGTTTCTCCTCTCTCATGGCGTTTTCTTCGGGTATCCTGTTGATCCGGTCAATTCGCCACGAATAGATAACCTGACATCCTGAGAACAGGAGGAGCATGAGCATCCACAGCAGCATCCCTGCCGGGAAAATTCTATGGGAACGCCTGAGTAACATCGGAGGATTATCTGACGAAATTACTATTTTTGTTGGATTAAATACGGATGATCACGTGATTTACGTTTTCTGATCAAATTAATTCCCTTGAAAAAGTGGGGTCTGTGAATTTCAGAAAATTTTCATGGCTAACGGGTATGGCAGTCCTGCCCCTGTTTTGCCTGAATCTGTACTGTAATAAGGATAGGTTGTGTCAGGATTTTCCGGATACCTATGTCAACATCACCCTTCAGCCCAACACGCTGGATTTCATTCCTGCCGGAGGCTATGTGTATGTGACGGCCAATTATCCCAGCAGGGGGCTCATTGTATACCGGCCCTTTTCGGATGAGTTCCTTGCGTTTGAGAGGACCTGCCCCTACGATCCCTATGGTTGCTGCGCAGTGGATGATGCCACGCAGTGCGCAAGGCTTGTCGCAGATGAATCCGGCATCATCATCATCGATTCCTGTTGCCTGTCGAAGTACCTGATGACTGACGGGTCCCCTTTTGAGGGGCCCTCATCCTGCCCGCTGTACCAGTATCAGACGTACTATGACGGGACGTATTTGAGGATATTTAACTAGTTGGAAATTATTATCTTACGGTAAACCCCAAATCCCAGGATCCAAATCCCAAACAAATCACAAGATCCAAATTCCAAAAAATTGGTTTGGAATTTTGTTTTTGGAATTTGTCTGGATTTTGGAGTTTGGAATTTGGGATTTTAGTAAAGGATTCTCAATACCGATAATGATCCGCTTTGTAGGGTCCTTCTTTCGGCACGCCGATATAATCAGCCTGTTCCTGCGTCATTTTGGTGAGGTTCACGCCGAGTTGTTGCAGGTGAAGGCGTGCCACTTCTTCATCCAGTTTCTTGGGCAGCCGGTAGACTCCGATTTCATACCTTTTTCTCCACAGGTCCATTTGGGCCAGCACCTGGTTGGTGAATGAGTTGCTCATCACAAAGGAAGGATGCCCGGTGGCACAGCCGAGATTTACCAGGCGGCCTTCCGCCAGAAGGTATATGGAATGCCCGTCGGGGAACGAGTATTTATCCACCTGCGGCTTGATGTTCAGGTGCCGGATACCGGGAAATGTTTTCAGTTTATCCACCTGGATCTCATTGTCGAAGTGGCCGATGTTGCAGACGATGGATTCGTCTTTCATCCGTTTCATATGTTCAAGGGTGATCACATCGCGGTTCCCGGTGGCGGTCACAAAGATGTTACCTTCGTCCAGGACGTCTTCCACCGTGGAAACCTGAAACCCTTCCATGGCAGCCTGCAGCGCACAGATCGGATCGATCTCGGTGATCACCACGCGCGCGCCGTAGGCCCGCATTGATCTGGCGCAGCCTTTTCCCACGTCGCCATATCCCAGCACTACCACCACCTTACCTGCGATCATCACGTCGGTGGCACGTTTCAGTCCGTCGGCCAGTGATTCGCGACACCCGTAGAGGTTATCGAATTTTGATTTGGTGACCGAATCGTTCACGTTGATGGCAGGGGCCAGCAGGGTACCGGCCTCCATCATCTGGTAGAGCCGGTGCACACCCGTGGTCGTTTCTTCCGAAACACCCACCCACTCCGCCACGGTCCTGTGCCATTTGGTGCTGTCCTCGATGAACCATTCTTTCAGCTGTCTCAGGATGGCAGCCTCCTCTTCACTGGCCGGGGTCTTTTTCAGTACTTCAGGATCATTTTCCGCCTCAAATCCCCTGTGGATCATCAGTGTGGCATCACCTCCATCGTCAACCACCAGATGCGGGCCCTTGTTACCCGGGAATGTCAGCGCCTGCGTCGTGCACCACCAGTATTCATCCAGCGTCTCCCCCTTCCATGCAAACACAGGTATGCCCCGGGCAGCAATGGCGGCCGCAGCATGGTCCTGCGTGGAAAAAATGTTGCAGCTGGCCCACCTGACTTCCGCTCCCAATTCGACCAGCGTCTCAATCAATACAGCCGTCTGTATGGTCATATGCAGCGAACCGCTGATCCTCGCCCCCCTGAAGGGTTTTTCAGTGGCATACCTCCGTCGGATGGTCATCAGTCCTGGCATTTCCTTCTCCGCCATCTCGATCTCCTTACGTCCCCATTCCGCCAGGCTGATGTCTTTTATTTTGTAATTCAATGCTTTACCAACTGCTAACTCTTCCATGGATTCGTTATTTAAAATTGTTATAAATTATCTATCTTTGCGGGTGCAAAAGTACAAAATTTACCTGCAAGCCACAAGCTTCAAGTTATAAGCTGCAGGCTTTTGCGAAACTGTCAAATTGTTAAACTGTTAAATTGTTCTATTGTTCTCCTGGCCGACGGCTACCTGAAGACCTGAGAACCTGGCAGGTACAATGATGGGAAATGAAAACTCCTCCTGATATAAATACCGAACTCCAACGCCGCATCCTTGTGCTAGACGGGGCCATGGGCACCATGATCCAGCGGTACCGGCTGACAGAAGAGGATTTTCGGGGAAATCTTTTCAGGGATCATCCGGTTGCCCTGAAGGGATGCAATGATCTGCTGTGCCTTACCCAACCGGATATCATTAAAGAGATCCACAGAAAATACCTGGAAGCAGGGGCCGACATCCTAGAGACTAACACCTTCAATTCCACCCGTGTTTCCATGGCTGATTACCGGATGGAACCGCAGGTGTATGCCATGAACGTGGCAGCGTCGCGCCTGGCAAGGGAAACAGCCGATATGTTCACGGCAAGGGATCCGTCGAAACCCCGGTTTGTTGCCGGAGCTATGGGCCCCACCAGCAAAACGGCTTCCCTTTCACCCGACGTGAACGATCCCGGTTTCAGGGCTGTGAGCTTTGATGATCTCAGGGAGAGCTATGCCGAGCAGGTTGAAGGCCTGTTGGATGGCGGGGTGGATCTCCTTCTGGTGGAGACCGTGTTTGATACCCTGAATGCCAAGGCAGCCCTGATGGCGATCAATGAAACTTTCCGAAAAAAGGGAAGAAAACTGCCGGTGATGGTTTCCGGTACCATTACCGATGCCAGCGGCCGTACCCTGTCGGGTCAGACCATCGAAGCGTTCCTGTATTCGTTGTCGCATGCCGATCTGCTGAGCATCGGGCTGAACTGCGCCCTGGGAGCGCGGGAGATGCGTCCCCACCTGGAGACCCTTTCCAGGCTGGCCCCTATTTACGTGAGCGCCTATCCCAATGCAGGATTGCCCAACCAGTTCGGGACCTATGATGAGACACCCGAACAGATGGCCGGCTACATGGAAGATTTCATGTCGCACCGCTTTGTCAATATCATCGGAGGCTGCTGCGGCACCACGCCTGAGCATATCGCGCAATTATCCAGACTGGCAGGCCGCTATGTCAGACGGGAAGTGCCCCCGCGGCAGCCATCTCTTCATCTGAGCGGCCTGGAACCTCTGCTGGTCTTCCAGGGCAGTAATTTCATCAACATCGGTGAAAGGACGAACGTGAGCGGCTCCATCAAATTTGCCCGCCTGATCCGTGAAAAGAAATATGAGGAGGCACTGTCCGTCGCCCGCCAGCAGGTGGAAAACGGGGCGCAGGTGATCGACGTGAACCTCGACGATGCCCTGCTGGATGCGGAAAAGGAGATGACAGCCTTTTTGAACATGCTGGCCTCCGACCCCGACATAGCGCGCGTGCCCGTGATGATCGACTCCTCAAAATGGACGGTCATCGAGGCCGGTCTGAAATGCCTGCAGGGCAAGGGCATCGTTAATTCCATCAGCCTGAAGGATGGCGAAGAGCTGTTCTGTGAACGTGCCCGCAAAATCCGGGAATACGGAGCAGCCACCGTGGTGATGGCATTCGACGAGGAAGGCCAGGCAACAAACTTTGAACGAAAAACAGCGATCTGCAAACGGGCTTATGAGATCCTGACGCAAAAGGTGGGATTCCCGCCTGAGGATATCATCTTCGATCCCAATATTTTAACGATCGGAACCGGCATTGAGGAACATAACAGTTATGCCGTTGATTTCATCCGGACCGTAAAGTGGATCAAGGAGAATCTCCCCAATGCAAAGACCAGCGGAGGGATCAGCAACCTGTCATTCTCTTTCAGGGGCAATGATGCGGTCAGGGAAGCCATGCATTCCGCATTTCTCTACCATGCAGTCCAGGCCGGACTGGATATGGGGATTGTCAATGCGGGCATGCTGCAGGTGTACGATGAGATTCCCGCCGTACTTTTACGATTGGTGGAGGATTTGATCCTCAACCGGAGGAAGGATGCCACCGAACGGTTGCTTGCTTATGCCGAAAAGATGAGCGACAGGGCGAAGGCAGAAGTCACTGTCGACGAATGGCGGGGCGGGACCGTATCGGAGCGTCTAACGCATGCATTGATCAAGGGCATCGTGGATTACATTGAGCAGGATGTGGAAGAGGCACGGGCTTCTTATCCCCGTGCGCTCGACATCATAGAAGGACCGTTGATGGAAGGGATGAACCGGGTGGGAGACCTTTTTGGCTCCGGGAAAATGTTCCTGCCGCAGGTGGTCAAGAGTGCCCGCGTCATGAAAAAGGCTGTGGCCATCCTGACACCATACATCGAAGCGGAAAAGCTGGAATCGGATCAGCGGAGATCCGCCGGCAGGATACTGCTGGCCACCGTGAAGGGCGATGTGCACGACATTGGCAAGAACATCGTTGGGGTGGTTCTGGCCTGCAACAATTATGAGATCATAGATCTGGGGGTGATGGTGCCATCCGACCGGATCCTGCAGGAAGCCATCTCACAACAAGCAGATATTATCGGACTGAGCGGGCTCATCACACCTTCATTGGATGAGATGGCCCACGTGGCATCGGAGATGGAAAGGCAGGGATGTACGATCCCGCTGCTGATCGGCGGCGCCACCACCTCTGAGATGCATACGGCGGTCAAAATTGCACCGGCTTATTCGGGACCCGTCATTCATGTCAGGGATGCATCAAAAAGTGTGGGTGTGACATCCAGCCTGCTTTCTTCAGAGATAAAACCATCCTATACGCTCGATCTCCATGCTCGTTACGAAGGCTTAAGAAGAAAGTACGGTAGCATCCAGGCCGAAGCACGTTATATCAGTCTGGAGGAAGCACGACAAAACAAACTACAGGTCGACTGGGACCATATTCCCATCCACCGCCCGCAAAATCTCGGAAATCTCTCCTTCTTCAATTATTCTCCGGAGGAGATCAAGTATTGTGTAGACTGGACCTTCTTTTTCGGGGCATGGAAAGTGCCCGGGAAGTACCCTGCGATCTTTGAGGATCCGCTCAGGGGGGAGGAAGCAAAACGACTCTTCGGTGATGCACAGGATCTCCTGGAGGAGGTCGTCAGAGAAAAGTTGCTCAGGGCATCAGGTGTGATTGGAATTTACCCGGCCAACGCAATTGGCGATGATGTACAGGTATATCGAGACGAATCACGCAGGGAGATCCTGGCTGCTTTTCATTTCCTCCGTAACCAGCAACTCAGGGAGGAGGGCTCACCCAACCTGTGCCTGGCCGACTTCATCGCTCCGTTCGATTCCGGCAGGGTGGATTATATCGGAGGTTTTGCCGTGACAGCCGGACTGGATATCGAAAAAGGACTTGAACTATATGCTGCCCAGCACGACGATTACAAGAGCATCATGCTGAAGATCCTGGCCGACCGGCTGGCAGAGGCCTTTGCGGAGCTGCTGCACCTGCGGGTGAGGAAAGAGCTCTGGGGATACGCGGCGGATGAGGACCTGGATCTGCAGGCAATCCTGAAAGAAGAATACACCGGTATCCGGCCCGCACCCGGCTACCCCGCCTGCCCCGAACATTCCGAGAAGCTGACACTGTTTGATCTGTTGCAGGTTGAGCAAAATACAGGTATCAGCCTGACTGAGAGTTATATGATGGTGCCTGCCGCATCCGTGAGCGGGTACTACTTTGCCCACCCTTTTGCCCGGTATTTCAACCTGGGCAGGATCGGCAAAGACCAGGTCACCGATTATGCCCGAAGAAAGGGTATTGATCTCCAGTCGGCCGAAAAACTACTGAATCAAAATCTAAACTACTGAGCCCATGAAGGTCACCGACCACCTCAAAAAGACCGGAGAGGTCATGTTCAGCTTCGAGATCATTCCACCGGCCCGGGGCAAAAGCCTGAAGGATATTACGGATGTGGTGGAGGAATTACAACCCTTTCGTCCACCTTTCATTGATGTTACCGGCCATTCAGCCGAGGCATCCTATGAAGAGGCGAGTGACGGAACGATCAGGAGGAGGGTTCGCCGTAAGCGCCCGGGTACCATTGGTATTTCAGGGGTCATCCAGAACAGGTACAACATTGACACAGTGGCCCATCTTTTATGCAGGGGATTCACAAGAGAGGAAACTGAGGATGCCCTCATCGAACTGAACTTCCTTGGCATTCAGAATGTGATGGCCCTGCGCGGGGATGAGACCAGCTACCTCAAGTCATTGAAGAACGGCAACACCTCCAATGATTTTGCCGTGGATCTGATCAGGCAGGTCAATGATCTCAGGACGGGGAAATACCTTGAGGAGATCCTGAATTCCCACCCGATCGATTTCTGCATAGGGGTGGCCGGTTATCCGGAAAAGCATTACGAAGCGCCCAACCTGAAGTCTGATATCCAGTACCTGAAGCAAAAAGTGGATGCCGGGGCGGATTACATCGTGACGCAGATGTTCTTCGACAACGGCCATTTTTATCGTTTTCTTGAGTTATGCGACAGGGCAGGAATAAAGGTCCCCATCATCCCCGGGCTGAAGATCCTGAACAATGCCTCCCAGCTGACCAACATTCCCCGCAAGTTCCATGTGAATTTCCCCGACGAGCTGGTGGATCAGATCCAGGATCATCCCGAAGATTCCAAGGCCATTGGCATCCAGTGGGGCATTCGTCAGGCGGAGGATCTCATCAAAAACGGCCAGATGCACCTTCATTTTTACGTCATGAACGACGTGGCGGCAGTGAGCAGGGTGCTGAAGGAGTGCAGGTGCGGGTAAATATATATTTTCTCCTGATTATATAATTATCATTTCGTATTTTTGAGGATGATATTATCAGTATGAAAGCCAACATCAAGTATTGGTTGGATTTATCCGATTACGATTTTCAGACAGCAAAAGCCATGTTGATCAGTAGTCGTTATTTATATGTTGGATTTATGTGTCATCAAACGATTGAAAAAATCCTGAAAGCATATTTTACTGCCGTTCACAATGAGATTCCTCCCTATTCGCATAGCTTGTCCTTTTTAGCCAAAAAGGCGGATTTGTATGACGAGTTTACTGAGGACCAGAAAGGTTTTATCGATCAGCTGGAACCGTTGAATATTGAAGCCAGATATCCTTTATATAAAGAAAAACTTCTGCAAAGTCTTACGTACGAAAAGTGCGAAGAATTAATTACAGAGACCAAAATCGTACAGGAATGGATCAAAGTGAAGTTATCAGCAAAGTAAAAGAATACAGTCTTCTTATCAGGCAGCACTTTGACCTTGATAAGGTTATATTATTTGGATCGTATGCAAGGGGTACATCGAATGAAAACAGTGACATCGATGTGGCAGTGATTGTGAAAAGCGTTACTGGAGACTATTTCTCGATTGTTCCATTACTTTGGAAATTGCGCCGCCAGGTGGATGATCGTATTGAACCGGTTTTATTCGAAAAAGATAGGGATGATAGTGGTTTTTTAGCAATGATTCTCAAGCAGGGAATTGAAATCAAATAAAGACACTTTTATTAATGCGATTACCAAACGAGACAATTCTCTTAATTTTTAATAAACTTTTTAATAAACTCACCCTGGTTATCTCTGATGCCGATGATATATAAGCCCATCGGCAAATCACTTATGTTCATCGTTTCCAGATCATATCCGCTGATATTTTTTACCATCTGTCCCCAGGCATCGTAAATGATGACCTGACGGATTTCACTGTCTGAAAGGATCGAAAGGATGTCGCCGGAAGGATTTGGGAAAATGACAGGTCCGGTTTTCTGAGCAGGATTCAGATCGTTAATGTCAACCCCGGTAGATAAATACGATTTTATCAGGCCGTCATCTCCCGTCAGCCATCCCTGATTCAAATCGATAAAGAAATAATCACGAACTCTCATCGAATTGGATATCGTATTTAACAGAACATCCCATGTTTCGCCACCATTCTGTGTGAAAGCAACAAATTGATCACCTTTTACAGCCAGACCATGTTCTGCACTCGTGAATTTCAGAAATGACGGGACAATTTCCCCTATCATTCCCAATCCTTCCCATGTTAAACCGCCATCCTGAGTTTTTGCTAATCCTTCATTGCATGGCATTGAAAAACGTAATACTTGTAACTGTAGGACCAAAATAGAGAAGATCGGTTGACATCCATGTCAGTCCACCATCCAGCGTATGATAAATGCGGGTTGCAGCTCCGTTTGGGCTTCCGATCTGATCGCCCGAAGCGATCCAGAGCTCCTTGAAATTAATTATTTCCAGGCCGGAAACAATTTCAATCTCCGCAGGGATCTGAATCTCATTCCATGTAAGTCCCCCGTCAACTGTCTTTTTCAGTGCCCCATAGTCGTACTGATATTTAAATCCCGCTACAAATCCTGTATCAGGAGTAAGGAATTTAATTATTTGGTAGTTATGTTCGGTGTACATATCATGACTCAGTACATCCCAGGTCACACCACCATCCAGGGTCCTCAGGATGCTGTGGTACAATCCGCAAATCCACCCGTGCCGGCTGTCCAGGAAAAAAATATCACAGAGGTCAGTAAAGTAGGCAGGAAATGGCTGAGGCAATTGTTGCCAAGTCTCCCCGCAATCGGATGTTCGAAGAATGGAACCATACCAGCCGACCGCGAAACCGGTATCCCTGGTGCTGAATGCTATTCCGTTCAGTGTATTGTCCGCAGCGAATCCTTTTTGCTGCCAGGTTTGTCCCCCATCAGTGGTTTTCAGGATCGTCTGATATTGTCCGCATACAAAACCAGTGTCGGGGCTGATCAGGTAACAATCTTCAAGATCGGCATTCGTGGGTAAAGGATTCCGGAGCGTCCATTCCTGGGAAACGCCTTTGGGAGTTATTACCAACGAGCAAAACATCAGGAGAAAAAATAGAAATTTCATGGGGAAAATCTTAATGCACGTGGGATTTTACTTTAAAATTTAAATATACGACATTTTTGAATATAAGGCAAATGGAATAAAGCCTCTGAGAGTTTTGATGGATCAGAGAGCAAGAGTATGACTAAATTTCCTGATGTCTTCACCGGAATCAGGATCTTTGGATTGCATTGGTCGTTAATTATTGACTGTGTCAGAAAGGAGGCTGTATTAAAAAAAGGTTTCAATTGGATATTGATACAGCCTCCTTTCAACGATCAGGTAATGAATTCCAGATAATTCAGATTATGAATCACCCTGAATGAGGAATGATCGTAAGTATTCAGGAATTCCTGAGGTGGTTTGATTTTTTTCTCAGTCCATTTGAACTCGAATCCTGCCAGTTCCCCACTGGATTCTTCAATGAAATCAATCTCTTTTTGATCGTAGGTTCGCCAGAAATAATAGTTACTGGAATGGGAAAGATAATGGTTCCTTTTTAGCCTTTCGGCAATACAATAATTTTCCCACAATCGTCCGGTATCATCCCGAATGGGGATACGATTGAAATTGGAAATAAGAGAATTCCGGATGCCGTTATCCCAGAAGTAATAACGTCGGGATTTGGCGATCTCCTTTCGAAGATTGCGGCTGAATGCCTGTAATGTGAAAATGATGTAACATTTTTCCAGGAGCTCGAGGTAACGTCCTATGGTATTTTTATTGACTCCCAGACCAGTGGCAAGTTCATTGACGGAGACATCATTACCGATCTGAAAAGCAAGCAGCCGCAGCAGGTTCAGTATGAACAGGGAATCTTTGATATTATCAAGTTCCAGTATATCTCTCAATAATACCCCATTTTTAATGGATTCGAGTATATCCCTTCTTTGATTGTCAGTCTCAGCAGTGATTACCTGAGGGTAAGAACCCCAGATCAAGCGTGTTTCAAGGTTTTCTCTTGCCTGAAGGTAACTTTCATCCAGCTCTATCTGGGCGATGGGGTAGAGATAAAAAAAACGGCTCCGTCCGGTCAGTGGCTCACCGATCTGATTCCTGAGTTCAAAGGCAGAAGATCCAGTGACGAAAACTATAATACCAGAGATGGTATCTGCAATCAGCTTAAGGTTATTGCCGATATTTGGAATTTTCTGGGCCTCATCGATGAAAAGGTAGTCATAGCCTGCTGTGAATCGCCTGAGAACACTCAGTCGCTGACTTGACAGGATCTCTGCCACATCAAGATTATCGCCCTCGACCATCAGGATTTTCTTATCTGTCAGGACGGTTTTAATATGTTCCATAAGAAACGTTTTACCGGTCCGTCTGGCCCCAAATAAACCAGTGACCTGACCAGGCCTGAAACTGTCTAGAATCGCATTAGTTAATAATCTTGGTATCAAAGTAGCTATATTTATATAAATTTAGTTAACAAAAATACAAAATTAAATAATATTTTAATACCAATTGGATGGAATCTTATAATTTAATGCGAATTGCAACTTAAGGATTATAGAGGTCAGATCTTTATGATTTTCGAAATAGCAATCTGATGACTACTGATCATTTTTACGATATAAATTCCTGGTTTCCATTTACTTACATCAATAATGGTATTTGCCTCATCGAGGACCATTCCGAGTAGTTCTTTACCATCCAGATTGTTGATTTTCAGCATTCTCACTCCGCTGAAGTCGGAATGTATTGTGAGTTTATCACGGACGGGATTGGGGAATGTATTGAATGAAACTGGAAGATGAAACGGATCCCTTACCTGAACTATCAGATCATCCCCGCAGGTGATCCCGTCCTTTTTAAAATAGATGACCCTATAATCAGACCAATACCCCCATGGAGGAGGAGAAATGACCGAACTTTTATCACTGTATAATCCAAGGCCACATGCGTAGATCTTCTCTTCATCTGGAGGCGGACCGGGGATGTCGTATGGACCCCAGCAATTATCTTCACTGCAATAGATCAGATAACCAGGCGTGATACTGTAAGTCCACAGATCAAAGTCACAGTATCCGGCTTTATACAATCTTTTTGTCACCAGCCTATCCGATTGATCGATGTCATCGAACGGCAGTACGGCAAGGATTTCATTTCTTTGATAGCGCAGTGTGATCGTGTCGAGCACCTCAGTGGTTGAATCTGCCTCAAATGTTGATCTGGCGACCAGATAGATAATTGAATCCTGCGTATCGGTTCGTTCTATGAAATGGTGTTTTATAAAACGATGATAATTTTCCCAGGGAGGCCCCCCTTCATGTGAAAATCTATCTTCGTATTGAATCTCATCTCCCGGTTGGTGATCATAGAGTATTTCATTTGTGAGCTGAAATAATCCAGCATCAGGCGATCTGTTTCCTATGAGGCTAAGTGGTTGTAAAATCTGAGGGAATGAATCAATCCGGAAAAAATCAATCAATCCCAGTTGCTTGCCGACAACAATCCCTTCATTGTTCAACGGTGAATGAATGGTGTTTCCTGAAGCATCCGTATTCGAAATCCGGTAAAACCTTGCTGAGTCTACAATACCCAGCGTGGTTATTGTGTCGGACCCTTCATAGACCATATAAAATTTCCCGATTGCATCCTGATAAAAAAGGGAGGAATCACCCGGAAGAAGATCAAAGTTCATGATTAACGTATCGCTCCTGGATGTTATGAACCTATAAAGGCTGATATTATCGAAGATTATTGCAGAACCAAGCCATGAAGGCTTGTTTTGCTGAATGCAGAAGGGCCCGCCCCAGAATTCACAGGTATCGGAATAAATTTCATTGCCAAGCCCCATAAGATTAAAATAGAGGGAATCGTTCCCGAAATTGGTCACTGAATCAAAGGCAATGCTAAATGTCGATCCTGCCATGGGATCATCTGTAAAGGTTTTTTTTGAAGATGCGTTGAAAAGAGTGAAATTCTGGGCAACTATATTCGATGATGCCAGCCATAATAAAAAGAGGCACATAACAGATTTCATATCTCTTTGGATGAAGTAAACAGGATTATCAAATCTACGGATTTAATGACGGAAGTTTTGCTATTTTTGTAAAAAACTCCCGCATGAACGAAATAATTTTCATATCACTGTACCTAAACATCCATTTCTTACAAAAGAAACCATTTCTGCTATTTTCAATGATGTAGCCAATCATCTGCAAATTGATAAGAACGATCTGATAGGAAATTAATTTAGCTAAACATAATCAGGGAAATTATCCATGAAGAAAGCATCGATCCTCGTATTGATCCTTGTATCGCAAATTTTTGTCTTTGCCCAGACCAAACTCCTCACCGTAGAGGATGCCAGCGGCATGAACCGGGCGCTGATGCCCAAAACACTCCGCAACCTGCAATGGAAGGGAACCAGCGATTATTTCACTTTCATCGACAATAACGACCTGGTGGCAGGACACGCCAGTTCTGAAAGCCGGGAAACGATCCTGAACCTGACAACGCTCAATACGCTGCTGAAGGAGAAAGGCACCGACACCCTGAAGCAGTTTCCCCCGGTTACATGGCTGTCTTCCGATAAATTCATGTTCTCCTTCCAGCAAAAGGTATTTACCTGTGAGCCCGATACCGGCCTTCTGGTGAAAGCAAACAGCTATCCCGATAAAGCGGAAAATGTGGATATTGACCAGAATACCCTGTCGGTGGCCTACACCCTGGAGAATAATGTATGGATAGCTATTGATAATCAGCAAATCAGAGTTACGGATGACCGGGATCAAGGGATCGTCAACGGGCAGGCGGTCCACCGCAACGAATTTGGTATCAACAAAGGCACCTTCTGGTCACCAAAAGGGAATTTTCTCGCTTTTTACCGGATGGACGAGACGATGGTGACCGACTATCCGCTGGTGAGCATCGCGTCGCGGCCTGCAGAAGTGAAAAACATCAAATACCCGATGGCCGGCATGACCAGCCACCAGGTGACCGTGGGGGTATTCGATCCTGCGACAGGTGAAACCGTCTTCCTGAAAACGGGCGAGCCAAAGGATCAGTACCTGACCTGCGTAACATGGAGCCCCGACGCAGGTTCGATCTATATCGCCGTGCTGAACCGCGACCAGAACCATCTGAAAATGAATCAGTATGACGCCCGGACAGGTGCTTTTATCCAGACCCTTTTTGAGGAGACCGACAAGGAATACGTCGAACCCGAACACCCGCTTTACTTCCTGAACTCCATGCCCGACAGGTTCATCTGGTTCAGCGAACGTGACGGATACAATCATCTGTACTTATACTCGACCGACGGGATCCTGATCCGTCAGATCACCAGTGGCCCATGGGACGTATCAGAACTTCTGGGCACCGATCCCGCTGATGAGCTGGTGTTCTATCTCTCCAATGAAGAGGGTCCGATACAGCAGCATATCTATGCCAAAAATCTCACTTCCGACGTGACAAGGAAGTATTCCAAGCTGAAGGGGACCCACAGGGCCATCCTGAACAAAAACGGTCAGTATGTGATCGATATCAACAGCAGCTGGAGCGAGCACATTGCCAACGAATACGACCTGATCAACAATAAGGGCAGGATTGTCCAGGTCCTGCAGGATCACTCTGATCCCCTGAAGGAATACAAGCTGGGGGAGACCACTGTTTTTACGATCAGGGGCAGCCACGGCGATGACCTTTATTGCAGGATGATCAAACCCGTTGATTTCAACCCTGCAAAGAAATACCCGGTATTTCTTTATGTGTATGGCGGACCGCATTCCCAGCTGGTGACCGACTCATGGCTGGCTGGAGCGGGATTGTTCCTGAATTACATGGCGCAGCAGGGATATGTCGTTTTCACGCTTGACAACGGGGGAACGTCTAACCGTGGACAGGAATTCGAGCAGGCTATTTTCAGGAACCTGGGTTCGGTGGAGGTGGATGATCAGATGGCGGGAGTGGCGTACCTGAAGACCCTGGAATTTGTCGATCCCCAGCGCATTGGGGTGAACGGATGGAGCTACGGCGGCTTCATGACCCTCTCGCTGATGCTCAGGCATCCGGAAGCCTTCAGGGTGGGCGTGTGCGGCGGACCGGTCACCGACTGGAAGTATTACGAGGTCATGTACGGAGAGCGGTACATGGATACTCCGGAAACGAATTCTGAGGGCTATAAAAACTCCTCATTGCTGGATATGGCTGGCAACCTCAAAGGAAAACTGCTGGTGATCCATGGCACGGAAGATCCTACCGTGGTCTGGCAGCAGAGCCTCGATTTCATTGATCAGTGCATCAAGGCTGGGGTGGATGTGGATTATTTCGTCTATCCCGGACACGGGCACGGTGTTGGCGGAAAGGACCGCGTGCACCTCAATCAGAAGATCATCGATTATTTCAGGGAGAATCTCTAGGATATCTGATTAACGATTAACGGATATTTGATTTGGGATTTGATTTGGGATTTAAATCAAACATCAGATATCGGTTAATCGTTCATCAGATATCAAAAAGTCCCGTTAGGGACTTTTTATTTGAGCCACTCATGGGACTCGAACCCACGACCTGTTCATTACGAGTGAACTGCTCTACCTGCTGAGCTAAAGTGGCGTGATTTGAACTTGTCCGTGCAAAGGTAAGAAAAATTTTATTTCCGTTGCATGGATTGCCAGTTAAGGTTGGAACCAATGTTCGGATTGAAATCCGGATCCGGCGAAATGATATACTCTCCCAGCGAATTCACCCACGCATTGTCATATCCGGTGGGCAGTTCAACAGCCTGCTCCTTGAACGGATCATAGTAACGGTCGACTCCCCGGACGTAGTCGCTGAAATCTTCAGCAATTTTATCGCCCACAGCCTGGCGGTCATACCACGACTGCAGGTTGTCCTGCCGCATCTGGTCGCTCTGCTGGGCCAGCATCCGGCTAAGCTGACCGATATCGTGTATCTGCTGGATCTGCTGCTTGATCAGGTATTCAACCAGCTGGACATATTTATTGTACCAGTTGGGATTGATCTGAAATGAATAGGTGATCGTCTGGAAAATGGGAGAAGCAGCCTGGAGCTTTCCTTTTTCCGCCTTCATCGAAAAGATATAATCGACGGTCCAGTTGGTGTTATAGGTGACGCCACTCCACGACTGGATGGGGAAGGTATAATACTCCACCACGCAGTAGATCTCCTCCTCAACCACACGGCCGTTGCTGGTATATTCAATCTTGATCTTGGCGCCGTCAGCTGATACCTCTATGCCGGGTTGCTGCTTTCCGGCGCCCACGGCCTTGGCCAGTTCGGGAAGATGCTGTTCCTCAATGATCCTGAGATTCAGGGCATTTTTCCTGAACCTTGGCAGGATGATCTGTTTCATGGCCTGCTGTGCATCCACAGGGGGAGCCACTTCGTTGCCAAAGTACCTGGAGCCAACCGGGTTCAGGGAGAGCAGGCCCTGGTTGGTGCTCCACCAGAAGGGTTGATTGGGAAAACCTTCCCATTCTGCGGTGCCGCCGGGATTGGTGACTTTAATGGCGGCTGTGGCAGGCATGGCGGGATTATCGAGCAGCCAGATGAGTCCTCCCGTAAATTTCCACCCTTCCGGCATTAAAAAGCTGAATGCTTCGGCTCCGGTCCCCTGCTGATCGATATAACTATACCGCTTGAATTTGACAGGATCGTCCTTCTGCTGTGAATATCCATCCACATTACCCCTGTCTCCGGATGGCCCGGATGAAGGCTGGCTGTTGCACATGGTGAACCATAAGGTGAAGAAGAGAAATGGCACGATGACAGATGTTCTCATTTGCTCAATGATATCAGGTTTGACAATAAAAATCCTTTCCGGGCAGCAACGCTTGCGTGACAGATTCAATGTCAGTAGCGTTCGTACCCTTTATATACCCTGGAGATCTCCGGTGGATAGAGCGTCCCGGTATAGGAGACCTGTCCCGATGTTGTGCTGCGGATGGTAGCGTCGGCTTTGCCGTTGTCGGTCACCGTCAGGTGGATGTCGTACGTGCCGGTACTGGTAAAGACGATGGCCAGCACGTTGTAGGCGATATATTTCTTTTTTTCGACTCGGCTGACCTCATACCTCGACACTGTCCCTGACACGGTAACCCCGCCCAGACCATTCCAGCCGATCCCTGATGCAGAGCCCAGCTGCATGGTTGCATTGGCCGAATCAATGATGATAAAATTCAGGGATGGATTGACGGGGATCATCACTCCGCTTTTACCGGAAATATAATCCGCTTCCAGGACAAACCGCTGGTTGTTGACCATGGTCCGGGTGACCTGTTTCATCCATTCCTCCTTCTGTCGTTTTTCTTCTTTTTTAGCCTCCCTCGAATTTGTTTTTTGCGGTTCCTGGTCCGAAGGCTGAACTGTTTGTGCCAGGCCCTGGCAGGTTATTGCAAGACCAATCAGTAGGATGATGAGCCGGTTCATGATGATCAAATTTTTTGAGAACGGATTTTTACAATTATCACGCCAGGATAAGAATAATTCTCAGATCCGGACTGTCACCAGTGAGTGATAAGGAATGGCGCGATAGGTGGTTATGGCATCATCCTGTGCGACAAAGACCATGATCCAGGGCCTGTAATCAGGAACCTGGAAACGGGCCAGGTTGCGGATGATGTGATCAACCTTCCGGTGCAGGTTTGTTTGGACGAACTGACGGTAGATCTCGTTCTTCTTGTCCAGCTCACCCGTTTGAACGATGATCAGTGTGATATCCTTATTCAGGAACAGGTGATAGGTGGCCGGTGGGGGAGGCATGGTATCACGTACCGTTTCCTGCCTGGCGGCCTCAATGGTATCGGCAGGTGCTTTCTGAACGATGATGGGTTCCTTGACAATGGTGGCACGGCATGAATCCACCCTGAAAGGCGTATCGAAAAGCTGCACAAGGGCGGAACGATTCATATTGCTGAAGACGGGACTCATTTTAATGTGATGTACCCTGGCCTGGTGGATGGCCACTCCTTCCAGTTCCAGCATCAGTAGGCTGTCGTGCATATCGAGGGTAAGGCTGATCGAGTCATTTTTGGCCATTGCCAGCCGTGACCGCAGAAAGGATTCCTCTTTACGGAGTCTGAAAATATCATCATTCATCAGGATATGATCGGATTCACTCCGGACCGTATCCGAATACAGCTGATTCAACCTTTTTATCTCATGTGCAGGCATTTTCAAGGTCATCGCCAGGGCATACACCATAAAAGCGATGGCGGCAAGCCCGATGACGAGCAGCGTGATCCTGCGGTTTCTCCTGATTGCTCCGATGTTCATTTCTAATAGATATACACTTTTGAGCCAGCGCTCATGGTCTTATACACTTCTTCCAGATCCTCGTCGCCCATTCTGACGCATCCATGGGTGACGGGTTTTCCCAGCAGCCGCTGGTAAAGGGTGCCGTGGACCATATACCCGTTTCCCAGGTCCAGCTTGTATTCACCCAGCGCATAGGCATCGTAGCGGGAAGGATGGTTCACAGGGGGTATGGGCAGCCCTTCCTCGATGTAGGCCCAGTCAGGCTTGGTCCAAACAGGTGCGGTCTGCTTGTTGAGCACCTTGCGAACTCCCCTTGGCGTCTTGAAGATCCATTTCTGGTTCTCACCGGCTTCCAGCATCACATACTTACCCGTTGAACAGAGACCCTGGCGTACGAGTTTCTTTTTCAGATACAGGGCAAATTCATTCTCATTGGTGTTGATGGTGAGATAGGCAGCAGCAGGAGTGAATTTATCGAGCTGCTTCTGTAGTTTGGCAATGGAGTTTTCGATGGATGCCACTGCTTTTTCAAGATCGGCTGCCGTGGTATCATGCACAGGGATGACCCTGGCCTGGGGTTTTTTGATCCTGATCGACATTTCCTGGGCATAGGGTAATGCATAAAGAACGAATACGGTGAGAAAAGCGAGGATGGCCGCTATTTCCAGGATCCACAGAGCGAAATTTGCGAAAATCCTTATGGGGGATCGTTGCCAGAATCCTCTCCTGGCCTGAGGGTCTTTTCCCTCTTCCGACAGGTGGTTTTGACGATGCGGAAAGGAGGGTGAATGGGTGCGGTCTGAATCCATGTCCATGATCCTGAATAGGTTCTTTACTTTTATTCAAACGCTTCTTTTAATCCAACCAGGGAGCCGATGATAGTAACGGGTGTACCTTCGCTGACCACATTGAAAATGACATCCATGTCCTTATTGGTAAGCGCAATGCATCCATCCGTCCAGTTAGCTCCCCTGCCTCCGCCTCCGTGGATCTCGATCATCCCGCCAATCTGTGCCGACCGGGATATCCTCCCTTCCTTAACGTCTCTCGAAAACCTTTGTTTATCCTCACCGTTTGGGTAATTCAGCAGCAGAGCCTTATAATATTTCGTCTGATGATTTGATTTCTTCTTTGTAATGGTATAAAAACCTTCAGGAGTTGCCTTATCTCCTTTATACCGTTTGGTGCCGACCCAGTTTTTCCCCACTTCAGCGGGGAAGGTGTACTTGAGGGCGCCATTTTTATATACATAACATTTACCTGAAAATTTATCGACCAGTATGGCTGTTGACTGGTTCCTTTTGGAAAGGCTGATGGTTTGATCCGCCCATTTAACCCACGTGCTGTAATTGCTGAAATAATTGGAAACCATGTTATTCGTATAGGTCATGGCTTTGTTTATCAGCTCTTTGGACTGTGTAAGTTTTTCAAGGCTGATGAGGTAGTTACCTTCCTGGTAGTTGACCTCGCTTTCAGCAAGAAGGAGTTTTCCTTTTTCGTATTTTTTTGAGATATCATCACCGATAGGAAGGCGGTCGAAGATCTGTTTGAAGTCCTTCACCTCGCTGCGGAGCTTATCAATGTCGGCCCGGAGTGTTTTCTGAAGGTTCGTGGATTTTTCCACGGCATGGTCACCGGCCAGGATGGCGTTGGTTTCGGCCAGGATGGCGTATGTCTGGCACTTATCAAAGTTGCGTTTGAGGAAGAACTCCTGGTTCTGGAATTTCCACAGAAGAACGGCAGAATCGTACAGCCGTTCGGCGCGCCTGAACTGTTCGGGATCATAGATATGTGCATTGACAGAGCGAGCAGCTGAAATAGCTTCCCTCGCCTTTCCGATCTCTTTCACAGGAGGTTTGGGAGCGATTTGAATCAGTATAAAGGAAGAAACCACCCCTGCCACCAAAACTATTATCAGGGTTACAAAAATCCTGACAACAAGACGTTTTTTCCGTTTCATAACTGGATCAAATAATGCGCAAAAATAAAAAAAAATAAGGCTGTCCAACCTTGGTCGGACAGCCTATATTAACAAAGTGCGTTTAATAACTCAAGCCTAGAATTTAATTCTTGCTTTGGTGAGTACGTCCTTGATTTCAAGGTTTTTGGCTTCGACCTGCTGTTTGACAGCATTCACTTTGTTGAGAGCGCCCATGAAATCACCGTTGGTGAGCATGGTCGACACTTCAGTGATGGCACCGTCGATGACACCGAGTTCAGCTTTGATCGCTTCCACAGCTTCTCTTTCGTTCTTGCCCATGGGCAGTTTGGCTGACAGGGTGTTGTTTTCAAGCTGCATCGTCGTTACAGCAGCCAGGATGGATTCGGCTTCTGCTTTGACTTCTGCTTTTTTGGTTTCCGTATTGGCTTTCAGTGTTGCAGCCATGGTCGGGATATTCACCAGCTGAACCTTTACTTTTTTATAGCTCTTGAAGAGTTTACCCTTCTGGGCTTCCACTTTTTCCAATGCAACTCTTAACGAATCATTGATTGCTGAAAATTCACCCGGCAGATAGACATCAGCCTGAGCAGCTCTTACTTCCTCAATAGCAGCCTTGGCAGCATCGATCTCTGCCTGGGGCAGCTTGGCACAACCGGCAAAAATCAGCATCAAGCTGACAGATGCGATAACAAATAACAGATTTTTTTTCATGGTTTTTTCCTCCAAAAATTGGTTTTAATGAATGATTGTTTTTTTTATTTTACTTAATAAATATATTTGACCTCGTTCAATTCGTGCAATACATTAATTTAATGCGTGTTAATCAAACCGGTAAATAGTTATACGGAGAATTGTTTGGAAGTGCCCGGATTCATAGACTATTTTAAGAAAATAGCTTTTACCTCAAAATTTTGACGGTGCAAAGTTAAACATTTATTTCTCTGTTCCAAATACTTTCTGTTTTTTTTATAAATAATTTAATGAAATCCCGCGATCAAGTAAATGAGATTATTTGGAATATGATAGCGCAAAACCAACAGATACGCATGACATCGTTCATGTATTACGGATTTCCTTTTCGAACTCCTTCGCCACCAGATATTGCGTAAGTGCCCGGGGAATACACTTATTGATCAGTAAAAGAATCCGGTTAGCCGGCCGGGGGATGATGACAGTTTTCCTTTTCAGCATTTTATCGATCGTTTCCCTGCTCAGCTGATCCAGCGGTGATTTGGTGAGTTGCCCCTTCCAACCGTGCGCATGGATCCTGCCATTGACATCTGCATTGGTCTGAACACCGCTGGGGCACACCACGCTGACAGAAACCGGGCTTTTCCTCAATTCAGCCTGCAGCGCCCGGGTGAAGTTGAGTACATAGGCTTTGGAGGAGGAATATACAGTTTTGTAAGGTATGGCAAAGAAGGCTCCCATGCTGGCTATGTTCAGGATATATGCCTGAGGAAGCTTCTTCATTGAGGGAAGGAACAAATGGGTAAGCAGGGTCAGTGCCCGGATATTGATCATGATCATCGTATCGGAATAGGCGGTATTAGAATGACCAAACACCGCAGTGCCTCCCATGCCGGCGTTATTGATCAGAATATTGACAGAATATCCGTTCCGGGTGCACCACCGGTGCACCTCCCCGGGGCCTTTCAGATCTGTCAGATCTATCGCCAGGGTGTGGACCGTGACGGGATACTGCCGTCGGATCTCTTCTGCGGTATCCTCCAGCCCGTCTGCGGGAAGGGCGATCAGCAGGAGATCCATCCCCCTCCTGGCACATTCCAGCGCCAGGGCTTTCCCTATGCCCTTGCTTCCTCCTGTGATTAAAGTGAACATGATCGCTGAAAGGTTACGGATGGTGTAAATAAGGAACTGTTCAAATACAGCAGTTTGACTCCAGGAGTCGGGATGGTGAGATTCGAACTCACGACCTCCACGTCCCGAACGTGGCGCGCTAACCGGGCTGCGCTACATCCCGTAATGGGTGTGAGTGTGGGTGTGAGTGTGAGTGTGAGGGTGAGTGTGTGGGTTGGGAGGTGCAAAGGTAGAAATAAAAAAAATGAGGTGACCGAATATGAATAAAAATAATGTAATTTGCACTGGTTTGAATCGTAACACGGGCTGCGGGATGAAGGTTAGCATCAGTGCAATTATGGTTATATTGCTGATATGCATCCTTTTTTCATGTCAATGGAAGAGGAGAAATGCAGACACTCCTTCTTTCCGGCTGGCGACCTACAATGCAGCTCTTTTCCGGAATGAGGAAGGGGGGCTTGTGAGGGATCTCTCTGATCCGGCAAACCAGCAGGCACGGTGCGTGGCAGAGATCATCCAGATCATTCGTCCCGGGATCCTGGCTTTACTGGAGTTCGATTATGATGCGGAAGGAAAGTCCCTTGAACTGTTCCAGGGGAATTTCCTTGGGAATCCTCAGCATGGCAGGGAACCGGTCTTTTTCCCGTACACATACGCTGTACCCTCCAACACGGGGATCCCGACGCTGATGGACCTGAACAGGGATACTCTGTCCACCGGGCCAGAGGATGCATATGGTTATGGCAGGTTCCCGGGACAATACGCTTTTGCCATTTTTTCCATGTTTCCGCTTGATACAGCCGGGATACGCACATTTCAGCATTTCCTCTGGAAGGACATGCCAGGAGCCAATATCCCTGTTGATCCGGCTACGGACCAGAATTATTATTCCCCGGAAACCTGGGAGATATTGCGGCTTTCATCCAAAAATCATGTGGATGTTCCGGTCATATTGCCTCATGGAACGCTGCATCTGCTGGTCGCCCATCCCACACCTCCGGGATTCGACGGGCCTGAAAACCGTAACGGGAAACGAAACGCAGATGAGATAAGGTTTTTTGCGGATTATATCACCCCCGGACTGCGGTCGGAGTACATCTATGACGACCAATTCCGCTTTGGACCTTTGCAGAAGGATCAGCCATTTGTGATCATGGGAGATATGAACGCGGATCCCGTGGATGGTGACAGCTATAACCATGCAATCCGCCAGCTGCTGATGCACCCCTCCCTTCACCATCTGGCTGCCATGGAGCAGTTTGTTCCTTCCAGCAGGGGAAGTTATGAACACTCGCTGAAAAATCCCCGCCGTGGTAATGATAACCTTGGAAATCCCTGGCATGATACCTCCGTCTGGGGATTGCGCATTGATTATATCCTGCCCCATACAGGAATGAAGGTCGTGCAGAGCGGGGTCTTCTGGCCTGAATCAACCGACTCGCTGTATTACCTGGTGAAGGATCAGGTTTCTTCGGACCATTTTCTGGTATGGATGGACGTGGCGATGAGATGAGAGATGAGAGATGAGAGAGGAGAGAGGAGAAAGGAGAAAGAGAAATCTTATGGTGGATTTAGTATATTTGTAGTATATTTAATAATCGAGCAATGCGAAAATGTCTGCACTTCTTCGTAGGCCTGCTGTTAACAGGTTTATTTTCAATAGCTTCATGGGCACAATGCACTCCAGGGGATGCCATTACCTGCCCCGATCCGGAAGAAAACGGCCAGGTTTGCCCCGACAGTCTCCAGGGAGCTGTTGCCGGTCAGTTATACAGCCAGGCATTCACGATCCTGGCGCCACCGGGATATCCCTATAACGGAGATACCATTCTTCTGGATCATATTACCCTGAAGGATGTGACCGGATTGCCCGAAGGCTTTTCGTGGCAATCCAATTCCCCGGCCAATGAATTCATGGTGGGAACCTATTACTGTGTCCTGCTGGAAGGAACTCCAACGCTTGCAGGGATCTATCCCCTGCATATCACGGTAGATGTCTTTGCCAAACTTTTTCCCACGCTTCCCCCTATCCTGGTGGCAACCGTTACTGATTCCACCTCCCTGTTCATCGCAGTGAAGTGGGATCCGAATGCCATTGAAGAAAAACCCTCCGCGTCACTGATCCCCGTGCTGCCAGGGCCCAATCCGTTTTCAGGCAGTACCAGGATCGGCTTTCAGGTGAAAGATCCCTGTGAGGTTACCCTGGAAGTATATGACCTTGTGGGTCAGCTGCGCTTTGCAGAAAGCGTGGCTGCAAAACACGGGACAAGTTATTTCGGTTTTGACGGCCGCCTGCTGGCAACCGGATTGTATATTGTAAAAATATCCAACGGGATGACTGCATTTACTTCACGACTGATCAAAGCAGAATAACCTTTCTGTATGACCAGATTGTTCCATCACCTCCTCTCACTGACCATATTTCTGGTCATTCCGGCAGTTTGTCATGGCCAGGCAGCCCTGATCAAAGGGAAAATTACCGATGCAGCCACCTCCGAATCCCTTGTCGGAGTCAATATTGTAGTCGACAGCACCAACGGTGTATCCACGGATGTCGGAGGTGATTATACGCTGGTGCTTACCGGTGGGACCCATCGTCTGACCTTCAGTTATATCGGATATATATCCCTGGTAAAGGAGGTACAGCTCGGCAACAACGAAGTCCTGACCCTGGACATCCGGCTGGAACCTCAGATCATTGAGCTGGGCATGGCGGTAGTTTCCGCCGGCAAGTTCAGGCAAAAGCTATCCGATGTCACAGTTTCCATGCAGGTCATCAAACCTGAATATATCCAGCAGACCAATACCGTCAACATGGAATCGGTCATCAGCCAGATGCCCGGTGTGGATGTGCTGGACGGTCAGGCGAACATCCGGGGTGGAAGCGGATATAGTTACGGGGCCGGCAGCAGGGTGATGGTCCTGCTGGACGACCTGCCCATTCTCACCGCGGATGTGAATGAGGTGAAATGGAGTTTTTTACCGGTGGAAAATATCGGTAATGTTGAAATACTGAAAGGAGCTTCCTCCTCCCTTTACGGATCGTCGGCACTGAACGGGGTCATCAATCTTCATACGGCCCAGCCGGGGGAAGCCCCCTCCACCCGCCTGTCGGTTTTCAGCGGCCTGTATTGCAAGCCTCCCAACGAAGATATGGCCTGGTGGTGGGATTCCAGTCCCATGTTCACCGGCGCCAGCTTCATCCATCTGCAAAAATTCGGCGATGTGGATGTGGTCGCAGGAGCATATGCTTATGGTGATGAAGGATACCGGCAGGAAGACTATGAGGAGCGCTTCCGTGCCAACCTTGGGATCCGCCACAGGCCAAAGCAGATAGAAGGATTTTCCTACGGCGTGAATTTCAATGTACAGGAATCCCGCTCGTCTGATTTTCTGATTTGGATGGATGCGGATTCCGGAGCATTCCTGCAGATGCCGGAAGCTGTTTCGCCCACCAAAGGTTTCCGGATCACCGCCGATCCATACGCTAACTATTACGATGCACGGGGCAACAGGCACAGCCTGAGGACACGGTATTACAAGACATTCAACCGCTTCGACGGGGAGGATCAGAGCAAGGATAACGGCTCTGAGCTCTATTATGGCGAGTACCAGTTTCACAGGGAGTTTCAAAGGAAGTGGTACTGGACCATTGGAACAGCTGGCTCCTATGCCAAAACCGATGCGGAGTTGTTTGGGGATCATTACAGTTCTAACATTGCTCTTTTCACACAGCTGGATAAGAAATTCCTTGAGCGGTTGTCGGCATCGCTGGGATTACGCTGGGAACATTACACCCTTGACCGCACCGACGACGAGTCGCAGCCTGTCATACGGGCAGGCCTGAATTATCAGGCAGGGGCATTCACGTATATCCGGGCATCCTTCGGGCAGGGATACCGTTATCCTTCCATCGCTGAGAAATATACGACCACCAGTCTGGGTTCACTGAACATCTTTCCAAATCCTGCTCTTCAGCCCGAGACCGGATGGAGCACGGAAGTGGGCGTCAGGCAGGGGCTAAAGGCTGGCAACTGGCTGGGTTATCTCGATGCTGCTGCGTTCTGGATGGAATACAGGGACATGATGGAATTCACCTTTGGCATTTATATGCCCGACAGTGCCACCATCCCCACCCTGGATGATCTGGGATTCAAATCACTTAACATCGGGCAGGCGCGTATCGCAGGCTTTGACCTGATGATCGGCGGTTCAGGGAAACTGCTTGGGCAACCTGTGCAGTTCTTCGCCGGATATACGTACATGGATCCTGTCGACCTGTCGGCAGATACGCTGGAAAACAACATGCTCAAGTACCGGTTCCACCATGAAGTGAAAGGGGATGTACAATGGGATTATCAAGCTTTTTCGGCCGGGCTGAGCATGATCTACAACAGCCATATGGAAAGGATCGATGAGGCTTTTGAGGAAAAGATCCTCGGCCGGGAAATTTTTAAAGGATTAAAACAATACCGGCAGGAAAATGACAATGGATTTATTACTTTTGATGTGCGCTTTGCCTATCAGATCAACACCCATATTCGTGCGGCACTGTACATAAAAAACCTGTTTAACGAGGAATATATGGGTCGTCCCGGAGACATTCAGCCACCGAGGAACATCTCACTGGAGCTTTCAGTAAGCCTGTAATGCAGGCATGATCTATTCCGGAAGGATCCATCCACAGTTTGAACAGTTAATCATGAAGAACGTTCTCTGATTTGATAATAGAATACCTCCTTGAACCAATTCATCATTAAAAGATCAAACCTATGAAAGACAAGTACTTGACCATTTCAATCTGCCTGATCCTGTTTTTAGGCATTTCCATGGCCGGCGCCTTCGCACAGGTGATGGCTCCCACGCAGCTAATGACTCCGATCCATTATGATGTTTCGAGACCCCTGCGGGATGTGGAACCTATTCCGCCCGGATTCCGTGAAAGATCATGGAAGGATAACCTGATCAAAAACAAATCAGGTTTTCTGGAGGAATTCAAGAATCCAACTCCTTTTGAGACGCCTGATCCTGTTGTACAGGATTTTTCAGCGGCATCCAGCCGGGATGTCACCATTGAAATGAACTATGACGGTGTGAGCAACCTGAACGGGGTAGCTCCTCCGGATACCGATGGAGATGTGGGACCGAACCATTACTTTCAGATGATCAACCTGTCGTTTGCCATCTGGAATAAGAGCGGGAACCTTTTATATGGCCCGGCTGACAACCAGACCATCTGGGAGGGCTTTGACGACGGTCAGCCTTTTGACAACAACAACGACGGGGATCCGATCGTGCTCTATGATGGACAGGCAGACCGCTGGCTGGTGAGCCAGTTTGCGCTGAACACCACGAACGACAAATATTACGAGCTTGTCGCCGTGTCGGCCACTCCTGATCCGACAGGGTCCTGGTACCGTTACGCATTCGAATTCACCAACATGCCTGATTATCCGAAATTCGGTATATGGCGTGATGGGTATTATCTATCCATCAACCAGTTCGCCAATGGTTCCACCTGGGCCGGCGGCGGGGCCTGTGTCCTTAACAGGGATGCGATGCTCACGGGAGCACCAACTGCCACCATGGTCTTCTTCTCTCTCGGCACGGGTTATGGCAGTTTGCTGCCGGCAGACTGCGACGGAGTCTTCCCTCCTGAAGGGACTCCAGGATATTTTGTGAACCTGGGAACGAATCTGTTACGCATATGGGAACTTAGTGTGAACTGGACCACTCCGTCCAACTCCACCCTGACCCTTGTTCAAACCTTGTCGACCGCTTCATTCACCACCAGTGGGATCAGCATTGCCCAGAAAGGAGTGTCCCAGACCCTTGACGCCCTGAGTGACAGGCTGATGTTCCGGCTGCAATACCGCAAATTCGGCACCTATGCGGTCATGCTCACCAACCACACCGTGAAGCCCGATGCCAGCAGCCGTGCGGGAGTAAGGTGGTATGAACTGAGGAAGACCGGATCCACATGGGCGATCTTTCAGCAGGGCACCTATGCCCCCTCCGACGGCAACAGCCGGTGGATGGGCAGCATCGCCATGAATGGCAATGGAGATATCGCCCTGGGGTACTCCGTAAGCAGTTCATCCATCTATCCCTCCATACGATTTACCGGACAAACAGCCGCCAACGCGGGAACGGGAACCATGGATATTGCAGAGACAACCATCTTTGACGGTCCTGGATCTCAGAGTGGTGTTAACCGCTGGGGAGATTATTCAATGATGTCGGTCGACCCCACAGGGGATCTGAAGTTCTGGTACACTCAGGAATATTCTACCGGAAGCTGGGCCTGGAAGACCCGGATTGCCTCCTTCATTTTCTCAACACCGCCGACTTCACCGCCTGTCGCTGATTTTATCGCTTCCCCGACAACTGCCGTGGCAGGAAGCCCCATCAATTTTTCGGATCTTTCGACCAACTTTCCCACTTCGTGGAACTGGACCTTTACCGGCGGAACACCATCCAGCAGTACGGTAAAGAATCCTTCGGTCATTTACAACGTTCCCGGAACCTATAGCGTGACACTGGTGGCAACCAATGGAGCAGGCAGTGACACAGAGACCAAGACCAATTATATTACCATCACCACCCCTCCGCCACCCGTTGCCAATTTTTCTGCAAGCACCACGATCGTTGCTCCCGGCGGAAGCGTTGCGTTCACCGACCTCTCCACCAATGCGCCCACTTCATGGTCCTGGGTGTTCGAGGGCGGAACACCTGCCACAAGCACATTGCAGAATCCAACGGTGACGTATAGTACCTACGGAACCTATGATGTTTCACTGACCGTGACAAATGGTTCAGGCTCTGATACGGAATCGAAAACAGATTATATTTCAGTGGATGTAACGTATTGCGCCTCAAAAGGAAATACATACACCTATGAATGGATCTCCAAGGTAGTTTTTGGTTCGTTCACTAAAAGCTCTGGTGCTGCAGGCTATTCCAACTTTACCTCGGATATCATACCCGTCAGTGCCGGAAATACCTATAGCATTACCCTGACTCCCGGATATTCCAGCACAATCTATTATGAATACTGGAAAGTCTGGATAGATTTTAATCATGATGGGGATTTTGCGGATTCAGGGGAAAACGTGTTTACGGCCAACAATGTCAAAAACGCGACCTCGGGTTCTGTAACGATTCCTGCCAGTTTATCGGTCACAACCAGGATGAGGGTATCCATGAAGTACGGGGGTGCTCCAAGTTACTGTGAGACATTTACTTATGGTGAAGTCGAAGACTATACCATCCAGATCACCAGTGCCGGACCGCCACCAGTCGCTGACTTCTCTGCCAGCACCACCACCATCGTTGCAGGTGGAAGTGTTGCATTTACAGATCTCTCGACGAATTCGCCCATCTCATGGACCTGGAATTTCCCCGGCGGAACACCCTCGTCCAGCACTGTACAAAATCCAACAGTGACGTATGCTGTCGCGGGCAGTTACAGTGTGACCCTGACAGCTACCAATGCAGGCGGAAGCGATTCAGAGACCAGGACAAATTATATCACCGTCACTGCCCTTCCACCTGTAGCTGCCTTTACAGAGAGTGCCACAAGCATCTATGCCGGCCAGAGCATCGTTTTCACTGACCAGTCGACCAACAATCCGACCGTATGGAACTGGACATTTGAAGGAGGGACACCTGCAAACAGTACGGTTCAGAATCCAACGGTAACCTATGCCACAGTGGGCGTATATGATGTGACGCTTTATGTGGAAAACTCAGGAGGCAATAGCACATTAACCAAAACGGACCACATTACGGTGATGGCCATCCCTGCCCCGGTGGCCAACTTCTCGGGCAATCCAACCAGCATCACCACCGGCGGAAGTGTCGCCTTCACCGACCAGTCGACGAACAGTCCCACTTCCTGGGCATGGACCTTTGAAGGGGGAACGCCTTCCACCAGTACCGCTCAGAATCCGACCGTGACCTATGCCACAGCCGGAACGTACGATGTAACTCTCATGGCAACCAATGCAGGGGGTACTGACAGTGAAGTCAAAACCGACTACATTACCGTGACGGACCCGACACTGGTCTATTGCACTTCGCACGGCACAGCGTCCTCCGAATGGATCTCCAAGGTACAGATAGGAAGCACCTACAAATCTTCGGGCTCATCTGGTTCTGCCGGTTATCAGGACTTCACCTCATTTATCTTTAACCTCACGATGGGTATCTCAAATACCATCACGCTGACTCCCGGATACCCTCTTTTTATCCGCTACGAATACTGGAGGGTATGGATCGATTATAACCACGACGGAGACTTCACGGATACGGGCGAGCAGGTGGTGACCATCAATAACAAAAGAAATGCAGTGTCAACCACCTTTACGGTTCCGACATCCGCACTGAATGGCCAAACACGCATGCGGGTAAGTGTCAAAAGAAGTTCAGGAGCAACTTCCTGTCAGATCTATTCTTACGGTGAGGTGGAGGATTATACAGTCAATATTTCATCCGGCCTGGCTCCCATTGGAGTCAGCGAAACATCTGATTTCCAGCTGAATGTTTATCCAAATCCCGCCGATGAAATGCTTTATATCCGGACGTTCGGTGCCAGTGAGGAGAGAAAAGAGTTAAAGGTCTATAACTCAGTGGGATTGCTCGTTGAGACCTTTATTCTCGATCAGCCTTTCAGGGAAATTGACATTTCCGCATACAGGCCGGGAATGTACATCATCTCAGTCAGTACGTCCAGATTCCTGAAACAGCAAAAAGTGATCATTCAGTAGGAGGTATCTTTTCATTTAACCACAGAGGCGTACTCTCCGCGCGCCTCTGTGGTTAAAAATTTCATCGGCTAATTGAGCCTTACGATCTTTCTGGAAATCAAGTTGTTTCCTGAGGAAATCATGAGCGTGTAAACTCCAGGGGGGGTGTTGCCATGCGTATCGCAGCTTCCATCCCAGATGAAGGAATGCTTACCGGCAGGGAGATCGTCATCCAGGATAGTTTTTACGGTCCTGCCATCCATGTCGGTAATTCCAATCCTGACAGAGGCTGATCTTACCAGGTTAAATGCGATGGTAGACGATTGATGGAAGGGATTCGGGAATATCCTCAGATCCTGCAGATCAGCTGATGGTTCCTCCATACCTACTCCCCAGGCATCGATCCCGAGGTCGTCGATATAGACTCCATCCTTCTGAAGGTAGCTATCAGTTGTTAACCGAAAACGAAAGATCACACTGGGATGATCCAGGTATGGGGTCAGTGAAAATTCCTTATACTGCCAGAGGATCACATCACCATTGAAAGATGCCAGCTGGGTCCAGTCATCACCATTGGTGGTCACTTCCAGGAAAGCATAGTCATATCCCGATTCGAGTGAGTATTTGATCCAGAAGCTCAGGGTACCTCCGGTAACACCTGTCAGGTTAATGGTATGGAGGACTGCCGAAATGTTCAGATTATTGGCATAATTCCCGTTCGGGCTGTCGGTGAGGGAATGGCTGGCCGAATGATACACACCATTGCTCAGACCCCATGTGCCTTCTGTACTCCAGTATGGGGCTCCTGATTCGAAATCTTCCATAAAGGGAAAAGAAACGGGGGCCATCGGGACCACCGTTACCGGATTGGTTGGAAAGGATTCTTCGCCGCTGCCGCCATAGATGGCTGTGACAAAATAGGTGTACGATGTGCCGTTTTCCACTTCTGTATCCATGTAATTTGTCCCTGTGAGCGTGAAAAATGGTGTCTGGAGATCATCTCTGTAAATATTGTAGGAGGCGGCTTCCTCCATGGGAAGCCATATAAGTTCAACCGAGCCGTCGGCCGGGACACCCACCAGATCTTCCGGCCCCTTGAGCATGGAGGACATGGTCATGACCGAAGCAAGGACGGATCGGGTGAATATGCCGCATTGCTCTATGTGATTGACGCTTGGGCCGATCAGGTCGTTGGAGGTGTGTATCTCGGGACTGTAGTCTTCACTGTCCTCAAACGGAAAGATCCCCATGAATCCGTGGGCATTGAACGAGGAGTGATCACTGTCGCCTCCCGTCAATGCACCATCATTTACCTGTAGATCAGGTAAATAAATTTCACATACCATTTTATAGAATTCTTTCAGTTCCCCGGCTGATGCAGGAGCCATGACATCGGTATGGATCTCGCTGCCTGGTTCCAGGTACCCGTTCATGTCCTGGTTAAAGTATCCGAGGATGTTCAGTCCTTCCTGTTCAGCCCACGAGGCCCAGGCTTCGCTGCCGTATAACCCGTATTCTTCTCCCGACCAGGCGCAGAACAGGATGGTTCGTTTGAATTCATACTGGCTCAGCAGGCGGGCGATCTCTAAAACGGAAGAGATCCCCGAGGCATTGTCATCGGCTCCGGGAGCGGCTCCTGACCAGCTGCGTGAATCGTAATGCCCGCCCAGTATCACGTATTCATCCGGAAATTCTGTTCCGGGAAGAGTTGCAATCACATTATCGCTGGCTTCGTCCCCAAACATTTCAAAATCCATCAGTTCTGTCTGCAGTCCGTAGCTTTCAAATTTCGTCCGGATCCATTCCTGCGCCTGGAATGCCTGTGACGTAAAGCAATCACGGGTTCCATAATCCTGCAGGTGTTGGATGGTGGCCAGCAGCGAATCCTGATTCACCTGGCTCATCAGCTCCGTCACCAAAGGATTGACTACTGCCCTTGAAGCATTGTTATTGAATGGGAATGACGTTTCAGGAAGTTTCACGGGCCTGTTGACGATCCTGACCAGACCATTGTGTACAGCGGGTGACAGCATCTTTCCCTTTTCCGGCTGGATTTCAAGGATCAGATGATCGGTGCCTGTATAAAGAATAGTCGAGAATGATGAAATCTTTTCGAGATAATTTTCTTTCTGTTCCGGCTTGAAATAACTGAGAAAATAATCCCGACCGTCCGTCCATGCATTGGTGGTGATGGTTTCATAACTGCCGGCCGGTGGAAGTTCGGCCGTCGCAATCAAAAAATCATCTGTACAGTAATGCACCGTTAGATTCTGGTTGAGAAGGTGTTGCTTCATTTCAGCAGGATCCTTTACCGGTATCCTGATCAGGTCACTGGCAAGGAGAGGAAATGTCAGGAACAGGCAAAGCAGTAAAACAATATGATTTTTCATGTGTAAGTTTTTGGAAAGCGCAAAAATAAGAAGATTTTGCCTATCGGCTGACCGGTATTTTGGTTTCGTTTTGGACTGAATGATAATGCCTCATTTCAGAAACGTCCCCTCCTCGTATTCTTTGAAGGCCTGTTGCACCTCCTCGCGGGTGTTCATCACAATGGGTCCGCCCCAGGCGACCGGCTCGCCGATCGGCTTGCCTGAAAGGAACAGGATCCGCACGGGCTCTTCCTCTGTTGCGATCCTTACCTGGTCGCCGTCGTCGAACAGGACAATGGTTTCATTTTCGAGCAGGGTTTCATTTTTGGCGCCGGTAAATCCTTTACCTCCGATCACATAAAGAAAAGCAGTATAGCCCTTCCGGGTGGGATGTATATATTCCGAGCCGGCGGGCACCGAAATATCAAGGTATTCCGGATCGATGATGATATCTTTCACCGGACCCTGGATACCGTTGATGGTTCCGCACAGGATCCTGATCCGGGTGCCGTCATCTGTCAGCACTTCCGGTATATTTTCAGAAGGTATGTCCTGGTACCTGGGTTCCATCATCTTACGGGAGGCAGGCAGGTTGGCCCACAGCTGGAATCCATACATTTTCCCTGCGGTATTCCCTCCTGGCATTTCCTGGTGTATGATGCCCCGGCCGGCGGTCATCCACTGCACATCGCCCCCGGACAGGATGCCGGTATTGCCAAGGCTATCCCTGTGTTCCACGGTTCCTGTGAGCATGTACGTGATCGTTTCGATACCGCGGTGCGGGTGCCAGGGGAAACCGCGGAGATATTTCTGTGGATCGTCATTCCTGAAATCATCCATCATCAGAAAGGGATCGAATTGCGGAACCTGATAATACCCAAAGGCCCTTTTCAGGTGGACTCCAGCACCTTCTATGACGGGTTTGCCTGTCAGGATCAGTTTTGTATTTCGTGTTTGCATTGATTCTGTATATGATCGGATAGTGTTATCACGGTTGTTATTCGGGAGTAGTTTCGACGATAGGGACAATGAATGTTCCATCTGTGATCTGGTTGCGTCGCTGGTCGATCATTTGCAGGACCTCAGGGGTGAGGCCCTCAAACGAGCCGTTGATCCTGTCCAGTACGGCTCCACCGCGCGACATTGCTGACCATGGTTTATAGTCTTCTGAGGTATAGGTGCCATTCATTATCTTACTGATGAGGTGGCTGACGGCGGGTGTGAGGCTCCACGTCAGATTTGTGACAGAGACGAGCCTCGCATTTCCCTGCGGCTCATCCATGTTGCCGATGACAGGGATGTTGTGTCTTGAACAGGCGATCTCGGCCCCTTTCCGTTCCGCAAAGATCACATCGGCACCTTGCTCAATGAGCTTCTCCGCCGCAGAATCTGCCCGGGGCGGGTAGTAAAAAACATTCGTGTACGTAATATCAAATTTTACGCGCGGATTCAGTTCCTTTGCCCCTGCCATGAATGCATTGGTCAGCCGGTTGACCTCCGGGATCGGTTTGGCTGCTAAGATCCCGATCCTGTTCTTTTGCGTAATGCTTCCGGCTGCCATCCCTGCCAGGTAGGCAGGCTCATGGATGAGGTTGTCGAAGACGGAAAGGTTCTTTCCGTTGGGTCCCTGGCCGGATCCGAAGAAGAACGGGATTTCCGGGAAATCATTGGCCACCTCTCTGACCACCTGCTCCGATCCGAAGGCATCTCCCACGATCAGGTCATAGCCTTCGGCACAATGCCTGCGGAGAATGGATTCAAAGTCGTCATAACCTACATTTTGAGCAAAATCATAGCTGATACCTGATTTTTCACGAGCCTCCAGGAAGGCACGGTGCACCGTTCCTGTCCAGGGTTCCTCCACGGAAACAGGGAAGATGGCGAATACCTTCAGCTGGGTGTCCCGGGTACCCATGTTCTTCTGTCGTTCCGTTTTTGGTGTTGGGTCACAGCTGCTCAGTATAATGATGAGCAGTAATATCCGGGTGATAAAATGCAGAGTGATCTTTTTCATGGTCACAGTATTAAAAATTCCAAATCCCAGGCACCAAATTCCAAACAAATCCCAAAATCCAAAATCCAACTCCACCGACCGTCAACCGTCAACCGTCAACCGTCCCGCAATTTCGCAAATAATCTTCAAAAATCAACACTCAACACTCCATTGTTCGTAAATCCTTTCAAGCACCTGTTTAGGGGTTAAGGTTAAGAAGCCAGTTTAGTTTAGAGGTTAGGTTTCGTGTAAATGACCCTCATCTTAACCTCTAAACAAAACAGGCCTCCTTGCCATTACCCCTAAACAAATAATAATTTGCTTTCCTCGTCATATTTCACTATATTTGTTTCGTTTTCAGTAACTTCAATTCTTAACCTAAATCAAAAGATGCCATGAAAAAACTGCTCAGACTCGCCATGATGGCCATGGTAGCCATCATTACAACATCAGTATTCGCCCAGGAGTGGACGAAGGAACAAAAAGAAGTATGGCAGGTGGTGGAAGAGAGCTGGACCTGCTGGAAAGCCGGCGATATTGCCGGAGAACTGGCTGTTCTTCACCCGAAATACCAGGGATGGAGTACGGAAGAGCCCGTACCACTGTCAAAGGAGACCACCTCTCGACTGTATTATTCTATGAAGGACAACCTCAGGCTGGATTATTATATGGTCAATCCTGCCCGTATCGTGGTGCTGGATAATGCTGCAGTGGTAGACTATTATTTCAGTTATTACATCTCATTTACCTTGGGAGGGCAGACGAAACAGGAAGAAGGCTATGGGAAGATCGCCGAGTTTTATATCAGGGAAGGCGGCAAGTGGTTGCTGCTGGGGGATATGAGCGTTCACGAGGAAAATGTTAAAGAATAGCCATTACTGATTAGCCAGGTAGAGGGAGAAGTGAAAGGAGAAGGAGATTGGCGAAAGGATATGCGAGAGATGAATTACGGCGTAGCCGTTAAGTACGGTAGTGCCGTAGGCACAGCGGTAAAGATTTCCAGCTGGATTTTTCCATCAGGCTGCATTGCTCATAAAGAACAGCTCCATTTTAACACTTCCATAAGGAAAGCTAGCGGGATCAAGCTGTAATATTCTTGCCTGGACGTTTCTGCCTTCATCCATCAGCCTGGCGATGGGTTTATTTTCTGCGCGCGGGACATAGCCCAGCTTGGCATCCCCTGACCAGACCTCTACGGCATTTTTGTCATAACGGTTGTGAGGCTCCCGGTTCAACTGGAGCGGCATGTCTGTTTCCAGCAGCAGCTCGGCATCCGGTCCGTCATAATACTGAAAGCCTGCGATAAAAGACACCCCGAGCCTGACCTTTTGTTTCTCATGTGATTCTGTAATTACCTGGTGGGCTGGCAAAAAGGTGGCAGTTGTGCCCATCAAAAGGCTCGTCAAAAAACTTTTCCGGTTCATAGCGTTACATTTTAATATGTAATAAAAGCAGGAGCAAATAAAACACTCTTCCTGAAGGCGTGACTCTTTACATGAGAACCAATAAAAATGAATGGAAATTAAGTAAATCTGAAGCGGTATAAAGGTAAATAATTTCTGCGATATCTACAACAGGATTGTAAATAAATTGATAGCAAAACACACTAGTGACAAAATTTCTATGTTGATCCGGTTTATACTTCAAATATTGGTACAATATTATCCATTCACTTCAAAAAGTATAAATCAGTTATCATCCCATTTTTATCACTCTAAATAATTGATATTAAGGTTATTCAAAACAGCCTGCCAAAAATCTGCTTTTCAAGGACCTGTGAACCTCTCCGCCCGCTTTCACTTGAACTCCCGATTTACGAACAGAGGAACCTCTGATTTCGGATTTCTGAATTCATTTCAGAAATCAGAAATCAACACTCCTCTGTTCGTCATTCGTCACCTCTGTTCCTCATCCTCTCATAATACCATTGCACCACTCTCGTCGCCTCCTCCAGATCCGACTCCAGGATCATCACCTTTACCCCGCTTGCCATGATGGGGTCAATCAGATAATTACCCAGTACATTATTCTTTATAAACGACGGAATTCCCGCATCGGATAACAGACTCCTTACCATCTCCGCTTCCCAGCTGGTGCCGGAAAAGATCTCTACGACCGCGTTGTGATTCATCTCGTTCATCTGTGGCGCGTCGACTTAAAAAATTCCAAATCCCATGATCCAAAATCCAAACAAATTTCAAGATCCAAATTCCAAGACCGCTGACCGCTGACCGCTGATCCTTCGGGCTTCGCCCTCAGGACATGCTACTGACCGCTGACTGCTGACCGCTGACTGCTGACCGCTGACTGCTGATCCTTCGGGCTTCGCCCTCAGGACAGGCTGCTGACTGCTGATCCCTCGTCACTTCATTCCCCGGACAGGCCGCCTACCCCAGTATCTCCGGTTCCCAGTTCTTCCTGAACCGGAAAGCCTTGAATAACGGAATGTGCGACGTGTTCCGGATGATCTCCAGGGTTCTTTCGGAATTCGCCGTCAGCTGAAAATTGCCGGAACCCAGATCGGCCAGCTTTGTCACCTTCCCGGCCAGGGTGTGCTCCAGAACGACCTTTGTGCCTCCTTCACTGGAATAGACCAGTGTTCCGGAAGCGGCGGTGACGACCTCAAAGATGAAGATGTAATCCCGCAGGAACTTTGTGTATCCCTTATCCTGCCATAGCTTCTTCAGCTCCCCGCGGATGTTCTCATACCGTAGCGACTGAACCGTGGCGTCCCTGAGGTACCCTGCCACCTTCCTCCGCTTGAGGAACTCTATTTCCACCTTCGACTCACCGATCGAACTGGAGGCACCCCCGCCGAATTTGAAACCCACGTCGGATGTGACATTGAACTTGAGATCGCCAGGTGACCCGGAGTCAGTCCATTTTGCCAGGTCGATCGCAGGGTAAACATCGCTGAACTGCAGCGCAGGCAGAAACTGCCTGTCATCCATCTTGTAGATCTTCCCGATGGCGACAGGCTCATCCAGAAAGTTGCCCACAAACTTGTGACCCAACAGGATCTTGTTCATTTTAATCATACAACTGTATTTTTAATATTTGCTTTTTGATCTTTGATCTTTGATCTTATCTCTCCCTCCCTCTCCTCACCTTGAACAACGGCGTAAGTCCCTTCTCGGCCACGATCTTCGTTCCGATGTTCTTTTCAAATGCAATGTTCAGCGACAATGATGCATCGGCAATGTCGAGTTTATCAGCCCCGATGTTGGCTGTCGCCTTAAGCTCGATCCGGCTGCTGGTGGAACCCGAGATCAGGATCGTGGCACTTTCGGCCCTGACCAACTCTCTGACCACCACCCACTTTTTATCCCACTTGCCTTCATCGTACTTTTTCTTGAGATCCCTTCCCAGCTTGATCTGATCCTTGATGCTGGAACAAACCACTCCTTTGGCCTTGAAAACGATCGCGTTCTTCCTTGAAAAATCGACCGTGAATCCGGCATCCGCCTCGCTCAGCACGCTGCCTGCCACCGGGGCCTTACCGGATAGCTTGGGACTGATGGTCACCGCTCCTTCCGAGCTGTAGTCCAGGTCGGCCTGGCTGGTGTCTTCCTGGATCTCGAAGTCAATGCCTTCATTCCGGAGATGTGATAACCGCTCGAATTCCCTGCCCGAAAATGTACCGATCGAGCCCACTTCGATGGTTGAGGTGGGCAGCCAGGTGGCGTAGTAATGAAACTGGCTGTACAAGTCGGTGATGTAACGTTTGACCATTGCTTTCATAGCTTCTGAAATTTGAATGAGGACACCGAATACACGCTGATATATGTTGGATTAATGATTTTTCTTTCCGGAGCGAAGTTGACGTATTCCTCCGAATGCGATACACTGTCCAATAAAAAGCAGGCAGTGGATCTTTCTGACTATGGGTGGGGACCTGGTTGGGTTGGACAAATATAAGGAAAAATTATTCTATCTGCGCCACGATCACCACGTAGTTCTTGCCATATTTCTTTGCGCATTTCGGGCAGGTGGTGTACCACATGTACCACTTTTTGATGTGAAAATTTTTCGATTTTGCCTTTACTTCAAAATCAACGATCCACTTACGGGTATTCCTGTACGGTCCCTCATAGACACAGCTGTAAAATTTGCCGCTGAGGTTTTTTTCCTTTATGCCTGCAACGTCTTTGTCAACAGCAAGATAGACGTTCATATTCCAGCCTGATGTATGCTCGGAAAGGCACATTCCATCCACCAGGGTAGCACCGGATGCCCTCATCTTTTTATCCAGCCGCCTCATGACGCAGCCAAAATTCAGGGGCATGTAAAATAGCGTGCAGACCTTGTCTTTAATGAATTTCCTGTCTTTCCATTCAAATACCTTATCGTCCCAGGGGATGGGATCGAATTTCGGACAGCATTCAGGTTCGGGTTGAGATGACATGGTAGCCTCCTTTTAATTTTAAATAATTTACAGTACAATGATCTTTTTTACAATCTTCCCATCAGAAGGAAGCAGACAAAGCTGATAGAGTCCGGGTACAATTTCATTCAAATTCAGCGGGATCGTATGCGTTCCCTGAGAGATACGGTCGCTGAAGAGGACCGCTTCCAGTTTTCCGGCGTTGTTATAAAGATGAATCTCAAGTGCTTGCGACGTTTCACAGGATATCTCCACCTGAACGGATCCATGCACCGGATTCGGGAAGATCCTGACCAGCCTGAGCGATGGTCCGGCGGCCGGCACAGTGATCCCGGAGGTGGGCTCGAAATACGCGCTGTACACGCCGTTCCCGTGTGTCCCAACGGCTATGAATCCATCGCTGTACCGGGCATCGATCATGTCGACGATGACCCTTCCGATGGTGGAGGCGCCCTCCCTTACCCAGATGGTCGAATCTCCTTTGAGTTCACTGGTGGAGAAGAGTCCGGAAGAGGTACCGATGAAAATGGTTTTCTGGCCATTGCGCATCACTTTTTTGGAACAGCGCACTGAGGGTCCCGACCCGGAGCCATCCTGATTCTCTTCCAGGTTGCCTCCAACCGCGGTCCAGGTCGCCCCTCCGTCGGATGTATGGAACAGGCTCTGAACTCCATAGTTGGAGAAGACTACCATGGTATGATCCGCATTCCCGGGATCAATATCAATGAAAGCCACAAAAGCATTGGTCGGGAAATGATCTCCGGTGATATCCACCGGCATCGGATTGCCCGTGTGCGCATCATCCATCCGGTATACTTTTCCCAGACTGGTGCCGTAATAGAGCCGGTTGGCAGGAATGGCGGAAACGGCGATATAGCTGATCTCGCTTGCCTGTCCTACATCAACGTTGCTCAGATGGTTCCATCCAACATTGCGCAGGCTTGTATCGTAGGATGCTGCTTTCATGTTATCTTTTCTCCAGATGCTGGTGACCGTCGGAAGGTAGAATATTTCTTCGGTATTCGGATCAAGTGCAAAGTTCTGGTAGAACGGAAAAAGAGAATTGGAACCCATCACCGGATCATAATAGGCCAGCAATGTATCAGGGAGCTGGTAGAAGATATTTTTCGTGTGCATGTCATCACCGAACTGCGATGTCCAGATATTTCCACTATAGGCTGAGATCACACAGTACTCCCAGTCATCGGCCACGTAGGTGGCAAAGCCATCGTAGCAGATATCGATATCGAACCAGAGTTCCGTAGGATCATCGGTGACCGTATAGTACCAGTTGTTATCCTGAAGACCTCCAAGGATCCAGTCGTCATGGTCAGCTCCGTGATCGATGGCAACGGAGTAGAATTGGGTGGTAGTCAGCTGGTTATTAAGTCTTTCCCAGCTGTTGTCCATACTGTCAGCCATGCAATCCTGGGTGACATAGATGCCCCCGTCGTTTGACATGAACATCACCCTGGGATCTGAAGGGAGGAAGGCAATCCCATGCTGGTCGGGATGAAGACCGTGGAGCGAATCCATATCGAACGGATATCCACCAATGTATGAGGTCTGCAGACTGTCTGCAAAACCGTTTATTGATCGGTAGAGGTTCATGCCCCCCATGAACACGACATTCTCGTTGTCGGGTTTCACACCCATGGTGAAGGTGTATCCACCATACACAACAAAGGAATAGGGAAAGCTGTTCATGTCGCCATTGCCTGCTCCCGGCATACCCGGCGTACGATCTTCCCAGGTGGCGGAGTCGGCTTCTGTATCCCAGGTCATCTTCCAGAATGTATTGATCGTGTTGGTATAGCCATTGAACGGAGCAAGATCGGGAGACTGTGATTCTGTAAAGACGTACATTATGTTATGGTTGGAAGGTGCGATAGCCAGCCGGGAAACACGGTTATTTGTGGGGAAACCGGAGGGTGTGATGTTTGTCCAGGATATGCCGTTGGTGGAACGCCAGATCCCGGCTTTGTCCGGCGGCTCGACCCCCCAGCCGTAACCTCCCATGATCGCAAAGAGGACCCCATCGGGGGTGATGCCGATGTCGGTACAGAATGACTTATTGTAGAGGTCACCGAGGACCACCTGCCAGGTGTTGCCTCCGTTTTCTGAGCGCATGATGGCTCCGTAACATGCTGCATCCACGATATCTTTTTCAGTGCTAACCGGATCTGTGACGATTCTCCATACTCCCTGGAAAATTTCATCGAGGACTTCAGGGGAGCCTCCCTGGGTTGAGGCCAGTGGTTCCCATGTCGCCCCGTTATCCGTTGATTTGAAGATACCGTTTCCGATGCCGACGGTCCGCACGTTGGTGCTGATGTTTCGGTTGGTGGTGCTGAGCAGCTCGCCTGTACCGTAGTACCAGATATGGTGCTTCCCTGCCCTATGGTCCTGCACCAGGCACGTAGCGCTCTGTTCGGCGTCGGGGGCGGTGGTCTTCTGCCACGACTGTCCCGCGTCGGTGGAATGCCACATGCCGCCGGAGGCGCTGCCTGCGAGCAGGTGGTTTTCATCATCGGTATCGACAGCGATGCAAAGCATCCTCCCACCGATGTTTTTGGGTCCCCGCCAGGTCCATGCCTGTTCCCGGCTTGTCTCAGCGGCCGGTAGCCGTGACGCAAAGGCCAGCTCTCGTGACCGGACGCCGGGCGGTATCCGGTCCGTTTTCGGATCTCTCAGCTTTTGGAACTGGTACTCTGCCATCATGGGTAGAAAAGCACTCCTGGGTATTTTTCTGTTTTCAGCAATCGCAGGTAACTGCTTTTTGGAGGTCAACGAATCAGGCGTCCGCAGGATCATCAGCAAACCTGCCGATGCAACAACGGCCCCTGTTGCCAGGAAAAAGATCAATCGTTTTGTCATTTTGAAGGAAATTTAAGCAAGGCAGTAAATATATAAAATCCGTGAGGGGAAAGCAAGAAAAATCATTAAAAATAGAGGTTAAGGGTCCATCTTCGGAATATCTTCAAGGATCTTTCCGGTGATAAGGTACCCTTTGTTTACCATTTTACGATCTTATGATAACCGGTCATACCGTTGTGCTGCAGTTGTACGATGTAAACTCCGGCCTGCAATTCGGATATATCCAGAGTGTATGTACAATCACCCGCGTATTGACAGGGTAACACATGGTGCTTGATCAGGTTCCCTGTTATATCATAGAGGCTGAGTTCCATGGCACCATTCCGGTCTGACCGGTACGTTATGGTGAGTGTGTGATCGACGGGATTGGGATAGGTGCCAATGATCAGATTGCTGTCGTGCATTGGATCATTTACTGCTGTCGGACCCAGGTTTCCATATTTGGTGATATTCTGGGCATAAATGCCCGCTTGATAATAGTTTTCCGGATCCTCTCTGTTATCTTCCCAGGTGGCGATGTACTGATCATTGACCATTCTGCTCACATTCAGCTCACCCTTTGCACTTTTGGCATTTGTGAAAACCAGGTCACTGCCTTCCCAGACGGAATTGCCATCCCTGTCGATTCTCCGGGCAAGGTAATCCGTGCTGATAATGGTATCTGTACCTGCCAGGGTAATGAATTCATATGCATAGAACAGGGTTAGGTCATCTTCTGTGGTCTTCCTGATACCACTGGTTCCTAAGAGCGTATCATAAGCAGAAACCCAACCCACAAATCTTCTGCCTCCGGTAGTCCACTGATTCTGCCCGTCGATCGAATATTTCTGACCATAAACGGCCTCGAATCCTTCATATTCGTTGAGCACATTCCAGAAAACAAAAAGCTCATCATGTTCCGGGAAATAAGTGAGCGACGGGTTTGAATGCTTATATTGCACGGAATCCGACACGTTCATGCCATCAGGGGTCCACTGGGGTATACCCTCTGAAGTAACATATTGAAGATAAGTATTATAAAAAGGTCCCTCAGGAAAGGCCATCCATCCCGCAAAAAATCCACCATTGCCATCACTTTCCATGGCTGGTGCAAAAAAGCTCAACGGCATATTTTTAGCCGTATCAAGAACCAGGTGTTCAGGCCATACCTGGTTTCCGTCTCCATCTATTTTCTGGGTCAATGGGTACATATAGGGCCAGTTTCCAACTTCTGAAGTATCGGTTGAAACGGTGGTGATCCACATCACGATCACTCCATTGTCTTCTGTAGCGATCATGCCGGGCATCAGGCAATGCATGGAGTCAGTGCTGATGATCGTATTGACGTCCCATAGGGTCTGACCGTCTTTTGATAATTTTTGCAGGCTGATATAAGAAAACTTAGTGGTATCCGATGGTCCCACTCCCCACATGACAACGATATTTTCATCGGTCGTCACCACGGCCGAAGGCGACGGTTTAAAATCATTGTCATTCGTCAGAGCAATCCCATCCGGTCCCCACGTAAAGGTACCTTCAGGCGAGATCCTGTATGCAAATACGTCACTGTATCCATTCCGGGCATCCTGCATCACCACTATGGCGTGATCCTCCGAATCAATGATCAGATCGTAATCCGTTACCCAGGTCCAGGTGGGATGATCATTGATCAGGAGTCCTTCATCGTACCACAACTTCATCCCATCCGCATTCAGGTGCTGCAGGTACAGCTCAAAATACGACAATGAATCCGGCTGGTTGTACCAGGAAATATAGGTTTCCCCTTCCTCATTGACCACTATCTTTGGTACGGCCTGTGTACCCAGGGTATCGATTATTTTCGTATTCATGGATGGATTGTCCGACCACTGGGCAATTCCCGCCATTGGAACGATTAGGAATATAAAATACATTGCAGCATTTTTCATCTTACATAGAATTAAAGTTGAGCTATGAAAGATAATACATTTAATAAGGAATGGCAAATAAAAGGTATAATAAGTTTTGGCGAGACACCCTCTCGGTTTGATCCGAAGGATTCAGGTTATGGGCTAAAGTCCTGAGGCATCAATTGATATAAACCGATTTTCCACTTTTTTCACCGACAGCGCCAATTACTGCCGCAAAGGGATAACCCGCCTCCATAAGATCAGCCAACAGTTGATCAGCCTTCTTATTGGGAACAGAAATAAGCATCCCTCCGGAAGTCTGGGCATCGGCAACCAGCATTTTATGGTTGTAATCCAGAGCCGGATCAAACTGAATATCCTTTTCCGCAAATTCAAGGTTGCGGAAAGCTGCGCCTGGAATGCAACCCATCTCGATCAAGTCAAGGACCTTATCCATGACAGGAACGTCAGCAGCATTGATTTTCATTGAAACACCACTTCCCTGCGCCATCTTCAACGCATGCCCGAGTAATCCGAATCCGGTGATATCGGTGGCTCCTTTGATATCAAATCTTCTCATCACCTCTGCGACATTTTTGTTCAAATGCTTCATTGAATCAAGGGCAGCACGGTAAGTAGCAGCATCTGCGAGATCATTACGCTTTGCTGAAATAATTACTCCTGTTCCGATTTGTTTGGTAAGAATCAGGACATCTCCGGATTTTGCTCCGGTATTGGTAATAATTTTATCAGGGTGCACCCAACCGGTAACGGATAAGCCACAAACGGGAACCTCATTGGCAATGGTATGTCCGCCCACGATTACACCTCCTGCTTCGGCAACTTTATCCTGTGTGCCTCTTAATATTTCCTTTAAAATTTTCAGAGGTAATGTTGTCGGGAAAAGGACTATGTTCAGGGCCGTGAGCACTTCGCCCCCCATGGCATACACATCGCTTAAGGCATTGGCTGCTGCAACCTGTCCGAAATCGTAAGGATCGGAACAAACCGGGGGAAAGAAATCGGTAGTTTGAACCAATGCATAATCTTCACGGATCTTATACACGCCCGCATCATCATGAGATTCGATATCCACAAGGACATTTTGATTGGTTATTTTCGGCAAATCAGCCAGGGCTTTGCCCAGCTCTGAAGCGGATAGCTTGGCAGAGCAGCCACCCTGGTCGACGAGCTTAAGGAGATCATGTTTCATATTCAGGGTTTAATAATTGACCTCTCCCCCGTCCCCTCCCCTTAAGGGGAGGGGTGCAGGGGAGGGGTCATACGGGGTAAATTCCCCGGTGCTTGCGCCGGAATTAGGGTCCAGGGCTTGCCCTGGGGTTCATACCAGTGATTGCAAACAATCAGTCCTACAAATTAATCACCTTACCCGCTTTCAGCAGGCTGTCGAGGATCTCATACATATTGGTTACCCTTCCGACAGCAAGCTGATCCGCTTTCTCAAAGTAATTCAGACAGGTTCCGCAGGTAATGATTTCGACTCCCCTCTTTTCAAGCTCGGTAAGATGAACAAGTGCCGGGGCACCTTTTAACACCAGGTTAATGCCAGCGTTCATGAAAATGATCTTTTGTGGCAGAACATCATATTCTCTTATGGTATTGAGCATACTCCCTGCCAGGACAAGTCCAAGTTCATTGTCGCCTTCTCCAATGCGGTCCTTCGCAAATACCACCACATATCTTTTATCCACAGGGATAGGAGTATCACAGCAAGGATCGACCCCGGTCAGCTCTCCGATTTTCCCCGATCTATTGACCAGCACTTCAAATTCATTTCCTGTATTGTGCTGTTCGGCTAAGATACCATTGTCTTTCAGGTACCTCATTACATTCTGAGCAGAAGTTTCGCTGTTGAGTAAAACTTTCAGCGTTTCGTTCTGACCGAGTTCTTTCAATGCCTTTTTAGTTTCGATCAGAGGTATCGGACATTTTTTTCCTTTTACATCAATTATTTTCATCAGATTAGCCTCTGTTTAGTATACAGTGCACTCCCTTATCCTGTCATCATGACGGCCGGGAGCAGGAACAACCGGATCACCTTACTCTTATTGGATAGCGATCTTATCAAGTAATATGGCGGTGTCATACACACTGTCGCCGACATCCGTGCAGCGGAGTGCGATCGTTATACACTTGCCTTTGTAGGATGACAGGTCATAAGTAAAGGTTTGCCACCCTGTCATATAGACATCACCCTGGTCAAAAACAATATCTGGAGACACCGCGATCAAATCACCCGGAATTCCTTCGGGGATTTCCTCAGTTGGGGCGGAGGCACCAAACTCTGCCGCAATCCCGTCGATGGTTCTGTTGATCAAAACTTCTTCACCGAAGTCTTCAGATATCAGTACGATCTCGAATCGGTCCTGGTAACTGGATCCAATGTACTCGAGAAATTCCTCGGAAAGGAAGTTCCACTCCAGGGTCAACGTACTGGCATTGGCCGGGACATTGAATGACTGGGAAATTTTACCGGTTTCCGTGGTATAGCCAAGACCTGTGGATATGATACCCATATAGTTCCCTTCCTCAGGGCTGATAAATCCCAACTGGCTGATGACACGTCCGTCCCCGTTGCGGGTCCAGCCCAGTTCCCCTTCTTCAAAAGCTCCATTGACCAGGTCCAGCGCGAAATGCATGGCCTGGGAACCCTGTATTTTGAAGGTGGCGTAGGGATCTTGAGGATCTGAAGTGTTGATCTTGCTGACTTCACCCGTTGTCTTGCCATTTTTAGCCAGGGTAATGAAAGCATCCCGTGAAACAGATACACAAAATCCTCCATTAACCGATTCAGTGTAACCGTAATACGTTTTGGCTCCCTTAGCAAGAAATGCATCCCGCAGGGGAGGCGTTTTGTCGCTTCCGCAGGAATTGTTCAATATCACACTTTGCGGGAATTCACCCGGTAAGGCGGAAATGAACGGAGCATAGACCTTATAGACATCCTGTTTGGTGACAACATCACCGGATTTACTGATGGTCATGTTTTTAGAGATACCCATTTTGGGATTGACACCCTGTAGCATCGGTTTATAGGTTTGATAAACCTCCAGCAATGTATCAGCGATTTCACCTGTCAGAAAAGCTTTTCCACCGCCTGAGCCATGGGTGGAAAGCACCACCATTCCGTAACTGGTCATTTCATACAGCCGTGCCACATTGGCATCCTGGTTCGTATAGAAATTCACCGGAAAATCACCACATTCCAGGCTATCGAGTATGCCCATGATATGAGGCCTTTCGTTGTTTCGCCATGAAGCCTCAAAAGGAGCATAAATAAACACATTCCGGTTGCCGATCGTATTGGGATCAAACGCTCTGGCACTTTTGAATCCCTGAGCGGCAGTGCCCCTGGTCTGTTTTGAAACCTGAATCGTAGCGGTCGTTGCACGTACTGCTTTTCCGGGATCTTCAGCGGTCAGCCCCCCGCGCGTATCGCTCAACCCATCGTCACCAAGCAATGAAATAACGATTCCGCCCATCAGTCCCGATTTATATTTTATTTCGATGGAGGTAACGCCTTCCTGTTCCACGCTTTCAATTTCAGGTTGCGATTTAAGCCATTGTACCAGCTGGTCAACTGCGCTCTCAATATTATCCTGGCTGCCGTTGAGGTAAGTAGTGAGCTGATCCGCTGAATTCTCCTGAATCGTATACAGCGCATTCATGTCGGCAGATTTGATGTCTGCATAGATATTGAAGCTCACCAGGCCTGATTCATACAAACCGGCATCGTTCCCCATGGGTGAAGCGATGGCCTTGAACCGGATCTCCCCTTTGGCTGATTCCGTGATGTTGAATTTACCGCTGAATATCCGGTCACCCTTGATCTCATCCCCGCCCCAGTAAAGGTCGCCGTTATCCAGCAAATAACCCATTTCCGATTCATTTCCATTGGCAGCGACTTTCACCAGGCGAACCGTATCTTTGATCTCAAGTCCCGGAAGGACCTTTACATGCGCGGTTAATGCGGTGCTGATATTGATCAAGGCTTCCTGAGGTGAAACCTCCAGTGTACCCAACGGGGTGGCTTCATTTTTATCATCTTCATCGCATTGGGAAAAGAAAAGGAACAGTACGAAAATAACGGATGAAAAGTACAGGATGTTCCTGAACGAGCTGAGTGTTTTCATAAGGAGGTGTTGTTTAAGTTAAGTAATAATCATTCAGTTATTTAGTTTTTACGATCACATGAAAGTAAAAGTATAGATAAATTTCTGAATAACTAATGCCTGATTGGAAATTTCATCTGAGAATTTGGTGGATTTTAACGGTCGTAGTGCTAAAAACCTACGATATATAACCGGCGGATTTTTTACCTTTGGGGATAAATACCTCAGCATTTTGCCGCAAAAATTCTCCATAATGCCTGATACTCCTGAAAAATACATAAAAAACCGGGCCCGAAGCCTGCCACTGGGTGAATGTTACATCAATTCCGGGTGGGAAGATTCCGGAATGGCGTTCATTCTTGTAACACGAAATCATACCAACGGTAACATTACTGTGGGATCCTTTCAGGTCGACCTTTACTGCCTTGGGGTTAAAGATACCTTCTGGCTATTCAACCAGGAACCAGAAGTCATTTCCGGCATTAAGAAGAGGATGGCTGATTTCTCAGATGGTTCAGATGAGATTGTACCAGTGGCTTATGTACTTGCACACAACATCATCTATGGATCCATTGCCTTTGCCGAAGAACTGGGATTTCGTCCCCACAAGGATTTTAAACTTTCTCAGTATATTCTGGAGGAAGATGATGAGCGAATCGAGTTCATGGACATTGAATTTGGCCTGGATGGGTATCCAGCTGTGATGGTCGGAAAAGAAAGCCATCCTTCAGGGATACTTCAGACATTGGATAAGAATGTTGGGCGAGGTAATTATATCATTATGAACGAAGAAGGTGAGGTTGCTGAGGGACCCGAGGAGGAGGAGGTTGAAGAAGATGATGATTCCGATGATGAAGGAGAAGCAGATATTCCCATTGGTAACGCAATTTCCGAAGGAAAACCCATAACCAGGGATATGATGAACCTTGCGAATGAGAGGCTGATGAAATACCTTGAAGAGCAGCATTTTGAGAGTCTTGAGCAAGTACAGGATTTCCTGGCAAAAAATCTCACCGGAAAGCGGATCGATGAAGTCGTTCCAAAGAAAAAAGGCAGGCCGACCGATAAGGACAGGGCAGACGACCTGATGTATCGTGCCTATGAAGCCAATGCCAGGGAAGGAATCAAACTGGCTCATCAGGCACTTGAAATAGACCCTGAGAGTGTGAGGGCCTATAATTTTTTAGCACAGCATGAGACTGATCCGGTAAAAGCTGCTGCTTTGCTGGAAAAGGCCATCGGCTTGGGAGAAAAACAGCTGGGTGAGCTATTTTTCAGGAAGAATAAGGGCCGTTTCTGGGGCATTACGGAAACCCGACCTTACATGACTGCAAAATATGGCTTGGCCAGGTGCTTTGAGACCATGGGAAGGGAAAAAGAAGCCATGAAGATTTATGAAGAATTAATCAGATTGAATCCCAATGATAACCAGGGCGCCAGGGATGATCTGTCGAGATTGTATCTGAAGCATTGCCAGTACGATCTCTTTTCCAGGTTATACAAAAAGTTTAAGGATGATTCAACTGCCTTATGGTCATATAATTATGCTTACTTTGTTTTTAAGACCCAGGGAGCCGGAAAGGATGCAGATCAGGCATTAATGGATGCCTTCCATTCCAATAAACATGTCATCCAAATGATCATGGGAAAGGAAAAACTGCCTAAAAGGCTTGGAGATACCTATCAGCTGGGCCATCCGGACGAAGCAGCTTACTATCTGATGGATCACCTGGAAATGTGGATGAATGACATGGAGGCGATGAAGTGGGTAGTTGAATTTTATAAAAACTGGAGGAAATATGAAGAATAACACACTTATTCTATTCATGCTCGGCGCAGTGATTTTTCTTCTACCTTTTGGATGCAAAGAGAAATCCTCGTACCCGTTCCTGGATCCTTCCCTTTCTGCGGATGAGCGCTCCTGGGATATCGTTTCCAGGCTGACGCTGGAGGAGAAGATCGCCCAGATGCAAAACAACGCCCCTGCGATCGACCGTTTGGGCATCCCTGCCTATAACTGGTGGAACGAATGCCTGCACGGTGTGGCACGCGACGACATCGCCACGGTCTTCCCTCAGGCCATCGGTATGGCGGCCACCTGGAATCCTGATCTCATCCTGAAGGAGGCTGAGGTCATTTCCACAGAAGCCAGGGCCAAGCACCACGAACATGTCAGGCACAATGAGCGCAGCATCTACCAGGGACTGACCTTCTGGTCGCCCAACATCAACATCTTCCGTGATCCGCGCTGGGGGAGGGGACAGGAAACCTACGGGGAGGATCCCTACCTAACTTCCCGTATTGCGGTGGCATTTGTGAAAGGATTGCAAGGTGACGACCCTCGTTATTTTAAAGTAATATCAACCCCAAAGCATTTTGCGGTGCACAGCGGCCCGGAGTCGTCACGGCACCGTTTCAATGCCGTGGTTGACGACCGCGACCTTTACGAAACCTATCTCCCGGCTTTCGAAGCGTGTTTCAGGGAAGCAGGGGCATACTCAGTAATGTGCGCCTACAACCGGACACAGGACGAAGCCTGTTGTGCCAGCTCGCCACTGCTGATAGATGTGTTGCGCAATAAATGGGGATTCCAGGGGTATGTAGTGTCTGACTGCGGTGCCATATGGGACATTTATACTGGCCACCGGATCGTGGATTCGGCATACCAGGCTTCGGCCATGGCCGTGAAGGCCGGCTGCGACCTGACCTGCGGCAACGAATACCTGTCGCTGAAAAAAGCCGTGGACGAAGGGATCATTTCTGAGGAAACCATTGACCAGTCAGTCCAGCGGCTCATGCTGGCCCGCATCCGGCTGGGCATGTTCGATCCCGAAGAGATGGTAGGGTATGCTCAGATACCCATTGCAGAGAATGACAAACCCGAACATGGGACGCTGTCGGAGGAGGTTGCCCGGCAGAGCATGGTGCTGCTGAAGAACCAGGGCGATCTATTGCCGTTGAAGGAGACCGTTAAAAAGATCGTCGTGGCCGGACCCTATGCGGATCAGGTGGATGTCCTGCTGGGTAATTACAACGGGACACCCTCCCGTCCGGTCACTTTCCTGCAGGGTATCAGGAGCCGGGCAGGGAAGGATACCCGCGTAGTTTATTGCAAGGGATTCATCTCGCTGCAGGAATTAGTGTCCCCGGGAGATATACCTGATGAATGCCTTACACCTGCTGATCAGTCCGGTGTAAAGGGGCTGAAGGCCGAATATTTCAGCAATCCCGACCTGGCCGGCGATCCTGTGGTGACTGCGGTCGATACTCTTATCAGCCCGCGATGGCGTCTGGCTGCCCCGTATGCGAATGTGCCGGCTGACCACTTCTCGGTGCGCTGGACCGGATTCCTGGTACCACCCATGGATGGTACGTACGAGATCGGTTTCACATCGGATTACAGGGGTAGATTATACCTGAACGACCAGCTGGTCATCGATCACTGGAAAGTGGACAATTACTGGGATTATAAGAAGATCAACCTGTCGATGACGCGGGGCACACCGGTCAGTATCCGGCTGGAGTATGCCGATGATATTGACTACGCGGGGATATGGCTGAGGTGGAGGATCTTAAAGGAAACCGGATTCGAACAGTCGCTCAGCGATGAGTTGATGAAAGAGTTGAAGGATGCGGATGCCTGCATCTTTGTTGGAGGAATTTCTCCTGCCCTGGAGGGAGAGGAAATGAACGTGGAGGTGGACGGATTCTCAGGAGGTGACCGCACCCACCTTAACCTGCCGGCCATCGACGAGGAGATGCTTAACGCTGTTCATGGCTCCGGCGTACCTACAGTACTGGTGCTTACCGGCGGAAGCGCTCTTTCGGTCGGCTGGGCAAAGGAACATATCCCGGCCATCATCCAGGCCTGGTATCCCGGCCAGGCGGGAGGAAGCGCTCTGGCAGACATTCTGTTCGGGGATTATAATCCCTCGGGCAGATTGCCGGTCACCTTTTACAAATCGGTGGAAGACCTGCCCGGTTTTGAGGATTATTCCATGAGCAACCGCACCTATAAATATTTCAGGGGAGAAGTCCTGTATCCCTTTGGACACGGATTGAGTTATTCAGCGTTCAACTATCTGAATGCATCCGTTCCGCCTTTGGTGTTTACCCGTGAGGATGTATGCAATGTGACCGTTGAAATCACCAATGCATCCGGCAGGGAAGGTGAGGAGGTAATACAGGTATATGCTTCGAAAGAGAATGCCGGTTCTTTCAGGCCGTTGAAGATGCTGGTGGGATTTCAGAAGGTGCTGCTGAGGGCAGGTGAAATCCGGCAGGTGGCGGTCCCCGTTCAGATACGGCAAATGCAGTATTACGACCCGCAGGTACAGGATTACCGTGTTGAACCAGGAATGTACACGCTCCTGGTTGGATCCAGTTCGGAGGATATCAGGCTCAGGGTGCCGGTAGAGGTTCATTGATAAAATCCAAATTCCAGGTACCAAATTCCAGTTCCGCCTCCTGCCAGCTGCTGACTGCTGACCGCTGACTGCTGACCGCTGACCGCAGACCGCTGACCGCTGACCGAATTACGGTATCTTTGTTTTTTGAAATCTGATCTTATGGAAAAGTACATGGCATCGGAAGAGAGGTACTCAAAGATGGAGTACCGCCGCTGTGGCCGGAGCGGCCTGTTGCTCCCGGCTATCTCCCTGGGATTGTGGCACAACTTCGGGGGAGTGGATGATGCTGAGAACTCACGAAAGATCGTCCTGGAAGCCTTTGACAGGGGTGTCACCCATTTTGATCTGGCCAACAATTACGGTCCGCCACCCGGCTCTGCCGAAGAGACATTTGGCAGGATCCTCAGGCAGGATCTGCATCCTTACCGCGACGAGCTGGTGATATCCACCAAGGCAGGTTATTACATGTGGCCCGGACCTTATGGTGAATGGGGATCACGGAAGTACCTCGTGGCCAGTCTTGATCAGAGCCTCAAAAGGATGGGGCTCGATTATGTGGATATCTTTTACCATCACCGTCCCGATCCCCATACACCCCTGGATGAAACCATGGCTGCACTGGACCACATTGTACGTAGCGGAAAAGCTCTCTATGCGGGTATTTCAAACTACAAGAACGAGGGGGCCATCCGGTCGGCAGAGATCCTCCGCAAGCTGGGCACACCCTGCCTGATCCATCAGCCGGTGTATAACATGTTCAAACGTACTGTCGAAATGGAACTGTTGCAGACACTGCATAAGCTGGGAATTGGGTGCATTGCTTTTTCTCCCCTTGCACAGGGACTGCTCACCGACCGTTATCTCAACGGGATCCCCAAGGGCTCGCGTGCATCGAAACCGCATGGATTCCTGCGGCCACACCAGATCACTCCGGAGATCATTGAAAAAGTGCAGAAACTGAACGCCATCGCCGGCCGGCGCGGCCAGAGCCTGGCACAATTGGCGCTTGCCTGGATCCTGCGGCACGAGACCATGACATCCGTGCTGGTCGGAGCCAGCTCGGTTGAACAACTGAGGAACAACCTGGGGGCGTTAAATAATCTGGAATTCACAGAAGAGGAACTTTCAGATATTATAAAGATCGTTGGTTGATCTTTGCTTTGTTGTATAAGAGTTTAATAAAATATATGAGCAAACTAGCTATCTTATTGTTTTTTAGCATTATTTGTATTGAAAGTTGGTCACAGGAGCAACAGGTTTACGTTCCTGAAAACGATCCGCTGGTCCTGCAGAAGCTGGAACAATGGCAGGATATGAAATTCGGTCTGCTCATGCACTGGGGCCCTTACAGCCAGTGGGGCATCGTGGAATCCTGGTCCATTTGCCCGGAGGACTATGGCTGGTGCGAACGGAAAAAAGGCAACCGCCCCGGGAATTATGAGGAATACAGACATGAGTATGAAAACCTGAAGACAACCTTCAATCCGGTTGCCTTTGACCCTGACCGGTGGGCCGAGGCAGCTGCAGAAGCAGGGATGCGCTATGTGATCTTCACTACCAAGCATCATGACGGCTTTTGCATGTTCGACACCAGGCACACGGACTATAAGATCACTGACTCAGGTTGCCCGTTTCATACCAATTCCAGGTCGGATATTACCAGAGAGATCTTTGAGGCATTTCGCAAAAAGGGAATGTGGGTTGGACCCTATTTCTCGAAACCCGACTGGCACAGCCCTTTTTACTGGGATCCCTATTTTCCTCCCATGGACCGGAATGTGAACTATGATCCGCTGGAATATCCTGAAAAGTGGGATCAGTTTGTCAGGTTCACTCAGCAACAGATCATGGAGCTGATGAGCGATTATGGGCCGGTGGATATCCTCTGGCTGGACGGTGGCTGGGTGGCAAGGCAATCCGCAGATGAGATCGCTCACTATTATGCCAGGCATACCTCAGCAGGGGGTTCCGGATTTATGAAAAGCTCCATTGTCAACCAGGATATCCGGATGGATGAGCTGGTAAACAAAGCCAGGCAAAAGCAACCAGGATTGATCGTAGTGGACCGGGCAGTGCCTGGGAAGAATCAGAACTACCTCACTCCGGAGAATCAGGTGCCTGAGGAAGCCCTCCCATTCCCCTGGGAATCCTGTATCATTTCAGGCGGCGGATGGTCGTGGGTGCCGGATGCGGAGTATATGACCGGCCACAGGGCCGTTCACCTCCTTGTCGATATCGTGGCCAAGGGAGGCAATTTGTTGCTGAATATCGCTCCCGGACCGGATGGTACCTGGGATCCGGGGGCCTACCGGTTGCTGAAGGAGATCGGTGAATGGATGCGGGTGAACAGCGAGGCTATCTATGGTACCAGGGCCATTGCACCTTACAAGCAGGGTAAGGTTTGCCTGACTTCGAAAAAGGATGGAACGCTTTATCTGATCTATCTTGCTGATGAAAATGAAATCCGGATGCCTGCCGTGATCGGGCTGGAGGGTCTCTGCCCGGGTGACGGTGCCAGGGCGACCTTACTTGGGTCGGATAAAACACTCAAATGGTACAAAAAGGGTGAAGGATTTGAGGTGAAGATACCGGAATCCATAAGCAATAATCCCCCTTGCAGAGATGCATGGGTGGTGAGGATAGCTGATAAAGGGTATTAGTGGTGATTCATAGTCATTCATAGTCATTTATAGTCATTTATGATTAACGAAGACAATCCTTGTTGATTGAGATGAGAATTAACCTGCTGATTTTTATTATGGTGATTTTCACTGGCCTTCTGAGTGGTCAGAATTACCGGAGTGGGTACATGAAAAGCATCAAGGGGGAGGAGCTCCAGTACCATTCGCCCCAACCCGATGCTGACAGGTCGCTGCTGGTCAGATCAGAAGACAGCCGGAATTACATTGAATGGGAAACCGATCCCATCCCGGCGCCAGCGGGCCCTGAGCAGTTCACTTACCTGATGCTTGCAGGCATGGATGTGAATCCGGAGGATCCCCACACCTGGAACATCTACCTCAACGACAGGATATTTTTCACCATCCAGTCGCCCCTGGACACGATCCAAAAATGTCTTACCTGGCAGGGCCCCGATCAAACAGCCCTGCAATTCGATGCAACCCAGGTTGATAAGTACGGAGACTTCATGGGGTACCTTACACTGGCAGTTCCGACCTCTTTATTCAAGCCTGACAGTCCTGTCAGGATCAGGGTGCAGGGCGAGACGGCAGGCAGCCGCACCTGGTTCATGGTGTTCAAGTATGAAACGCGGAACAGGGTGAACCTGGTGGCTGAAAATGCCATCACCACCGACAACAAGCAGGTGCTCAGGGTCGACATTGTGTACTATGGAAAGCCCCGGCAGGGTAGTATTGAACTGGAAGGCAACAGGGTAGAACAGATGATCTCTATGGGATACAATGTTTTTTACCAGGATATCCCTGCCGTAACATCGCCCACTTCTTTTCATGTAAAGGTGGCGGTGGGGGACGAGATCCTTGCCGACCGCGATTTTATGGTTGACCCGGTGGTTCCCATGACGATTTATCTCCTGCACCATTCTCATAATGATATTGGCTACACCCATGTACAGGATGAGGTGGAACACATCCAGTGGAATAACCTGGAGGAAGCCATGAAGCTCAGCCTTCAGACCAGGGATCTGCCGGAAGGGATCCGGTTCAGATGGAACACGGAAGTCATGTGGGCCGTAGACTCCTGGTTGCAGCAGGCATCTCCTGAGGAAAAGGAGCTTTTTTGTCAGGCAGTCCGAAGCGGCTGGATCGATCTGAATGCCATCTTTTCCAATACGCTGACGGGACTGTGTACCTCACGGGAACTGATCCAGCTGACTGAATCTGCCCGGCGGATAGGCCGGCAGTGCGGAATAGAGCCTGCTTCGGCCATGGTCAGCGATATTCCGGGATGGACATGGGGACTGGTACCTGTACTTGCCCGGAGTGGTGTGAAATACCTGTCGCTGGGGAACAATAACGGCCATCGCGTGGGGAACATGAACCAGGAATGGGGCGACAAACCTTTCTGGTGGAAATCCCAATCCGGAGAGGATAGCATACTTTGCTGGGTGCATGGCAAGGGTTACTCCTATTTCCATACCGGCCTGGGCTATGAGCAGCTGAAAAAGGTACTGACGGAAGAAAAGATCCATGCCTACATCCATCAGCTGGCCACTGAGAAATATCCTTACGATATGGTCATCCTGCGTTATAACATTGGCTCCGACAACGGACCGGTTGATCCGTCACTTATCCAGACGGTCAAATCGTGGAATGAACGTTATCTTACTCCCCGGCTGGTTATTTCCACCGTTACGGAGTCTTTCGGGATTTTCGAACGGAAGTACGGAAGGATGATTCCATCCTATTCCGGAGATCTGACGGGCTACTGGGAGGATGGCGCATACTCTTCCGCCATCGAAACGGCCATGAACCGACACAATGCGGACCGGCTGGAGCAGGCGGAGGTTCTCATGACCCTTGACCGGCAGCGGTATTATCCTGAACATGAGTTCAGGGAAGCATGGAGGCAGGTGCTGCTCTTTGATGAGCACACATGGGGCTCATGGAACTCCATCAGCGAGCCGTTTTCCCCGTTCACGCTGCAGCAATGGGAAATAAAACGCTCTTTTGCCCTCAGAGCAGATACGTTATCAAGGGAGCTGCTGAAGGATGCCCTTCCAAAAGAGGTGACAATCCAGGAAGGGGCCGGTGCAATCATGGTATTTAATACCACTTCATGGAAAAGGACCGGTCTGGTGACGCTTCCGGCGGGAACCTTTCCGGTAGGATTATCACAGGTGAAGGATAAAGATGGTAACGTAAGCCCCGTACAGGTCCTGATGTCAGGTGAAGCGGTTTTTCTTGCCGGGGATGTTCCTCCTTTGGGATCGAAGATATATTACGGGGATTTAAAACCAGCTAAATCTGTTCAAAACAAAGAATCCGGCAAAAACAGTCTTGAAAACGAATATTTCATTATTGAAATTGATCCTGTCAGCGGGGCAGTGAACCGTATCTGCGACAAGTCATTGAAGCAAGAGCTGACCGACCGGTCAGACCTTTCCGGTATCAATGCATATTATTATGTTTCGGGCAGGGATCCTTCCCGACCTCTGCAGGTGGATATGGTTAAAACAAAAGTAAAGGAGTCAGGGCCGGTCATCAACTCTTTGCTGGTGGTTGCCCAGGCTCCCGGGACCAGTTATCTCTCCCGTGAGATCAGGCTGATCAGGGGTATGCACCAGATCGAGATCATCAACCGGATCGACAAAGCCGGCATTCTGGAACCCGAAGGTGTCCATTTGGCATTTCCGTTTGATATTCCTGAGGGTTTGGTGCGCTATGACCTGGGATTTGCGGTATGCAGGGCAGAGGAGGACCAGCTTCCGGGAGCCTGCCGAAACTATATCACCGTGGAGAACTGGGTGGATGTTTCAAATCGGCGGTATGGTATCACGTGGGTAAGCCCGGATGCTCCGATCATTGAGGTCGGGCAGATCTCCACGGATGCTCCCGTCGTTGGCTGGACCGAAACACTTCAACCCACCCAGACATTTTATTCCTATGTGATGAACAATTACTGGGAGACCAATTACAAAGCTTCCCAGGATGGGGAATTTGTCTTCAGGTACATCCTGCTGCCCCATGCCGGATTTGACGCGGTACAGTCGGAACGAAGGGCCATTGAGGAGCGCCAGCCACTGATCGCCATACCCTGCGGGCCCGATGCCAGGGCGGTGCGGCTTTTCCCGCAATGGGACCATCCATCGGTCAACCTGATGAACATCCGGTCATCCCCTGACGGAAAGGGAATCTGCCTGACCCTTTTCAACAGCAGCCTGCAACAGGCCTCTGTCGAACCAAGGATGCTGGGTCAAAAGGTACACCGGAGTGATCTGGATGGCAACACACTGGATAAGATACATGGCGAAATCCTGATTCCCGGGATGGGACTGAGGAATCTGGTCGTGTATTAGGATAGTAAATATGAAGCATGAAATAGTAAATAGTAAATAGTATAGGATGCATATTAATATGAAGCGTTCAATTATATCTGTTTTCATTATTCTGATCGTAGTCTGTTTCGGCACCCCATCAGTTTCCCAGAATTCAGAAAATTCCAGGTCCGAAAATTTCCATACCCTTTGCCGGTACCTGAACAAGAACCACATGTTCAATGGTAACATTTTAATTGCAGAAAAAGGAAAACCGGTCTGCGAATGCACGATTGGGTATGCCAGCCTGGAAAACAAACAACGTTTAACGGAGAATTCCATTTTTGAACTGGCATCGGTGTCCAAACAATTCACCGCTACCGGTATCCTGATCCTTGTGGAAGAAGGTGAGATCTGCGTGGACCAGCTCGTGGATTTTATCCTGCCGGATTTTCCCTATACCGATATCACCATTCGAAACCTGCTTACCCATACTTCGGGATTGCCTGCGTATGAAGAACTCTTTGAGAAATACTGGGACCGGTCGAAGATTGCTACAAATAAGGATGTTCTCGATATGCTCAGGAAGTACGCTCCTCCCGTACATTTCGCTCCCGGTGATCAATGGGAATACAGCAATACCGGTTATGTGATGCTGGCCTGCATCATTGAGCAGGTTTCAGGACTCCCGTACGCTGAATTCATGAAAGAGTACGTGTTTGAACCGCTTGGACTGCATAGTACACTGGTCTATTCCCGCAGATACAGCCCGGGATCAATTCCTGACTATGCATATGGCTATGTAAAGGATCATGAAGAGAATTCCTATGTCCTGCCTGATCTCCTTCCGTCGGAGGATTATGTCATCTATCTCGATGGAATCCAGGGCGACGGATGCGTGAATTCCACCGCTGAAGATCTGGTGAAATGGTGCCAGGCAGTGCAGCGTAAGGATCTGATTAGTGAGAAATGGTGGGATGAGGCGTTGCGGCCTTCTGTACTGAACAATGGAGATACTACCGATTATGGTTTTGGATGGCGCATCGAGAAGGATTCAACGGATGGCAGGATCATTTCACATGGCGGAGGCTGGCCTGGGTACCGGACCTTTGATATTCAGTACCTGGATAAGGATATTACGCTTGTGTACCTGTGCAATATGGAGCCCGCCTCACGTACCCAGCACCAGATCCTGCAGGCTATGAAAGATATTGCCAATGAGAGGCCATTTCAGATGCCATCGGTTCCGGTCAAGAGAAAAGTGGCAGGGATCGATAAAAGTATATATACACTGTATACAGGGACCTATTGCCTCGACAGCGCAACCGTGGTAACGATTACCACTGACGGTGAAAAACTGCTGGCTCAGAGACGCGGAGGTACTCCGACCGAAATTCTCCCGGTAAGCAAGAGCCGTTTCTTCGTCCCGGGATCAGAAACCGAGATTGAGTTTCTGCAGGATGGCCAGGGGAAGATCACTTCCATCGCCATCCTTCAGCTGGGTACAACCATCCTCATCAGGCAGGAGGAATAGCCGCATACAGTCTGGTTGGAAGTCTTATTCCTTATTCGAATTTGGCCAGTTGAGGGTCAATCCAAGGAACAGGTTGATCTGGTTCGACGTGATGTTCATCGTGTTGGTACGGGTGCCCTGCAAAGCAGCATGTTCTTCCGTATTGTACTCTACCGGATCTGAAAGATTCAGCAGCTGTTTTTGATCTTTCCGCTTTCCAACGGAATAGCTGATACCTGCATTCACCACGTTTTTCAGGATATTGAAGCTGGTACCAAGTGAAAAGTGGTACATATCCACCGATTCAGTGATGAGTTGGTTAAGATCTTCGTATTCACCGTAATCGAAATTCTTCGCTGTATTGAAATCGGTACGGAAGCCGGCCAGGATAAGGGCGTTATCTGTTGCTCTCCATTTGGCTCCAAGCGCTACATTGACCACAGGCCGGGCACCGTTTGCACATTCCATCCACTGCTGGCTGGTCGGTTCATTTTCGTCAATGCCGGGTGTAACGATGGTATGGTCCTTCACTTTCGTCATGATATACGGATTCAGCTTATGAAAATACTCAAGGCTGGCATAGTAGGTCTTTCGCAGATCCGGTGTCCGGTAAGCAATTCCCAAGCCCAGGGAGAGGGGATCTTTATAGTTGACCGAAACCTGCTTCTTTGCCTGGGTATCCTCGATGAGAAAATCCGGGAAGAAGCCTGATCCATCCGGATTCATGATATTTTGTTGTTGTTCAGTTTTCAACAGTTGTTTCCCGTCCTCATACACACCGAGCGAAGGGAATTCCATTTTCAATCCGAAATCCACCCTATCCGTATGATAATGGATACCTCCTTTGAAAAGCAGCCTGTAATCATTGAATTTGACATGGTAACGGAATTCATAGGTGGCAATGTGCGATGCAGAATCAGGAATCCCCTGGCCGTCATCAGGTTCAAAGGCAGCCATATCATAAACGTTCCAGTATTCAAGCGTTTTGAACAGGCCAAACAGGCTGGCGCCCACCGAAAGGTGCTCATTGATCTGGTAGGAGCTTCCAAGTCCGACCCAGTAGTCATCAAATTCATCGTTGACCACATAGTTTGCCACATACATTTCATCACCCGGATTGAACATCAAAATGTCCGTCTGCAGTAGTTTATTAAAGGAAAGTCGCCGGTTATAGGTTTCTTTGGAAAAAGTAGCCAGCTCAAAGGTAAGCTTATCATTCAGTTTCGATTTCACGAGGTAGGATACAAAACGAGGCCGGAACGCAAGGGATGACTGCTTAAGGTGATAGTCCCTGCCCAGTGCATTTTCCCACGAGCACCAGTCGTAATAGACCAGGCTGGTATTCAGTGAGAACGACGACTGGCCGGTGGCTGAAATCGTCGCAGGATTGTAGAATATCGAAGCTGTACCGGATCCTCCGCCGATGACTGCTCCGCCTAAAAGGGAGGATTCCTCGCTGAAGCTGTATGTGTAATAGCGGTGTGATTGGGCCGTGAGCGGGATGGAATGAAGAAGCATCAGGGAAAGAATAAAGAAGAGCTTTCTTCCTGTCGCTCGGAGGTCTGATGAGTAAGTCGGATAATGTAACCTACATATCATTTTATGCTTTTCTTGTTTCGATAAGGATTTCCAGCAGGCGAATACCGCAATCGGAGATGACTGAACCTGGTCCGAAGATGGCCACCACACCTTTCTGATAGAGGTAATTATAATCCTGTGGGGGAATGACTCCACCCACGATCACCATAATATCCTCACGGCCATGGTTTTTAAGTTCATCGATCAGTTTGGGCACCAGTGTTTTGTGGCCGGCAGCCAGGCTGGAAACGCCCAGGATGTGCACGTCGTTTTCGACAGCCTGCATGGCGGCTTCTTCCGGTGTCTGGAAGAGGGGACCGATGTCCACGTCGAATCCGATGTCGGCAAAGCCCGTCGCGACCACTTTTGCGCCCCGGTCATGGCCGTCCTGACCCAGTTTGGCCACCATGATCCTGGGGCGCCGTCCTTCCATGGCGGCAAACCGGTCTGCCAGCTGGCAGGCGGTACTGAAGCTTTCGTCACCTTTGGATTCGGCGGAATAGACGCCTGAGATGGATCGGATCACGGCCTTGTACCGTCCGAACACCTTCTCGCAGGCCAGGGATATCTCTCCCAGGGATGCTCTTTTCCTGGCCGCATCCACCGACAACTCCAGCAGATTGTCTTCTCCCGACGCGCAGGCCCTGGTGATCGCTTCCAGCGCCTGCTCCACCTCCTTCTCGTTCCGGCCGGCACGCAACTGACGCAGCCGTGCGATCTGGGACTCGCGCACTGCGGTGTTGTCCACTTCCAGGGTTTCAATGGGTTCGGCCTTCTCCAGCCGGTATTTGTTGACTCCCACGATCGTGTCCTGGTTTGAGTCGATGCGGGCCTGCTTGCGGGCAGCAGCCTCCTCAATGCGCATCTTGGGCAGTCCCGTCTCAATGGCTTTTGCCATCCCTCCCAGTTCCTCGATCTCCATGATCTCTTCCCAGGCCCGGTGGGCGATCTGATGGGTAAGGTATTCCACATAATACGAACCTGCCCATGGATCGACGCTGCGAGTGACACTGGTTTCGTCCTGGATATAGAGCTGAGTATTGCGGGCGATCCTTGCCGAAAAGTCTGTGGGAAGGGCAATGGCCTCATCCAGCGCGTTGGTGTGCAACGACTGTGTATGGCCCATCACTGCTGCCAGTGCCTCAACGCAGGTACGCGTGACGTTGTTGAACGGATCCTGCTCGGTGAGGCTCCATCCGGAGGTCTGGCAATGCGTTCTTAATGCCATCGACTTTGGATTCTTTGGGTTGAACTCCCTGACAATTTTGGCCCAGAGCATCCTTGCCGCCCTCATTTTGGCAATCTCCATGAAGTAATTCATTCCTATTCCCCAGAAAAAGGAGATGCGGGGGGCAAAGGAATCAATGTCAAGCCCGGCATTCACTCCCGTGCGCAGATATTCCCACCCGTCGGCAAGGGTGTAGGCAAGTTCCAGGTCACAGGTCGCACCGGCTTCCTGCATATGATAGCCGCTGATGCTAATGGAATTGAAACGGGGCATATGACGGGAGGTGTACCGGAAGATATCTGCAATGATGCGCATGGAATGCTGTGGCGGGTAAATGTAGGTATTCCTTACCATGAACTCTTTCAGGATATCGTTCTGTATGGTTCCTGACATCTGGTCGAGGGCCACACCCTGCTCGAGGGCTGCCACAATATAAAAGGCCATCACGGGCAGTACTGCTCCGTTCATGGTCATCGAAACCGACATTTTATCCAGCGGAATGCCGTCAAAGAGGATCTTCATATCCAGAATAGAGGATACAGCCACTCCTGCTTTACCCACATCGCCGATCACCCTGGGATGATCCGAGTCGTAACCCCTGTGCGTGGCCAGGTCAAAAGCGATCGACAGTCCTTTCTGCCCGGAGGCCAGGTTGCGGCGGTAAAAGGCATTGGACTCCTCTGCCGTGGAAAATCCTGCATACTGCCGTATCGTCCAGGGCTGGAGAACATACATGGTGGAATAGGGTCCTCTCAGAAAGGGAGGTATACCCGCAGCGTATTGGAGATGCTCCATGCCGGCCAGATCGTCACGGGTAAAAATGGATTTTACAGGAATGCGCTCCGCCGTGATCCATTCAGGCATGTGGTCCATACGGATATCTTTATCCTCGTGATGCCCTGCTGCCACAACAGCATCTAAATCAATCTTCTTAAAATTCGGTTTCATCCAGACTACTCATTGTCAAATTGTTAAACTGTCAAATTGTTAAACTGTCAATTGTCAACCGTCAACCGTCAACTACCCAATCCCCAGCACCTTCTGAAGCTCCCTCAAAGTCTCCAGAACATTCGACCGTACATGAATAAAATATCTGATTCCCAGTTCTTTCAGATTTTCCACGATTTCTTTAGGATATCCTGCCAGTACCGGGATGGCAGATTTTCGCAGGGGGAGAATGTCCTGCTCGCGGATCTCTGCATATTCTTCGTCGGAGCTGCAGAGGATCACAAGTTCCGCATGGTTTTTCACTGCTTCTGCAACACCTTCTTCCAGTGATGGGAAGCCGATATTATCCATAATTTCGAAGCCGCCGCAGGCGAAGAAATTACAGGCAAACTGGGCCCTGGCACGACGCATGGCAAGATTGCCCCAGGTCAGCATAAAGGCTTTCGGCCTGCTCTCTTTCAGCGCATACCTGTCAGTGGTGTAACGCAACTGTTCAAATGCCATGCTTCCCCGGTAGGATACCAACGGCTCAGCAATGGCCCCGATCGTTTTTTGCCAAACTGGCTGCAGTGGCCTCATCCCGGTTTCCGGATCGGCTTTTTCCTGAAAATGAGGGTACTGATTCGTTCCGATAAAGATCTCTTTCCTCTGGGCAATCGCCATATCCCGTTGCTGAGAAGTTTCCCTGATCCGGTCCTGCACAAAACCTTTCTTGAAAGCCTCCAGAAAACCGCATTGTTCTTCTGTTTCAAGGAACAGAGCCCAGGCTTTTTCGGCGAGCCGGAGGGTGAGGTTTTCGATATAATACGATCCTGCTGCAGGATCAACGACCTTGTCCAGATAGGATTCTTCTTTCAGGAGCAGCTGCTGGTTTCGTGCGATCCTCTCCGATATGTCATCCCAGCCGGCGATCGCAATATTATATGGTTCAACGGTATGGGAATCCGTTCCCGCCAGGATGGACGACATGGATCCGGTAGCGGTCCTCAGCAGGTTCACATAAGGATCGTACAGGGTCATATTCCAGCGTGAAGTGACGGTATGGATGTTCATCTTGCAAACCACATCATTCGGGGGACCATAGGCTTTCACGATGGTTGCCCACAGAAACCGTGCAGCCCTGAGTTTGGCGATCTCCATGAAATAATCCGTACCAGTGGAAAACTGGAACCGCATATGCGGAGCAACCCTGTGGATGGATAATTCCCTTTCGGTGAGCTGTGTAAGGTATTCCACACCAGCCGCAAGGCTAAATGCCAGTTCCTGAACGATGGATGCCCCTGCCTTGCGGAACAGATCAGCATGTACTGTAATAACCTGAAATTGAGGTAACAGGATGGCTTTTTCAATCAGCTGCCTGGCTGTATCAAATCCGGTATCCGGTGACGGTAAATAATTCCCTGTCCGCAAAAGTTCTCCCAGCGGATCAAAATCGACCGAACCCCTTATCATGTCGAGGTTCCGGTTATAATGCCTGACCAGTTCCAGGATGATCGTCAGGATAGTTAGGGAAGCCCTTCCGCAAATAAAGTTGGATTCAATGCTTTCGGCATGGATATTCTTGAACAGCCTGTCGATGTCTTCATAGGTGTAAGTGCCATCCTCATCCAGTATGAAACCCACCGAATCGACGCCTTTCATCAGGATATCCAGTGCCCTGAGGTTGGCCGCAGAGATGTCCTCCACGGGGATGTCCTGCCGGATCAGCCAGCTGTTGTCCTTACCTGTATTGCCCCTGATGAAAGGGAACTCCCCGGGGCCGGCCCCAAGGTGCCGCAGATCCTGAAGATCCTCTTCCCTGTAATAGGGGCGGGCCGCAAATCCCTGACCAGTGTTCCAGAAAAGTTTCTTTTCATAGTCGGCACCCTTCAAATCCTCACGTATCCTTTCCTCCCAGTCGGATGTAGGTATAGAAGGAAATTTGTCAAATAATTTACTATTATCTGATGTATTCTTCCTGTCGTTCATATCAGCTGAATTATTCATTGGTACGACCTTCAATCATCTTAATTTCCTCCTCAGTTAAATTGTAAAGCTTATAGACCATTTGATCAATTTGATTTTCGAAATCAGTAGTGGTTTTTCCTTGTCGGTTTGCTGAAAAGGTTTGTTCAACGATACTGATAATTGATTTATGTTGTTGTTTGGTTAAAGATGGAAGAGGAAAGTTATTAATATCTTCAACTAATATTTTTGGGAAAGCTCCTTTTGTAGCCTTGGGAGACGAATTATAATGATAAAAAGTAGCTAATTTTGAATTTAGTATTGCCCATAAATATCTAATTGACAAATTGTTGGCTCTTGGAATTATCGAAATTATCTGTGGGTCATTAACCAGTTCTTCAGAAACAATACATGCAATGATTGAGGGATTTGTTATTTCCCGTACTAGTAATCTTGTCTGATTGAAATACTTCAAATCAACATAACAAGCCAGGTGCTTACCATACCATACAAAGCTATTTGCTTTTTTATACGCATATTTGGATAGATTTTCTCCCCAAATTTCCTGTTTGTATTCATCATTTTCTTTTACCTGACTATGCCATTCACGATTTTTAACGATTTGCTCTGCTTTCTCCTCATCGTAAATTTTTAGTAAATCGCTTTTTCTGTAAGGGATGTATCCTTGTGAGACATCAAAGTTTAATGAAAGAATAGGATTGTTTTTAATTTTCGCGGTCAAACTAAGTATTTCTGAATTTAATTTAAATACTAATGCCCAATTTTGATTATTTGATAGTAAAACATCCCTTGTTGTTAGAGATGGCTCTCTGTTTATTAATTCATTGAATGTTGTGATATTATGAGTTGGACGATATCTAACAGTATGATCACTTGTGGTATTAATAAATTGTGTTATGATACATCTAACAGTTGCTGAACTTTCAAAAATATTAAAATCAGTACAATCAAGAATTTCATTAATATGCCAATCATTAAAAAGTTTTTTACGATAGTCTCTTGCAAATACATTAAATAAAATTGAATTCGGTATTATATAAGTCTTTATTCCCTTGGGTTTTAAGATCCTTTTAGCAATATTTATAAAGTAATAATAGATTTCAAAATCGGGTACTTTACCTAAAGACTCAACAACTATATTTCTGAATGAGTCTTTAATGGAAACACCGTAAGGCGGATTCCCAATCACTACATCAAATCCTGTAAAATCACCGTTGTCATCCAATACTTCAGGAAACTCGAAACGCCACTCAAAGGCGTTTTTGTAAATGACATTTTCCTTTATTTCATCCAGTTTTCTTTTCAGCTCGCTGATCTCTTTTTCTAATTTTTCCTGTTCTTTTTTTCGCTTTTTAAACAGTTCAGCATTCTCCTTCCCATAAGGAGTCTCAGGTTCAAAAAGAAAAGAACCTGTGAAACGGTTATAGAGTTCATTTACTAACTTGTTGAGTTTTTTTCTGTTAGGATCGTTCTGGCGGATCTCATATGTAAAATCCTGCTTTATTTTCAGGATGAGATCTTCCATTTCCCTCTTCACTTCTTTACTCTTCGTATTGCGATAGGTGGTCACCGCTAATCGATAGCCTTCGATGGTCCATTTGCTTTTCTGGAGGGCTTTTTTAAGATTTGCATCCAGCGCATAACGGCTGATCAGTGAATTGCCACATTTGATGTTGATGTCAATATTCGGCAAGGTTTCCAGTTCAGTAAAATGGGGAGCTTTGTAATAGGAACTTTTCAGCAGCTCGATCCACAAGCGCAAACGGCAGATCTGGACCGAATTTGGATTGATATCCACACCAAACAGGCAGTTTTCAATAATGGTCTGCCGTTCGTAGAAGATCGTTTCCTGTACCCGCTGGCTTTCCGTGTTTCGGTAATTATATTCAAAAATTCCATTCTCGTCCGATATGATGAGTTCATCGTTTTCAATTACGATTTCGTAATCACGCAGACGCTTTCCGGATTTGTCGACCAGAATTCCAAGTTCCGATTTGATGACGATGAGTTCATTGAGGCACGAAACCAGAAAATGGCCAGAACCGACTGCAGGGTCACAGATGCGAATTGAATTCATGATTTCATTCGCAACGGTTAAGCTTATTCTGTCCATCCGGTTGTAAAGGTCAGTAAATGTGGCTGCTGCCTCAATATTCTTTCTTTTGAAGTACTCGTTGAATTTCTGGAGGACAGCCAGTCGCAGGGATTGATGGCTCATGTACATGGTTATAAAACCAGGGGTAAAGATTGATCCGTCTTTATAACCGTTTATTTTTTCGAAAACTTTTCCTAGTACCGAAGAATTTATTATGGCTTTGTTTTCTTCAGCGATGTCCTCGCCCCCTTCACTGGCAAAATCGAATGCGTCGAGGAACCTGAACAAATAATCGAGTGTTGGAAGGCAATCACTCTTCTTTTTCTCATCTTTAAGTACTGAGGTGCTGATGAACGTCAGAGTCTCGGAGTTATCAAGCGAATTAATCTTAATGGTCTGGTCTTCCAGTTCTGAAATTTCAAACAACGAGCTATTCAGGTAAGGGATGTGGATATATTTCTGTTGTATAGATGCCGTACGTTCAGTGTAATTTCTTGCCAGAACCTGATGAAAAAGTTTATATAATTCATCATAATCATTGATCATTCCCGAGTGCAGGAAACGGTACTCCTTGCCTCCCTTATGATACAAAATGAGCTGACCTTCCAGTAATTTAATGAACAGGATACGGTTTATCCAGGTCAGAGTCAGTTCGAGGGCAATACCAAATAATTGTGCGTCTTTGGTCTGTCCGAAAATTGTCCTGTCTTTTACCTTATAGAGGATGTCCTCTGTAAGGAGAATGTTCATTGTGTTTTCGATCAGTGAACCGGCCTGTCTGTTCTTTTCTTTTCGGCGGATGATATTCTTGGTTCCTGCTTTTACTTCTTCAAGCCCTATAATGTACAATAATTCTTTATAGAATTGTTCGTTGAGTGCATTGCTGTCTTTCGTAAAGGATTCTTTTAAGAGGAAATGGGGTGAAAGCAGCTTTTGAAGTGCGATCAGTTTCTTATCGTCTGTTGTATCATCATTTCTTATAACCAATTCGTAATCACGAATATCAAACCAGGTGCAGTGAATTTCTTCATCAATGCTGTCAATGTAGGGTTTTGCAATACTATTATAGAATAGATCCGTATCAGTAGTCACTTTTTGTCCATCACGCCACTGCTCATACTGTTTAACGAACGACTTAATTTTTACAAAATACTTTTCGAAATATGAAGCTTCAAAAATGTACCATTCATAAACATTACTTACAATCAGGTATTTGATATCGAGGTTGTTTTCTTCAATCCGTTCCTGCAGATAATAGAGGACCAGTTCCTGGAATGCTTTGACATTTAGCTTACTTTCAGTAAGCATCTCAGTCTTATTACCCGGTCTCTTAGTTTCAACGATCACCCCAACTTTATCCTTATTGGTTTTTCCCAGATGAATCACAAGGTCCTTGTTATCTTTCGTATTGATCTCGTTGGTTTCCTTGTAGTACGTATCCCTCAAGAAATCGCGGATATGATTTTTCTGATTTTCCTCTCTCTCAATTTCATCTACCTTTTCCAGAAGCCGGATCAGGTTTTTCTTAAATAATTCGATCTCACTTCTTAAAGGTCGCTGTTTTAAAAAGGATTTGCCGATTGCTTTTTTGGGATGTATTTTTACAAGTCTCATAATCAACCTTGAATCAGCAAATGGATAGTAAATTTTCTTTTAATTTTGATTAAGCTAAATTACTCTTTTTTATGGAGTATAAATAACAGAATGATGCATGAATACTGGGCAGAATATGTTTTTATTAAGTAAACTTTTCATATGAAAATCATCCTCAGCGGTAGTACCGGTTTTATCGGAAGGACCCTGTCTGCTTCGTTCAGTGAGCAGCATTGGACTGTGGAAACACTGTCGAGAATGGATCTCGCGGATGCCGGAAGGCTGGCAGAAAAGATCAGCGGCGCCGATGCCGTGATACACCTGGCCGGCGCTCCTATACTGAAGAGATGGACCCGGTCATATCAGCAGGAGATCTATTCCAGCCGCATTTTAACGACGCGCCGGCTTGCGGATGCGGTCAGGAACTGTCCAAAGCCGCCTGCCCTCTTCATTTCCACTTCCGCCAGCGGAGCTGTCCGGAAAAATACCATCGCAGGAGAAAGCGAGGCTGAAAAGGACGTCGGATTCATCGGAGATCTTTGCCGCGACTGGGAAAAAGCTGCCCTGGAGGCGGCCGGGGCCACCAGGGTGGTGGTGTGCCGCTTGTCGGTGGTGCTTGATCCCGCTGAAGGAGCACTGCACCAGATGCTCTGGGCCTTTAAACTGGGGATAGCGGGTCGGATTGGAACCGGCAGGCAGCTGTTCAGCTGGATACACCGTGATGACCTGGTGAAGGCTTACCATCATATCATCGGGACCGGATCCCTGACGGGAATTGTGCACCTGGCAGCTCCTGGAATCGTGACGAATGCGGAATATTCCGCTGCACTGGGACGGGTACTGAAACGGCCGGCCGTAATCCCGGTGCCTGTCTTCTTGCTGAGGATGGTTTTTGGCCAGGCTGCTTCCGTCATTTCGGAGGGACAGGGCATGGTGCCCGAAAAGCTACTCAGATCAGGGTTTCAGTTCCGGTTTCCGAACCTGGAAGAAGCCCTCCGTGATCTACTCGCCCGGGAAGATCCATTTAAATGACGCGGAGAAACCATTGTCGAGGATGATGCGGGTGAAGTAGATCCCCGGCGCGTGGATTCCTGCTGTATGAAGATCCAGTTCCAGCCGGATGTCTCCCGGTCCATTGCGTTCATAAAACGTATGCATGAGTCGCTTTCCGGTTACATCGTACGTCTCAGTGATCATGGTCCGGTAGTCTGAGGTTCCGATTTCCAGATACAGGTGGCCGGTAACGGGATCCGGACAGAACTTCACCAGTTCGATCGGCATGGTCTGCGGATCGTTGGCCTTCATCGGACCGCAATGCCAGATGGCTTTCCAGCCCGCATGGTTCACCGCAATGTCGGAGGTGAAGCGGAGGGTGAACGCTCCCTGACTGGCTGTGAACACCGGCGGCAGATCATCTCCGGTGAGGTTTGCCAGCAATGGGCTTATTGTATCCCTTCCATCCCAGATACGGAGATGATCCATTTTATCCTCCAGGTCCATTTCCAGGAAGGTCAGCTGAAGGTCATCGCAACCGGGATGGTCAATGCGGATCAGGTAGTCTTCTCCGGCATAATAGTCAAATCCGGGTCCCCCTGAATCATAAATGGTATCCTGGTAAACCGGAAGGGCCATATCCGTGAATTTATCCTGGATCAATTGCCAGAAATCATTGTAACCATGATCGTAACCCAGTGCCCATATGCCGATCCCTGCCAGACCTCTCTGGCTGACCAGGTCAAATCGTTTGCCGAGGCTGCCGGCATCATTGATGAAACACTGATTCCAGCCATTGGATTGAAACGAGTAATAGAGGGAAAGGCTGTTCGGCTCCCATCGCCGGTTGCCCCAGGAGTACGATCCGGATCCGTTGTTCCTTATGCTGGAATAGGTCAGTGCAGTTCCCCAGCCGTTGACCGGCGAGGGGGCGAGGGGATCCCTGACAGGCCATTGCCGTCCGTAATAGGGAAGTCCCAGTACAAGTTTTTCATTGGGTATCCCGCTACTCTGGTAATAGGAAACGGTCTGCGACAGGTTATGATCAGAACTGCCGGTCATGGTATGCAGGGGATCCACAGGACCGGCTGTGGAACTGCCGTTCCAGTAATAATCGTATCCCATGATCATGAACAGATCGATGATCGGCTCCAGGGCCTGCAGGTTGAAAGTCCCGTACGGGTCAACACCCGGGACGGCCAGACTGACCGTTCTGCCTGGTAATTGTTCATGAAATGCATTGGCAAATTGGATCAGGAACTGGTTCAGTTCGCTGCTCAGAGAAGATGGCACTGCCTCAACATCCAGATTCACCCCTTTCGCATCCCTGGCCAGGACCAGTGCGATTGCAGTGTCGATGAGCATCTGCCTGGAGGCAGCATTGCCGAAGAAGGCCATATGCGCCTCAAAAAGGGTAATGCAAAGATGAACATTGACTCCGTTCGCCCGGGCTGAATCAATCACCGGGGCATTCAGCCAGTTATGAGTCGTGAGGGGTGCCCCTGAATATGGGTCCACCTCGAAAGAGAAATAACAGAGATCTGACAACAGGTCCCACCGGTAATCCAGGTATGTGCTGCCCATCCAGTACGGATGGTAACCAAAAACGATACGGTTTAGTGTTGCATGAGGAACTGAACTCAAACGGCTTCCGGAAGGTTCCAATCCGTTCAGTGAATCCAACTGTGCATCACTGAACCACTCAAACGGTTTATACCAGGCGGATTGCTCCTGATGGACAGTCAGAAATGGATCTGTTTGGGCGTGAACGGCAATACAGCCCAGACAGGCAATGAAGACAGGCAGCCACCTCATGGCTCATTCCCGTATGCTCCGGGGAGAGTAGCTTTTCCAGGCAAACCAGTCGACCAGTTCATTGACCAGATCCTGATCCATTTTTTCTACCGGAACGGTAAATTCCTGTTTGTCATGAAACTTCCAGGAATCTTCCGGATGATCATGTTTGCCCCGGAAAAGGATGACCTGCATCCTGCCGGGAGTATCGGTGAGGATGAATTGAAGCCTTCTGAGAAAAGCAGGTTTCTGGCTGAAATTGATCCCGGAGAATTCGATGAATTCGTTATCACAAATTTTCAGAACAGAAAGGGTACGGTAGGTGAATTTATAATCTTTGCCCATGACCCTGGTCAGGTCATCGAATGATTTTTTTAAGAGATTAAAGAAGCCGTTGATCAGGGCGGCATTTTTCATGTAATTCTGTTTGACAAGAGCTGGATTAAGGTTAAGTTCTTTCTCTTTCAGCTTATTGATTTCATCTTCCAACCAGTGTGACATGATGCGGGGATTTAAGGGATGAATTGAATCCGGTTACAGATATTTTCAGGTTTCAGGTAACAGGTTTTATATCACAATCGATTATTCGATTAATGTCATTTCGTTGATCAGATGCTGTGCCCCTGCATATTTATCCATTATGAACAGGCAGTAACGTATGTCCAGGCTGATATTTCGGCACATATCGGGGTCATACATCAGGTCGCTCATGGTACCTTCCCAGCATCGGTCAAAGTTGATCCCAATAAGGTATCCTTCAGCGTTCAGGACAGGGCTGCCTGAATTTCCTCCGGAAGTGTGATTGGTGGCAATAAAACATGTATGCAGGGTTCCATCCGGGTCGGCATAGCGGCCATAATCGGCTTTGGAATAGAGTTCCTTCAATTTGGCATCCACTGTATAATCATGAATATCAGGATCTTCCTTCATGATGATTCCTGCCAGGGTAGTATAGCAGTCGTATTCAACGGCATCTGCCGGAGCATAGCCCATCACTTTTCCGTACGCCACGCGGAGGGTGGAGTTTGCATCCGGGTAGAAATGTTTATCAGACAGCAGTTGCATCTGGGCTTTCATATAGATTCGCATCAGGCTGTCGGAGCGTGATTCCAGACCCTGCATGACGGGTACCAGCTGGTTGAAATAATAGTCCCGCAGTTCTGTGGCCAGTTTATACGCCGGGTCCCTGGCGATCTTTTTATAGTCCGATGGCCGGTAATGATCCAGAAGACCGGTAACGGTCTCTCCAGAGTCAAAGATGCTGGATTGGAACATATCCTGCGTGAACCGCTGAATATCCCCTTTGTATTTTGTCCGGATCTCGTTGAAGAACGGAGGGCTGAAAGCCGGATCCAGGTTTTCAAAATAGGCATGGATCAGTTGTCTGAACAGTTCCCTGTCGACGGCCTGGTTGTAGTTCCTGTATTGCCCAGCCAGCGAATTTTTCAGGGAAGTCAGCTCTTTTTCGATCACAGAAGGGTCAGTCTCTTTATCCCTGCTTTTCTCAACCAGTGTGCGGCACGAACCTGCGATGCGGAGCAGATCGGTACGGAAGGCCGACTCCCACAGGTATGTCTCTGCTTTGGAATAGGGAGTCAGCTCTGCGTACAATTTTTCAAAAGCCGGCAGGAGCTGTCCGTACTGGTCTCTGACCAGCGGGTTTTTGCCGGCCCAGTGCTGAAATCTTTCCTCGAAATTCTCCTTTTTATCCAGGGCATTCAGCCGTTTGATCCCTTTGTTCTCACCGATCCATTTTTTCCAGCCATTGGCAATCCCTGCCTGTTTTGCAGCGTATTGTATACGCGTTGCATCATCGCTTTGCATGGCCCTGTCGATGATTCCAAGAGCGATGTTCCTCATCTGGATTCGAATCGGATTCTCTTCTTCAGTGATCATTCTGACAGCACACGAAGGCAGGTATTCGGTAGTACGGCCGGGATATCCAAATACGAAGGTAAAGTCGCCTTCCTGATATCCTTTCAGGGATATTTTCAAATGATTCCTGGGTGTATAGGGTATATTATCCGGTGAATAGGAGGCTGGCAGGTTGGCCGAGTCGGCATAGATCCGGAAAATGGAGAAGTCGCCCGTATGACGGGGCCACATCCAGTTATCGGTGTCTCCTCCGAATTTCCCGATGCCCGATGGGGGTGCGCCTACCAGGCGAATATCCTTAAAGATTTCATTGACAAAAAGGTAGTATGAATTCCCGTAAAAGAAGGGTTCCACATCAGCCGAGTAATGGGTGCCTTCGGTGGCTTCCTTTTTGACTTGTCCGATCCGTTCCCCGATCATCCGTTGCCGCTCTGCCTCAGAGATCCCGTCAGGGATCTGACTCAGGATCCTTTCGGTCACATCTTCCATGCGGATCAGGAGCGTACAGGTCAATCCCGTACAGGGCAACTCTTCAGAAAGGTTTTCGGCCCAGTATCCCTCGGTCAGGTAATCGTGCTCAATGGAACTGTGACGCTGGATGGATCCATAACTGCAGTGGTGGTTGGTGAGTATAAGGCCCTTTTCGGAAACAATTTCGGCCGTGCATCCCCCGCCGAAAACCAACACGGCATCCTTCAGGGAGGAATGATTGACACTGTAAATATCTTCGGCAGTGATCTTCATTCCCATCGCAATCATCTCTTCCTCGTTAAAATCACCAAGTAAAAGCGGTATCCACATGCCCTCATCTGCCTTCACTGACCAGCTGGCAGCAAACAGCAGGACAATGCTCCAGCTTCTCATCATCATTTTACCCATTGTCATTACTATTTACTATTTCATGCTTCATATTTCATGCTTCAAATATGCTTTCCGCAAATCATTGTCAGTGCACCGACAGCACTTCTTTATCAGGCAACCTTATGGCAATGCAGGAGATGTCCACATCGGCGTTTTTAGGCAGGCCGGCCACTGCAAATGTTTCCCTCGCGGGAGGATCATGTTCAAAATATTCGGCATAGACCTGGTTGATGTCATTGTACAAGTTCATATCTGAAAGGAAAAGCGAAACCTTCACGATATGGGTAAAGTCCATATCAACCTCTTTCAGGATAGCCTTGATGTTTTTCATGATCTGTTTTAACTGGGCTACCGGTCCTCCTTCAACAAACTTGCCGGTATAGGGATCGATGCCGATCTGACCGGATACATACAGAATATTGTCTACCATGATGGCCTGGCTGTAAGATGCCAGAGGACGGGGCGCATCGCTGATTAAGATGGATCTTTTCATTTTTTTACGCTATAACGGCAAAAGTAATAAATTTTCGCATGAAGCATCTCTCTCTGCAGTCCGGTTAATTTTTCTTATGGAACCTGATCAGTTTCATATTGATTTTCGTAAATTGCGATAAATTCAAGCAGCCATGACACTTCTTTTAAGCCGTTCCGATGTTATGTCAGTCCTTACCATGAAGGACTGCATGGTGGCCGTTGAGAGGGCATTTGCCGAACTGTCACGCGGTACAGCGTTGCTACCGTTGCGTACCGCCATCAGCCCGCCGGGAGGTTTATCGCTGTACATGCCCGCTTATCTGAAAGAAATGAAAGCCCTGGCCATCAAGGTCGTAACGATCTACAAAGAGAATCCAGCCCGGTTTCAATATCCTGTGGTGATGGGCAAGGTGCTGCTTCAGGATCCCGAATCGGGCGATGTGGTCTGTATCATGGACGGAGGTTACCTTACTGCTGTCAGGACGGGCGCTGCCAGCGGCGTCGCCACGCGTTACCTGGCCAGGCAGCAGGAAGGTCAGATGGCTGCCGTTTTTGGCACCGGTGTCCAGGCCCGGATGCAGCTGCTGGCAGTGGCCGAGGCCAGGACCCTGTCGAAAGCACTGGTCTACGATATCTCAAGGGAATCAGCCCTGGCCTTTGTTGCCGAGCTCGCCCCGAAGGTCAGCTTCCCTGTCCTGATCGCTACAGATCCACGCGAACTGCTGGAGGCCGACATCATCTGCACGGCCACCTCCTCTGCCACACCCCTGTTCGATGGCTCCAGGGTCAGGCCTGGCACCCATATCAACGGCATAGGAAGTCATACGCCCAATGCCCGGGAACTGGACACAGCCCTCGTCAAACGATCCAGATTCATCGGCGACAGCCGGGAGGCCTGTTTCGGTGAGGCCGGGGATCTCCTGATCCCTATCAGGGAAGGTGCCATCACCGATGGACATTATTATGCCGACCTCGGAGAGATCATCACAGGTTCAAAAACCGGAAGAGAAAACGATGAGGAGATCACCCTGTTTAAATCGAACGGACTGGCCATCCAGGACGCTGCCACAGCGAAACTGGTCTACGAAAAGGCTATCACAGCCGGGATTGGAACCATGGTTGATATCTGATGAAAAGATTAACCGATATCTGATAGTTGATTTAAATCGAAAATCAAATCCCAAATCAAATATCCGTTAATCCGTTAATCAGATATCTAAAAATTGTCACGGAAGTCTTTCTTTTTCTGCAGTTTCAGATCCTGCAGCATCGGAGCTTTGGCGTTGATGGCAAAGTTCCAGCTCTGCAAACCCCCAATAGGTATCCAGTTGAACCGCATCTCCCAGCAGTGCAGGTCGCGGTACACGCTGATGGAGGTGGTGGAAAACGTGAAATTATCAAGATCGATACCCGATGAGAAGGTCACTTTCCATTTTTTCGTGATGCTCACGTCCCCCGAAAACGAAAGCGTCTGGACCAGGTCGTTGGTATTGTCCATTTTGGAAACATCATACCGGTGTGAGAACCGGAAATTGTAGGATAGATTCAGGCTCCAGGGATTGCTCCAGTCAAGGTAATGATCGGGCTGGTTGATGACATCCTGAAATTCCTCCTGCGTTCCGGTCCCGGGTTTGGGAGCGAGAGGCTTTTTCTTGGGCCCAAGCCGGTAACTGAAACTCAGGTTCCACGTCGAGTTCTCGAACCGTAACAGCCTGTGGTTCTTCGACCACTGGAACTGGTTGATCCTCTTCCCGGTGGAATCGTCCAGTGCATACAGATCCCAGGTCCCGTTGAATTGCAGGTTGAGGTTCTTTACGATCCGGGTACGGCCCGACATGGAAATGGGCGACCACTTCAGCGAATCCCTGGCAATGTCGTACCCGGTGGCAATGGAGAAGTTTTCGATCAGGACCAGCTTTTTCATCCCGGTGATGGTGTCTTTTTTCGACCGAACCTTAATCTCAAGGTTGTTTTGCAGGCTGAGCGACAGGTTGCCCGATTTTCCATCCGGCGCTGTACCGTATATACTGTTTTGAAAAGGGGAGTACCTTACGCTGTCGGAATGATCAGCATCCGTGTAATAATAATCCCAGTATCCGAACCTGGGATTCCCGAAATCAGGCCGGATCGAAAATCCAACCGAGGGTGTCATCACATGCCGTACCGCCCTCAGGGGTCCCTTTTTGAACTGCAGGATACCGTAAAGCTTGGTGGAAACGGAGGAAGTGAAGTTAAAATCCCTCACCCCATACCGTCCATTCACGGTATCGTTCAGCACATACCCGACTATGGTATCATTACCACTGAAGAGCGTATCGTTCGTCCAGACCTTCATGATCTTCTGAAAATACCATCGTTCTGTATAATTGATGCTGTTGGACATGTTCAGGTACTTGAAGAGTTTTACGGTACTGGTGATGGGTATGCTGTGCCTGACGCCATTGCGCATATCGTCCCAGAATTTGCCTTCCAGGAGTAGCGAATCGTATGTACTGATCCTGTTCTCCGCGTTCATGGAGTAATTCATGCTGATATTTTCATACCACTTCAATTCTCCCGCCCGCTGTTTTTTACGGAAGGGAAAGAACCTGTTCACTGAGAATGAAATTTTTGGGAGATAGAGGTCTACGGTCTTCTGCAACGTGTTCTGGGAATGATTCAGGTTAAGGGCCAGAAAATACTTGCCCGCCCAATTCTTCTGATAGGAGATGCTCGACTGGAAAGTATTGGATTGATAGTCGTTAAGGGAAACCGGATTGTACCGGTTATAGCTGCGTGTCACAAAATTGACGTTGGCGCTGAAGGTGCTGCCTGGCCTTGCCTTGGGATCCTGGCTGTGGATCCAGCGGACCGAGAAATCCTTATTGCGCTCGTACTCCGGGGTGCCTTCTTCTCCGATCCGGTTGTCCGCATAGCTGAAGGCAAAGGATCCCCCGAATTTATACCGTTTTTTATAGCCTACCGATGGTTTGATGGCCCAGCTTCCCCGTGAGTACACATCCCCTTTTAGGGTCAGATCGAAATAATCACTGATCCCCCAGTAGTACCCTCCGTTCTCCAGGAAAAAACCCCTGTCCTTGGATTCCCCGTAGGTTGGGAAAATGATACCCGAAGTTCTCCCCTTGTAGATGGGAAACAATCCAAAGGGGACGGCAATGGGCAGTGGAACATCTGCCACTACCAGATACGCCGGGCCGGTAACGATCTTGTTATCGGGTATGACCCTGGCCTTCTTGAACTGCATCGAGAAATGCGGGTGCGGAGCACTGCACGTGGTATAGTTTCCCGACTTGACATTGATGATGTTACCCTCCATCCGTTTGATCGTGGTACCATGTATGTACCCGTCCCCTTCCTGGGTGACCACTCCCTTGATCAATCCCTTTTCCGTTTCGAAGTTATACCGCATCTCCTCCGCTGTAAAGTTTTGCTCGCCCTCTGAGAAGACGGGTTTGCCTGTGGACTCATTCACCGAATCAACCTGGAACGTAGCATATAGCTCACTTTTGTTAAAATCGATCTCCACATACCCGGCCTTCAGGTTCGTTTTCTGGTAATTCAGCTCCGCATCCCGGTACAGATATGCTTTCTCCTGCTTCAGATCAAAGACCAGGGAATCGGCCGACTTATAATCGATCTTCCCTTCCAGCTGGTACCGGTTGACAGAACCGCCAAGGGTGTCCCCTGTTGATCTGTCGAACCTGACCGTGTACAATGAGTCGGGAGGAGACTCAATCGGAATCGTGTCCTGTGCGCGAAGCTGAAGGAAATCTGCAAAAACGGTCAGGAGTATAATAGAAAGAGTTACCCACCGTTTATTTGTTGATAAGTCACGCAAAGCGCTTAATCCAGACAAGATGAAATTTGACTATTTTTGTAAATACTACAGATCAAAACTAAATAAAATCTGCCATAGGTGAAACGATCGTGTCTTAATTTTGGTATACTCTGCCTTATCCTCTTTATCTTCCCTCAGGCTTTCGCTCAACATAACCTCGCCCGGATCGACAGGGTGGTGATCGATGCCGGACACGGCGGCGAAGATCCGGGTGCACTGGGCAAACACTCCAGGGAAAAGGACATTGTGCTGGCCATAGCCCTGAAAACAGGGGAGTATATCGAAAAGAACATGCCCGAAATCAACGTCATCTATACCCGGAAAACCGATGTATTCATTGAGCTGTATAAACGTGCCCAGATCGCCAATGAAAGTCACGCCGACCTTTTCATTTCCATCCACTGCAATTCAAATCCTAAAAGCACCCCCTTCGGTGCGGAGACCTATGTGATGGGCCTGCATAAAAGTGAAGACAACCTGGAAGTGGCAAAACTTGAAAATGCGTCTATCCTGCTTGAAAGCGATTATACGGCCAATTATGAAGGATTTGATCCCAACTCGGATGAAGCGTATATCGTTTTTAACCTCTACCAGAATATTTTTCTGGAACAGAGCCTGTCCATGGCGGTGAATGTCCAGGACCAGTTCAGGGAGCGTGTCGGCAGGAATGACAGGGGAGTGAAACAGGCCGGTTTTCTGGTACTGTACCGGACCACCATGCCCGGAGTGCTGATCGAAACTGGTTTTCTGAGCAACGCCGCGGAAGAGGGCTATCTTATGTCGGAAGAAGGACAGGTTTATCTGGCATCAGCAATATACAGGGCATTCAGGGATTATAAAAATAAGATGGAGAATCCTGCTTCTGAACCGCTGACCGCTGCCCGGAAAAACACCGAACAATCCGATCTGCCGAAAACACCGGCTGAAAAGACCACCGGTAAACAGGAGAAATCCATAGGCCCTGTACCCGCTGATAAACCTGCGGCCAGGCCACCCGATCCTTCCGGATCCAGCCACGACAGGATCTCTTTCCGGGTCCAGTTCTATACCTCCGCCAAAAAACTCCCGCTGAATTCGTCCCTTTTCAAGGGTGTTCAGGAGGTCAGGGAATACACCCAGGGGGGATTGTATAAATATACTACCGGTGATGAGCCATCAAAAGAAAAGGCTTCCGCCCTTTGCAAAACAGTTCGCTCCATGGGTTTCAATGATGCATTTGTTGTAGCTTTTCAAAATGAAATCCGTATAAGCCTTGACCAGGCAGAGAAGGCCATGCAATCCGGTCCCTGAGTTCCGGAGGATCAGGTGTGAAAGCATTCATAAGGATTCTTCCGGGAGATCGTCTTATTTTATTATATTTGCATCACCAAAACACCATCCGTGATATTATCCCGTGAATCAAAGATAGGACTGGTTTTCATTGTTGCCCTCATCCTTTTCGTCTGGGGATTGAACTTCTTAAAAGGGAAAACCCTGCTCAAGCCGGAACGGAATTTTTTCGCCGTCTATGAACGTATTGACGGACTGATTGTGGCTAACCCTGTTAATATCAATGGTTTTGCTGTCGGGCAGGTGACAAAGATCGAATTTGAAAGTGAAACATCTCCCCTTATTGTCGTGGAATTCGTGCTGGATAAAAAGATCAGGATTCCAGAGAATACGGTAGCCAGGATTTATTCACAGGACCTGCTGGGAGGGAAGTCCATTGATCTGATCCTGGGTGATTCACCGGAATACTGCGAACCCGGCGATACCCTTTCCTCATCCATTGAGCAGTCGCTTCGTGAGGAGGTCAACCGGCAGGTGGAGCCCATCCGGCGCAAAGCTGAGAACCTGATCTCCTCCATTGATTCGATGGTCACGATCATACAGATGGTTTTCAATGAAAACATGCGTGATGACCTGATCGCAAGCGTCGCCAGCCTGAAAAGCACCTTCGGAAATCTTGCCAACACCAGCTCAGCCATTGATACCCTGGTGATGACACAGCAGAAAAAGCTCACCGACATCATCGGTCACATCGAGTCCATTACCCATAACCTTCAGAACAGCAATGCAGAGATCACCAATGTACTGAGCAATTTCTCGGCGATCAGTGATACGATCGCCCAAATGAAGATATCCAGCACACTCTCGGATCTGAGCCAGACTCTTGCCGATATTTCCGTGATCGCTGAAAAGATCAACAGGGGTGAGGGATCCATGGGATTATTGATCAATGACCAGAAGCTTTACGATAACCTGGTGACCTCCTCCATTGAACTCAACCTGTTGCTGGAGGACCTGAGGCTGAATCCGCAGCGGTATGTATCTGTTTCGGTCTTTGGTAAAAAACCGGAGAAGCAACCCTATACTCCGCCTGCAGAAAAAGCACCGGAAGAAAACAAATAAGGCCTCTTTTCCCTTACCAGCGAAAAATATCGTTCCTGTCCATGGGACGCTGATCACCCTTCCACTGGAATCCTCTCAGGGTCTTTTCCTGCTCGGGCAGATCTTTTTCAGGGTAAAGGATCGCTGTGGGACGATCGATATAAATGATGCGCTCGATCGCATTGTCGGAGATAAAGATCCACATGGAGCCGGAAACCGCTTTGTTCACTCCTATCAGCGACCCGTCATCGTCGCGGACATAATAGATCGTTTCGGAGTTGGATTCCACCCTGATCCTGTTAAGCTCGTTATCAACGAAGTACCCCATCATGTCCAGCCCCCGGATCTGATTGTACCGGATAGAATCGTCCCTTGAAATGATCAGGGACGTGTTGTGCAACTGCAGCCGGTCGATCTGTTTATTACGGAACCAGATCCGTATGGAATCGGCAGTGAGCTGATTTTCATCCGACCAGAGTACCGGATCCTTGTACAATGTCAGCACGGAATCGGCGATATCGTTATGAAGCGAATCGCACATCCCCTGAATATCGGTCCGGTAAAACTTGACCCTGTGATAGGCATAAAGGTCCTGCGCCTTCTGGGCCGAATCGAAAAAAGCGATGAGGGTATCGGCATGCATGAACAATGAATCCTCACGGTCGGCCATGATGGCCAGCGCACTGTCGGTGATCATCGAAAACCGCTGCTCTTTGCTGTACAGGGAGTAATTCCCCTTAAGGATGATATCCTGGATGGTGTCGGTGACCACCACGTTGTGATAAGCTCTGCCCAGCCCCGCCTTCTGTTCGTAATAGATGCTGTCGGCAGTGAGCGTCTGGTCACCGGTGCGTATCAGGGAGCCTTTTCCCAGGTACGACCGGTCGTTGCGTGTATCAAACCATCCGGCCACGCAGAAGATATAGAAATCCTCTGATTCGATGTGCGTCGGGCCCGTGAAATACGCAATTTCCGTTTCGGTGGCATACCGCATGGTATCGGCCCGCACCGTGTAATCAGGATCTTTCAGGATCACATTCCTGCTGAATGCAAATGTCTTTTCCCGGATGTAATAATACCCCGTTTCACTCACCAGCTCATTGTCTTCTGACAGGATCCTGCCACCCTTATGGTATTCGGTTATCTGGGTGGTTCTGTTATAGAGCAGAAAATCGGTGTAGAGGGTGGTCTTGTTGTCGATCAGCACTACCTCCTTTTCAATTTCGCCGATCCTGGTATTGCCGTCGTACCACATATGTTTGCCGTACAGATGAAGCGTATCGCTCGATTCGACATGAATGTCGCCCAGTGCTTCCACACGGTTCCCGACATCGTTCAGGTAAGCGGTGTCACAATACAGGTACACCCCGTCATGCTCCAGAATGATATGACCTGTCAGCACCTGAACATTGGCATTGGCCCGCTTGTCATAACTGATCTCATCAGCCTGGATCAGCCGGATAAGTGCTGTATCCTGAGCGACGGCCTGGCAGGCCACTACCAGTGACAGCAACAGCCCAACGGCTCCGGGGAATAGTGCATACCGGTACCCAAAATTTTTTTGCATGGTGCAAAGGTATTCAATATTGATCAATGCGTATGGAACCAAATGGAAAAGCGGGGACTGTCATTCGGGAGATCATTCATCTGAGATCGTCTTCAGCATTTTCCGGTACTCCGAAAAGACATTTGCCCTCGAGACAAATCCGATATACTTACTATGGTGCAGCACGACCAGAACATATTGTCCTGACCGCTGGAACTTCTCGGTCACCTCTTCCATACTATCATCAAGATCGACGGTCACAGATGGAATGACCATCAGATCGCTGACGTATGTGGTGCCATAGAGCTCAGGCCTGAACATGATCTTCCGGATATCATCCAGGGTGATCAGGCCTTTGAAGAATCCCTCCTCATCCACTACCGGGAAGAGATTCCGTGAAGATTTGGAAACCAGCCTCACCAGATCACCCAGGTATTCATCCGGATGCAGGGGAAGAAAATTCTTCTCGATCAGATCCTCCACTTTCATGAGGGTCAGTACGGCCCTGTCTTTATCATGTGTGATCAGTTCGCCCCGTCGGGCGAGAAGATGCGTATACACTGAATTGGAAACAAAGATCCTGACCGTGACGTAAGTGACGGCCGAGGTGATCATCAGGGGAAGAAACAGCTGGTATCCCCCCGTGATCTCCGCGATCAGGAAGATACTGGTCAGCGGTGCGTGCAGTACACCTGCAATGACACCTCCCATGCCCGCCAGGGCATAATTCCCGGCTGGAACAGGACCCAGCCCCAGATGGTTGACCAGTTCTGCGAACCACAGCCCGGTAAATACACCTGTAAAAAGTGCAGGTGCAAAGATACCGCCAATGCCCCCAGCCCCGAATGTGACAACAGTGGTGATGGCTTTCAGCAGGATCATGATGAGAAAAAGCACAAGCATGGTCTGCACATCCGGCTGATACCGGCTGAATATGCTGTTATCCAGGATCGGATGGTAGTTGCCGCTCAAAGCAGCATTCACCGCTTCATATCCCTCCCCATAGAGCGCCGGAAAGAGAAATATCAGCAGTCCCAGCATACTGCTTCCCACCAGCCACCGGACGTTCCATGGCCTGATCCGTTGAAAAAGACGTTCGATAGATATGTAGATCTTTGTAAAATAGATGGATACCATGCCTGCCAGAATCCCAAGAGCCACATAATAGGGTACCTCTGAAATTTTAAAATGACCCTGGATCTCAAAGGGATACAGCACAGCCTGGCCAAGCAGAAAGTAAGAGGTAAGGACTGCGGTGGCCGATGCGATCAGCAGGGGTATGATGGAAAAGGTCGTCAGGTCGATCATGATCACCTCTACGGCGAACAGCATGGCAGCAATGGGCGCCTGGAAAATGGAGGCCATGGCGGCAGTTCCCGCCACTCCGATCATAAGCGTGATCTGTTTATAATTCAGGTTCAGCATCCTGCCCAGGTTCGACCCAATGGCAGCTCCCGTTCCGATGGTCGGCCCCTCCAGCCCGACCGATCCTCCAAATCCGACTGTCAACACACTGGCAATAATGGAAGCGTACGTCTGAAAAGGAGCCAGGACTCCCCTTTTTTTTGAGATGGCATGAAGAACCGTCGGTATGCCATGACTGAGGGGCCTTCGAAGGATATACCGGACGAAGATGACCGTCAGCAGTATCCCTGTCATGGGATAAAGAAAATACAGAAAATGATGGCTGATGGGAGAAATACCTGCAGTCAGGCCGGTATGAAGAAATGCTACACCATTTTTGATGATCACCGCACTCAATCCACCCAGTATCCCAACCACCACGCTCAGTATCAGGATGAACTGGTTATCACTGATGTGACGGGCCCGCCAGTTCAGGATTCGTTCGAGAACAGCTGTCTTTTCCACCGGCTTTCCTGTGCTAGGATTTTCAAAAATACAAAAGAAAAGGGAGGATGCCCTGAATCTTCTTTTTATTGAAGAGTCAGCTGAATATCAGGATTTCCTATTTTTGCAAAAAAAAAAGTTCAGATACCCCGATGGGGTGTATTCATTCATTAATTAGGGAGGTTCTATGTACACTCGTTTCATGTTTATCATCGCTCTGTCGGTATTACTGGCATCCTGCGGCACCCGTTCAGACAAGCCTCAGCAGGAAGATATATCCGGAATGGCTGTGCTGACAGTGTCTGATTTTGATTCCCTGGCCGGTCAGTTTATCGGCAAGGAGATACAGATTGAAGGACTGGTGGATCACGTTTGCCGCCAAAGCGGGAAACGGATGTTCCTTGTCCAGCCGGAAGGAGAAGGCCGTGTCAAGGTGGTCACAGGTGAAACCATCCCCAGTTTTGATGTTGCACTGGAGGGTAACGAGGTCATCGTCAAAGGAATTGTCGATGAATTGAGAGTGGATGAACAGTACCTTGCTGAATGGGAAAAAGAACTGAAAGACCAGGAATCTGCAGAAAAACAGGAAGTTGCAGGATCTGAAACTGAAGGGACGGAAGAACATGCTGAAGGTTCTCACACCGGCCTGGGTGAACAGGCCGACCAGGGTACTCATAATCCTGCCTGGGATCAGATCGCTGAATACAGGGCACAGATAGCTGCCAGCGAAAAAGGATATCTCTCTTTCTATTCGGTCATCTGTTCGGAATTCAAACAAAAAGCAAATTAAGGAATTACGGGATGGCCGCATTCAGGTGGAGAAGATGGAATAATGCCATTCATCGGGATTTCGGATATTTCTTTTTCGGAATGACCGTTATCTATGCACTTTCCGGTATTGCACTGAACCATATCAAGGACTGGAATCCCAATTATATCATCCGGAACTGGGAAACTGCTGTCAGCTTACCGGTAACTTCTACTTATCTATCCAAGGATCAAGTAGTTGATATTCTGGACCAGATCGGTTTAAAAAGGGAGTACAAAAAACATTATTTCCCAAACCCACAGACCGTCAAAGTTTTTCTTGACCATGGCTCCGCCATTATTGATCTGTCGGCTTCGACCGCTTTCATTGAAACCATCCGGCGGAGACCCGTATTTAACCAGGTCAATTTTCTTCACTACAATCCGACCAGGTGGTGGACATGGTTCTCAGATATCTATGCAGGTGCGCTGGCTCTGCTTGCCATCACCGGATTGTTTGTGCTTAGGGGAAAAAATGGTATTACACGGCGGGGAGCGTGGATCACGGTGGCCGGGATCCTGATCCCGCTGATCTTTCTTTTTATTTATAAGGGGAAAGGCCTTTAACCAAACAGAAGGGCATACACCTCTTCGATCCTGCGGCAGGGTATGACCTGTATCGAAAATTTCTTGATGTCAAGGTTTCTGCTGTTGTAAGCGGAGATGGCAATCTTTGCGAAGCCCAGTTTCTCCCCTTCCAGGATACGGGCCTCTATCCGGTTCACGGCGCGGATCTCGCCCGAAAGGCCCACTTCAGCGGCGAAGCATATATCCTTATCCACAGGGATATCTGTGTTGGAGGACAGCACCGCACAAATGACTGCCAGGTCGATGGCCGGATCGTCCACGCGTATTCCCCCGGCGATATTCAGAAACACATCTTTCATCCCCAGCCGGAAACCGCATCTTTTTTCAAGGACTGCCAGCAGCATGTTCAGGCGCCTGACGTCAAAACCTGTCGCAGAGCGCTGTGGGGTGCCGTAAGCAGCCGAGCTCACCAGGGCCTGGGTCTCGATGAGCATGGGACGCAATCCTTCCAGGGTGGCGGCAATCACTACCCCGCTGAGCTGCTCGTCACGCTGCGACAGGAGTATCTCCGAAGGATTGGCCACCTCCCGCAGACCGCTGCTCTGCATCTCATAGATCCCCAGCTCGGATACAGACCCAAAACGATTCTTTGTGGCGCGCAGGATGCGGTAGATATGATGCCGGTCGCCCTCGAACTGCAGAACCGTATCCACCATATGTTCCAGTACTTTCGGCCCGGCCAGGTAGCCTTCCTTGGTGATGTGACCGATAAGAACCACAGGGATGCCCGTGGTCTTGGCCAGCCTCTGAAGTTCCGAAGTGCACTCCCTTACCTGGGATACGGATCCCTGCGAGGAATCAACTGCCTCGGTTTGCAGTGTCTGGATGGAATCAACGATGACAAGGCCTGGATTGATCTTTTCAATCTGGTGAAGAACGGATTGCACGGAAGTCTCTGTCAGGATATAGAAATCCTTGTTCTGTATCCCCAGCCTGTCGCCCCTCATGCGCAACTGCTGTTCGCTTTCCTCCCCTGAAATGTAAAGGATGCGTTTTCCTTCCATCCGCAGGGCGACCTGCATCATCAGGGTGGATTTGCCAATGCCGGGCTCACCGCCGATCAGCACCAGCGACCCTGGCACCAGGCCTCCTCCCAGCACCCTGTCCAGCTCCCCGTCAGCCGTGCTGATGCGTCGCTGTTCCGACCAGTCGATATCGGCGATCAGCCTGGGCTCTGCGGCCCTGATGCCCCTGGCACGGTCTTCCCGGCGTTCCTGCTGGATGACCTCCTCTACATACGTATTCCATTCTCCGCATGAAGGACAACGGCCGATCCATTTGACCGACTGTGCGCCACAATTCTGGCAGAAAAAGACTGTTTTAGCTTTAGGCAAATTGTCCGGTAGGGTTTAATGTTGATCGTTTATTGCTCCCTGATCTTTCGGATCAGGTGTGAAGTCGAATATCCGGGAAGAAAGCCGAGGATAACCACCTGGCCCCCGCTGGCAGTGACTATATCGTTACCGACGATCTCCTCCGCCGTGTAATCGCCTCCCTTGACCAGGACGTCGGGCTGCACGGTCCGGATGAGCTCATAAGGCGTGTCTTCACCAAACAGGACGACGGCAGTGACAAACCGCAGGGATGCCAGCACCTGTGCACGGGCAGTCTCGCTGTTCACAGGGCGGTTTTCTCCCTTGAGCCGTCGCACCGATTCATCGCTGTTCAGTCCGATGATCAGCACATCCCCCAGATCGGCCGCCTTCGACAGGTATTCGATATGCCCCGGATGAAGGATATCAAAACAGCCGTTGGTGAAAACGATCTTTTCTCCGCGAAATCTCCAGATGGCCAGCATCCGGTTCAACGAGGGCAGATCAAGTATCCTCGACTGTATCTGATCGATCTTTTCCATGTGTGTTTTTGTTTACCAGCGGCAACAAAATTAATGAAATTATGCCAGCAAGTATCAGCATAACGGTTTGTCCGGTCCACAACAACCACCCCATTGCATATCCTTTGGTTTCGGGTATGTGATAAAGCAGCAGTGTTTCGGCAACGATGGCAGGATAGATCCCAATGCCGCCCTGAACGATCATGACGCCGATGGTCGCAAAGACAAAGACGGCGAAACCGGCTGTCAGCGACAATCCTTTTGTTTCGGGGAGGCAGTTGAACACCACGTAGGTCATGATGAAGTACAGGATCCAGATGACGATTGAATGGAAGATGAACCACCCTGGTTTTTTTATCCTGGCAAGGGATTTCAATCCTTCGAGGAATCCCTGTACCACCTCATTGATACGTTGAAAAAGCCGGGTCTGGTTGAATTGTTTGCGCAGATAATAGAATATCGCCAACACCAGGATCAATCCTGCAGCAAGGATATAGAACAGGTAGCCCGTGCCGTCAATAGAGGTGAATTTGTCCCTGACAGGCGTGATGATTTGTTGCGAAATATAATGGGAGACCTTGCCGAATTGCAGTACCAGGTTCAGAAGAAACAGCAATCCAAAGGTCAGGATATCGATAGCCCTTTCGGTGACCACGGTGCCAAAACTTTTCTGGAAAGGTATCTTTTCATATTTGGCCAGGACACCGCAGCGGCTGACCTCCCCCAGGCGGGGCAGGGCCAGGTTGGCAAAATAACCGATAAAGACCGCCAGGAAAACATTGATGAACCTTGGGTGGTAACCCATGGGCTCGATCAGCATTTTCCAGCGAATCGTCCGGCTGATATGGCTGAAAATGCCGATAAACATTGAAAGAAGGATCCACAGGTAATTGGCCTGACCGAGGGAATCCCAGATCTCCCTCTTTTCACCAGGAGTAAGATGACGTACGAAGAGCCAGATGAAAAAAATCCCCAGACCCAGGAAAAATATCAGTTTCCCGATCGTTGCAAGTGTCTTCTTCAACGGTTATTTTAATTTATTATCCTTATCCGGAAACAGGATAATGGGGTGGTGATGCGTTGCCTCTTCAGGATCCATCAATGCAAAAGTGAGAATCAGGATCACATCCCCGATCTCCACTTTGCGCGCTGCGGCCCCGTTCATCACCACTTCCCCCGAACCGCGTCTTCCCTTGATCGCATAGGTAATGAACCGTTCACCATTATTGACATTAAAAATATGAACCTGCTCGTTCTCCAGGATATGAGCTGCCTCCAGCAGGTCCTCATCGATGGCCACGCTGCCCATGTAGTTCAGGTTGGAGTCGGTGATTGTCGCCCGGTGGATTTTGGATTTTAGAACGTGTATTTGCATAGTGGCGGCAAAAGTATTAAAAAAATTTAATATTATCGATGAGCCTGACCTTTCCCAGGTATGCTGCCACACAGCCGATAACGGGACCGTTACCGTTCCATTTTTCAGCCGGAAGCAGGGTGTTTGCATCCACAAGCTCGAAATATTCCAGTGTAAAAGCGGGGAATTTTTGAAATTCCCTGTATACCCAATCCTTTACCTGCCTTATGCTGCGTGATCTTCTCAGACGGACCGCTTTCTCAAGGATCTGGTGAATGACCGGGGCAATGGCCCTTTCCTGCGGCGTAAGGCGTTTGTTCCTTGAACTCATGGCCAGCCCGTCGGTCTCCCTGATGGTCTCACAGGCAACGATCTTTATAGGTAGATGTAGCAGGCTGACCATTCGCTGTATGATGGTCAGCTGCTGAAAATCCTTCTCTCCCAGAAAGGCCTGATGGGGTTCGATGATCTCAAAGAGTTTTTTCACCACAATGGCGACTCCGTTGAAGTGCCCTGGACGGAACTTTCCTTCCATGACCTTGTCAAGATGTCCGAAATCGAATACGGTCGTATCCGGCACAGGATACATCTCTTCCACCGTTGGGATGAATACCATATCACATCCGGCCTCCTTCAGCTTCCTGATGTCGGATTCCTCCTCCCTCGGGTATTTCATCAGATCTTCCGGATTATTGAACTGGATGGGATTGACAAAGATGCTGGCAGCAACATAATCGGTTGATTCCTTTGCTGTGCGGATCAGGGTCAGGTGCCCTTCGTGCAGAGCTCCCATGGTGGGTACAAATCCGATGGTCTTTCCCCCTGAGCGGATGACGTTAAGGTGCTGTTTTGTTTCAGCGATGGTGCGGACAATGATCATGGCATGGTGACGATTCGGAGGATATCCTTTTCAAGGGTTTCGGCTGGTGTTTCAACGATGCGGCCAGCCTCAGCACCTTCCCTGTAGAAAATGAATGTGGGGACCAGCTGGATATTCAGGGGCTGAATGTCGGTGAGAATGGTCTTCTTTTTTCTGTCGACGCAAATGATCGTCATCCGATCTTCAGGGAAATGTAGCTGATCCAGGATCTTAATGAACCTCGGGACCTGTTCCTGGCTGTCACTGCACCATGAACCCATCACAACGGTCAGATGGTAATCATTCAGTTTTCCACCGATGAGCCGGATGATTTCTGCATCGGCCGAATAGGTTGCATATTCCTGCTGGTAGAAAGCTCCGAACACCTGACCTGTCAGGCCAGCCCTGTTACTGGTGTCGATTAAAACCTCTGTATGAAGCGTCGTATCCGTTACCACCCTGTTCAGCTGCTGTCCTAAAAGGGGCTGAATCCACAGGCATCCGATCATCAGATAAAAAATTGTTTTTTTCATGGATGGTGTCATTAAATGGGGCTCAAAGGTATAAAAAACATCAATAAAAAAGCACGCTTTTCAGCGTGCTCCTTGTTGTACTAACCTAAAACTATGAGCAAAATGACCCTCTTAGTTCAGTATATATTCATATACGGCATATGAGAGAGTTCCAAGAATGATGATGACCGGAATCAGGATTTCCAGGATGCTGACAACCGGTCTCCCAACAGTGACAAGGGGTTCAATGGCCACTTTTGTGACCGCCTGCCGGCTGGATTCATTCACCGGTGCTGCATTGAGGGCGATCTCATCGGTAGCAAAGGGAATATCATTAACATATTTCTCTTCTTTCAGCGTGAACACTTCAGCCATGGCTTTTTCATAACTCTCCTTTTCCTGTGCTGCCTGGGCGATGGCCTCTGTATCAAATGGAATATCATCAATGTATGTTTCATCCTCCAGGGTGAATTGTGTCAGGTCAGATGAAGACTGCACAGATCCTGCAATTTCTTCCGTGTTGAACGGGATGTCATCGATGTAGGGCTCATCAGCGAGGGTGAACTTAGCCGGCTGGACGTCAGCATTTACTATGAATCCTGTCATGAACAGGGCAGCTAAAAAGAAGGTTTTCATCGTTTTCATGGCAATCAGCTTTTATCAATTTTTTCAGCGAAACGTGATCTTTCTTTAGCCAATCGCATGCCATAAATTATAAAATACTAATATTCAATAATTTATAAAAATAATTTATCATCATTTTTCGATCATTACTGTCCATTTTCCTACACCAATGTACACTAACGAACAGCAGTTCAAAAATCAAAAATCAAAAATCGAATATCGTTAATCAGATATCTGGTATCTGCACCCGGTTTTGTACTTTTACAGGTAATAAGCAGGAGTACAGGAGTGGAATCAAATCACCATAGAGACCAGAAACAGCGTAATCTGCTGATTACTACTCTGTTGAATTTTATTATCTCAGCTATCGAGATTGCCGGGGGATTCCTTTCGGGCAGTCTGGCGCTGCTTTCCGATGCCCTTCATAATCTGAGCGATGCGTTTGCTGTGTTGATTGCCTATATTGCGGGGGTCATCAGCAACAAGCAGCCTGACCACAGGATGACCTTTGGCTTTAAACGAGCCGAGATCCTGGCAGCACTTTTTAATGCGCTGATCCTGATAGCGGTCACCATTTACCTGTTTTATGCTGCATACCAGCGGCTCCGTGAACCAGCGCCCGTGACGGGATCGGTGATGTTCTTCACCGCTGTCATCGGATTGCTGGCCAACGTGGCAGCCGTTATCATCCTCAGGAAAGACGCGGGGAAGAACATGAACGTCAGGGCGGCTTACCTGCACCTGCTGGGAGATTCGTTATCTTCTGTTGCTGTGATTGCAGGCAGTATCCTTATTTATTTCTTTAAACTGTACTGGATTGACCCGGTTGTCACCATGATCGTGGGTGTTTACATTCTGAAGCATGCCTGGATGATCCTGCGGGAAGCCGTTGATATCCTTATGCAGTCAGGTCCGCGGGATATACGGCTTGCGGATCTTTGCCGTGAGCTGGAATCCATTCCTGCCATCGACAATGTTCATCATGTCCACCTATGGAACCTGACGGATCAGCAGATCCATTTCGAGGGTCATGTGGATCTTGCAGAGAACCTGTCAGTGGAGCAGACCGGAGCCATCCGGAAACAAATGGAGCGCATCCTTTGGGAAAAGTTCAGGATTTCGCATCTGACGGTTCAGTTCGAATACAGGAGCTGTGATGATAAAAGAGTCGTGCATGTTGAAAGGAGAGAGGAGAAAGGAGAGAGGAGAAAGGAGAGAGGAGAGAGGAGAAATAAATTATATATGGAGTAATGGGATAAGGTGGATACATAAGAAAAAATAAATGGAGAACAAAACACTGCTTTTTGCCTTTGGGCTGACACTTTTTGCCGGATTATCCACCGGCATCGGAAGTGCCTTGGCCTTTTTCACGAAGCGGACCAATACCAAATTCCTTTCCGGGGCACTGGGCTTTTCAGCGGGTGTGATGATCTATGTTTCGCTGGTGGAGATCTTTGCAAAAGCAAAAGATCAACTGGTCACTGACCTTGGTGCCAGGCCGGGATACTGGGTGACGGTTTTGTCTTTTTTTGCCGGTATGCTCCTGATTGCGGTGATCGACAGGCTGATTCCCTCTTTTGAGAATCCTCATGAGCTGAGAAAGATCGAAGATATCCGGCCGGGCATGCAGGATAAGAACCAGCGGCTGATGCGGATGGGTCTTTTCACGGCGCTGGCCATTGGCATCCACAACTTCCCGGAAGGCCTGGCCACCTTCATGGCTGCACTCACCAAACCCGAACTGGGGATAGCCATTGCCGTGGCGATCGCAATCCATAATATCCCCGAGGGAATTGCCGTTTCTGTTCCCATTTATTTTGCCACCGGTAACAAGCGGAAAGCTTTTATCCATTCTTTTCTTTCCGGCCTTTCGGAACCTGTCGGAGCCTTGGTCGGATACCTGATCCTATTGCCTTTCCTTTCGCCGATGCTGTTCGGGATCCTGTTCGCCGGAGTTGCAGGCATCATGGTATTCATTTCCCTGGATGAACTGCTTCCTGCTGCGGAAGAGTACGGAGAGCATCATCTTTCCATTTACGGACTTGTGGCAGGAATGGCTGTTATGGCCGTCAGCCTGCTGTTGTTCGTGTGATGCGGATGAGTGGGGTCAAGAAATTGATATTCATGGTTATTTGTGCTCGGATAACCTTATATCGAGGTTCAGAAGCATGGAGACCATCCGCTGATAATGGCTTCCATTCCAGTAAACGCGGTGGCATTGTTCACACTGGTAAAATTCCTCATAATGGATCCGTGTTTTGGGTTTAAGAAAACCGATGATCTCCGTTTTATCCACTTGTTTTATAATCCCGTTGCATTCCATACAGCGGTGAAAAGGTCTGATCTTTTTTGACAGGTCAAGGCGTTGGATCACTTCTCTGAGCTGTTCCATCGGCTTCTGTGACCTGACCCAGTAGCCGTGCGTGACCTGGCTGTTCTTTAGCAGCTGTATGTCACGGGTGAGAACGATCCGTTTTTCCCTGGAAGCGATGGATATGATCTGATCATCCTCCAGGAAGGTCTCGTACATGGTGTCGAATCCCAGAAGCCTCATATAGCGTGCTAATTTGCCCAAATGCACATCAAGGATCAGCCGGATCACCCTCAGCGGCCTGGGACGCAACAAGGTAACGGAAGAAATATCCAGGCTCTCGAAGACGGGGTAGACTGAGATCAGGTCCTGGTCTGCAGGTTTGAAGTCAAAACCGACCGGCCGGCCGCCGGCCAGAATAAGATCCACCTCCACGTGAGGCACCCCCAGCGATTCGATCATATCTTTTATCGTGGGATTGCCGGCGTAGGTATGTAAAAACGTCTTTTTTTTCCTTTCCCTGGGCAGGAAGTCATTCAGTTCTTCATAGAAACGTATCCGGATGGTTTTGGACATGATTACGGAATGAATAATATCTTGCCCTTGGACATGTTGCCGACATATTGCAGCAGGCCCCTTACTACCTGGTCGTAGGTAAAAGTGGCCTGTATCCGTGTCGAAAGTTCGCCCCTGATCATGTTGTCCTGCAGCCGGGCGGAGATCTCCGCGAACCTTTCTGGCGTGGTCTGCTGGATCCAGTCGGCCAGGTTGAATCCACCCAGCGATTTGCCATGGAAGATCACTTCCAGGATATCCAGGTTTGATGCCGGCAATCCTGACAGTCCGCCGTAAAGGATCACACGCGATCCATCAGGCATGGCATTAAGCAGGGTTCCCGTCATTTCACCTCCGATGGCATCAAAGGCAATGGTGGCTCCAAGCTGAGCCGATAATGCGGTCAGCCGGTCGGTAAAGTTCTCTCCCTTCTGGTTGAGGATGTACTGTTCACCCTGTTCTGCTAGGGCATTCACCTGTTGATCTGACCTTACAACATTGATCACCGGTATATCGTCAATGCCTGCCATCTTTCGCAGGAAAGTGCTGACCTGTCCTCCGGCAGCTGTTTGTACGACAGCCCGGTGTTTCCCGCTTATGGCCATTTCCATCAGGCCTGCAGCCGTAAAGGGATTGACTGCCAGGCAGGCTGCCTGCGCAACGGGCAGATCCTCCCTGACCGGGATGCAATTCGCAGCGTTGACACAAAAATACTCCGCCCAGGTACCATCTCCTGAATCCTGTGAGAAACAACTTACTCTTTTCCCCGACAGGCTCAGTGCAGCCAGGGTCTTTCCTGCAGCCACAACCGTCCCTGTCCCTTCAAAACCTGGAATTACAGGCACAGAGCGGGCAACGATGTACATACCTCGTAGAAATGCGATATCGGACGGATTGCAGGGGGCGGCCTCCATTTTCACCAGCACTTCATCACCGGCCGGAAGCCTGACCTGTTTTTCCTGCACGGAGAGACTGCGCAGGACCCTGCCCAGGTTGCTGTTGTAATCCTGCAGCACGATCGCTCTCATGGTCTTTGGGATCTGTTTCGGATTCATGATGTATGGGTTTTCATGCATTCAAAGTTACTCTTTTCCCTCAAAGGGTTGAAAATGTGACAAACAAACCACAAAATCCATTACCTTTGCGCCCCATGAAATACATCCTCCTCTGCATTGCCCTGTATCTCCTGCCATATGTTGGAACTACGCAGGACATAAAGGTTTCCGAGCTCAAAGAACATGTGTATTACCTGGCTTCCGACTCCCTGCAGGGAAGAAGAGCAGGCACACAGGGCGGTCATCTGGCCGCAACCTATATCCGGGACCAGCTCCGGAGCTATGGCCTTGAACTGCTGGGGGAGGAAGGATTCCAATATTTTGACATCGTTACGGATGCCACCCTGGGCACATCGAATGAGCTTATGTTTGACACCGTCCGGCCTGAGCCTGGAACGGATTTCATTCCGTTCAGTTTTTCCGGCAACGGAAGCCTCACGGCGCCAGTGACCTTTGCCGGTTATGGGTTCGATTTTTCTTCCGATTCCCTGTCGTGGAATGATTATGAAGGGTTGGATGTGAACCGGCGATGGGTCATGATGCTGCTGGGCGATCCGGAAACGGACAATCCCGGGAGCCTTTTTGCTTCCCACAGCGACACATGGGGGAAGATCCTCAAAGCCAGGGATCATGGAGCCGGGGGTATACTTTTCGTCACTCCGGTAAAGATGGATAAAAATGATGCAGTGGCCGCAATGAAGCTGGAAAGGAGTACGTCGAGTGCGGGCATCCCTGTCATTCACCTCTCCCGCAAAACTGCCAACAGGATGCTGGCGGCTCAGGGTAGGACCATTGAAGAACTGGAAGCCAGGCTGAACACAGATCACCAGCCCGCCTCGTTTCAGGTTCCGCTGGAAGTGAGCGCTTCGGTGGACATTATTTACCAGACGGCCCGTGCTCAAAATATCGTAGCCCTCCTCCGGGGATCAGAGCCCTTCCTGAACCAGGAATATATCGTGATCGGAGCTCATTATGATCACCTGGGTATGGGCGGACCCGGATCGAACTCCCGTGCACTGGATACGATCGCCGTACACAACGGTGCTGACGATAATGCATCGGGTGTGGCCGGAATGCTGGAGCTGGCTGAGGAGCTTGCCCTGAACAGGAACAAGGTCAGACGAAGCATCCTTTTCGTGGCCTTTGATGCCGAAGAGATGGGCCTCCTGGGATCCAAGTACTTCCTGGACCAGTCGAAAGAATGGATTGGTAAAATGGACGCAATGATCAATTTTGACATGATCGGCAGGTTCTATCCCGATGAGAAGCCCTTGCTGATCGGCGGGACAGGTACAGCATCCGAGTCGGAGACCCTGCTGGATACCCTGGCGTCTCACCTTGATTTCAGGCTGACGTATTCACCGGAGGGATTTGGAGCTTCCGATCACTCAAGTTTTTATTCCAGGGATATTCCCGTATTCTTCATCACCAGCGGTGCGCATGAAGACTATCATCTGCCGCAGGATGATGCCGACAGGATCCGGTACGAAGAGTGCCGGCAGATCGTTTCTTTTGCGTATGACCTGGTAATGGAGATTGACGGCAGGGATGCATCCCTCACCTTCCAGGAAGCAGGTCCCAAAGAACCTCCACGCTATGGCCGCGGATTCAAGGTCACTCTGGGTATTATGCCTGACTTTACTTCTACTGAAAACAACGGATTGAGGGTGGACGCAGTGCGGAAAGGAGGTCCCGCCGATCGCGGAGGGATGCTGAAGGGCGATGTCATCGTCGGCCTTAACGGGAAAACGGTCACCAACATCTATGATTACATGGCACGGCTCAGGGATCTGGAAGCAGGACAGGCTGCGGCCGTTGAGATCATCCGGAACGGGGAACGGCAATTTCTCCTGATCCAGCTTTGATGATAACCCTTCATTAAAATCGTTCACCAAACCAACACAACGTATGCCCGAGCTGTTCAAATGGGAAGTGCTGATGAAGTTCGTAAAGTTCGGTGCGGTAGGGATTTCAGGCATAGTGGTTGATTTCGGAATTACCTATCTCTGCAAGGAGATCCTGAAGATCCAGAAATACGTTGCCAATGCCATCGGTTTTACGACAGCTGCCACCACCAATTACGTCCTGAATCGTATCTGGACCTTTCACAGCACCGATCCGGCCATATTTCTTCAATATTCGAAGTTTTTGATGATATCTGTGGTGGGACTGGGGATCAACACGCTGGTGCTCTGGGTACTGGTGAGCAGGTACAAAAAGCATTTCTATCTGTCGAAACTCATTGCGGTGGCTGTGGCCATGATCTGGAACTTTCTGGCCAACTATTTTATTACTTTCAGCGGGTAAATCTCCCTACAGGTGTTTTCTTAACTGGTCGGCCGCAAACATCAGGGGCAGCAGATGACGGATGCTGTCCACCGTCCATATCCTGCTTTTTTCGCCCATCATGATCAGGCGGACGGGTCTGGCATGGAGCTGTTCATATTCGGCAATTACCTGGCGGCAGGCGCCGCAGGGAGTCACCGGTTCAGTGATCGCAAAATGCAACGCACGGCCTGCAATGGCCAGGGATTCGACAGGAACGCCCGGATAGAGAGCGGAGGCAGCAAACAGGGCAACCCTTTCTGCGCATAGGCCCGAAGGATAAGCCACATTCTCCTGGTTGTTACCGGTGCAGACACTGCCACCGGAAAGCCTTACTGCAGCTCCAACGTAATACTGCGAATAGGGGGCATAGGCATCCATCCCCGCTCTTATGGCCTGCTCAAGCAGTAACCTGTCAGCTTCTTCCAGCTCTTCCAGGTTGTTGTATTCCACGCAATGTGTAATGATATCAAATTGTCTCATAATGCGTATCCTGTTTTCTTAAGACAAACAATGCATAAAAAAAAGCAAAAAAGGTAACCCCTGCCTGTGTGTTGAGTGTGTCATCACCCAGAAATGACACCATGGCAATGGAGAAGAACGTAATGAAAAAATAGTCCCTGAATGACCGTTTTTTAATGGCTGGATAGAGGATGGCAAAGAGGAACCAGATCAATCCAGGGAAACCGTAGCTGACCAAATAGGTAAGGAACTGGTTATGAGCGCTAAACATGCCCTCTTTTGCAGATTGCAGGGGTGATTGCAGGCGTATGAGCTCTTCCCGGAAGCTGGAGTGCACGTCGCCTGTACCGACGCCGGTAAGTCCATGGCTGCCGATAAGATGAAGGGCTGCTTTGCCCTGCTCAAGGCGCTCCATCGCCGATGAGCCGGTATGTGCACCGGTCCGGCGGTAGGTCTGATAGGCCATGACCGCATGATGGATACGGTTTCGGAGACTGAATTTTTTCAGGTCATGGATGTTGGCGATCCCGTGTTCGATGTAGTTCACATCCTGATCGGTAAGGCCGGCAACCCCCGCCGAATCTTTCCTCAGATCCTTTGAGCTCAGGTACCGTATCAGCGTGTACCTGAGCTCCTGTCCTTTCAGATCGAGGCTGTCAAATGGGATCTGACTCCTGCTGTTCCAGCCCTGCTCAAGTTCCGGCCAGCAGAGGTACAACCCAACGTACCTGCCGTTCTCAATGCCCATGGTGGTATCATGGCTGTATGGCCGGCCGCCGGTGGAATATTTATCCAGCCGCTCAATGTCCGGCGGTGTCACATCCATGTATCTCCTCACCGTTGTGTAAACATAAGATCCCATGATGACGGGAAGAATAAGAAGCAGCGTGATGTAAAGAGCTCTCAGCCTTTTGCTGGTCGCCCTGAGGCTGTTCCTGAGCAGGATGATCCCCACGGTCACCATGAAGGCAAAGATACCAGAGAGCGATCTGAGCATGAACAGAAAAACGACCAGCCACAACATGACAAGGATAAAGAGGAGGCGGGCCGAACCCGAGGTTCTTTCTTTTTTACTTCCATAATGGGCCAGGATGAATATGGCCAGGCAGACCATGAGGCTGAAACGGATGTGATGAATAAAGGGTGATATCTGGCGGGTATCTGTAATATCCTGAATAATAAGAAGATATGTGCTATTGAGTGATCCTGCTGTGACGGCGGCGACAAATATCAGCAGAAATATACGGAAGATACGTGGCGGTATTTTTTCGAAGGAGGATACAAAGAGGGGAAGCAGGAACAGGGGAAGGTTATTTCGCAGGACTTTTATTCCATAGGACAGGTCGCTGGTGAACATCAGTCCCGCCACATCGATCAGCAGCAGGGAGCTGAAGATCCATGCAGGCCCGTCACGGAAGAACCGGCCGAACTTACGGATAAGGTTCATGTATCCTTCTTTTATGGCAAGGGGAATCAGGAGCAGGATTCGGAATTTTCCGGCATTTTGCCGGCGGAAGGAGGAAATTTTGTGTTCATCGATCCCCTCGCAGATGAAAACAAGCGCCAGCAGGAACTGGGCAGAGCTCATAAAGAACCGTGACAGGGGAAGGGCGGCCAGCATCAGGGCCAGACCAAAATAACAGGTGTACCTTACAACTTGTGACCAGGCCGATTCATTGGTCATGATGTACAGGATTGGTTATTTTTCGGTATGATCTTTCTCAGCCGAAGTCCCTGCCAGCAGTGCATTGTAAGCATTTGTATCCAACAGGATCTGAGTCGCTTTTTTAACTTCGGGATCCTCTTTCAGGGAGGTGATGATCTGTCCCTCCTCATAATAATACCGGGTCACGATCTCCTGCCGGAGGATGGTCATGATCTCACTCTTGTATTCCTGAAGATCGTCCATCTTGCTTTCCTGTATCCTTTTGTCGAGTGAATCGATCTCTCCGGCGATATCCGCATATGTTTCCTCTTTCTGGGCGATCTCTTTCAGGGCCCTGAGTTCATTTTCACTTCGGGTGGTGTAGGTATAGTCCTTACCGTTGAGAAAGTGGAGAAAATCCTGATAGATCTCATCTGTGATCTCAAATTCCTCGACGGGAGGAATGGTAGGATGGCTCCAGTAATAGTTCGTGGCGTAGTCAAAGATAAGGAACTTAGTGTACAGTGAGTAGCTGATGCTATTGAGTTGCGGTAGATCCACCTGGATGTCAGGTTCGATGCCTCCGCCGTCGTACACAGGCCTTCCGTTCCTGGTCCTGAATTCTGATATGAGTGAGTCAGGGATCTTGGTGAACAGGCCATTTTCATCCTTGTGTGAATAATCGATTGCCTGGATACATCTCCCGCTTGGGATATAGTATTTTGCCACGGTAATTTTCATTTTGGCATTATACGACAGGGGCACCACATTCTGAACCAGGCCTTTTCCAAAGGTTCTCTGACCGACGATCAACCCCCGGTCCATGTCCTGGATGGCCCCTGCCACGATTTCCGAGGCTGATGCGCTGCTGTTGTCCACCAGGACGACCAGCGGGATTTCTTTGTCAACCGCAGCACTTTCTGTACTGTAGGAACGGTTTCGGTCGGAGAGTTTGCCCTTGGTGCTGACTACCAGCTCACCCTTGTCAACGAACAGGTTGGTGATGGTGACAGCCTCCTGGAGGAGGCCGCCGCCGTTACCCCGGAGATCGAGGATGAAGCCGTTGAGCGATTGCTTGCCCCTGAGTTCCTCGAAGGCTTTGCGGACTTCACTACCAGCCGTCTGGGTGAAGCCGCTAAGCTTCACATAGCCGATGCCGTTCTCAAGTGTCGAATAATAAGGTATGTTAGGTACGGTGATCTGTTCCCTTGTGATGGACAATGCCATGGGACGGGCAACGCCCGTACGTTCGATCAGGATGTCGATGGTGGTATTGGGCTGCCCTTTCAGAATGGCGCTGACCTCGTCGGTCGTCTTACCCTTGGCAGTTTGCTGGTTGATCTCCAGTATTTTATCACCCGCTTTCAGGCCGGCCTTGTCGGCAGGGGAATTTTTATAGGGTTCAGAGATGATGATATAATCACCCTGTTTGTGGATCAGCGCCCCTATGCCCCCATACTGACCTGTGGTCATGAATTCATAGTCCTCGATATCGGATTCAGGTATGTAGTTGGTGTAGGGATCCAGTGACTGCAGCATGGCATCGATACCGGTTTGCATCAGGTCGCCCGGTTTCAGCTCATCCACATAATTATAATTCAACTCCTTGAATAAAGTGACATAGATGTCGAGGTTCTTGGATATTTCAAAATCGCCGCCGTTCTGTCCTTTCAGGTGGAATGGTATCGACGTCATGGGAATCAGCACGCAGGCTATCGCGAGGATCTTCAGTGTTCTCATAGTTAGATATAGGATTGCGTTATCGGGTCTTTTGTATCATATGCACGTCAGTTTACCGGCTAAGGCACGGGATCATATCCGCTTCCTCCCCAGGGGTGGCAGGAGAGGATCCTTTTCAGCGTCAGCCACCCGCCCCTGAAGGGTCCGTATTTTTTTATTGCCTCCACTCCATAGGCTGAACAGGTGGGTGTGTACCGGCAGGAGGGAGGTAAATAGGGTGAGATGGCAGCCTGATAGACCCGTATCAGCAGGATCAGGAACTTACCCAGCACTCTTTTCATAGTCTCTGGTTAAACGCTGTAAAATTAGTATTATTATAGCCTCCAGCTCCCTGTAGGGCAAAATAGAACGACCGTAATAAACCATGGCAAAATGCAGTCTGCCGTCATTCTTGTCCAGGTAATCCACGAGGAGCCCCTTGTTTTTTCGGTAGGCTTCCCTCATGCGCCTCTTGGCCAGGTTGCGGTTGACGGCCAGACGTATATGTCTCCGCTGTACCTGTATGAGCACCTGTGCCCGAAAAGGCTGGTCCTGTGATGACGTTCTCCAGTAAACCCTTACGGGATAGATGGTAAAATGCTGACCCCGGTTGAACAGGGTGTTGATCAGGCTACGGTTGCACAGGCGCTCCTGTTTGCGGAACGTCTGTTTGCGGAATGGATGGATTCCGGCCAATTCCTTTTATTTTTTTTTATTGTTCTTTTCCAGGAATTCTTCAATGGCCATGGTCATCGACGGAGCGGTCTTGGTGGGAGCGTTGATGTTGAGGGTAAGCCCTGCATCCCTGACCGCTTTGGTAGTGGTGGGGCCAAAAGCGCCTATCAGTCTTTCGCCCTGCTTGAAATCAGGAAAATTCTTGATCAGTGACTTTACACCCGAGGGACTGAAGAACACCAGCAGGTCATATTTGTCGATGTTGATATCTTTCAGGTCGCTGGCCAGTGTTTTATAAATGACTGCCTTGGTGTACTGGATATTGCTTTCCTGTAAGAGCTTGGTGATCTCCTGCTTATGAACATCAGAACATGGGAGCAGGTATTTTTCTTCCTTATGCTTTTTAATGATCTCCAGCAGGTCGACAAAATTCTGTTTGCTGTAGAAAATCTTTCTTTTCCGGTACTGGATGTATTTCTGCAGGTAAAAGGCTGTGGCTTCTGAAATGCAGAAATACTTCATATCATCGGGGATGTCAATCCTGAGTTCTTTGGCCAGGTGGAAAAAATGGTCCACTGCATTTCTACTGGTGAAGATGACCGCTGAATAATCCAGGATGTGCACTTTTGACTGCCTGAATTCCTTGGCTGTTATGCCCTCAATCTGGATGAATTTAATAAAGTCGATGGTTACATTGTGCTTTTTTGCCAACTGCCCGTAAGGTGATTTATCCAGTTCTGATGGTTGTGGTTGCGTTACGAGTATGTTCTTAACTTTCAAATTCTATCGTTTTAAAAAAGTTAGACAATGAACAAAAAGGCTGATAATCAATGATTAGAAGTTGTCTTTAGCGACTTTCACGATAGCTAAAATGGGTAAAATTTCGACGGTGCAAAGATAAAAAAATAAATAGAATATTGAAAACTTTGTGTCACCCAATCCGATCACTATTCCCCTGAACAATCTGACAAGATAAAGTAAGGCTGTCAATCCAAGGCTGATATAAAGAAAGATGACCGAGTGTGTAAAGGCATTGACCACCAGGAAGGGTAAAAGGGCGATGCCAATGATGAAATTATAGGCCATTGAACTCATCAGGTACTGGGAGGTGGCCTCAAAATTCCTGAAGGTCCATCCCAGCACCCGGATAAGCAAGAGCCGGAACAATAACCAGATCACGATCCCGCCTGCCAGTGCCAGAAACAGCAGGAACCGCAGGGAGCCCGGGGATGATGGTCCGGAGAGCGATTCGTTGAACTGAAAGAAGAGGAGGGCGATAGCGCAGATGAAAATAAATCCCAGCGATAGGTTGATCAGGTCGTATGCTCCTCCTCCCTCCCGGATCAGAAGGTTCATGTACTGTTTGGAGTAGGCTGCCTGGACCATTTGTGTGAATCGTTTACGGTAGGTGATCCTTACCCAGGCAAGTATCGAGAAGCAGATCAGCAATACGGGAACTACCCAGTCGTTAAGGGATTCCATTCTAACCACAGGTGTGAAATCCTTTTTCGGGAAAGGCTGCATCTGAAAATAGGATACAGCAGGTTTTTCTGCCGGCTGTGATTTCAGGTCCGGTAAGGTGGAAGTATGATGGTTCAGCAGATCCGGGAAGTCCTTTGCAATGTACACTTCATCCGGCCGGTGTGCAGAAGGTGTTACAGCGACCGAATCAGGGAGCAATGGGGTCAGCAGGCTGTCATTGTTCATTCGATCATCAGTAATTTACCCATTTTTTTACACATGTCGACGGCCGTTCCCTGCAGGAATATATCCGTGATGGTATCGGTATACCTCGACCTGGCAATGTTGATCTCGATGATCGTTGCCCCGCTCTCCTTCGCCGTGAACGGTATCTGGGCGGCAGGCAGCACCTCGCCGTCGGATCCGATGACCAGGAGCACGTCAGCCTGGAGAGCCTCTTCGAAAGATTCTTTGAGTTCCTTCTGCGGAGGTTCTTCATTGAAAAAAACGATCCTGGGTTTGAGGATCCCCTTGCAGATGAAGCATGTGGGGGGCAGGAAATTCAGGTCGGTGAAACTGATGTCGTATTCAGACCCGCAGTCGGTGCAAACCAGTGTTTTGGAAGATCCATGCAGTTCCAGCACCCTTTTGCTTCCGGCGATCTGGTGGAGGTTGTCGATGTTCTGTGTGATGACCGTTTCGATGATCCCGCGCTTTTCCAGCCGTGAGATGAAGTAATGAGCGTAGTTGGGTTCCGCCTGGCCGAAGGTGTCATAGAAGATCTCTTTGATCTTCTGCCACGAGACAAGCGGTTTTTTGAGGAAAAATCCCAGCTCAAGGTAAACGGGATCCACGTAGTTCCAGATCCCGTTCTCTCCCCTGAATGGCGGAATACCACTTTCGACCGAGACACCTGCTCCGGTGAAGACAACACCATGCCTGGCGTTGAAGAGTACGGCAACCGCCCGTTCAACGTCGTCCTTCCAAGTGATTTCCTGCGCGTCTTCTGGCATGGGCTGTCAGGGTGTTATGCCGGCTCCCGTTCGCTGGCCGGATGGTGATCCGGTTTTACGATTCAAAAAAGTAGGACTGTTCGTAGTCTGCAATATCCTTCGTGACATGGACCGACCCGTCGGAGTTGAAATGGATGCTGAATCCGTATTTCTTGAAAACAGATATCATGGGTTTGTTGTCCACGGTGGTTTCGGCAACGATACGTTTCAGTCCCCAGTGCTTGGCAACATCCATTGAATATTTGGTGAGGATGTTTCCCAGGTCTTTACGCTGCCATGAATCTCTGATCAGGATGGCATATTCGACGGTATCCAGGTCCAGGTTGGCGATCAGTCTCCCCACGCCAACGAGTTGCTTGACCCCGTCCTCGATCACTTCAGCTACGATGGCGATCTCCCTGGCATAGTCGATCACGCAGAACTGGGTGGCGATCTCATGTGCGGCATAATGGAAATCGTAGCGGAACCGCGAGTAGATCGATTCTTTTGAGCAACTTCCCAGCATATCCAGCCACAACGGTTCGTCTTCCGGCTTGATAGGCCTGAGGGTAATCGTAGTATCATCGGCCAGTGTCATCGGGGTGACATATTCTTCCGGATAGGGGTGCAGGATCAGGTGCGAGTACTTGGGAACAGGATTCTTCACGATCTCTTCATCGATGACGATACGGGCATCCAGGGCGATCACGTTGTCCTGGCCCACCAGCAGCGGGTTGATGTCCAGTTCGGTGATCTCCGGGTAGTCGGCCGACAGGTATGACATGCGGATCATGATCTCGATCAGTTTCTTGATGTTCCTGGGAGCTGCTCCCCGGTATCCGGTCAGCAGCGGGTAGATCTTCAGCGATTTGAGCATGTTGTCGGCCAGCGCCTCGTTCAGCGGCGGGAATCCCAGCGCCTTGTCCTTGAACAGCTCGGCCACCACGCCTCCCATGCCGATCAGGATACAGGTCCCGAAGATCGGATCTTTCTTGACGCCAAGGATGAGTTCCACGGCGTCCTTTTCCTGGATCATTTTCTGAACGGTGATCCCGTCAATGCGGGCCTGGGGCATTTTTTCCTTCACGCGCGCCATCATCCGGTCCCAGCTTCCCATCAGGGATTCCTTGGAACGGTTGTTCAGTGATACGCCCCCCACATCGGTCTTGTGCGTGATGTCGGGTGAATGGATCTTGAGCACAACGGGATATCCCAGCTCTTCGGCGATCTTCACCGCTTCGTCCTTGTTTTTGGCGAGCGTGGGCCGGGTGGTGGGGATACCGTATATTTCCAGCAATTCCTTGGATGCATCTTCAGACATCGTGCGGCTTTTGCCCAGGTCGGTATGTTCCAGCTCATGGCGAAGGCGTGTAGTGACCTGCTCCCGGGTAGTTTTCCGTTCGTAGGGAAACGACACCGGGATATCCTGCGGAGTCTCGAACAAAGCATCCAGGTTATGGGAATAATCCGCCAGCGTCATGAAAGCGGAGATCGCCTGCTCGGGTGTGGCGTAATTGGCGATGTTATGCTTGTTGAAGATCTGTATGCCCTCGCGCATCTCTTTTCCTCCCAGCCAGGCGGTTAGGATCGGCTTGGTGGTTTTTTCCGTCAGTTTGCTGATCTCAATGGCGATGGATGTCGGGTCGGTCATGGCCTGTGGGGTGAGGATCGCCAGCACAGCATCCACGCCCGGATCCTGGAGTACGATTTCGGTGGCCACGGCATAGCGTTCCGGGGTTGCATCCCCCAGGACGTCAACGGGGTTGCCGTGCGACCAGAAAGGAGGCAGGTAGTCGTTGAGTTTCTTCATCGTCTCATCTGAGAGCTTTACCAGTTCTCCCTTGCTGGCGATCAGCGTATCGGTGGCCATCACACCGGGGCCACCCGCGTTGGTGACAATGGCCAGGTTGGCGCCCTTGGGGATCCGGCGGCGGGAGATAAGATCCGTGAAATCGAAAATATCGCCGATATTGTATACCCTTGCGATACCTGCTCTCTGGAACACCGCATCGTAGATGGAGTCTTCCGAGGCCATCGCCCCCGTGTGCGAAGCGGCTGCCTTGGCAGATTCAGGGAAACGGCCGGCTTTATAGACAATGATGGGCTTTTTGCGGGCAAAAGCACGGGCAGCAGTCATGAACTTTCGGGCCTCACTGATGGATTCAACGTACAGCACGATCGATTTGGTCTGGGGATCCATACCGAAGTAATCGATCAGGTCGCCGAACTCCACATCCATGCTGTTCCCGATGGATACGAAATAAGAGAATCCGATGTTTTCCTCGTATGACCAGTCAAGGATCGAAGTGCACAGGGCACCTGACTGTGAAATGAAGGCCACGTGACCATCCTTGGGCATCCCGGAAGCAAAGCTTACATTCATCTTCAGACGGGGGACGATGATACCAAGGCAGTTTGGTCCGATCACCCTCATTTTAGGGAAATTGGCCACCACTTTTTTTAATTCGTCCTCAAGGACTTTTCCTGTGGCTCCAGTTTCCTTGAATCCGGCACTCATGACGATGATGCCATTGATCCCTGCTTCTCCGCATTCCTGCACCAGTCCCGGTACCAGCTGGGCACCGGTGGTGATCACTGCAAGGTCGGGAGTCTTTGGAAGGCTCCTGACATTCGGATAGCACTGTATGCCCAGTACCGCTTCATGTTTAGGGTTAACAGGGTATACAACTCCGTTGAATCCGCCGCCCACCAAATTCTTCAATGTGATCCCGCCAACACTGTTTGGATCGTTCTTCACACCGATCAGGGCGATTCGCTGCGGCTTGAAGATACTATTTAAATGACTGACTCCCATGATAATAAATTTTTATTTATGGATAAAAAATGGATAAGTATCCTGTTTTTAAAAAGACGGTGCAAAGGTATTAAAGTTATGGGTTCAATACATGGATTAGCTGTTAAAAACTTAACAGCGTTATTATTTAGGTTGGGATGATTTTTTAAATAACGATTTGCGATTACCCGGGTAGCCTGTCCTGATGTAAATCAGGAAAATAGAGGTGCAGGGAGAAGCAGAAAAATGAAAGGAAATCAGAGATAGGAGATATCCTGATTTCCTTTCATAAAGCGTCAGGCTGTGGCTTTGTGCGGAGCCCGCACAAAGGCGATGGTAAATACCGCTACAAAGCACAAAATTCCGCAGATGGTAAACGCCAGCGGGAAATTGCCCAGATCACCCAGTTTACCACCGAGGATCGGGCCGAAGATCCCTCCGATCGCGTATGCCAGGAATACCCAGCCATAGTTCTGGCCGATGTGTCTGGGTCCAAAGGTATCCGCTGTCATCGTGGGGAAAAGTGCAAAGTTTCCACCAAAGTTGAATCCGATCAGCATCGCAAAAAGATAGAGTGTGGCCTGGCTCCCTGCCATCCATTGGAAAAGGATGACAAAGACACCCTGAGTGGCCATCATGATGATGATGGAAAGTTTACGCCCTATCCTGTCGCTGATCGTACCCCACAGAATGCGTCCCAGACCGTTGAAAAGGGCGAAGAACACGGCCATTGCCAGCGTAGCAGCGGCACTGGCCACTTCCTCAGGCACTCCTTTCGATTGCAATGCATGCATGGGCCATAGCTTCATCAGCCCTATGCTCATCAGTCCTGCACTTGCTCCGAAGGCAAACGTGAGGAGAATCAGGTAGAACTGCCACGTTTTAAGCATTTCACCTGAAGTCAATTCTACGGTACTGATGGCAGATTTTTTACCTTTTACCACAGCAGGATTCCATCCGGCGGGTTTCCATCCTTCCGGAGGAAAGATCATCCAGATGCTGCCAATGATGATGAGGACCAGATAGACAATGCCAAACGTAATAAAGGTATTTGAAATACCTATATGCTTCAGCAACTGTCCTCCACCCAGAGCTCCAAGTGAATGGGCCAGGGCCATCCAGATGGTTGCCCCAAAACCAAATCCTGCAACCGCAAGACCGGTGACCAATCCCTTTTTATCAGGGTACCAGCGCATCCCCACGGCAATAGGTACTACATACCCCAGACCGATACCACTGCCGCCAATGATGCCGATGCAAATGAACGTGGTAATGAAGTCTTTGGCACCCAGCAAACCAGCAAGGACATAACCCAATCCTAAAGTAAATCCGCTTGCTATGGCAAGTTTGCGGGGTCCGATTTTTGGCATGAGCCGTCCCGCAATGACCATGACAATGGCAAAGAATGCCAGACCGGCAGAAAAGACCATCTGGGTCTGTGTCTTCGTCCAGCCTGCATCCACCAGAGGTTTGGTGTACACCGACCATGCGTATATGGCGCCCAGTGCCAGCTGGATCATAATAGCTCCGAGGATGACAAGGCTCCTTTTTTGGACTTTTTCTTTTTCCATCGTATTGTAGTTTAGTAAGGCTACCGTTTCACATCAACCTTTGCACCGCGGATGATCTCATCCACCACACCGGGATCCAGCAGGGTGGAGGTGTCGCCGAGGCTGGTGGCATCCCCTTCCCCGATCTTACGGAGGATACGGCGCATGATCTTACCGGAACGGGTCTTTGGCAAACCGCTGACGATCTGGACCATATCAGGTCGGGCAATGGGTCCGATGATCCTGGCCACCAGGTCCTTGATGTCATTCTCGATCGTCCTCTCTTCCATTTCGGTCAGCTCATCGCAGGTGACATAGGCATAGATACCCTGCCCCTTGATGTTGTGCGGGTAACCGACGACAGCCGATTCATTGACCTTGGGATGCTGGTTGATCGCGTCCTCGATCTCGGCGGTTCCCAGACGGTGCCCGGAAACATTGATCACATCGTCGACTCGTCCCATGATACGGTAGTACCCTTCTTCATCCCGTTTGGCACCATCGCCCGTGAAATACGTACCACGGTATGTGGAGAAGTAGTTCAGCCTGCACCGCTCGTGATCGCCATAGGTGGTGCGGATCATTCCCGGCCACGGGAACTTGATGCAAAGATTTCCCTGAACATTGTTTCCTTCCAGGACGTTCCCTTCATTGTCGACAATGATAGGCTGGACACCGGGCAGGGGTAGCGTGGCAAAGGATGGTTTGGTGGGGGTGATGCCGGCCAGCGGTGTGATCAGGATGCCGCCCGTCTCGGTTTGCCACCAGGTATCCACCACCGGACATTTACCTTTTCCGACCACATCATGGTACCATCTCCAGGCTTCTTCGTTGATAGGTTCGCCCACCGAACCCAGCACCCTGAGGGAACTCAGGTTACGGCTGGTGACATGCTCGTTGCCCTGCGCCAGCAGTGCACGGATGGCTGTCGGAGCGGTGTAGAATTGTTTTACCTTGTACTTGTCGACCACATCCCAGAAGCGTCCTGCATCGGGAAATGTCGGCACGCCTTCAAACATGACCGAGGTGGCTCCGGCAAGCAGCGGACCGTATACGATGTAGGTATGACCTGTCACCCACCCGATGTCGGCCGTGCACCAGAAAATATCTCCCTCCTTATACTGGAATACGTTAAGGAATGTATACTCGGCAAAGACCATGTAGCCGCCGATGGTGTGGAGCACTCCCTTGGGCTTGCCGGTTGAACCGGAGGTGTAAAGGATAAAGAGCGTATCTTCCGCATCCATGACCTCAGCCTTATTTTCGCTGGGAACACCGGCAATGAATTCATCCCACCAGATATCCCTGCCGGAAACCATATTGACATGAACACCGGTGTGCTTGAGCACGACCACATGCTCGATCGTCGGGCAGGACTGCAATGCCTCATCCACGATGTTCTTAAGGTTAATGTCCTTGGCGCCGCGGTAAGCACCGTCGGAGGTGATCACCAGGTTCGATTTGGCGTCGATGATGCGGTCGGCCAGGGATGAGGAAGAAAATCCTGCAAACACGATGGAGTGGATGGCTCCGATGCGTGCACAGGCCAGCATGGCAATGGGTAGCTCGGGTACCATGGGCAGGTAGAGGGCCACCCTGTCACCTTTTTTAATGCCCAGCTTCAGCAGGGCATTGGCAAACCGGCACACTTCCTCGTAAAGTTCACCATAGGTGAGGGTGCGGTTGGGTGTGTCCGGATGATTGGGTTCCCAGATAAGAGCGATCTGATCTTTACGTTCGGGCAGATGTCTTTCAAAGATGTTTTCGGTGATGTTGAGTTTTCCGTTGATGAAAAACTTGATGTCCGGATCTTTGAAATTCCATTCCAGCACCTTGTCCCATTTTTTCCTCCAGAAGAATGTTTCTGCCTGTTCGGCCCAGAAACCCTCGGGATCAGCAATGCTTCTTTCGTAGGTTTCCAGATACTCCCTAAAACTATTGATCTGCTTCGTCATAATGATTAGAAATTAAGTGATTAAATGATGTGATGTGATATTAATTAAAAGAATAGATAGGTCCCTAATAGAAATCTGAAGTTAGCCACTTCCTCTGTATCGTTCACCACTCCTTTTGAATCTGGTTTTCCGTAAGCTGCCACGGTGTATTCCACTTCACCGGCTATCCGGAAGCGGCCTGCGTTGAACAGCAGCCTGGGTGCCACCCGGTAGAGGTGATCGATGTCGGAGCCACGGCTGTAATAGATCTGTTTAGGATCAGGACTCCCCGATGTTGACACGGGCGAAATGATGTCAGGTGCCCCCATATTCCTGGAGTACCCTCCGAACAAACCTGCCTGCCACTTTTCACCGTTGGTCTGGATATCGGTCCATACCGACATCGTACGGACGGGGGTATAGGTGCGGAAATCCTTTTCGGTGTCGGTTACCTCTTTGACCGCATAACCGCCCAGCATGGTCAGGCTGTAGAAATTTTCTCCGTAGACGTATTCAAGGCTGAAGGTAAAATCGGGTATCTTATACTTGACGAAACCCATCCAGGACATTGCATCTGATGATTCTTCGTCCTTGTAATTGGTGGCGGTGGTCAGCCGCGGCCTGATCTTTTTATAATCCCCTCCCACACCGGCCAGGAGCTCATGACCGGATGTTTCGTTCTTCCACTTATAGGTCAGCTTCAGGTTCAGCTCCGGCAGGGAGGCATTGCGTATGTATTTTGAGCTGGCTCCATCCGGGCCATTGTCCACAAAATCGATCTCCGACATGGCGGTGCCGATCACGGAAAACTTACCGATCTTTTGCGTCAGGCGTATCTGCGGGTTGCGCGCAAAAGGCTGGAACGGAGCACCTGTATTGAAAGAGACCACGTTCGGGAAGCATTCGGTGATGAACATGGCGTGCCAGTACTGTCCGATCATCAGTTCGGTCTTAGGCCAGCTGAGCATAATGTACGCGTGACGCAGCCGGAACGTGTTGATGTTCTGTTCGATGTTACCGAAAAACTCCGCTTCGATCAGCCCCGTTGGCTTCGCGCCCAGCACCTGCGGAGCTGTGATGTCGCCCTTTATCCTGCTTTGAATGGAAAGAATGTGGAAACTTGACTTGGCATTGATGTCGGCATCGTTTTCATCCTGTACTTTCTTATCGGGATACAGCAGGTAGTGGCCCTGCCGGATGGAAACAGTCTGGCGCGAGTCGTAGATGATATCATTCTTTACATATCCGGAGAATTTGATCCCGAAATCCTGTGCAACAGCCATCACAGGTAACAGGATGACCATGAATGCACTGAGTCGCTTAATTGCCATAGGCTTGACAGTAAGAGGTATTTAACGAAAATCGGTGATTATTAGTGCGTTAACCCGCAGTTCCCGAAAAAGCGCAAATTTAGAATTTTTACCTGAATGAACGGCAATCCATCGCATAATTTGGATATGTACCCTGACAATTTATAATAAATCTAAACATCCGGAACGGAGGTTGTTCATGTAAGGTTTTAAGCCTATTTTTGCTGCAAAATTCACGTTCATGATCATTCTGGTTCTGAACTGCGGCAGTTCTTCTATAAAGTTCCAGTTGTCTGAGATGCCTGGAAACAGTGTTCGGGTCAAGGGCATCATTGAGAAGATCGGGTTAAAGGGAGGAGGATATAAACTGATTCTGTCAACGGGGCAGCAGGTGGATGGTCAGAAAGATATTGCCACACACCGGGAAGGGATCCACGATATACTGGAACTGATCACGCGCCCCTCATTGAGGATCCTTTCGTCCATAACCCGGATCGGTGCGGTGGGGCACCGGGTGGTGCACGGCGGTGAATTTTTCAGCGGGAGCGTGGTGATAGACCGTAAGGTGACCGATGCACTGCGTCACTGCACCGATCTGGCTCCCCTGCATAATCCGCCGAACCTGGCAGGGATCGAAGCGGTCACACAGCTCCTGCCACGGGTACCCCAGGCGGGAGTCTTCGACACGGCCTTCCATCAGACCATGCCCGAGCATGCGTACCTGTACGGGCTGCCATTTTCCCTGTACGAAAAATACCGGATCCGGCGCTACGGTTTCCACGGCACCAGCCATCAGTATGTCTCCAAGCGTGCCTGCGACATCCTTGGAACCGATTACGGACTCATGAAGATCATCAGCTGCCACCTTGGGAACGGATCTTCCATCACGGCCCTTGACGGAGGCTTCTCTGTGGATACTTCCATGGGTATGACCCCCACCGAGGGACTGATCATGGGAACCCGCTGCGGCGACCTGGATCCGGGGGCACTCCTCAAAATAGCTGAAAAGGAGGAACTTTCCATCAACCAGGTCAGCGACCTGATCAACAAGCGAAGCGGTATGCTGGGCATATCCGGCATCTCCCCCGACATGCGCGACATCGGGCAGGCCGCCGGAGAGGGAATCGGGCGGGCGGAGCTTGCACTACAAATGTTCGCCTACCGCATCAAAAAATACATCGGTGCGTACACCGCCGTGATGAATGGACTGGATATCCTTGTCTTTACCGGTGGTATAGGCGAAAATGACAGTAAGACGAGGGAAAGGATCCTCTCAGGGCTCAGCTTCCTGGGGATTGAACTGGATGTGGATGAAAATGAAAGGATGAAAGGCCGGGAAGGATTGATCTCGCGAAAGGATGCGAAAGTAAGGGTGCTCGTGGTGCCCACCAATGAAGAAATGGTCATTGCAAGTGAAACCTACAGGCTGCTGGGTCCGGCAGGAGAGTGATTTACATATCTTCCATCAGTTCATCGGTCATTTCGAGGTTGTGATATACACTCTGCACGTCATCATCCTCTTCAAAGATCTCAATAAGCCTCAGAACCTTCTGTCCTGCATCTTTGTCCAGTTTCATGGTCGTTTTGGGCAGGCGCTGCAGCTCGGCGCTCTCCGGCTGTACTTTGAGCTCTTCCAGCTTTTTCATCATCGGCCCGAAATCTTCCATGGCCGTGGTAATGGTAAAATATCCCTCATCCAGCTCAATATCCTCTGCGCCGGCATCAATGATCTCCATCTGGAACGTATCCGGATCCAGGATTCCCTGCGGGATCTCAAAAATACCCTTCCGGTCGAAGATAAAGCTCAGCGATCCGTTGGTGCTCAATGCTCCTCCGTATTTGTTGAAGATCGAACGCACGTTGCTGATGGTACGCTGCTGGTTGTCGGTGGTAGCTTCTATGAATACGGCCACTCCGTGGGGAGCGTACCCTTCGTAGGTGGTTTCGATGAAAGCAGCGGCATCCTTGTCAGCGCCCTTGTTGATGGCCCTGAGAATATTTTCCTTTGGCATGTGGGCTCCTTTTGCGTTGGAGATGGCCAGCCTCAGCCTGGGATTGCCATCGGGATCCGCACCACCCTCTTTTACAGCCACTGTGATTTCCTTGATGATCTTGGAGAAGATCTTGGACCGTTTTGCGTCTGCGGCCCCCTTCTTGCGCTTGATGGTCGACCATTTGCTATGACCTGACATAGGGTTCTGATTTGATAGGTTTTCGACTTTTTTATGGGGCACAAAGATACAAAAGGGGATGGAATTACGATGGAAAGAAGTGCAAAAAATGAATATCCAACATACGAACATACGAAGGCGAGGGAGAACTGGAAGGCGAAGGTGATTGATGATTGGATTTGAGAATCTCAAATTTACCTTCTAATCTGCAATCGACTTCTACTTCAACTTTTCCTTCAACTTCGTATGTTCGTATGTTGGATATTCGATTTGAGTTACCAGTTCAACAGGACAAGTCCGATGCTGAACGGATACAATTCGGGACCTTCGTCTTTCTGAAAAAGCGGATTCAGCGAGTAGGTCGCATAGAGGTTGATGACACCCCAGCCGATTCCGGCAAACGCGTCCCAGCGGAAAGGATTCATGTGGAAATCATCCCAGTCCTTTTCCTTGGAATCATCGTCCCAGACCACCTTTGACTTGGTGCCCAGCCTCACTCCTCCCATAACTCCGGCCGTTATGTGAAAACTGTTGGTTTTCATATGGGAGTTGGTCTGGTACTCGAGTAAAAGAGGAATATTCAGGTACACCACTTTCAGCTTGCTTTTTTCGTAGTTCCTGTCGGGATAGACATCCTCCCCGTGGAAAGCCCAGATAGTAGTTGTATCACTCACAAAATGAAGGTCCTTGCCGTACCTGTAGCTGTTGAAGGTAAATCCGATGCCGGTGATCAGCCCGAGATGGTTCCTGACCAGGTTGAAGTTTTGTTCGTATGCATTGATGTGCACATCAATGGATTGCTCGTATTTAAGGTCAAGGAAATCATAGGCCGGAGGTACCTGCGTACTGAAATCAGGATCCACATAGCCATTGATCCCCAGATGGAATCCACCCCAGTGCCCATTGAATTTATGGACCTTCAGCTTGTGGAATTCAACATGGCCATCCTCATCAACGATCAATTCCTTGTTCCCGAGTTTTATTCTTACCGTATCGTCATCCTTCACGTTCACGGTCACTCCTCCCACTTTCACTTCCGTTTCATCATCCCAGTCGTCGGCGCGGATAACGATCACGCCTCCCTCGGAAACAGGTTCTTTGACATACCCTTCCTCGGGATTGGTAATGAGGGTTTCGGGTTCCCTGCTGTATTTTACTTCGGCCGCTCCGCTGGTTTCAATGTTCAGCTCTTGGATGGCGGTAACCTCGCCCTCGGATGCACCGGATGCGTCGATGGTGGTCGTTTGCGTCTCCAGGTCAAAGGCTTCAAGGGATGCTGCACCGCTGATCGAGCTGTTATGACTGCCGGCTGTTCCTTCCAGGTTCACCTCGGCGGCTCCTGACAGCTCCGATTCCAGGTTTTGAACCGATAGCTCCATTTCCACCTCGCATGCTCCGCTGCCTTCGATCATGAGATACGGAATCTCGAAGGGTGTCACACCTATCACATGCGAGGCCCCGGAAGCGTGGATGTAAGTAAGTCCGGGTAGCGTCACATGGATGATCAGTTTGGAAAAATCACGGATCTTTTCGGTGGAAATGACCAGCGTTTCATCCTCAACCGACGTTTTAATGTAGGGTAAAAGGTTCTTGTCGGCTTCCACCTCGGTTCGTTGCTCTGTCCCCTGGCTGAGTCTGATTTCGGCGACCCCGCCGGCATCAATTTTATCAAATGCCGGCAGATCCCTCGTCTCCCTTCCGGGATCTCCGTCGCCTTTCTGCCACTGGGCGTCAGCCCTGAAGGAAAATCCGGCAGTGAGGACAAGAAGTGCGGTTGCCAGTGCGAATACGGTAATACGTTTCATGGTTCTGGAATGTTAGGTTATTAAATCCGGTTGGTTTTGTCGGTAGGACGAACGGCTCTCGGATTTTGTTACACGCAGACCTGCAGGTTTTTTAAAAATCCCGGATGTGCCTACTGACCCAGGGAATTATTTTTCGTGCGGGTTCGTGCGATCTCCTTTTTTTCATTGACCAGGGCGTAGGAGATAACCCTGCCTTCTTCGTTCTTGATGCGCTGGATATGCAGCTCACTGTCGGTCAGCTGGTTGATGCCGGCCACACCGATATCAGCCAGTGTCCAGAGGTTGATATCAGGCAGTCCTCTCCTGTTGCCTGACTTACCGGTGAAAAGTTCTTTGACCTTATTCAATGCCATTTCGCCGAACGAATCATAGGTCTGCCTGTCATTCCGTGACGGCGAAAGTGTATATTGATCCGAGGCAGTTAGGTACGGCAGTGCCTGGGAATAAAGGTTCCTTTCTTCTGACAGCAACTTGCGGACGTGCTGACGGGAGGTGCTGACAAGCTGGTAGCGGATACCTGCGTGAAGCGGGGTCATCGTTGAGATCGGCTCATCGGACGGGTACTCAGAATGGCTGAATGCTTCTGTCACGATGGCAGGAGCCTGCCGGTCGACCGGCGGTTCACTGACACCACTCGCGGTGTATTTTACCTCAGGCTGTCTTTCAGGACGTGGCAGTGTATCTGCCACCGGTGTCGCAGTGTTGAACTTTTGCTCCACAACGGCGGGTTCATTCTTCTGGAAAGGCTGGGTCACCAGCAGTAAGGCAAGCAGGCTGGCTGCGGCCCCGGAGATATAATAAAGTGGTTTTCTGTAGGATATCCAGAATGAAGACCTTTTTAAGGTGCGCTTGCCGGGATAGATGATCTGTTGGTCAGGTACCAGCCTTGTTCGTTTGAACTGTTCCCATTCTTCCTGCACCTGGGGATTCCGGAGAACAAACCGGTCCAGAAGCCTGCTTTCCGTCACCGAGAGATCTCCTTCCACCGATCCGATCAGGTATTCCTGATAATTCAATTCATGGATCGGGCCGACAGAGATAACCGGCTTTTTTTTGAGTACCTGCTTGTCAGGATACTCTATGTTTTCGTCGGCCATTACTGGAATCGACTCCACATCACTGAGCTCTTCCCTCAGGTCAGGATTTTGGTCAAGAAACCGGAACAACTCGCTGACCTGGTCAGGAGATAGCACCCCATCGAGGTAATCGATGAAGTAGGTCTCATAGTTGTTACGGTTAATTTTCATCGTCTTGCGTATAGCTTATATCACGTTTTCCAGCTTGCCGATATAATTTTTCAAAAATACCCTTGCCCTGTAGATATAGACTTTCACCTGAGATTCATTCAATCGGGTGATCTCACCGATCTCCTGGTACGAATATCCTTCATAATCCCGGAGAAGGATCACCGACCGCTGAATTTCCGGTAACAGTTCAAGGGCCTGGTCCAGCACTTCTTTGACATCACTGAAGCCTATATCCTGTGTTTGTCCGTGATGAAATCCCGGCGGGGCTTCTTCCCAGAATTTCTCTTTCCGGATCATATCGATCATCGTGTGGTAGGCGGTGGTGAACAGATAGGATTTAGCCTTTTCGAAACTGACCTCCGAAACCTTCTCCCATAATCTGACAAATGATTCCTGCACGATATCCTTTGATGCATCCTCATCCCTGAAATTTTTCAGGATGAAACGAAATATACCATCCGCATAGTGATCGACGCAACTATTGTATTCTGATATGGTCATGCAATCCGAATGGAAAAATAATGGTTACCGGTCATAAGACGGTTGAAACCTGCAAATGTTACAGGTACACGGGAAGTAAATGTCAATCCATTTTGAGAACGGCCAGGAAGGCGCTCTGGGGCACTTCCACGTTCCCGATCTGGCGCATTCGTTTCTTGCCTTTTTTCTGTTTCTCGAGAAGTTTTCTTTTGCGGGTGATATCACCTCCGTAACATTTGGCGGTCACATCCTTACGGAAAGCCTTCACGGTCTCGCGTGCGATGATCTTAGCCCCGATGGCTGCCTGGATGGCCACGTCGAACTGCTGCCGCGGGATGAGCTCCTTGAGCTTTTCGCATATCCGGCGCCCGAAATCGTAGGCGTTGTCACGATGGATCAGGGTTGAAAGAGCATCCACCGGATCCCCGTTGAGCAGGATATCCAGTTTGGTCAGATCTGCAGGCTTGTAACCCGACATGTAATAATCGAAAGAAGCATACCCCTTTGAAATGCTTTTCAGTTTATCGTAGAAATCAAAAACGATCTCACTCAGCGGCATCTCGAAGGTGATCTCCACCCGGTCAGTGGTCAGGTAGACCTGGTTTTTCAGCGTCCCCCGCTTATCGATGCACAGCTTCATGATGGCACCGATGTACTCTGTTTTGGAGATGACCTGAGCAGTGATGTAGGGCTCTTCGATATGATGGATGTATTTTGGGTCAGGCATGCCCGACGGGTTGTGCACCTCGATCGTTTCCCCTTTTGGTGTGATCACTTTGAAGGAGACGTTGGGTACAGTAGTGATCACATCCATGTCAAATTCCCTGTCGAGCCGTTCCTGGATGATCTCCATGTGAAGCAGCCCGAGAAAACCGCAACGGAACCCAAAACCCAGTGCGGCCGAGGATTCGGGCTCATAGAACAGGGAGGCATCGTTCAGCTGCAGCTTTTCGATGGACGCCCGCAGCTCTTCATACTCATCTGCGTCCACCGGGTAGACACCCGCGAAGACCATGGGCTTCACGTTTTTAAATCCTTCAATGGCGGAAGGGCACGGACGGTCATAGCCGGTGATGGTATCACCAACTTTTACTTCCCTGGATGACTTGATGCCGGAAATGAGGTACCCTACATCGCCGGCTTCCAGCATGTCAACAGGCTCAAATTTCATCTTGAGCACTCCGATTTCGTCGGCGATATAATCACTGCCTGTTGCGAAGAACTTGACGTGGTCTCCTTTTCTGATGCGTCCGTTGATGATCCGGAAATAGGCATAGATACCCCGGAACGAGTTGAATACCGAATCGAAGATGATTGCCTGCAGGGGTGCTTCGGGGTCTCCCTTCGGGGGTGGTATGCGGTGAATGATTTCCTCAATGATCCTGTCCACTCCATATCCCGTCTTGGCACTCGCCTCAATGATGTCCTCCTCCCTGCACCCGATCAGGTCCACGATCTGGTCCTTGACTTCCTCCGGCATGGCATTGTCCATGTCCATCTTGTTGAGCACGGGGATCACCTCCAGGTTATGATCCAGCGCCTGGTAGAGGTTGGAGATCGTCTGGGCCTGTATCCCCTGGGTGGCGTCGACCACCAGCAGTGCCCCCTCGCAGGCGGCGATGGCACGCGAGACCTCGTAGGAGAAATCTACATGTCCGGGAGTGTCGATCAGGTTAAGCTTATAGGAATTTCCCCCGAAGGTATGCCGCATCTGGATGGCGTGACTCTTGATGGTGATGCCTCTTTCCCGCTCAAGGTCCATGTTGTCGAGCACCTGATCCTGGAACTCCCTGTCGGATAATGTGTCGGTGAACTGAAGGAGACGGTCGGCCAGTGTGCTCTTGCCGTGATCAATATGGGCGATGATGCAGAAATTGCGGATATATTCCATGCGGCAAAAATAGTAATAAATCAGTTCTTTTGCGCACTTACGTTCCCGGGACGGTCTCGGAAAGTTCGATGAGGTAATTGCCCTTGTAAATGTTGCCCAGGTGCCCGTCAATGGCGATCTTGTCTCCGGTTTTAAAGCTGATCCCGTTGATCAGGCAGGTCTTTTTTGTTTCGTTCACCCTGAGTTCCGAGCAGTTCACCACGCATACCTTTCCAAGCCGCGCTGCTGTCACCGCAGCATGTGATGTAGCGCCACCCTTTGCGGTGAGAAGCCCATGGCATTCGAAGATCATTCCAATGTCATCGGGCACCGTATCGGGCCTGACAAGAATATGGTTTTCCTGCGGATTGGATTGTGCAAGGGCGTTCAGATCTTCCATGTCAAAAGCCAGCAGGCCATTTATTGCGCCTCCCCCTATGCCGATGCCTCTTCCCACCAGCTGCATCTGGTGAGGAGGGGTGGTAAAGACATTTACCTTGTGCCGTTTTTTCACAAAGAGCTCACGTGTCTGCAGAAGGTAGACATCCTCCGGCCTGTCCGACTCAAATGTAAACTCGATCTCCTGCGGGCTGTAGCCGTGGTTTTCGATCATATCCTCGGCGATCTGTCGGATGCGTTTGAAGATCTGCGGCATGGAAGCTTCCAGTGAACGTTTTTTCAGCCGGGCCAGTTTCCGCTGATTCTCAGAGATAGGCAGCGTATTCACCAGGCCGCTGACAATGTCCTCGCCCTGGCTGCAGAAGGTAAAATCACCGTAAAGGCTGACCCCTGGTTTGGCTGATTTGGGGTCATGGGTGAAAACAACACCCGTGCCTGCATGCTTATGAAGGTTTCCAAGGATCATGCGCTGGACGATCACAGCTGTGCCCCATTCATCTGCGATCTGCAGATGCTGGCGGTACACCTTGGCCCTTTCGGAGTACCACGACTCAAATACGAACTGGATGGTCTGCTTTAGCTGCCTGAACAGATCCTGTTCGAAATCTATGTGGTTGTCCTCGAGGATCTGCTTGTAGGCCATAGCGATCTGTTTCATGTGCCACGGCTCGAAATTGGCCTTCTGGTCCACATTGTACTTCTTTTTATAGTCCTGAATGGTCTGGTCGAACACATCCCGGCTGATCCCGTGAGCCATCCCCCAGCATTGCAGCAGCCGCCGGTACGAATCCCATGAGGTCCAGCCATAGTTGAACTGTTTGCTCAGCTCTTCGGTGAGCTCATCGTTCATACCCACATCCAGGAAAGTGTTCATCGCCCCCGGCATAGAGATGGCCGTGCCTGACCGTACAGAAAGCAACAGCGGATTTTTGGGATTCCCGAACTGCCGTCCCGACATTCGTTCCATTCGCCTGATCTGGTCCAGGATCATTTTGTCAAACTCCTGGCTGATCTCCGGATGATTGGAAATGGTGAACCTTCTGCGGAAGACCTCCGTGGTCAGGACAAAGCCTTCGGGTACAGGAAACCCCGAAAGAAACAACTTTTTCAGAAAATACCCTTTGGAACCCAGGAAGACCTGGTTGTCCATTTCCACCGTTTCATCGTAGACGGGACTGATGACCAGATCGGAGTTATACGACATGACGTCACTGATCATGTTCTGCGGCAGGTTATCCACCATGTTCCGCAACGAATTCAGCACTTTGGTGATCAGGTTGTCGAGGGGCTGTACCAGGAAGGCCGAGGCGATAATATCCCTGAAGAATTCCTCTGATTTTTTATTGACCAGATGCTGGAAATCCTTCTCTCCCAGTTTTCCATCGGGATCGTAAAGCTGGCGTATGACGATCTCGAGGGATTGTTCGTAGGACTTGATGAAATACTTGTCAATGGTTCCTTTGACGTCTTCGGCAATGAACTGGAAGATATTGATGTACTGATCCAGTGAAAAGCTTCGGGAGGTGAGGCTGTACTTCAGCATCTGGAGGTTTGAGTTGAATCCCTGGCTGTGGACGCCGTCCAGTTCCATTCCTTCCCTGAAATATTCAAGGATGTCGTGGATGCGCAACAGGGTAGTGGCGGAAATATAGTCGAGGTTGATATTGTTCACCACTTTTTCCATCAGCCGCGTGGCCACTTTCTCCAGCCGGAAGGTGAGTCCCAGCGCCTCGAATTTGCTTTCACGGTAAACACCGTACATGGAGGGGATGCCGATGGCGATGTGACGTTTGTGGTAGATGTTTTCCCATCCTTCGCTTGGCTCAGGATTGAAAATGATCTGTTTCAGCTTTTCCATGAAACCATAGATCATCTTAAGCGACCGTTCGAAGTTGTTGCTCTTCAGGGCTTTGCCAAATTTTTCGATCTCCTTGGCCTCGAGGAAGGAATAGCGTTTCAGAATGGCTACGATATCTACCGTATCGAACGAATATTTTTCCTTGAGTAAAAAATACAGCTGGTGAAGGTACTTGATCCGATCCTTGTCCCTCTGGTTATCCCCTGCCGCCTCATCGATCAGCTGGTAAAAGCGGCTGGTATCAATATCGAGCAGGTCATGGTAATCACAGGAAACAATCGCACAGGCTTTTTTTATGATCTCATGGACAGGTGCAAAATATTCGCCCTGCAGATCAACGGATTGATAAACATCCGCAGGCAGGATGGGCTCAAGGGCTTTCAGATCGCCATCGTACCAGAAATTGAAGATCTTGTGGGCCAGCTCGATGAGCGTATTGTTGCTTTCGGTATGTACCTGTTTTCTCAGAAAATGGACCAGGCGGTCCTGCCGTTTGGTGAGCTCATCCATGGAGGTGGTCACATTGCGGATTTCGCCTTCTGCACCGATCTCATTGAAGTATACCGGGAAGATGCGGGTGAGCTGTTTTACCTTTTTAAAGAAGGGGGAGATGTTGGAGTTAAGGATGCGGGTAATGTCGCGCTGAAACAGGTCGGTATCATTGATGAATATTCCGCCCAGCCTCAGGTTGACGATCAGTGTCGACAGCAGGTTTTCGAGGATGGTGTGCGGGTATTCGATCAGTTCCAGCCACACCCGGATGTTCTTGATGTGGTTTTCATTGACATTGATCTGCCAGTCCTGGTCTACAAAGACCATCCCGGGATTTTCAAAGCCAAAGTTGATCAGGTGCGATTCAAAGTTGGCCACCAGGTGCTGATCTTCCGAATTGTCGATGTCGATCAGCCGTTTTCCAAGAGTCAGCAGGCAATCGAGGACTGAGGAGGTATGGTCTTTTCTCAGTTGTTCTGCAAGTTCGAATATGTTATCGGTGAAATCCCTCAGATCATGGAAGGGGACCTCGTCGACGGCACTGCGCAGCAGCTTGTTGATGTTCCAGATCAGGCGTTCTTTCTGTTGTGTCATCCCCGGAAGGTTCAGCAGGTAGAACGAGTAGTAGAATTTGGCGATGAATGTTTCCCACTGGTCGATGAAACGGATGTACCGGTCGGCGATATCATCATAGGTTGGTATCTGCTCGGTCAGCTCCTGCAACGTGGTGATCTGCTGCAGTTTTGTCTTCAGATCCGTATAATAGGGATGTCCGACCACACCAATGTCGATGCTGTAATCCCTGTTGAACGCCTGCTGCCGGCTGTTGTACCATTCCTCGATCCTGGAGGTGCGTTCCCAGAAATTCACCGTACGACCCAGTACCTCACGGAGCAGATGAAATATCTGCTGCTGAAACATCCCGTCATGAGAGGTATCGCTCAGATGTCGGATAAGGAACCTGGAGCATTCGATGTAGCTTTCCTCATTGAGCGGCAGGTTGCGGTCAAGGATCTCCAGGATTCTGTGAAGCGTTTGGACAGGTTTTGTCTGCTGTTTGTTGAGCTGTTCGGTGAACTCGGCCATGGTCTGGACGATCTGTACATCGAGCTCCTTTTTCAGGTCGGCTGCCAGAAGGGTGTCGAGGACGCTCAGGATGATATCCCAGGCTTTTTCCGATTCCGGCAGGCCTGAATAGAACCACATGTCACCAAGCAGGATCTGGCGGAGTTCCTCGACCACGAACTTACGGTTGGAAAACGGATGCGAATACTCGATAAGGCACTCGCTTGCCCTTTTGTTGATGCCATAATAGGAAGAAGAAAGCTGGATGAAGTACTGATGCTCCTTAGGGATCACGATATTCTTGTACCGTGTTTCCGCCAAATTGGCCTCCAGAGCCTTGGATACGAATTGCTGGTCCATGGGATAGATTCTTAGTGCAAAAGTAAGCGATTTTCGCCACCGGAAGGGTAAATTCCAAATCCCAGGATCCAAGTTCCAAACAAAGTCCAAATTCCAATCCCGCCTGCAGCCTGACCAGGTACACCCCGGCCGGCAGGTCGGGAACATCCATCCTTACCGTGTATTCGCCCGGATATTTCGCTTTATCCATAAGCGTCCATACTTCTTTACCATACAGATCAAATACTTTCAGGCATCAACATTTTTTTCAACTGCCAACTGCTAATTGCCAACTGTCAACGTCAGCATAAAGTTACGCCGCCGGAAAAGTGAAAATGAAGCAGATACATAAACGCACGGAATGGGTGCAAGAACGTATGGGTCTGGTTCATGAACGTATTCGGCTGGCAGCGGAGCGAAGCGAAATCGGGATCGGCGGCCATTAGTCACTGTAATTTATGCGGGTATCCCAAACCGCACAAGCGGTTCCTCATTGCCGAATATTTTAATCATTCCACTTGATATCCGTTCAAAATTGAATTACCTTTGCAAATTGTAATTTATATTTTGTAATATATAAATTGTTTAAGATTATATGGCATCGATTTCAAATCCTTTCATTACGACCGGGTATCAGGGAAGTGAATACTTCTGTGACCGTGAAGAAGAGACCCTCACCCTTAAAAGAAACCTGGTCAACGGACAGTCAACCACTCTGATCGCCATTCGCAGGATTGGCAAAACGGGACTGGTCCGACATGTGCTTGCCCAGCTCCCACCTGATCACACGGGGATTTACCTGGATATCCTTCCAACAGAAAACCTGAAGGAATTTTTAAATGCACTGGCCACAGCTGTTTTTTCCACCATTCCTGAACAGTCGAAACCAGGTAAACTGATCCTTGATTTCATAAAATCACTGAGACCGGTCATTACTTTTGATCCATTGACCGGATTTCCGCAGCTCACCGTGGTTGTGAGGCCCGGTGAGGCTGAGCGGCACATCCAGTCCGTACTAAAATACCTTGAGGCGTATCCGAATAAAGTCGTCATTGCCATTGATGAATTTCAACAAATCATGCATTATCCCGAAAAAAATACAGATGCTTTCCTGAGAAGCATTATCCAATCGCTCAACAATGTCCGGTTTATCTTTTCCGGTAGCCAGCAGCACCTGATGATGCAACTTTTCGCCGACCCTTCCCGGCCTTTTTACCAAAGCGCCGGTTTTCTGAAAATTGACAAAATTGAAGCTGATAAGTATGCTGCTTTTATTCATCATCACTTTCAACATGACGGCTATAAGATTGAAAATGAAATCATTCGTGCAATGCTGGAATGGGCCGACCATCATACCTATTATGTTCAATTGCTTTGTAACAGGGTGTTTGCAACTGGAGATAATAACGTGAATGATGTATTATGGAAAGAACAGGCATCCCGCTTGCTCCAGGAACAAGAGATCGTTTTTTTTAAATACAGGGACCTTCTGACAAAACAGCAATGGTTGCTATTAAAAGCTATCGCTCAGGATGGAATCGTTTATTATCCCACGTCAAAAGACTTCATTGCGGCCTATCAACTAGGCAGCCCGGCGACGGTACTGAGATCTTTGCAAGCTTTACAGCAAAAGGAAATGATCTATTCGGATTATAACAAGGAAGGGCAGCTGTTTTACAGCGTTTATGATGTTTTGTTCAGGCGCTGGATGCAGGGGAGGTGAGCGGTATCTCAAACCGCACCAGCGCCCTCTCCCGCCCCACACCATGTTAAATTGTTACCCCACCCCCTGCCCCTCCCCAAATGGGGAGGGGTGGCTACCCTCCGCTGATCCGGTCAAACAGCTCCAGCAGCTGTTCCCTCTTGCGGGAGGCCACTGGTACCTTATGACCGTCAGTGAGGATGACCGTTCCGCCGTCGGTTTTATTGACCGCTTCGGCCAGTTCATCTGCGTCGACAGGTTTCAGCAGATAATCCAGGGCGCTGAATTTAAAGGCTTTGACAGCATACTGGTCGTAAGTTGTGATAAAGATCACCTTGAAGTCAATCGGCTCGAGTTGCTTTAACAGGTCGAAGCCGGTCCCGTCGTCCATTCTAATATCGAGGAAGACCAGGTCGGGATGATATCTTTTAATTGCTTCAACACCGGTTCGGACCCCATCGGCCTGTGCAACCAGTTTCACCCTGGGGCAAGCGGTCTTCAGGATCGTCTCCAGCGATTGCCGCATCGGGGCTTCATCGTCGATGATGACGGCACGAAGCATCTTATGGTCGAAATTTTTACGGAAGTTACGCATTGTCCTTAAAAATTCCAAATTCCAGGATCCAAGTCCCAAACAAATTCCAAGTTCCAAATTCCAATCCCGTGATCCAATCCCTTAAACATTCGGACAAAACTACTCATTTAGATTTGTTGTCATAGACCACTTCATTTACACCGGGCCAGATCCAGGAAATGTTGACGGACGAAACGGTTAAAAGCCTCAGGATGAATTCTTTACGAAAGAAATATGCCTTCATTCGAAAATGATTACAGGAAACTTTACCGGCTACAGGATAAGTTTCTCCACTGGTGGTCCGAAATTGATCTTCCCTTTTATCTCACTGGAGGAACAGCGTACAAGCAAAATTCAGGTTGAACGGGCAAAGCCATTGAGTACTTTGTAGAAAATCCCAGAACCCGGGATCTGGAATTTATGGTAAACTGCATCAGGAATCCAAATAAACCCTATTTTTGCACCCGCAAACAAGCCTTGTCGAATTTTCATGTTAAATAATTGTAAATCAAAATACTAATATTATGAACAAGATCAAAGTTGGCATCAACGGTTTCGGAAGAATCGGAAGAAATGTCATGAAGATCGCTCTGGAACGCGACAATATCGAGATCATCGGCATCAATGACCTGACCAGCACCAGCGTGCTGGCCCACCTGTTAAAATATGACTCTACCCAGGGGAAATTCAACGGAACGGTTTCCTTTGATGATACAAACCTGATCATCAACGGTGTAAAGGTCCCGGTGACGGCTGAAAGAAGCCCGATCAACATTCGCTGGTCCACCGCACCGGATGTGGTGGTTGAATCAACGGGTGTGTTCCGTTCAAAGGAGAGTGCAAAGGGAGGTTATGGTGACCACCTAAAGAATGGTGCAAAGAAGGTGATCCTGACCGTTCCGGCTAAAGACGATATTGACCGGATGATCGTGCTGGGAGTGAACGACAATGACCTGAAAGATACCGATCAGTGCATTTCCAACGCTTCCTGCACAACCAACTGCCTGGCCCCTGTCGCCAAGGTGCTCAACGACCGTTTCGGCATTGAGAATGGTTTTATGACCACGATCCATTCCTATACCAATGACCAGGTCATTCTCGACGGGCCTCATTCCGACCTGCGCCGCGCCCGCTCGGCCGCCCTTTCGCAGATCCCGACTACCACCGGCGCAGCCAGGGCTGTAGGTAAAGTATTGCCCGCACTGAAAGGCAAACTGGATGGTATGGCCATCCGCGTCCCCACCCCCACCGGATCCGTTGTCGACCTGGTCGTCAACCTGAAGGTAGAAGCCACCAGGGATGAGGTCAACATGGCCATCAAGGAAGCGGCCGAAGGTCCCATGAAAGGTATCCTTGAATACACGGAAGATCCGATCGTCTCGGTCGACGTCATCCATAACCCCCATTCCTCCATTTTCGATGCACAGAGCACCATGGTCATGGGCAAGACGGTCAAGATCCTTTCCTGGTACGATAACGAATGGGGCTACTCGGTGAGGGTTGTTGACCTGATTGAGAAAGCATTCTGAACAGAATTATGCGTAGCTTTGCTTCCGCAAAGCTGATATCCGATGTCTCTGCTGAGCCGCATCCCGGTCAAAACCCGTTTTTATGTTCCCATTGTGACAGGCATCGTCCTCATGGCGATGGTCATCACCATCATCACCATAGAGATGACCCGTCGCAACATGTACCGCTCCCTGGAACGCAACCTTTCCACCGAGGTCCAGACCATCGTAAAGATGTTCGAACGCGAACGCGCACTGAAACTGGACAAGGTGCACCGCGACCTGAAGGTAGCCCATGAGTTGTTTTACCGTGAACCGCTGGAGATCAGCCCTGAGGAATTTGTGATCCCTGTCACCAACCAGGTTACCCATGCAATCCATCCGGCCAGGCTTCAGAAGTGGTCTCTCGGTGGCCAGGAGTTGTTTCAGAACGACGCTTTCATCGACCGCGTGCATTTGCTGACTGACGCCACCGTGACCCTCTTCCAGAAAATCGACAGCGGATTCGTCAGGATCGCCACTAACGTACTGCAGTCCGACGGCACAAGAGCGGTCGGGACATACATCCCGTTGCATTCCAGCGTTGCCGACACGATCGGCAGTCATAGAATCTATTTCGGGAGGGCATTTGTGGTAAACGACTGGTACATCACTGCCTATGAACCCATTATCGCCAACGGGGAGGTCACAGGCATGCTGTACGTGGGAGATAAGGAAAAAGAGCTCGACAAATTGCGCGGGATTCTGCTGAGCCTGAAAATTGGCAAGTCGGGATTTCCTTTTGTGATGGATGACCAGGGGACCTTTATCATCCATCCCACGCTCCAGGGTGAAAAATGCCCTGACAAGGAATTATTTGACAGGATCACACGGTTGAAAAAAGGGCTCGTCGTTGACAGGAACGATCCTGAAGGATCGAAATATATGATCGCCTTTGATTATTATGAGGACTTCAAATTCTATGTGGGTGCCACTGTACCTGTCAGGGAAGAAACTGCACAGGTCCTCAACAAGATCGTCCTCAACTCGCTGATCATTTCGTTCATCATCATCATCGCCTTTTCTATCTTTGTCTATTACCTCACCATTGAAAATGTCAGGAAATTTCTGGGGAGACTGGAGATCTCCCAGGCCCAGCTTGACAGCACCAAAAGCGCCCTGGCTCAGTCGGAACAACATTTCAAAACCCTTTTTAACAACAGTAGCGACGATATATTTGTCATTGACCTGGAGGGAAACTTTCTGGAAGTGAATCAGGTAGCCTGTGATAACCTTGGATACAGCCAGTCGGAATTCAAAGGGATGAATTTCAAGGATATCAAGACTCCGAAATTCCTGGATAAGGTCGAGCGAAACCTGGAAACCATTCGGATACTGGGAAGGTACCGCTATGAGTCGGAAAATGTGTCGAAAAACGGCAAGGTGATCCCGGTGGAAATGAAGAGCCGGATCATCGAATACAGGGGTAAAAAGGCCATCCTCACCATTGCCCGGGATATCTCCGAACGAAAGGAGATCGAAGAAAAGATCCTGCGAGCGATCGTCCAGACCGAAGAGCGGGAGCGCAAGCGGTTCGCGGCTGACCTGCACGACGGGCTGGCTCCCATCCTGTCTACCATAAAGCTGTATACTGATATTCTGAAAAAAGGTAATTTCAGGAAGATCAGCAACGATGAGGCCATCGGGAATGTGGAAGAACTGGTCGACATGGCCATCAAATCAACGAGGGAGATCTCCAACAACATCCGGCCATCGCTGCTGCAGGATTTTGGACTGGCAGCAGCCATTCATGAGTTCACATCCTATATCAAGGCAACGAACGCCGTTCAGATCGAAGTGAATACTCATCAGTACACCATCGATCACCGCGGCCTCGAGGAAACCATCCTTTACCAGTCAGTCCAGGAACTGATCAATAACACCCTGAAACATTCCAGGGCCGATCACATCAAGATCGACCTGAAGAGCTTCGATAACCAGATCATCCTTTACTACCGGGATAACGGCATAGGCTTTGACCTGAACGCCGAACTGAAGAAAAATTCAGGGTACGGCCTCAGTAACATTATCAATAAAATGAAAACCATCAAGGGATCCTGCGACATCAACTCGGAACCGGGCAAAGGAATGTTCCTGATCGCTTCGGTGAGGATCCCTGAAAATATCACCTGACATGGATATCATCAAAGTAATGATCGTTGATGATCACATCATCTTCCGCAAGGGACTCCGCACCATCCTCAATGAAATCGATGAAGTGAAGGTGGTGGCAGAAGCTTCCAACGGCAATGAACTGCTCGACCTCCTGAAAAAAATGCAGACCGACATCATTTTCATGGATATCCGCATGCCGGTAATGGATGGGATCGAAGCCACAAAAAAGGTAACCGAAAAATATCCTGCCATCAAGATCATCGCGCTGACCATGTTCGAGGAGGTGACTTATTTCAATGAGATGATCGAGGCCGGAGCAGCAGGATTCCTTCTGAAAAAAACCACAACCGGGGAGCTGAAAAGGGCCATTGAAGCCGTTCTTAATGACGATACCTATTTTTCGGAGGAATTCATCGCCTCCGCCACCAGATACCAGAAGGTCAAGCCAAAAGATCCGGATGTCAGGCTATCCGAACGGGAACTCGAAGTTCTTGACCTGATCTGCATGGGCTATTCCAACGTGGAGATCGCCAAGTTCCTTGGCGTCAGCCAGCGTACCGTGGACGGACACCGTGCACGCCTCTTTGAAAAGACTGGGGCCAAGAATGCACCGAACCTGGTGCTGTATGCGGTGAAGAATGGTTTGGTCAGGACATGATCCTGAGCAAATTCCAAATTCCAGGATCCAAAATCCAAACAATTCACAAAATTCAAATTCCAAACTGCTGGAACGTAAGGGGATTTACCCTGGTATTGTCAACTGGATCAGCGTGTGGAAAACACCTGCCTGAAAAAAAAGATTCCTTTTTTTCAATCATTTTACGGTTCAATGCAGTTGATCTTCAGTCTGTTATGGTTCAAGAATAAAAATTTTTTCCTTACCTGCTTACTTATTAAATAGCTGACAATCAACACTTTTCTTCAGTAAAACAGGTATTTTCACCTGTTTTGAACGGGAGCAATACACTCTTGTCGCTGTTGTTCTGCGGGGATACTTTTGTCGTTGAAATTTTGAACCAGGAACCAATTAAATTATTAAAGCAAAAAGCCATGAAAGCACAAAAGATTTTAATCGTCGATGATGATATCGATGTGATCAATGTATTGACCACCATTCTGGAAAATGAAGGTTACGAGGTCCTGTCGGCCTTTGATAAGAAGGAAGGCCTGAAGCTGGCCCGTAACGAGAAGCCGGATATGGCGATCCTGGATGTGATGATGACCACGCATTACGAAGGTTTTGAAATGGCCAAGGAACTGAGCGAGGATGAAGCCTTAAGGAAGATCCCGGTGCTGATGCAGACCTCCATTGATGTGCTGGAGACCACCAAGGAAAGCGTAAGGGAAATGGCACACGAGTTCAGGTCCGATGCCCGGTACAGGGAACTGCAGGTGATCCTGCTCAGGGATGTGATCAGCGGAAAAGCAGGAGTGGATTATCGTGCCAAGGACGGACGATCGATCTGGCTGCCGGTGAACGGTTTTCTAAGAAAACCTGTCGATGCAAAGAAACTCCTCAGCGAGATCAGGCTGCACATCGGCAAACAGGTGACTCATGCCTGACAAGGGCAGGAGTCCATCCGAATGAAATCAATGTAACACTTTAATGAATATGTAATGAAACCCGGAATTGCAGAAGTACTGGAAATTCATGAAAAAGGAAAGCGCGACAGCCTGATCCCCATTCTCCAGGAGATCCAGGAGAAAGAGGGGTATCTTTCAGAAGAAGCCGTGGTGGAGGTGGGGAAGCATCTGGATATTCCATCGAGCCGTATCTATGGTGTGGCAACATTCTATAACCAGTTCAGGTTTCAGCCCACCGGCAGGTATCACATACAGGTCTGCCGCGGAACAGCATGCCATGTGCTGGGTTCTGCGACGGTCCTTGAGCATCTTGAGAAGCTGTTGCATATCAAGGCGGGACAGACCACAAGGGATGGCCTGTTCAGCATCGAGATCGTCGCGTGCATCGGCGCCTGCGGACTGGCACCGGTGATCAATGTCGGCGGTGAATTCCATGCACAGGTCGACGCGGCAAGAGTGGCGGAAATCATTGATGAGTACAGAAAAAGGGAGGAAACGATATGATCAGCGATACGATGACAGATGCCAGGCAATTGTTACTGGAAAAGCTGTGGAGTCAGGAGCCGGTCCTTCATGCAGTTCCCGAAGAGGATCTGTTCCGGCAATTGCGGAGGGAATACCTCCTCAAACCGGTGATATTTATAGGTTCCGGAACGTGTGGGCTGGGTGCGGGAGCTGGTAAGACCCTGCAGGCGGTTCAACAATATATAATGGAAAAGGAAATAGATGCAGACATTGTTCAGGTAGGCTGTATTGGCATGTGTTCGGCGGAGCCTCTGCTGGATGTTCAGCTGCCCGGCAGGAACCGTCTGTGCTTTCAGAAGGTCACCGCCGATAAGGTAAACCCTCTGCTTGATTCCGTTTGGAACGGAGAGCCTGTGGAAGCTGATATCCTGGGGCAATTTAGGGGCGATTCAGCCGGAGAATGGGATAGCGTCCCTTACCTGGATGAGCATCCGTTTTTTGCGCATCAGACACGGGTCGTACTGAAGAATTGCGGTATCATTGACCCGGTCAGCATCAAGGAATATATTGCCCACGGCGGATATCAGAGCCTGCTGAAGGTACTGCATACATGCAAGCCTTTTGAGGTATGCAACAAGGTAGAGATCAGTGGCTTGCGTGGACGTGGCGGTGGCGGTTTTCCCACCGGCAGGAAGTGGAAATTTGCCAACCAGACCCAGGCGGACCAGAAGTACCTGATCTGCAACGCGGATGAAGGAGATCCCGGAGCTTTCATGGACAGAGCCGTCATCGAGGGGGATCCTCACCGGTTGATCGAAGGTATGGCCATCGCCGCGTACGGTATCGGCGCTTCCAAAGGGTATGTGTACATCCGTGCCGAATACCCTCTGGCCATTCAGAGGCTCCGGATCGCCATGACCCATGCCCGCCAGTATGGATTGCTGGGTAAAGACATTGCCGGTACAGGATTCGATTTTGACATCATCATCAAGATGGGTGCGGGGGCTTTTGTTTGCGGAGAAGAAACCGCATTGATGCACAGCATCGAAGGCAAGCGCGGGATGCCGCGGCCCAGGCCTCCCTTCCCGGCTGTCAGCGGCCTGTTCGGCAAGCCTACCGTGATCAACAACGTGGAAACCCTGGCCAACCTGCCCGGTCTGCTGGAAAAGGGGGAAGAATGGTTCAGCTCGATGGGAACGGCAACCAGCAAGGGCACCAAGGTGTTTGCCCTGTCAGGGAAGATCAGCCGTACCGGGCTGGTCGAGATACCCATGGGGACAAAGCTACGCGATATTATTTATACGATCGCCGGTGGCGTCCGCAACGGAAAGAAATTCAAAGCCGTCCAGATCGGGGGCCCTTCCGGTGGCTGTATCACGGAGGCCAACCTCGACATCGAGATCGATTATGAATCGCTGATCCGTGCCGGGGCCATGATGGGTAGCGGAGGCCTGGTGGTCATGGATGAGGATACCTGCATGGTGGATGTGGCCAAATTCTTTATGGATTTCATCCAGCGCGAAAGCTGCGGGAAATGCATTCCCTGCCGTGAAGGAACACGCAGGATGCTGGAGATCCTGGAAAGCATCACCTCCAAACCGGTCAACACAGGCAACCAGCCCCTGACGCGCTTTCGTGGAATCATCCAGCTGGAGAAACTCGGAAAGGTGATCCGTGAAACATCCCTCTGCGGACTGGGGCAAACGGCCCCCAATCCCGTACTGAGCACCCTCCGATGGTTCAGGGATGAATATGAATCGCACATCTATGAGCGTAAATGCCCGGCAGGGGTATGCACCGACCTGCGAACCTTCCGGATCGATGTGGATAAATGCACCGGGTGTACCGTATGTTCGAAGAAATGTCCCACAGGCGCCATCATCGGCGCTAAAAAAACGGCCCATTTCATCATTGAGGAGAAATGCATTGGTTGCGGCAGCTGCGAAGAAGCCTGTAAATTCGGTGCCATTTTTATAAGAGAATAATACCTCGTCAACATAATACAGTGGAACAATGGATTGTACGATTGAAGTCAACAACAAGAAGATTGCGGCGGAAAAGGGCGAATTACTGATCGACGCCCTGTCCAGGAACGGGATCAGGGTCCCAACGCTGTGCCATATGAAAAATTTCATGCCTTCCGGTTCATGCCGGATGTGCGTGGTGGAAAACCAGTCCAACGGAAGATTGATCACCTCCTGCTCCTATCCAGTGGAAGAAGGAATGAAGATTCAGACAAATTCACCCAGGGTGGTTGAATCCAGGAAGGTGATCGTGGAACTGCTCCTGTCGAACCATCCTGATGATTGCCTGTACTGTGTGCGCAACGGAAAGTGCACGCTGCAGGATCTTGCAGGGGAACATAATGTGGTCGAACGCAGGATCAGCGGAAAGAAGAATGATCATCACAAAGACCTTTCCAGCCTGAGTATTGTCCGCGATCCTGACAAATGCATCCTCTGCGGAAGATGTGTAAGGGTTTGCGAAGAGGTGATGGATGTCTCGGCCATTGATTACATCAACCGGGGAAGCCGGTCGGTCATCGGCACGGCATTCAATAAGGGATTGAACGTTTCCAGCTGCGTGAACTGCGGGCAATGCATCCTGGTATGCCCGACAGGAGCCCTTTCCGAAAAACCGCACATCAATGAGGTCCAAATGGCATTGAATGATAAGGATAAAATGGTGATCGTACAGTACGCCCCGGCGGTGACTGTATCGATCGCAGAGGAGTTTGGACTGGAACCGGGTGCCGATCTCAACGGCATGCTCAACGCAGCCCTTCGGAAGATGGGTTTTGACAGGGTGTATGATACTTCTTTCTCAGCCGACCTGACGATCATGGAGGAGTCGGCCGAACTGATCCATCGCATTCAGAACAACGGCGTACTGCCGATGATTACCAGCTGCTGCCCTGCCTGGATCAAATACGCAGAGGAGTTTGCCCACGATATGCTACCCAATCTTTCGACGTGCAAATCGCCGCAGCAGATGCTGGGAGCCGTGGTCAAGAGCCATATCAGCGAGAAGGAGCAAAAGGATCCCCATCAGATCTATTCGGTGTCGATCATGCCGTGCGTGGCCAAGAAGTTCGAGGCACAGCGGGAGAATATGACGCACCGTGGTATTACCGACGTTGATGCAGTACTGTCGACACGGGAGTTGATCCGGCTGATCCGGTTGTACGGGATTGAAATTGAAAAGCTGGAGCCTGAAACGGCCGACTCGCCACTGGGAGTGAGAAGCTCTGCCGGAAAACTTTTCGGCAACACTGGTGGTGTGATGGAAGCTGCCATCCGCACAGCCTATTACGCCCTTACAGGAAAGGATCTGGTCAGTTTCCGGATCCCAGAGATAAGGGGATTCAGGGGAAGGAAGGAAACCCGTATTCGCATCGGTGACCTGGAGCTGGGTGTGGCAGTGGTCAGTGGTCTGAAAAATGCGCACCTGCTGCTGGAAGAGATCCGCAATGGCAGGAATGATATTCATTTTATTGAGGTGATGGCCTGCCCGGGCGGATGTGTGGCAGGCGGCGGGCAGCGTATCGGGTGCGGGGAGTCGGATATCCTTGCGCGCATGCGCACCCTCTATGCCATCGACGACCAGGAAACCATTAAAATGTCGCATAAGAATCCCGAAGTGGCAGAATTGTACCGGGAGTTCCTCGGTGAGCCGCTCGGGCATAAAAGTCATGAATTGCTTCATACAAGTTATATGAAACGTGATGTGATGTTGTAGCAATGAAGGAAGGGAAAGAAATCATAGTACCCATGAGTGCTCCGGTTAGGGATAAGTTGGTCTATACGGTCAAGGACAGGTGCAGGGTGTGTTATACGTGCGTGAGGGAATGTCCGGTGAAGGCGATCCGGATCATTAACGGACAGGCGGAGGTGATCAGCGAGCGCTGCATCGGTTGCGGAAATTGTGTGGTGGTGTGCAGCCAGCAGGCGAAAGTCTATGTGAATCAGGTCCGTCAGGTAGATGAACTTCTTTCTTCTTCTGAAACCGTGGTTGCCCTGGTGGCCCCCAGTTTTCCGGCTGAGTTCACGGAATTCAGCGACCACAGGGATTTTGTGGGAAGACTTCGGGCACTGGGTTTTGACCACGTGATGGAAGTGGCTTTCGGGGCTGATCTTGTTGCCAGGGAATATGCACGATTGATCGACAGGATGGATACCCCAATGATGATCAGTTCCGATTGCCCTGCCATCGTCTACTATATCCGTCACTACTATCCTGAACTGGTGCCTCATCTGGCGCCAGTTGTCTCTCCGATGGTCGCAACGATCCGTGTGGCCAGGAAGAAGTTCGGGGAACAGATCAGGCTGGTCTTCATAGGACCCTGCATCGCCAAGAAAGCAGAATCCACGGAAGTGGATGAAGTGATCACGTTCAATGAACTCAGACAGCTTTTTGAATTGCATCCGGATGATCTTCGGAAGGCTGTACCTTCCGATTTTGATCCTCCCCATGCCGGAAAAGGAGCCATATTCCCTTTAAGCAGGGGATTGCTCCAGTCGATGAACAAGGAGGATGACCTGTGCAGCGGAAACATCCTGATCGCAGAAGGAAAGCCTCAGTTCAAGGACGCCATCCGTCAGTTCGGTAAAGAACTCAAGGAAACCCATCATCTCCAGCTGCTTTGCTGTGAAGGATGTATCATGGGACCGGGTATGTCGGCTAACGGTCAGCGGTACATCCGCCGCAAGGAGATCAGCGGCTATGCCAGCAAAAAAATGTCGGATATCCGGCACACACAATGGATGAAGGATATGGATGAGTTCAGCGGTATCGAGCTTGGCAGATCCTTCAGGCCGGCCGACCGGCGTATCCCTCTCCCAAATCTTGAAGAAGTGGACCAGGTGCTCCTTCGCATGGGGAAAAAGAGCCCGGGCGACCACCTGAACTGCGGAGCCTGCGGCTATGACACCTGTGAAGAACATGCCATTGCCATCCTGGAAGGACTGGCAGAAACGGAAATGTGCCTGCCCTATACGATTGAGAAATTACACAAGTCGATCGAGGAACTGAATTTCTCCAACGATCGACTGGCATCGGCACAGCAGGCGCTGAAACAATCCGAGAAGATGGCAACCATGGGGCAGCTGTCGGCAGGAATTGCACACGAGCTCAATAATCCCCTCGGTGTGATCACCATGTACAGCAATATTCTGATCGATGAGTCACGACCTGACGATCCGATCCGGAAGGACCTTGAACTGATTGCCGAGCAGGCCAGCCGTTGTAAGAGCATCGTTGGCGGGTTGCTCAATTTTGCCCGGAAGAACCAGGTCAAACTGGAATCCACCAACATGAAGGATTTTATCGACCGAAGCATCCAGTCCATCATCAAGTCCGACAATATCACCGTCACCTTCGAATGCACTGCCAGGGACACGGAATCCATGATCGATCAGGATCAGATGATGCAGGTACTTACCAACCTGGAGAAGAATGCCGTGGAAGCCATGCCCGATGGCGGGAACCTGAATATCATGCTGTCGGGCGACCAGGAAACCATTGAGATCAAAGTAAGTGATACCGGCACGGGGATCACCCGGGAAAATATGGAGAAGATCTTCACTCCTTTCTTTACTACAAAAAAACTGGGGAAAGGAACCGGATTGGGTTTACCCCTTATCTATGGAATCATAAAAATGCATCGTGGACAGATCACCGTGGCATCCAACGCCGATCCGGCTGAGGGCCCGACAGGAACCACCTTTTCGATTCGGCTGCCGCGTCTGTTAAACCAATTAAATTAACCTATCATGACTAAAAAAGTATTGATCGTGGATGATGATCCCGATTCACTAAGCCTGCTTAAATTCCATGTGGAAGGTTTTGGATTTGAAACCATAACCGCCGACAGTCAGAAGGAAGGCGAGGAGATCATCCGGCAGATGAAACCTGACCTTGCCATCTTCGACCTGATGATGGAGAACAAAGACAGTGGATTCATCCTGAGCTATAAATTCAAGAAAATATATCCCGATGTCCCTGTCATCATTGCCACTGCCGTTACGGCAGAAACAGGAATGATCTTCGGACTGGACACCGAAGAGGAAAAGAACTGGATCAAGGCGGATCTCTACCTGGAGAAAGGCATCAGGCCTGACCAGCTCCACCGCGAGATCAATAAATTATTGCAACTGTGATCCGGATTTAAATCTATTCTATCATGGAAAAACTAAAAGTACTGGTCGTTGATGATGAACCCGGAATACGGTCGGGCATCCACAGGATCCTGCGGAATTTTTCTGTGGGGTATCCTTTTATGGAAGAGGATTTCCAGTTTGAGCTCATCGAAGCCGAAACGGGTGAAAAGGCCATCGAGATCATTGAATCGATGCCGGTGGATATCATCCTTCTGGATAATAAACTGCCTGGCATCAATGGCATCGATGTGCTGGAGTACATCAGCAAGAAGCAGTACGATGTACAGGTGATGATGATCACCTCGTATGCTTCTCTGGACCTGGCCGTGAAAGCAACCAATATCGGGGCGTATAATTTCATTCCCAAACCCTTCACCCCTGATGAATTAAAGGTAGCGATGGAAGGGATCACCAAACACCTGTTCCTGAAGCGAATGACCCGTCAGTTGCATAAAGAGGGAAAAGAGGTCAGGTTCCAGTTCCTTTCCGTGCTCTCCCACGAGCTTAAATCGCCGATCAATGCGATCGAAGGGTACCTCCAGATCATGAAAGAAAAGCAGGTGGGCGATAAGATCGATGATTATGAGGTCATGATCAGCCGGAGCATCGAGCGATTGAAAGGGATGAGGACACTGATCATGGATCTGCTGGATCTTACCAGGCTGGAATCGGGGAAGAAACAGCGGGAAATTAAAAAGATCGACCTTTCGGAAATTACCAAAATGGCCATTCACTCAATAGAACCCATGGCGATACAGAAGAACGTCAGGATCTATTACGATAACGGAGAACCCTGCTACCTGAACGGCGACAGCGCCGAGGTAGAGATCATCCTGAACAACCTTCTTTCGAATGCCGTAAAATATAACAAAGAGGGAGGGCAGGTGTATGTCCATGTCAAAGGAACCGACGACAGGGTCATCATTAAGGTGGAGGACACTGGTATCGGGATGACGGAAGAGGACCAGGAAAAGCTGTTCCAGGAGTTTGTCAGGATCAAGAATGTGAAGACCAAGAACATCACTGGCAGCGGTCTTGGATTGTCGATCGTAAAAAGGCTTGCGGATCTGTACGCCGGGGATGTCCAGGTGACCAGTAAACCCGATGTGGGAACCTCCTTTGCCGTTACGTTGATGAAAAATGCTGAAACAACGGATACAATCCTACTCCAATGAAATTCACTCCGGAAAGATACCGTATCGAAGATATATCAGGGCAACCTTTTATTGATCCCGAAGAGATCTGGGAATATATCAACCATGCACAGCCGACCATGGAAAAGGTCTGGCACATCATTGAGCGGTCGCTGAACAAGAACCGGTTATCCCTGGAAGAGGTGGCTTTGCTCATCAAGGCTGAAGATCCTGAGATGGTTCGCGCTATTAAGGAAGGCGCCAGGAAGCTCAAGGAAATGGTGTACGGTCAGCGCATTGTGCTCTTTGCCCCCTTGTACGTCGGCAATTCCTGCATCAACAACTGCAAATACTGTGGTTTTAAGGCCTCGAACCGGCAGGCGGTGAGACGAACCCTCACGCGTGATGAACTTATTGAGAATGTGAAGGCGCTGGAAGATGAAGGACAGAAACGGCTGATCCTGGTCTATGGGGAGCATCCTTCCTATACACCTGAGTACATAGCCAGTACGGTTCGTACCGTTTATCAGGTGAAGAAAGGCAACGGCGAGATCCGCCGGGTGAACATCAATGCGGCTCCGATGGACGTGGAAGGTTTCCGGACCATCAAGCAGGCGGGCATCGGTACCTACCAGATTTTCCAGGAAACCTACCATCCGGAGGCGTACACCTGGTATCACCCCAGCGGAAGGAAAAAGGACTATGCCTACCGGCTCGTGTCACTCGACCGTGCCCAGGAGGCCGGAATCGATGACGTGGGTATCGGCGCATTGCTGGGGCTCTATGACTGGCGTTTTGAAGTGATGGCACTGGTGCGGCACACCAGCCACCTGGAAGCCTGTTTCAATGTGGGACCTCACACCATTTCCTTCCCAAGAGTACAGGATGCATCTGATTATCAAATAGATGAAAGGTTCAGGGTATCCGACGAGGAGTTTGTCAGACTCATCGCCATCCTGCGGCTGGCAGTGCCCTATACCGGGATGATCCTCACTGCGCGGGAACCTGCCCATGTGAGGGATGAGGTGCTCCAGTTCGGGTGTTCACAGATCGACGGCGGTACGCGTCTCGAGCTGGGCGCCTACGCTGAGGAGGACCGTAATAAATTGCAGAACCTGAACCTGGAGCAATTCCTGATCAACGATGACCGTTCGCTGAACGAGGTGATCAATGAGCTGATCAATAAGGATTATATCCCTTCCTTTTGCACGGCCTGTTACAGGAAAGGACGCACAGGTGAGCATTTTATGGAATTCTCGGTACCCGGTTTCATCAAACGCTTCTGTACTCCCAATGCCCTGCTCACACTGGCTGAATACCTGTGCGACTATGCTCCGCCCACTACCCGTGAAAGAGGATGGGAGCTTGTTCAAAAGAACCTGGATGGTATGGAGGCATCAGAGGGGAAGAAGGAACTGGAAGCAAGGCTGGAAAGGATCAGGCACGGGGAGAGGGATCTTTATTTTTAATAATTGTCGATTGTCGATTTATAATATATGATTTGAGATGACCAGAGGCAGAGAAACAAAACCCCACATCGGGATCTTCGGGCGGCGGAATACAGGCAAGAGCTCCTTTATCAACACCCTGGTGAAACAACAGATCGCCATTGTGTCGGAACAGGCAGGAACCACTACCGATCCGGTCAGAAAATCCATCGAGATCTTTGGAATCGGGCCTGCCATTGTGATCGACACCGCCGGCATCGACGATGTGGGAGAGCTTGGTGCCAAACGTGTCAGTAAAACCATGGAAGTGCTCCGAACCGTTGACTGTGCTGTACTGCTGATCGCCGGAAGCCGTTTCGGTGATGAAGAAAGAAACCTGATCCGGCAGTTTGGCGAATGGGACATTCCTTTCCTGATCATACACAACAAGGAAGACCTGGAAGAAATCCTTCCTGAAACCGAACGGATCATCAGCGAACAGACCGGATCAGGAGTAATCAGGTTCAGCACGTTGCACGACGGATATCTGCCGGAAGTGATCCGTGCACTGAAAGATGTCATCCCGGATACAGCCTATCAGCAACCTACACTGATCGGCGATATTATTCATAGAAATGACTATATTGTCCTCATCACCCCCATTGACCAGGAAGCGCCCGACGGCAGGATGATCCTTCCCCAGGTCATGGTGATCAGGGACGTGCTTGACCACGATGGCATCAATATCGTGCTCAAAGAGAACCAGGTCGGACAGTTTTTTCAGACATCGGGCATCCGACCGGCACTGGCCATCACCGACAGCCAGGTATTCGGCAAGGTAAAGGATATGGTACCCGACTCAGTTCCACTGACGAGTTTCAGCATTATCATGGCCCGTCAGAGAGGCAATTTTGACCATTATCTCAAAGGCACATCGCAGCTTGATCGTCTGAAGGACGGCGACAGGGTACTGATCCTCGAATCGTGCACCCACCAGGTGAATTGTGACGACATCGGTCGCTTCAAGCTGCCACGCTGGATACGGGAGTTCACAGGGAAGGACATCCAGGTTGATGTGGTGGCGGGGCTTGATCCTGTACCCGGTAACATCCGTACCTATCAACTGATCATTCAGTGCGGAGGTTGCATGGTCACGCGCAAGCAACTGAAAAACAGACTGAAACCCGCTATTGACGCCGGAGTACCGGTGACCAATTACGGGATGGCCATTGCTCATATGAATGGCATCTTCCAGCGGGCCACCAAACCCTTCATGATAAATAACGGATCCAATGGATGACCTGATGCCTGACCAGGACCTGAACCGCGACCAGATCATCCGCCTGCTCTCGGCTGATGGGGTCCATGAAAAAGAACAGATCTTCTCCAGAGCCTGCGAGATCAAAAAGGTTCATACAGGAGAAAAGATAGTTGTCAGAGGCCTGATCGAATTGTCGAATATCTGCCGGAAAAATTGTCTTTACTGTGGAGTAAGAAAAGAAAATCACAGCGTTCACCGGTATGAGATACCGGACGCTGAGGTGCTTGAAGTGGTTAAAAAAGCGATGGAGGAGGGTTATACTTCTCTGGTCATCCAATCAGGAGAGAGGACCGACCAGGTGTTCATCCACCGCATCGAACGGCTGCTGAGGAAAATTCAGGTTATGACCGGTCACGGGATGCGGATCACTTTATCGTGCGGGGAACAAAGCCCGGAGACTTACCGCCGCTGGGCAGACAGCGGTGCACATCGCTATCTGCTGAGGATCGAGACCACCAACCGTGATCTTTTCCGTTCGATCCATCCCCGCGATGGCAGCCATCTTTACGACAGCCGCATCAGGGCACTGCAAGACCTGAAAGAAGCAGGGTACTTGGTGGGTACAGGAGTCATGATCGGCCTTCCTGGTCAGACAATAGAGGACCTGGCCAATGATCTGTTGTTTATAAAGGATTTCAGCATCGATATGGTGGGAATGGGACCCTACATCGAGCATGAAAAAACACCGCTGTTTGCTGAAAGGGACCGTTTATGGCCAGCTGAAAAACGACTGGAGAAAAGTCTTTTAATGATCGCCGTTTTACGCCTGCTGATGAAAAACATCAATATTGCTTCATCCACTGCCCTGGACGTACTGAGTCCGAAGGGGAGAGCCATGGCGTTCCATGCAGGGGCCAACGTACTCATGCCCAATATTACACCAGTGCGCTACCGTGAAGATTACCTGATCTATCAGGGAAAACCGGTACTGCTGGAAGCAACGGAACTGATCACCCGCATCAGTTCTGAGTTACCTGACGGATCCCGGATCGACCTGGCCGATTGGGGAGATTCAAGGAGATCATCCATGCCTGCATTCTGTTAAAATGCTTATATTTGTCTTTTCCGGAAGCCAGATGGTAAATAAGTGAAGGGATCCTGCATTTTCCGGACAATAGTATAGCCGGAAATGAGAACATTGAGCATTCTTCTTCTTTTCATCCTGTTCCAGATCAGTGCAACAGGGCAGAAGGATTATTTCATTAGGGGACCCTCCTTGTCGCATGGTGTAAAAATCATCGATGGCGGCGAGTTGTTAAACTCCAGCGTCTGCATGGTCAGGATCGGAAAGACAGTCACGGAATATTCTCCGTATGATGTCAATGAGTATGGATTTGCTGATGGCAGAGTGTATCTGTCCAGAAAGATTATTCTTTCGGATTCGATTAAGCAGGTCTTCCTTGAACGTCTCACCAGTGGCAATGCAACGCTTTACTTTTACAGAGGGCAGGGATGCAGAACATTTTTCCTGGAAAAGGAAGATTCCGTTCTGACGGAACTTGCAGATAAATGGGAAAATAAAGGCGAACCAGGGTATCGGGAAAAACTTCATGAGATGACCTCAGACTGTCCTGAAGTAAGTACTGCTGCCAGGCTTGTCACCTATAAAAAGGCATCCCTGACAAAATTCATAGAGCGGTACGACCGATGTGTCAAAAGGCCCTTTCCGTATTTGAAGTACGGATTTTTCGTTAGTTATGGAACAACCCGTCTTATCAAACCTGCCGATTTGAACCATCCCAGCCTTGATCAAATGGATATCCCCAGGGATGGAAACTGGGTTTTCAGCATATTTATTGATTATCCTATCCTGGTAAGCGATTTTTCATTATGTAATGAATTGTCCTTTTTTCAATATGATTTTTCTGCCAGTGAACATATTGAAAACAAGGATATTGATTTTGTTGCCAACGTATCGGGATTCAATCTGCCTTTTTTCATCCGCTACAGGTTGCCCATCCATAAAATCAGACCCTATCTGAATACCGGTGGAATGTACACTTATCATCTGAAAAACGAAAGTACGATCTATGAGGCATTCATAGATCAGCCAGTCGTTACAACAGGATATGTCGATGAAACACAGCTAATTTCTGATCAGTATATTGGATATATTTTCGGGGGCGGCCTTGAATATGATATTCTTTTTAGAAAGTCCGTATTCTTCGAGATACGCTATCGTCAGCAGTACGGATTTTCTGAAGGTAATTCGTTTGTGATGTCAGGCCTGAGCTTTAGTGCAGGTTTTCATTTTTAACTATGAAAAGTTACTGGATCTATCCCGTCATAGCCGTTACCATCCTTGCAGGGTGTGCCAAAGAGGCTGAATTTACCTCCAAGAGTTATCCGTATGTCATCACCAGACCTGTTACGGAAATTGATCCGGGCGGGGCTACCTATGTTGCTGAGCTGGTTGATCCAGGCAAGGAGATTATCCGGGATTTCGGCTTCAGATGGTCGGATAAAAAATCCGAGTATTCTGTAAGTCTGTTTGAGAATGAGCCGGTTGGAAATTTCACGATCAGGATCGTCAGTGATCTGGATAAAGATGTGGTTTATTCGGTCAGGGCATACATAGCTACAGAACAATCGCTGATACTGGGCAATGTGGTTTCTTTTAAGAGCCAGGGATCTGAACTTCCCGTGATTAGTGACTTTTCCCCGGAAGAAGGTTTCGATGGAACCACGGTAACCCTTACCGGTAAATTTTTCAGCCAATTACCGGACAACAACAGGGTATACATCAACAATCTGAAGGCAACTGTTATTTTTTCATCAACGGATTCCATCGTATTCGTGACACCACAGATGTCCTATTCAGGAGCGGCTCAGGTATCGCTTTCCGTCGGATCCAAGAACGTCATTGCCAGTAAACCGTTTACCATTATTGGGCCGGAACTCGAATCCCTATCAGCCAGCAAGGGACATTCAGGAGATTATGCGATATTAACCGGTAAGAACCTTATTCAGAATGGCAGTAAGCTCGATGTGCTTTTCGGAGAATTGAGCGCACAAATCATTTCATTTTCTGAAACCCAGATCAGGGTTGTTATTCCATCCCCACCTGATCAGCTTATGGAGGATGTTACCGTGATTCCATGGATCACAAACGGGATGAAATCGGATACACTGAAAGAACCCTATTTAATCGAACATTCGTGGGAGAGCAGGCAAAAACCTTCCTTCAGATATGAGCAGCATTACCAGGCCTTTTCGTGGAACGGCAGTGGTTATATCCTTGAAACAGACAAAAATATACTATATCGGTATGATCCTGATTGGGATGCATGGATTGCTGTTTCATCATTTCCGGGAGGATCATCCTATTACAGTTTGTACATCGTGATGGGAGACATCCTGTACAAGGTGGGAGGGACGGCTTCATGGGGGTTCTTGCCCGTTTATGAAGTATGGGAGTACCATTTTATTGAGAATACCTGGATCCAAAAAAATGATATTCCTTTCAATTTTCACTTTGCGGTTAGTTATACTATGGAGCAGACCGCCCATATTATCACCGACATGGGACAATGCTGGAAATATCAACCAGAAACAGACAGTTTTACACGATTGAATGATTTTCCTGCTGTTTTTACGGATGATTTCGCCTCCGCGTTTATGAGTAATGGTAATCAATACGTGGCAACCTATGGTAACACATGGATCTATGATCCATTGAATGATGCATGGAATAAAGTATCCGATAATCCCTTCCAGCAGGAGCATTATCGTATCGATGCCATCGGATTTGCTATGAACAATACAGGTTATGTCTTACATTCAGGGGATTATTTATATAAGTACGATGTTGCGGAAGACAGGTGGGTGCTTACATCATTCTATCCCGGGTGTGCAGGTTACGAGGCATATAAAACCATGTTTGTCCTTGACGATGAAGCCTATGTTGCAGCGACCTATTCCTATGCGTACTCCTGCGCTCCCCTATTATTCAGATACCGGGAATTATGATGGCTTAACCTGCTTTCCGCAGAACAGGTCGACCCTGAGCTTTTTTAATAATGTACCAAATAATGCGTAATTTTGTAAAAATCCTTGAAATGTAATACGTATGAAAGGAATCGGTAACAGGCAGAATAAAATGCAGCCAGGCAGGGTAAAGAAAAGCTCTTTTTCAGGACCGGTCAAGGGAAAAGGGACTAGTTCCCCGGCCTATGCTTCTCAGGTAAAGCAGATAAGACCTGCCAACAAAAGGATGCAGGGCTCGAAATAGGGCCTTATGCATTTTAAAGGTAATTATCCCCATAATAAGATTTTCCATGAAACAATGGTACGAATCTCTGTTTGACAATTACGCATTTCAGTACGACAGGGAGGTTTTCACCCGGGGAACCCTGGGCGAATGTGATTTCATCGAAAAGGAGATCCTTTTCGATAAAAAAGTCCGGATCCTTGATATTGGATGCGGTACCGGCCGGCACAGCATTGAATTGACACGGCGCGGTTACCGGGTCACAGGAGTTGACCTGTCGGAATCGTTGCTTAATCGGGCAAAGGAAAAAGCGCAGGAGGAAAGCCTGGTCATTGATTTTCAGCAGCAGGATGCCAGGGAGATGTCGTTCAGAAACGAGTTCGACGTGGCGATCATGCTCTGCGAAGGGGCCTTTTCTTTGATGGAAACCGATGAAATGAATTTCCGTATACTTCAGAATGCAGCCCATGCCCTGAAAGATAATGGGAAGTTAATTTTCACCACCTTAAATGGCCTTTTCCCTTTATTTCATTCTGTCAAGGATTTCATGGATGCCAATCAAGGGGAAGGCAAAGCAGTACCGGAAAACATCACCTTTGACTTGATGACATTCCGCGAGCACAATACCCTACTGGTGAAGGATGATGCAGGGAACGAAAAGCAGCTGGAATGCAACGAGCGGTATTATGCCCCCCCGGAGATCACCTGGTTGTTAAAATCACTCGACTTTAAAAAGATTGACATTTTTGGCGCGAAATTGGGTGCGTTCAGCCGCTCTGACCGGCTGACCACAGAAGATTTTGAGATGCTGGTCGTTGCGCAGAAATAAGCTCAGTCCTTTCAAATCATCTTTATCATGGAAAAGGAAGTCATCACGGCCGTTGCCCTTGGTGTCGGGCTGGCTGCCAGTTGCGGTTTCAGGGTGTTCGTGCCCCTGCTGGTAGCGAGCATAGCTGCCCGCACGGGTGTTTTTCCGCTGAATGAAAGTTTTCAGTGGCTGGCCAGCTGGCCGGCCATCATCAGTTTCGGTACAGCCACCATCGTCGAGATCGGTGCCTACTACATTCCGTTTGTCGACAATCTGCTCGATACCATCACCACTCCTCTTGCCATTGGCGCCGGGACACTCCTGGTGACCTCCGTCCTGCCCATGGATAACGATTTGCTCAAATGGATCACCGGATTGATCGTGGGAGGGGGTGCTGCTGCCACCATACAGGGCGGCAGCGTGCTGACACGGCTCGCCTCCTCCAAACTGACAGCCGGTGCGGGGAATCCCGTCGTGGCAACCGGTGAGCATGCCGCCTCCATCGGGTCTTCCCTGCTCACACTGGTATCCCCGCTTCTTATCGCAGTCATCTTCTTCCTGCTGATTGTTTTCATCCTGTTCAAACTACGGAAGCGACTGATGAAGAAAAGGGCTCATCCATCCTGACTTCAGGAGACTGCATCAGAATGTTGCACTAAGATACCCCAAGGCCTTTTATCCAATAAATAAATGGAATTTGTGTTCTGGAATTTGTTTGGAATTTGGTGCTTGTGATCTGGAATTTCCCCCTAATACCGGTACAGATGCACAGCCCCCTGCAGATTCCTTTTCTGGATACCTGTTAACGTGATCTCATAGACATCGCAGATATAAAAGTAAACTCCCTCGCTGCATTCCTGATCCGTATCCTTATTCTTTCCGTCCCAGTTAATGGCGGGATCCGATGTTTCATACACCAGGGTTCCCCAGCGGTTGAAGATCTTCAGATCAATGCGTTCGACAGATGTATAGGGAAAGGGCACCAGGTAATCGTTAAATCCGTCGGAGTTGGGAGTGAACACGTTGGGAATGTCATAGCGGGAGCAGCTGTCGATGCTTACGCAGACCACATTGCTGAAGTCGCTCTGATTCCCGATGGTGTCAATGGCAGTGATGGCATAGCAACCTGCTATGGAAGCCAGATTCTGATGCAGGTAGGTAGTGTCGTTGGGATGGAGAAGAGAATCCAGAATGACAAAGTCGCCTTCGAGCGTTGGTGTAAAATAGATGTAATAGCGGTTTACATCGTCGGCACAATCATTATTCGGGTTGGTCCACAGCAGCTGATTGGCCACCCTGTCGCAATCCGTGTCCACTGAAAGCCTGGGCGGACAGGGTGCCACGTTATCCAGGGGTACGCCGCAGACCCTTTGTGATAAGTTGATAATGGGATCGATGATACCGGGTGAGGAATAATGTCCGGTACTTTTTACATAGTAGCAATAGGTCACCCCATTGACCAGCCCCGTATCGGCATAGAACTGCGTTTCTGAATAACCGATCGAATCGTATTGCTGGCTTGTTTCATTCAGCCGGTAGATATGATAAGCACTATTCTGCCAGGGCACATTTTCTGACCAGGTCAGGTGTATGCTGTTGTCAGAGGGTTCACTTTTCAGGTATACGGAGGAACTCAGCTGGGAGGAACCGATCAGGAAGCTGTTACCCGGCTGGTTATTGTAAAGGTCGATCACATAGCTGGCAGGGTTCGTCTGTGAATTTATCCCGGTATGAAGGAATATTGTATCGTTGAGGTCATCGTAGTCCCCGATCTCATTGAGGCTGGCGCCGTTCAGGTCAGGAGAATAACTGATGACATACCGGTATGGGCCGGGAGCCTGGTTGGTATCGATCTCGGTTGGTTTGGACCAGACTACCTGGATTACCCCATCGGAAGTGCCCGTAACATCCACACTGACGTTTGTAATGATGGGCACGTCTTTTTTCAGCGATGCGCAGGCCTCGTTGGATGCATAGCTTTCTGCACCGTCGGGGAAGACCGCAATGACAAGGTAGCAATATTGCAGTCCATGCAGCAGGCCGCCACCTCCACCATCATCGGTGAACGATGTCAGGTCGTTGGAATTGAGCGAACCCACCGGCGAGTAGCCCGTGTACTCCGGCACTCCGGTCTCACAGGGTCCCGGAATGAAACCCGACGGGCCAAGCCTGCGGTAAATTTTGTAGCCAGATGCATTGGAGCAGATGCTTTTATCCCAGTTCAGCTGAATGCTGTTGCCCAGTGGAAAAGCTTCAAGGTTCTTGGGCGGAGGTCCGTTGACCGTGATGTTGGTGGTTTTGATATCGACCAGTGAGACAGGATAGCCATCATCGGTGGCCTTGAAGTAGACCGAGTAGGCTCTTTTCTGCACATGGGAGCATTCGGGGCTCCAGATGAAGGGGGAAGAAACGTGACCGGCGGAATCTTCGGGAGTTTCAAAGAATGCCGGATTGGATTCCAGAAGGAAAGGGCCGCCCGTGGCCGTCAGGGTGATCTTGTCATTGTCGGCATCCGTCGCGCGCACATTGAACCGCAACGTAGTGCCGGCCCTGACGCAGGTGTCGGCGATCACATGCACCACAGGCGGAGTGTTGTCGCAGGTGGCAATCTCCACCTGCATATCCCGTGTGATGGTGCTGATCAGCAATCCGTTCCTCCATTCTTCGATGATGAATGCGAAATTATATTCTCCCTGGAGCGTGGGTGAGTCCCAGACAATGTCGCCGGTGACTGCATCAATGGTGAAGTCTCCAGCTGGGTGGTTGGGATCGGCCACATTGGGGTATTCGTAACCCGGGATGACCGTACCACCTACGGTTTTGCAAATGGTAAACTTATAGGAAAGGCTGTCGCCATCCGCATCATAGGCTCCGGCATTATGGACAAAGGGTATTCCCACACATCCCTGGTCGACGGGTGGATTCAGCAACACGGGCGAGTCGTTGGGTCCCAGGAAGGGATTGATGACCAGCCTGGTTTCAATATAGAATGGGACATTGACCGAGTTTGGAATATTGATGATGCCGTAGTTGCGGTTGGGGTCTTCCATGGAGAGTATGTACGTGGAAGCTCCGCTGTAGGTGTGTTGTCCGATATAGACGTTTCGGCGGATGTCATTGGCCAGATCTATTTTCTCGACACGTTCCAGGATGCTGGAGGTTCCGTCGCCCCACAGGATCTCCAGTTCGGGCCTGTCGGCAGGACTGGGCGCGAAGGTGTAGGTGAGGATCTTCGCCTCATAGGTCAGCCCGCTGATATGACGGTAAGTGATCTCGCCGGCTCTTTCATGCGTGGCAAAAGATACGAACGGAAGAAGTGTCACAAGGGCAATGACCAGGTATCGTACCATCTGAAATCAAAAAGGGATTCAGGCAAAAGTACAAAAATCTTGCCTGAAAGTGATTTTTCAGGGCAGGGTTCCTTAAAAGGTGCTTTTTATTAATTTTGTTATCCGGTAAACCAGTTCCAACATCCGGTTTCAGAACCATGTTCCAGGTTGATTACACCACAGAGAAAAAGGAGATCCTGAGGCGTTACAGGCAGTTGCTGGCTGCCTACCGGCCCGGTCATGGTAAAAAGGACAGCCGGCTTATCCAGAAGGCTTTCCGGTATGCTCTGGATGCCCACAAGGATATGCGGCGGAAATCGGGCGAGCCCTATATCTACCATCCCCTGGAAGTTGCCCGCATCGTGACGGGAGAGATCGGCCTTGGAGAAGTCTCCATCGTTTGCGCGTTGCTGCATGATGTGGTGGAGGATACCGACCACACCCTGACGGATATTGAACGAGTGTTCGGTCAGGAAATCGCAAGGATCATCGATGGTCTGACCAAGATCACAGGGATCTTTGACTCCAAAACGGATGCGCTCACGTATTCGGCACAGGCGGAGACGTTCAAGAAAATGTTGCTGACCCTCTCTGACGATGTAAGGGTCATCCTGATCAAAATAGCCGACCGGCTTCACAACATGCGCACCCTGGATGCCATGCCTCAGGAAAAGCAGCTCAAGACCGCATCCGAAACCATCTACTGGTTTACTCCCCTTGCTCACCGGCTTGGATTGTACTCCATCAAAAGCGAGCTAGAAGACCTGGCCCTGAAATACACGGAACCTGAAATATTCAGGAATATCAATGATAAGATCGTTGAGTCGGAAAAAGACCGTAAACGGTTCATCGCTCATTTCATCTACCCGATCAAAAAGACATTGCGGGAACAGAATTTCAGCTTCGAGATCGAAGGCAGGCTCAAGTCGGTGTATTCGATCTGGAAAAAAATGAAAATAAAGGAGATCCCGTTTGAGGAAGTGTACGACCTGTTTGCCATCCGCATCATCATTGATACAGAACCTGAATCGGAGAAGATTGACTGCTGGAAGGTATATACCATGGTCACCAATCATTATCCCCCTCTTCAGAACCGTGTCCGCGACTGGGTGTCCACACCCAAGCCCAATGGCTATGAGTCGCTTCACACCACTGTCATGAGCGACTCCGGGAAATGGGTGGAGGTGCAGATCCGGTCGAAGCGGATGAATGAAATTGCTGAAAAAGGGTACGCGGCGCACTGGAAATACAAGGACAATACCTCCCTGACATCCGGATTGGAGAACTGGCTCACCAAGATCACAGAGATGCTCAAGTCACCTGATCTGAATACGCTGGACTTCCTTGAAAACTTCAAGATGGACCTTTTTTCGGACGAGATCTTCGTATTTACCCCCAAAGGACATCTGCGCTCCCTCCCTGCCCGGTCCACAGCGGTTGATTTTGCCTACCTGATCCACACCGAACTGGGACATCATTGCATCGGAGCAAAGGTCAACCACAGGCTGGTTGCTTTGCAATATGAACTGAAGAACGGCGACCAGATCGAGATACTGGCCTCCAGGAAACAACGCCCCAAGGAGGAATGGCTGGATTTTGTGGTGACCGCCAAGGCCCGGTCGAACATAAAGGAAGCACTCCGGGAAGAAAGAAGGAAATACGGGGAGAAGGGTAAACAGCTTCTGCAGGAGTATTTTCGCCAGTTGCATCTGGAAATGAGCAATGCCAACCTGCTCAGGCTGCAAAAATATTTCAGTCTGACCAGCATGGTGGATCTTTATTTTATGATCGCCAATAAGGAGATCGGACTGAAAGAGCTCAGGGAATGCTGCCAGCCCAATGAACGCCCGGGCCTGCTCGGGATGATCACCAGGCCCTTCAGCAAACCCCGTACCCATGAGAACACACTGATGCCGGAAACCCTCTCGGAACAGGCCAGTAAACAGCCAGAGCTTTTTGTGATCAACCCGGGACAGGAAAATATATCGTACCGTATAGCCACCTGCTGCAATCCTATTCCCGGTGATGACATTGTGGGATGTATCACCGACGGCCTGCGGATTGATGTCCACCGAACGAACTGTCCCAGTGCGGTGCTGTTCATGACCAACTACGGACACCGGATCGTCAAGGCCAAATGGAAATCCCATGAATCCATTGGATTCCTTACCGGAATGAAAATCACCGCCCTGGATAAAAAAGGACTCATCAGGGAGATCACCGAGATTATCTCGGACCACCTTGACCTGAACATCCGGTCGTTCCACCTTGAAAGCCACGAAGGAGTCATCCAGTGCATGATCATGCTCTACGTACACAATTCACACAACCTCAACCAGCTGATCGCCGAACTCAAAGCGCTTGAATATGTCAAAAAGGTCACTCGCATCAACCGGATGGATGAAAAAGAGGGATGAAACTATATTTATTTAAACTAAATACTAATAATAGAAATATTCATTATCTTTATCGCAAAATTGATCTGAAATGAAAGATAGTGATAAAACCACCTTTGAAGCGGTAAGGAAGATTTTCACTGAATATCTGGAAATGAATGGTCACCGGAAGACACCCGAGAGGTACACCATTCTCAAGGAAATCTATGATACAGATGGGCATTTTGACATAGAATCCCTTTATATCCGCATGAAAAACAATAAGTACCGGGTGAGCCGGGCTACGTTGTATAACACCATCGACCTGCTGCTGAATTGCAAGCTGGTTACCAAGCATCAGTTTGGAAGCAATTCCGCAGAGTTTGAGCGGGCTTATAAGTTCAACAAGCATGATCACTTCATCGATTTGAACACAGGGCAGATCCGTGAGTTTTACGATCCTCGCATCCAGGAGATCCGGGAGTCGGTAGAAGCGCTTCTGAATGTGGACATATCACATCATTCGCTGACATTTTACGGGAAATTAAAAGATAACTGATCCCGAAACATAGCCAACATACCTATGACAAAAGTTGATGTTCTTCTGGGCCTTCAGTGGGGAGATGAAGGCAAGGGAAAGGTCGTGGATGTACTTTCACATGATTACGATATCATCGCCCGTTTCCAGGGAGGTGCCAATGCCGGTCATACCCTGGAGATCGATGGCGACAAGCATATCCTTCACCTGATCCCGTCGGGGATCTTTCATGAAAACAAGATCAACATCATCGGCAACGGTGTGGTCGTGGATCCTTTTATTTTGAGAAAAGAGATCATCAACCTTCGGAATAAACGGATCGATGCATCCAAAAATCTGTACCTGTCGAAGAAGGCTCATCTAATCCTTCCCACGCACCGGCTGCTGGATGCTGCCCATGAGTTTTCCAGGGGCAATCTGAAGATCGGATCGACCCTGAAAGGGATCGGGCCTGCCTATACCGATAAAACCGCCCGCAACGGCATTCGTCTGGGAGAGATCCTGTATCCGGGTTTTTATGATCTGTACAAATCGTTGAAGGATCAGCATCTGCGTATCATTTCCATGATGGATTTCGATTACAGGGGATTTCAGCTGGATGGGATTCCCTTCCCGGAATATGAGAGTCAGTGGTTTGAGTCGATGGAAATGCTCAAGCATTTTCATATCATCGACAGCGAGTATTTTATCCATCAGTCGCTGATCCAGAACAAGACCATTCTGGCTGAGGGAGCCCAGGGAACCATGCTCGACGTGGAATTTGGGACATACCCCTTTGTGACCTCATCCAACACCGTCAGCGCAGGGGTATGCACCGGACTGGGCATTGCGCCTTCGCGCGTAGGGAAAGTCTATGGGATCGTGAAGGCTTATTGCACCAGGGTGGGAAGCGGCCCGTTCCCGACCGAGCTGGATGATCCTACGGGCGAACTGATGCGGAAGAAAGGATGTGAGTATGGTTCGACGACCGGCAGGCCCAGGCGGTGCGGCTGGCTGGACCTGGTAGCTCTGCGGTATGCTGTCATGCTCAGCGGGGTCACCGGTTTGATCATGACAAAAGCCGATGTGCTCAGCGGCTTTAAGACCCTTAATGTATGCACCCGGTACCGCAGGAACAGTGAAATCATAGATACCTTCCCTTTCGGCATCCATCACGAAAAACTCACGCCCGTTTACGAGGAACTCAATGGGTGGGAGCAGGATCTGCATTCCCTGCAGTCGTATGAGCAGGCTCCTGAGAGCTTCAGGAATTATGTGCGGTTTATTGAGGAGGAGATCAGGGTTCCTTTTGTGCAGATATCCACCGGTGCCGACAGGAAACAGATCGTTAAGATACGGGAGGTTTTATAGTTTTCGTTTGATCTCTCTCTGCTCGTATCCTTCGATGATATCGCCTACCTTGATGTCGTTGAAGTTGTCGATGCTCAGCCCGCATTCGTATCCTGTGAGCACTTCTTTCACGTCTTCCTTGAACCGTTTGAGGGAGCCCAGCTGACCTTCAAAGACAACAATCCCGTCGCGGATCACCCTGATCTTGGTATTTCGTGTCACTTTTCCGTCGAGGACCATGCAACCGGCAATGGATCCCACTTTGGAAATCTTGAACACCTCCCTGATCTCCACGTTACAGAGAATTTTTTCTTCGATCTCGGGACTGAGCATACCTTCAATGGCGTCCTTGATTTCGTTGATGGCATTGTAGATAATGGAGTAGAGGCGTACGTCGATCTGTTCCTGTTCGGCCAGTTTTCTGGCGCTGAGGGAGGGCCGTACGTTGAATCCGACGATGACTGCGTTGGAAGCGGAGGCCAGCAGGACGTCTGATTCGGTGATTTGTCCGACGGATTTATGGATGACGTTCACCTGGACCTCTTCGTTGGAGAGTTTGAGCAGCGCATCGGAGAGTGCTTCCACTGATCCGTCCACATCTCCCTTGACGATCAGGTTGAGTTCTTTGAAATCACCGATGGCGATACGTCGTCCTATTTCGTCCAGGGTGATGTGTTTCTGTGTACGGAGTCCCTGTTCTCTCTGCAGCTGGAATCGTTTATTGGCGATCGCCTTGGCATCGCGTTCATCGGGCAGCACATTGAACCGGTCGCCTGCCTGGGGTGCGCCGTTGAGGCCCAGCAGCAGGATGGGTTTGGAAGGGCCCGCAGTTTTGATGATCTGGTTGCGTTCGTTGTACATGGCCTTCACTTTGCCAAAATGAGCTCCGGCCAGGACGATGTCACCCACTTTGATGGTGCCTTCCTGGACCAGCAGTTTGGCCACATAGCCACGGCCCTTGTCGAGGGAGGATTCGATGACGGCTCCGGTAGCAGGCTTGTGGTAATTGGCCTTCAGTTCCAGTACCTCTGATTCCAGCAGCACTTTATCCAGCAGCAGGTCAACGTTCGTCCCTTTTTTGGCTGAAATTTCCTGGCACTGGTACTTACCGCCCCAGTCTTCCACCAGAATGTTCATCTTTGCCAGTTGTTCCCTGATCTTTTCCGGGTTGGCGTTGGGCTTATCGATCTTGTTGATGGCAAATACGATGGGCACTCCTGCCGCCTGGGCATGGTTGATGGCCTCCACGGTTTGCGGCATGATGTTATCGTCGGCCGCGACCACGATGATGACCACATCGGTCATCATGGCCCCGCGGGCACGCATGGCGGTGAATGCCTCATGGCCGGGGGTGTCGAGGAAGGTGATTGCTTTGCCGTTCTCCAGCGTCAATTCGTAGGCACCGATGTGCTGGGTGATACCCCCTGCTTCACCTGCAATGACGTTGGTATGCCGGATATAGTCGAGCAGTGAGGTTTTGCCGTGGTCGACATGTCCCATGACAGTGACGATGGGTGCGCGTTCCTCGAGGTCTTCAGGACGGTCCGTCTCTTCTTTCTGAAGGATGGCCTCCTGTACCTCAACGCTGACGAATTCGACCTTATAGCCAAACTCATCGGCCACCAGCACAAGGGTTTCCGCATCCAGGCGCTGGTTGATGGAAACAAACAATCCCAGGGTCATGCAGGTGGAGATGATCTGTGTGACAGGTACGTTCATCATGGTAGCCAGTTCGTTGGCTGTGACAAACTCGGTGACCTTGATCACCTTCTTGCCCTCTTCCATTTTCTGTTCTTCTTCCAGCTTGAGTTTTTGCACCATCTCCCTTTTTATCTTTCTGTATTTGGCGCCTTTTGATTTACCAGGGGTGCTGAGCCGCTGCAGGGTTTCCTTGATCTGTTTCTGGATTTCGTCCTCTGAAACCTCCGGCCGGAAGTGTTCTCTTGGTATGTGGCGGTCTTTGAACCTTACCCTGGGAGTCTTTTCGAACTTTTTCTCTTCGCTGGAAGGTTCCTTTTCCCCGGGGAGTTTCTTGATGCGTTTCCGTTTCTTTTTTGCCTTGAGCTGTTCATCGGAGGAGGAGGCTACCGGTCTTTTCTTTTCAGGTTTTTTCACCTCAGGCAACTCCATGGTTCCGAGGATCGTGGGGCCTGTGAGTTTTTCAGCCCTTACCCTGATGAAGTTCTTGTCGTCCCTGGGTGATTTTTCGGCAGGTTTCTCCCCGGGTTCGGCTTCTTTCACAGTCTCTTCGGCCACGCCTGCAGGTGCAGCTTCATCCTTTGTTACCGCGGCGACCGGCTCCACCTGTGCCTGTTCAGAGACAGCTGAGGCCTCTTCCACTTCGGCCGCTTCTTCCGGGGTCAGTTTGGAGGGAGGCGTTTTTTTAACCGGTCTTCCGGTCAGTTTGTCAATATCGATCTGGCCAAGGATCTTCAGCTGAGTTTCCGGTATTTTTTTCGCTTTAATGACCTCGGTTCCGGCAGGTTCCTCGGTTGTTACTGCAGGCGGCTTTGAGGTCAGGTCAGAAGGAGTCTGGTCAGTTTCTGCCACAGTTGTTTCAGACTCAACCACTTCGCCTGTTGGTTCCTCTGCCTTTATTTCCTCGGTCTCTTTTTTGGCGGCCGGAGACGTAACAGGAGTTTCCCTGGAAGGCTCAGCTTCTTTTTTCTCTGGTTTCCGGGCAGGTTCAGCGGGCTTGCTGACAGGTGGTTTGATCTTCACATCCTCGTACCCGTAATCATCATAATCAAAGGATATGCTTTTGATGATGAGCTCACTCTGATCCTTGGAGGATTCCTTGTCAACCTCTTTCGACACCCGGTCCTCTATCGAGATGGTATGATGATCCGAATAGTCAAGTCCGATCTTATCGGCCTCTTCCTTGACAAATTTTTCGGATTGAAATTCGTTCATCAGTAAAGAATACATCTCCGTAGTGAGCTTGGCATTGGGGGACTCTTCCAGGTGGTGGCCTTTTTTCCGGAGGAATTCCACGATCGTATTGATCCCAATGTTAAACTCCTTGGCTGCCTTTACTAATCGTATTGCTTTACTGGTTTCTTCCATAGAATGCTGAGGGCTAACCCTCTTATCAGGTTGCGAAAATAAGCATTATTCAAATTCAGCTTTTAGGATTTTGATAACCCACTGAATGGTCTCCTCTTCCAGCTCGGTACGTTTGACCAGATCTTCCGCACTGAGCTCCATCACACTTTTTGCCGTATCGCATCCGATGTTTTTCAGTTCATCGATGATCCACTGGTCAATTTCGTCGGAGAATTCCTGGAGGTCTACATCATCTTCCACATCCGTATCGGTATCCCTGTACACATCAATCTCATAACCTGTGAGCTTGCTGGCCAGTTTGATATTGAATCCCCCCTTTCCGATGGCAAGGGAGACCTGGTCAGGTTTCATGTACACTTCAGCTCTTTTGTTCTCCTCATCGATGTTGATGGATGATATCTTGGCAGGGCTGAGGGAACGCGTGATATACAGGGAAGGATTGTTTGTGAAGTTGATCACGTCGATGTTTTCATTTTTCAGTTCCCTGACGATACCATGGATGCGTGATCCTTTCATGCCCACGCATGCTCCCACGGGATCGATGCGGTCGTCGTAGGATTCAACCGCTATCTTGGCACGTTCCCCGGGGACACGGACGATCTTCTTGATGGTGATCAGTCCGTCGTAGACCTCCGGCACTTCCGACTCAAAAAGCCTTTCCAGGAAGATCGGGGAGGTGCGCGACAGGATGATGATCGGGGTGTTGTTACGCATTTCCACCTTGGAGACAACGGCGCGGATCGTGTCGCCCTTGCGGTAAAAATCCGACGGGATCTGTTCCGATTTCGGTAGTGTCAGCTCGATGTATTCGTCATCCAGCACCAGGATCTCTTTTTTCCATACCTGGTAGACCTCACCGGTGACGATCTCTCCTATCTTATCCTTGTATTTACGGTAGATGTTGTCCTTTTCATATTCCTGGATCTTGGAGATCAGGTTCTGTCGGATGGTCAGGATTTCTCTCCGGCCGAAATCCTTCATTTTGATCTCCTCCGACACTTCCTCGCCCACTTCAAAATCAGGTTCGATCTTGATGGCATCCGAATAGGCGATCTGTGTATTCTCATCCTCAACGCCTCCATCCTCCACGATCATCCTGCTGCGCCATATTTCGAGGTCACCCTTGTCAATGTTGACAATGATGTCGAAGTTATCCTCTGAGCCGAATTTTTTGGTGAGGAGGTGCGTGAACACATCTTCGAGGATACGCATAAGCGTCTCGCGTTCAATATTCTTGAACTCCTTGAATTCCGAAAATGTCTCGACTAAATTGATATGTTCCATAGTACAGCTGGTTACTGCGATTTTATATTAATCAAACGTGACGATTCCCTTTGTTTCCCTGATTTGTTCCATCAGAACCTGTTGTGGGGATTCGGGGGGCATCTTCTTTTTTCCTTTCTTTTTCAGGGGCATGACCTCGATGAATTTTTCGTTGGCCTCCGTCAGTGTGCCCTTTACCACTGATCCATCCACCAACAGAACCTGAACCTGGCGGCCGATATTTTTCCGGTACTGTCGAAGGAAACGGTACGGATGGTCAATACCGGCGGAGGAGACCCTGAGTTCAAAATCTTCCTTTTCCCTGTCGAGCCTGGATTCGATAAAGCGGCTTACCTCTGCACAGTGGCTTATGTTCACTTCCTGGTCGCTGTCGATGAAAACCAGGATGATGTTTCCAGGTTTGATGATGACATCGATCAGGAACACCGGACCTCCTGCCAGGTGGTCTTCCGTCATTTTTATCAGTGTCTCCCGGTCGATCATACGTTCATTGTCAGGTTTATGAATAAAACAGGGGACGTCAGTCCCCTCATTTCCATTGCACATACGTCTTACCGCTATCCGAGAAGCGCTGTTGTCCGACCAGGGCTCGAACCTGGACTCTTCTGAACCAAAATCAGACGTGTTGCCAATTACACCATCGGACAGGACAGACCTCTTCGAAAAGGCTTGCAAAAATACAAATTATTTCAATCATTATGCAGCTGCATCATTATTTCTTGGAATCAGGGCCGTATAAGCGATTTCCCCGGAACCGGGGATAAAAAATCATGGACGTCGGATGGATTCTGGTAAAAATGTATAATTTAGCTCAGATTTTTACCGTTGACCATAACTAAATCATTCTCTTTTAATGAAAACGTACAACCGGTATAACACGATCCTGGGCTGGATGGTATTTATTGTTTCAACCATTGTTTATTCCCTTACTGTGGAACCAACTGCCAGTTGGTGGGATTGTGGCGAATACATCTCCACCGCCTACAAACTTCAGGTCGGGCACCCTCCAGGAGCGCCGTTTTTCCAGATGGTGGGCAGATTCTTTTCCCTTTTTGCCTTCGGTGACACCTCCCGGGTTGCCCTGATGATCAATATGATGTCGGTATTGTCCAGCAGCTTCACCATCCTGTTCCTGTTCTGGTCGATCACCATGCTGGCTGAAAAGATGGCCTTCAGGAAAGGCGAGGAGATCACTACCGGTCAGATGTACACCGTACTGGGTGCCGGACTGGTGGGCGCCCTGGCATATACCTTTTCCGACTCATTCTGGTTTTCAGCCGTGGAAGGCGAGGTCTATGCCATGTCATCCTTCTTCACCGCACTGGTATTCTGGGCGATCCTCAAATGGGAGAAGGTGGCTGATGAGCCCCACGCATTCCGTTGGCTGATCTTCATCGCCTACATGGTAGGTCTCTCGATAGGCGTCCATTTGCTCAACCTGCTGGCCATCCCTGCCATCGCCTTTGTTTACTATTTCAAGAAATACAGGGTAAGTACCAAAGGAGTGCTCAAGACTGCCACAATCTCCATACTTCTGCTGGCATTCATCATGTATATCATTGTTCCTGAGATTGTTAATCAATTCGCAAAGACAGAGCTCCTGTTTGTCAATACATTTGGCCTGCCCTTCAATTCAGGCACTCTCTTTTTTGTCGTTGTTCTAATTGGATTGTGCATCACAGGGATCCTCTATACCATCAAAGAGAATGTCACCCCGGCTCTCCGGTGGACGCTCCTGACCCTGCTGGGTTTGCTGGTGGTGCTGATTCTTGTGGGGAGCTCGTCGGGAGGCAATTTCGTGATCCGGCTGATGGTCTGCGGAGTGCTGCTGACGTTGCTGTACTTTGTCAGGTACCGTAAAGCCCTGCTCAATACCGTTATTCTTAGTTTTGTCTTTATCCTGATCGGCTATTCTTCCTTCCTGCTGATCATCATTAGGGCCAATGCCAACACTCCCATCAATGAGAATGAGCCTTCGGATGCCATCAGCCTGCTTTCCTACCTGAACAGGGAGCAATATGGCGACTGGCCCATCTTCTACGGTCAGTATTACAATGCGCCTCTCGATGTAGAAAATCCTTACAAGGATGATAATCCGATATACGTGAAGGATGAAAAAGCGGGGAAATATATCGTGACAGACGACCGCAAGTCTTCTGTTCCCAATTACGACAGCCGTTTCTGCACCATCTTCCCCCGAATGTGGAGCAACCAGAAAGACTCGCATATCACAGCGTATAAGCAGTGGGGACGGGTAAAAGGGCATGCCATCCGTTATACCGACCGCCAGGGGGAAACCCAGGTCATCCAGAAGCCCACCTTCGGCGAGAATCTCCGTTTCTTTTTCCGTTACCAGGTCGGACACATGTACTGGCGCTACTTTCTATGGAATTTTGTCGGGCGTCAGAATGATATTGAAGGTCACGGAGGAATTTCCGATGGCAACTGGATCAGCGGGATACCCTTCATTGATACCTTGCATATCGGAAGCCAGGAATACCTGCCCTCCAGCATGAAAAACCCGGCCAGGAACAAGTTCTATGCACTGCCCCTCCTGCTGGGCCTTGCCGGGCTCTTTTACCAGCTCAACCGGGATAAAAAGAATACCTTCATCGTTGCACTGCTGTTCGTCATGACTGGATTTGCCATCATCATCTATCTCAACCAGTATCCCTATCAGCCCAGAGAGAGGGATTACGCCTATGCCGGCTCCTTTTATGCCTATGCCATATGGATCGGCCTGGGTGTCATGGCCCTGGCTGATCTTTTCAACCGGTTCCTCAAGCAGCACCTCGCTGCCATTCTGGCCACCGCCCTGTGTTTGTTGCTGGTGCCCGTGATCATGGCAAGCCAGGGATGGGATGATCATAACCGTTCGGGTAAATATGCAGCACGGGATTTTGCGGCCAATTATCTGAATTCCTGTGCCCCGAATGCCATCCTGATCACCAACGGGGATAACGATACCTTCCCTTTGTGGTATGCACAGGAGGTAGAAGGAATACGTACCGATGTGAGGGTTGTCAACTTTATGCTCGCAAGTGGCGACTGGTACGTGCACCAGATGATGAAAAAAGTGTACGATTCAGAACCTCTGCCTTTCACCCTGAAAGCGGAGCAGTACAACAAAGGGGTCAATGAGATCATCCCCTATTATGAAGAGGCCAGCGTCAAAGGACGGTTTGAGCTCAAAAAGGTGATCGATTTCATTGCCAGTGAGAGCCAGTCCACCAAACTGCCCGTTCAGAGCGGCGAATGGATCAATTATTTCCCGACCAAAAGTGTACGGTTACCGGTCGATACGGTCAATGCCGTAAAAAACGGTGTGGTGCCCTCTTACTATGCCGGACGGATCGAACCCTATGTTGACTGGCAGATCAAAACCAATTATATGTACCGCAACGATCTCATGCTATTGGATTTCATTGCTACCAACAACTGGGAGCGACCACTGTATTTTGCCAATCCCAGCAGCGTCAGCCAGGTGCTGGACGTGGATCCCTACTGCCATCTGGAAGGATTCGTTTACCGTTTCCTGCCGGTCAGGGCCGATAATTACATCAAAGGACTGGGAGGGCTGAATACGGAGGCAAGTTACGATATCCTCATGAACAAATGTAAATGGGGCAACCTGAATGATCCCAGGGTCACCATCGACAGGGAAAGCACGCGCAATACCATGATCCCCAAACAGAATTTCATGAGGCTGGTCGAGGCCCTGATGGAAGAGAAAAAAGAGGATGAGGCGGTGAGGGTGACCGACCGGGTGCTGGAGATCTTCCCCAACGAAAAGCTGCCTTTCGACCTTTACATGATTCCGTTCCTCGAAATCTACTACCAGGCAGGAGAGATCGAAAAAGCGAACAGGATGAACGAAATTTTGGTCAAAAACTACAAGGAAAATATCAACTATTACCAGTCCCTCTCCCACGGATTTGCCGAATACTATTCAGAGGATCAGGAGCAGGCCTTCATGGTGCTGAACCGGCTGGGCGAACTTGCCCGCGAGTATGAACAGATACCGCTTGCAGATCGCATTGACGGTATCGTAAAGGAAAAACTCGAGCTATTGAAGTGATCTGGCCGTCACCTTTGCTTTTGAGCGCCATACCAGCCAGATCCCCAGGAGGATGAAGGGTATGCTCAGCGACTGACCGAGGTTGAGGATGTACTGATTCTCAAAACTGACCTGTGGCTCTTTAAAAAATTCCAGAAAAAAACGGGATGTAAAGATCAGGATCAGGAACATCCCAAAAAGAAATCCGGGCCTGGGGTGTCCATCCCGGCGGTAATAATGCCTGAGCAGATACCCGAATGAGAGAAGGTAGGCAAGCGCTTCATAGATCTGGGTTGGATGCCGGGGTATGTTATTATCCCTGATAAACACGAACGCCCAGGGTACCTCTGTCGGTTTGCCGAAGATCTCTGAATTCATCAGATTCCCGAGCCTGATCAGCACCCCTGACAGGGCCACCACGATGACGATACGGTCGATCGTCCACAGGAAAGACTGGGAGCTTTTCCTTGAAAACAGGTAGATGGCCAGGATGATCCCAAGAGCGGCGCCATGGCTGGCCAGCCCTCCCTCCCAAATTTTCAGGATTTCCAGAGGGTGACTGAGGTAATAGGAGGGTTCGTAGAACAGGCAGTGCCCTAGCCGGGCACCGAGGATGGTGCCAATGACCATATAGGTGGTAAGCCTGTCCAGTTCCTTGAGAGGTATGTTCTCTTTCCTGAAAAACCTGGCCATGATCAGGTATCCGAAAAAGAATCCTGCGGCAAACAGCAATCCGTACCACCTGACCGAAAGCGATCCCAGGTGAAATATTTCAGGATTTACGTTCCAGGTGATGTAGTTTATGATCATAAATGAGGATTTAGGGCTCAAATGTAAACATTTTTATGCTCACAGATCTCACCGATTTTCACGGATCGGCATTCTGAAAATCTGTGTCAATCTGTGAAATCTGTGAAAAATATCAGAAAAATAATCCGGACAGGGTACGTTTTGAGCCGTTTCCGGATTAACAGATAAACATGATCCCCAGGTGGAAGATTCCCTTTTATATAAGATTGCCATTACCCTTATACCGGGAATAGGAGATGTCAACGGTAAGAAACTGGTAGCTTACTGTGGCAGCGTTGAGGCCATATTCAGGGAAAAGGCCCGAGCGCTGTGCAGGATACCCGGCATAGGTAAAGCCATTGCAGAATCCATTCGCACGTCGGATGTGATCACTCGTGCCGAAAAGGAGGTACGGTTCATTGAAAAAAACAGGATCCGGACCCTTTTTTACACTGAACCGGACTATCCGCGGAGGCTTAATCACTGTGCAGATGGCCCCATGATGCTGTATGTCAAGGGTCCCGCAAACCTGAACAATCAACGGATCCTGAGCATTGTGGGCACCCGGAGCGCCACCGGGTACGGGAAGGAGGCGGTCAGTCACCTGATCAGCGGCCTGCGTTCCCAGAATGCGTTGATTGTCAGTGGGCTTGCCTATGGCATTGATTCCTGTTCCCATAAAGAAGCGCTTGTCAATGACCTTCCGACCGTAGCCGTGCTTGCCCATGGACTCGACAGGGTCTATCCGCCTGTCAACCGTTCCCTTGCCATCCGGATGATTCAGGCCGGGGGACTTGTGACGGAGTTCCTCAGTGAGACCAATCCTGATAAGGAGAACTTTCCGAAGCGTAACCGGATCATCGCGGGACTGGCTGATGCCGTTGTGGTGGTGGAAGCCGGAAAAAAGGGAGGTGCGCTGATCACAGCTGAGATCGCCAACTCCTATAACCGGGATGTTTTTGCGGTGCCCGGCAGGATCGATGATGAATATTCCGTTGGATGCAACTACCTGATCAAGACCAACAAGGCTGCCCTGATCCAGTCACCGGAAGACATCATTTATTTGATGGGATGGGAAAAATCTTCAGGTTCAGCCGGCAGCCGGCAGGCGCTGCTGTTCCATACCCTGACCGGCGAGGAAGAGGCGCTGGTGAACATCCTGACTGCACAGGGTGAATGCACCATTGACTGGCTTTCGATGCATTCGGGGCTTACCCTGGGAAAGGTGACCTCTCTGCTGTTGCAGCTTGAATTCAAGGGTATCGTAAAAAGCTTACCGGGCAAGATTTACAGACTGGGATAATGATGAGCCGCTGCCCTTTTGTATCTTTACACCCGAAATGATACGGCATGGAAGGACTTGTCACCAAATCAACCGGTAGCTGGTATACGGTCCGTTTAAAGAACGGGATGCTGATCCCATGTACGTTGAAAGGCAAGATGCGGATCAGGGACATCCGCACGACCAACCCGGTGGCGGTGGGTGACCGGGTGGAAGTGGATGTCAACAGGGAGGAGAATACCGGGGTGATACGGGATGTCATGAAAAGGGACAATTACATTATCCGGAAATCCACCAAGCTTTCGAAGGCATCCCATATCATTGCGGCTAATATCGACCAGGCTTTTCTCATCGCGACACTCGTGTTGCCCAGGACCTCCACGGGCTTTACCGACCGGTTCCTGGTGACTGCAGAAGCCTATCATATACCTGCAGGGATTGTTTTTAACAAGACTGACCTTTATGATGAAGAGCTCAGGCTGCGGCATCAGGAGCTGGTAAGGCTGTATTCGTCCCTCGGTTACCAGTGCTTTGGTACTTCAGCGGTCACGGGCGAAGGGCTTGGCCTTCTGTCAGATGCCCTGAAAGATAAGACAACCCTGTTCTCCGGGCATTCGGGTGTCGGGAAATCAGCCATCATCAATGTACTGGAGCCAGCCCTGAAGCTCCGGACAGCGGAGATATCCTCCTGGCACCTCAAGGGAGTCCATACCACCACTTTTGCTGAGCTTTTTGAGTTGTCATGCGGAGGTTTCATCATCGACACGCCCGGGATCAGGGAATTTGGGCTGATCGATTTCAGGAAGGAGGAGGTGGCAGAACGGTTCCCTGAAATGCGGGCCCTGATGCACCAGTGCCAGTTCAATAACTGCTCACATGTCCATGAGCCCCGGTGTGCAGTGAAAAAGGCGCTGGAGCAGGGAAAGATAGATGCCGGACGGTACAGGAACTATTTGCGTATCCTGGGCGGAGAATGGGAGGAAATGGAAACCTAAACCGGTTGGTTATGCGAGTCGTCGTTCAGCGTGTCAGTGAAGCTTCCGTCGAAATAGGCGGAATGATTAAAGGCAGGATCGGCCGGGGACTGCTGGTCCTTGTCGGTATCGAGGATTGTGATACCACGGAGGATGCTGAGTGGTTATGTGGCAAGATAGCCCGTCTGAGGATCTTTGACGATGCGGGTGGAGTGATGAACCTGGCGGTCACTGATGCAGGCGGTGAAGCACTGGTGATCAGCCAGTTCACGCTTCACGCCAGTACCAAAAAAGGGAATCGTCCTTCCTATATCCGGGCTGCACGACCTGAAAAGGCCATCCCTCTTTATGATCATTTCCTTCACATCTTACAGGGATATCTGGAAACACCTGTACAGCGAGGGGAGTTCGGCGCCTATATGCAGGTTAAACTCATCAACGACGGGCCGGTGACCATTGTGATCGACAGCCGGAATAAAGAATAGGTTACAACAGGTTAAAAGCTGATTTTCACCCCGAGGCTTGGCATGATGGGCAACTGGTCGACGCGTTCATTGGTGACGCGGTCGATATAAAATATGTTCTCCCGGTCGTATACATTCGTGGCGCCGAGATTGACCTCGAGTTGCGAGTGGTTCCCGATGAAAAAGATCCGTTTCACGTTGATGTCCAGACGATGAAAGACCGGCAGACGCCCCTGGTTGATCTCACCGTACCGGATACCCAGATCACCATTGGCTGTTGTATAATCGGTATTGATGCCATCACCGAACGTAAGCTTTTCGTAAAATCCCTGGGTTTCCGTAAACGGAAAGCCTGTACCCAGGTTCCAGCGTGCACTGATCTCCCAGTTTCTTGCCGGCCCCAGCGTATAGGTAAGGACCAGATTGACATTATGGCGACGGTCGTAGTATGGGTAGTATTCAATATTACCATCATCGAGTTTGATGTAGCCCAGTGAGTAAACACCCCAGAAATACAACCGGTCGTACTCTGCCTTGACCGAAAGATCCATCCCCGTAGCATATCCCTGCTCAAGGATGAAATCTTTTTTCAGCTCATCCGGTTTGTCGGCATTGTCTTCGTTATCGTCATAAAGCTTATTGCGGTTAAGGTTGGTAAGCTGTGAGAAGTTCTTGTAATACCCTTCAAGGTTAAGGGTTATATGCCTGCCTGCATTGTATTCGAAACCCAGGATGGCATGCTGTGCTTTTTGCAGTTTATGGGTTACCTCTTTGCCGTTGAACTCCTCCGGCAGGTTATCCGGCCCTGATAAAAATCCGTAGAAAAGGTCGACAACGTCACGGTTTGAGCGAGCGCTGATCAGGTTCTGGGAATAAAACCCTCCGGCCAGCTTGATCCTGAAATTATCGGTAAAGTTGTATTTCATGGCAAGCCGGGGCTCAGGTGACATGTCCCCGAGGGATGCATACCACTGGACCCGGAAACTTGGTTCGAAAAGCAGGTTGCCCCACGTTTTTTTATACTGGACGAAGATTCCCAGCTCGGTGGTGTTTTCCTTCTGCTCAATCCTGCGGTTGAGGGAGTTGGAAAAATCGAAGACGGTCTTGAATCCCATCATTTCAATGCCGTACTTCAGCTCATCCTTTCCTAAAAAGTAGGTGAAGTCCAGTCCAAGGTTAAATCCATTGATCTGGCTTGAACGGGCAGGGGAGGTACCCTCCTCAAGCGTTATCTTGTAATCGGAATAGGCCACATATCCCTCCATGAGTGAAGGGGATTTCCCGGGGATCACGATGAAATTGGTGCCACCGCCGTAAGAACTCCAGTGATAATCAGCAATAGACTGATAATCAATTACTTTATCGTCATATACAAAGCCATAAAAGTTGACCTTGCTTCCATTGGGCGCATTCAGGGAGATTTTCCCGTACAGATCGGTATAGGTAAAAGGCAGGCCAGCTGTATCGACATACTGGTAGAGCACTTTGGAGGTTTTATCCAGGTAGGAATGACGACCGGAAAGAATGAAGGATGAGCTGCCTGAGCCATCGTCTTTTTGCTTCTTTAAAGGACCTTCCAGCAGTAATTCCGCTCCAAAGGTACTGGCTGCAGCTTTTCCGGCAATACGTTTCTTATTGCCGTCACGGGTGGTGACATCGATCACCGAGGAGATCCTGCCCCCGTACTCAGCTCCGAAGCCTCCCGTATAAATCTCGGTGTTGCGGATGATGTCGGTTTCGAATACAGAAAACAGCCCGATGGAATGAAACGGATTATAGATGGTCATACCGTCGAGGAGCACCTTGTTCTGAACGGGCGATCCGCCCCGGATATAGAGTTGTCCTCCCTGGTCACCGGTAAAGATTACCCCGGGCAGTACCTGAAGGTACTGTGCCAGGTCAGGAATTCCTCCGACCGAGGGGATCTGGTTGATCTGCTTTGGGGTGATCTTGACAACCGAGACCATGGTCTCGGTTTTGGCATCGGCCCGTTCGGCCGTGATATCAATTCCTTTAAGCGAATAGGCCGTCTCATTCAGGTACAATTGTTTTGTAATCACATCATTGGGCTTCACCGTCACGGGCATCCGCAGGGTATCGTATCCCATAAAAGTGACCATCAGCGCATAATCGCCTGGCGGGATGTGCGAGATCACGAAGTACCCATTGACGTCGGTGGCCCCGCCGTAGGTTGTCTGATAAAGATATACGTTGGTAAAAATAATGGGCTCACCGTTGCCCTGATCGTAGACAAAACCCCTGATCGTTCCATCCTGGGCAAACGTGCGGATAGCCATCATGCACAGGACGGTCAGCAGGATGATGGCAGCACGGAAGTTAATCAATGACCTCATATCAGGATGTTTGACAGGTATCTGAATGCGTAAGGAGGTGCGAAATTACGGAAAAATAAGATATGGTTGGTTTGAAAAAAATATTACCTTCGTGCACCTTAATGATATCATGAACCTTATATAGTTAGAACCGTAAATATTTTGTATGAAAGGCGAAAGGATCACCATTGAGAATGGGCACTTGAAGGTACCTGACCATCCCATTATTCCATTTATTGAGGGTGACGGAACCGGTGCAGACATCTGGAAGGCGTCAAGGCGTGTTTTTGATGCAGCTGTGGAGAAGGTATACCATGGGCACCGGCAGGTGATCTGGTATGAGGTCTTCGCCGGTGAGAATTCGTTCAACAGGACCGGGCAATGGCTCCCCCCGGAAACCACAGCAGCATTCAGGGAGTACCTGGTGGGCATAAAAGGGCCGCTAACCACGCCTATCGGCGGCGGTATCCGCTCACTGAACGTGGCTCTTCGCCAGGAGCTTGACCTTTATACGTGCCTTCGGCCGGTCAGGTACATCCCCGGTGTGCCTTCCCCGGTGATCAGGCCACAGGATGTGGATATGATCGTATTCCGTGAAAACACCGAGGACATCTATGCCGGGATCGAGTGGGCCAGCGGCACACCGGAAGCCAGAAAGGTGATTGATTTCCTTCAGCATGAAATGGGGGTCAACAAGATCCGATTTCCTGAAACCTCTGGCATCGGGATCAAACCCATCTCCGCCCAGGGAACCCGACGGCTTGTGCGCGCTGCCATCCGGTATGCCCTTGAACATGGCAGAACCTCCATTACGCTGGTGCATAAAGGCAACATCATGAAATTTACCGAGGGCGGATTCAAGAACTGGGGTTATGAGGTGGCAAAGGAGGAATACAGGGATCAGACCGTGACCGAGAGGGAAAGCTGGATCCTGTCGAATAGTGAAAAAAATCCAGACCTCACAGTGGAGCAAAATGCCAGAATGATCGAGCCGGGGTACTACCTGATGACGGAACATCAGCAGGCAGCGGTCAGGGAAGAGGTTGAGCAGGCGCTGAACCTCATGCCCACACACGGCAACGGTCAATGGAAGAAGAGGCTGCTCATCCGCGACAGCATCGCCGACATTGCTTTACAACAGGTGCTTACACGGGCGCGTGAGTTTGATATCATCGCCACACCCAACCTCAACGGGGATTACCTCTCGGATGCACTGGCAGCCCAGGTAGGAGGAATTGGCATTGCACCCGGGGCCAACATCAACTGGGAAAGCGGTCATGCGATCTTTGAAGCCACGCATGGCACCGCTCCCAAATATGCCAACCTTGACAAGGTCAATCCGGGCTCGGTGATCCTTTCCGGAGGCATGATGTTCAGTTACATGGGCTGGAAAGAAGCCGAACAGCTGATATGGAATGCACTGGTGAAGACGATTGCACAGAAAAAGGTCACCTATGATTATCACCGTATGATGCCCGAAGCCACACTGCTCGCATGCTCTGAGTTCGCCTCCGCCATCATTGAGAACATGGATTCAACCGAATGACACTGACCTATCCAAATACACATTCCTATGCCGAACCTGAAACAGAAGTTACGCGAAAAAATTGACATCTGGCGGCCCCGCGTGGCGCGGCTGATCCAGGAACATTCCGACGTGGTGGTCGACCAGGTGACGGTCGGACAGATACTGGGGGGAATGCGGGGGATCAAATGCCTGGTCACCGACATTTCGTACCTGGATCCGATGGAAGGGATTCGTTACCGTGGATTTACCCTCCCCGAGGTATTTGCAAAGCTTCCAAAACCCAGGGGGGCTGAGTCTCCTTATGTAGAGGGTTTGATCTATCTTTTTCTCATCGGCGAGATACCCACCGTAGAGGAGGTGGAGGATGTGATCGATGAGTTTCATAAACGCAGGATCCTGCCACGGTACGTATACGATGTGATCGATCAGTTTCCATGCTGCAGTCACCCCATGACCATTTTTTCTGCGGCGGTGATGACCCTGCAGCGGGAGTCGTTCTTTGCCAAAAAGTATGCTGCCGGCTTGAATAAGACCGGATTCTGGGATCCTACCTATGAAGATGCCCTCAACCTGATCGCCAAACTGCCGGAAATCGCTACCTACATCTATGCCAAGCTGTACCGTGACGGGAAACGGATACAATCGAATCCCGGGCTGGACCTGGGAGGCAATTTTGCCCACATGATGGGTATACCCAGGCCTTACGATGATGTGGCAAGGATGCATTTTATCCTTCATTCGGACCATGAAAGCGGCAATGTCAGTGCGCACACCGGACACCTGGTGGGCAGCAGTTTGGCGGATGTTTACCTTTCGGTGTCTTCCATGATCAACGGGCTGGCTGGCCCCCTGCATGGTCTGGCCAACCAGGAGGTACTCCGCTGGCTTCATGAACTGATGGACCGTATGGATCACAAGATCCCCACCGAGGATGAGATCAAACAGTATGTGTGGGATACCCTGAATGCCGGCATGGTGATCCCTGGTTACGGGCATGCAGTCCTGCGAAAGACCGATCCAAGGTTTCTTCTCCAGCGTGACTTTGCCATGAAGCATATGGCCGGTGATCCGATCTTCCAGTATGTGGACCTGCTGTATAAGGTGACCCCTGACATCCTGATGGAGCATGGTAAGGCCAAAAATCCCTGGCCCAATGTAGACGCGCATTCCGGCGCCCTGCAATGGTACTATGGCGTAAGGGAGTACGACTTCTACACGGTCCTGTTTGGCATTGGAAGGGCGATAGGCGTATGTGCGAACCTGATCTGGGACCGTGCCCTCATGTACCCCCTGGAAAGGCCTAAATCCATCACGATCGACATGATGGAAGAGATCGTCGAGAAGGCGAAAAAGAAATCCTCCATGGAGTCAGTCTCCTGAATACGAGGAGGTTATTCTCTCAGAAGTTTCTCCAGTTCCTCTTCTGAGTACCTGATCAGATCCGGGAAAAAGGTTCTGAATTCGGTATGGAACATTTCATAATGGTTGCGCAGATCCCTGGTGGCCTTTTCCATTCCCGACCGGTAAGGTGTCCGTGTGGCGATTCCCTGTAGGCTCTGCTGCAGAAAATCCAGATCGGCGTAGGAGGCCAGCCAGTTGTCCTCTGCCATGTAAGGAAGGATGCGTCGCGTGCGGGCCGGCAGGATCTGGAAATTCTGCATCAGCACCGAGTAGCATCGTTCTGTAAATCCTATCAGGCTTACAGGCGAATAAAATGACCAGTTGGCGGCAAGAAAATGGTCGTAGAACATGTCCACGATGACTCCCGCATACTTGTGATAATTTCCGTGAAGCCGCCGTTTGCTCAACAGGAACTGCTGGTGGCTGTCGGTGAAGGTATCGATCCTGCGGTGAAGCGTAATACCTTTGATGATGCCTTCCCGGTAATGGTCATAGTTATTCCCGGTGATGTGGTCGGCAATGAAATTCCCGATCAGGATATCGGGCTGATCCCCCGAAAGGAAAGCGTGCGCAAGAAAGTTCATGGATACCTCATGTGATACGGGCGCATCAAAATTACTTATAATTATTATAAATAAGGATCAGGAAGAAAAGAAAACCGCCTTTGGTTAAGTGAAGGAAAATTTCTACATTTGTCTGAATCGTTATCTGTCTATGGTTTCATTCATTTTATTGTGTCATGGAACAACTGGTATTACTGGGTGACGAGGCGATTGCACAAGCGGCGATCGATGCGGGGGTAACGGGCATTTATGCATATCCCGGTACGCCATCCACCGAAATTACGGAATATGCGGAACGTTCGGGTGAGGCAAGGGAGGGAAAGATCAAAGCCTGCTGGTGTGCCAATGAAAAAACCGCCATGGAAGCGGCTCTTGGTGTTTCCTATGCGGGCAGGCGGGGGATGGTATCCATGAAACATGTAGGATTGAATGTGGCCGCCGATCCCTTTATCAATTCTGCCATCACTGGGGCCAACGGTGGCCTGCTGGTCGTCAGCGCTGATGATCCTTCCATGCACTCCTCGCAGAACGAGCAGGATTCGAGGTATTATGGCAAGTTTGCCATGATCCCGATCCTTGAGCCGGGTAACCAGCAGGAGGCCTACGACATGGTGCATGAAGGCTTTGCCCTCTCCGAGCGGCTCCATGTACCGGTACTCCTGCGCATCACAACCCGTCTGGCACATTCCCGTGCAGTGGTGAAGCGTCATCCGGCCGTTACAGGTCAGAATCCCCTGCAGCTACCTGAAAATCCGATGCAGTACATACTGCTGCCTTTAAGTGCCCGCAAGCGGTACAGGGAACTTCTCGGCAAGCAGGAGCGTATTATGAGGGAAGCTGAAGGATCACCCTATAACCGCTGGATCGAAGGAAAAGACCGTTCCCTGGGTATCATTGCTGCCGGGATCGCGTACAATTACCTGATGGAGCACTATGAAGACAGGAAGTGTCCCTATCCTGTCGTAAAAATTGGGCATTATCCAATGCCGCGCAAGCTGATGGAAGACCTCTGCGTATCCTGTGAACAGATCCTTGTGCTGGAAGATGGGTATCCTTTTATTGAAGAACTTCTCAGGGGATACCTTGACAAGGGAACAAAAATCAGGGGCAGGCTTGACGGATCCCTGCCGCGTGATGGCGAACTGAACCCGGGAGTGATTGCCAGAGCACTCGGTCTTCCCGCGCATTCAGGTATACCGGTACCGGATATGGTGGTCTCTCGTCCCCCCTCGCTCTGCAAAGGCTGTCCTCACATCTATTCCTATAATGCACTGAATGAGGCCATGACTTCATACACCGGAGGCCGTGTCCTGTCTGATATCGGATGTTATTCCCTCGGAGCCCTCAGTCCGTACAAAGCCATTAACACGCTGGTCGATATGGGTTCGTCGATCACCATGGCCAAAGGAGCTGCTGACGCCGGCCTGATACCGGCGGTGGCTGTCATTGGGGATTCCACGTTCATCCACTCCGGGATCACCGGCCTGATCGATGCCGTGGATCACCATGCGCCTGTGACCGTCGTTATCCTTGATAACCAGACCACGGCCATGACGGGCGGACAGCCCTCACCCGCCTCCTCAAGGATCGAACAGATCGTGGAAGGGATCGGAGTGGAAAAGGAACACATCCGTGTGATCAGCCCCATTCCAAGGAAACATGAAGAAAATGTTACTATTTTTAGCGAAGAACTGGCCTATAACGGCGTATCGGTCATCATACCCAGGAGAGAATGCATACAGACGGCCAGCCGCAAGCTGAAGCAGGCAAAAAACCAAACCGGTTCAGGGGAGGAAGGTACATGAAAAAAGATATTGTTCTTGCAGGAGTAGGAGGGCAGGGCGTGCTATCCATTTCGGCCCTCATCGGTCTGGCAGCGATGAAATCAGGTCTCTGCCTCAAGCAGGCAGAGGTTCATGGGATGAGCCAGCGGGGCGGTGAGGTACACTCCCATCTCCGTATTGCGGATGCTCCCATTGCTTCCGACCTTATTCCGGAAGGAAAAGCGGATCTGATCCTTTCGGTGGAACCTATGGAAGGACTGCGTTACCTGCCCATGCTTTCGGAAAAAGGCTGGCTGGTCACCAATACCCAGCCTTTCATCAATATTTCCAATTATCCTGACCTGGACCTGATCCTGCAGGAGATCTCCAGAATACCCCATCATGTGGCTTTCAATGCGGATGAAATGGCGAAAGAGACAGGTTCCGTACGCACGATGAACACGGTGATGCTGGGCGCCTCCATCCCATTTCTGAACATACCCTTCGAAAAATTTGAGGATGCGATCACTGTTTTCTTCGAGTCCAAAGGTTCTGAAATCATCCGGATGAATCTTGCTGCACTGAATAAAGGAAGAGATTTTGCCCTGAAAGGACTCGGATGATGAAACGAATCTTATTGCGGAGGATCACCGTCATCATCCTTCCCGTGCTGGCTGTCGTGGGAATCATTTTTCTGGTCCGTTATTGCACCAGGGATGATCAGATCCAGGAGGAACCCATGGTCGTGGTTCCTCCTCAGATGAAGTATGGCATTGTGATCGATTCGTTCAATCTGCACAACCGGACTGTGCTGAAGGACCAGAATTTCTCTGATATTCTGACGTACTACGGGGTTGATTATCAGATAATTGACATGCTGGTAAAACTTTCATACCCTGTATTTGACCTCAGGAAACTGAGGGCGGGCAACAGTTATACGGTCATGTGCAGTGATGATACGGCACAAAAGGCACATTATCTTGTCTATGAAGACTCTCCTGTATCGTTTGTCGTTTACGGGCTCACAGATTCATTATGTGTATACCGGACGGTGAAAGACATGAAACGGGTAGTGACCACCACCCATGGCTCGATCAGTTCGTCGCTGTGGAATGCAATGATCGAAAGTGGGGCTGATCCTGCGCTTGCCATGGAGCTTTCGGATATCTATGCCTGGACGGTTGATTTTTTCGGGATACAGAAAGGGGATACGTACGATGTTCTCTATGAGCAGCTGATCGTTGAGGGAGATACGATCGGTATCGGGAAAGTGCTGGCTGCCTGCCTGAACAATGAAGGCCATGCGTTTTACGCTTTTCGTTACGTGCAGGACAGCGTGGCGGGATATTACGATGAGCAGGCAAAGAATCTCCGGCGGGCATTTTTAAAGGCACCCCTGCAGTACCGCAGGATAAGCTCGCGGTTCACCCACAGCCGTTACCATCCGATCCTCAAGATCAGGCGTCCTCATCACGGTGTGGATTATTCTGCTCCGGCCGGAACCCCTGTCCAGACCATCGGAGATGGCACGGTCGTCCAGCTGTCGTATCAGAAAGGAGGGGGAGGACGGATGATCAAAATTAAGCACAACGGCACCTATACAACTGTTTACATGCATCTGAAGGGTTACGCCAAGGGAATCCGGCAGGGCGCGCGGGTAAGGCAGGGTGATGTGATCGGGTATGTGGGATCCACAGGCCTTTCCACGGGTCCGCATCTGGATTTCAGGGTTTACAAGAACGGTACGCCCATTGATCCGCTGAAGATGGAGTCCCCGCCGGCTGATCCGGTGAAGCCTGCGTACAGGCCAGAGTTCGATAGCATCAGGATGGAATACACAAAGCAGCTTACCCAAAAAAATCAGGGGATAACGACCGTTACCCCCTGATGAAAATGACCCTTCCCCTGCACCTTCCTTGGGTCCCCGCGAAAGCGGGGATCCGGGAGGGGACGGGGGAGGGGTAAAGCAAACGCTTTTACGGCACCAGTTCGGTTCCGCCAGCCCACCAGACTTTGTAATTATAAACAAAATCCGGGTCATTAAGGTACTCGGCAGGTACATTGTCTGGATTTGATGACACTTCGCTCAGTGCGAACGGGAACCTGTTAACGAAACCGGTGGTTGCATTGTTTGGATTATGCATCGTCGGAATGCCGGTACGGCGGTAGTCGTTGTAGGCCTCGATCGCTTCGAACTCATAGAAAGCAATGTATTTCTGCGTAATGAGTTCTTTCAGTTCGTTTCCTGGTACCCTGGGAGCCACCTGGTTGAGGATGTAATCCTCTGCTCCATCCACACCATGGTACGCAAAGTTCGCTGCAATGGCCTCGCCAAATGCATATGCCCATGTTGCATCTCCCTTCATCAGTTTGGCTTCGGCTTCGATGAACTTCAGCTCATGATAGGTCATCAAAGGTATCGCCCCTGTCTGACCATTTTCAGTGATCAACGATGTTGAGTACATACCCCCCTGGTTTTCCACCGCTGTGCCGTTGGGTGCGGGATTGTAGGCTCCGTCAATCTGTGTGAAATAGGCAGGGATACGCGGGTCGTTCCTTTCCACCATCAGGTCGTACAGTGTCTGACCTGAGGAAAGATGCGTCCTGTCGTTAAGGAACTGATACCATGGATTTTCACCACTCGCTGTCGGTTCGAAAGCATCAAAGATAAAGTTTTCATCGTTGCTTGTAAAGCCGTTGGCAAGGTAATTCAGTGCCTCAGTAGCCGCCGACGTTCCGTTGATCTTTGTCAAACGAAGTGCATAGCGTGCTTTCAATGACCATGCGGCCTTGATCCAGGCGTTCTGATCGCCATGGTAGATATAGTCGGCCGAGGGGAGCTTGTTCACCGTTTTGCCCAGGTTTACGATGGCATCATCCAGCATAGCCTGAATTTTGGGATAAAGTTCAGATTGCTTGTCGTATTTGGGCTGAAGGATTTCGGCACCCATCAGGGCTTCCGTCCAGGGAACTTCGCCCCACATATCGGTGGCCACTGCCAGGTTATAGGCCGTAAGTACCTGGGCAATGCCCCTGGCCCAGTAGTTTTCAGGTTCTGTACCATCCGGAGCGGTTTTCGTTAAAATGTCCTTGAGTTCATTCATGACATCGTACAAACCATTCCAGTTGTTGTTGAACAGTGAGGCATCATTCTGGGCCTGGCGTTTATCCGCCACGGCTGACTGTGCCCAGGTACCGGCGCTGTGCTCGACATACACGGTGGAATACCATGCAATGTCGCAGCCGGTGGTTTCGAAGGCTGTTTTCAGGATGGCATCCGGAAGGATACTCCCGGCTTCCATGTTCAGTGCATCGTTTCGCTCCATGTCGATTTCATCCATCTTTTCATCGCTGCAGGCGAACAGAATGAGACCAAGAGCGGTAACCAGCAATATTTTAAGTGTTTTCATACGCTTTCTGTGTTTTAGATTAGAAAATGATGTTTAAACCGGCTCCGAAAGAAGTGGTTTGCGGCAGCGACATGTAATCCATACCGCCCTGCATGTTTCCCATTCCCTGGGAAGCTTCCGGGTCAAAGTTTGGAAGGGTTGTCCACAAGAGAATATTCCTGGCGAACACGTTGATGGAGAGACCCTGCAGCGCATTTCCAAGGACTTTTTTCGGGAAATTGAAGCCAAGGGTGATATCCCTGATCTTCAGAAATGAAGTTTCCCAGGTGTTGGATTCCGACATGCTTCCGAAGACATCATTGTACAGGTCCGGATACGCATAGAAATCGTCGACGCCGCCTCTGACAATGTCATTGGGTGTTCCGTCGGCTTTCACCGCTTCAAGATCAGGACAGATGTTGGTCACACCATCCTGTGTGGTTTGTCCGCCAAAGATATAGGGCGTTTCACGGTCTTCGGTCTCGCCTGAAGCACCATACAATCTCATCAGACGGTTTGAACCGGAGTACATCATACCGCCATCTTTCCAGTCAATCTGAATTCCCAGCGTGATCATTTTGAAGATGTTGAATGTATTGGTGAAGCTCAGGATGAAATTCGGGGATACATCGCCGATCTTTCCAAAGTCGCCGATCAGGGGCATGCCGTAATAGTAGCTGTCGGGATCTTCATCCACCAGGATCCTTCCCTGGTCATCACGCAGATACTGATTGCCATAGATCGATGGGTAGGTATCGCCGGCTGATGCACGGATGTTGGGTTCCACATAACCACCCAGGCTGATGTTTTCAACACCTTCGGCAAGTTCCTCGCACACATTTTTCACCTTGCTGAAGTTGGCAAAGAAATCCCACTGGAAGTTGGATAGTTTAACAGGGGTTAAATACAGGACGATCTCGTGCGCCTTTGAGGTCATTTTCCCTGCATTGGTCATGTAGGAAGCGTAACCAGTTGATTGTGCCAGGGGAACTGCAAAGATCTGACCATCCGCATTCTGGTCCGAATAGGTATAATCGAGTCCGATGCGGTCGTTGAACAGTTTCAATTCGATCCCGTATTCCATGGTCCGCGTATTCTGGGGAACCAGTCCCGGGTCGTAGAGCGTGGTGGTGGGCTTGTAGCCGGTGACTCCGCCCAGCGGGAATACGATCCCGTCGCTGAGGAATCCACTGCCGGCACCACCCTGAACGTAGACCGGTTTGTTGTAATTACCTGCCTGCCCGACTTCTGCATAGGATACACGGACTTTACCGAAGTTAAGAACCGTATTTCCCTGGAGAGGACCCAGTTCAGTGAACACCCACCCCAGGGAGGCGGATGGATAGAAGAAGGAACGTTCACCGCTGGGCATGGTGGAAACAATATCGTTACGTCCGGTAACATTCAGGTAGATCATGCCCTTGTAATCCAACGAAAGGTTGCCAAAGAATCCAACGGTCCTGTCCCAGTATACCGATTGATCCGCTGTCTGTGTAGTCGTATTCGACATATTGTTCCAGCCGGGAAGGGTAAAGCCCGTACCCAGCATGGTCCAGTACTTTGACTTATTGTCGATGAATTCATTTCCGAGGACAAGCGATCCTCCGAAATTCTCGCCGAATTGTTTCACAAAGGTGATGGTTGCCAGGGAGTTGATCATCGTACGCATCACACCGTAATTATTGATGGACCCGCCTGTAGGTGCGCGATATCCAAACGTGGTATCATTGGGGTTAGTGTAATCGGCTGCGGTGGGCAGGGCCTGTCCGGTGCCTGCACTCCCCATCTGGTAAATGTCTTCGTTATCCGTATTATAGGCATCTACACCGATCTGGTACTTGATCTTCATCCAGTCAATCGGCGTATATTCCAGGTAAGTGTTACCGAAGAAACGGGTAGTGCTTTCCTGGAACTGATTATTTTCAACAGCCCATCTTGGATTTTCACCCACTGCGCCACGACGGTAGCTGATCTGGCGGTAATCGCCCAGGGGTCCTTCCATATGATAGGGTGTTCCCACCAGGTCAAAGGAAGCAGGAGCACCATAGACGGTGAACAGGTAGCTGGAATTCCCGGATGGAACTTTATCGAGGCTCACATCCGAGAAGTTGGTCGAAAATCCGGTTTCCCATTTTTCACCCATCTTGAAATTACCGGCTGCTTTGGCGTTGTAGCGGTCCATCCCGGTATTCTTGATGATCCCGTTCTGGTTATTGGCGCTGAATCCAACGGAATAGTTTCCTGCATTGGTGGCTCCGGCGATGTTGATGCTGTTGGTGAACGTGGATCCGTTCTTGTCATAGAAATTTTCCGGATTGTTGTATGCAACAGGGTCCTGCCATCCTCCCTTGTAGGGATCCCACCATTTACCGGGTTGTCCGAAGTTGTTGCCGCCATAGGTGGCGTTGTCCGGCAGATCGGTCAGTTTTGGTCCCCATGAGTAGGAGTTCGCTGCATAGAAATCGTTGTAGTATCCCTGTGCATACGTTTGCTGCACTTCAGGAAGGCGGGCGACCACATCGGAGGTGAACGTTGAATTGAGGGTGACCATAACGGGTTTGCCGGCCTTTGTGGTGGCGCCCTTCTTGGTGGTGATGAGAATAACCCCATTGGAAGCGCGCAGCCCGTACAGAGCGGCAGCAGCCTGTCCCTTCAACACGCTGATGTTCTCGATGTCGTTGGGATCAATGTCGAGTGCCCGGTTGGAATAGTAGGACCCGGTCACATTCTGTGAATAGTCGGGTGTACTTGTAATGGGCATTCCATCCACCACATACAGTGGGGTGTTATCCCCGTCGAATGAACGGGCGCCACGGATGTAGATCGTTGCGGGAGATCCGGGCATCCCTGAGGATTGACGCACCTCAACGCCTGCAAATTTTCCCGAGATCGCCGTTTGAAAATTGGGATTGGCCGTTTTGGCCAGGTCGTCACCTGTCACTTCCTGCACGGCATATCCCAGCGATTTTTTCTCCCTCGGGATACCCAGTGCAGTAACGACAACCCCTTCAATGTCGAGGATATCAGGTTCCAGGGCTACGTTGAGGGTGTTCTCAGCACCGATCTGGACTTCCATCGATATCCGGCCGACAAAGGAAAATACGAGGGATTTCGCTTCCTGCGGTACGGCGAGCTCATAATACCCATCTTCATTGGTAGTGGTACCAATGGTGGTGTTTTTCACCAGGACAGTGGCTCCGGGGATGGCTTCTCCATCATCGGAATTGGTTACTGTCCCGGAGATCGTTTTCTGTGCCTGCACGATGTTCATGCCCATAAAGAGCAGCAGTGCAAGCAGTAGGGTAACTTTTTTCATAAATCACCAGTTTTTAGTTTGACATAGTTTGACTAATAGAAATTATTGTTCGTAATAATTCTTCTAAGATATTGGTTTATAAATAATTAAAGAATCAATCTTTATTGTACGCAAGATACGAAATAAAATATGAATTGCAAGAGAATTTTTTTGGGTGGGCTATCTGCTAAAAAAAAGAGGCTGTCCGCAACCGTGAACAGCCTCTTTTTATCAGCTTATAACAGGGATTGTTAATTCACTCCTGTCCGTTTGTCCCACCACATCTGTTCTCCCCAGAACTGATCAACGACCTTGGCAGCTTCCGGCTCAAGGTTCAATGCATTGAGGTTCGCTTCCGTGGTCGGGTAAGGATAGCGGAAAGGCTGCCTGTTGTGGACGCCCACATAGGCGGAGCCCGGAGCCACATCAATTACCGGTACATCGGTACGGCGGTTTTCGGCCCAGGCTTCCTGGCCCTGTTTGTACAGGCAGATCCATTTCTCAAGCTGGATCTGCTTTATGTCGTTGTTCCATGCAATCTGCGATTGAGCCAGATACGCATCAATATCACCCTGGGCAACACCGTTTTCTTCCATGGAAGCAACGATCCCTGCTTCATAGGCACTCTGTGCGGTCCATCCCGGAGTGCTCCAGCCATTCTTGGCAGCTTCGGCGATGCAGAACAACACTTCAGCACACCGCATGAAGGGTGTGAATCCCGCGGGATCGTCCCTGTAGATGGCCCCGATACGAGAGGTTGTCGGGACGATATCGGAGTTGTCGACCGCGCCGGGGTCAACGCCTTTATAGATGCCATCCGGATTCGGATGGGCATATACCGGCAGACGCGGGTCATTGTTCGCCAGCTGAATGTCGACGATCACACTGCAAATTCCATGGTCATCACGGGTTTCACTGTCTTCGTAATAGGGTTCCTTGTAAGGTGATGTACCTGGCCAGTAAAGGAAAGCATTGTCACTGTTGCTTTCCATGACCGGGTATTTACCAGGATCTCCGAGCACTTCTTCAATGACAGCCTTGGCTCCGCCGGGATTCACGATCGACATACGGATGGCGGCACGGAGCCGCAGGGAATTGCAGAATTTCTGCCATTTGGAGACATCTCCTCCAAAAAGGAGATCCCCGTCGCCCAGGCCATCGCTGTGGCCTTCGGCAAAGATATCTGCAGCGGCCTTCAACTGGGCCAGTATATCGCCATAGATCTGGTCCTGTGGGTCATATGTCGGAAGTGTAGTGCCTTCCATCCCAAGAAGTGAATTTCTCCATGGAACATTACCCCACTGGTCGGTGGTCATCTGAAGCAACATTGCCTGGAACGTCATGGCGACCGCTTTCATGTTCGGAGTCTCTTCCGCATCGCTCTTGGTCTGGATCACTTTCAGATCGTTCATGGCATAGTAATAATATGCCCAGGCATTGTTGACCGTGCCTTCACGGAACTGATACCGGGCCTCGTCAATGTACTGGATCTTGGAAATATGCCCTGCGTAGCTGCACATTTCGTTCATGCCCTGCCAGGCATTGAAAAGATTGTCACCGACATATCTCAGGTCAAAGGCAAGGATGTTGGTCGATGGCACATCCGATGGCTGGTTGGGGTTGACGTTCATCTCTTCGAAATTTTTCGTACAGGAGATGGAAGAAAAGATAAGCACCAGAACCAGCAGAATATTAAAATTCACTATTTTTTTCATATTCATCGTTTTTTAATATTTAAACATTGTAAAGAACCTAATCCTGTCACTAGAAAGCAATCCTGAGTTTCAACCCGAGATTCCTTACCGGGGGCAGCTGGTACTGTTCAAGACCAACACCGGTATTGGTCGCACCAAAGCCGGTTTCCGGGTCGATGCGAATATCGTTGGTCTTATGCCTGTAAAGCAATCCGAGGTTTCTGCCGTAGAATGAGAGGTTAAGCCCTTTGATGAAACCTGATTTTGCGAGCATGTCTTTCGGGAAATCATAACCGAAGATCAATTCACGGAATTTGATGAAGCTTCCATCGATGACGCTTGGTTCCGGCCATCCCCAGTAGCTTTCATAATAGTTTTGTGCAGAGATCACCACATCATTGGGCGTCCCGTCTTCTTTGACACCATTGATGATCAGACCGTTCACACGCACCTGGCCGTCCACTGCCCTTACGTAGGCGTCGTCGTCATAACTTTCGGCAGCTGATTCTTCGGTGATACCTGCATAGGCACCAAACCAGTCGGTTACGCTGAAGACATCTCCTCCCTTGCGGAAGTCGAACAGGAAGGTGAGCATGAAGCCTTTCCAGTCGAATGTATTTCTCCACCCGCCGATGAAGTCAGGATTGATATTTCCGATGCTCACAGGTAAGGAAGTCAGCTTGCGCATTCCGTTCTCACCGACGATCATGTTGCCATCATCATCCTTTTGGGTGGCTCTTCCGCGGATGACACCCCATGGTTCTCCCGGTCGTGCCTCGATGGTGACGCCTCCCCAGGAGGAGACGATGGTATACGCCTGCAGATCTCCGTAGAGCGTAACGATTTCGTTATTGTTCTTGGAGAAGTTCAGGGTCATTTCCCAGTTCAGTCCCTTGGATGATTTCAGGATAGCACCGTACAGCATCAGTTCATGGCCCCAGTTGTGGATCTCGCCGGCATTCAGACGCATGGAACCGAAACCAGTGGCATAGGAAATATTGACCGCCATGATCTGGTTCTTGGTGGTCTTGTCATAATAGGTATAATCAATGCCGAAGCGGTTGTTGAAGAATTTCAGGTCGGTTCCGAACTCGATACTGATCGTTTCTTCCGGTTCCAGGTTCAGCGGGGGTATCTGACGGGCATAGTTATACTGCGGAACACCAAAGATCGGAGTGGAGGAGGAATAGGTGGGAAGCAGCTGATAGGGATCGGTTGAATTACCAACCTTTGCCCAGCTGCCCCTGATCTTGCCGAAGGTCAGAATATTGGAAGGAATGTTGAAGGTTTCGGTGAATACCCAGCTTAAGCCAACGGATGGATAGAAGTATGACCAGTTCTCTTTAGGAAGTGTGGAACTCCAGTCATTACGGCCGGTGACATCCAGGTAGAGCATCCTTCTGAAGCTCAGCCCTATAGAACCGAATACACTGTTGGTTGCCCTTTCTTCATCATACTGGCTTACGACAGGGTTCCCGTTCACGTTGCCGATCGTGTATAGATCAGGTACGGCCAGTTCGTTGGCGGTGAGGGTTGATGAGCTGTAGGTCCGGTCCATATAGTTGGCACCGAGGGTCGCCCTGAAACCGAAGTCTTCGGAGAGATCTTTATCCGCATTTAAATATACGTCCGCATTGGTCTCGGTAAATCTCATTTCAGTCTGGGTAAAGGATCCCCCGAAGGAGGATTCAATGGAACGATCTGCGACGACATGCTTTCTGACTTCATTCCAATAGTCCGTACCAATACGTCCCATGAGGCTCAGCCAGTCGGTCAGCTTATAAGTGAGCATCACATTCCCAAACAACCGGTTACGTTCCCTGGCAGTTGTATTTTTATTGACGGTCCAGTAGGGGTTGTTATGGTAGCTGCGGTTCCAGTTGTAGGGATTACCCCATACATCATCCTTATCCCAGTTCTCTTTCAGCGTTTCCATATTGACCTGGCGTCCGAACCATGAGCCGAGCGATTGCATGATGTTGTTTTCATCATATCCGCCGCCCGGCAGGTTATCGCTTTCATTGAGCACATAGGTCGCAACGATGTTGGCTGTAAGTCTCTTTGACAATTCGGTGGTTCCGCTGAAGTTAACGGTATACTTGGTCAGGTCGGTATTGGGGATGGCCCCTTTGGTATCCTGATAACCCAGTGACATACGGGCGGCTGATTTTTCTGTACCCCCGGTGAGTTCCAGGTTATTGTCCCAGGTATGGCCGGTTTCGTAAAAGTCTTTTACGTTGTCGGGATTTGATACCCATGGTGTGGACGTTCTGGTATCCGGATCATTGGGATCGGTCAGGGGGCTGTCGTACTGTGGGAGATTCAGGCCGATATCCAGTCTGGGTCCCCAGGATTCGTCAATCCCGTCATTTACACCACCCCAGTTACCATCGTAATAGGAGAATGAATTCTCCTTTGCCCAGGCTTCGTAGGCTGCCAGGTCAAAGGTTGTTGCTCCGGTGGATTCATAATACGACCATTCGTCCCCGTAATATCCCTGGCCATAATTATTTTGATAAAGAGGCAGGTAAGAGATGTTCTCGAGCTGATAGGACGTGGTATAAGCAACGCCGATACCCTTGGAGGCACCTTTCTGGGCTGATTTTGTGGTGATCAGGATGACGCCGTTCGCAGCACGGGATCCGTACAGAGCGGCGGCATTGGCACCTTTCAGGACGCTCATCGACTCGATGTTGGCGGGGTCAATGTCCATGGCGGCATTTCCAAAGTCCTGTCCGCCATACTGATCAACGGCTGAGGAGTAGTTGGAGATGGGGACGCCGTCGACGACGAACAGCGGCTGGTTTTCACCGAAAGAGTTGTTCCCCCGGATCACGATACGTGAGGAAGCACCCACGGCGCCGCTGGCGCTCACCACCTGTACTCCCGCCACCTTCCCGGTCAGTGCGTTCACAATGTTGTTTTCCTTGGCTCTTTCCAGATCATCTCCCTTCACGTCCTGAACCGCATAACCCAGGGCCTTTTTTTCACGGGTGATACCCAGTGCGGTCACAACCACCCCTTCAATGTCCATGATATCTGAATCCAGAACGATGTTGATGACATTCTGATTCCCGATTTCGATTTCCTGGGAGATCATACCTACAAACTGGAAGACGAGGATGCGTGCATCATTGGGCACTTCCAGTGTATACAAGCCATCCTCGTTGGTGGTCGTCCCAATGGTAGTTCCTTTCACCAGGACCGTAGCGCCCGGAATCGGAGCTCCGTCCGCGGCGCCGGTGATCAGACCGGTGATGGTTCTTTGGGCAAGTACTGCCTGCACTCCTATAAACATAAGAAGAGCAAGCAACATCGTAAATTTTCTCATAATCAATAGTTTTAGGTTAGTACTAAATTTCTGAAATTATTCGATATTACTTATTTTCAGGTACTTAGATGAAGAAGGATGTAAAATGTTTTTTTCTGATAAACAAAATAGTTAATTGGTTTCTAATAAGGGACAGCCAAATTAGAAAAAAAACTTTTGATTACAAAAAAAATATTTAACAAAAATTAACGAAAATTAATTTCCGTCGATTATTCGAGGCTTCCGATGGCCTTTTCGACCTCTTCCAGGATCTCGCAGGATTTGACCAGCGCCTTCATGGTGTTATGGTCAGGATACAGGGGCCGGTCGATGTCCAGGAATGCGACATGGTTGCGGATCACTTCCTTTGCCCGGGTGGTTCCCGTACCAAACTGGTATTCCCTGAAATCGAGTGCCTGGGCCGCAGCCATCAGTTCGATCCCGAGGATTCCAAAGGCATTGTCGAGGATCTGGAAATTTTTCAGTGCCGTATTCATTCCCATTGAAACGAAATCCTCCTGGTCGGCAGCAGCGGGTATGGATTGTATGGAAGCTGGCATGGAGAGGATCCGCTGCTCTACGATCTGCATGTCGGCGGTATACTGGCTCAGCATCAGGCCGGAGAACATCCCTGCGCCTTTGGTGAGGAAGGCGGGAAGACCGACGCTGAGCGCCGGATTGTTCAAGCGGTTCATCCTGCGCTCTGACAGGACGCTGACCATGGTGATGGCGGCGCCTGCCATATCCATGGGCAGGGCCACCGGGCTCCCCTGGAAATTGGCTCCGGAGAGCTGAAGGTTCTCCTCAGGGAAGAAGATCGGATTGTCGCCCACGCCATTGAGCTCGGTTTCCACCTGTGAACGGGCATAGGCCATTGCATCGTGCGCGGCTCCGATGACCTGCGGGGTGGAACGCATGGAATAGGCGTCCTGCACCTTGCATTTGATCCTGTTCTCTGCCAGGTCACCGTGTTCGACCACCTTGCGGATCGCACGCGCCGACCGTATGGCGCCCGCGAAACCTCTCGCCTCGTGCAGCTTAGGCAGGTAGGGCTTCATGTTCGCCTTAAGGGCTTCCAGTGACATGGCAGCGGCGATCTCGGCTTGTTTCAGCCACCGGTTGGCATCGTAGAGGAAGATGGCGCTCATCGCCGTCAGCAGGTTGGACCCGTTGATGGCAGCCAGACCGTCGCGGGCTTTCAGGCCGGGCACCGGTATGCCGGCCCTGTCAAGTGCCTCCCTTCCGTCCAGCAATTCGCCTTTGTAGTAGGCTTTTCCTTCTCCCATCATCAGCAGGGCGATCTGCGACATCGGCGCAAGATCACCGCACGCACCCACCGAACCCTTCTGGCACACATGGGGCGTGACCTCCTTATTCAGCATATCCACCAGTGTTTGCGTGATCTCCAGCCGGCAGCCCGAATGTCCCTTGGCATGCACATTGGCGCGCGACAGCATCGCTGCCCTGACATGCTCCAGCGGGGCGGGATCTCCAATACCTGCCGCATGATTATAAATAAGGTATCGCTGAAACTGGCTCACCTGCTCATCGGTCAGGATCACCTCCGAGAATTCTCCGATCCCCGTGTTGATCCCGTACATGATCTCTCCTGCTTCGATCTTTCGCTCCACCATGGTCCTGCATTTCAGGATCCGCTCCCTGGCCTCCGGATGAAGTTCCACCTTCTGACCCAGCCGGGCCACATTGATAATGTCCTCAATTCGCAGATCATTACCTGTAATATAATATGTCTTCATTGCTAAATTGTTAAATTGTTAAATTGTTAAATTGCTGATCCTTCGGGCTACGCCCTCAGGACATGCTGCTGACCGCCGACTGCTGACCGCTGACCGCCGACCGCTGACCGTCTACCGCCAATTGTCAACTGTCAACCGGAAACAGAGCGCTGTGCGGTTGATCTTGATCTTGAATTCGAGGTTGGAGTTACGCATAGAAAAGATGGTCATTTGCTCGGCGCGGAGTTTATCCCGACGAAAGTCGGGAGCGCCTCGCGTTATTCATGGTTATTTATCAGGGTATAAGGTCATTTAAAAATGCTTCGAACGTGGTTGAATGCTGTTCCCCGCTCTTCATGTCCTTGACGCTGATCATTCCGGTTGACAGTTCATTTTCTCCGATGAGTACGATATAAGGGATTCCTTTTTTATCGGCATAGGTGAATTGTTTCCCAAGTTTGGCAGTTTCGGGATAGACTTCCGCATTGATCCCTGAATCACGCAGCTGATCGGCTAGTAGCAGACACCGTGAAGCCTCTTTCTTCCCGAAATTGACGAAAAGGACCCGGGTGCCGCAGAAAATGCTTTCCGGGAAAAGACTCATTTCGAGCATCAGGTCGTAAATGCGTTCAGCCCCGAAAGCCACCCCGACCCCCGACATGCCCTCCAATCCGAAGATGCCTGTAAGGTCGTCATACCTGCCTCCGCCGCACAGGCTTCCGATGTTACCGTCTTTCGCCACGACCTCGATGATGGTACCCGTGTAATAGTTCAGTCCTCTGGCCAGCGTGAGATCAAGCTGAATATCAGCATGTTGCATGACAGGCACCGCGTACTCCAGCACTTCTTCCATTTCCCGGATCCCCTGCAGCCCTGCAGGTGCCTGAATGAATACCTGTTTGAGAGCGTGTAGCTTGTCCTGGTTATCGCCGTTCATGGCCAGCACAGGACGCAGCCTGTCGATGGACGGTTGGGGGATCCCTTTATCCGAGAGTTCCTTCATGGCGTTCTCCGGGCCGGTCTTGTCTATCTTGTCAAGTGCCGTGGTCATATCCTGGAAGTGGTCAGCCAGTCCTGCGGTCTCAGCCAGTCCCGTGAGGATCTTCCGGTGGTTAACACGGATGATGATCCCAATCCGGAGCCTGGAAAATACCCGGTCGATGATCCCGATCAGTTCCGCCTCATTGAGGAGCGACCGGCTTCCGATGACATCGGCATCGCACTGGTAAAATTCCCTGTACCGTCCCTTCTGGGGCTTATCGGCACGCCATACAGGCTGGATCTGGTATCTCTTGAAGGGAAAGGACAGTTCATTCTGATGCATCACCACAAAACGGGCAAACGGTACCGTCAGGTCGTACCGCAGGCCTTTTTCGCAGAGCAGTGGTGTCAGTTTTGCTGAATTTCTTTCTGACAAATGATCCTGTTGCACCCCGGAGAGGAAATCGCCCGAATTGAGGATCTTGAAGATCAGCTTATCCCCTTCTTCACCGTATTTGCCCAGCAGGGTCGACAGGTTTTCCATCGCCGGGGTCTCAATGGGCAGGTAACCGTGTTGCCGGAACACGGCGGTGATGACATCGAAGATCAGGTTCCTCCTGGCCATCTCATCCGGTGAGAAGTCTCTGGTTCCCCTGGGAAGAGCAGTTTTTTCGGGCATGGTCTGTCAGTTGATAAAGCGGATGCACAGCGGGTAGCGGTAGGTCACTCCCTCATTGGCTTTGATGCTGGCCATGATGACCATGATCAGGCAGAAGAGACCTACGGCGGCCATCAGCAAAAAGCCAATCAGCAACAAGGCCAGCACGGCAGAAACAGCCACATAGATCAGGATGGAGATCTGGAAATTCAGTGATTCCTTTCCCTGATCGCTGACAAAGGGGAACTCGTCTCTTTTGACAAGCCAGATGATCAGCGGTCCGATGATGTTTCCAAAAGGAATGATGAATCCAGCCAGTGCCGACAGGTGGCAAAACATTCCCCAGTTTCTTTCTTCGGAGGAGAGTTGTGTAGGTTCTGTCATGGTTATTCTTAGTTGTTAAATTGTTAAATTGTCAAATTGTCAAATTGTTATTCATTGTTCTATTGTTCGATTGTTCTATTGTTAACCATCAATCGTCAACTTTTGACTGCTGACTGCTGACTCTTGATCCCGCCTTGCGTCGGAACAGGCTGCTTCATCAACTCCTCCAGCTTATCGGCTGCCGTTTCCCAGTTAAAGTGCTTTTTTACAAATGCATGGCCGGCAAGGGCCAGCTCTTCTGCTTTACCAGGGTTTTCCAGCAGGTGCAGGATATGACCGGCAAACTCCGCTGCAGTATTCCCAACCAGGATCTCTTTCCCTTCCTCTGCACCAAGGGCCTGGTTGGCCAGTGGCGAAGTGATGCATGGCAATGTCATGGCCATGGCTTCGAGAAGCTTGTTCTGCAGGCCTGTTCCAATGAGCATGGGTGCGATGAAGATCCTGGACCTGGCATACCATGACCGGACATCTTCCACCCAGCCTGTCACATGCACGCTGTCGGAAGCCAGCGCCTGTACCCTGGGATGAGGATTTGCGCCGGCCAGGGCCAGCTTCGCACGGGGAAATCTCTGATGGACCAGTGGGAGTATCTGACGGGCGAGAAACTCAGCCGCCTGGACATTGGGAGGGTAACCCATGTTACCGATGAACACCACATCATAATCCTTAGGAAGGCCCAGCGGTAAGAAAAAGTCCAGATCCACCCCATTGGGAATGACCACGATCTTTTCCCGGTCAGGCCTGGGGATCAGATCCCTGTCGGGATATGAAATGATGGTGCAGTGATCGAAATGATCAAAGATCTCGGCCTCATAGTTCAGCAGCCTTTTGTATTCGAGCCTGAGAACAGGTTTAAGGTAAAACGGCGAGGTATGGATACGCCGTTCCACTCCTTTTGAAAACACATCCTGGTAGTCGAGTGTCTTGGGCAGGGGAATGTCCTTTACGTATTCTGCCACGCGGAGAAGCTGGCAGTAGACATGATCGGGGCTGGTCGTGCGGATGAGATTCCTGATCTTCCTGGCTGCTCCTGACGAGTAAAAGTAACCTACCTGGAGCGGTTTGCCGCTGAGGAAAGCCTTTAAAATATTCCAGGCAACGCAAATCTTTGAAAGCCTGATCACATGGATCTCCCTGCAAAAGGGTCGCAGGGCATCAAGCGTTCCTTCCGGCAGCCGGATATCATTCAGTGCACACAGAATGATGTCGTTTTTTACGGACAGGTACCTCAACTGGTGATAAGCCCTCAGTTTATCTCCCTTTTCGATCGGGTAGGGGACTCTGGGCAGCAAAACGAACAATTTCATTCCGGATGAGGGTTAATGGGCAGCCTTCTGATCATTGGGCAAAAGTAATAAATCAGACGGAATAACCGGCAAGAATTTAATTGGAATGCAGCGACCGGTAGAAAGCGGAGAGCTTTTCCATGAGCCTGTCGTTGTTATGTTCCTCTTCGATCAGCATCCTTGCGTTCTTGCCGATCAACCTGCATTTCTCCGGGTCGAGGATGCAGGAACGTACTGCCCCGGCGAATTCTTCGGGGGTGGTGGCCAGCAGGATGTTCTTCCCGTTCTCGCAATGGATCCCTTCGGCACCTACCGGAGTGGAGATGATGGTCCTGGCGGCAGTCATTCCTTCCACGATCTTGATCCGGATCCCGCTGCCCGAAAAAAGTGGAACGACCATGATGCACTTTGAGCGGATGAATGCCATGGCATCTTCCACCTCACCCACTACTTCCAGGTTGGGTATGCGCAAATTGTACATCCACTCCGGGATGTTCCTTCCAGCAAGGGAGAATTTGAGATCGGGGAACTCACGGTGTATGAGGGGCCATACGTGATGCAGGAACCAGCGTATCCCTTCCATGTTGGGATACCAGTTCATCGCACCGATATGGAATAGCGAAGGGGTGGCATACTCGCAGGAGGGAGGTTCGGGATACTCATCCAGGTGGATCCCGAACGGAATGTCAATGACAGGCGTGGCGGTGCCGGTCTGCCTGAAAAAGGAGGCATCGTTGCGGGTGATGGCCACAACGCCGTCGAACTGATCCAGCGCATGGAGCTCATAACGTTTCAGGGTCCGGTAGATGTGCCCCAGGTAAAGACGTTTCAACGGATTTTTGCAATTCCTGGCGATCCGCTCCCAGATGCGGTGTTCGATGTTGTGCGCCCTAAGTACAATGCGTGCACTGGAAAATCTACGGATAGTCCTCACATAGGGAGCCAGGTAGAGCATTTCAATCTGGATGATGTCGAACTCTTCCTGCTGGAGGATCTCGATGAGTTTCTGCTCAAATTCCCTGGTGATGAACCGCTGCACGTGATACGACTGGCGTGAGAACAGGTTGAAGAAAGCTTCCAGCGGCCTGATGGAAAGATCAATGTACACGGCCTCGATATGGGTACGCTGCCGGTAGTCCCTTGGGATCTCATCCATCTTGATGAAATACTTGTTGGTGTTGACAGTAAGCACCCTGACACGGTGGCCCGCCCGGATCAGCCCTTCGATGATGGCATTCATGGCGATGGGACCTCCTTCCTTGGGAGGGTAGGGCGACTTGTTGCAAAGGATGAGTATGTTCATGAAGCAGGATTATTTCTGTTGACAACCGAAGTGATGCGTCCGATCAGTTTTTTCCAGGAATCGGTATCCATCAGGGGTGAATCCGAAGTGGCTTTGTAGGTAAGGAAGATCCCGATAGGAAGAAAAACAGCCGAAGCCAGCCACATGCCCTCAAAAGGCGACAGTACACCTTCCCTGGCATATTTGAAACCGGTGGTCGACAGGATATGGTACATCACGAACAGGATGACCGAGACCACCAGGGGCAGCCCCAGTCCTCCTTTCCGGATGATCGCTCCAAGAGGCGCTCCGACAAAGAACAGGACCAGGCAGGCAAACGACAGGGTAAATTTGCGTTGCCATTCAATTCGGTGCTTGATGATGGAAAGATTCTTGTCAGCTACATAATCTTTCTGGTACCCGATGTTGACCTTGAGGTTCCGTGTGGTATTCAATGCATTTTCAATGATGCGTATCTTCTGGTCCCGGGGAAACTGGTCCAGGAAAGCAGCGGTCCACTGGTAAACAGAATCCGCTGCAGTATCCGGTAGGGCAAGGGTGTCGTACTTGTAATGGAAGTGGGAATAATTGGTGTTGAAGTTCTTTACAAACTCAGTGACCTTGTCGCTCAGCTGCCGGTGCAGTGAATCCGTGGCCTCTTCCAGCTGTCGGATGTTGAGCATCTGATAGTTCTTACGGAACAGGTCCTCGTCGGTGCGAACCATCGAAAAAGCGGAAAGATCGAACCTGTGCCGGCTCTCGCGGAAGGTGGTCTGCCGGAAGGGCCGCGAAGCCATGGTCTTTCTGTCCAGGTCCTCGAAATAGTTACTGCCGTTGAACAGGGTGAGCACCATGAACCGTTTGTCGGGGGTGATCTCCATCAATCCCGAATCAGCCATCGTAAGGCTGGTATTTCCCATCTTGTCGGTGTGATCGTAGATCATGATGTCACGAAGGGTCTTTTCATCTTTCTCTTTGATACCGACACGGATGGTGTACCCGTCAATGCCGTTGTAATAGATGCCTTCCGGGATGTTCAGGGCAAGTTTTTGCTGGCGGACATCGTAGAGGATGCTGCGAAATTTCAGGTTAGCGATCGGTAGCATGATGTTCGAAAAGAAAAAGGCCCCGATGCCGATCACCACCGACAGGACGATCAGCGGCATCATGATCCTTCTCAGGGAGACTCCGGCTGCTTTCATGGCGACCAGCTCATACCGTTCGCCCAGGTTGCCAAAGGTCATCAGCGAGGCCAGCAGGATGGCCAGGGGAAGTGCCAGCGGTACAAACGTGGCCGACGCATAGAATAAAAGCTCTGCGATCACCTGCCATTCAAGGCCCTTGCCCACCAGCTCGTCCACCCATTTCCAAAGAAATTGCATCAGGAGGACAAACAAAGCGATGAAAAAGGTCAGCACCAGCGGTCCGGCGTAGGATCTGAGTACAAGCTTGCTGATCTTTTTCATGGAGGTCATGGGTATCTTTAACAAAGTTAAAATTTTTTAGGGATAAAAAAAGAAACGAAAAAATAACCGATATGTTTTTTTTGTAACTTTGCGGTTCATAGTTTTTTAAACCATCAAGAACATAATTCATTCTTCTTATTGTTAATCCAAAAATGACGATCATGAAAAAAGTATTACTATTTAGTTTCCTCATGTGCCTTTCGTGGGCTCTTGTATCCCAGAAGCCCATATCCAGGCATGCCGTCAGTGCCAAGTATGATCCGGCACAGGTGGTAGCGCTCGAAAAAGAGACTTCCGGACCTGTGGCCGTCACGCAGAAGGCCTCCGCCCAGACAACGGTTGGCGGCCGCGATCTCACCTTTGTGGATATCGGAGAATCAGGTAATGCCTTTGGGATCTATGGCAATCCCAGAACTTACGTATGGGCAGATCCCAGGATCAACTCCGTGGCCTTTGCCCACCGTATGATTGTTGAATCCGGAACCTTCGGGAACTCACGTATTGCCTATGATGTTTCCTGGAATGGCGGTGCCAACGGAAGCTGGACCAATAACGTGCAGGTATATAACCCGCTGGGATCAGGCGGTACCTACCCGCAGGCTGCCGGCCGTTATCCGCAGGGAGGCATTTTCAACCCTCCGGGAAATACAGACCCGGATAATGCATACTACGCGTATTTCATTCCCGCAATCGACAATTCGAATCCCTGCAGCGGAACATGGGGAGGTCTGGGTTATGGTGTGAACGGACTTACCAATTGCTTCCCGCCTGCACCCACCCAGACAAATGTCACCACCGATGATGAGATCGGAAACGCAATCCCTGATGCGTTCACGATCACGCAGGATGGCCACGTCTGGATGGTTCAGCCCAACTACCTGGGATGTGTCAGCCCGAACGAATACCCTGATGGTTATCTGCAGGTATGGCATGGTCAGTGGGATGCCGGAGAAAATGACATCGTATATGAAGTGGAACTGCTCGAGATCTCGGCTGCCAATGAATGGTGGAACGACCAGAAGGTCGCCTTCGCTCCTGACGGACAAACGGGATATATCAGCATCATGACCAGCTCCGACAGCGAACCCCTTGAATATAACGGATACCATCCCACCCTATACAAAACCACCGATGGCGGACAGTCATGGGATGGTCCTATTGAAGTGGCCCTTGGAGGTTACGATGGCATTGAATCCATTAAGAATTTCTGGCCGGATGAAACCCTCCTCCAGCTGGAAGACTACCAGATGGGCTTCGATCGCGATACGGTATGGTATAACCTGGGCTATCACCACGATATGGTGGTGGATGCTTATGGCAATCCCCATATCACGGGTTTGATCACCATTGCCTCACCGGGTGGATGGTACCTGGGTGCCGGCGTCATGGCCACATGGCACCTGTATTCCAACGACGGTGGCGAGACATGGGATGCCGTTCCGCTGTATGAAAACCTCACTTTTGACGGTGAAGTCGGCGGAGCCAATGCCATCAGCCTGTACAACAGGCCACAGATCTCCTCGGATATCACGGGCAAGTTCCTTTTCATTTCATGCCTGGATACGGACTTTACGGGCGTGACCGACAATAACCAGCCGGATATTTTTATGTGCGCCTATGATGTCGACAAGGATGAATACACCGACATGGTGAATGTCACCGAGTTTACGCCTGCATGGCTGATCGCCTTTGAAGCCAGCCAGTCGCACTATGTGTTCTCAGAAGTGGATGGCAGTACCGTTACCTGTACGGTTCCATTCGTTTACATGGAAATTGGCAAGAATGATCTTGGGGAATATGACGGTGGATTACTGGCCAATTTCTGGTATATCAACGGGCTGACCTATGAATTCACGGTTGAGTCACCCTATCAGCCTCCCACAGGCCTGACCGGATCCTACCTGTGTTATGATGCGACCCTTAACTGGCTT